>NZ_RCWB01000030.1:1341-73080 GCF_018448885.1 Photorhabdus caribbeanensis
GTGCCCACCGGGGTACTCAACCCATTCACCTTTCTTAGTTACTATAACCTTCGGCATTTTAGTTTCATCCAGCTTAGGTTTAAAGGTGATTTTCCATTCCGCTCCTGGCATTAATTTCAGTCGAAAAGGAAACGAATCTACATTGCCTTGTAAGGAAATACTGTTTGGATATCCTTCGACCATGTTCAAAACCGGGTAAATAACCGGGCTGAAATTTATCGTATTCAATGCACGGGTCTCAGAGGCTTCAGAATAATTTGTTCGCGCTGCATCGTTGATAAAAGCGACTAATCCTGTCCCAAAATAGGGTTCGGCACCTTTCATCAGATGACTAACATCGGTATAACCCACCGCCACAAATGCTCGATTAATTTTCCATTTACACCAGCCTCCACCACTAAAAGGTAATTTTGCCTGAAAATAACCAGTCTCTGGATCAGCCTTTACATCCAGGCTCAATCTGTTATAGGTTGGTACTTTATAAGGCGACATACCCGCATCAAACTGATATCTTAGGCAATCTTTTGAGATATACTCTGCCGACACATACGGTTTTGTATATTTTGGCATGACGCCTTCCACCGTAATCAATTGTTCTTTCCTGTCAGATGAAAAAGGAAATAACCAGTTAAAAAAGGTATCTCCAAATACCCAGTAAATAAAATAGAGAAATAATAATGACAGCGTTATTTTCAATATTTTCATACGGACATTTCCTTTTAATAACAGTATTCTCATGTTGGCCTTTAGACAAACTGGTAATATGACCTTAGTAGAGCGTTACTTTATGTAACGGGTATCTACCATTTGGGTATTTATTTCAATATGCCCACCGGGGTACTCAACCCATTCACCTTTCTTAGTTACTATAACCTTCGGCATTTTAGTTTCATCCAGCTTAGGTTTAAAGGTGATTTTCCATTCCGCTCCTGGCATTAATTTCAGTCGAAAAGGAAATAAATCCACTACCCCCTGTAAGGAAACTCTGTTTGGACGTCCCTCAACCATTTTCAAAACAGGGTAAATAACTGGGCTGAAATTTATCGTATTCAATGCACGAGTTTCAGAGGCTTCAGTATAATTTGTTCGTGCAGCGTCGTTAATAAAGGCAGCTAATCCCGGTCCCGAAGAAGGTACAGCATCTTTCACCAAGTGACTAACATCGGTATAACCCACCGCCACAAACGCTTGATTGATTTTCCATTTACACCATCCCCCGCCATTGAAAGGCAATTTCGCCTGAAAGTAACCAGTTTGTGGATCAGCTTTTACATCCAAATCCAATCCATAATAAGTCGGCACTTGATAAGGCGACATACCTGCATCAAACTGATATCTAAGGCAGTCTTTTGAGATATATTGCGCAGACACATACGGTTTTGTGTATTTCGGCACGACACCCTCCACCGTAATCAACTGTTTCTTCTCGTCAGGTGAAAAAGGAAAAAGCCCGTCAAAAAAGGTGTCGCCAAACGCCCAGTAAATAGAATAAAGAAATAATAAGAACAGCGTTATCTTCAATATTTTCATACGGACAGTTCCTGTTTATCACAGTAATGCTGTAAGGCCAGTTCTCCCTGTTCTTCCTGCTGGCTGACCATCAGTGATTTTATTAACTGCTTATCCATATCCAGAAAATAGAGATTTCGGTAGTAAACATTGTCAGGGATAAGCATCTTATAACTGTCCATTTTCGCCTTAAATTGACGCTGACTATCCTGATAGACCGTAATCTTATCCGGTTCGCATAACTCTCTGAGGCGCTTGTCAATATAACCCGCATATTTATACGAGCTATGATTAGAGAAACCGAATCCGCCTTTCAAATCAGCACTTCTGTTTTCAACAAACAGCTTGTCTTTTTCCTGTTGACTGAGCTGATTGAACAACGCATTCTGCCGCTCACCGGCCAGAGAAAAATCCTTTTCTGTTTCCTGATTTAACTCAGGAATTAAGTAGAGTTTTGTGGTGTTATCCAATATTTTTTCAGCAACACTGGTTATCAGGGAGATATTCCGGGCGGAAATCAGCCATTCCGGGCAACTGTTGGCTTGAAAAAAATGAACCACTTTACCATGATGAAGATAAATTTCTTTACTAGCTGTCGCCTGCTTAATTGCCTGAATAATCGGTGACGGTGACAACAATTTCATGATTTCCCAGTCATACCCCGCCGGCGCCCAATAATTAAAAAAAACATTATCCATATCCTGCTCAAATGGCACAGAAGGGATTACATCATCTTCATTAACATGACGATAGTGGATAATAGAAGATAATTCCTCTACCGCACTACGGGTTAATGTTCTTGGCATCCCGTAACTGTAGAGACAAGGATTGTGTTCTTTGAGTTGTGCGCTGTGCAATAATGCCAACGCTCCTCCCAAACTATGGCCACAAATAAATAATCGCTTGCTTGTAACCAAACTGGTGATATCTTGAAGCACTGTTTCAGTTTTAGCTTTAGTTTTATCACTGGGAACGATTAACCTTCCCCCCAGATTAAATGCCTCCCAAAACCCTTTATGCACTTTACCATGATGAATAAAATCACTGCACAGAGCTTTGTCATCATCGCAACTTAAAGCCAATGGCTGGAAGGTGGCATCAGTCAGGTAATTCTCCAGACTAGCCGTTCCCCGCCAACTAACAATCACATCTTTCTTACTGGCAACATAAAACAGTTTGGTATCACCCTGCTTGTTGTTCCCCTTTTGTGAATCAATAAACTCCACCCGGGTATAACGTTCACTAAACGGTACATCGTAAACTACAGGGGTAGCCGATGCCGTTTCCACCTGATAAGGCAGCTTCGAGACATCGACCATTTGCCGGTTAAAAAAGTGTAGTACAGAGCCTTCAATATCAACATCACCATCGGCATAGGCCAGCACGCTCATCAAACACTGGTTATAAGCATTAACAATGGAGTACTCTTTCTGATGATGTAGCAGTAAAACCCAAGCCCGAAAAGGGCATACTTCCAGTACATAACGTCGATTTAACGGATGAACCTGATAACCTTTTGGTTCTGAATTCGGGAAATGGTAGGGAGGTGGAATCTTTTTAGGATCATGCCAATCCTTAATCACTGGCAACCCATCACTAATCTGTCCGATAGTCACATAACGATATTGATGGCCTTCGGTTTCTGCTTTTGGTTTCACCACCGAAGCCTCTTCACCGCGTATTTCCCGCAATGGGCGCTGTTCCATTTCATCGGCCAACGATTGGGCGTGAATATACAATGTCACGGGATGAGCTGACAGCTCTTCTTCCCTGAGCACCCCAAAACCATCCGTCTTCCCTTTGCGCACATAATTCGGTAGTCCCTTGCTTATCAGGCTATAAGGCATATTGACCAAGGGTTTCCCCTGTTCATCCACCAACTGAAATTCCACCCAGTGTTTCAACAATCTACAATCTAAACATTCTCGCGGATCTAATGTACTCATCAGTGTTGTTTCCTTTACTCGCTATTACAATAACCGGTAAATTGACAAAACTTTGCGGCTTCCATATTCCGCCAGAAAATTAAACTGATTGATTTCTCCACCAAAAAAATAAGGCAGTAAAAATCCCATTACCATAGACAAAAAGCACCGCTTATGCCGTGAGTAATAATGCGTTGAATGATAGGAAGACAGAAATGTGTTCCCATCAATTAATCCCTTTGAATAAGGGAACAGGAGTTGAAATTTCCTTCATACTGTCCATATGATGGAACTGTAGGTTATAATTATTAAATCATCACAAAATAGCAAGAAAAAATTTCCATTTTTTTCATTTACAAAAAGTAACATTTGTAAGAAAGTGTTACAAATTCAATAGGAGTTGAGTTATCGTCAATCTTATAAAAGATAAATTTATAAAAATACCCTATTCCCAGACAAAGTAATTTTCGATATATAAAGCAGTCAGGTCTTAACTGACTTTTACTCAATGACTATAAAAAAACATCAAACATCCTAATTTTTAATTAAAAAAATATCTTTAATACTACTTATCATAACAACCAATAATATCATCTATTTAATCTTTTAATTAATCGATTGATTAAGAATTCAGTCTGCATTAAATACTGGAGATATTGGCTATCTTATCTAACCCATTATACTCCTGTGTTAACCGATTTTTTGTTAAACATAGAAATATCTTGATGATTAAATAGTCGTAAAAGTCATTCTATCGATTAATAAGATATTGATTTTGGATTATTTCACTTTCTCATTCATTCTCGTAGAGAGAAAACAGATAATCTGAGATGAGTTGCCATGTAGAATACAATTTACGTCGAAAGCACCGTCGGTTTTCAAGCAGGATTAAGAAACGAATAAAAAATAAACGCCAATGAATTCTCATTACCCTATTTCACGCACAAAAACCCGAATTAAGCGGCATAGAAACGAAAAAAACCAGCTCCATGCAAGAAACACTATCTACCAATAATTTACTGTAACCATTTTACATAATTTCCGCACGGAATAGGAATTAATAGCAATTCTGGTTTTCTAACATAATTATATTAGGAAATTAAAAATAGGAATCTTTCTGTTTTATCCTAACTATTCGTTATAATTATTAAAAATCAAAAATAACCATAAATTTATTATTCCAACATTAAATTAATATTCGATAAAAAAAGTAAAAAACAAAAATAACAATATTAAAATTAACCATCGATATAAAGATTTATTGTTATTGATACAAATCACAAACGCTAATTTTCTCATTGAAACCCAGCCATGAAGAAAATAAATTATATTTTAGTCAAATATGTCAGCATGTTTGGCAAAATTTAATTCTATAAAACATAATTTCGGAGGCAATACTATGGCTGATTGGTCAGGAAGTGTTCCAGCTAACGCTGAAAACGGTAAATCCACAGGACTTATTCTCAAACAAGGAGATATAATCTCTGTTGTTGCTCATGGATGGGTGAAATATGGCCGTGATAATGTTGAATGGGCAGCGCCTGATGGTCCTGTACCTAATAATCCACAACCGCCATCAATAGCCACACTCGTCGCTAAGATCGCCAACAAGAAGTTTACAATTGGCAACGGAGTACTTCATAAAACAGTTCCTGTAGATGGCGAACTAATACTTTTATTCAATGACGTACCGGGTACTTTTAGTGATAATTCAGGTGAATTTCAAGTCGAGGTCATAATAGAATCTCAGTATTCCCCGCTAAAGGAAATAAAATAAAAACTATATAAATACGTATTGCTAATATAATAAACAGTCCCATTGATATAATGCCAAGTGAAAAATCACATCATTTCACTTGGCAGACAAGAAAAAAGCCGCATTAAACAACAGCCTCATCATTATTATTACTGTTTCCTACAAATGGATGCTTACTATGTTTTTCTTCAAACGATATATAAATATCTACATCAAATAAAGAAAAAGATTCTATTTGGTCTATCGGTAATATATGCCGGAATTGATATACTGATAATGGTTCAGAGTTTAACGTTATACCTTTTCTACTATAAATATCCGTATAATCATGCTCGACCGTAAAAGATAAGCTGTCTTTATCACGGTATCCACTTATAAATGGTATAATCGATACCATTGCATCTGAATGGGTATGGAAATTGTAAAATTTCGCTTCATCAACCATCCCAACATACACCTTTCGAGATTTGAGAGTGACCATAACGAGAAGACCGAACTCCAAGGATTCTAGTAATAATTCATTTACAGAATCTTTTTTCGCATCATTCCTAATGGCTTTAATCCGGTACGTATAGTTTTCTGATCTGTTTTTAGCGATTGAGGCTTGGCTTATACTCATAAGAACCGTAGATATAACTACAATCCATGAAAAAAAGCTTGCTGTAGCGTATCTGAGTCCATTCAAATCTGTGGCAAATGTAAATGAGTGTATTTTGCACCAAAATATGCAGGTACATTCATAATGTACATTGCTAAATATAACAGAACATCAATAAATACAGCCATGACAAAGCCAGCGATCAGAAACCCCCCACCTTTTAAAGCTACTTGAAAGTAAGCATTCCACCCTTGCGCTTTTTGTAACTCAATTTTTGATGGTATGTCACTATCAATATATTTATAGCAACAGATCAAAACAAAGGTAATAAAAACAGGCCACATATTAGTTATTTTCTCTTTGATAACGCTTTTATATTATATTCAAAAGCCGCTATCACATCGCTATTCTTCCTGTTAATCATGACAGTACCGTCATTTCTGATCAACAACCTCTGAGAACAGTCTTCAGTAGCGGCACTTTCAGGTTTCATCAGTTTGGCAGTTTCCCTAATAATTTTATCAGGAGAAACATATGCCTTATCTATGAGTTTTGTAAATGATGACATAACCCCCTCTCCTTACTCTCTGTATTATTAATACATAATTTAATCATAACGACCAATAAACACTCAGTTTCTATACTAAGTTTACTTGCAAGTGATACTTGTATCAATCTGATAACATCATGTATGCACCAAGCAAAACACAATATTGATATACCCGTTATCTTCCAAGTTGCCTCTTTGTTGACTGCATTCGCTCACCCCGGTAACAGAGTTACCTATGCTCCCAGGGATTCACTCCCTTGCCGTCGCGATCCATCTTGAAATCCATAGGGTATATTTTTCTACCCAAGACCATATACAATCAATTGCATTAAAACTGTATATAACAACAGTATCACCTATGAGATCAACTGAAAAGAAGGTTTTGCCTATCAATAAAACAGGCCACGCAATGCGCAGCCGTTAATAAATGACACTACTGAGTTAAGTAATCAGCTTATTACTTTTCCCGAATGCCTTCGACAGAGATCAGTAATTCTGCTTCCTGTGATTTAGGCCCCAAATCTTTTTGGAAATTAAAATCTTTCAGTTTGATTTTACCGTAAGCGTCAAAACCTGCGCGGTAGCCGCCCCACGGATCTTTACCTTCACCCAGTAGTTCGGCATTTAGCACTACTGGCTTTGTCACACCATTTAAAGTCAGATCACCTGTAACAAGATATTTATTCCCCTCTTTTTTCACTGCTGTTGAAGTGAATTTTGCTTCAGGATATTTATCCGTATTAAAGAAATCTTTACCACGCAGATGCTTATCACGTTCAGCGTGGTTAGTATCCAAGCTGGCTATTTTGATCGTCACATCAACTTTATCCGCAGCCGGGTTTTTCTCATCAAATGTGAAAGAACCCTCAAAATCTTTAAATGTCCCATATAGCCAGCTGTACCCTAAATGCTGAATACGAAATTGAATAAAGGCGTGCTGACCTGGTATATCAATTTTATAATTGGCAGCTAATGCCGAACTTGCATTCAGTAACAGTGCGCCTGCTGTCAAGCCAAGTAATGTTTTCTTCAACATATTCTTCTCCATAATCGTCTTTTGTATTATTCAGGACGGAAACCTAGCATCCGCTTTAAGGTTGAATCACGGTCAATAAAATGGTGTTTTAATGCCGCAACCGCATGTAATAGCGATAAAATCACCACCGCCCAAGCAAGGTAAAGATGAATCATTCCAGCAATATCTGCCTGTTTGCCCTGACCAATTAATGTGGCCGGCACAGTAAACCAGTCAAAGACAGCAATTGACTGTCCATCAGCGGTCGAAATTAAATATCCACTAATCAAAATGCTAAACAGTAAGATATACAACAAAATATGCATTAAAACAGCACTGACTCTGATTAAGCGGCTATAACTGGCTAATGGCTTGGGTGGTGGAGAAACAAAACGCCAGATAACACGCACAACCATTACTATCAGCAGTATTATTCCAATGCTTTTATGAATTTCAGGCGCCTTGTGATACCACGTATCGTAATACCCCAATGTCACCATCCACAGCCCTAGCGCAAACATGCCGTACACAGCCAATGCAACCAACCAGTGTAGCAGGACAGATAAATGACCAAATTGGTTAGAAGTATTCTTCCAAAGCATAGTCGTTCCTTTTTAGATCAATGCTGATGAGCTTTTTGGGATTAATTAAATCATAAACGATATCAATTTCTTTTTTATTAAAAATTTCAACAAATAATTTGCAAAAGATTTTCAATTTTAATCAATAAAATTCGTTTAAAACAAAAAACATTAAATAACAATAAGATAGAAATAAATCACATTGGGAATAATGCCCAAAAAACATATAATATATATTTTTTTATTATATTTAATTTTGAATTTAACTAATGTAAAAATCAATTATCCTATTTTTTTATTTCTTTATAATTTTCCGTTTATAAGAAAAATAATCTGATGTGCTCGTACCTGAGGAGTCTAACGCAAACCTCAGTAGTCAGAAACGCCGAGTCCCGCCGCCTTTGAATCTATTATGCTTTTATGTCGTATGTTCATTATTGGAACAATAAAAGTGAATAAAACATGAGGAACATCACTATTTACGGTAAAAAATCTTACAGCATTAATCATGTAATAGTGGTAAAAATAACACCAATAAATTATCAAAAATGAGGTTTTTTATGTCAAATAGCATTTTACAAGCACTCACTTTATTGAAGTCAAAAAAATGGGTCGACTTGACGCATAGCTTCGATAAAGATTCTCCACATTTTTTTATGCTTAATTCAGCAGAGTTTAAAACACTGTTTGATTACAAAGATGGCTTTTTTGTTCAGCAATTTTCTTTTCCCGGCCAATATGGGACTCACATTGATGCTCCCTGCCACTTTGTTCCTAATGCCCGTTATGTTGATGAACTGGAATTAAAAGAATTGGTTTTACCTCTAATCGTGCTTGATCAATCAGAAAGAGCAAAACAGGACCCTAACTTTTCACTTTCTAAAGAAGATATTCTTAAGTTTGAAGAAGAATATGGCATTATTGAGGCAGGTACTTTCGTTGCGCTCCGAACTGATTGGAGTAAACGCTGGCCATCTCAGGAAAAAATGGATAATAAAGATGACTCGGGCAATAACCAAATACCTGGATGGGGGGTAGATGCCCTTAAATTTTTATTTGAGGAGCGTCATGTTAAAGCTATTGGGCATGAAACATTTGATACCGACTCCGCTAAAGATTTTAGAAAGAATAATGCCTTGTTGGGCGAAGATTATGTCTTAAAGCAAGATACTTATCAGATAGAGCTTTTGGCTAATTTGGACCAAGTACCTGTACGTGGCGCAGTCATTTTTAATATCGTGGCTAAACCTAAAAAAGCCTCTGGTTTTCCTGTTCGTTCATTTGCCATACTTCCATAACTACTGCTCCTTCCCTTATGCCGTATATTCGTTACGGCATGATAGCCACGATCATGATTTTTCGAGGAAATGCGTTTTTTATCTTCGTAACGTGGCGCAAAGCAACAGTAAAGTGGTATGTCATGTGTTGAATATGGTATAAAACCTGTCGTTTCTTCTTATGAATCATTTTGCAGAGGGTATTGTTTGCTACAATAATACCTATTCTCATTCGTCATTTAAGGTAACTAGGTGAATATTCAGGCGATTCTTTCAGAAAAAGTCAGCCAAGCGCTGATTTCAGCAGGCGCTCCAGCCGACAGCGAAGCTCACATCCGCCAATCCGCAAAAGCGCAATTTGGCGACTATCAGGCCAATGGAGTGATGGCCGCCGCGAAAAAAGTGGGTATGCCCCCCCGACAACTGGCAGAAAAAGTTGTTAACCTGCTAGATCTGCAAGGTATCGCCAGTAAAGTTGAAATCGCCGGCCCCGGCTTTATCAATATTTTCCTTGATAAAACGTGGATTGCAGCGAATATCGAAACTGCCCTGAAAGATGAGAAACTGGGCGTTACTCCAGCCGAATCACAAACTATTGTTGTCGATTATTCCGCCCCTAATGTCGCGAAACAGATGCACGTTGGTCATTTGCGCTCCACTATTATTGGCGATGCAGCCGTCCGTACACTGGAATTCCTCGGTCATAAGGTTATCCGCGCCAACCATGTGGGTGACTGGGGAACCCAATTTGGTATGCTGATTGCTTATCTGGAAAAAGTGCAAAATGAAAATGCCAGCGATATGGCATTGTCCGATCTGGAAGCTTTCTATCGCGAAGCGAAAAAGAATTACGATGAAGACGAAGAGTTTGCCATCCGCGCTCGTGGCTATGTGGTGAAGCTGCAAGGCGGTGATGAATATTGCCGTACCATGTGGCGCAAGCTAGTGGATATCACGATGGCCCAAAATCAACAAACCTATGATCGTCTGAATGTCACGCTGACTAAAGATTCTGTCATGGGTGAAAGTCTGTACAACGATCTACTGCCCGGTATTGTCGCTGATCTGAAACAGCAAGGATTAGCAGTGGAAAGCGATGGCGCAACCGTGGTTTACCTTGATGAGTATAAAAATAAAGAAGGTGAACCGATGGGCGTTATTATCCAAAAGAAAGATGGTGGTTATCTTTACACCACAACAGATATCGCCTGTGCGAAATACCGTTATGAAACTCTGCACGCTGACCGCGTTCTTTACTACATCGACTCCCGTCAACATCAGCATTTGATGCAAGCCTGGACCATCGTTCGTAAAGCTGGTTATGTGCCAGAATCCGTGTCACTGGAACACCATATGTTCGGCATGATGTTGGGTAAAGATGGCAAACCATTTAAAACTCGCGCCGGTGGTACGGTCAGATTGACCGATCTATTGGATGAAGCCATCGAACGCGCCAACACCCTTATCCGTGAAAAGAACCCGGATATGCCAGAAGATGAACTGAAAAAAGTGGTTGAAGCTGTAGGTATCGGCGCCGTGAAATATGCGGATCTCTCCAAGAGCCGCACCACAGATTACATCTTCGATTGGGATAATATGCTCGCTTTTGAAGGTAATACCGCACCTTATATGCAATATGCTTACACCCGTGTTGCCTCCATCTTCAAGCGTGCCGAAATTGATGAAAGCAGCCTGACATTGCCCGTTATCCTCAATGAGGAACGTGAACAAGCGTTAGCCACCCGCTTGTTACAATTTGAAGAGACCATCACCACCGTCGCCCGTGAAGGTACGCCACATGTGATGTGTGCCTACCTGTATGATCTAGCCGGTCTGTTCTCTGGCTTCTATGAACACTGTCAAATCCTCAATGCTGAAAGTGAAGAGTTGCGTCAAAGCCGCCTGAAACTGGCGCTCCTGACTGCGAAGACATTGAAGCAGGGTCTGAATACTTTAGGCATTGAGACGGTAGAACGGATGTAACAGGATAATCGCTGTTTTCTGAAAATTGGCGTGATCGGGCATATATATTTTGCCTTATCACGCCGGTTAGGCTTTGACCTATAACACAGCAGTACGTTCCCGCTTGGTGCTCAACTCAATTCTTGCATGGATGATATCTGCAACCACTTTTGGGATATGCTGGATAAAGAAGTGATCGGAATCCACAAGGTGAATATCAATCCCGCCACAAGTATAATTTTCCCACGCCAATATATCCTCTTTTGACATCGTTTTATCCTGTAGCCCATAAATCAAAATGAGTTCTGATACACTTTGCTTTGACAGCAAGTAACGTTTCATATGGTAATTGAGCGAGAAATCATTACGAATAACAGGAAAGAACACCGCCTTAAAATCTTCATCATTGATGATCTCATCATGTGTTCCACCGTATTTTACCAATAGCTCACTCAATTGAGTATCGGATAAATTAAACGGATCTTCTTTAAAACTGGTAATATGTGGCGCCGCTTCCGCAGAAATAAATACGTTTGCCGGAAACTGATTCTCATTATTTAATCGGTTAGCTAATTCATAAGCAAACAAGCCGCCGTTGCTGTGCCCAAATAAAGAGAATTGCTTACCATTAATCAGACGCTTCATTTCTTCATGTACTGCTTGCAAAATATTTTCCACATCTCGACTTAATGCTTCATCAAAACGGCTGCCGCTACCCGGTAATTGCAATGCATATACTACGATATTTTTTGCTAAACAGTTACTCAGGCTACGAAGAACTTCTGCTGAACCACCCGCATAAGGAAAACAAAATAAGATATGTTCCGTTTTATCTGATTGAATATGACTTAATTTTTCAAACCACATAAATTATTCCCTCCCAATTAAATCTGTCGAAATTAGCCGATTAATCTATACCCGTTATCTTTCAAGTTGCCTCTTTGCTGGCTGCACTCACCCCAGTAATATAGTTCTCTATGCTCCCAGGGATTCACTCCCTTGCCATCGCGATTCATCTTGAAATCCATAAGGCATATAACTCATGAATGACCGTCTGAACACTGAACAATGCTAATTATTTACTTTTAAGATAATTCAATGCTCACTTCCGCATTATTTACCTGCTTAATTGAATCTAACCAATCCGTCAATTTTTCTGACATAAATACAGCTCCTTCTCCCCTATTCATCGTCAAATAATAGCGCCTGTTTATTAATATTCATCTGCACCAGATCATGTTTTGCCAGATAATCAATAACTTCTCCATCAGACATAGTAGCCAGCAAACTGCTTAGTCCCAACATTTTTTATATTATTTGTCAAAAAATACGATCTAACACACATAATTAATTTTTCATTCATAAAGCGGGTTCAAAAAAAAATTAAATTGTAAATTTTAGCATATTAATAGTTTCAAACCGAAGAAATATAAACATTACAAAATAACTTGGCTAACAGATATAAATAATGAATAAATATAGCGGTAAATTTTAGAGAAAAATTAAATCATTAACTATAATAATCATAAAAAATTAAATAATAAATCAATATATTATTGACGCAAAAAACAATCTCCACCTGGCATTTAATGCTCTTTCTTAAAATAGGAATATATTATTTTTCCGATATAACATTTTATTCCTCCATAATATTTCATAATGTCATACAGAATTATTCAATTATGATGCAGATAAAAAAACGATTAAACTTCAATTAGCATCATTTAAACTTAATTCCTAGCCTGACGGGAAATTTAATATATTTATTAGCTGATATCCCAGTAATTTCAGAAAACTCAAGCACAGCTTGATTTCATAATAATTACCGGGATATCTCAATTTATTGAAAGCCGCGGTGAGAAAAATCTTTTAGCCGAAAACCCATCAGCACCAACGCAGCAAAATAGCTGCCTGCCCCGGCGATAACCACCACCATTAATCGCAACAGACGCATAGCCATATTCCCTTGCTCCCATGCTGGCATCAACCACAAAGTAACCGCCAATACGGCAATCATTACCGCAATTGCCACCACCAGTTTAGATAAGAACCCCCCCCAACCCGCTAACGGCTTAAAAATATTTTTCTTACGTAATTGCCAGTAAAGCAGACTGGCATTGAAACAAGATGCCAAACCGATAGAAAGCGCCAACCCGGCATGCTTTAGTGGACCAATAAAGGCAAGATTCATTAGCTGAGTCAGAATCAAAGTAGCAATCGCAATTTTCACCGGAGTTTTAATATCTTGACGAGAATAAAAACCCGGCGCCAACACCTTAACAATAATTAGCCCCATCAGTCCAAAACAGTAAGCAATTAATGCTTTTTGGGTCATTACTGCATCAAATGCCGTAAAATTACCGTATTGAAACAGGGAAACGATTAAAGGTTCTGCCAGCATACCTAAAGCAACAGCACAAGGCAGTGCTAACAAAAAACAGAGCCGCAGCCCCCAATCCATTAATTTGGTGTACTCCTCATGATTTCCACTGGTAAAACTTTTCGCCAGTGAAGGCAAAAGAATTGTCCCAAGCGCAACACCCAATACACCAGAAGGTAATTCCATTAAACGGTCAGCATAATACATCCAGGAGACAGAACCGGACACCAAAAATGAAGCGAAAATCGTATTAATAATTAATGAAATCTGGCTAACTGACACTCCGAGAAGTGCTGGCCCCATCTGCCGCATAACCCGCCATACGCCGCTATCACGGAAAGAAATACGCGGTAACACCAGCATGCCAATCTTTTTTAAATGAGGAAGCTGATATAAGAGCTGTAAAATCCCTCCCGCAACTACCGCCCACCCCAACGCCATCACCGGTGGATTACAATAAGGGGCGACAAACAACGCAAACACAATCATGCTGATATTAAGTAACGTCGGAGCGAAGGCAGGAACAGAAAATCGATTCCAGGTATTTAATATCGCGCCTGCCAATGAGGCCAGCGATATCAGAAAAATATAAGGGAAGGTAATTCTTAACAGATTTGTTGTCAGCGTAAATTTATCGACGGTATCGGTAAAACCTGGCGCAGTAACATAAATCACCCAAGGCGCGCTCAAAACCCCCAACACAGTAACAATGGCCAGAATTAACGTCAGCATACCGGAAACATAAGCAATAAACGTCCGGGTCGCTTCATCACCCTGTTGGTTCTTATATTCTGCCAAAATAGGCACAAACGCCTGAGAAAAGGCGCCTTCGGCAAAAATACGACGCAGTAAATTAGGCAGTTTAAATGCAACAAAAAAAGCGTCCGCTGCAACACCTGCCCCAAATATGCGGGCAATAATGGCATCCCGGATAAAGCCCAAAACCCGAGAAAACATGGTCATAGAGCTAACCGCAGCCAGCGATTTCAATAAATTCATCGTATTTATCTCAAAATCATGTTAGTTGATTTCCGAACTGCCGGTACGGCAGTGAACTGTTACATATTAACTTTAAGCTACTGACAGTTAAAGCATATACCCGTCATCTTTCAAGTTGCCTCTTTGTTGGCTGCACTCTCTCACCCCGGTAACATAGTTATCTATGCTCCCGGGGATTCGCTCCCTTGCCGCCGCGATGCATCTTGAAATCCATTGGGTATATATTGATAAAACAATAAAAAACCTTCTTAAAAAAATAAAATCCCTTTAGAGGAAATAAATTATTTTTGAATACCAAATCATGTACAGACTCAAATTATATGAATATTTATCTTCACTCACTCTTTATTTGTCTATTTCTTTCAATTCAATTGCCATTATCCAGAAAATATAAAATCTAAGTTGGCATTTATCAAATAATTATGAAACAGAACTTCAACACCGATTAAAAAAGCCAATCAGAATAACATCTATTTTTATGGAACCAAGAAACCATTAGAATTATTTTCATGATAATCAGTCAATAAATTACTTTATCACTCATTATAATTTCAAAAATAATAAGCTCTTAATTGCCATTTACTATAAGGAAAGGCAAAACAGAATTAAAAAGCCCTTTCAGAAAATGAGAGGGCTGATTGTCATATACTTAGCAGATTGTCCAACCGGACATTTTGGCTTACCCTAACGGTGTTACCTGTTTATTAGCATCTAATATCTTATTAGGGTCTACAGCTTTATTAGGGTCTACCATCAGAATAATTGTATTTGTTACCTGATTCTGAGATGACCCAGCATTGACTGCCTTCTGAGGCACTTCAGCGCTCACGGGTTTCTGAGGTAACTGGGCATTCACTAATTTCGGATGCAGCGTATACATCCCACCATTAAATGGATCAAATAACAGCCAACCAATTAAACCACCAAATAAAAAATTACCCCCAATGTACCAACCATTGGCGTTCGCCTTAATTGGTAACGTGACAGCCTCAGAATCCTCTCTAGTAAAAGTAACCAGATAGTCTTTCTTACCAAAATAACTTCCATCAGATTTTTCTAAAATCACATCTTGAGGCGTTTTCCCTTGAGCAACAACCCTACCTAACTCATCTTTGATAGAAAACATGGCCCCTGAAGGATTACTATCAACCTGAACATGCTGAGTTTTATCACCCACAATCGTAGCGCAACCGCTAGTAAACATTACAGCAGCCAAAGACAAGGCAGCAATATTATTCATGGTTAATTATTCACTTTGCTAACAAAAGCGGCGAGTATACATAAATTCACGCTTATGCACTAGAACTCATTAACTTTTATAAGCTGCCAATATAGCTAGCATTGTATTCAGCCTAGATGACGACACCTTACAACTAGCCTTACTACAGAAAGCTCAAATAGCCACTTCAAAAAACTCACCAACCGAAGTCAGTGCGTCAAATAAGTCAACTCATTAAAGCTTACTCAGGATAAAACTCTTGGGAAAAGATCTGATTTATATTCCAGATACATTCATCCGGGAACATATCCAATCCTGTTTCATCGGCAGCGGAAGAAACTGAATCAGCCCAAACTTTAGCAAACCAGTTTTCATCAGCAATTGTGCTTTTCAAGCTGGGTGTCTCTTTTATATGCAATGCCAGTGCTTTTCTCTGTTCCTTGATAGTTCGTTGCCAGCTTGAACCACGGCGCCCAGGTTGGAATTGCCATTTCAGAAGATGGGACAACAAAACTGCCATACGACTTGCTAGTTCACGTTTTTCACTCTTACCCACGTCCTCAATTTCCTCGGCAATATTAACTATATCTATCTCAGAGAATTTACCTGCACGCAATAATGCTGCTTGCTCATTTGCCCAAACGACCACATCAGTTTCGTAACGGGTATGACTCATAATTGCCTCCGTTAATATAAAGCTGCCTGTACAGCAGTTCACATTATAGTAGTCGTTTTTTGACTACACGGCAATTTCTAAGCTGCCTGTACGGCAGTGAACTAGGGCTATGAAAAAAGCAAAACTAAGGCACATTTCTAAGCTGCCTGTACGGCAGTGAACCAAGTGTTTTAAATGTACGCCGAATATCCCTATTTCTAAGCTGCCTGTACGGCAGTGAACGGACTCTCACGCTCCCAAGCCAAAGCATTCATTTTCTAAGCTGCCTGTACGGCAGTGAACTATTCGGCGCACTGAACCACCCCATGTCTTAGTTTCTAAGCTGCCTGTACGGCAGTGAACGGCAATAAAGCTGAATTTGCGCGGCACATGAATTTCTAAGCTGCCTGTACGGCAGTGAACCAATGGCAACACAGGATACAGTAACTTCTTTCTTTCTAAGCTGCCTGTACGGCAGTGAACTTGATATGGGCCGCGCATGTGGAACATGGCAATTTCTAAGCTGCCTGTACGGCAGTGAACCAGCACCCGCCGTTTAGATGTCACGCGATCATTTTCTAAGCTGCCTGTACGGCAGTGAACGCTGTTATCGCGAGATGATAGAATCAATGAATTTTCTAAGCTGCCTGTACGGCAGTGAACGTGGACGCAGTGCGCGGCCACGCACCGATCAATTTCTAAGCTGCCTGTACGGCAGTGAACTGATGGGTCTAATTGACGCTCTGCGCCTGACCTTTCTAAGCTGCCTGTACGGCAGTGAACCATCAGGAATGATAGGACAACTTACATCAAAATTTCTAAGCTGCCTGTACGGCAGTGAACTTCTCGATTCATTGAACAAATCAGGGTGCAGCTTTCTAAGCTGCCTGTACGGCAGTGAACGCCGCCAGCCAGCGAGGGATCATGCTCACATTTTTCTAAGCTGCCTGTACGGCAGTGAACACCAAACTGCTGTTACTGCTCGAATGAAATTATTTCTAAGCTGCCTGTACGGCAGTGAACAACGTTAGCGGCGCTGGACATACAAGAGATACTTTCTAAGCTGCCTGTACGGCAGTGAACTTTTAGACATTCTTAACGAAGATAAAGTGAATTTTCTAAGCTGCCTGTACGGCAGTGAACTTTGACCGTTCATAAATCTCAGGGAAGTGAATTTTCTAAGCTGCCTGTACGGCAGTGAACATTACCATCCATGATACAGAGCCATTGTCGCGTTTCTAAGCTGCCTGTACGGCAGTGAACCAGGGATTTTGCAACAAAAGACCGCAATGACTTTTCTAAGCTGCCTGTACGGCAGTGAACGCTTTGCGTCTTACTTTTCTGTAGGGGGCTGATTTCTAAGCTGCCTGTACGGCAGTGAACGTTATATATTAACGTTAACCTACTGACAGTTAAAGCATATATTTATTAAATAACGAAAAAACCCTTTTTTACAAGAGAAGTAATATTTCATTAAAAATCAATCAGTTAAAATTGACCATAAAAAAAGGGTCAAAACTAAGAAGAGTAACATCCTAAGCAATTGTCACCACATTGCTATTCAATGTTTCTATAACGAGTTCCATCCTTCTGTCACTTAGTCACATTACTTTTCACCACGGAACCAACAATCCCATCTAACAAGCGCGTCCCCAACAACATCAACTGAGTAACTATTCAGCGACATATTTGGAGCACACGCTATCAATTATAAATCGGGGCATTAGCTCAATGGCAATTCTCTCACTTATTTACCACAAAGGGCATAAGTTTATTATCTACTGTTCCTAAAGATTGCAAAAATTGAGTGATATTATTTTGTGCCGCCCTGTTAATTGATTCTCTACCTCTTATATAACCCAGCAAAGCGTAATTAAATGGTACAGTACCGTTTGACGATATATCTTCGCTATAAATTATACGACCATCGCTGCGATCAATTAATTCATACCTAGCTATTGCCTTTGTGGTCATAGATGTCCCAAAAAGAGGCATGTCAATTGCCAAAATCTTAACAGCCAGATTGACTTTCTTATTAGCATCATCTTTAAATATAGCCATTCTTCCCAGAGCTTCTTCAAGGGATGCTTTCCAGAACTGAGGAACTTCTTCCATTCCAGCCTGAATACCCCCTTTTTGTTCTTCAGGTCTTGCAAGCACAATTGTTATTGATTTTAGTTCCGCATCAATTTTATGGCCGCTGACCCCCACATTTGGTACCGAGAAATTAAGTGGTGGTGGAGTTTGGCACCCAGAAAGAGTTACTACTAAAAGAAATATTGCAAAAAGACGCTTCATTATTAGTTTATTCCCATCCCAAAAATATGGATTACTATACCGCTAAAACTTAGTATCAATTAAGGGTGTATTATACTTACTGAACTTATCCTTGAAATCATTTCAACTCAATTACGCCGTAATCTCATTAGCCACTGAAGACAGACAACCCAATAATCAACTTTTTCCACTCCACTTGTCATCTGTCAATGCGGTTAATACGTGATCTTGCCAGACTCCATTAATCATCAAGTATTTCTTGGCATAACCTTCACGTTCAAAACCCAATCGTTCCAACAATTTCCCACTACGATGATTATCCGGCATATAATTAGCCATAATCCGATGCATCCCCTGTTGACGTTGCATATAACGGATAGCTGGTTGTAAAGCTTCGTACATCATCCCTTTTCCCTGCCACTTTTCACCAAGCGAATATCCCAAATAACAGGCATGAAAAGCCCCACGCAGAATATTACTGAAATTGGCAACACCAATAACTTCATTTTCATTTGGATCAAGTAGCAGAAAATGAAAAGCCGCGCTCTGTCTTTGCATCTCTATGATTAAATTCAATCGGTTTATCCAGCCAGAAGGCTGGCAATGGCTTCTATCTCTGGTCGGCTCCCAAGGTTTAAGAAACTCGTGATTTTCTGCATAGTACTCAGCCAAACGATAAGCATCCCGCTCGTACACCAAACGCACCACCATTCGTTCTGTTATCAGACGAACTTTCGGTAAAGTGGAACGATAACCAAACATTATTTCTCCCTAACTATGTTAATTTATCCGTTAAAAATTTAAGCTATTTATCTGTAAAAAACAGCTTCCAGTCATTACTTTACAATAAAAAAATATTATCCATAATTCACTATCCTAATGTTTGAATTAAGTACAGAATATAAAGCAACCATATTGTCCTTTCTTCTTTACTACTCCAATGGTGAGCAATGTCACTGGTTTCACAAGCACGTAGCCTGGGTAAGTACTTCCTGCTATTCGATAACTTGCTGGTCGTTCTGGGTTTCTTCGTCGTCTTTCCTTTAATATCAATACATTTCGTTGAGCAACTGGGTTGGGCCGCGCTGATTGTCGGTTTTGCGCTTGGTTTACGTCAGTTTGTACAACAGGGTTTCGGCATTTTCGGTGGCGCAATTGCAGACCGTTTTGGCGCGAAGCCGATGATCGTCACCGGTATGCTATTACGCGCCCTTGGCTTTGCTTTAATCGCCTTAGCCACCGAACCGTGGATACTGTGGCTTGCCTGCATATTATCCGCACTGGGGGGGACCTTATTTGATCCTCCCCGGACCGCACTGGTCATCAAACTAACCCGACCGCATGAACGCGGCCGTTTCTTCTCTCTGCTATTGATGCAAGACAGCGCTGGCGCAGTTATCGGCGCACTGATTGGTAGCTGGCTGCTGCAATACGATTTCCAACTTGTCTGCTGGACAGGTGCCGGTGTTTTCGTTCTGGCAGCCATCTGGAATGCATTATTCCTCCCTGCCTACCGAATTTCTACTACCCGCACTCCCATCTGGGAAGGAATGGAGCGCGTTATTAAAGATCGCCGCTTCTTCACCTATGTATTGACGTTGACCGGCTACTTTATGCTGTCTGTCCAAGTCATGTTGATGTTCCCGATTATCATTAACGAAATCGCCGGAACACCCGCTGCGGTGAAATGGATGTACGCGATTGAAGCAACCCTATCGCTCACTTTACTGTATCCGATCGCCCGTTGGAGCGAAAAACGATTCCGGTTAGAACAGCGTCTAATGGCCGGGCTTTTCCTGATGAGCCTGAGCATGTTCCCAGTCGGTTTGATTGGTGAAATAAACACCTTGTTTGGTCTTATTTGTCTGTTCTATCTCGGTACCATCACCGCTGAACCTGCCCGCGAAACATTAAGTGCTTCACTGGCTGATCCGCGCGCGCGTGGCAGTTATATGGGATTTAGCCGTCTTGGGTTGGCTCTGGGCGGCGCCTTGGGTTATACCGGCGGTGGTTGGTTATATGATACCGGTCATGCGCTGCATATGCCGCAATTACCTTGGTTCCTGCTTGGGATTATTGGCTTAATCACGCTGTACGCCCTGCACCGTCAATTCAACCAACGTAAAATTGAATCTGCCATGCTGAGTGGCAGTTAATGAGGTAAAATCTGCCCTCCAAAATCAAAGGAGTCGATATGAGAAAATTTTTCTTGGGGGCAGTATTGCTGCTAGCAGGGCTAATCAGTGGTTGCGATCAGTTCAAAAGCGTCAGCATCAGCGAAGAGCTAATTAATGGTTATCTGGCAAAACACGTCCATTACCAGAAACAGATCGAGTTACATAGTATCGCCATCGCAGATATTGAATTAACAGAACTATCCAGCCAAATTGGCCGGGCGGAACCTGACAAAATAGCGTTAACCGGCCGTGCAAACGTAAATATTACCTCTCTGCTTGGCCTGGCAAAAGCTGACATGAAGCTTACCCTGAAAGCACAACCTGTTTTTGAACAGGAAAAAGGCGCTATTTTTCTGAAAGCATTGGAAATCGTTGATTACCAAATTACGCAGGAAAAAATGGAAAAACCGATTAATGCATTAGTTCCTTATCTGAATAAATCACTCAGCGCTTTCTTTGATACTCACCCGGTTTATGTATTGAAACCGGATCACAGCAAAGCTGAAGCAGCAGCTAAAACATTAGCAGAAAGGTTAGAAATAAAACCCGGCAAATTAGTTATCATGCTGACCGATAAATAACTTTCATCGAGATATCGCAAAAAGGCAAATAACTCGAAATTATTTGCCTTTTTATCATCTTAAAATTAAGACTCCAGCTCTTCTCTTAACGCTTGTAACGCCTCACGAGTCATCATTGCTAATGTCCGGTAGAAACCGGTTGTGGCATGGGCTTCCACTTTCCCCAGAAATTGCCCACACCACGGCAGAAGATATTCATCAAACAGCTCAATCTGCCCCTGAACCTCATCTTCTGCCGCCTGATCCTCTAGCCATGAAGCACCTAATAGCAGAGAACCAAACTGATCGACTGGCCCATCTGACAATGGCATGCCTCGTTCGGTCAGAAATTGACGAATATCGTTTTCACTCTCCCCGGTATAGTCAGAACGGCGGCTTGGTACACTAGCATTATCGCCATAAAACAGTGCCATATAATCAGTTTGCATTGCTGATAGATCACAGTTTTGTTGCAAGCGATCCAACAACGCATCTTGCTCCAATGGCCATGATTGCTTCAATTTACCTTCGACAATCACCGTCAGAAGTGGTTTCAGAATCGGGTCTTGCGGTTGACGATTAAATAAAGTCCCTAAAATACGGCAGACTATTGAAAATTCATTCATCTCAGTTTCCAAACAAATAGCAATTTTGTCATTATTGTCTCCAATAGCCGCCCCCACTGTAAAGAGACGTTATTAATATCCTAGTTTCATATCCACAACACTGGTTGGTAATTCCCCGTTTTCAATCCGTCGAATATTTTCACTAATTGTATCCATAGCGATATCGGGAATAGTAATAGCCGCAATATGTGGCGTCACCGTTATACGGGGATGAGTCCAGAATGGGTGCATCTCTGGTAGTGGTTCCTCAACAAACACATCCAATGCCGCCCCGGCGATATAACCTTTATCAATCGCCACCAACAGATCATGTTCTACTAAATGGGCGCCTCGTGCGATATTAATCAAATATGACTTTGGTTTTAGCTGGCTAAACAGCGATAAATTCAGGATACCACGGGTTTTTGGCGTATCGGGCAGCAAATTAATAAGCACCTTACTGCCGGAGAGAAAATCGCCCAATTGATCTTCACCGTGAAAACTAACTATGTTATTAACCTGTTTTGGAGTACGGCTCCAGCTACGTACAGTAAAGCCAAGCTCAACTAACGTCTCTGCAACACTGCGTCCCAGAACACCGGCGCCCAACACGCCGACGACAAAATCTTTGCGATCATGGGGTACGAGTTGTTTCCACATTCTTTGCCCTTGTTGCAGCTTATACTCATCCATGCGCCGCAAATAATGTAAAACCATTGCTACCGCATACTCTTGCATTTGCCGCCCCATCCCCGCATCTTCGAGCCGCATCAGTGGCACACCGGCGGGTAACATCCCTGGTCTTTGTTGCTCCTGTTTCAAAATGGCCTCTACTCCTGCACCTAAAGTAAAAATCCCTTTCAATTCGGAGCGATTTGCCAACATCTCATAGGGAGGGGCCCAAACCATTGCATAATCCGCATGCTTATTATCGCCGCGTTTCCATGCGCGGATATTAATATTGGGCAGTCGTTGCTGCATACCTTGAATCCACTGAGCAGCATCAAAAAAGGGGTGGTAAAAGATAATTTCCATGACTATTTATCCTCATCTTACATTTTCATACAGGGTTATCTGATGATTGAGTGTAGGTTGCAAGTCCCTTTGTTAATCATCATTACGAAAATTTTGAGAATGTTAAGTAGTTAACGAATTCATTTTTTTCTTATTGAAGGGCTTGTATCTATCCATTTCAGCGGCATTGATTGGATATCAATTCACCGAATTGACTCTTATTTAGCTAAGCAATCAAAAAACCAAAGAAAAGTATCAGAAGAGTGTTGACGCTTGTAATGGTTTTCCCTATAGTAGCGCCCCGTTGCAGCGACGATGTTAAACAAAGTTACTGGAATGAAAAAAGATGGTGAGGTGTCCGAGTGGCTGAAGGAGCACGCCTGGAAAGTGTGTATACGTGAAAACGTATCGAGGGTTCGAATCCCTCCCTCACCGCCAGAATTGAAGAGAAGCTCAGGTTAGATACCTGGGCTTTTTACTTGTATATACCCCCGATGCAGGGAGGGTCGAGAACCCTCGACTAGGGTTCGACAAAACGGCTTGCCGTTTTGGACCGCCAACGGCGGCCCGCAGGGTGAGCGCAGCGAATCCATCCCTCCCTCACCGCCAGATTCGAAAGAAAGCTCAGGTTTACCACCTGGGCTTTTTTACTTGCATATACCCCCGATGCAGGGAGGGTCGAGAACCCTCGACTAGGGTTCGACAAAACGGCCTGCCGTTTTGGACCGCCAACGGCGGCCCGCAGGGTGAGCGCAGCGAATCCATCCCTCCCTCTCCGTCACACCTTAGTTCAAATGATGTTGCGTAACAAGGAACACTTTGCTATAAGATTTCTTGTAGCGCAACACGGAGCGATAAGGAATGATAAAGAGTTTCAAGCATAAAGGACTGCGCCAATTTTTTGAAAAAGGTGTTTCTGTTGGAATTAACCCTCAACATGCAAACAAACTCCGCCAACGACTCGCTGTTATTAACGAAGCTGAGGATATAGGGGAAATCAATCTTCCCGGATACAATCTACATCCTTTAACGGGAAACAGACAAGGACAGTGGACAATTACCATTTCAGGAAATTGGCGTGTGACATTCGAATTTATCGATGGTGACGCGTACATCGTTAACTATGAGGATTATCATTAATGAAAATGTTTAACCCACCTCACCCAGGCGAAATTATTGCTGACTCTTTGGAAGAACTAGGTTTAGGAATTCGTGATCTAGCGCGAGCATTGAATGTTGCTCCATCTACGGCTCAACGTCTAGTATCGTGCAAAGCAGCAGTCACGCCAGAGATGGCAATAAAACTGTCGAAAGTACTTGGTAGCTCTCCACGGTTGTGGCTAAAACTGCAAGAAACTTATAGCCTTGATAAAGCAGAAAAGACAGTTGATATTTCCAAACTGACACCGTTATTTAAACCTATCTATGTATCTCATACCTAAAAGTCAACAACCCGAGCTCAGGTTTACCACCTGAGCTTTTTACCTGTATATACCCCGATGCAGGAAAGGCCGAAAACTCTTAACTCTTCTCAACTAAAAACAAAACCGTACGCTTCATATCATTTTGTTTTATATTTATGAGTACATTATCTTTACGCCAATATTCATCATGCCAATATTCGTCAAAATATTTTTCAAAACCCATACTTTCAACATATTTTATTAATTCTGATTTACTATTCAAATTCACATTCGAGAAAACAATTTTATTAATTATTGTTGACGTTCCATCAGGTGAATCATAGTATATGACATAATCATTTGAAATTAAGGGAATACTCTTAATTTCATCAAAGGTAAACATATTATAATAAATAAAATTTTCTTTCGTATATGACAAGTTAACATTTGCAAGCGACATAATAAAAACCAGAGCACACCCAATGAGGACGGATATAACAACAATTATACGTATAAAACTATTCAATTGAAATCCCAGCATATTCCACACCTAAATTAACCCCAGTCTGCTCGCTAATATGTATTATATTATGACCTGTTTTCATATCACTGATGGGTGATATAATATTTAAAAAACCAGGTAGAGACGTATAATAAGGTCTTGCATTATTTGGATATTTTTCAGGATTAGGAAACAATAATGGCTTAAAAATTTTATTTTTATATTTACCTATCGGCCCATAGTAATCCCATCGCTTAAATGCTTCCTCTTTACTTACTACGCCTAACTGAGATAAATAATCAATGCCATTTACAGCCCGATAAAAACCAAGTAAATTGGAAATTAAATCTTCACCACTATAACCACTATCCGTAACCCAATTAAAAGGAAAAGAATCTTGATAGGATTCAAATAAATGCGTTGTATACATCATAATAGTAAGAGCAACTCTCTTCTTATCATGCAAAGATAAACCTCGTCTAACTTTCCATCTTGTTATTTTAGATGTCCCATATTTACGTCCCTTCCCCATATATTGGACGTATCTAATAGTAAAATATGACTCTTTAGTATCATCACCTGCATTTATAGCAGCCATTAATTTTCTTGCGTCATCACCTTTAGCATGCCCCAAATCGATCCATCCCAATTTCTCTGTGTAAACCAGTCTTCCGTGTTCTATATCAAACCTTGTGGTCATTATAACACCTGTAATTTATAGTGAATTGTATAAAAACTTCGGTTCACGTACGGTTTCGTTCCACCTGTCAAACTATCACTTTCTGTAGAATATGATTATCCACTGTACCTGTAAAGTTGATCCATTTAGAACTAACTGATAAAACCCTGTTTTCTACCTATCTTTATTTTAGAACCAGTTATTCTTTTTTCAGCTTTTCTACTGAATTATTGGGAACCTGCTCAAGTTTCCCTACCGGTGAATTAATCTGCTTTTTGATAAGTGGCGGCTACCGTGTTATCACCTCCATCCAATGTTTGGGGTTAGTTCATAAAGATTTGGGCTTGCTACTTGTATATCCGTCATCTTTCAAATTGCCTCTTTGTTGGCTGCACTCACTCACCCCGGTAACAGAGTTATCTATGCTCCCGGGGATTCGCTACCTTTTCGTCGCGATACATCTTGAAATCTATAGGGTATATAAAAAAACCACCCGAAGGTGGTTATTGCCGTCTCAAACATCTTCATCCAGTTTTTCACGATCTAATTCCAGTAATTCTTGAAATTCCTTTAATCCCCTTAATTCCTGGATTTTATTCTCTAAATCTGGGATCGTATGAACATCTGGACTCGTATAAATCAGTCGACTGGTTTCTATGCCTTCTTTGCTACACATTATATGTATATCAACTAATACCGTATTATTATCATAACCTATAGACATAGTTCCATTGTATTTGAGCGCATTTTCAAACTCTTCTTTTGATGGATACGATGATTCATTTCCATACTTTTTCTCTAACGATTTGCTTACTGGCTTCACGAGGCGGCCAATATCAATCTCTAATCTTTTAAATTTTCCATTTAAAAAGAATGCCATTGCTTCCTGCTTTCTGTTAGCAAACGAAAAGTCAGAACATGAATAAAGTGATACTTCTTTTATTTGAGGGCTTCCCTCAAATTTTTCAAAATCACATAACCTCTTCGAAAGAAATTCTTCTTCTGTCATGCCAAACTTTGCATCTTTATACCCATCAACTGCCATTGCACCAAAGCTAATCATTCCCAATGCAAGCATAACTGCCAATTTTTTCATATTATCTCCTTTTGCTTAACGCAATGATAACAATGAGAACAGTGTTAAGCCAACCCCACAAACCTCTATCAAATCCCCAAATATGGATGTTTTGGCGAATTTTTTCGCTATGCTCCCGGGGATTCGCTACCTTCCCATCGCAATGCATCTTGAAATCCATAGGATATATCAACTATCAAATGCTTCGGTTAAGCTTAAAGCACACCCTTTCTGCGCCCTTGTATTGACGCGACGTAAAATCTCAACGAGTACACCAGGATATTGACCATATTCTCTGCTAATTATCCCGACATCATCGGTGACAATAAATGCGGGATAACTCGTTGACGACGCATCCATATAACTCATCAAACCCGGCGTTCCATCAGGTACCGGTTTCAATGTTTCAGGATCAAGCGCTCGCGCATATACCCACGGTGGAACACGTTTACGTTGCATCTCATCTTCAAAGAAACAAGTGTTGAGTTCAACTTGATTAAATATATCGCGAATCTGACTAATATCACTGAGATTGAAAGTGTCGAATAACAAATGATTAAAGTCGTCGCGTTTCAGGGATTCTTTTTCGTGACTTTTCCAGCCTCCCCCCGTTATGATATAAAGGCTTTTATCCCCAGAAAATGAGATATTTTTATCTTTCATATAGTGGCAGAGCAAATAAATAAAATACGGCGAACCGATAAGACAAATATCTTTTCCTTGATTCTTTATTCGCTCAAGACTATTCAATGTTTTAACAAAATCTATTCGTTCTTCTGTTACGGTAAATGTCGTAGGATATAACAATTCCACCAGGCTCATAACATATTTAAACCAGATGTTATGAGCATTAAATCTATCTGGCCCCAAGTTGACCAACTCCATTTGATGATCAAACCAACTGCCAACATATTTCATGCCATAACTCACAGAGCCTAAAAGTCTCTCAATACTTAATCTGTCACGCGCTACTTGGCTTTTTAAACCATTCGTGCCGCTACTGGTAAACCAACTTTCAATCTCATTTTCCTGAGAAGTTAATAAACGAGTAAACTTAAAGACTGATGTTGGAAATACAGGTATGTCATCAAGTTCCGTAATATTGTCATCTACTTTGTGTGCCTGACAGTAGCGACGGTATTCCTGGCAATGTTTATAATGATTACGAAATGCATCAAGCACGAGTTTGTTTCTGATTTTTTCCTGTTCATCGTAAGACCAAGCTAATGGATCGCTCGAAAAAATCAAATCATCAATTTCTGAGCTTGCTGTGATTTCTTGTTTATCAACATATGAAGTCATACCTGTTTTACTCCTCCAGATAATATTAGAGAGCATGGCCACACTGCGGTCATACTCTTTTACTACATGTGGTACTTCTTAATATTATCATTAACAATATTAATTACATTTTTTTGGTGCATCAAGTCATTCATTGGTTCAAAAGATAGCAATACACTTTTTACACCGCACTTTTCAATTGCCAGCTTAGCCGCAGTTATACATTCTGTATAATCTCCGATAGCGTTTTCTGCAATTATCTTTTCAAGTTTATTTTCAAAACTTTCATTAGGGTGCATTTCAAGAACATAATCACTGATAAATGCACGTGTCTCTTCTTTGGCTTTGTTACTATCTTCGTTATAGTTAACCAAGATCATTAACTGATGGTCTATCGCTGACAGGTCAACGCCATGTTTATCAGCAATGGCTTTATACCTCTCAGCATATTCATGTCTAATATCATTAGAATCATCCCACTTAAAGATGAGAGGTATGCCTTTTTTAGCAGCCCATTCTACAATGCGATGACTGGTTGCTGTTACATATTGCTTAGGCCCGCCTGGCGTATATACATGAGGATTGACAGATATTTTAGGGAAACTATAAAAGTCGTTATCTGGATTACAATAACCCGTTGTCAAAGCATCGTTAATAATTTCATAACACTCTTCAAATAATTGCTGTTGATATTTATCTGGGCGATTAAAAAAGTGCATTTCATCTTTCTTTTCGCAATCACTAAATCCTAAAACAAATCTCCCTTCACTCAACTGATCTAATAAACCCGCTTCCTCCGCTATTCGGACAGGGTGATGAGTTGTAATAATGTGATTCAATGAACCAATTTTAATTTTTTCTGTTAGACCGAGTAAAAAACCAGAAACAGTCAGAGGAGCACCAACAATACCATTACCTGAAAAATGATTTTCGTATACCAAAATCTGTTCAAAATTCAACTTATCAACATATTCGGTTATTTCCTGCATGCGAGCTAAACTTTGCTCTTGAACAGTTGTTGAATTGATGAAGTTAAGGAAGAACAATCCAAATTTCATTTCTTTTTCCTTAGCTAATATAATAGCGAACGTTGTTTTTCTTTAAGAAATGGCATGACATCAGACTGGAAGAGCTTCATGGAGGCAATAATTTCGTCTACTGTTCCATTAGCTTCAAACCCACAACAAATATTTGCTATTCCCGTGGCATCAATGTCTGTTTGGATTATGTCAATGCACTCCTTCGGGGTTCCTACAGGATTAATTTCATAACTGTAATCAATGCGGCGATTAGTATCTTTATGTCCTTTTAATACAAAGTCACGCCACTGCCCTTTATTGAAATCATAACCTTTTGTTTTATCTGAATCATCAAAAATGGTCGTGGCATTCACATAAGAATCATACCAATGCCCGAGAAAATTCCGGCAAATTTCTTTCGCTTTAATTGAGTCATGATCTACAGATGTTATATATGATAAACAATGGTCGATATTATGAATATCGTGCCCATGTTCTTGAGCCACTTCATTATAAAGCTCAATTTGAGCTCTCTTTTCATTAGTATTTATGATCCAACTTAAGATCATCGGCAAACCATGTTGAGCGGCCCATTCAGTAGTCGAGGCTGATTCAGCCACCACATAAACAGGTGCTCCACCTTTACTATATGCGGTCGGGTTTACTTTTACCTTATGGAACTTAATATGTTCATTGTCAGCTTCGACATATCCTTCCGTCATTCCATTCTTTATCAACCCATACCAGCACTCAGTTAAAGCGCGAGTATTATCCATATCTACACCAAATACACGAAAGTCTTTGTTGTAAAGCCCCCGGCAAATACCAAACCGAAATCGTCCTTTTGACATTTGATCCAATAAATTCACATCTTCAAGTTGGCGTACTGGATGGGCGGTGGGAAGAACAATAGCGGCAGTCCCTACATTCAATTTTTTGGTCGCGCCAAGTAAATACGCAGCAGCGACATAAGGATTACCAAGCAAACCAAACTCCGTGAAATGATGCTCCAGTAACCATACAGTATCAAAACCACACTCCTCAGAGATGCGGCCTAATTTAACCAAACGTTTCATTACCTCTGTTTGAGAAAATTGGGGGGGTTGGTATGTAAGCAAAAAGTTTCCAAATTTCATAGAGAGCCCTTATATTTGAGTGATAGAATTAACTATCTATCCCAATAGGTTTTAAGACAGCGAAATTGCTTGATTTTCAATCTCAATTTTCATTCGGCGTTCATTGACTGTCGCAATAGTTAGCTGTCCAAATGACGGTTCAATAATATCGACATCAATATCCAGACGATCATTATCCATTGCGATAGCGGCTTTTGTAACCGATTGATAAAAATTGCGCAGGACGACTAAGTTTTCAGCCAAGTCATGCGAGCCTCCTAGCAGAGAATATATCTTGCATCGATTACTACGAATATTTGATAACAATGTGATAACTTCATCTTGCTTTACCCAATTGTCATTATTTGCAGTAAAAGCAATTAACGGTATATCAAGATACATCATGTCATTAATTGTAGAAGTTAAATCTTCCCAGCCAAAATCAAGGCAATCTCTCGCAAAGATTTCAGCACCCAATTTATGGCCTTCAAAATCCAAATTATTCGGCAATTCATCAATGGGTAAACTGAGATAATCAAATCCTAACGCTCTTTCAAGAGTATATCTTAAATTAACAACACCGACGGCGGTAATTAAAAACGCAACATTGATTTTAGATAAGCTTGCATAAGCTATCCGCGCAGATAAGCTTGAAGCCAACATACCGAAGTTAGTTATTTTGCGTGTCGTTAACCAATCAATTACTGCTAATAAACTCTGTTTTCCTATAGACATTGTAAATTCATCAATTGTCCCTGAGCTCAATCCAACGTGGTGCAGCGAATCATAACGGATCACATGAAATCCATTTCGCGACAAATACTCTGCCAGACCAGCAAAATGATCCATCCTTCGGGCAAAGCCAGACGCAATAACAATGGTATTCTTTCTCTTTAGGCTATTTTCCTCTGGCAGCGTTTCCCAAATATGAATTTTTTTATTTCCTTCAACGCAAATAACATGGTCGATGGTTTTATACCTGGATGCATTTTCCATACTTTTTACCTATTACGGGACAAACACAAGGAACTTATCTTCTTCCAGGAATCGCGTCTGTTCTATTTCAACCGCAACATCCTTAGCAGTATAGTTAGATGGCCTTTCATGAGAAATATATGTCACTAATCGTTGTAATGGTCTCATCCCATCATGAGAGCCACCAACTCGAAATATATTACTCATTCCTGCTTCTACAATTCTTTCTGCGCCTTTTAATGCTAACTCATCTCGATATTTAAATGCTGACTCCCAAGGAAAAATAGATATGGTTTGCGTCTTATTTTTTTGAATATAAGGCAATATTTGCTCAATATTATCGACGTGATGAAGGTACACACATCTGCCAAGTGGTTGATTAAATTCCACACCCGCACTCGACTCAATAACCATCCAGCGCTGATGAGCATCAACCTCCACTTTTAATCCAGCAAATAAGCTTTCTTTTTGGACTAAGGAATAGGCCGCCTTTTCGTCAAAATCTTTTTTGGCGTTTGGTAATATACGCGCATACAAGTTAAGTTTTTCTATCAACGCTAGCTTAAATTCCTCATAATGACTTCCCATGTAATATATGTTTTGGGCAGAAAAACAAGCTTGTTGATCGTAAAAACAGACATCATGAGCCGCGCCTGTCGCAGCAGACATTAAATCATCAGGATTATCAATAATGCAAAAACTCTTCTTATGACCAAATTTAATCACATCAGCATAAGGTGGCGCATGCTCTACAGCCCAATTAATGGCCTCTCTCCCGCCCCAAGCAACAATAACATCCGCATGTTGCATAATTTCCTTTGCAAGTGATATATCACCTTGGTGCGGCCAATATACAACAGACAAAGAGCGTGTTATCGGATGATTAGGGTCTACATCGATAAAACTTAACGCTAATGCATTAGCGGTAAAAGGATCAGTTGACGATGCTTTTATAATACATTGATTCTTGGTTAAAATGGCACGCAATATAGACATGATCCCAGATAATGGGACATTACCCGCCAGTAAATGTACAGACTTACCTTTCGGAAAAGCCTTAATATAACTTTCATCCTGAGGCAGCCATTCATCCATAATATGACGAGAACCAAGCTCATTGTTTACAACATCATAAAGACCACCTTTAGAACATAAGATCATAGATATCCAGTTAGCTTCTAACTTAGCCATTGCTTCTGAATATCCCATATATTTTTTTAAGTCACGAATGTATGTCCTGCGCCTTGAATATTCTTCATTTTTCCATCTTTGCCCTACCGTATAGAGAAAATTGACAATGTTATGCAGGCGTAATTTATTATTTTCATTATAATCAATAATGTTTTTTACATGAGAATTATTCAATATTGGTAGGTAAACACTATTATCACCAAAATTAATGGATTGCATTAAATCATCACTCTCGGGAAAGGTTTCAACCTGACCGTTAATAATGAATGAAATTTTTTTAGTCATATTAGCCATCCATTTAATAGGGTAATTTCAACTTAAGTTGTCGTTTAACCATCTTACAAACTGGTCATACCAATATCTGCTTCTTGTATTTTTGTGTCACGACGATGTAAATAACAAAATATCCAGAAAACAGGACTCCGATTACGGGACATCTGACCTGTAACTTTCGTCAGAATATGGTAATACTCTGAATTTTTTACTCAAATCTGTTAATGTGACTAGGCGTATCATCAATATAATAATCTCTCCCCTAGTTTTAATTCCTGTTAAAATAGCAAAGGAAAATTTTCATATCAACAAGATTTGTTAATGAAAAGTTTAAATTAAAAGAGTCGCTATTCTTTTATGAGTGATAATATTTATGAAAATTATTAGCCTGCTTATGCATTCAAGATGCTTTATGCTATTTTTCAAATACCAACAGAATATATCGAATAGCAATACCACTTTTCACCGATAAACTTCTAGAAGAAAAGCTCCAGTTCAAAATATCTGTGCTTTTTAATACCTAAGCTTTTTATTTGTATATACCTATACCCAATGGATTTCAAGATGGATCGCGACGGCAAGGAAGCGAATCCCCGGGAGCATAGATAACTCTGTTACCGGGGTGAGTGAGTGCAGCCAACAAAGAGGCAACTTGAAAGATGACGGACATAATATGCAGGAAAGGTCTATGCCCTTCCAATTAAAGCAATAAATTTAGCTACTTTTTGAGGTATGTTGCGGCTTGTCGTACAGCATCATAGTAGCTGGCTGGTAGTATCCCCATATGCGGCGTAACAGGAATTGGCAATGTACGCCAAGCTGGCGCAATTTCAAACCAGTTAGAATCATAAAATAGTTTCACTTCATGGTTTAAGTTGAATTTTGTATCGTAACTAAGACCAGTCAGTTCAAAATCAATGTCCGTTGTCTGGATAAGAAATTCGCCAGGGTAAATCTGATGGGTTTTCTGCGAGGTGCCGTAAACCACAATTACCGCGTGATCAGTAGGGGATACAGCGACTACTAGCGCTGGTCGAGGTTTCGGTCCCGGCGTCCCGACATTTTCAGGAAACCGGCACCACACAATGCTGCCGATAGTAGCAAGGGGAGTAAACCTGATAGTTTTGTGTTTCTGTGCCATCCGTTGCCTCTCGATCAGAACAGGCGTTGAGTAAAGTTATCATCCGCGATGTCGCTAGCTGCGCTCACCTCACGGATGGTACAGATCTGTTCATCATTCAATGGTCCGTCATCTTTCTCGTAATGCGGTAGGTAGCGATCTGCAAAGTTGCGCAAGGCAAGGTGTGCGATTTCAGTTTTACTCATACCAGTGACTTTAACCAGTTCATCGAGCGTCCCGGCGCTAATCCCAGTGGGCGTATCCTGATTACGTAAGCGGATCAAGAAACTGGCGGTGGTTTTTCCTTGGATATTGTGCATGGTGTGTTCTCCGAGTCATGCCAAAACAATTCATGTCAAAAAACAATGTATATCAATTCTATATCATGATAGCATATTGATATACAATACCAAATCCCCATTATTCACTCAACGTAATCAATTACTCTTCATTTTCCCAACACCAACAAAGAGACTCAAACTCAACCTTTATACCGATATAACTCTCCCCACATCATATTAGTTATTTGCTCAATATGATCAAAACGCCCGGCTATTTTTTCCAATACTTGAGGTGATAATGTGGCCTCAAATTTCAACGCTAAAATAGATAAAGCTTTCCAGTGATCAATCAATTCCGTGCAACGTTCAATCAGAGAAGGCGCAATATTAGCTCTGATTAAAGAATGTTTTAACAAATTCAAATTGGGTATCACATATAATACGCTAATATGATCAAACAATCTTTTGGCCGCCCGACAAGCTTTTTCCTCTGCCTGTTGAAACGCATTTAGACATAATCTACCATAATTTTTCAACGCGTCATAATATTCAGGCAAGGTATTGAATAATTCGGCCTGACGAGTCAGTAATTCCCTTACCGGCATAATTTTTCGTTCTTTCAGTGAATCAACAATATAAAAATTACCCATATGATCATAAGTTTCATTGGGCACTTTATCAGAAAGCGCTAAATAAAATTGCTCAGATGGCATCCATGCTTCACAAGCATAGGATTCCCGATCAACTACCAAAGAATCAAAGATACGCACTTGTGAATAATCATCCGTAATAGCGGAGATCAACACAGCATGCAGGTATTCCGGTTTATTGGCATAAACCTCAGAATAAGATAAATGCGCCGAATTAACCCAAGCAACGACGCCTTTCCTCTGACATAATAATTCATATAGTTGACGATCCCAATGGGCGTAATCTATCGGTAATGAAATTATATTTGCGCCCAAAGTCGCCGCTCCAGTTAGCCCAACGGTTTCAACTGAGAAGGTATATTCAGGCATATTTAGCGCATCATACCCACTACGAAATAAATAACCATTGCCAGCTTCAAAGATCTCTGCCTCAAAAATCTCTTTACCTTGTAGATTAAGTAATTTTGTCAGGCTACCGGTAAAACAATTTATTGCGACATTATTTATCACGATATTTGCGTATGATTTATCCGTCACATTTTCCATGAGTATTTTATCACCTCGATACAATGGACTAATTTATGAATAGTAGACCAGATATGTTGCGCTCTGTAATCACTGTTATTTTCCCTCCAATATTATTGCGGCTGCTTGTGCTATATTTTCGACAAGTAAATCAGGTTCATAATTTAAAGTATGTGCTAACAGCGCCAAAAGTAATCTCTCCATTCCGAAAGCAATACAGGCGGAATGCATAGCACGATCACTAGCACGACTGGTAATATTGAAGTTGGTGGTAAATAAATCCCGATGTAAATTCCGGGAACCAACGCTAACATTATATTTATCAAACCAGGGAATCAGTATTTCACACTTGACGCCCATTGATAACTGTACTTTACGAGTCACTTTAGAATGCTCGCCATAAAATACATCACTGGCTTTTTCCACCGCAAGAGAAGGAAACAGTAAGCGTAAGAATTTAACAGCTTGCCCAAATATCATTTCACAATGTGTTTCTACTTTTTCCTGTAGCCCGACCAATATTAATTCACGCATGGTAAAATTCCCCATACGGGTAGGCTCATCTTTAGTCGGTTCATATCGATGACACTGCCCTTTAGCCGTAAAATATTCCAGTTCCCAATCATGAGTACTTTCTGCTAAATGAGAAAAAGTATGATAGCAAGTCGATGGGCTCAATACCCATGCATCCCCACTATTTTCACTTATGACCTCGTGAGTTAAATGGGGATAAACATGCAATGGATTGCTAGGCAATTTATCAAAGAAACTGATACGCTCTAATGTGGATCGAGGTAATAATGTGGTACATGAGTGTGAAGTAACAGATATTCCCTTACTTAAAACTTGCAAAAGTGTCTCATCAAGGAACTCAGCAGCCGCATATAAACTGTCAGAGAGCCGGTACCCGACAAGGCCATTCTGCGATTGCACAATTGATAGCAGCTTACGCTGTTGAAGTTCTTTTATCATATTTTTATCTTACCTTTGCTGATCGGATAGCTACGTTATGCTTCCCAGTAAACAATCTCTGTTTTGCCATATAGAAAGGATGTGTTTCTATATCATCAAATATCATCTCCAGACATTTTTCTCAGATGATAAAGAAACACATTTGAGCCCAAAATCAATTAACTGATATTTTAATCAGGATGCTAACAGGTTATTCTTTCCATACGACAAACCCCTCAATATAAAGCTTGTCCAGTGAAGTTTTCAAAAACGTCTCTACTGCAACCTCTGGCGACATAATAAGCGGCTGTCCCCTAACGTTAAATGAAGTATTCACCAGACAGCCATAACCCGTTTTCTTCTGTACCTCTTTCAATAATCGCCAAAAAGTTGCGTTGAGAGCACGTTCAACAAGTTGAATACGCGCCGTTCCATCAGCATGGACAATACCGGATACCGGCTCCATCATGTCTGGTTTTACTTTGGCGGTGCAAAGCATATATCGAGTCGGCATTAAATTACGTGTCTCAAAAATAGTGTCGCAATCCTCATCTAAAATTGCCGGAGCAAATGGACGGAAAGCTTCACGGAATTTCACGGTGCTATTAATTCTATCCTTTATTCTTTCACCTGCCGGCAGAGCTAAAATCGAACGGTTGCCAAGTGCTCTTGGGCCAAATTCCATTCGATCATGGAACCAGGCAATGATTTTATCTTCTGCGATATCTTGAGCCGCAGCAGCAAAATACTCATCATTCAATCCCAAATAACGCCATTTCATGCCTGCATTGCCACCATGTCGAAATAATACATTACGGACTTCATCGGTGGAGAAACGAGGACCGAGATAAGGATTAAAGCAAGGATCTGCGCCATTGTGGTATCCACCAGCGACAAAAAGCGCTGCGCCCAAGGCTGAACCATCATCACCTGATGCCGGTTGAACAAAGACGTTTTCCACACCATCAAGCTGACAAAGGGCTTGATTTGCTTTGCAGTTTAAGAACGATCCTCCAGCAAAGCAGAGTGATGTTTCACCGGTCTTTTGCAACCAATAGGTCACTAGCTGTTTCAGCAATAGTGTGAATTTCTCCTGTAATCCGGCAGCAAAATCTTGATGAACATCCAGCAAAGAGTCATCTTCATTTCTCGGCATCAAACCAAACATATCGCTCAGTTGTGCCATTGCAGCGGGAAAACCATATTCCGCATTATCAAATGCTTGCGGTAGCCAGTTTATTTGTATCGTTCCGCTCTCTGCATCGAATCGAGCCAATTTATTGAAAATATCGCGATATCGCTCAGGATTACCATACGCGGCAAGTCCCATGACTTTATATTCATCACTATTAAATACAAAGCCAAGGAACCGGGTACAGATAGAATAAAATGAGCCTAATGAAGAACTAATTGGCTGGCTGTACAATTTCTGGAATTGCTGGTCTTTAGCAAGATAAACACTCAGGGATTCTATTTCACCCATACCGTCTGAAATGACACACAATGCAGACGGGAAGCCACTGGGATAAAAAGTTGACGCCGCATGAGCCAGATGATGATCTACCCCCTGAAAACGTGATTCAATATTCTGCCACCCCTCGGAAGCCAACGCATCAATCACGGTTTTTCCACTAAAAACCTCTTCAAACATTTTCTGATTCGACATGAAAAAACGGCGATATTTATCATAGTTAAAACCGTGGGCAATAACCTCTATATCATCTTGCGTAAGACCGGCTTCCGCTAAACAGTAGTTAATGGCATTAGCAGGAAACCGGCCGGTTCCTTTTTCTCCAGTAAAGCGCTCTTCCGCAGCCGCTGCAACAATTTTCCCATTAACTATCACACAGGCCGCACTATCGACGCCCTGACAAATGCGCTCGTCTAATTTACCTATACCTGGGTAATTTTCTCGCATAAAATGTTGAGAATTGGGAAGGCCACTGATACCTAATATAATCATTTTCTTCACCTCCAAATTGTTATTTTTCTTTCATAAGAATTAGACTATGCGCTGCTTTACACTGATAGCCCATTTTGCATTACGAGGAATCAAGTCACCTTGCCAAATAAAGTGATGGCATTATTACCACCAAAACCAAATGCATTATTTTGTATATATTTTAAATTATTCTTCATCTCCATTTGACGAGTGATTAAATTAAATTGATATTCAAAATCCTCCGGTAAGATATTTGTTGGCGGCATAATTTGATCTCTCAAAGATAAGCAAGCACTGACCGCGCCAATTGCTCCCGCTGTCGCCATCATATGCCCAATAGTGCCTTTAATTGCTGAAACCGCCGAATTGGGGAAATATTCAGAAAATATCGATGCTTCTACTGCATCATTAGCCTTAGTTCCAGTACCGTGTGCATATATACCATCTATATCTCCAGCTTCCACTCCTGCCAAATCTAATAATTTTTTATGGCACTGAGTGACACTGTTAATATCAGGGTTGGTTGGATGTAATGCGTCATTATTACTGGCAGTAGCAATCAATTCAGCATAAGGCGATTGATATTCGCCAATGTGTTTTCTATTCTGCAACACCAAGAAAGCGGCACCCTCAGATATCGTAATAAAGCGCCTTAATTTCGAAAATGGACGACACTGTTCCGCACCTAATGCATTAAGCATGTAAAAACCTGACCACACCTTTTTTGAAAAGGCGTCTCCGCCGCCAATGACGGATGTTGAGACAATGCCCGCATTCATCATGCGTAGTGCTGTTTCAAGCGCAATATTTGCTGACGCACAAGTATTATGGATCGTCATGGAAGGCCCGAATGAACCAATTGCACGGGCAACATTATCGGAAACAGCATGACTCGAATAGATATTGGCATGCCAATTTACCGGTATACCTTCAACTAATTGATCAAGAATATCCGCCTCAGCTTCATTATTACCCACACAGACTAAAGCATTACGCAATTCAGCACACCCAGGCTGTAATCCTGCATCCGCTATCGCCTGAAGTGCGGCATCGACAGCATACAAAGAAGAATCAGGAACCTGTGCGCCAGTACATTTCGGCGCTCTGGCTTTTATATCCAGACGCCGTTCAGCCGAAATTCTTCCAGAGATAAAATTTGGCTTCAAAGAAGGATAAATCGGTTCCAGTCGAGTAAAATTTGACTCGCCAGCACATAAATTTTTCCAATAACTTTCGACGTCTATACCAATTGGAGTAACGACGCCAAGACCTGTAATATATATTTTATCCAACATCGTTCTCCTTCTTCTTAATTGATACTGCGTCAGTTATCCAAAGTAATTTTTCCCCGTCACGATATGCCCTGGCATCCCAACACATTATTGAGCCAAATCGAGTTACTTTGGTTTCAATAAACACAGGAGAATTAATATGTTCAATATCAGGATTAAAGGCCAACTCACCAAATTTGGCAAAAACATAATCGCCTGCGGTTGAAATACTCTGTTGTTGACGCTGCAAAATTAATGCTAAATTCCCCATTGCCTCGACAAGAATAATCAAAGGGAAATAGTGATATTTTTGCAAATAAGCCGCTTCACCGCGCAATGATTTCATATCCAGGCTGCAATTCGCTCTGTTTAATCCATCATTAACATAGACTATTTTCGGCAAAAACCAAAATTCGGGTTCACGCAATGATGGTGATAATAGAGAAGATGCGTAAAAAATTTTTTTACTTTCACCTCTCGCATCTTTACCAGAATAATTCAGGAGAAAAGAAAAACAGCATTGCTCCGATACCATTGCAGAAATTTTATTTTCCTCTTGGCGGTATTGGATATTTTCATCAGGACGTATAAATTGATGAAAAAATAGATTTCTTAAACTGATAAAATCGGCAGATGTATCAGCCATCTCTTTACAGAAAGCGGCGACTGGCAAGATCCCTGGAACAACAGGATTACCGGGAAAATGATATTTGAATATTTCATCTTGAGATGAAAAAACATGGTTAATACGATTAATCATCATTGTGTATAACCCTTACGCCTGAAGCATTCATGTTATCGATTACAATAAATACAACAGCATCTCCTTGTTTACTGTGTTTAATCGCTCCCATAAACTCATGAAACAGAAAAGCGCTGTTATATTGTTGATATTCAATTGCGTTATTATCTTTAACAACATGAATTAATGCGTCATTCTGATCCAACGTATTGTATGTAAATATCTTCGTATCCGGTGATAAAATATCACACCGTTTTTTTATCTCTTCCGCTGTTAATCCAAAGAAAAAATCTGCTGTAAATTGTTTTCCACTCAATAACGTTGTACACATCACACCAGAGGATACTGACTTCTGATTGCTAATTTTCTTTCGTATATCATCAAGTGCTTCTGTGCAATAAACATCACCGAAAAAGAGGTAGCTGGCACCTACTGATCTATTATGCAAATTAAGCAATGCTTGCATGAATACCATTACTGGGGTTTTACTGCCTGCATTTAATGTACAATTTCCTCCCGTCACCTTCTTATCAATGTTAATAAAGGTTGAAGCTGAACTGGTGGTAGCATAAGGGAATTGTTGAGCAGATACCGTTTTATCATTGTTCATGACCTGCCGCTGAAAACGAAGCATCGCTTCAAGGTTGCCATATTCTGTACCCACAATTACCGATTCATTTTCTGCATTTCGATCTTCTGCAATAAACTGATTCGCCAAGTAGGTACAAATGCGGCTAAAATCGTCACGAAAACGATCACCTTTATTGCTTACAAATTCAGAAATATCAGCAGGAAGAGAAAATTCCCCCTCTCTCTCATTCCGAAATATATTCGGGTAAATAGCTAAATTTCCCACGTTAAAAGTTAACATTTTCCCTCAACTTATTATTTGAAAAATAGAGAGTTTTCAATTATTGATTAAGTTAACCCGGTCATTGCAGGTTATTTTTTATTTCCTCCCATAACTCACCTACAGTTTGAATACGGGCAAGCGCATCTTCAGAAATCTCTTTGCCAAAGGTTCGCTCAACTGACAAAATGACATCAATTAACTTTAATGAGTCAATACCGAGATCACTCTTCAACAATTTATTCGACGTTATTTTAAAATCAGAGTCTAACTCAGCAACATTCACCAAAATACTCGCTAATTCTTCATTAACCATATCAATATTATCCATATCACATCCCCAATGATGTCTATTCAAATCTAATGGTTTAAAGATCTATTTATACCAAGTATATAAATTTCCCTGAATCGTTTCCCCCGTACATACATCGAAAAACGCACTCCGATTAACTGTCAGCAACAATTATGCCTACTGGGGTAGACTCTCATTTACCCAGGGAAATAATTCAAACCGATATAAAAACAGAGATATCTGATAATCAGTTTCGGCTCCTATTCCAAATAGCGTAACCAAAATTGGAATAATAACCAATAACCTTTTCTCATTAAAGCGATTGGCAACATTAGGCCAGGTGAAGAAATACATTTATCATAAATCCAACCCGATATTCCAGCTAATTGATGAAAACATGATTGTAGATCACGATTTATGATATTGTTATTAACCACATAATCCCCCATCAATGCAAAGAGATGTCCCTGTGATATAGGTTGATGTACTCAATATCCCCACACAAAAACTGGCAATTTCATCAACATCTGCCATTCGTTTTAATGCGGTGCTTCTGGCGAATTCCATCTTCTTTTCTGGAGAAATATGACGCAACATACCACCATCAACATATCCCGGCATTACAGTGTAAGCCCTAACATTAAAACGACCGTAGTCATTAGAGATATTTTTTACCAATGCATTCATGGCTGCTTTCGAACAAGAATAAGCAGTGGCGCCTGTCTCCCCACGTAAACTTGCTGTAGAAGAAACAAATTGCATCACGCCATTACGATTCTTCATAAAATGCGGCAGCAAATATTTTGCTACTCTTGCGGCACCGAACAAATTGACATTAAAAACATCATGCCAACCCTCAATATCCTGAGCATGCAATAAGCCATCCAATGACATTGCCGGCGTATAGATAACCGCATCAATACATTTCATCTTCTCAATTGCTATGCTAATGGCTTCTCTCACGCTGTTATCCGACATAACATCTAAATGAATTTCTTCATTCCGCGGTTTGCGTGAAGTACCTAATACTTCATAGCCGCTCGCAACCGCATGCCGACAAATTGCATCCCCAATTTCACTTGATGAGCCAATAATAAGTATCTTGCTGTTATATTTATGCATTTAAATATTCCTACCTTATCTAAAAGTTATTTTCCAACAGTAATCCCTACTTTAAAATAAAGCATTCAGAATAAATATCATCTAAACAAGAAAACATTTTTAACTTATATTCTTTTAACAAATATATTTTTAGCTTACCTATTTTCAACTCATTTAATCCATCTAATTCTATGAGTCACCCTAAATAATAGGAGGAGTTCTTATGCCTGTCAAATTATTAATCTAATATTTAAGCGATATCAAAGCATTGGTTAAATTGCACCCAGAAATTAAATGAAAACCATCATGCGTAAAAATATCCAACATAGCTAATTTAATCCACTCATAATCAATACATGTGGTGAATGCATAATTAATTATTTAATTTCCTAACAATAACAATTAAAAATTAATTCTGTTAATTTATTATAAAGATAAAACATTATAATTAATAGAATGAACATATAGCTTCAAGTTTAAAAATATTAATTAAATTATTTATGAAGTTAATTCAATAATATTCACTAATAAGAATAGAGACTTAATAGAATCGGTTTCAGCCTATTTTATGGTGATAAGAGCACTATTCTCCCTTTTACTTTTCACTTTCCTGACGTTAAGCTATTAACATTAAGTTTGATCTATAGCGCTATCGCTTTGAACTAAAAGCACTATTTTTACAATTCGGTTTGCAATTTGGTTGTAACAACCTTATTGCTTTTTCCCTCTATATTTTTGGTTTATGCACAGATGAAAACTCGTAGAATGAACGGCATACGGCCGTTTAGTGCTGTAATTGATGCTTGCTGGAAAGATCCCTACTCTTTTACTCGTTTAACTAAAGATATTATTGCCGGTATTACTGTCGGTATTATCGCCATTCCGCTCGCTATGGCGCTAGCAATCGGGAGTGGTGTCCCGCCGCAATATGGGCTTTACACCGCCGCTATCGCCGGGATGGTAATCGCGATAACCGGCGGCTCACGCTATAGTGTTTCCGGCCCTACCGCCGCCTTCGTTGTTATTCTTTATCCAGTCTCTCAACAATTTGGCTTGAGCGGTTTGCTCATTGCAACATTAATGTCAGGCATTATTTTGCTGGTGATGGGATTAGCCCGCTTTGGTAAATTGATCGAGTATATTCCTCTCCCCGTCACTCTCGGTTTTACTTCTGGAATCGCGATTACTATCGCAACCATGCAAGTAAAAGATTTTTTTGGTCTGCAATTGGAACATATGCCAGAGAATTATATCTATAAGGTTGCAGCACTGTTTCAAGCGCTGCCAACGCTGTATTTGAGTGATACGCTGATTGGTTTGACAACGCTTGTCGTTCTGATTTATTGGCCTAAGCTTGGGCTGAAATTACCCGGGCATCTTCCCGCCCTCATTGCAGGAACTGCTGTAATGGGGCTCATGAACTTATTCGGTCAACATGCTGCTACCATTGGTTCTGAATTCAGTTATATATTGAACGACGGTACACAAGGGCAAGGCATTCCCCCCATTCTGCCGCAACTTGTTTTACCGTGGCATTTACCTGATATGGGTTCACCTCAAATTGATATAAGTTGGGCAACGGTTTCAGCACTATTACCCGCCGCCTTTTCAATGGCAATGTTAGGTGCCATTGAATCACTGCTTTGCGCCGTGGTTTTAGATGGTATGACCGGTAAAAAGCATCACTCAAACAGTGAATTGATTGGTCAAGGATTAGGAAATATTGTCGTGCCATTTTTCGGTGGTATTACGGCCACCGCCGCAATCGCCCGTTCAGCCGCCAATATCAGAGCTGGCGCAACATCGCCGGTTTCAGCTATTGTTCACTCTCTGCTCGTGTTATTGACTTTACTGGCACTGGCCCCCATGCTCTCCTATCTTCCTCTAGCCGCCATGTCTGCCTTGTTGCTCATGGTCGCCTGGAATATGAGCGAAATACATAAAGTTATCGACCTCATGCGCCGTGCGCCAAAGGATGACATTATTGTGCTGGTACTTTGTATGTCGCTCACCGTACTGTTTGATATGATCATTGCTATTACGATTGGTATCGTATTAGCTTCACTGCTGTTTATGCGTCGAATCGCCAATATGACTCGCATCAGTCAATTGCCACAAACCAATGTCGATAAAGGTCTGCTAGTTGTTCGTATCAATGGCCCACTATTCTTTGCCGCCGCTGAACGTATCTTCACCGAATTAAAGGAAAAAAGCGTCAGCTATCAAACAATTCTTATGCAGTGGGATGCCGTTCCTGTGCTGGATGCCGGTGGGTTGCACGCTTTTCAACGCTTTATTGATGAAGTGGGTAAGGATAAATATATTGCTGTTTGTGATATTCCATTCCAACCTTTAAAAACACTGGCCAGAGCTAAGATCCAATTGGTTGAAAATCACCTTAGCTTCCATACGACATTGCCACGAGCAATGGAAGAATTAAATTTCAATGGCAAAATGGATAACGGAAATTACCAGATAAAAGCTTGCTAGCTCTGTTGCCAATAACTCTTTTTCCAATCACTTTTTTTCTCATAGCTCTTTTTCTCATGATTAATTGGCGCTGTAAACCAGCGCCAAATCTATTCATCACCAAATCCCTTCATCATTTGATGTCATAACATCAAAAAGCCATTTTATTTACTGGTATCCAGTTGAGGGAAACTTTTCACCACTTCATCAATTGCTTTCATCTGGCTCAAGAATGGCTCAAGTTTTGCCAACGGCAATGCTGATGGACCATCACACATCGCATTCGTAGGATCAGGATGGGCTTCTAGGAACAGGCCAGCAATACCGACTGCCATTCCCGCACGCGCCAGTTCAGCAACCTGAGCACGACGGCCACCGGACGCCGCCCCAAATGGATCGCGGCATTGGAGTGAATGGGTGACATCAAAAATTACCGGATGCCCCCCCGTTGCCTGAGCCATAACATTGAAGCCCAACATATCCACCACCAAATTGTCATAACCAAAGTTGCTGCCACGGTCACACAAGATCACCTGATCGTTGCCGCCTTCTTTGAATTTTTCCACAATGTTCCCCATCTGACCTGGGCTGATAAACTGGGGTTTTTTGACGTTTATCACCGCGCCGGTACGCGCCATCGCCTCAACTAAGTCAGTCTGACGCGCCAAAAATGCAGGCAGTTGGATGACATCAACCACTTCCGCCACCGGCTGTGCCTGTGCCGGTTCATGCACGTCAGTGATGATTCTCACACCGAAAGTTTGTTTCAGCTCCTGAAAAATCTTCATTCCCTCTTCCAGACCAGGGCCGCGGTAAGAGTGAATGGATGATCGGTTTGCTTTATCAAAGGAGGCTTTGAAAACATAAGGAATGCCCAATTTTTGTGTCACTGTGACATAGTGCTCACAAATACTCATGGCCAAATCCCGTGACTCAAGGACATTCATACCACCAAAGAGAACAAACGGTAGATCATTAGCGACCTTGATATCACCAATATGAACCACTTTCTGTTGCATACTTATACCTTCCGTTAGGGACTAATAAATTAATGAAATAAATCAGTGCAAAACAATATTTCAATGCAAAGCAATATTTCAATGTAAAACAATATTTCAATGTAAAACAATGCCTTGCTGCTTAATGGCGTATATTTGCATTCTGACCATTTCTGCCACCGGGTCCTCCGGGCAGTGCTCCACAAAATAATTTAAATCAGAAACCGCAATATGGTTACAATCAAGTTCCGCATAAATCAGCCCCCTATCACGTATTTCATAGGGGTTATCGGGATCAAATATCAGCACCGCTTCACTCGTCTTCAATGCCAATTCCATCTGCCCTTCGTCCATCAATGCGACTTTTATCGTATCCAGCACTTTACGTACAATGCTGGCATTATCAGCTCCTTGCAAATCATCTGCTGCTAATTTAGCTGTCTGGCTAATATTACCCTTAAGCCAGATATCGAGCACATATTCACTTAGCTCCTCACCATTGATTGGATTAATAAACTTGACTGTTTTATCTGGATAATCAACACGCAAAATCAATTGTGTTGGAAAAATAACCGGCATAATCGGCAGTTCTAAAGCCTGAGCAATATGAATAAGAATTGCCCCTAAAACAACAGAGGAACCTCGGCGGGTTTGCAGTACTTTATCCAGCCATAATGTATCTGACAGGCAATAAACACCACTAGCCCCGCCGAATTTCCAAGTTTGATAAAAAAGCCTCAGTAATTTTTCCAGTCGTTCTTCTATATTTAACTGCGAAGATATTTCACGTCTGGCTTCATCAATCAATGTCTGAAGCTGCATCTCCACTGAATGCTGAGGAAAATCAGAACGAAGGGTTCTGGAAATTAACAGGATACCGCTACTTAAAGATGCGTTATTAAATTCATAATCAGCTATGGCTTTCATCACTTTCCCACTGACCCAGAGTTATTCGCTCATTACCGCCATAATCCCGAAAAGTGGCTACCTGCCGATAACCACTCTCAGAAAACAGGCTTCTTACAACATTTCCCTGTTTCCAACCATGCTCCAATAATAACCATCCACCAGGCAACAAAAAACGGCGAGATAGATCAATAATGGTATTCAGATCAGCCATTCCCTGTTGCGCCGCAATTAATGCACTATCCGGCTCAAACCGAACATCACCTTGAGAGAGATGTGGATCGGTTTCATCTATGTAAGGCGGATTACTAACAATCATACCAAACTGTTGATTATTCAACGAAGAGAACCAATCGCTTAATAAAAAATCCACATTTTGTATTTTGAGTTTTTCAGCATTGCCCTGCGCTAGCATGACCGCATCAGGATTGATATCAACCCCGGTAATCTGACAATCAGGACGCTCACTGGCGATTGCCAGCGCAATTGCGCCGGTTCCCGTTCCCAAATCCAAAATGCGGCAAGGTGTCAGCGATAGCCGTGCAAGCGCCTTTTCTACCAGACATTCCGTGTCAGGACGCGGGATTAACGTGGCAGGAGAAACATTTAATGGCAACGACCAGAATTCACGCTCACCTGTAATGTAGGCAATAGGTTCACCTTTCACCCGGCGAGCAAGTAACGCCTCAAGCTGGCTGAACTGCTCCGAAGTTAGCTGCGTTTCCCCGAATGCCAATAGGTAAGTCCGGGAATGGCGAGTGACAAACCCCAACAAAATTTCTGCATCTCGTTTAGGACTACCACTTGCCGATAACTGTATTGTGGCCTGTTTAAGCCAAGATTGATAATCCATCAATCTTGCTCTGACAAAGCAGATAATAGATCAGCCTGATATTCATTAACGATCGGCTGAACAAGCATATCCAATTTGCCTTCCATCACTTCATCAAGACGGTATAACGTCAAGTTAATACGATGATCCGTTACTCTCCCTTGGGGAAAATTGTAAGTGCGGTTGCGATCTGAACGATCACCGGAACCTAATAAGTTACGACGCTCAGAAGCCTCAGCTTCTTGACGCTTACGAACTTCCGCCGCATGAATACGCGCAGCCAATACGGACATCGCTTTTGCTTTGTTTTTATGCTGAGAACGCTCATCCTGACACTCAACCACAATACCGGTTGGAATATGAGTGATACGGATAGCGGAATCTGTGGTATTAACGTGCTGACCGCCCGCCCCAGATGAACGAAACGTATCAATACGCAAATCATTTGGGCTGATATCAGGCAACTCAGCTTCTGGGACCTCCGGCAAAACCGCAACGGTACAAGCAGAAGTGTGAATCCGCCCTTGGGATTCAGTTTCCGGCACCCGCTGAACACGATGACCGCCCGATTCAAATTTTAAATGGCCATAAACCTGCTCACCGGAAACTTTAGCAATAATTTCCTTGTAGCCACCATGCTCGCCATCATTAGCACTGATAACCTCAACTTTCCAACGACGGGATTCAGCATAACGGCTATACATACGAAACAGATCCCCGGCGAAAATAGCCGCTTCATCACCACCGGTTCCGGCACGTACTTCGAGAAAACAGTTACGTTCATCATCAGGATCTTTCGGCAACAATAACAATTGTAGTTGCTGCTCTAACTCTTCATTGCGGACCTTAGCGTCCCTGATCTCTTCCTGTGCCATTTCCCGCATTTCAGGGTCATCAAGCATTATTTCGGCTGCTTTAAGATCATCCTGAACCGCACGCCAGTCCTTAAAACAGCTCGTCACATCAGTCAGTTGAGCATATTCCCGTGACAAAGCACGAAAACGTTCCTGATCAGCAATCACATCGGCATCACCGAGATGAGCCAAAACTTCCTCGTGACGTTCTTGCAATGCTTCCAATTTAGCAACAATAGAAGGCTTCATTCTTGGTTTCAGACCCTATTCCGAGATATGGTTAATTATGTTCCAGCCCCAGGCTGTCACGTAATAAATTAAGGCGCTCCAGATCACCATTGCTGGCGGCTTGCTGGAGTGATTTGGTAGGAGCATGTATCAGACGGTTCACCAATTGATGAGTCAATTGATTAACGGCCTGTTCTACGTCAGCTCCCTGATTGATAGCAGTCAGTGCCTTAGCTGTCATTTCGGCCCGCACTCGCTCTGCCTGATTACGATACTCACGGATTGAATTTACGGCGCCCTGCGAACGCAACCAGTCCATAAAATAACGGCTTTCCTGCTGAACAATACATTCAGCCTGAACTGCCGCCGCTTTGCGCTGCGCAAGATTCTGCTGAATAATTGCTTGTAAATCGTCAACACTATAGAGATAAACGTTATCCAGTCTCTCTACATCAGGCTCTATATCACGGGGAACCGCAATGTCAACAAGCAACATCGGTTGGTTACGACGTAACTTTAAGGCACGTTCAACCATCCCTTTACCAATAATCGGCAAAGGACTGGCAGTCGAGCTGATAACAATATCCGCTTCTGCTAAACGTGTGTCAATTTCAGGCAAGGTGATCACTTCCGCCTGAACTTCATTAGCCAACACTTGTGCCTTCTCTTTCGTCCTGTTAGCAATCATCATATGGTGCACGCGATGCTCTTTCAAATGACGAGCCGCCAGTTCAATCGTTTCTCCGGCGCCTACCAACAAAATATTTAGTTCAGAAAGTGATTCAAAAATCTGCCGCGCCAGGGTACAAGCGGCAAATGCAACGGAAACCGCATTTGAACCGATCTCTGTTTCCGTTCTTATACGCTTAGCAACAGAAAATGATTTCTGAAACAGTCGCTCCAGTTCACGCGATAAAGAGTGGCTGTGTTGCGACTCGGCAAATGCTTTCTTCACTTGCCCAAGAATCTGAGGTTCTCCAAGCACCAACGAGTCCAGCCCACTCGCCACTCTCATTAAGTGGCTGACAGCTTCATTATCACAATGCCAGTAAATACTGGATCTTAGATCTCTGGGATTTAGCTGATGGTATCCACACAACCAGTCAATTAACTGCTCATACAGATTATCTTGCTGTTCTACGCTGAGATAAAGCTCCGTACGATTACACGTTGACAATACAACCCCCCCTTTCACCAGGGGATGCTGGAGGAGGTTATCAAGCGCTTCCCCAATCGTGCCCGGAGAAAAAGTCACCCGTTCACGCAGGGATACAGGAGCCGTTTTATGGTTAATACCAAGTGCTAACAAAGTCATATCAACTTCATTGAGTTATCAGCAGGGGGACGGTTCATCGTAAGAAACATTCTATAATTGATGAAATCATCACCCTTAATAAGGACTCTTATAAACTGTGCATTCTACTTGATACCTCAGAGCAATAAAAGACAATCAGCAGTGTCTGATATCATTATTCAGAACATTTTTTTGAAATTTAACTGGATTAATACCTCATTCTTCATTATTAAGTGACGTAAAAGTTTTCACGTTATTAAACCGAGATTGCCGATGAAACCAATACAGAAATTATCACTATTCCGTCTATTGCCACTCTCTTGTGTACTGTTGACCGCCTGTACATTAACGCAACCTGGCGGAACGGGTTCGGCAGACTCTCCCCAATGGCGAACACGTACCCAACAGCTACAGCAATTAAATCAATACCAAACGCGAGGCTCTTTTGCCTATCTGTCTAATGAGAAAAAAGTTTATGCCCGCTTTTTCTGGCAACAATATCATCCTGAACGCTACCGTTTATTACTGACTAACCCGCTAGGCAGCACTGAATTAGAACTAATCGTTCAGCCTGGCATGACACAATTAACTGATAGCCAAGGTAAAAAATATTTTAGTGATAACCCCGAAGAGATAATTTATCGGCTCACCAATATGGATATTCCATTAGATAATTTGCGGCATTGGATAACCGGTCTCCCCGGTGACGCCAAAAACTTTAAACTGGATGCTAACTATCTATTGAAAACCGTCAATTACCAGCAAAATGGCGCGACATGGCAGGTTAATTATCAATCCTACGATACCTCAACAACCCCCGCCCTTCCCAATCGCCTGGAACTGATTCAAGGGGATCGTCGCATCAAATTGAAAATGGATAACTGGACCACAAAATAATGACATTAACTTGGCCTTCGCCGGCAAAACTTAATCTATTTCTCTATATCACCGGTCGTCGCGCTGATGGTTATCATCAGCTGCAAACGCTATTTCAATTTCTTGATTATGGTGATGAAATTACCATTATCCCTCGTCAGGACAATGAAATCCGTTTACTAACACCGGTAGAGGGGGTGGAACACGATAACAATCTGATCGTTCGCGCCGCACGTCTATTACAATCCTACAGCGATAAACACCATACCGGGATTGCCCATAAAGGCGCTGATATCCATATCAACAAACGTCTGCCAATGGGCGGTGGATTAGGCGGAGGTTCATCCAATGCCGCTACCGTACTCATTGCCCTGAATTATCATTGGCAAACCGGTTTGACAGACGAAACACTGGCAACCCTTGGCGTGAGTCTTGGCGCTGACGTGCCGGTCTTTGTCAAAGGACACGCCGCATTTGCAGAAGGTATTGGTGAAATTCTGCACATAGCCGAGCCGGCAGAAAAATGGTATCTGGTTGCACACCCCGGTATTGAAATCTCAACTCTGCGCGTCTTCACAGATCCGGAATTAAAACGTGATACGCCAATTCGCCCTCTAGCCGCATTATTAAAGGCTCCGTACGTAAATGATTGTGAATCTCTTGTAAGAAAACGTTTTCGTAAGGTTGAACAGCTTCTTTCATGGCTGCTAGAATACGCGCCGTCACGCCTGACCGGAACCGGTGCCTGTGTATTCGGTGAGTTTGAATCAGAAGCATCGGCCCGTAAGGTGTTAAATCAAGCCCCTGAGTGGTTGCAGGGTTTTGTTGCGCGTGGCGTTAACAATTCACCTTTGCACAGTTTTCGCTCTGGGATACCCGTGTTATTGAACCAATGAATAAATATTTGTTATTTACATTGGTCAACAATATCTCTCTGGACGCAAGCCTGAGGTCTTTCTCGTGCCCGATATGAAGCTTTTTGCTGGTAACGCTATTCCTGAACTAGCACAACGTGTTGCCAACCGCCTGTACACCAACCTTGGAGACGCGGCTGTCGGCCGTTTCAGCGATGGTGAAGTCAGCGTGCAAGTTAATGAAAATGTGCGTGGTGGTGATATTTTCATCATCCAGTCCACTTGTGCACCGACTAACGACAATTTAATGGAATTAGTCGTTATGGTTGATGCACTGCGTCGTGCTTCCGCAGGACGTATTACCGCAGTAATCCCTTATTTCGGTTATGCTCGTCAGGACCGTCGAGTCCGTTCAGCCCGTGTGCCAATTACCGCCAAAGTTGTTGCGGATTTCCTGTCCAGCGTTGGTGTAGACCGCGTACTGACCGTTGACCTGCATGCTGAGCAGATCCAAGGGTTCTTCGATGTTCCGGTTGATAACGTATTTGGCAGCCCAATTCTGCTGGAAGATATGTTACAGAAAGAGTTGGAAAACCCTATCGTTGTTTCCCCGGATATTGGCGGGGTTGTCCGCGCTCGTGCTATCGCTAAGCTGCTGAATGATACCGATATGGCCATCATCGATAAACGTCGGCCACGCGCTAACGTTTCTCAAGTGATGCATATTATCGGTGATGTCGCTGGCCGCGATTGTGTGCTGGTTGATGACATGATTGATACCGGCGGCACCTTATGCAAAGCGGCGGAAGCATTGAAAGAACGCGGAGCAAAACGGGTATTTGCCTATGCTACTCACCCGATTTTCTCCGGCAATGCTGTGGACAACATTAAAAACTCGGTGATTGATGAAGTGGTTGTCTGTGACACCATCCCATTGTCTTCTGAGATCAAGGCGCTCAATAAAGTTCGTACTCTCACTTTGTCCGGTATGTTAGCTGAAGCGATCCGGCGTATCAGCAATGAAGAGTCAATTTCTGCAATGTTTGAGCACTAATAAATAAGTTGTACTCATAATATTGCTATTTAAGAAAAAACCCGTTGTACAAGAGATTCAACGGGTTTTTTGCTTATCTGGAATATACTTTTCCATTAGCACAAACTATAACTAACTCTATTGTTGTTATGGATACCGATGATCACTACGACGATAACGCTCATCATAGTTTCTTAACCACCAATAACGATCTGCCACACCTTCCCGGCCTCCCACACCGGCGCCAGCTAACCAAACAAGCGCACCAATAAAAACACCCAATAGCGCTGCTTCAGATAAAAACTCAGGCCAGCCAAAACCGAAGATGTGAGGCAGTAATGTATAAGCCAGGCTACTCACTATGGTGAACATACCGACGCCCATTAATACATTACCGACTATGAAAGCACTTTGACGTTTCATATGTTACCTCCAACACTCTTCGTGAATACACACTCTCCGTGAACACTAAGAACCTATAATTCAAAAGTTAACGTTAATTGACTCGATATAACTATAAAGCTTATTTATAGTATAGCCCTATTTCACAAAAGGTCATTGCGGGCGCGATCACAACTAAAGGAGATTTAATAGCAACGCCCTAATCATTGTAAGAAATAACATGAAGAAATAATGAGTTAGTAGCCTGAACTTCACTTAAAGAAAAGTTCAGGTTTTTAACTAAATATTGATATATAACAATGATAGTTGTGAAATTCCATCCAGGTTATATATTTTTAATCAATGATTCCTACCGGGATAATAAAAATCATCTTATTTTCACACTGCATGATAACGGCTAAAAACAGGGGGTTTGTCTAATTTTTCAATGTGTAACCATCAATCAGCATCCCCAAATATCCAACGCCTAATATAGCCCTGGGGTTAATTCTATCCACGTTTGAGAATATACCCGCCCATCAATACAACTTATATACACCGATGCGGATTCATTCATGGGAGGTACATGATTATGAGGCGAATACCCCCGAGTATAAGAAGAAGAAACTCTAAAGCTAAAATAGCCATCTTTATCGGTAGTCATATGTTTGTCTTGATCACTCAATGACAGATAAAATCCCATAGATACTGATATAGTTACATTAGGTTCACCTACGCCATTCTTATATAAATATCCAGCTATAATACCGCTTGAAAATGAAGACAGAACAGCCGGAGATTTTCCAATCTTTAACTGATATGGATTATACGTGAAACACATAGCTATAGCCTTTGCAACATCTCCCGCTTGTGCCATTAGCATCACTTCACCAGCACTATTAGATTGTATTGACACCGTTATTTTACCCTCTTTATCTGTCATACCCGACGACGGAACTACTGTTGCCCCACTATCTGCATAGAAGGTTATTTTTTGGTTTTTCATTCCGTTACCAAACCGATCATGTGCCGTTACAACTACCTTATTCTCATCGGTACTATTAGTCCATGCATTATTTTTTTCTAAGTCAAGATTAAGCGCTGCCACCACTTGGGGAGCAACAGTAAACTCGACCTGTAGAGGAGGGGCTGCTATTTGAGTATCATCTTCCAAGCAAGCATATACATTCCCTCGACATGGAGTTAAATCAGTAGAGATTATTTCAACTGATACCTTACCCAGAACTCCTGTACCTTTGATAATTTTACGATCATTATTCTCTTTAAATACCATAGATTGATTATCTAACGTGAAAATTATATTCGCCCCTTGCAATAAATAACCATCCTGGATTGCGCTTACACCGATATCTATCGGTTTATCCGCAGTTTCCGTTTTTTCACTTGATAGCCAATTTAATGTTTTAGCCTCTTTTGGTGCTTGTTCGTCATTCATTTCATTCTCCTAATTTATCACTATCATGTATATTTATATACCGAATGAACTTCAAGATGCTTGAGCCGTCAGACATAAAAACATTTAAACTCAACAACATAATCGTTTTTCAAACATGCACTTTGAAGTATCTTGAGTATATATGTCATCATCGATTTAAAATTAAAAAAATAATTTCAAGTTGATAACATTATACTAATTAACAATATTCCTTACGCTAAACAAAAGGAAAGTGTTTAAAATTAATAGAAAATTGAATCGACTTATCAGTATCGGGTAAACTTATTATCACATTATTTTTTTCTGCTTTGGTATTAGTTATATGGAAAGTTGTACAACCATCTTTACTAATCGCAACCTGCAACTCTCTTTCATTATCACCATAACCTGAAATTATCGCGGAGCCATCAGTACGAACAAGTAATCTTTTACCGGAATAGACAGTACGGTCCACAATCACATAACCACTACAAACACTTACACCATCAGCAGGTACTTCCGAGGTAAATGCATAAGCTTCGCAAATATCTTTTCCATCTCTCCAATCGCTGAATATTGCCTGCCCTACACCCGGAGTTATAGTTCCATCCTCCGCAGAAACAGTACAGCGAAAACTACCCGTTTCCTCAGATTGCAAATGGAAATAAGCCAGCCCGAAACTATTAGGGGCAAACTGATATTTTGCCCCACCCCCTTCAACAATACTTCCTGATTCAACACTGGCCGATAATCTCTTTCCTGGCGGCCCATAAACCACAGCTAAATTTTTCGGGTTTATTCTGGGATATTCATTAGATACCATCGGCGCGCCTTCACTAATTGATATCATGGCAGATGACATATCCATTAATGACAATATCACTGAACCTGGAGCAGAACTATTATTACCAACCTCATAATACCCTGTTCCCATGCCCTCTTGCCCCAAACAAAGCACATTTTCCGCCGGCACCACTAAAGAAACATAACCCTGCTTAACATCCTCATCACTGACTGTTATTGGTTGTGCATCCCAGGCGGCCCTCGCAATCGGCTCATAGTCAAAATTATGCCCTTGCCAGTGGAATATGACGCTATCGCCTTTCCGCATCTGCTGATAACTAATATGCACATTTAACCCATGATGTTGTTTAAGAGATGAATAGTGAATCACGCCAGATGTTGAATCTGGATAAATTGATGGTAATAATTTTATCGATGGGGAATTAATAATTTTAATAACAGCCGGTTTAGAGAAATTTTCATTCTCGAAATCATCGGCTGATGTATAAGTCACATTATAGCAACCATCCGGTATTTCAGAGAACGGAATAGTTACAGTAAAAAAATCAAGATTAACATTCTGAATATAATAGGGCCGAGAAAATATTCCCCCAACATTTACCACGATCATATTCCCGATTCTTAGCCACTCATGATAAGGTACTTTGATAATTAAATCTTGGTTCTGTTGAACAGAAACATCAATCAGGCCATCGTGATCTGCTTGCGGCAATTCTGGCGACGATAAAGAAATAAATGTATTGTCGTTATTGGTAATCATATTTCACCTCCCATTGGAGTCGGTCTGAACGATAAAACAAAATTGACTTTATCGCCTGAATCTGAATCAGGCGCTGTTAGCCAAACATTAACTTTACCTACTGTGTTGCTAATCACATTCACTGTCGCACTACCATCCTCCTTTAATGGAATATCTGCCCAATCTTTATTATAACCATCGATGAGGGCATTATTATTCACTCTTATACGGATTTGATTAATATCATCATTATGTTCACGATCAATAAAAAGATATATCGAGCAAGGCGTCTCCCCATCTGCCGGAGCGCCTGTAGTATAATTATAGGCGGTAAATACTATAGCTTCATCAGACTGACGATAATTACCAAAAGTAAGCGGAAAAGACATTACTTTATTGATATCCTCTTGCGGGGCAATCACCACAAAAGCCGAAAATTCTTCGCTATTTTTAATATTTTTATGTTCAAACGGAGAACGAACATAAAAATGTCCTTTTCCAGTCTCATCTAACGTCAATATGATCTGATCTAGATTAATGTTATCGTCTACAATGAAAGCACCGATAGATGTCGTAGCATAGAATTTATGCCCAGGCAAACCATATATAGTCACAATATTTTGAGGGTTAAGATTAGGATAATTGGTTAAATCACTTTTTGCCGCGTTTTCTGTGATAATCACACTTGATATGCCGTTATTCATACTGTCACCATTAACTCCATGATTTATTAATTGAAAATAAAATGATAACGCTTAATAAAATATTAAAGCTCAATCGGTTAAATTTACTGTCCGGGAAGAACCGTATCAATGCGTCCATACCAAATCTTAGAGTCCTTTGTGTTTTCACTATATTTCATGCCTACATTATAAGTGATATAAACTGCTCCTGGCGCACCATCACTATACGAATCTACATTAGTAAAAGGCGCTTGACCAAGCTGAATAATCGCCTCCCCAGCCGCCACTTCGTCGGCAGTTACCATATGAGGATCAAGAGAATAAAGTTTCGAAAATGGATTCTCATTTACAATGCCGTTAACGTAAACATGTACCTTGATAACACTATTTACCACTATTCCATGATTTTTACCCACAACAATATGAGCATCCAGTCCCCCGCCTAAAATAGTTTCAAGATTGATTCTGACTTTCTGCCCAAGTTCCTCCTGATCTTTATGAGTGAAAATTCTGGGTACCTCTAATGTACGCTCAATTTCAGGTGGCACATTCGGTACTGCCTTTGTCAAATTAAAATAGCGGACAGATGACTTAGTTGTTTTCCCCGTCTTATCAGTTACATAATAATATAACTGATTATCGCCAACACTTGGAATACTGGCATACGGAACTAAAATAAACGGCTTATCCAACTGGCACAACTCAGTGATTACCGCAGACTGGCTTTTTGTTTCCTTATCACCTTCTCTAATTATTAAGAAAATTTGATCCAGTGATTTAGCAGATTCATAGAATGGGATAATCACATTAAAACCCGTTCTCCTATTTCCTAGCGGTGGTGTTAATTTATCACCAGTCAACTCTGCAATATTTGGAGCCGGAAGCGTTGGATGAATATTCTCTGTAATCATCAAAATGCTTGATGAAGCATTTTTTAAAACATATGGCAGTTTTGTCAACATATTCACCGAGTAACTTCCCTCAGATTTCTTAGGGAAAACTTTTAAAGCAACAAAACCACGACTATCCGTATTAATATAATATTGACAATTATCTTTTTCACTAATAAAAGGTAATATTTCTGCCGTAATTCCTTCTCCATCATACCCAAAAATACGTACTGCCCTATCAGTTACCAGAGGAATTTGAAAATAGGGAAGCGGATCATTCGTTTTATTCAACGCATACATATTAATGAGCAGGCTGCCATTGAATGATGAAGGTCGCTCATTATCTTCTGCCGGAGAGAAATCTTTTACCCACGAATCGCCAATAATTATAGGGGTAAATCCTTCGTATGAAAAACCATTTTCATCAATAGGATGAAATGCTATTTCTAATTTAGCATCAGAGTCCGTAGCCTTATCCATTGAAAACATTATGGTGAAATCACTGGCACCAGAGTAAGCAGTAACAACAAATTTTGCAGTGCAGGTATTCTCTTCTATATCTCTTGAAATACGGCGGTTCCTGTCAAAATAGGCACCTCCTGTGTGATTGTACATGATGTCAGTCGTTTCCGTTACTTTATGGGTATCATCACCTGAATAAGTCACAGTAATGACAACTGGGCATTCCTCTAAAACCGTTATTCCTGAAACAATATCTGCTGTCAATGTCGACATATTAAACCTCATATTAAAGTTAAACACCAATAATGCGTTTATACAACGATGCTGACTACCTAATTACCTCCTTTCTACTTCTCACATAAATAAATTATTTACTTTAGCCGTTAATATAATAACAATAAATCCCTACTCGAAGCATAAGCTTTATATCCAAGTATACTATATACAGCCATAATATCTCTTGGGTTAAAATTACAGTAATTGTTAAATCACTTTTCGCCATGTTTGCCGTTATTCATACTGTCACCATTAACTCCATGATTTATTAATTGAAAATAAAATAATAACGTTTAAGAAAATATTACAGTTATGCAATAAATAAATCGCCAGTTCACAAACAAGGAAAAGCTCAATCAGTTAAATTTACTGTCCAGGAAGAACCGTATCAATGAGTCCATACCAAATCTTAGAGTTCTTTATGCCTACACTGTAAGTGATATAAACCGAGCCTGGCGTACCATCACGATATGAATCTACATCAGTAAAAGGTGCTTGACCAAGAGGAATAATAACCTCCCCAGCCGCCATTTCGTCGGCAGTTACAGTATGAGGATCAAGAGAATAAATTTTTGAAGATGGATGCTCATTTACAGTACCGTTAACGTAAATGTCTACCTTAATAACTCTATTTATCTCTATTCCGTAATTTTCACCCACAGCAATATGCGCATCCAACCCTCCCCCTTGAATAATTAGATAATTGATTTTGCCTTGCTGTCCAAGTTCTAAATGACATTGGTGAGTAAAAATTCTAGCTACAGATAATGTACGCTCAATCTCAGGTGGCACATTCGGGATTGCCTTTGTCAAATTAAAATAGAGGGCAGATGACATCGTTGTTTTCCCCGTTTTATCAGTTACATAATAATACAACTCATTATCGCCAGCACTTGGAATACTGGCATACGGAACTAAAATCAACGAATTATCCAACTGACACAACTCAGTGATTATCGCAGACCGGATTTTTGTTTCTTTATCACCTTCTCTAATTATTAAGAAAATTTGATCCAGTGGTTCCGCACCTGCATAAAATGGGATAGTCACATTAAAACCTGTACTGCTATTTCCTGGAGGTGGTGTTAATTTATCACCATCCAATCCTTCAATATCTGGCGCTGGAAGCGTTGGAGCAATATCTTCTGTAATCATCAAAATGCTTGATGAAGCGTTTTTCAAAAAAGATGGCAGTTTTGTGAACATATTCACCGAGTAACTCCCCTCAGATTTCTTAGGGAAAACTCTTAAGGCAACAAAACCATTATTATTTGTATTAATATAATATTGATAATTATCTTTTTCACTAATAAAAGGCGATATTCCTGTCGTAAGTTGTTCTCCATCATACCCAAAAATACGTACTGGCTTATCCGTTACCAGAGGAATTTGAAAATAGGGAAGCGGATCATTTGTCTTATTCAACGCATAGATATTAATGAGCAGGCTGCCATTGAATGATGAAGGTCTCTCATTATCTTCCGCCGGAGAGAAATCTTTTACCCACGAATCGCCAATAATTATAGGGGTAAACCCTGCGTGTGAAAAACCATTTTCATCAATAGGATGAAACACAATCTCCAATTTAGCATCAGGGTCCGTAGCCTTATCTATTGAAAATATTATGGTGAAATCACTGGCACCGGAATGAGCAGTCACAACAAATTTTGCAGTACAGGTATTTCTCTTAATATCACTTGAAATACTGTGATGACAATCAAAGTTGGTATTTTCTGGGTGACTATACACTATGTCAGTCGTTTCCGTGACTTTATGGGTATCATCACCTGAATAAGTCACAGTAATGACAACTGGGCATCTTTCTAAAATTGTTATTCCTGAAACGATATCTGCTGTAAGTGTCGACATATTAAACCTCATATTAAAGTTAAACACCAATAAGTAAAAAGCGCCAATAATGCGTTTACACCACGATGCTTACCATCTATTACCCCCTCGCTAATTCTCACATAAATAAATTATTTACTTTAGCCGTTACTGTAATAACAATAAATTCCCACTCAAAGCATAAGCCTTATATCCAAGTATACTATATACAGCCATAATATCTCTGGGGTTAAGATTACGGTAATTGTTAAATCACTTTTCACCATGTTTGCTATTATTCATACTGTCATCATTAACTCCATGATTCATTGGTTGAAAATAACCCACAATAAAAAATCGCTAGTTTACAAATAAAAAACATGTCCGGGGAAATGGAAAACGCTTACGCATTTTCCATAAACAGGTAAAATCTCAATCAGTTAAATTTATTGTCCGGGGGGAACCGTATCAATGCGTCCAAACCAAATCTTGGAGTTCTTTATATTTACACTATAAGTGACATAAACTAATCCTGGTCCATCATCATACGAGTCCACACCGGTAAAAGGTGCCTGACCAAGCAGAATAATAGCCTCTCCTGCCGCCACTTCTTCGGCAGTTACCATATGAGGTTCAAGAGAATAAATTTTTGAAGATGGACTATGATTGACAATACCATTAACGTAAATACGCACATTGATAATACTATCCACATCTATTCCATTTTTTTTACCCACAGCAATACGCGCATCCAGCCCTCCCCCTAAAATTTTTACAAGATTGATCTTACCCCGCTGTTTAAGTTCACTCTGATCTTTATGAGTGAAAATTCTAGGTGCCGCTAATGTACGCCTAATCTCTGGTGGTTGATTCGGTACTGACTTCGTTAAATTAAAATAGAGGGCAGATGACATAGTTATATTTCCCGTTGTATCAGCCATATAATAATATAATTCATTATCGCCAGTATTTGGAACACTGGCATATGGAACTGAAATAAACGGACTATCCAACTGATTCAGATCAGTAATGACAGCAGACACACTTGGCGTTTCATCATTATCTTCTCTGATCATTAAGAAAATTCTATCTCTCAGTTTAACACTTTCATAAAATGGGATACTCACATGAAAACCTGTACTGCTATTTCCTACTGATGGTGTTAAGCTATCACCGTCCAACTCTTCAATATCTGGCATTTCAAGGGTTGGATTAATGTCTTCTGTAATAAACAGAATATTTGATGAAGATTTCCTTAAAAAATCCTGCAACTCTGTAAACATATTGACTATGTAGTTACTACCCTCCCCTCTACTGGGGAAAATTCTTAAGGCAGCAAAACCTCTACTATCCGTATTAATGTAATATTTATTCCTATTGAATCCTCTAATAAAAGGCAGTATTTCTGTTGTAAGTTGACCTCTACCATCTTCAAAAATACGCACTAGCTTATCAGTTACCAGAGGAATTTGAAAATAAGGTAACGGATCATCTGTTTTATTCAGCGCATATATATTAACAAGCAGGCTGCCGTTAAACTCAGAAGGTAGCTCATCATCCGCTGCCGGAAATAAGTCTTTTACCAGCGAATCGCCAATAATCACAGGTTCAAACGCTGCATGAGAAAAACCATTTTTATCAATAGGATGAAATACTATCTCTAATTTAGCATTGGGGTCCGTAGTATTATCCATTGAGAATTCTATGGTGAAATCACTGGCACCGTAATTAGCAGTAACAACAAATTTTGCAGTACAGATATTCTTCTTGACATCCCTTGAAATATAGTAGTTACAATCAAAACTGGTATTCTCTGGGATACTGTGCACTATATCAGTCATTTCCGTTACTTTATGAGTCTCATCACCTGAATAAGTCACAGTGATAACAACTGGGCACGCTTCTAAAACCGTTATTCCTGAAACAATATCTGCTGTAAGTTTCGACATATTAAACCTCATATTAAAGTTAAATATCAATAAGCAATAGGCGTCTAATTTCTATCAAAATAACGCGCTCCCACAACGATACTGACTACCTATTATCTCCTTCCTGTTTCTCACACAAATAAACTATTTACTTTAGCTGCTACTGTAATAACAATAAACCCACCACTCAGAGCATAGCTTTATATCCAAGTACACCCTATATAGTCACCCTATTTTTGGGGTCAAGATTAGGGTAATTGTTAAATCACTTTTCGCCATGCATGTCATTATTCATACTGCATCCATTAACTCCATGATTTATTGTTGAAGATAAAAAAACTTAATAAATAAGCAATATGTCCTGGAAAATGGAAAACGCTTACACATTTTCCATAAACAGATAAAATCTCAATCAGTTAAATTTATTTCCTAGGTGGAACAGTATCAATCTGTCCAAACCAAATCTTAGATTCTTTTTTGCCTACGCTGTAAGTGATATAAACCGAGCCTGGAGTACCATCACTATATGAATCTACATTAGTAAAAGGCGTCTGACCAAGCAGAATAATAGTCTCTCCAGCCTCTACTTCGTCAGCAGTTACCGTATGCGGTTCAAGAGAATAAATCTTTGAGGATGGATTCTCATTTACAATACCATTAACGTAAACACGTATATTGATAACACTATTTACCTCTATTCCGTTGTTTTTACCCACAGCAATATGAGCATCCAACCCTCCACCTAAAATATATTCAAGATTAATTTTACCTGGCCAACCAAATTCCTCCTGTCGTTTATGATTAAAAATTCTAGGTCTCGCTAATATACGCCTAATCTCTGGTGGCTCATTCGGTACTGACCTCGTTAAATCAAAATAGAGGGCAGATGACATAGTGATATTTCCCACTGCATCAGCAATATAATAATATAACTCATTATCACCAACATTTGGAATATTGGCATATGGAACTGGAATAAATAAATTATCCAACTGATTCAGATCATTAATGACAGCAGACACACTTGGCGTTTCATTATTACCTTCTCTGATCATTAGGAAAACTGTGTCTTTCGGTTTAACACCTTCATAAAATGGGATACTCACATGAAAACCTGTACTACTATTTCCTATTGATGGCGTTAATTTATTACCATTCAGCTCTGCAATATCTGGTGCCGCAAGGGTTGGATCAATGTCCTCTATAATAAAAAGAATATTTGATAAAGGTTTCTTTGAAAAATCAGGCAATTCTGTGAACATATCAACTGTATAATTACCATTCTCCTTCTTGCTGGGGAAAATCTTTAAAGCAACAAAACCATTTTTATCCGTATTAATATAGTATTTATTATTATCGTAATTTAGAACAAGAGGCAATATTTCTTCCGTAATTTGATTTCCATCATACCCAAAAACACGCACTAAATTATCAATTACCAGAGGGATTTGAAAATAGGGTAACGGCTCATTTTTTTCACTCAACGCATAGATATTAATAAGCAGGCTGCCATTAAATTCAGAAGGCTCCTCATCATCTTCTGCCGGAGATAAATCTTTTATCAACGAATCGCCAATAATGATAGGTTCAAACGCTGCATGTGAAAAACCATTTTTATCAATAGGATGAAACGCAATTTCCAATTTAGCATTCGGGTCCGTAGTATTATCCATTGAAAATACTATGGTGAAATCACCGGCACCAGAATTGGCAGTAACAACAAATTTTGCAGTACAAGTATTATTTTCTACATCTCTTGAAATATGAGCAGTCTCATCAAAACGGATATTTTCTGGGGTATTATACACTATATCCGTCGTTTCCGTTACTTTATGAGACTCATCACCTGAATAAGTCACCGTAATAACAACCGGGCACTCTTCTAAAACCGTTATTCCTGAAACGATATCTGTTGTAAGTGTCGACATATGAAACCTCATATTAAAGTTAAACATCAATCAGTAAAAAACATTTAATTTTCTGTCAAAATAATGCGTTTATACAACGATGCCTACTCTCTATTACCTCCTTCCTGTTTGTCACATAAATTATTTATTTACTTTAGCTATTAACGTAATAGCAACAAATCCACTACTCATAACATAAGCTTTATATCGAAATATACCCTATATAGTTACAATATATCTGGGATTAAGATTACAATAATTGCTAAATCGCTTTTCGCCATGCCTGCCATTATTAATACTGTCACCATTAATTCCATGATTTATTGTTGAAGATAAAATGACAACGCCTAATAAAACATTATAGCTCGGTAATAAAAAAATCGCCAGTTCACAAATAAGAAATATGTTCGGCGAAATGGAAAATGTTTACGCATTTCCCAATAAACAGGTAAAAGCTCAATCAACCAAATCTATTGTCCAAGTGGAACAATATCAATATGTCCAAACCAGATCTTAGATTCCTTTTGACCTAGCTTGGCACATCACCACGATATGAGTCTACGGAACAGTATCAATGTATCCAAACCAAATCTTAGATTCTTTTTGGCCTACACTGTAAGTGATATAAATCGAGCCTGGCGTACCATCACGATGTGAGTCTATATTAGTAAAAGGAGCCTGACCAAGCCGAATAATAGTCTCTCCTGCCGCCACCTCTTCGGCAGTTACCGTATGAGGATCAACAGAATAAAGTTTCGAAAATGGATTCTCATTCATAATACCATTAACGTAAATACGTACATTGATAACATTATTTACCTCTATTCCATTGTTTTTACCTACAGCAATATGGGCATCCAACCCCCCTCCTAAGATACCGTCAAGATTAATCTTTGCTGGCCACCAAAATTCCTCCTGTCGTCTATGATTAAAAATTCTAGGTTTCGCTAATATACGCTGAACCTCTGGTGGTACATTTGGTACTGACCTCGTTAAATTAAAATAGAGGGCAGATGACATAGCTATATTTCCCGTTGTATCAGAAATATAATAATATAACTCATTACCACCAATATTTGGAACGCTGGCATATGGAACTAAAATCAACGGATTATTCAACTGATTCAGACCAGTAATTACGGCAGACGCACTTGGCGTTTCGTAATTATCCTCTCTGATCATTAAGAAAACTGTGTCTTTCGGTCCAGCACCTTTATAAAATGGGATACTCACATGAAAACCTGTGCTGCTATTTCCTACTAATGGCGTTAATTTATCACCATTCAGCTCTTCAATATCTGGCGTTATAAGCGTCGGAGCAATGTCTTTTGTAATAAACAGAATATTTGATGAAGATTTCTTTGAAAAATCCGGCAATTCTGTGAACATATCAACCGCATAATTCCCCTTCCCTTTCTGACTGGGGAAAACCCTTAAAGCAACAAAACCGTTTTTATCCGTATTAATATAATATTTATTAATACTTAATTTTCGAATAAAAGGAGATATTTCTTCCGTAATTTGTTCTCCATCATACCCAAAAATACGCACTATCCTATCTGTTACCAGAGGAATTTGAAAATAGGGTAACGGCTCATTCGTTTTACTCAACGCATATATATTGACGAGGAGGCTGCCATTAAACTCAGAAGGCTCCTCATTATCTTTTGCCGGAGATAAGTCTTTTATCAACGAATCACCAATGATTATGGGTTCAAATGCTGCATGTGAAAAATCATTCTTATCAATAAAATGAAATACTCTCTCCAATTTAGCATCGGGGTCCGTAACCTTATCCATTGAAAATGTTATGGTGAAATCACCGGCACCAGAATTAGCAGTAACAACAAATTTCGCAGCGCAAGTATTATTTTCTATATCTCTTGAAATACGAGGAGTCTTATCAAAACGAATATTTTCTGGGGTACTATACACTATATCAGTCGTTTCCGTTACTTTATGAGTATCATCACCTGAATAAGTCACAGTGATAACAACTGGGCACTCCTCTAAAACCGTTATTCCTGAAACGATATCTGTTGTAAGTGTCGACATATTAGACCTCATATTAAAGTTAAACACCAATCAGTAACAAACACTTAATTTTCTGTCAAAATAATGCGTTTATACAACGATGCTTACTATCTATTACCTCCTTCCTGTTTGTCACATAAATAAATTATTTACTTTAGCCGTTAATGTAATAACAATAAATCTCTACTCGAAACATAAGCTTTATACCCAAATATACCCTATATAGTTACAATATATCTGGGGTTAAAATTACGGTAATTGTTAAATCACTTTTCACCATATTGACCATTATTCATACTGTCACCATTAGCTCCACGATTACTTGGTTGAAAATAAAATAACAACGATTAATAAAACATTATAGTATGCAATAAAGAAATCGCCAGTTCACAAATAAGAAAAAGCTCAATCAGTTAAATTTATTGTCCAGGTGGAACAGTATCAATGTATCCAAACCAAATCTTAGATTCTTTTTGGCCTACGCTATAAGTGATATAAACCGAACCTGGCCTACCATCACGATACGAGTTCACATTAGTAAAAGGTGCCTGACCAAGCGGAATAATAGCCTCTCCAGCCGCCACTTCGTCAGCAGTTACCGTATAAGGCTTAACAGAATAAAGTTTCGAAAATGGATTCTCATTGACAATACCATTAACATAAATACGTACATTAATGACATCATTTACCTCTATTCCATTGTCTTGACCCACAGCAATATGGGCATCCAACCCTCCTCCTAAGATATCCTCAAGATTGATCCTCGCTGGCCAGCCAAAATCCAACTGTAGCATATGACTAAAAATTATGGGTGCAGCTAATGTACGATTAATCTCTGGTGGTACATTTGGTGCTGACCTCGTTAAATTAAAATAGAGGGCAGACGACATATTTATATTTCCCGTTGTATCAGAAATATAATAATATAACTCATTACCGCCAATATTTGGAATGCTGGCATATGGAACTAAAATAAACGGACTATTCAACTGTTCCAGATCAGTAATTACGGCAGACGCACTTGGCGCTTCGTAATTACCTTCTTTGATCATTAAGAAAATTCTATCTTGTGGTCTAACACCTTCATAAAATGGGATACTCACATGAAAACCTGTACTACTATTCCCTATCGATGGTGCTAATTTATTACCATTCAACTCTTCAATATCTGGCGTTGCAAGGGTTGGAGCAATATCTTTCGTAATAAACAGAATATTTGATGAAGATCTCTTTGAAAAATCCGGCAATTCTGTGAACATATCAACTGCATAGTTCCCCTTTCCTTTCTGACTGGGGAAAATCCTTAAAGCAACAAAACCGTTTTTATCCGTATTAATATAATATTTATTACTACTTAATTTTCGAATAAAAGGAGATATTTCTTCCGTAATTTGCTTTCCATCATACCCAAAAATACGCACTATCCTATCCGTTACCAGAGGAATTTGAAAATAGGGTAACGGATCATTTGTTTTACTCAACGCATATAGATTAACGAGGAGGTTGCCATTAAATAATGAAGGTTGCTTGTCATCTGCTGCCGGAGATAAGTCTTTTATCAACGAATCACCAATGATTATAGGTTCAAACGCTGCATGCGAAAAACCATTTTTATCAATAGTATGAAATGCTCTCTCCAATTTAGCATCGGGGTCCGTAGCCTTATCCATTGAAAATTCTATGGTGAAATCACCAGCGCCAGAACCAGCAGTAACAACAAATTTTGCAGTACAGGTATTATTCTCGACATCTCTTGAAATACGAGGGATCTTATCAAAACTGGTATTTTCCGGGTTATTGTATACTATGTAAGTCGATTCCGTTACTTTGTGAGTATCATCGCCTGAATAAGTCACCGTGATAACAACTGGGCACTCCTCTAAAACCGTTATTCCTGAAATTATATCTGCTTTAAGTATTGACATATTAAACCTCATGTTAAAGTTAAACACCAATAAGTAACAAACACTTAATTTCTATCAAAATAATGTTCTTCTACAATGATGCTGACTACCTATTATTCTCCTTCCTGTTTGTCACGTAAATAAATTATCTACTTTAGCCATTACTGTAATAGCAATGTATTCTTTATCCAAAAGGTATTATAAAGTGGGATACAGCGCTTCTTCCTCATATTCAAGAAACTAAGTCAGAAACTACCAGCATATGAGTCCACATATAAAAAAAGCGACTGACCAAGCTGAATAACACCTACTCCAACCTCCGCATCTTCCTTGATTCATGTATGAGGATCAATAGCAATAAATACTTAATCTAACTCCTCTCACACAATATCATCAGCGTAAACACTTACATTAATAACATCATCTACATTGATTTCAAGTTCCGGCCCTACCTTTGTGATCGCTCATTAGGGACTGAATCGCTTAAAATAACGAGAAGGTAGCATGTCTATGTTTTCACTATAAGTCACAGTAATGGCAATTGGGCACTCTTCTAAAATCGTCATTCCTGAAATTATATCTGCTGTAAGTGTTAACATATTAAACCTAATATTAGAGTTAAACACCAATAAGTAACAAACGCCTAATTTTCTATCAAAATAATGCGCTTCAACAATAATGCCTACTACCTATTATTCCCTCCCTACTCCTCACATAAAACTACATAAGCCACTGCATTTACATCTTTCTTATCCAACAAATGAGCTTGAATTTTTTTGTTATTTATTTGTAGCCCTCCCATTGTTATTCCCTCAGCAGGTAGAGTCTGGCCTAATAAACCTTTCTCAATAAGATTCAAATTCAAACTATTAACCAGATAATCAATTGAACTACCAAGATCACTCTCCTTTATCCTATTTCCTTTTGTACACCAAGGTAAAGGTTGACTCTCGTCAATACGACTCTTTACATCAGGGTAACCAATCCCCGGCCCTGTGTAGCTAGAATCATCAATAATTACAAAGTGGTCAATTTTCACATTGGGAATAACATATTTTAAATATCGACCAGATATTGAGTGTGTAAACGTCGCAGTTAATGTAGCCGTTCCTGCTTTTTTAACGCTAAAATCACCTTGTAACGCCTCAACATCAACTACGCTCTTATTACTTGAATCATATACTTCATTATAATCAGCCATATGTGATTCCCTCGACAAATACTCAGGTTTAAACATCATTCCTTCCCAGCCAAAGTTCATTCTTTCCTTTGGTACTGAACGCCCGAGCGGTTCTCCATCTTTATGGTGATAATCCAATATAAAGAAGTTAGCAACATCCTGCTCATTAGCCTTAATTTCTACCGTTTTATTCTTAGAACCAACAGATGAATCATTCACTTTGGCCGTTACCATAACAGCAACAAACCCGCCACTTTTGCTATATATCTGATATTGCGCTTTCCCATCAGCATCTGTTTTACCATCACCCACTACCTGAGTAACTAGGTTTTTATCAGTGATGGTAACTCCCTTACTATTTGTTGCACTCCAGGCCACCGCAACACCGCTTTTCGCCTGCCCGGAAAAATCTTTTACTGTGGCAGTAAAGGTATAAGTATGCCCCTCGCCTTCTCCTTCTGTTACGTGATCTGGGCTAACAGTAAGAGAAGCAAGCTCATCAGGGCTAATAAAACTGACTTTTTTATCCGCATTCACCGGCGTCTGCTGAGTAGCCGTCTTTGCAGACACTTGTACATCAATCGCTACCACCGTACTGCTTAACGTCGCCGTCACCTGCCCCTGCGCGTTACTCACCGAATTGCTCTGTTTCGTCAAGGTTAACCCCTCAACCGTTGGCTCTGTCTGCCAGTCAATATCGATTGATTTATCCACCACCGGCTTGCCATATGCATCTTCCACTGTTGCCGTGAAGGTGTAAGTATCAGTACCTCCGTTGTAGAGCGGACCATCTTTGTCCACCGTTACATGGGTAACATGATAGCTAGTGCTCAGATCCTCAAAGCTGACCTTTCGATCAGCCTCGACCCACGACGGGTTCGCCGCCGCTTTCGCCGATACCTGCACATCCTTCACCGCCGCCGTGCTGGTTAAGGTCGCCGTCACCTGTCCCTGCGCGTTACTCACCGAGTTGTTCTGTTTCGTCAGGGTTAACCCCTCAACCTTTGGATCTGTCTGCCAGTCAATCTCAATCGGTTTATCCGCTACCGGCCTGCCATGCGCGTCCACTACCGTCGCCGTGAAGGTATAACTGTCCGTGCCGTTGTTGTAGCGCTTCTTGTCTTTATCCACTTCCACCGTCACGCCGGTGATTTGATAACTGAGGCTCAGCTCCTCAAAGCTCACCGGGCTATCGGCCTTGACCCATAACGGGTTCGCCGCCGCCTTCGCCGATACCTGCACATTCTTCACCGCCGCCGTGCTGGTTAAGGTCGCCGTCACCTGTCCCTGCGCGTTACTCACCGAATTGCTCTGTTTCGTCAGTTTTAGCCCGTCAACTTTTGAATCGGTCTGCCAGTCAATATCGACCGGCTTACCCACCACCAGATTGCCGTGCCCGTCCTTCACTGTCGCCGTAAAGGTATAACTGTCAGCGCCGTTGTTGTAGTGCGCCTTGTCTTTATCATCCGCATCCACCGTCACGCTGGCGACATAATAGCTGGCGCTGTACTCCGTAAAACTGACTTTTCTATTCGCGTTCTCCGCCGTCTGCTGGGTAGCCGTTTTCGCCGATACCTGCACATCAGATACCACCACCGTGCTGGTTAAGGTCGCGGTCACCTGTCCCTGCGCGTTACTCACCGAATCGCTCTGTTTCGTCAAGATTAACCCGTCAACCGTTGGCTCTGTCTGCCAGTCAATGTCGACCGGTTTACCCACCACCAGATTGCCGTGCCCGTCCTTCACCGTCGCCGTGAAGGTATAACTGTCAGCGCCGTTGTTGTAGTGCGCCTTGTCTTTATCATCCGCATCCACCGTCACGCTGGCGACATAATAGCTGGCGCTGTACTCCGTAAAACTGACTTTCTCGTTCGCATTCTCCGCCGTCTGCTGGGCAGCCGTTTTCGCCGATACCTGCACATCAGATACCACCACCGTGCTGGTTAAGGTCGCCGTCACCTGTCCCTGCGCGTTACTCACCGAATCGCTCTGTTTCGTCAGTTTTAACCCGTCAACTTTTGAATCGGTCTGCCAGTCAATGTCGACCGGTTTACCTACCACCAGATTGCCGTGCCCATCCTTCACCGTCGCCGTGAAGGTATAACTGTCACTGCCGTTGTTGTAGTGCGCCTTGTCTTTATCCGCATCCACCGTCACGCTGGCGACATAATAGCTGGCGCTGTACTCCGTAAAACTGACTTTTCTATTCGCGTTCTCCGCCGTCTTCTGGGTAGCCGTTTTCGCCGATACCTGCACATCAGATACCACCACCGTGCTGGCTAAGGTCGCCGTCACCTGTCCCTGCGCGTTACTCACCGAATTGTTCTGTTTCGTCAGGGTTAACCCATCAACCGTTGGATCTGTCTGCCAGTCAATGTCGACCGGTTGACCCACCACCAGATTGCCGTGCCCGTCCTTCACCGTCGCCGTGAAGGTATAACTGTCAGTGCCGTTGTTGTAGTGCTCTTTGTCTTTATCCATTTCCACCGTCACGCCGGTAACCCGATAACTGAGGCTCAGTTCCTCAAAGCTCACCGGGCTATCGGCCTTGACCCACGACGGGTTCGCCGCCGCCTTCGCCAATACCTGCACATCCTTCACCGCCGCCGTGCTGGTTAAGGTCGCCGTCACCTGCCCCTGCGCGTTAC
>NZ_RCWB01000031.1 GCF_018448885.1 Photorhabdus caribbeanensis
TGATCCGGGCCGGTCAATACCCGGACTTAACACCACTGCCGGGCAGTGTCCCGGAGAGTTATTTTGCTATTAACCAACTGATACGCCCAATACGAGTCATTCCCCGCGAAGGCCATTCCCTGCACTTTTATGGCGAAGGTCATTTTGATGATATTTCCACACTGGCCTGGTATGCCCGTTATGACCGGGGACCGCTGCATGTAACCCCTTTGAGAGGTGATCATCCGGCACTGGTCAGCGGGATCTGGCGAACCGATAGCCTGCCTGGCCAGCAGTATTTCTTTGCTCAGGGGGCGATGTCTTTTGATGTTGAAGGTGCAGAACCGGGCACAACCCTCTGGCATCTGGTACGGGAAGCGGCAAATATGTGGGAATAACAGATTATCCACCGACTCATAACTTACGGAGAAAATGATGGAAACTGTAGATGACTTTGCCCAGTTGAAATCACAACTGACCGCGTTTACCTTCCTCAATGGCGATGGGCTGACTGTTTCTCGTCTTGGGATTTCTATCACTCTGTTTTTTAAACAGGGTTACACCCAGGAGAAAAAACAGCGTATTCTGGCCTGTTACCGGCGTTTTCGGGAGGAGTTCGGCACTCACCTGCGTTTTCACCGTCATGAATTTAAAGGGTTAAGAAAATATTCACCGGAAAATATTGCCAAAGTGGAAGACGGTATTCTTAATCAGAAAAAAAACCAGCTTTCTAGCTGGGATGTTAGTGATGCTAGAAATCTTTATGAAGCTCCTCTCTATCTGATGCATTATCTGGATTCCCGAGAAATTGATGGTGACGATGATAGCTCCTACCTGAGTCTAGTGCTGCCCTGGAATTATTTGAAAGAGCAAGAAAGCATGGCTCGTTTTATGGCCTGGCTGGAGTTTCTGTGTGAACAACTCGAACCGGACAGTGGGGACTGTGGCTACAGTCTGGTCTTACCCAACGACTTCTATGACTACTTTCCTTTAGAGTATCAACTAGCGCAACGTTACCCTTCCCTGCAAGTGAACTCCGCAGTGTTCACAGCTAAATTACAGTATGAACACTCCATTCGTGGCATTAATTGGATCACCCTGCTGTCCAAACGATTTGTAAACCGATTGGGTGGGGAATTCTGGATACGTCAGGTGCTGCGCCCCTACCGGGATGTGGAGATTACCCCTTATTCCAATGGTCTGATGATCCGGGCCGGTCAATACCCTGACTTAACGCCACTACCGGGCAGTGTCCCGGAGAGTTATTTTGCTATTAATCAGTTGATACGTCCGATACGGGTCATTCCCCGTGAAGGCCATTCATTGCACTTCTATGGTGAGGGGCATTTTAATTCAACTTCCACCTTGGCCTGGTATGCCCGTTATGACCGGGGACCGTTGCAAGTAACCCCTTTGAAAGGCAACCATCCGGCACTGGTCAGTGGGATCTGGCGAACCGATAGCCTGCCGGGCAAGCAGTACTTCTTTGCTCAGGGTGCGATGGCTTTTGATGTTGAAGGTGCAGAGACGGGTACAACGATCTGGCATCTGATACGGGAAGCGGCAAATATGTGGGAATAACAGATTATCCACCGACTCATAACTTACGGAGAAAATGATGGAAACTGTAGATGACTTTGCCCAGTTGAGATCACAACTGGCCGCGTTTACTTTCCTAAATGGCGATGGGTTGACTGTTTCCCGTCTGGGTCTCTCAATTACCCTGTTTTTTAAACAGGGCTACACTCAGGAGAAAAAACAACGCATTCTGGCCTGCTACCGCCGCTTTCGCGAAGAGTTTGGCCCTCACCTGCGTTTTCACCGTCATGAATTTAAAGGGTTAAGAAAATATTCACCGGAAAATATTGCCAAAGTCGAAGAAGGCATTCTTAGCCAGAAAAAAAACCAGCCTTGTGGTTGGGTGGTCAGTGATGCCAAAAATGAAGATGAGGCACCTCGTTATCTGATGCGTTACCTGGATTCTCGGGAAGCTAATGGTGACGATGATAGCTCCTACCTGAGTCTGGTACTGCCTTGGGATTATCTGAAAGAGCAAGAGGGTATGACCCGGTTTATAGACTGGCTGGATTTTCTGTGTGAACAGCTTGAACCGGACAGTGGTGACTGTGGTTACTGTCTGGTCCTGCCCAAAGATTACTATGACTATTTTCCTTTAGAGTACCAACTGGCGCAACGTTACCCTTCCCTGCAAGTGAACTCCGCAGTTCATACAGCTAAATTACAGTATGAACACTCTATCCGTGGCATTAACTGGATCACCCTGCTGTCCAAACGATTTGTAAACCGACTGGGTGGAGAATTCTGGATACGTCAGGTGCTGCGCCCCTACCGGGATGTGGAGATTACCCCTTATTCCAATGGTCTGATAATCCGCGCAGGCAAATACCCTGACTTAACGCCACTACCGGGCAGTGTCCCGGAGAGTTATTTTGCTATTAACCAACTGATACGCCCAATACGAGTCATTCCCCGCGAAGGCCATTCCCTGCACTTTTATGGCGAAGGTCATTTTGATGATATTTCCACACTGGCCTGGTATGCCCGTTATGACCGGGGACCGCTGCATGTAACCCCTTTGAGAGGTGATCATCCGGCACTGGTCAGCGGGATCTGGCGAACCGATAGCCTGCCGGGCAAGCAGTACTTCTTTGCTCAGGGGGCGATGGCTTTTGATGTTGAAGGTGCAGAGACGGGTACAACGGTCTGGCATTTAATACGAGAAGCAGAAAATATGACGGAGTAAATAATGCGCAGTGTAGTGGAAAGTAAAAAAATTATCCTTAAAGGTGATACTACAACAACCGGAGGCGAGGTTTTAAATGGCTCCGATTTGGTAAACCAACAACTATCGGTTGCCTGTAAAGGCGACTCGGTGTTTTGTCCTGCCTGTAAACAAACCGGCGCGATTGCGGAAGGTTCTAACTTATTCAATATACAAGGAATACCTGTCGCGCAGGAGGGACACCTGGTTAATTGTGGTTGCCCGACCGGCGCTTGTCGATTACAGGTACGGTCATAACTCTCCAATGCTATACCCGTCATCTTTCAAGCTGCCTCTTTGTTGGCTGCACTCACTCACCCCGGTCACATAGTTACCTATGCTCCCGGGGATTCGCTCCCTGGCCGCCGCGATGCAACTTGAAATCCATAGAGTATAAAGCCTTTAATTGAAATACCCATAAAACCAGAGCAGGTTTTAAACGGTGATTAAAAGTTATTTTTTAAACGTATGATTTTAATCGGCATCTGGTTTTAATCGTTTTTTATCTTTTGGATATCCGCTTTTTGCTAAATTTAAACATTAATGATATATCGTGGTTTTACGTTTAAACGAACATTAATCATATCCGATTTATTTTGACTGACACTGTTTTACCGACATGATTTTACCAATATTGTCTTACTGGTAATTCTGCGAGTTTTTATAAATTATCACCTTTTGTTTTTTCTTTATAAGTCGCTGATAAATAGTTCTCTAGTATAGAGATACCATTAATGTTTCTTAGGATAACGCCTTTTTTAGCATTTAAATTCTGCTAAATTAATATTTTCATCTCTTCTTTATCGTATTTTTTATTGATTTTTTTCGTAAAACGGTGGTGCAAAAATACTTTAATGTCAATCTATTATATTAATGTTATTTTACGTGATTATGTCTTTTCAACTCTCGGTTAATGGTTAGTGAATTTCGACTAAACGTCATTAATCATGCCACTGAATATTTTTATTTTCTTGGTTAAATCAGTCTATTGAATAAAGTATTTAATCTCTCCCTGTTTATCTTTTTAAATAGTCATAGCTGGTTAAGCAAATGTAAAATAAGTGGAGTGTAGTATTACCGATTTACTGATAAGTGGATTGAACATAGCAGGGAATAGGTTGTTTTTAGTCACTCTATGCCTTTTAAAAAGCTGACATTAATGGACTACCTATTTTTTAATCCTTAGTTGATTAATCACCGGTAAAGTTAAAAAAGTAATGTTGAAAATATGATAAGCTTGTACAGTGGTTTTCATTCTGAGTGGTTATCTGTTTTTAATTGTAAATCGGCCATGACGAAAGGTTTTTACATTTTCTGAACCGTATTTAACCTCCTTGTTTTCATTAAACTGACATTTAGATTTCCTCCTTTTTCTATATTTGATTTTTTAGGTTTAAAACCAATGAGGGTAACAGATAAATAACGGTATTAAGATTAACGCCAATTTATTTAATCATTTTTAATATTGCCAGCTTGGTTTTCTACAACTATAGTCTCTGATTTTTCGTAAACTTGTTACAGTCAGGCAAAATCTTTTATTTAAGCAAGTTGGTTTAATGCGGTTAATACTGTTAAATATTTTGATAAGATATATTCTTGTTATTGGGTTAATGCTGTTATTTTTTTCACCTTGTTTAATCAATTTAAAACCTGTTTTTTCTGATGTTTTCTCTTCCAATATCAGCATGACATCGGACTTTTTACCCACTTTTAAAAATCCTTAATCAATTCTTTTTACTTTCGATGATTAAAGTTTTTACCTGTTTTTTCGTGGTTAGCCTGGAATCTTTTCCAGCTTTTAAAACTACGCTGATAGATAAAAAAGGCTTTTTTTAACAATTGCCCCGTAAATCCTAGCCCAATGCGAGGGTTTACGGCGGTTTTTGCCAATCCCTATTTTTCTGGCTTGCGCCACGCCAGTACTCAGAGCATAAAGGTGGCTCATAAATTCATAGTTAACAAACCATCTTTCCCTCCATCTACTTAGTCATCCGACAATTCACTAAATTTGTTAGCTTTCTTGCAGATTTAGTTGATTAATTTGCACAACCTGCCTTTCCTGCACATCATATAAATTATTTCATTAACCATTATCCATTAACGAAAACTTATGATTAGAGTTGCACTTATTGACGACCACGTAGTGGTCCGTTCCGGCTTTGCTCAACTACTCGCGCTTGAAAAGGATCTTGAAATCGCCGGGCAATACGCCAATGCCAAAGAAGCTTGGTTGGGTTTACTCAGAAACCCGATTGACGTTGCTGTGATGGATATCGATATGCCCGATGAAAGCGGTTTACACCTGCTCACCCGGTTACGGCAAAAACGGCCTGATTTTCGTACCATTATTCTCAGTATTTATGACACCACGGCATTTGTACAAAGTGCGCTGGATGCCGGCGCCTGCGGCTATCTCACCAAACGATGCGGCCCGGAAGAATTAGTACAGGCAGTACGTTCCGTACATCAAGGCGGTTGCTACTTGTGCGCCGATGCACTAAAAGCACTGCGTCAGACACCACAAGAGATTAAAGCACTGCAAATTCTGACGCCCAGAGAACGGGAAATATTTTCTCTACTTATCAATGGCATCAATGTTAAAACTATCGCAGAACAACTCAACCTCAGCCATAAAACAGTTCATGTTCATCGTGCCAATATTCTTAGCAAACTCCAGTGCAATAGCACTATTGATCTGGTTCATTACGCTCTGCAACACCAGATTCTAACGGGGAACTTATGAACAGAGGATCACGATTTGGCCTGATATCACTTTTTCTGCTGTTTTTCTATTCACTGAGTTGGCTTGCTCTGTGGACTATCAGCTTCTACCTGAATGATAACGGGCAACAAGCGGCACTGCTTTTGCCACAAGGGTTGCGGCTGGCACTGTTTATCCTACTGGGGCGTCGTTACTTACCAACCTTATTAGCCACTGAGATTATTATTTTGCTATGGCTCGGCAGTGAACAACTTATTACTCACAATATCATTCTGCTATCACCCTTTCTCAGCCTAATACCTGCCCTTACAGTGCAGCAATTCTGGGGACGCTATACCCTGTATTGGCAACGGCTCTCGATTCTGCTAGCCGGCGTAGCCGCCAATAGTGTGTTACAAGCCGTTTGTCTGGGGTTTACGCTGACTGTCGGCGCCAGCCATCTGTTTCTTACCTCGATAACCGGTGGCGTTTTGCTGTCACCTTTTGTTTATCTGATCCATGAATATCTGCGTCAGCAACATCTAAGAAATATGCTGCAACCGAGCGATCCTGATCCGCAGTTACGCCCTTCCTTGTTGATGTGGTGCTGTCTATTCTGCTTGCTCGGGTTAAGCGCTCAGATCTTTATGTCACCAGAAATTGAGAATCTTTTAATCATTCTCATATTTATTCCCAATGTCTTTATGGCCTACCGTTATGGCTGGCAAGGCGGCGTATTGGCGGCTCTGTTAGGCAGTCTAATGATCACATCAGCTCGGCAATTCAGTGGCACTTTTAACGACTTAAGCGAACTGGAAATGTTCCTGACCATTCAGTCCTTATTAGGCATGGGCTTGGGGATAGCAATCAGCCGTCAGCAACAGCTCGCTGAAAATTTGCAACGTTACCGTGAATTGCTAGAACGGGAGTTAACCGCCCGCCGTATCCTGATGAAGAAACTGATTCACACAGAAGAAAACGTTTGTAAAAGCATCGCCCGCGAGTTACATGATGAAATTGGTCAGAATATTACCGCCATTCAAATTCAGGCAACGCTGATAAAACGTACCGCCGCTACCCCGGCAACAGAAATGATCGCAGAGCAAATCAATCATCTTGCCCAACAGATTCATCAATCCACACGTCAATTATTACGCCAATTGCGCCCACCGGTTTTAGAAGAGATGTCTTTAGAAAAAGCACTTCACCATTTGATCCATGAACTTGCATTTAAAGAACAAAATATCGATTGCCAATTGGATTATCAGCTTCCTCAAAATCCAACGGATGAAACGGTGGTTTTTACCCTTTACCGCTTGGTTCAAGAGTTACTGAACAATATCAGCAAGCATGCTCAAGCGACTCGAATCGCTATCATCCTGCGGCAATACCGGGATGTGATCGAACTCAGAATTAGTGATAACGGCATCGGCATTGCAGAAGACAAAATAAAAGGCGGATTTGGCCTCCAGGGTATTGAAGAACGTATCCGTGCATTAGGGGGAGATTGGCAATTAAGTAATGATAACGGCACACGCATAACTGTTAACCTGCCCACAAATTCTGATGAAAATCAGGCATAAATAAGAATTATTCCTAGTTTCCTAAAACCTTACCCCATCCACTTTCATTAATTTTTCTTTACATTTTCTTTTCATGGAGGAGCCTCGTATGCAAGCCACCAGCCAGGAACAGATTTCACAACACTATCGCCGCTGGCGTGGTCGTCTGCTAATTTCCATGATCATTGGCTATGCCGCATTTTATCTGACGCGAAAAAGCTTCAACTTCGTCATGCCCGTTATGCAATCGGAATTAGGACTGGATAAAGGGCATATCGGCTGGATAACCAGTCTGTTCTATCTGGCTTACGGCAGCTCAAAATTTATTTCCGGCGTATTTCATGATCGCACCGGCTATCGCTGGTTTATGGGCGCCGGATTAGTGATGACAGGTGTGTTAAACATTATCTTTGCTTTCTGCTCATCATTTTCCGCACTGCTGATCATCTGGACACTAAACGGCTTCTTTCAGGGATGGGGCTGGCCGCCCTGCGCCAGATTGCTGACACACTGGTATTCCCGCAATGAGCGGGGCTTCTGGTGGGGATGCTGGAATACATCCATCAATATTGTCGGCATTACCGTCCCAATGTTGGCCGCTTTTCTGGCGACAAGTTACGGCTGGCAAACAGCGCTGATGATGCCGGGAATTATCGGCATTTTATTAGGCATCTGGCTCTGCCATCAGTTATGCGGCATACCACGACAACAAGGTTTGCCCAGTGTGGGGCAGTGGCGGCAGGATTTACTGGAGCTTCGACACGAACAGCTATCGCCCCCCATGCCGATGATGCAGATATTGCGGGATACGATCTTAACTAACCGAACTATCTGGTTGCTAGGATTCTCCTACATTCTGGTCTATCTCATCAGAATGGCGATTAACGATTGGGGAAATCTGTGGTTGTCGGAAACACATGGCGCCAATCTGCTCAGTGCCAATGCGACGCTCTCGTTGTTTGAACTCGGTGGTTTAACCGGCGCCCTATTTTCCGGTTGGGGATCTGATTTACTGTTCCGCGGCCAACGCGCGCCAATGATTCTGCTATTCGCGCTTGGACTGTTCATGGCTGTCACCGCATTGTGGCTGACTCCCATTCATCACTACGCGCTGTTGGCAGCCTGTTTTTTCAGTATCGGTTTTTTTGTATTTGGCCCGCAAATGCTAATTGGGCTGGCAGCAACAGAATATTGCCATAAACAAGCCGCCGGCACTGTCACGGGCTATCTGGGATTATACGCCTACCTGGGCGCGGCAATCGCAGGTTGGCCGCTAAGCCAAGTGGTTGCCCACTATGGCTGGTCAGGGATGTTCGCCCTGCTCACCGCCGCAGCCGCCATGATGGGTCTGCTGTTGATGCCACTGTTAATGGCCGACGTTAGCAAAAGGGAACATGGAGTAGCATCACTACTTTCTAATAATAAGCAGTTTTGAATACTAAGGATAAGACAATGAAACTGAAACCTCTCTCTACACTTATCGCAGCCGGTTTGGTCGTTGCTGCATTTACCAACAGCGCTCAAGCCGCCGGACGATTGATCGTTTATTGCAGCGCCACTAACGCTATGTGTGAAACTGAAACCAGAGCATTCGGTGAAAAATACAATGTAAAAACCACTTTTGTCCGTAATGGCTCAGGCAGTACCTTGGCAAAAATTGAAGCCGAAAAACGCAATCCACAAGCGGATGTCTGGTACGGCGGGACTCTGGACCCACAATCTCAAGCGGGAGAGATGGATCTGCTAGAGCCTTACAAATCCCCTAATCTGACGCAAATCATGCCGCAGTTCCGCGACCCGGCTAAACGTAAAGGCAACTACAGCTCCGCCGTTTATGTCGGTATTCTTGGCTACGGCGTCAACACTGAACGCCTAAAAGAGAAAAATCTGCCGATTCCAACCTGCTGGAAAGATCTCACCAAACCAATATATAAAGGCGAAATTCAGATTGCCGATCCTCAAAGTTCAGGCACCGCATACACTGCATTAGCGACCTTTGTTCAGTTATGGGGCAAAGATCAGGCATTTGATTATCTGAAAAAACTAAACGCTAATATTTCTCAGTACACCAAATCCGGCATTGCCCCAGCACGAAATGCCGCCCGCGGCGAATCCGCGATTGGTATCGGTTTCCTGCATGATTACTCATTAGAAATAGAAAATGGCGCACCACTAAAACTTATCGCGCCATGTGAAAGCACCGGTTATGAAATCGGCGGCGTAAGTATCATCAAAAATGCCCGCAATATGGACAACGCCAAACTGTTTGTTGACTGGGTGTTATCCAAAGAAGCACAAGAATTGAGCTGGAAGAAAGGGAAAGCTTATCAGATCCTGACCAACACCAAGGCGAAAGCGGCTCCTTTGGCACTTAAATTATCCGATCTGAAACTAATCAATTACGACATGGATAAATATGGCGCCAGTGATGTACGCAAAGAATTAATTACCAAATGGGTGACAGAAGTGAAAATGGCGAAATAAAGCCAGTCAAGGGCGGAGCATTTCCCGCCCTTAAGAAGCTATCCGTCAGGCTACTTTATGTTCCCGCACCAATAATGCCTCAAAGGATGGCTGCTTACTGCTGCTACCACACAATAATAAAATAGAAGGAAATTATGTCTCACACCTTTATTCTGCCTATCAGACAAAAGCAGGATGCCGTGTTCTGGTGGGTTGCTTTGATGTGGCTGGCCTTCGCGCTTTTGCCATCATGGAGCCTGGACTACGGCCTATTCGAATCTACTCAAGATGAACTGCTCGCCGCCTACGGCTGGAACGGATTAAACATCAGCTTACTGTGGTTCCTGCTGCCCTCGGCGCTGCTGCTACGTCCGCTCACACCAGCAAACCGCAATCAGCATAGCCGCCACTATTTTGATGCAGGTTATGCCTTATTATGTGCGCTATTTGTGGTTATCAGCGCGGCTATTATCGGTCGCGGGCTGGGCTACTCTACGATTCTCCTGTTTATCTCGCTAGGCGCGATTATTACTCTGGCCCTGTCTCGCCTTGAATGGTTAGGTGGTGATAGTTTTGTTATCGGTTCATTAGTCACGGTTATTGCCCTCATCGGCATATTTATCCTTTATCCGAGTATTGCCATCTTTATTCCGATGTTTACGGATGATGCCGGTCAGTTTGCCCCATTTGCTTTTATATCGATCCTGGGGCAAGCACACATTATTCAGGTTATCATCAACTCTGTTTTGCTTTCGCTGGCGGTTGGCGCAGGTTGCACCTTCTTCGGGCTGGTGCTGGCAATTTATACCGCCCGCATCGCCCGCCGTTCCGCGATTATTGGCCGGGTATTCTCCATCTTACCTATCGTCACACCACCGTTTGTTGTCGGTTTAGGCGTCACCCTGATGATGGGCCGTTCCGGTTATATCACTGAATTTATGGCAACCTGGTTTGGCCTAACCAACACCAACTGGCTGTATGGCTTTACCGGCATCTGGCTGGCGCAAGTTCTGGCCTTCACCCCAATGGCATTTATGATCCTTGATGGCGCTATCAAAACCATCCATCCCTCATTGGAAGAAGCTGCCTATACTCTGCGTGCCAATCGCTATCAGACGTTCTTCAATGTTTTTATCCCACTGTTGAAACCAGCACTGGCGAACTCTTTCCTGATTGTCATTGTCCAGTCGCTGGCAGATTTCAGTAACCCACTGGTACTGGGCGGTAGCTTTGACGTACTGGCGACCCAAATCTATTTCTATATCACCGGTTCTCAACTCGACTATCAAGCCGCCAGTACTCTCGGCGCTTCGCTGCTGGTCTTCTCGCTACTGGTCTTCTGCGTGCAATATCTGTGGATTGGTAAACGTTCCTACGTCACAGTTTCCGGCAAATCCTACCGTGGTGATGTACAACCGTTGCCAACTTCACTGGTTTGGGGCGTCTGTACCATTCTATTTATCTGGGTTGTGTTCAACATTCTGTTATACGGCAGCATCTTTTACGGCAGTTTCACCGTCAACTGGGGCGTGGATTACACCCTGACCTTCGATAACTTTATCAAACTGTTCGGTCAAGGTATGCACGATGGCGCATGGCCATCATTACTGGATACCCTGCTCTACGCCGGTATCGCGGCCCCCATTACCGCCATCCTCGGTTTGCTAATTGCCTACATTGTCGTACGTCAGGAATTTCGCGGTAAAAAAACCATCGAATTCACTACCATGCTGTGCTTTGCCGTACCGGGCACCGTCGCCGGGGTTTCCTACATTCTGGCCTTTAACGATTCACCTTTTTATCTCACCGGAACTGCGGCAATCGTCATTATCTCCATGACCATGCGCAATGTACCGGTAGGTATCCGGGCAGGGATTGCCGGTCTTGGACAAATTGATAAATCACTGGATGAAGCTTCACTCAGCCTGCGTGCCGGATCGATGAAAACCATCTTCCATATACTATTACCCTTACTGCGCCCGGCGATTTTATCTGCGCTGATCTACAGCTTCGTTCGTGCGATTACCACCGTCAGCGCGATTGTCTTCCTGGTGACACCAGACACCCGCGTAGCGACCTCTTATATTCTGAATCGAGTGGAAGATGGCGAATACGGAGTGGCTATCGCTTATGGCTCGATCCTGATTGTGGTTATGCTGGCTATTATTTTCTTATTTGACTACCTGATTGGCGAAGCGCGGATCTCGCGTTCCAAAGCCAAAAATACACAGTAATCACGGAGTGACGACATGACACAACAAAATTTTGTCGAACTGAAAAATGTAACCAAACGGTTCGGTAGCAACACCGTGATCGATAATCTGGACCTATCTATTCCGCAGGGACATATGGTGACACTGTTAGGGCCATCCGGCTGCGGCAAAACCACCGTATTACGTCTGGTTGCCGGGCTGGAGAAACCTAGCGCAGGTAAAATTTTCATTGACGGTGAAGACGTCACAGATCGCTCTATTCAGCAACGAGATATCTGCATGGTCTTTCAGTCCTATGCCCTATTCCCGCATATGTCACTGGGGGAAAATATTGGCTACGGGCTGAAAATGCTAGGGCGGCCTAAAGCAGAAATACGGGAACGGGTTAAAGAGGCGCTGGAGCTGGTGGACTTAGGCGGCTTTGAAGATCGTTACGTAGACCAAATCTCCGGTGGTCAACAACAGCGTGTCGCTCTCGCTCGCGCACTGATCCTCAAGCCTAAAGTGTTACTTTTCGATGAACCGCTGAGTAACCTTGATGCCAATCTGCGCCGCAGTATGCGCGAGAAAATTCGCGAATTACAGCAGCAATTTAATATTACCTCGCTATACGTTACCCATGATCAAAGTGAAGCATTTGCAGTTTCCGATGCGGTACTGGTGATGAATAAAGGTAAAATCATGCAAATCGGCACGCCACAAACACTCTATCGCCAACCGGCGTCTGAGTTTATGGCAAGTTTTATGGGAGATGCCAATATCTTCCCGGCGACTTTGGGTACTAGTTATGTTGAAATTTTCCAATATCGCCTGCCACGACCAGCAAACTTCACCACCAACCGGCAATCGGTAACGGTAGGCGTCAGACCGGAAGCGATTACCCTGAGCCATCATGGAAATAGCAACCAACGCTGCACCATTAGCCATGTGGCTTACATGGGGCCACAATATGAAGTCACAGTCGATTGGCAAGGGCAAACTCTGTTGTTACAGATTAACGCTACCCAATTGCAACCCGATGTTGGCGATAATTATTATCTGGAAATTCATCCATTTGGGATGTTTATTTTAGCCGAGAAAAGCAGCAGTGAGTTTGATTGCAGAAGATCCTGACTTTTAGATCAACAGGCCGCCAAATGGCGGCCTATAATCCTCAAGAATGCTTTTCAATGACCAAATCAACACCCTCATTAAGCAGTTCATTGATAGATTGATTAGTAGATTGTGCAGTGATAGCAAGCGCCCGATGACGCTCTGGTGACAGACGCGTGGTTACTTTGCCGCTATACAATTTGTAAGGTTCTATACCCTCTTTTTGACACTCATCAAAGAAGATCGCCAAAGATTTAGTCCCTTCTTTCTTCAACTCATCGACGCTATAGGCGTAAAAGTCTGCGCCGCATTCAACCCAACAAATTCACCACGAAACATCTCGATTTCTGGATCAAAAGTGATAACAGCCACATGGCCGTCAATTTTTAACGTATTGTTCATCATGACCTAATTCTCGACTAAAACAGCAAGAACCTGGTAAATAATATAATTAAATTTCCCAGGCTCCTGATTCAATACAAAAACAACAATAAACGTATTATTTAAGTAGTTCTCTTACTTGACCGGAAAATGCCTCACCACCATCCTTCGCGGTATAACGTACATGTAAAATAATATCTGTCAAATTATCCAGAATATCTCGCTGTATATTGTCTGTTGCCGCTGATGGGAAGGTGAGTTTCCAGTCAGAAACCGCACCCGTTCCTTCAAAAGGTAAATAACGATCATCACCAAAATTAAGATTAAATGTACCGCTATCATTAATCCCTGATGAAAGTGCGATTTGTTGGCTCGCTCTCAAATTCGTAACAATCTGTTTATTATCGCCTTCTTTATTTGAAAGTAAATATTTCACACCATTAATATCCGGTGTTTTCAATGTATAACTTTTGGTTTGAGTTAAAGTCGCCTTAATATCCTGATAAGGACCAATTAATGTCGGCAGCGTGACCGATACAGACGTGATCTGGCGTAAATAATGCCCGGCATAATCTTGATCAAATAATTTCTCGTTCAGTATAAATGTAATTCCTTCACCAGTTTTAAGTTCAGATTGAATATCTTGCCATTTTTTCGTATCAGATAATAGATTTTTTAACGAGATCGTTTTAGTTAATTCTAAACGACGTTCATTACGATTCAAATAAGCCGACTCCATTTTCAATAGATTCAGTTTAATTTTTTCTCCTACCAATAAACCATTATGGTTATCGTCCCAACCATTTTGCACAATAAATTGTGTGGTAAAATCCCCCATTTCATATTGCCAGCATGCTTGTGCATTTAAACATAGCGAAAGCACCGCATCATAAGCCTGACGATATAATGACATCATCTGATCATTCAGCCATTGATAAAGCGAAGATTTCGTTATCCTAGCCACAGTAAGAAACTGATACATATCCTGCTCTTTTTGCAGTTGAGCCTGAGATTGTTGTAATGTTGTATTCGCGGCGGAAATTTGCGCCTCTTGCTGTTCAAGCTGTTTTTTCAACATTTCCAGCTCACTTTCCGCCTGTTTATATTGAATCTCCCACTCTTCACGTCGCCGGTTATAACCCGCTTTAATACTTAATGTATCACTCGCCATTTGCATAATTAATGATGCAGTACGTGTAATACCCGCAGAACAAACAAGCGGCATATGCCATCGTTGCCCGCCAAATGATGTTCCCGCAATGCTAGGTATCAGCGAAGCGGCACCGGCGGCGGTTAACATTCCTTCTTCAACAGAAGAAATAATTTTTGCCGTACCTTGTAAATTCAGAGCATTGGTTTCATCGGTAGAAATGTTTTCATCATAAAGCGCCTTATAATGATCAATCCGTTGTTGTAATGTCTGCTGACTTTTTAATAATGCCTCTTTCCCTTTTTCAGCAATTGCGACAGCATCTTTCTGCAATGAAATGGTGAAAACAGCTAATTCTTTCAAATGTAATTGATTCAACTCTTCCTGTTCCGCACGATCTTTACGTTCTTGCGCACTCAAGAGTAAATCGCCAAAATGACTTAATGTATCTACCGCATGATAAACACTAGGTAATAATGCCCGAAAACGATAAGGCGGTATATTCAAAATAGCCGTGCTACTTGCTGCCAATAATGATCCACCATTTGCCACTAAAGCGAGCAAATTTTTTGGATCGACAGGCGTTGCATATAATGGTAACGACAAAGGTTTACCATCTAAAGTTAAATTATGGCGCAAATTATAAAATCTGCTGGATAAAATATCCCAATACCGCAGTAAATCATTGTTCAAAGGCACTCTGAATATCGCATTATCCACCGCCGTATGAGCACTGACTTTAGTCGTTGGTAGATCAATTAATATATCAGGATCAATATTACGCTCAAATTCGCGTAATTTATTATTCTTTGAAGAGGTGACATCTGCCAATTCAATCGGCAGCCAATGACTGACTAAATCAAAATCAGGTCTGGAGCCAAGTAATTGCTGCGCTTGAAGATAGCGTAATTTAGCATTATTAAGCCCATCATTGGTCAGAAAGCGATAAAAACTATCACCAAAATCAATTAAGTTCTGCACATACATTTGAAATATGGCTTTCTTATAATGTACCGGATCGGCATAAGCTATCGCATCTGGATCTTGTAATTCTTTTAGTTGTGCTGAACTATCTTGAGAAACTGCTAACAGGCTGCAATTCCAATAGCTTGGGCTACCATTAGCCTTATTTTTTACTCCTGGGTTGAAAATATAGTGCAACCAGTTTTGAGCATCCTGATATTGTTGTGAAGCATTGAGTTGATACGCAACTAAATAAGGCACATGGAAGAAAAGCTCCCAAAAATAAATACTATTTGCTCCGTTAAGCGCTGAATCATTATTTTCATCACTCCCTGGAATAGATGGCTCTTTAATATGTTGCGCCTCCCAACTCAGTACATCAGCAATACAATGGTTAGCCCGCGCAATAAGCTCCTTGCCAAATAGGGTATTTAATCTGATAGATCGATATTTAAATTGCAATTCAGTAATATCCAGATACTGTGCTTGCGTTTTTTTATTATAGGTCAACAGCAAATTAGGATAGGGCGTTTTACTTATTTTAACCTCATAATAGTTATAACCTAAATCCGCATCTTCGCCCTCTTTCTTATAACCTAATTTTAAAAATACACTCGAATCATTACCATTTATTTCATCGAAATCAAGTTCTACCGTAGGAATAATACTATTCCCATTAAGTAATTGGCGTTTTGAATATAACAGACTATCGTTCCCTCCGTTAGTATGCCATAAACAAAAATCAGCCTCCCGATAACCTGAATGGTCAATATCTACTTTTGGCGTTCCATCTCCAGAAGCAACAAGTTTACCACCCGATTTATTGAGTTCTGAACTAAATACTTTAGCTTCTTTTAGTCCAGATAACGGTACTTCCATTTCTTTGGTAAAATGATAGGCATTACCTTGCTTTTGTCCCCATTCAGAAAAATTAACGTTCAACTCAGGATAACCACTCTGGCTAGAATTAAACATAATATAAAAATAGTCACCTGATGCATAACTATTATCATTAATAGTCACCGCGACAGAAACTGTTATTTTTCCATTATTTTCTTTAGCGCCATCAGCGAGTGAAATATTAACCTTTCCTGCTTCACTAGATTTACTTTTAAGATCAATATCACATGCTACAGATTTAATAATCTCTTTCCCAATCGACAAACTATTATTACCACTAAGACGTAATTTTCTACTCCCCATTTCAGCAAATAGTGTCATTTTCCCTGTAGCAAGCCCAGGATAACTTCCTGACTCCAGATAAACAGGTTTATCAACTAATTTATATGCATCCCCAAAATAGGCTGACAACATATTTGATTGTGTAAGATCTTCCGTAGGATTAGATTTCATCTGTTGATAAATATAGAGATCTAATGACTTATCACCAACCAGAGGCACAGGAACTTCATTAAATAGTAAATTACAAGAATACGGATAATGTTCTTCTTTTACTGATTTATAAATAGCAGAAATAACTAATACCGGTTCAGCTCGTAAATCCATTAATGCAATCAGTTCAAAGTCATCATTAACTTTATTCTTATCGCCAGTAAAAGTACGTAATTTATTTGGAAGGCTCCATTCACCATTAAATTTTCGATATATCAAATTAATACTATAATAATCTTCTTCTTTATTATTATCAGCTTCATGTGCCAACCAAACGATATGAAGACGACCATCAATAACAATTGGCCGGATCTTAATCACTTCCCCAGTAGCAGGAATACCAATTTTTTCCCACTCTTGCCAAGCTGTCGGGTTAATGACATCTTGCATATTGCGATTAGCCATATTCAGCGATCGCCAGTAATATTGACCTGGCGTAATATTCATCTTACCAATGAAATAATATTCAGCCTGAGCGGGTGCCAATTCTTTAGTCGTATTGATATAGCCACTCATTAACTCTAAATTACTTATCTCTTCAAATTTATTCAAATAATTCAATATAACTTCTTGAACAACTTCATCACTCAATTTACCTTTATTTAAATTATTCTCCAACTCTTTAAAATCACTTGTTTTACCCTGACGTAATATAGGGCTAATATAATTCTCTGGATAATTCCATAACTGTTGAAAACCAGCCCAAATATTATATTGGCTTAAAACATTATTCCATTTTTCTACTTTATCTTCATATTGATAATCATACCCTGGTTCCATGTTAAGCATAATGCCATTAATATATTGCTGAACACTGGAAATCGCTTGTGCAACGACACTGGTATTAACCTGACTAGATACCTGATTATCAATAAGTAAATATTGATACAAATCATCCGGCGTTTTTAAATCAGGTACATTCGCTGTTTTTGCAATATTCCCTAAGTAATAACTAACCAATCCATTACGCACATTCTCAGCTAATTTTTTAGAAACAATATTTTTCATATCCTGAACCTCTATTAAAATTTTTTATTCCACCATGAAAATTACTTTTACAGAGTTGCTACCATCGCTGTACCAACCTGTTTATAATCCTCATAAGAGGAATGAGCATTGATATTTATTGTCGCTAATAATGAACGCATGGAAAGCGCCATTTCCTCAGACCAAACTTTAAGTCTCATCATGATATCTATTTCAGCCAATGTTTTTGCTGTATTATCTTCTTTTCCAATAATATGTGAATTAGCTAATAGCACTTCATCACTCTGCCATGACAATAGTTCAGTTAATATTTTCACCATATTAGTTTTATCGTTATTTTGATTATCCGTATTGACTAGTTCCAAATAACGCAATATTTTATCTTCCGCGTTATCTAAAGAAAAAACTAATTGCATCCAATCTCGGTAGCGACTGAAATAATAAATAACTGATAAAGAAAGTTGCGTATTCTGGCAGCCAAACCATTCAGGATGTTCAGAAAAATGCTTCAACATCACAGTACTCAGTTGGAAAATCTTAATCACTGAAATATATCGCGATAAATCATACATCAGTATCAGATAATCCTGACTGATCATTTCTGGCTGTAAATTTTTCTTATCAAACAATTCAAATGACTTTAATAAAAAATCATAACTACTTGAGCCGATCCAGTTTAAAATAAATAGAGGAAACGGTTGTGATAGCTGAAATGCATTTGCCAACATACTGGCCGATATTGCATTTTGTGCAGATTGAGCTTGAGTAATAATTGCAGCCCATTGTTCAGTAATAGATACTTTGACTTTATCATCAAGTAATATACTTTTTATCGCTTTATTAATTTCATCATTAATATTAACCTCAGGCTTAACCAAACCATATTTTTGATGCGATACTGCATTTAAAACAGTTTGACGTGGAGTTAACCAATCAATCAAATCACCATTATCATCTAATGCAGGTAAGATATTTGATGATAAACTTTCCAGGGTTAAACTCGCTGAATTACGATGCAATCCAACTTGATTAATAAAGGCCACCTGCGCCGCATTGCCGGTCATAACAACTTCATTAGCTGGTAATAAGAATAGTTGAAGCGTACCAACAGATAATTTATTTATTCTCAACCATTCTGTGGTTTGCTCCATCGCAATCATAATATCAAACATATCTGTTTGCCTATTATTTCCTTCCTGCGATAAATAAGGCATACCAGCAACCTGTTTTAATATTTTATTTCCACCTATCAGCGTTAACAGAACCACACCTTCCTGTGGTGTTAACCCCAACATTCTTGACAATCGCACAATGCGATAAAACGCAGAAACAACAGGAAGTGAACATGTTAAACTTTTTTTACCTATCGATTCAGCAACTAATGGCGCTAATAGAGTAAAATCCTTCGCTGCAATTTTCAATCCAGCACATAATTTGCTAATAATCTTATCATCCTGTTTTGTCTCCGAATAAAACTCACGATCATCAATCATCAATGGCTCATCAAATAACGAAGATGAATTGAAAATCTGATCGAAGAAAGAAATATCTGTACCCGTCGAGAAAGGGGTAATTTGATATATTAATGCGGCAAAATCATCAGGTGAAATATGATATTTTTTATTCCAATGATGAAAAATCCCTAACATACGTAAGGTATTATCATTCATCTGTAATTGTTTATTTGCATCCCCTTCTGCCCGCATAGTTGCAGTCACCAATAAATCAATTTTATCTACCGGCAAATTAACCCATTTCCACAATCGTATCATGCGATTTAATCTATCAAAGCGTTGATGATTCACACCGGACAGTTTATTTATCTCTTGTGGCAAATGATCACTGGAGACAAATTCACGATACAAATGTAAAAAATCACTCTCTTTTGCATTTGGCCCATTAATAAAAACAGCGCCATAACTATAAGGAGTCGCAGGTATAGTTAAATTAAGCACATTTTTAGATAATCTCACATTATTTTGTTCTAATGCCCCCCCTTTATTGGTAGATATTCCTTTTATACATAATAATTGCTCAACTTCTGCGACAGAAAGAGCTGTTTGTGCAATAAAAGTCGATAACAATTCAAGTAACTCTGCATTATTAACGCCATAATTATCTTGATAGAATTGACTATTAGATGGATTTAACGGCTCATTAATTATTTTTTGTTGGCAAATACCTAGCTGATTTGCCAAAGGGGGGACAAATTCTCCATTAGCAATATTTAGATTAGATTTAAGAAAATAAGGATAACGCTTATCTGTCTGTTGTATCATTTCCAAACAAAAAAGTTTTTTATTATCAAATGTTAGGTTAATTTGGTTTTGCGCATAATCATAAGGGAGTTGGAATGGATAACGTACATTAGCCAAAAGATCATAACTGGATAAATTGGTCTTTCCTTGTTGTTTTAACATAGCTTCCAAACGTTGACTTAGCATAGTATTAACCAATGACAGTGTTGAAATCTCCTGATTAATACTGACTTCATCCAGCATTAAATGCGCTAAATCAGAACGGCGCTCATCGATTTTAATTGCCTCATCCTCTGCATTGAGTTCAATATCCATCGCTAATTTATAAATCTCTGCTAAATAAGCAACCGGTGAATTATTTGCTTCCGGTGCGCCATTTGGACAGTATTGCTGCCAATTATCCTGAAATAAGGATTGATATTGAGGACCTTGTTTTAATGAAAGCGAAGAATAACTTCTGGCATATGTATCATGAGTGTAATGCTGCTGGCGAAATTTACGGGCTATTTGTATAGCATAGCTGTTTGCCATATCATAAATATCTGCTATCTGATGATTTGAATTATACTTCTTTAAAAATAGACTACGGGGAATTCTTATAATATCAAAAATAGATTTATAACCTAATTCAATTATTTTATCGGTGAAGTTATATTTATTACCTATTTTCTTTAACAACGGGCTAATATCATGACTCATAGAATCGCCTTTATTTATTGGGAATACATGGATGGGTGTTTTATCTAAAAACGATAATAGGCTTGAGAACAGAGATGCAATAAACAATAAGGCATTTATTGCATCATCTGGTAATTATTAAAAGTTGTTAACTATTAACTGATTTTCGGCTCAAGTGTAATCAGAGCATATCCGGCACGATTGGGTTTATTCTTATGTGTCACTCTGAGCAAAACAATTTCCGAACGAGTAATATCATTTGGCGCAGTATAAGTTGCAGTATACTTTTCAATGTCATTGCCAAACTCATCTTTTATGACTTCTGGTTCACCAACCTTAATATTTCCTCTTGCAGGCATGAGGCTCCATTCACTTGGAGAAGTCAAATCATTACCGACAGAAGAGAATTCTATTACGGCATCGGGTGTTAATAATTCTTGATTATAGCTAGGATCAATCTTGAATTCAGCTATGGTACTTTTGCTAATAAGCAAAATATTAACTTTATCTAAATCGCCATTATCAGCAACAGCCGTCACCGTAACCATATTATATCCGGCCGGGAAAGCGGCTGGAGGCGTATATTTACCATTCGCATCAACAACACCATAGCCAGTACCCGTTTCCACACTCCAATTCACTTTCTTATTGCCATAAACAGTAAAATTGGCTTCCTTATTAACATCATTCTCATTGATAACAACAAAAGAAGGACTAACCGATACTGAGGAAGGCAACAGAGTGACAACCGCAGAAGCTTTAGCGTTTGTCTTTGAATCTGTCGCAGTAATTGTCACAATTTGACTATTCCCTTTTATCTTAGTTGGTGCCGTATAATCTCCGGTATTAGCATCAATACTACCCAATTCTGCTGGAGTGATGGACCAATTTACCGCTGCATTGGTGTTGATTGTAAATTTATGCTTAGTTTTCACTGGCATAGTTAATTGAAGATCATTGATTTTAAAAGCGGTTGATGTTGGAGAAATATCACCAAATAGCACCATATCCCCGGGCACATACACTTTATCAAATTCAAGATAATTGCTTTCAGGGAATAGAAGGTGATTAACTGCAAATAGACTAATGCTATCTAATTTAATTTTTGCAACATTGGATAAATTATTTTCAACAACACCTTTAACAATGTCTGCTGTTTTATCAATAAACTCTGATTCAAAATCAGGGCCTATAAGACCTCCCCATCCAGATGCCCCTTGTTTATCATAACGGGAACTCATTCCATAATGTGATTCCAACTTAATTTCATCATTAGATATAACTGTAGGTGTAATATCTATTGATCCATCAACATAGAAATCAATTTTATTTCTAGAATAATGACCAGTTATTAGACTATCTTCCAATACGCCGACGCTTTGATCAAAATGATAAGATTGACCATTATTACCCACTCCAGAAAAGATAATTTTTTCCTTCTCAGGCTTAATATACATCCCAGAATAAGGGATTTTTACTTTCTCTGGCCAAATATTATCGACACCATTATATTTAACCAATCCTGTCCATACAGTGTATTTTCCTCTTTTATATTGTACAGGTTCATTACTTTCAGAATATCCGTTTTTTATATTTAAATATTTGGCTGAATCATTTTGTTGACTATTGAGACTGACCAGCTCTAATTCTACTCCTGTAGAACTCGGTAATAAACTCTCATATTGCGGCTTAAGAATATTCTCAAAAAGTGTCTTATTACTGATAATTAGCATCGCAGAACGATTATCCGGTATCAAATAAGGAAAATTATTTGAGTTAGTTGGTAATACTCCACCGTTAGGATTATAGTTTGTTGCAATAAATAACAACACCGCCCCATGACCATAATTATCAGAACTACGTAAATTAGCATTTGGTGCTGGTTGGGTTCTAATCTTAAACATTTTTGGAACCAGTCCAGCCGTATTATCCAGCTTCAAAATACCTAATTCATAAGTTACGTCATTATCTTTGAGCCAATTACGGAAAAACTCTTTTACTTCTGCTGGCGCATCGTCAATAACATTAACTACACTCAAATCTCCTTTTTTAAACTCAACAACAACTTTTCCATCATTACCAACAGAACCTGTTGCCACAGTCAAATTTACGGTTATCGTCATATGGTAATCATTATTCGGCGTAACTCTTTGATAATTCTTTACTCTACCATCATCATAAAGTTCTACTATCGTGCCAGAAATAAAATTTAATTTTACCGTTGCCTGAGAATCTTCAATTGATGAATTTTCAAAGGAAATGAGCGGCACTCCCAATATCAAGTTGTCAAATCTTATCTTGTGATTTCCACTTTCCCAGGAAATAGGAGAAAAATGTGTACCTTCACTCACTTTTCTCACATATTGCTGTTCAAACAGCATATTTATTTTAGCTCTATCATAGGCAGCGATAATATCCCATCCAAGAGTCTTCGTTTTCCCACTAAATTCATTAACAATACTATTTTCTGTAGACATATAATCACCTATGTTTGAAGTTACTAAAAATATGTTATTAAGGCAAGCGTATTAGATAATAGCTACCGCCATCATATTAGTTCAATAATATGAAATTAATCTCTGGAATAATCTATATTTTCATTCTATTAACAACTTGGAAACAAGTTGAAAAAATATATATTCTCCAATACATCCACATAGATTGAAAATTAATTAGGATGTATATGATTAATATAACATGTATCAACGTGAATATAACATAGGAAAATATTAACAAAAAACATGCAGAGGATAATATATAATATCACCCCTACAATTAATATTTAAATATAACAAATCAATAACTAAAAAATAATAATCACCCTACAAAACACATATTATAAGTTCTGCGAATATCCCCCCGTCTGCGTAACCTATTACGTCTAAGATTGTTTTGACAGCAAAGCACAATAACGCTCAATATCCACGTTACCGCCACTGACAATGATCCCAACTCTCTGTCCTTGCAACTGCGTACTCATTTGGCGTACAGCGGCAAAACTCAGGCAGCCGGTCGGTTCGACAACCATTTTCATTCTTTCCGCATAAAAACGCATTGCATCCACCAATTCTTCATCAGAAACAGTGAAAATATCATCAACATTTTTTTGAATAATATCGAAAGTATATTGCCCAAGATGTTGAGTTTGTGCGCCATCAGCAATGGTTCTAGGCGTATCGATATGAATAATTTTTCCCTGACGAAATGATTGCTGAGCGTCATTACCGGCTTCCGGCTCTACACCATAAATTTTACATTCAGGAGAAAAATGGCGGGCAGCAAGCGCACTCCCTGAAAGCAACCCTCCGCCACCGAGACAAACAAACAACGCATCCAATTCCCCAACTTCTTCAAACAGCTCTTTTGCCGCGGTTCCTTGCCCGGCAATAACGTGTGGGTGATCATAAGGGGGAATTAAGGTCAATCCCTGCTTTTCTGATAATTCACGGCCAATCTGTTCACGATCTTCGGTATAACGATCATAAAAAACAATTTTACCACCGTAACCTTCGGTCGCCGCTACCTTAGCCGCTGGCGCATCGAACGGCATAATGATTGTCGCCGGTATATTCAGTATACGAGCCGCCAATGAAATCGCCTGAGCATGATTACCCGATGAATAAGTCACAACCCCATTGCGGCGTTGTTCGTCACTAAATTGTGATAGCGCATTGAAAGCACCACGAAATTTAAATGCTCCCATTCGCTGATAATTTTCACATTTAAAAAATAACTTGGCTCCAGTCATTTCATCAGCAGTGCGGGAAGTCAGAACTGGCGTACGGTAAGCATAACCTTCTATACACCGGGCAGCATCAATAACATCATCATAAACAGGAATATTTTTCATAGAAATAACCGTAAGTTATACGAAATAGCAGACAAAATATCTACTCCAGGAAAACCTATCAAAATAACTATAATTCAGAATCTCTGTGCGCCTGATTAATAATTGCTTTTGCCATCCATTTAGTGATCTCAATAATTTCTGCATTATCCATCTGCCAAATATCTTTCATCACCAAAAAGACCTCAGAACCATAAATCAGGGAAAAAGAACGGATGACATTTTCCAAGGTATCCGGCGGAAAATGCCCTTTTAATGGTTCAACAACCATTGCCAGGATATCTTTACGATGCCCACGAACCAATTTCTTTTCCTGTTTATCCTCAGATAAGCGCCCCTGAGCCCACTGTTGCAAAGAAACCAACAGAGCAGCTCGTAACGCGCCTTCATGTTCAAACATTCGAGGATAGGCAAAATTCAACAACTCAATAATCCGCTCCTCAGTTTTTTCACTGGTCGGCTTCCAGGTAAGAATCGGCCCAAGGCTGGCGCCAACAATTGCATCAATTAAATCACTTTGAGTCGGAAAATAACGATATGCCGTTGCCCTGGAAACACCTGCATGCATTGCCAATTCAGAAACCGAAGGTATCGCCCTCTGTTCAAAAAGTTCCAACGCCGCATTTATTAGCAATGTATAAGTTTTTTTCCGAGTACCGGTAAAATGAGTTTTCTTCTTCGAGTCCATCATCCCCACAACTCTTTCACAATAAAAATCGCTAGATTAACACTTATGGTTAAAATATTTTTTCGCTATCATCACTCTACTCAACTATCTACAAAACGATCAAATTGATTCAGCTTATTTATGGATAAAATGAGATGACAGTCTCAATTTGATAATATAACTGTGATACTTGAGTCTCATCTTGACTATAATCTGTCCATGAATGAGTAGTCAGCACCAGGGAAGTATTCATAATTATAATGAAAAAAAACCAAGGCTATGTTTATATCGCTACTATTTTTGATACCAAGCGCGCAGAAATTTTCTACGTCAGGGATCTGATCAAAAAAGCCGGCCTTGCTGTTCGAACTGTGGATTTGACTACTCAATCTGGCTCACTGGAAAGAGGTGCCGATATCACGGCCCAAACAGTAGCAGAGCATCACCCACAAGGTAAAGAAGCCGTTTTCTGTGGTGATAAGGGGAAAGCCATTTCCGCGATGTCAGTTGCTTTCAATGTGTTTTTATCAAAACAAACTGATGTTTTAGCAATTCTAGGTCTGGGAGGTTCCTGCGGTACAGCACTGATCACACCGGCAATGCAATCTTTACCCGTAGGTATACCAAAACTTATGGTTTCTACTATGGCATCCGGTGATGTTTCTGGCTATGTGGGAGTTAGCGATATATCTATGCTGTACTCGGTTACAGATGTATCCGGTCTTAACCGTATTTCTCGCCAAGTGCTAAAAAACGCAGCCAACCAAATCGCAGGAGCTGTTTATTTTCACGAAGAGAACAATATTGAAGATAAACCAGCTATTGGTCTGACGATGTTTGGTGTGACGACACCGTGTATACAGTTATTAACCAAAGAGTTGGAACAGCAGTATGATTGTCTGGTTTTTCACGCAACCGGCAGCGGTGGCAAAACAATGGAAAAACTAGCCGAAAGCTGTTTGCTTCACAGTCTACTGGATATCACTACTACTGAAGTCTGTGACTATCTGTTTGGTGGCGTTCTTGCTTGTGGCGCTGACCGTCTGGGAGCCATAGCCCGTACGCAAATACCTTATATTGGTTCTTGCGGAGCGTTGGATATGGTGAACTTTGGTCATCTGAACACTATCCCAGAACGCTACAAATACAGGCAATTTTACCGTTACAATTCGCAAGTAACATTGATGCGCACCATACCCGAAGAGAACCGTCAAATGGGAATTTGGATCGCAGAAAAACTCAATCAGTGCGAAGGAAAAGTAAAATTTATTCTTCCAGAAGGTGGCTTTTCCGCTCTGGATATTAAAGATGGGCCGTTCTGGAATCCTGATGCTAATCAATCATTTATTGAAGCTTTTGAAGCTACATTGATAGAAACGGAAAATAGACAACTAATTAAAAGCCCTCATCATGTGAATTCACCTGATTTTTGCCAACAGGTGATTAACGAATACCGGCAGATGATGGCTTAGCATCAACAGTAATATTGTTGCAAAAACAACACTGACACTGAAAGATTATATACAACTAATTAATGACTAGGCAAAAAGTTGCCAGAAGAGGGCATTCTAATGCTATTGTTCTATCAGTGACGAATTTACGACGTGTCTGTTGGGACGTTGTACTAAAAGAAATTAAAGCAGTTGACTATTCGTGTTCAAAGGGAAGCCATAAGAACTTCCTGTTAATAACCTTGCTGTAAGATGTTAGGAGTTAACAAACTAAATCAAAACATAAATATACCTGCTTTGTTTTCTCCCTTTCGGAGCTTATTTCCGTCAACACCAGGCTCCTGCGGCCCCCACCGCAGGAGTTTTTTTATGAATAAACCGGCAATAGACTAAAATTTGATAGGATATGCGCAACGGCATTCAGTACACCAAATAACAAAATCAAGCCAAGCATCACATTACCTCCCCAAACCCGATACATAGGGCTGCCAAATCGCTTACGGGATGCTCTGGCAAGTAATGCGGGAACGATAGCCGCCCAAACTGTCGCAGCAAGACCAGCAAAGCCAATCGCATGAATAAAGCCATTCGGGTAGATCATTCCACCCACCATTGGCGGAAGAAACGTCACCAACGCCGTTTTGAAACGCCCTAACTTGGTATCATCAAATTTAAGCAAATCAGCCAGATAATCGAACAACCCAAGCGTGACGCCAAGGAATGAGCTGGCAACCGCAAAGTTAGAAAAGAGCGTTAATAATAAGCCCAGAGCTGAGCTGTTCAATCCTCCGCTTAATGATTGTACCAAAACATCAATATTGCCCCCTTTTGCGATGATTTCGACAAAATCAGGCCGGGAAATATTGCCCATTGTTCCAATCAACCAAATCAAATAAAGCACCAAAGCCATTGATGTCCCAATAAACAGGCATCTCTTTATTTTCTCTGGCTCTTTTCCATAATATTTCATCAGGCTAGGGACATTGCCATGATATCCAAAGGAGGCCAGGCAGAAAGGTAAAGTCATTAATACGTAAGGCCAGTAAGTTGGATTCACTTCAGTTGTATTAAACAATACCGCTGGTTTAACGTTATAAAGCAGCCCGCCAAACGTCATAAAGAAAGTTAATATCTTAGCACCAAGAATAATTGATGTTATCCGGCTGACAGTTTTAGTACTTACCCAGACAATAAATGCCACAACAAGAGCAAATAAAAAACCAGCAAACCCAGATGGAAAATCTATCGATAACTCCCTCATAGCATGTTGAATAACCGATCCGCTCGCGGAAATATAAGCGTAGGTCAGTATATATAAAACAAAAGCAAGGGTGATACCATTAATGATATTCCAGCCATTGCCCAACAGATCTTTTGTGATGGTACTGAAACTTGAACCAATCCGGTAATTAAGATTGGCTTCCAATATCATTAATCCTGAATGCAACATGCAAAACCAGGTAAAAATTAAAGCGGCAATTGACCAGAAAAACCATGCTCCTGACATGACCACCGGTAAAGAAAACATGCCTGCACCAATAATCGTTCCACCAATGATCATGGCGCCGCCAAATAAAGATGGAGACGATTTTTCTATCGACGAAGTAGCCATATGCGTTACCCTAGCGTGGCTGTATATAGTAAGCAGTAAAATTGGGGATGCTCTTAAACAAGAAGCATCCCGATATTTATTATTTAATTGGTTTTAATCTTGCAACGAAATGACGTAATACCGATGGCTCATAAGTAAAAGTTAATCCTTTAATCTGAGAAAATCGCTCCTTCAAGGAAATAAAGGCTTCTACAACATAATCCATATGATCATTAGTATAAACGCGACGAGGAATAGTTAATCGCAAAAGTTCCATTGGTGATGGCTTCTGTTTCCCGGTTTCTGGATCACGACCTAATAACAAAGAACCTATTTCCACACTTCTTATTCCCGCTTCCAGATATAATTCATTATTCAGTGCATGAGCCGGGAATTGCTCCCCCGGAATATGTGGTAATAATAATTTAGCATCAACAAATACCGCATGACCACCGGTTGGATATTGAATCGGAATACCTGCTTCTCTTAACCTATCACCTAAATAAGCCACCTGATTAATACGATATGCCAGATAATCTTCATTCATCCCTTCTTCAAGACCAATTGCCAATGCCGCCATATCGCGCCCGGCAAGACCGCCATAAGTCACAAACCCTTCCATTGGCACACAGCGGGTACGCACTTCATTAAAGAGATCTTCATCATCACGGAAACAACAAAGACCACCAATATTGACTAAGGGGTCTTTTTTAGCTGACATTGTTAACATATCGCCATATTGATACATCTCTTTGATAATCTGTTTAACGGATTTATTTTCATAGCCCTTTTCTCTTTGCTTAATAAACCAAGCATTTTCACAGAAACGAGCTGAATCAATCACCACAGGAATATCATATTGCTTTGCAATCTCATACACGGCTTTCATATTAGCGAGAGAGATGGGTTGACCGCCGGAACTATTACAGGTAACGGTTGTAACAATCGCGACAACATTATTAGCGCCCTGTTCTGCTATCGTTTTTTTCAACTCATCAATATCAAAATCGCCTTTCCAATCATAATAAGTGGTTGTATCAAAGGCTTTTGATGTGACGACATTAATCGCTTTCGCGCCATTTAATTCAACATGAGCCGCAGTCGTATCAAAATGGAAATTAGAAATAAAAACCGGATGCGTTGCCCCACCTTGCGCTTTTTTACGGGCAATTAATGTCGGAAATAAAATCTGCTCTGCTCCGCGCCCTTGATGAGTTGGAATAGTATATTGATAGCCAATTAATTCATTAACTTTATCACATAGATGGTAATAGTTACGGGAACCGGCATAAGCTTCATCCCCCATCATCATGCCCGCCCACTGGCGATCACTCATTGCTCCGGTACCAGAATCTGTCAGCAAATCAATATAAACCGCATCACTGGGTAATAGGAATGGATTATATCCGGCTTCTTCTAATGCTTTTTCTCGTTCAGCACGGGTAGTCATGCGAATATTTTCTACCATTTTAATACGAAAAGGTTCTGGAATACGTTTCATATATATTTTTTTATCCAATAGTTGGCTATACTGCATCATTCAGACAAATTTCCAAAAATAGCCAGAAATACGCCAGAATAAATGTAATAATTACAAGACTTAATTTTAAATGTAACCAGAACAACTAATCAGGGAAAAAATGAGAAATACGATGATCGACATTAAACCATGCTTGCATATTACAAGAATAAATAAAATAATAACGTAAAAATATAGAAATCATAAAATGAATTTATTCCCTGATTAAAATCACTCATTAAGATATAGATAATATTTAAATTATCCGTGACCAATTCCACAAAAATAAAAATATCATAAATATCATTTTACATATGAATTCAATTTAATGAATCATATAAATCAACAAGAAAAACAGATAATAAATCGAGTTTAATAAATATAATAATGCAATTAAGCACATCAATTAAATAAATGACTAACACAGCAAACTCCCCTATGAGGGCTTAAAGAAACCAGTTATATAACGTAAAAATTAATAGTGTTATTTACTCAGTTTTTCCAGAAATAAAAAATAGCTTTATTAGATCTATACCCAATGGATTTCAAGACGGATAGCGACAGCAAGGGAGCGAATCCCCGGGAGCATAGAGAACTATGTTACCGGGGTGAGTGAGAACAGCCAACAAAGAGGCAACTTGAAAGATGACAGGTATGTTACTATTTAGTTCATTAGACTATAATATTTTCACTCTGAATCAAATTAATCTATTCTCGTATAATAAAATAGACATCGTAGAATATAGGATGATAAATGGAACAACATAAGCCCTATTGGAATCGTATGGTTCCAGAACTTACTGTTACTGACTTTTCTCTATCTCTGGATTTTTATCAAAGAATTCTCGGCTTCCAGTTGCTTATTCGACGAGGTAATCCAAATTTTGCGTATTTAGCACTTGGTGAAGCACAACTCATGCTTGAAGCGTTACATGATGATGGCTGGAACACAGCCTCATTAAATTATCCTCTTGGCAGAGGGGTGAATTTTCAGATTGAAGTTGATGATTTAGCACCTTTACTGCACAGCTTAAAAGTTAATAACATCAAACTGTACCAAGAGGTTAAAGATAATCACTACCGTATTGATGAAGTGATTGCATGCCAACGAGAATTTCTTGTGCAAGATCCTGACGGTTATCTGCTACGTTTCAGCCAATTTATAGAGAACATAATGTCATATTGAACATAATATTTTGCTATATCAGACAATTTGCGCACATTTTTTCAATATCTAACCTAAAAATATTTAAGTAACACTTATAGCAATATTATGTCATTAATTTAAATAGTCTCATTCAATTGATATTAAAATAGAACATTAGTAACTAAAATTAATTTCAAAAAATTCGCCCTAATTAAAGGGCGAAAAATAGGAATAAAGAAAGGTAAAATTTCGCATAATACTATAACGGTACTAACTTAATATTAATAGAATTCCATTTTCGATTAACTATTTTTTTCAGATACAGTAGACGCTGGATAATCAGTAGTTAAATGATTAGGAGTGTGAGAACCGATAATACATGTTGTAGCATTAGATGAAAAAATAACGCATTTTGCCACACATATAGGAAAATCCGGCTGCAAAATACAAGCATGGGTAGATGTAGAAAAAGCAGAAAAGAAAGTCAACGTTAAAATGGCCCAAAGTAACTGGTGTTGTGGTCTATTTGTCATCATATCACCTCGCTGAATGGTATATTTTTATTTCCTTATATTCGACTCCTTTAAATTAATTATAGAGCAAATTTTAACCACAAAAATTTTTCTATCACTTCGTTTATAAATCGTTTAAGTTGTCACAAAAAATTGAATAACCAGATTCTAAAAATCTCATAACTCAATAAAATTATTTATCAACATTAAACTATAGACAATGTTTTCAATAAAATTACCTAATGATTAGACCAGCATATTAAGATATCAATAGCTGGCAAAGTTGACATCCAATAAATAAAGAATAATAAATTAAAGAAATTATATAAAATATTTTTAAAAATTGGCGTTTAAATTTTTTATCAATTCAGGTAATCATTTAAAAATCTTAATTATTTACCATTAAATTTATTTACTTTTTGATCTACATTTCCTCACAACAAATGTACTATAACTAACTAAATGTATTACTGAATATATTGATTAATAGCATTGTAGCCACAGTATACGTATCCGCAGCGAAAAAATAGGCGCTAAATTTAGCAACCTTATTCGGTAATGACAAAACCGCTTGGTTCCCAAATTCCATATCCACCATGTGCAACATGCCAGACAAAAACTTATCAATTTCGCTAACATATCCTACAAATAGCAATGCTGATATTTATTGCCAATCATTCTCCTTATGATGAACATCGATCGTTATTTAATTCTCACCACCAAGAGTTGTTCAAGCAGAACAAACGCAACCCCAGAATTCATTTTTTTATCTTTCTTTATTTCATCTCTGTTAACGGATAAATAAACCATGTACAATGCTTAAGTATTTCCTGAGTACGCGGCATCTCAAGAAATAATTCATTTACCTTTTTTAATAAGCAGGTTTTTCAAATGCATCAAACTGATGTTACTGAGCGTTCGCTCTTTTCATTAAGCTGGCCGATTTTTATTGATATTCTTCTTCATCTGGCCACTTTATTAATTAATACTTATATGGTGAGCCACGTTTCTACTTCTTATCTGGCTGCTATGGCTGTAGGTAATCAGGTATTTGATCTGTTTATCACCATCTTCAACTTTATCAGTGTTGGATGCAGTGTCGTCATTGCTCAATATATTGGCGCAGGCAAACGGGATAAAGCCAGCCAGGCGATCCATATTTCTATTGCATTCAACTTTTTGCTTGGGTTTAGCTGTGCGCTGATTACTGTCTTCTTCGGCTATAAGATCTTACACATCATGAATATGCCGGAACATCTGATGGAAGATGGTTTTAATTATCTGCACATTCTCGGTATCTGTCTGATCCCCGAAGCCATTTCAATTATTCTGGCTGCTTGTCTGCGGGTTTATGGGAAATCGAAAGCGGCAATGTATGTTACTTTGATTGCTAACTTGCTGACAGTGCTAGGTAATATGATCGTCCTATATGGTTTCTTCGGATTACCTAAATATGGTCTGGAAGGCGTCGCCTGGTCTACAGTCTTTGGTCGGATTGTCGCCGTGATCCTATTATTTTGCCTGCTCAGTTATGGCCTGCGGATCAAATTTACGCTGGCTGGTTTCCTGCGCTGGTCACAAGATATGTTGGGTAAAATCTTATATATTGGTTTACCTGCCGCAGGTGAAAACGTAGTGTGGATACTGCAATATATGGCGGCCATAGCATTCATTGGGCTAATGGGTGAAATTCCATTGGCAGCGCAAACACTCTATTTCCAGCTATCGCTGTTTGTGATGTTGTTTGGCATTTCTGTCAGCATCGGCAACGAAATTATGGTCGGCCATCTGGTCGGTGCTAAGCGATTTGAAGATGCTTATATTCGTGGCCTTAATAGTCTGAAAATTGGCTGTATCGTCACCATTGGCGTAGTCACCGCTTTCTGGCTGTTCAGAATGCCGATTCTGCATTTCCTGACACAAGATGAAGCCATTATCAAGCTGTTGTTGCCTCTATTCTTGCTGTCCGTTTTTCTGGAGCCAATCCGTACCGCAAATATCGTTATGGTGAACGCATTGCGCGCTTCCGGTGATGCGCGTTTCCCACTCTATGCGGCCATGTTCTTTATGTGGTGTATTGCTATTCCGGTGGGGTACTTTTTGGGGATCAAAATGGAAATGGGCATTTTAGGTATTTGGATCGGTTTCTTCTGTGATGAATGGCTGCGTGGGCTTACTAACATCTGGCGTTGGAAATCTAAAAAATGGCAAACTAAACGGCTTGATATTTAAGCGACTCAATATTTAAGAGAATAGTTAAAACCCGTCGTTTCAACGCAGTTTCTTCCAGTCTCCCCACATACAACAAGAGGTACCCAATTAGGTGCCTCTTTAAAACGTCCAGTATTCATGTTAATTGCCTCCGATATTCTTGATGAGCAAGAAACATGGTTAAACACAGCAATTAATATCATTCTAAATATACATTTTAGCCAAATAACCAATGAAATTATATTTTTAAATATAAGCTCTTATTATAGGTGATAAAAATAAATTATTTTATAGAAACACTCCATGTAATATTCTTATATATAATACAAATAAATAATTCCCACAGAATAAATAGCATATAAATACATATTAATCATTGTTACTATTTTAAATTCTCAGCAATTCTATTTCGCTCACAATGAAAATTGACCGCCAAAATAAAAATAATGATTACACGCATTTATTTAAGATAAATTAGCACATATTAAATACATTACCTGAAAAAATAGATCTATATTATCTCCAGCAATTAAGATATTGGATAAATAACACAACACTTTTCCTCTCGACATTAGCAGAATTCATTTCTTATATATTTATGCTGAATCGCTATTTACCTAGCTTTAAAATAACTCTTCTTAAGTAAATATAAGATCAACTAACTTAACAAAGTTATCCAAATTGCTATATTTAGCTAATAACCTTATTGAGAAATTTTTTCTTTCCACTATTATAAATCGATGAACGGTTATTAAGTTCATTAAATTAACCCTTTTGTTCTTTAATCCAATTTCTTTTTAAAAGAAGTAAAAGACATATTTATTCGTTACATTACAAGCTGTAATTACATTAATCACAATCGTTATTAATTTTTAAATAATTAATTAGGATGCATTCAATGATAAGTAAGGAAACATTCGAGATATTTCCCTCTGTAGATATTGTTGACGGAATAGCAATGACATCAAATTCCGCAATTCGATTAACCCGTGGTGAAAGCCCAACATTACGGCGACCTTTAGGCACGCCGGCGGAAGTGGCGCTCGCCTGGCAAAATGCCGGGGCAAAATGGATACATGTTGTTGATCTTGATGCTGCATCAGGACGAGGCTCAAACAGCCATCTTATTGCTGATGTCCTTGCTGCGGTCGACATTAACGTACAGGTCTGTGGCGGAATCAGAGATGAAACCATCTTGCGCAAAGTATTAGCAACTGGATGCCAACGAGTTAATTTGGGAACCGCAGCATTAGAAAATCCAGATTGGTGTGCCCGAGCGATTGCAGAATATGGCGATAAGATCGCCATTGCTCTGGATGTAAAAAGCACATCAGAAGGTTATCAACTGGCAACACATGGATGGAATGTCAGCAAAGGCAATCTCTGGGATGTTCTTGAGCGCCTCGACAAGCAGGGTTGTCAACGCTACGTCGTAACCGATGTTGAGCGGGGAGGCATGATGAGTTCGCCAAACTTCACGCTATTACAGGAAGTCTGTGCAAAAACATCATCACCCGTTATTGCCGGTGGTGGAGTATCAAGCCTGGATGATCTCCGCGCTTTAGCCTCTCTATCCACTATCGGTGTCGAAGGTGCAATTCTTGGTCAAGCTCTACATATTGGTAAGGTTCCTCTCGAAGATGCCCTTGCTGCAACACAATCATCGAGACGTTGAATATGCCTGAATCTTTATTTCCTACTTTGGATCTTCGCTCTATTGGTTTACTGGGCGAATTACGTAGCGTACCCAACACAAGCTATTTAACGAAAGAAGTGATGGCGCTGCCCGGTTTACTCACGGAGAAGCCAGAATTCGTGGGTTCCCGCGGTGCTGACTATTACGAACAAAAACCTTGTCACGAACTACTGATGACGGCGAAATATTACACAGAATATATCGCTCAACTTGAGTGTAGCGACAAGCTGTGTGTCGCCCCATCAAAATATATATTGGCCGATCATAGCCTGGCAAAACTGCTCAGAATCGTTGATAGCTTAATAAGTTCTCCGCAGACGGTTAACGAAGATATTGTGTCATTTATTGATGGCATCAAAGAGTGTGCAAAAGTCGTCAGCTCAACGCTGATGGGCACAGCATTCACTTTTTCACCCTCGCCGATCCATGACCTGAAATTGCCTTCATCTACGGAACACCAAGTGCCCAGACCGTTTATTGAAGGGGATAATCATCTGTTAACTTTGGCCGCAGCCCAAATTGACAAATGCCCCAACTCCTCTGTTGTCGGCATCATGTTAGGAGGATCAGCGGCGGCGGCAGTCACAGCCGCAGCATGGGATAGTGAGCTCAATTTAGTGAAAGTCTCACGTTACGATGATACGTCTCGCAAAAGCAATCATCTTTGGGGGCGCAATATTCCACCAGAGCAAACTGTGACAGTTATTGATGATAATTGCGGAACAGGCGACACCTTACGTCAGGCAATCGATCTGGTCATGGCCCAAACCGGGCAACGTCCGAAGGCCCGTGCCGTCGAACTGCATTGGGAAAAACTATTACGCGCCCGCGTTTATGGACATGCTGATCGTGTATTCAACCCTGAAACTTTAGATGTATTGACGCCTTGGTGTTTCAGACATCATCAAGTCCTGAATCGTTTAATTCATCAGCCTTTTGCTGATGATAAATATACTTATACAACTACGGCGGATTGGGCTGCCTATTCATACAGTTTATTGTCCGTCCTTCATGACACCCTGGCAGACTCAACATGGGCAATCAAATTATTGCGTTTTTTATTAAATCTAAAAGCGCAAACACCATTGAATTATGAACAGCCAATCGATGCATTTAAGGCCCTGGCACATCAATGTCCTGAATGTTCAGCTCGCAAAAATTCGTTTGGAAAGGGAGTTAATTGATTGTGACAACAGCACATATTATTTGGGATTGGAACGGCACATTACTTAATGATGTCAATGTTTCATTGAGCGCCACCAATTTTGCACTGGCAGAAATTGGTATTGAACCACTGACGCTGGAACAATATCGGGAACATTATTGTGTTCCCGTACAAACTTTCTATAAACAAGTGATTGGCCGTGAACCTTCATCTTCTGAATGATCAGTGATCGGAAAAATATTTAATTTTCACTATCGACCAGGCATTCAGAAAGCCAGTCTCACAGAAGGTGTGAGTCAACTCCTTGCTTCCCGTTATAAAACAGGCGCAACTCAGTCATTATGTTCACTGATGGAGCATCATGAATTGGTCCCCATGCTTGATAATCATGGTATTGGCAAATTCTTTACCCATATAGATGGTAGAAATACGCCATTATTGACTACCGGCAAATCAGAGCAGTTAGCGAACCATCTCAAAAAACTCAATGTTTCTCCTAAGCACAGTGTGGTTATTGGCGACGCCACCGATGACGCAATTGCCGCATTAGCAACAGGAGCTCATGCCATTCTTTATACTGGCGGAACCCACAGCCGTGTCAGTCTTGAAACTGCCGGTGTTCCCGTGGTTGATACATTAAGTGAAGCCTTATTAATAGCTGACTCTTTGGTCCATAAACAGTAATAAAAAGGTTGTTCAAAATAATCAGATAAGAAAATAAATAATTCATAATAATGTGAAAATAAATAGTTAGCATATTAAATTTATAAGAGCAGATTATTCATCTTTTTTTTAAAAAAAAGATCACCAAAACTGGATGATTTAACTATTATTTAGAGTAAATCATAAATAATTAAGGAACAGGTTCATGTTAACGGCTGTAGTTGGACTCCAATTTGGAGATGAAGGTAAAGGAAAATTTGTTGACTATTTATCTGGCAATATCAATAACATTGCTCGATTTAATGGCGGCGCTAATGCAGGTCATTGTGTGCAACATGGTAATTTAAGAGGCTCATTTTCTCAATTACCGGCCTCACTCAACAAAAAGAATTTACATATCTGCCAAGGTGCTTTAATTAGTCTTCCCGTTCTGGTTAAAGAGATCGATTTTATACAAAAAGAACACATTGATTCTAATATATTTATCGATCCACGATGCCATATTGTCTTACCATTACACTCCGAATTAAATCGAGCGTCAGAAAAATATAAAGGCAAGCAGAAGATAGGTTCAGTTGGTGTCGGTGTCGGGGCCTGTGTTGAAGATAAAACCAACCGTCATGGCATTCGGCTTATTGATACACTTGATAAAGAAAAATTAAGGAGTAAATTAGAATTTCTTTGGAATATCAGAGAAAAACAAATCAATCATGTTTTTAATGCACAAACCACATTAGATTTTGAAGAGATGTTAGAAACAACGCATCAATATGGCAAGAGGATAGAACCTTATTTCACATTCACTAATGAAATTATCGGTGATTTACTTAATTCGGGAGAGAATGTTTTACTTGAAACATCACAAGCCACTTTCTTAGATAATAGTTTCGGTACTTATCCTTATACCGTGGCATATCAGACACTAGTGCAAACCTGCTTTGCCATGATAGGCATACCGGCACAAAAAATGCATATTGTCGGTGTCATGAAATCTTATATGATTCGTGTCGGTAACGGGCCATTCCCCACCGAATTATTGACAGAACAGGCTGATTATATTCGAGAACGCGGGAACGAGTATGGCACCGTTTCGAAAAGGCCAAGGCGTTGCGGCTGGTTGGACTTATCCCTAATTAAGCATGCAGTGAAACTCAATGGCGTAACAGAACTCGCCATAACGAATGTTGATGTTCTCGCTGATTTACATGAAATAAAAGCCGCTATTGCCTATGAAATTGATGATAAGCCCGTCTGTTGCGATGAAGCATTATTGCAGCTCGATAGAGCCAAACCTATCTATAAAACATTTAAATCCTGGGGCGCACTTAACTCATCATATACCCATTTAACAGAACTGCCTACTGAGCTGATTGACTTCTTAACTTTTATTCAAGACTATGCTGGTATCCCAATCAAATATATTTCCTATGGTCCAGACAGAAATCAGACATTAGTCATGAAATAAAAGCGTGGAGAAAATAATGATTCACTATGTAACAGGGTTTATGTTTTCTAAAGATAAAAAACATGTTTCCCTGATTTCAAAATTACAACCCAGTTGGCAAAAAGGGAAGCTTAACGGGGTTGGTGGAAAAATAGAGGCTGGTGAAAGCCCTCAACAAGCAATGGCAAGGGAATTTGCGGAAGAGGCTGGCATTGAAACACGTCCTGAAGAGTGGCGATTATTTACTGTCTTAACTCGCCCTGACGTTTATCAGGTAAATTTTCTCTATATGTATGATGATCGTGTCTATTCTGTCAATTCTATTGAAAAAGAGATCGTTAATATCTATGAAACAAATTCATTACCCGATAATGTTATCTATAATTTACGTTGGTTGATTCCGATGGCGGCCGATGAACATTTACGTTTCGATAAAGAGATAGAGATAACAGAAATGCGGGGTTAACACAGTATAAGCAAATACGGTATCTAATTAATGTTCTAATAAACACAGAAGCACCGGTACTTAAAATCGGTGCTTCTGTGAAATAGAAAACAACATCATCACCAAACCATTTCGACAAATTCCCCCAGCCTAAGCAGAGGGTTCAATGAAATTAACATCCGACCACACTGAGATGACAGCAACGGCACTGGCTCGCCCTCCAGCGCCATCAATCTTCATCAGAATCGGTACCACAGACAGTTGCGTTGATGCGGTATAGTTATCGTCCCCCCGCTTAATGTATCTTGCATTCTCTCCTTCGCCTCTGTGCCCGGTACCGAGAGATAAGGGTTTGTTGGCAGAATCGGTGAATGCAAAGGCGATATCCTCTATTGAGGAAGCTAATACATTCGGTTTACCCGGTACAAATGGCCCATCGATTCGGTAGAGTAAGCGTGAATTTTGGAATACCGCGTCATCGCCGGAACAGGTGCTGTTTATCCCTATCTGTCTGGCCGACGCCAGTGGATCTCCCGCCTGTTTACCGGCTCTTTTCACCGTTCCCCAATCCACCGATGAGGGCGTCAGGACAACCGCACAGGTGGATGGCTTTTTAACTGGTGAGAGAATAACCGTGGTCAATAGGGGCTTCAACATGCCGTTAGAACCCGATATGGCCGCAGGAGTCCAGCCAACCGCGCCAACTGACAGAGGACTACCTCCTACCTTCGCATTGAAATTACCGTCACTGTCCGGGTAAATCGCCCCTGTCACGGTGCGGACACTGACATCAACCAAGCCGTTGGCATCGGGAACACAGGGAATGTTAACGCCAGCATTCCCCCTGACCAGACTGGCTGATTGATAGGTGCTGGGTGAGCCATGCGTCTGGCAAGAGAGTGAAGATTGTCCGATATCAACCATAAAGTCGCCAACCCTTCCTACCCGGACGCTACTCGATGACGACGAAGAGATTAATGGACGTGTTCCCGATCCCACTGTGTAGGCCATAAACTGCGTACCAATGGGGACACGACAGGTTGCCGACCAATTAAGAGGGCCGCTGGTGGTATAACCGACTATCTCATCACGTGAGTAATCACGCTTATCTTTGTTATTTGGCACCATTGCATAGCCGGTGACATTACGAACCATCTGCACCAGTTCAATCTCACAGTCCTGATGAGTCTCTGCCGCCTGGAGAGGCAAGGTGGTCAATAAAAAGAGCAATAATACCCCCAAGCCGATCAGGGTTGAGACGGGATTTTCTACACCACCGCCCCACAAACGTTCAGTGTTCAACATTCTTCTTTCTCCAAATTGCTCATCGGGCGCATCAGTCAAGCTGCCCACATAAAGATAATGCTTACAGACACACGGCATCGGCCTGTACCAGTTGCCCGGGTGTATCGGATGGCGCCTGATAATGGGTGATGCATTGTTGCGTTGCCCCGTTTCCCCATTTAACTTTCACATGACCAGCCGGGGGCATACCGCTGAGATAAACCCGACCGTTATCACCCACAATGCCGCTGCCGACCTGAGCGGCATTTTCTTCCAGCGTCGCAATAGCGCCAAAAGGCACGGGTTTGCCATGATGTATCAACGTCAACAATAACTGGCTGCCTGAGCGAACTTGATAATTAGCCAACACCACGGCTCCTCTGGTCGGATAAACATTCTTACTGGTCTGGTCAATATCGATCCCTTCCGGCAGGGTGGACGGGTCCAGATTGATAGTGTTTTTTTGGTAGACCGATCCGCCCGGCAGTACGGCGTAGCCCCGCCAATCGGTCTGCACATTGCCGTCCCCGACCGTCACCCCTTTCGCCCCGAGCGCACGAACCAGCACCACTTCATCACCCAGTGAACGTGATAGCGTCATGCCGTAAGGATGGATTAGGAGGGCGCCGGAAGCCCCGTAGGTGAAATGATGGCTATTTGCGCTGTCATTGTAGCCAAGATTAACGTTTCCCTGGCTGCCCTGATAACTCAGAGACAAAGCCCGGCTGTTTTGCTGGCCGCGGTTCCCCCAACCTTGCTGGAGGTTATAATTCAGGCGGTTATCCCATAATATGCCACTGATGCCGGTCTGTTGAGCGGTGCGCCCCTGCGAGTCGCGCGAGACCGTATAGCGAGTGTAAGCGCCCCGTAGCGCAGACGATGATCCAAAGAGACTGAGTGGGACCTGCATATTGAATGCCATCTGACGATTCTCCGACCAGTTGCCGGCTCCTTCCATGCGATAAATGTTATAACTCAGGTTATAGCTGATCCCCATCAGCATCGCGTTATAACCCAAATTCAGATTGTTGTCGGTACGGCCATTCCAATAATCGTTGCGCGTCCCAGAGGCGTAAAGGCTGCCCCAACTTCCCAGCGTTTGATGCAGGTTCACCTGCCAGGTGCTTTGACGTCGGTCAAGCGCCCACGGCACCTGATATTCATTCAGGCTGTAGCCCATGCTGTTAACATCACTGAAACTGTAATAATACTGAGTGGAATAGCGATAGGCGGCCAGATCGATGCTGGTGCCGGTACTGATCAAGTTCTTGGCATATTTCACTCGATAAGCTTGGCCCTGTTGCCGGTTATTTTCCTGCCCCTTAGCCCCTTGCAACTGGGCTCGGGCAAACGTCACATCCGCAGACAGTGCGCCAAATGCCCCCAGTGACACGCCCGAGCCGAATATACCCGACTGGTAGTTGCCTGCGACCAATCCCCCACCGTACAAGGTGATATTATGCGGCAAACCATAGACCAAGGTGCCCAGAGCAAATACCGGGGAACGGCTGCCATCAGTGAGGTTGCCGCCGTGATATTGACCGGCCGTCAACTCATATTTCATGCCGCCGGGACGCTGCATCATCGGGACCGATGAAGAAGCGAGGGTGGAGACACGAGTACTGCCATCTTCCTCTTTGATCGTGACCGTCAGGTAGCCAGAGTCCCCGGTGGTGTACAAATCGGTGAAACGAAATGGACCCGGCGCCACTGTGGTTTGATACACGGTATAGCCATTTTGGGATACGGTCACTTGCGCATTGGAGCTTGCTACACCGGTTATCTCTGGGGCAAAACCGCGCTGACTTTCAGGCAACATTGCATCCTGAGAAACCAACTTCATACCACGCAACGGAATGCTGTCAAAAATATCCCCACCGGTATAGGTTTCACCGGCTGTAAACTCACTGCGCAGTGACTGTACATCACGTTGCAAATAGGTATTACTGACCTGCCATTGAGTCTGCGTAGCGGGGGAAAAACCGGCAGCCCCTCCATTGCGCTGGCGATTGTAACTGTAAGTTTGCGTGCTGCGCAGACGCCACGGCCCCAGATTCAACCCATTACGAAAAGAGGCAAACAGATTGCGGGAGCGTGATCCGCCGCCGGTTTCCTGACTGTCATAACGCCCTTCTGAGCCATTGATGGTGTAGTTGATCAAAAAAGCCGGAATTCCGTTATCCCACAATGACGGATCGACCATCCCAGAATAATGGGGCTGCATAGCCGCCTGAGGAACACTGAGGTCCAGACGCAAACGAGCGAAATCCAATATCGCGCTGGCGTGTGAGATCTGTTTCGTCAGATCCGTGATGGAGCTATCGCCCGCTTTTCCCTGAAAAGCCGACAACCCGCGAATATTGACCCCATACTCTTCGAGCTGTGCCGCCGTTAATACCGGTTGCAGATGGTCGTTGACCAATCTAAATTCAATCTCGCGGTTATCCACCTTATTCTGGTTCATGTAGATATCCACCAGATAGCGCCCCGGTGCGACATAGCCCGCGTTTTCATACGCCGAGAGATCGATATGCTCCTGCTCCCCCGTCGCCCCCATCAAGAAAGCGGGATTAAAGTATTCCCGCGCAGAGGTAGGCAAAGTTGCCGCCGTCAGTGAACATAGCAGACATACATATACAGGACGCAGCCGAAAATTGCCCGGCTGACCGAGCGCACATTGACTGCCCGCCAGCCGCGCAGACGAAAATAAAATGTTTATTGTCATAGCTCATTTCTGCTTATAACTTAAGCCTATGCGGTTAATCTTGAGGCCACTTTGCCGGTCATCCCCCCCACAGATAAGAACAAGTCATAACGGAACATAGCGATCCTGACTGTCGCCGGGAAAACGCCAGACCAGTGGCCCCTGTGCTCCAGCGGTAAACGAATGGGTTTGAAGCGAATGGGTTTGAAACAAATGATTTTGAAACAAATAGATTTGTCTGCCTTTCGGCGGCACCATCGCCTGACGTATGTGATCATCTGCCTGTTGAGTGCCTACTTTCAGGGCAGAAAAGGTCAGAAAATAGGGCGTAGGATTTTCCACCCGTAACTGCGTCCCATGAAGGGAAAATTTCACCTGTTTAGCCACCGTGGCGTTATCCCGGACGGGTACGCCTTGGGGACGATAAAACAGTCGAATATTCATCTGTAAGGCGACCTGCACTTGCGACGCTTTGTCTGTCCGGTGACTTAATGCCGACGCCTCCACGGTATCCGGTACGGCTACTCCCGGGATAGCTCGCAGCGAGACTATAAAAGCCGATTCCCGATCCGGCGGTAATTGCCCCCCAAGCTGGCGAACACGGAACGAAAATTTCTCTCCAGCCTCGATCCGTTTTAACGGCGGCAGGACGACAAAAGGGGGAACTTGCCCGGATTGGGTATCAAAGCGACCGGTATCGTGGTCCATCGGGCTGACAAATCCCTGTACCAGATAGTTCTGCGCTGTGTGATTAGTCATACTGAGCGTCACGCCGCCCGGGCTATCTTTAGCGACATACGATAATTGCATCGGGGAGAACGACAGCCCTTGATTATCAACCGCCTGCGCTTTGAATATATTCCCTAGCAGCAAAGTGAAACCGAGGGAGTAAAGCATTAACCCCCAATGTGTCCGCCCATGCCAGTTACTGACTCTCTTCATACTCCAACTCCGTAGAAAAGTAGAAAAAAAGTAGAAAACAAGGGCGGATTCAACGCGCCACCCTGACGGTAAATATTTTTGAAACCCCGCCGTAATCATTAATCATCGACCAATTCACCGATTTTTTACCCACCAGCCCGGCATAGGTAACACAATCCTGTGGCGCTATCATTGAGGGATAGCGGTTCAGATCGAGCGCCTGTCCATCCAGCGTGAGACTGTCCAGCGACAGGAAATACGGGGAGGGATTGCACGCCTCAATACCATCGGGTTGCGACTGAAAGCGAAGCTGTCCATACGCCTCTTCCGGCAACAAAGGCAGGTTACGCGGTCGCCAGAAAAACTTAATCCGCATCCCTACGCTCATCGACGCCTGTTCCCGAATATGTTCACCCATCATCTGTTGAGTCGCGGGGATAGCGTTCATCTGGACATACCCGAGCGATTCCCGATCCACTGGAAAGGGGGGCTGATTAAAGGTTGGCAAAATACGCAAGCTGTTCTGACTGTTGGCCTCCAACCTGAACAGCGGCGGAGTCACCACAAACGCTGGTGCGGTTTTCTCCTGATCTTCGGTTATCCTTACCTGCACCAGCCACGCCTGATGCGTGGTATTGACCACCGTCAGCGTTTGTGCCCGTTCTCCTTGGGTGAAAATCACCCGAGTTTTATTCAGGCTGATACCGGCGGCTAGACAGGATTCTGTACCAGTCATCCCTAACCCTAGCCAGAACACCAATAGCACCAACCGGTACCGCACTGGGTGTACCCGATCTGTTTCCACAACGCCTCCTGAAACCTGTTGCCTCAGCCGCACTCAGTGATAGTCAAATTGAAATTGAATATGCGCGGTCAGCTCACCGGGAGTCGGCACAACCGTGCCGGGTTCATGTCGCATATTCATCTGGAAGGTAATCTGACTCTCTTTAGCGGCGTTACCCGGTGGCGCCAAATTCACATAATCGCCATTTTTCAGGTAGCTCCCCACCCCGCCTCCCGGCAATTGATAGCGCAAGCCAAATCCCACATTTCCCGCTACCGTGGAAGCTTTATCCCGAAATAACGTCGGGTGGTCTTCTGGCGTGGCGCCGATTATTTTAATCGCCGGGGTACGGCCTGCTCTGGCTGATCCCGCACAACCTGACAACGCTAACGTAATAGGTTTGCTGCCCGCCGCCGCAATATGTTGCGTGCTATACCGAACCTCGGTGAGTGGTACGGATGGAAACTCGACATGAGATGTTTGCATGTAAAGCTCACAGGTTGGCTGCTCCAGCGTCAGCGCCAATGTCAGTTCTGCCGTGTTTGAGCTCGCTCCCGCGGGCTGAGGGGCAGTACAGAGCAAACAAGCCAGTGTTGCCCGTCTGATAAGGGCCCACGGTTTGTACATTACGGTATCTCCCCTTGATAGGTGGATTCTCCGCCGAGGTCATTAATCACCGTCCAGCTTACTTTGGCTGGATAATGCCCACCTTTAAGTAGTAGAGAGAGGTCAGAGAACGGGGAGACCATGTTCTCTTTCTGCTGCGTCATCACCTCCTGTCCACCCACTTTTAGGGAAGTTAAGGTGATGTAATAAGGTGATGGATTTGTAACCGTGATTCCTGCGGCTGTCGGTTTGAAGCGCAGTGAACCAAATCCTTGCTCCGGCGAAACCGATAGCCCTGACGGGCGATACATCAGCTTAATCGTGTTGGCTATAGCAAACTGTATTCCGCCGGAGACATTCCGCTGGGAGCGATTATCGGATTCAGAGCTTAACGGAATGACCTTCGCCGTAAACCAGAACAGGGATTCCCGGTCGGTAGGCAGCGACGGACCAGTTTTGACGATGCGCACCTGATTCTGGCTGTCTGGCTCCATACGAAACAGGGGCGGCGTCACCAGAAATGGAGCGGTTTTGTCTCCCGCAGAAGTAGAACTGACTGTCGCCTGTATTAAATAGACCGCCTCTTTACTGGTATTGCTCACTGAGGCGGTTGTCGCGCGGCTATCCGCTGGATAGATAATGCGGGTAGTACTGATCCCCACCCCTTCCGCCTGCGCGGAAGTAACCGACCAGCCTAACAGACCGGTCACTATCATTGCTGTCATCAATCTTTTCACTGACATCACCTGAAAATGTCTGGTTTGGTATTGCGTAAGTAAGAATTGGGCCTCCCTGTCCAATTCCACGACTATCTGTTTCTAACGTCTATCGGCGTTGAGAATTAGTCATACGCTATTTTCACGGTCAGGTTCCCTTTGGACTCTGCGGCTTTTACCGCCCCCACACCAAGCTTAGCCAGCCCTACTTTAAGCGTGATGGCATTATCACCGGCTACTGCGGGACTGTATGAGGCATCTTTTAGGTTAACTGGCGCACCTGGCGGGATAAGCTTGTCATTTATCGTCAGGCCAATCGCATGGTCGGTAATTGCAGCATTACCAGTGGAGTTAAGAAGCTGAAAATAATTGCCTCCTGGTCCTGCTGCGGTGCCGCCAACCGTCAATTTAGCGCTTTTCGCGGAACTCCACAGAGGGCATTTTTCCGTTTTAATCGTGACGAATTTTTGCGTGTTAGTTAAAATTGCGCCATCTCCCTTCCCAGAAAAATCAGATACCAAAGCGGCGAGACTAACAGGCTCTATTGCTGCAAACTTACAAGTCTCTGCGGTCACTGAAGAGTTTACTGTCAGGGTACCGGCACTCACTTCCTCCGCCATCGCCTGCGACATCCCCCCCAGACACAGCGCCGCTATCGCACAGGTCTTCAAAATGTGTTTTTTCATTTCATCGATTCCTTTTATTTATTCGATACATTTTGACTAAAACAACATCACGACAAGTTAAACAACCAGATCGCTAATGCGCTGCGTTTTACTTGTCATTTGAGTTATTTTTATTTGCTGATTAACTAATCTGAATTTAGTTAAACCGTCGCTAACATATCTATTTCTGAGCGGGAAATATTGAATGGCAGTTTGTTCTCTTTTTGAGACAATTAGTTATTAACCCCGACATATTCAACATTAATTCCTAAACGTTATGGTGTCGGGAGTATTTGTTCCTTAATTAAATTACTATCTGAACTTTAATAACTTCGTCAAAATGGGAGATAAATAAGAATGGACTTTTTAATTTGTGGTAATAACGTTGTGGTAATAACATGGCTAACGAATAAATCATAAAAGTGACCGTTCCGTCGGTCACGAAACTCAGTCATCAACTGGTTTATAGATCCCCTGATTGGCGTCGAGATCAGTTAACATCCAAATTTACCCAATGTAGCCTCCGCAATAGGGATATATTGGTCTGTTAATTTATTGATGCTGTTATTGGCTACAGGATAACTACAATCAAGGAAAAACCAGTTTATCGGCGTCTCCAATATTGAAGCTATCTGTACCAGATGGGATAAATTAATTCGGTTTATCCCTCTCTCATAACGTGAGAGTTGTTGTTGACTAATACCTATTTTTTCCGCCAATTTTACCGCGGTCATACCCAACTCTTTCCTTCTTTTTTGAATACGCTTCCCTACTAATAGATGATCTTGTTTCATTTTCATCCCAGCCTTTAAATTAAAAAAACACCTTTTTATGGCATCGCCAAAATTATTGCTCCTGATCCTGAGAAAGGTCCTGCCTCTACTCTGCCATTTTTCTGTAAAATTGATTTCACTGTAACGGGTACATTTCCTCCAGCCGGTACAAACACAGCAACACCGTCTTCACCATTTTTCTCATTTAATAGCAATTTAGCTTTCAAGCTACCATCACTTCTTAAAGGTACTAATCCCCTGTCAGGTCCCGTCGCTGTCACAATAATCTCGATATCTACATTACAGGTTACATTGATATTTTCCGCTCTGGTGGCCCCTTCCAGTTTTGCCTCATCAATACTACCGTAATTAAGTTCAACGGAGCCTTCACTGACCTGACAAAATCCTATTGGCGGTGGTGCAACGCCACATAAAGATCCAGGTAATAATCTTCCATGAAAACCATTTTGATCGGTTTCATAAAATAACCCGACACATTCCTGATGCGATCGAATCGCAGGACCAAAATGTTTTGCAACTCCAGTGATCGGAAAACTGGTATATTTCAATATCTCCGCCTGCACTTGTTTCATTGTCTTGAATCTTTCCACGCGAGTATTGAATATCCTATAGGGCTGCCCTGAATAACCATCAGCAAAATGGCGATGGTTAACCGATATCCAACACGCAGAATAACCATAACAAGGATTTGGCGTAAAATCGTTTTCTGGGTCCCAACGTTCAATGACAAAAGTATAATAGGCATTTGTCGGAATCCCCTCGGATTTAGTGATATATGAAAATATCGATGCAACCGCATTTGATGAAAACAGCGATAAAAGTACCAGGCAAACAGAGAATAACTTTTTCATTTAGTTACCTAATAAAACTGTGCAAGTTAGTCATAATTCAGATTAAAGGTTGCAATCGCATGAAATGCACCTCGCTTAATCGTCTGGTTAGCTAGCGCAGTGGGTTCTGCCTGCACATATGCTTGCAGTACAATCAAGTTTTCCCTCTCTTTTAACGGATACTCTTCCCCCTCTTTATTCAACGACAACCGTTTGCCTTCTGCCGTTTCTATACCGATGGCAATTCCAGCGGCTTGGCTCCCTGCACTTAACGCCAATAAGCCCGGCAACTGCGTATTTTCTATGCCGCTAAATGTCAGTTTAATCGATTTCCCCACACTCATATCGCAACCAGATAATCTGAGTAGAAAAAGCTCACTATGGGTCCTGCCATGCAGATACAAATATTTCTCAGAAATTGTTGCAAAATCGAGCTGGATATCTTCATCACCCGATTTCATCGTGCAAGGTTCTTTAACCAATGCTCCGTGAAAACGCATATTATCCGCAGCCTGTACCACTTGATGGCCATAAACCGTGGCAGCGATAACCATAAAACCAACACGCAACACGAATAATTTTAAATATTTCATTAATTTTCCTTTCACTGGTATTCCGCCAGCAATGTCGCCGTCACTTCAAATGCCCCTTCCGGCAACGTACTTCCTGGTTTTTTCACCGGCACCGCTTGTATTACCGGCTGTTTCTGCGACGTCACCGGAATACGCTCATTAAGGGTGAATGCTTTACCATCCAACGTCAGACGAATGCCTAAATCCGTAATATTGGTTTGCAACGCGGCGGCATCAAATGAGGTTGGCGGGCCAATCACGGTCAATCCTAAACTCCAATCTGAAACATTAGGCGCACATACCAACTGGTAATTCACGGGCTTGGTATAATTCACCCCGTCTACCTGATGGATGCCGACATTGTTACCAAAATCGACATCAATCATATTGCCGTCATTAATCACGCAAGGGGGCGCTTCAAGCAGTGTGCCGTGAAACCACATATTATCTGCCGCCTGTCCCGGCATCACACTGATTAACCCCAAGCACGCACCCCAGAAAACACGGTAGATCAGAGGATTCATTGCATGTCTCCTGTTCACTGGTATTCAACCATCATGGTTGCACCCGCGCCAAAGTCGCCGCCTCGCAATACCGCAGACATATCTTTTACCGGCACCGCATGTAATTCAGGAAAATTAGGATAGCTAAATTTCATCCAGTCATTGACGGGCAATTTTCGTCCGTTATGAATAACGGCGATACCTAGCCCAGAGTGATTGGTTTGCAACACCGTTCGATCAAAACTGGCAGTGTTACCCGATATCATCATTTTCATCGCATTAGCTGGCATTTTTTCACATCTCACCGTGTATTTGACGGGTTGCATATAATTAACCCCATCAATGCGGGTAATCATTACGTCGCCAAAGTCCACATCAATAGTATTGCCGTTATTAATCACACAAGGTGGAGGAGCGATAACCACACCGTAAATATTGACCGGTGTTTTACCCGCAAAATTACTGACAGGTCTTGCGGCTAAATTTGTCAATAAATCAGCCTGAGCATTAACACTCAATAAACAGCCAAACAGTAATACGCGCCATTTTTTCTGCCTGCGATGCTGTCTTTTTATTCTCAGAGAACACAGAGAATTAATCATAATTCACCCTGAAATCCACTACCGCGCGATATTGCCCAATCCCTAGCGCTCTCGGCGTCCGCACCGGCGTCACGTAATATTCCAAGCTGTCCTGCCCGGCTGCTACAAAACGTGGACGTCCCCGCTCTCCCAACCGGATATCATTATTCGCGGTATCTGTTATCTGTAACCCCAACCCGGTGATACCGGCCACCTGCACCAGATGTGGATAATCGCGATCCGCTGGCGCCGCAAAACTGACCGTCGCCACCGGTTGTAACTGATCCCACGTCAGATTGCCGGTCCGACTGTCATTGACTGCCCCTTTAGTTCTTAGACAATCACGAAACTTCAATGTGAACGGTATCGGCGTTCCTTTATCACCTGGCTGGCGTAAGTCACTGTTTGGCGTGCTCCCCAGATTCACCTCCTGCCATGCAGAGGTCATGTCCAGTCGACAAGCCGCCTCAGTCAGCCCACCAAACACATGCAGTTCACCGTGCAACCCGTTTATGTCTGCGGCCCTTGCCTGACTCGCCGTCACCGGTATCAGCCAGATAGTCAGTGCCAGTACGCAACTTATCCGCTTGATGTTCATCGTCGCCCCTCCCGACTTTACCCATCACGACGAACGTTCAGTCACCTGACAATGGTTCCCCGCACAACTAAAAGTCAATTGCGGTCGGCCACCATAATCATTGACATACGTCAGTACTGGCGCACTCCCTAATGCGCCGACACTACCACTCAGCACCGCACTACTTTTAGGCGCTATCATAAATGGTTTAAAGCCCGCTACCGTCTCTCCCTTAAGCTGGCTCGATGCATCCACCACAGTGATGTAATACGGTGTCGGATTGTTCACCTGATATCGATCCCCCTTACGGGTCAAAGTCATCTTCTCTTGCCACGGATTATCCAAATCGGTGCGGCTGGCAAAAATGGCTTTCGGGCGATAGAACAGCTTGATTCGAGTTTGTAGCGCAATCTGCAAGGTATTCGGCTTCTTACTGCGCGGCGGAATTTCACGCAAATTAAAATAGAACAAGCTTTCCCGATCTTGTGGTAACTGTGCGATTGTTGGCAGTGACTGTATTTTCACCTGACTCTTAGCGCCCGGCTCCACCCGCTGTACCGGCGGCGTCACGACTAACGGACCATTGATTTTGTTACCCTGTTCATCTTCTATCCATCCCTGCGCCAGATATGGCAACTCTTTGTTCTGGTTGCTGATATCCATACTGGTGGATTTGTCCTCGCCGTTAAACACGACGCGGGTACGATCCAGCGCAATAGCCGCCATTGATTCACTGATCACTGACAGACTTAAGATAGCGATCGTGATTACATTGATTGTATTGTTCAATTTCATGCTCTCAATTACTCATGCTCAGAATAATCATTACAGATCACCGCGATACACTTCGGTGACAGCAATAAGGTTTTCACACTGCCAGTCAATCAAAGTTATGGTTGTTTGTTACCATCGGCCAGTTGGCAGAGCAGCAATAACGAAGCCATCTCTTCTACTTTTGGTAATTGATGTGGCAGCTCAATCACGCACTGCAATTCTCCATCCCAACGCACATCCAGTTTCTCTCCGGGATTTATCCCGCTCAGGTAGGTGTTTCCACCATCACTGACGATACCGATCTCCCGTTGATCCTTATTCAGTACCGTTGCCCCAAACGGCGGCGCGCTACCGTCCGGCAAGCGGATCAGGGCCATCGCTTTTTCACCGGATATCACCTGGAATTTGCGATAACCAATCGCCCCTTCCGTCAGTGTTGCTTGTTGTACCGACCGTACGGCCTCCACATTGTCCGGCAGTTTGTTTAAATCAATACTCGCACTGTTACGGTAATAATTGTTCACATCAGAGATCACCGCTTTACCGAACATATTGGTATGGGTAATCGCGCCGAAACCTTTCACAGGTACGCCGCCGACACCATCGGTATCGACCATCAAACGGGTAGTACCCGGCATATTAATGCGATGCAATGCCGCGCCTTTCGGCGTCACGGTCATGCCCCCCTGGATAGAAAGCGCTCCCGTGGTATAACGTCCATCCTGATAACTGGCGCTGGTGGTCAGTTGAGCACGATCGCCGTAATGGGTTAAATAACCGTTAGCCGCAGCCTTGCCATCAATACTGGTGCCAACCGCTAAACGATAGTTACTGTTTTCATTAATTCGGTCGTAATAACCTACCGTGTGGGAATTACCTTCCCGGTTGGCCATTGCGTTATAACTGATAGTTCCTGAATTACCCCACGGCAGGGATAATGTCATATACATCCCATCGTCATTTTTACCTTCATATTTATTACGGTAAGCAGACAGGTTCAGGTTAATGTTCTTATAACTTCCAATATCAAAATAGCGTGATATTGATACGTTATAGCGATCGTTATTCGAACGATTCCAGTAAGTCTGGTGGCTGTAATTCAAGTAGATACTGGTGCCAATATGTGTGAACTGCTTGTTCAACATAATGGTGTAAAGTTCTTTATTGCTCTCCGCATCACCATCGTGGTAACGACGATCCAGATACTGGCTCATGCTCATAAAGTCTCGTTCCGAGAAACGATAACCGGCAAAAGTCACCTGGCTGTCATACTCCGCAAAACGCTTGGAATAACTGAGACGATAAGAGCCGCCAGTCAACGTTTGGTCCTCAGCCGGTAAGTGGGCGCGGGATTCAGTGACATCAAAGGAAAGCGCTCCGAAAGCCATCAGATCACGACCAACCCCCAACGACAACGCATTATAATCCCCGGCTCCCAGTATCCCGCCATACAGCGACCAACCGTTGTTTATTCCCCAGGAAAATTCGCCGATACCAAAGCCTGATCCTTCACTGTGATGCTTCCAATTAGTTGGCTTGCCCGCTGCCAGTTTGTACTGCACCCGGCCCGGACGGGTTAAATAAGGAATATTCGCGGTATCGATCTGAAATTCTTGTAAACCGCCATCCTGCTCCTCTACCCGTACATCCAGTTTGCCGCTCACTGCGTCATTGATGTCCTGAATACGGAATGGCCCTGGCGCGACTTGAGCCTCATACAACACTCGTCCCTGCTGACGAATCGTTACTCTGGCATTGGTTTTCGCCACCCCGGTCACTTCCGGCGCATAGCCGCGCAGGTTCGGAGGTAACATATTGTCATCCGTCACCAAACTGACTCCGGTAAAACGGAAGCTGTCAAAGATATTTGAATTGAGGTAATCCTCACCCAACGTGAGTTTAGCCTGCCAACGCGGTATTGCCCGGTATAAGTAATAACGGCTCCAATCCCAATTTTTCTCAGTGCTCCCTCCCCGCCCCGTGGTGTGGTTATACTGTGATTGCCAGTCTGCCCGCAGACGCCACGCCCCCAAATTTATCCCAGTCGTACCATTAGCGCTGATATTCTGATTTTCATTGCCCTTCGCCGGTTTAGAGACTTGGGCATTGACGTTATAGTCAAACATCATCCCGAAAATCCCTTCATCCCAACGTGACGGCGGGTCCCAGTCGGGTGAGCTATATTCGAGATAAGCTTGAGGTACGCTCAGGTATAACGTGTCACTGCTCAGATCGCCGCGCACCGTCATGCCCGGCAGCGTTTTAGTCTCCAGACACTGGTTATTGTTCCACCAAGAAATCTTTGATTCCCATTCCGCCTGCAACCCCAACTGCTTCACCAATTCAGGCGTCAAACACGCCGCACTTCCTTGAGGATCATCCGGCGGAGCCATAAAAATGACCGACATTTCCGGCAATTCGCTTTTGTTCAACCTGATCGTCATCTGATAATCCCCTGGCATGATATAACCTGCACGGGAAAACTCTTTTAAATTAATCCGAGAACGATCCTGAACATCCAATACATCCGTATTAAATTCAATTTCCTCTTCCGCATACACCGCATGAGTACCGATTAAAGCCAACAATACCGAAATAATAAGAGGTTTCAGGACACACCGAACCGAGACCACCTTGTCATATTCAGCGGTCGAACCCAAAAATAAAGCCATAACATTCCCAGATCGATGATTAGTGATAATCCAGCCTGAACCGAACAGTGGTTCGATACTGCCCCGCTTGCAATAACTGGTGATTACTCACCAATCGCATTGCGTAATTAAGCGTCATCTGCCCTGCCTGTAAGTCCCTCACCGGTAATGGCGAGCCCGGATACGCCTGATTGCCGTACATGTCGGTAATTTGTAACGCTACTCCTTGAGCCACACCAGATAAGCGGAAATTGTTCCCATCCGGTACGCCGTCAAACGTCACCTGAAAGTGGCGCCAATCGGGTTTAGCCAAGGTGGCGGAAGTTAGTGCACAGTTAATCAAACGGATGGAAAAGGGGCGCACTGGTCCCTGTCCATCATGTATCATCCGGCTTACCGGGATCGTGGCTAACTCAATCGTCTGGTCACGGCTACCTGCGTCAATCGCACAGGCCGTATCAATGATGGTGCCTTGCATGCTAACGCGACCATATCCTTGTGTTCCTCGTAGAGCAGCCGTTTCAGCTGCAATAACACAGGAAAACATTAACAGGCAGGGCACTACAACAACGGCAGCATATCGACTCATAACTTCTCTCCAGCTAAACTTATTCAAAACTTTTGATTAGGAAACGCCCGCCTCCCTGTCAGCGTTTCCGTGCATGAAAAGACTTATTGATAAGTCAGCTGGAAGTTAGCAATGCCGGTGAAATTACCCGGAACAACGGCATCAGGTGAAGTATCCCCCTGAAGATAGGCAGCAAAATGCAGATCATTATTACCATCATGCAGAGCTACAGCCGGTGAGGGGGTGCCTAGTTTGATTTTGTTACCGCCCGCATCAGTGATCGCAATACCCGCACCTTTAGCAACGCCTTCGATACCTAGCAAACCATCACCGCCGGTGATGCTAGATTTGGCGCCAACAAACGTCGTGGTGACTGTACTTATCGTTTCAGTCGTACAGTTATCTAAAGAAATTTTGAATGGCGTGGAAGAAGAACGGCCGCCGTTTTGCAAAGATTTGCTAGAAATAGAGCCCATTGGAACTACCTGATCAACCGTTTCCGGGGTGATAGAACAAGGCGCATCAGTAATAGACCCGGTAAAAGTCACCGTTCCGTGACCTTGGCTAGGATTCGCTGCATTGACAGAACCCGCAGCCAAAGCGACGCCTAACCCCAGGGCCATAACCAATTTATTCAATCTCATGTGAATTAATTCCTTGAATTTAAGGATAAAATACCCAATACCATAAAAAAATAACCGTGCAGGACTCCAGCTCCATGCACCCGATATTCGGCGCGAAATAGTTTAAAAATCTCGGATTAATATTTTTTTAAACCAAACAAAATGCACCAAACTGTTTTTTTTAGTCAAAAACACTAAGAGCGAATAATATTTCGGAGCTAACACTCGAAAAAAGACATTAATTTGAATTTATAATCTAATTAATCAATTACTATTTGATTGAATTCAGATGAACACACCAATTCTTTACAATAAATTAACGTAAGAATATGAAAAACAGTAAAAAGTAACGAAAAAAAACCATATATTATAAACAGTTAAGCATTGGCAATTTGTCATTACACAAAATTTGACTTAATCAGTCGTTTTATAGGAACATATTTACAGTTTGGTGCATTCTGTTCGGTTTCTTTTTATTGTTAAATAATTTCCAAATATATAATTGCAAAGCTTACAAGCTGATATTTTCTATTAAAAAATGGCTATCTATAACTATCTAAAAACGATAATTATAGATTTTGGTCAAAATCAATAGAGTTACCAGCTAATAATTTTATAAAAGTTCTATTAATTGATATATTCCGGTAGATTAATATTATTTTTCTACCTATAACTATCCGCCCCAATTGCACAGGAATTATTTTCATGAAGAAACGTAAGTTTTTAACCAGATATGAAATTAATGCGATTTTAGAAAAAGCACGTCAGGGACGTCACGCTGAGCGAGATTATTGCATGTTATTGATGTGCTTTATTCATGGTTTTAGAGTGAGCGAGCTATGTAATCTAACGTTATCCGATCTTGATCTTAGCTCAGAAATTATTCATGTCAGGCGATTAAAAGGGGGATTATCAACAACCCACCCGCTAATACCAGAAGAAATTAAAGCATTAAATCAATGGCTTAATATTAGAAAGAGTTGGCGAGAATCAGATACAGAGTGGGTATTTCTATCACAAAAATCAGGGGCTATTTCACGTCAGCAAGTTTATGGTTTATTAAAACGTTATGGCAAGCAAGCATTAGTTAATATTTCACCTCATCCACACATGTTAAGACATGCTTGTGGTTACGCGCTCGCTGATTTAGGGAGAGATACACGCCTTATTCAAGATTATCTCGGTCATCGAAATATATCCCATACCGTTATTTACACCGCAAGCAATGTAAAACGATTCTTCAAGATATGGGAGGCTCCTGTAAAAGGATTCGATTAATTTCAATATTTTTTATGTAAGACATGTAGCATGAGAAACTATTTCTCTTGGAAACAAAAAAATCATCTCATTATCCAATGGTAAAAATCCTCGTCCATCTATTGATGAGGGTTTTTTATACGATATAAATCGTTATTAACCTTATAATATATTACCTATTATTTCTTATAGTTACTTTTAAAATGATTTTTTAGAAATTAATTAATGAAAAAATCAAATAAAACCATCTATTTAAGGAGAGTTTAAATAATAAATTCCATTATTAGACGAATGGATACTTTCTCAAGAATGAAGAAAATAAAATCACTGGAAATTATCCCCTATTTTCCAGTGATAGCCTGCTGACTTTTAATATTTCATGGTTGATTTATTCAATTTTTAGGTCATGTTAAATTTAATCAACTATTTGAATATTTGGAGAATGAGAGAGATAGCCAATAAGATTACCAACGTTGTCTTTAACATTCCATCTTTCGAAAATGGATATATACCATGAATATTTGGCTGTACCTGGAGTACGTAATTTAGATCCTTGATTGAAAATATTACGAGTTTCCAGCACTACAGGATAGTCTTGGTTAGTCCCTAACGTTGCCTCTTTACTTGGGGCCGCAACTTGAGATACAGCCGAAGTTAGAGTTGGTGGCGAAACTAGTGATTGGGCGCCGACTCCTTCCATATGATATAGAAATACCTGATCATCAAATTGAGCTGATAAAGTTGAAGCCCGCCATCTAATGATATCCCCTACTTTACCTTGAATTAAAAGTGTACCTTGAGCATTATTTTTGGGCACATAGATATTATTTTGAGAGGTAATGTAATAAATGTATTTATCATCCATTACAGTGGGTTTGCTAGGGTCCTTACTAATAGAATTACCGAGATCTTTTGTGATAGCTTTTACATCAACAATAGCAAGAACATCAATTAGTTGTACACCAATAATTGGCCTTGCATCATCCAACTCTGTATATTCAATATTATTCATAATACTATTCCTATTCTTATATATTAGTTTTATAAGTATTTAATTATCTAGAACTCTAATGAAAGGATCATGACAGACATATCCAATGAGTTGTCTTTTACGATATATTTTCATATACCAGGTATATTGACCGAACCCCTCTCTCTGAGCTGTTGATTGATGATAATATCGTGTTATTAGTCCACCATGACTTTCGCCATCTCTTTTATATACCACACTATTGATATTATTATTATCAGCCTTAGCCAAATAAGGAATAGAAATATCACCATAATCAAGTTTCGGTAATGTTATAAGCGTAACATCATTACCGCTAATCGCGGTTCCTTTCATATGGCATAAAAGAACTGTATATTCAAATTGCTGTGTCAAAGACATTGGTCTCCATCTAATGTCATCAGCAACATTGACGGTTATCTCCAACTCTCCTTGAGCATTATTTTTAGGAGCATAAAGATTCCCAGTACTTGTTATATAATAAAAGTAATTGTTAGATACCACTTTCGCAGTTTCTAATGTTTGTGATTTACTTAAATCATAATGACTAACGATAGCTTCTGCATCGACACAAATCAGAATATCTACAACTTGATAACTAGAACTCTCTATAGCGTCACTCATTATCTATTCTCCTTCACAATAAGGTGTTAGATTGTTTAACAATCATCTTTTATATTAATAATTAAGATCAAAAAAACCACTAATATAAATCATAGTTTTTAAAATCAAATTACTTGTATTTTTACAATAACTTTTCAACATATAAATGAAATTCATATTAATATTGAATCACAAAATTATTATTTTTAGTATTAAATTACCACTTGTAAACATGAGTAATTTAACATTTTCTTTTGCGTTAAAGTTATACTTTCCTGATATTTAACTATGAAATTATTTTTTTCATAATTAACAATAAAAATACTGAGTGAAAAATAAAACATCGAATAATTAATTCAATTATAAACTTTGAGTTTAATAATAAAATGATGATAAATTTGATATATTTAGTCAGTAATATGGCAGTGAAACTTTTAATTTTCATATTAAATATCATTATGCCTATCCTTGGCATAATGCGTATATTAATTCGGCAAGCTAGAATATTCAATTACACCCGTCATCTTTCAAGTTGCTTCTTTGTTGGCCGCCGTCACGATCCATCTTGAAATCCATAGGGTATATATCATTTAGTTGAACAATTAGATTACAATTAATCATCATAAATAAATTAAAATCGCTAGAAATTATACGTTGCTTTCCAGTGACAGCTTACCAACTTTTAATATTTCATGGTTGATTTATTCAATTTTTAGGTCATGTTAAATTTAATCAACCACTTGAATATTTGGAGAATGAGAAAGATAACCAATAAGATTACCAGTGTTGTCTTTAACATTCCATCGTTCGAAAATGGATATATACCATGAATATTTGGCTATACCTGGAGTACGTAATTTAGATCCTTGATTGAAAATATTACGAGTTTCCAGTACTACAGGATAGTCTTGGTTAGTCCCTAACGTTGCCTCTTTACTTGGAGCCGCAACTTGAGATACAGCAGAAGTTAGAGTTGGAGGCGAAACTAGCGATTGAGCGCCTACCCCTGCCATATGATATAAAAATACTTGATCATCAAATTGAGCTGATAACGTCGAGGCCCGCCATCTAACGATATCTCCGACCTTACCTTGAATTAAAAGTGTACCTTGAGCATTATTTTTGGGAACATAGATATTATTTTGAGAGGTAATGTAATAAATGTATTTATCATCCATTACCGTTGGTTTACCAGGGTCCTTACTAATAGAATTACCGAGATCGTTTGTGATAGCTTTTACATCAACAATGGCAAGAACATCAATTAGTTGTACAGCAATAATGGGACTTGTATCATCCAGCTCTGTATTTTCAATATTATTCATAATACTATTCCTGTTTTTATATATTGGTTTTATAAGTATTTAATTATCTAGAACTGTAATGAAAGGATCATGACCAATATATCCGATAAGTTGTTTTTTACGATATATTTTCATATACCAGACATACGAACCACGCCCCGCCCTCTGCGCTGTTGATTCATGATAATATCGTGTTATTAGTCCGCCTTGACTTTCTCCATCTCTTTTATATACCACACTACTGATATTATTATTATCAACTTTAGCCAAATAAGGAATAGAAATATCACCATAATCAAGTTGCGGTAATGTTATAAGAGAAACATCGCCACCGTCATCAGCTTGTAGTCTCATACGGCATAAAAGTACTGTATATTCAAATTGCTGCGTCAAAGACATCGGCCTCCATCTAATGCTATCAGCAACATTAATAATTACCTCCAATTCTCCTTGAGCATTATTTTTAGGAGTATAAAGATTTCCATTGCTTGTTATATAATAAAAATATTTATTATGTACTGATTTCGCCGTCCCTAGTGTTTTTGATTTACTCAAATCATAATTACTAAGAATAGCTTCTACATCCACACAAATAAGAATATCTACAGTTTGATATTTCGAAATCGCTATAGCGTCGCTCATATCTATTCTCCTTCACAATAACGTGTTAGATTGTTTAACAATCACCTATTATATTAATAATTAAGTTCAAAAAAACCACTGATATAAATCATAGTTTTTAAAAATAAATTATCTTTATATTTGCAACAATTATTTAACATGCAAATAAATTGCATATTAATATTGAAATGAGGAATTATTATTTTTAGTATTAAATCACCATTTGCAAACATGAGTAATTCAACATCCTCTCTTGAGTTAAAATTATATTTTTGTGATATTTAACTGTAAAATTAATTTTTTATTGTTATTTATAAGAAATTAACCAATAAAACATCGAATGATTAATTTAACTATAAATTTTTAGTTTAATAATAAAATGAGAAAAATTTCAATATATTTAGCAAATAATATGACAGTGAAAATTTTAATTTTTATATTAAATGAAATTCTGCCTATCCTTGGCGTAACACGTATATTAATTCGACACATTAAAATACTAAGTTACATTAGCTAGTTAAATTACAATTAATCCTCAGAAATAACGATACTAGTTAATGGCGTATGATAACAATAACCAACCAGCTTATTTGAGTCATCATAGATAGATATATACCATGCATATTGAGTTATACCTGGCCTACGCAGCGTAGCTTTTTGATAGTAAATATGTCTTTTTTCATAGATAAAATCGGATAAAGGCGCTTGTGGCAACTCAATAATATCTTCTTTCGGAGGCATTAACGCTTTTTTAAGCTTAGGGACAACAACATTCGTTAATGTATATACCGTCATTGGTTGAGAAATGCAATCATTAGCATCCTTTTTTTCTATACGATATAAAAACACCTTATGGTTAAATTGAGCAGATATGCTAGAAGATTGCCACCTAACTACATCACCTACCTTACCTGTAACTTTAAGTGAATTTGTAGCGTTTTTCTCGGGAGTATACGCTTGATTCTCAGTGGTAATATAATATAACAAGTTATCATCAATTTTAGTCGGCTTTTTATAATCCTGGCTCAGACTGTCAAACTTATTTAAGATAGATTGCACATCAATACAAATTAAAATATCTATACTCTTAGAAAATTCAGCATTATCATCAATATTCATAATGTTGGTCCTATTATCTTATATTAATTTTGTAGTTTATAAAACGTGAACAAAAGAGCTATGAGAAATATACCCAATTAACTCAAGGTTATAATGTATGCTTATTATAAAAGTCAATTTCTCTCTACCCGATTTCTTGCCTTCCGATTCTATATAAGATTGTGTTACAGATTCTACTCCATATTTAAACGGTGTACCGGGTAATTGATTATCATCTTGTTCTGGGTAATTGACCCTTGTGACTTCCTGAATATATTTTATCGGCGTTATCGCTTTATAGCTATTTTCTTTAGTTTTTTGGTATAAATTTACTGAATGTATCAACTGTTGAGTTAAAGATATTACTCTCCATCTGATAGTATCGCCAATACCTATTTTTACTATCAATCCACCCGTAGCATTATCTTTAGGTGTATAAGCATTTTCATTATTAGTAATGTAATGAAAATATTTATTATCTACCATTGTAGGGTTGTCTGGATTTGTTCCCAGTTTATTATAATCATTAATAATACCATCAACATCCACACAAATAAGAATATCTACAGTTTCATTCATTTTTGCACCCCTTCATTGGATTAAGTTTCACTAAGAGTCCTCTATCATTCTAATAATTAACTACTAAACCTGAAATAACTACTGGTATAAATCACAGTTTAGATAAGAAATTTACTTATATATTTATCAGAAATCTTTTTAGATACAGCCAAATCCCACCGATAATTTATTGTTTTAAAAAAAATTCATCTCAAATTAATATCATAACGATATTAGTTCATAAACAGATTAGTATTCTTTTAAGATATAGCTATTGGTGATATTTAACTTGATCTCAACGAGATTGATCTTATCGATATTTTTATATTAACAAACTCTACATTATGATATCCCTTATATTCTACTTATGTATAACAGTAAATTATCATTTATTTTACCGACCCAAAAGTTTTACGTCATAATATATTCAGATCTTCATTATCAATATTCTGAATTATTCGCATAGCATTTAATAAATATTCATTTATCATACACCTCGCCATATAAAACTGAAGCAAGCTATCTCATTGGAATCAGCCTAAGAATAACAAGATAACGATAACACCAAACACAACAATATATGTCATTAGCACTTAACTAAGATGTGAACGATTGCAAAAGGGATTTCCTCTTTGAGGAAATCCCTTATTTTCATTCAATTTTACTCAATGAGTCAATTATTAATTGATATTCTTCGACAAGAGTTGTGTATCGGGAAGATCTTCATTTAATTCGTCATAATCTTTAACTTCATTTTTAAAGGTGACAATATTATTTTGTCCATTGCATTGACTATTAGACATCATATGACAGTCATCGGGAATATTCTTTTCTCTTATTCCAAGCCATTCAGAAAATAGAGTCAGAAAATGCAATCCACTTCTTTGTGCTGTTATCTGCTCACGATAAGAGTAATCACTGCCGGTAATAAAAAACGGCACCTGAAAACTCTGTTTATTTTCATCATCATGTGTCAAGTTTTCCTGATCGGTTCCTTTATCAACATAAGAAAGCCCATGATCCGCAAAATAAAGCATCGTCCATTTTAAATGATGATGATTAGCCTCAGACGCAATGTCAGAAAGCAGCTCATCTGTATTAGATATACTTTTGACATAACAAGAAATTTCTTCCGATTGTAAGAACAGATCATATTTTCCATTCGTTCTGACGCACGCCTGTGGGTGAGATCCCATCAGGTGAATAACAATCAGTTTCTTCTTCTTTTCTGGTATTAATGCCTCTTTAACGTAAGGCATCAATTTATCATCAGGCAAATAACGCCGGTCATCAGAATTTCCACTTTTCAGGAAGTGGACGCTATCCGCCTGTTGCCCAATCAACGCCACCGGAGAATCAAAAGCACTCTTCATTCCCTGATTAGATATCCAATAGGTATAAAACCCGGCTTTTTTCGCCAATGTTATAACACTATCATTCAAATTGATCGCATTCTCACCTTTCAGAGCCAGTGAGTTAGTCAAAGATAACTGTGTCGATGCCGCCGATGAGATGTAATTTGTAAATATCTTACCATTCGCCTTGTCCAGCCACGGTGTATTGTTATAAGGAAAACCATACGCATTCATAAAGTCCTTTCGAACACTTTCACCAATAACCATGATATAGGTTTCATATTTATCCTCTTTTATCACCGGCTGCCAAGAGTCTTTCTGTTTTATTATTTCAGCGAACCTAATTCTTTCTGAATTAACTTCTTTATAGCTCTCAACGACATCACTAAAAAATCTCACTTCGGGTAATCCCGAGGCCAATAGATTAAAATCAGGATTGAAACCGGAATTTATATATCCTTTTACCGATGACCAGAAAGCTGAAAACACAAAAAACAGTGATAAAAATATTATACTCTTTCTCTTCAGCACCACTCTTACCTTAAAAGATAAAATCATTAATATGATCATAGCCGACACTACTAAATAGGTAAAAATAGGCAGCCCGCTGATAAACTCTAAAGCTTCATTTTTATTCGTGTAAATTAAAGATCCCACTGAATTGATATCGGGAAAACCATAATTCAATCCTACAGGAGAATAGATCACACTTATTAATCCAATCATGAATACAAAAATATAATATATATATTTGTTAAAATTAGATAATAATATCAGAATTGAAAAAGCGCTAAATACATATATAAACTTTAGCTGATATCCAAGGCTTAAATGGGCCAATGAAATAAAACCAAATAAGCATATCAAAGTGAAATTTTCTTGGATTTTTTTACTCAACAGCATACTCACTCATTTCCTTCAATCTATGCAATAAAACACCAATAATTCATAACCTTTTCTTATTAATAAGAGTGGTTTTACAATAAGAAAATCCGTGGTTAATCAACTACTATCCGTGATACAACTTCAAACAGCGCCACGCAGATTGCTACACTGAACCATCACACTAACGCATAAAAAAACACCTTACTCATGTATCTGTAATTTAGTTAAGGATTTGCTAAGCCAGAACAGTTATTAATCTTCCATATTTGATTAACAGCATGTAAATAATATGCGTTTTTTTTGTTAATAGCAAAACTTCTGAATATATCGCTCCTGCTCGTGATTTTAAACTATACTTAGTAAGTAACTTATGCATGAAGACATATATCCGAGAGCAACGATAACTAACTGAAAAATAGTTAAAATATCCACCTTAAGCACTGTGTATCTTAAAGAAACCTTATCCTCTCAATCGATATTCAGTAAAGAGAAAGCGAGTCAGGTCAGGTTATCCGTTGTTAAAAGCTATTATGAACATTAGCCACTGAAATTGACGACATAACCCAAGCTTTTCATACACCAGCTAAACATGTTGGCATTCCAGTAAATCCAGCCAGGAAAATTCAATAAAATATTGACAATAGATGGCACACATGGAAAGAATCATCTCGAAACCATTAGGAGATTAGTGATGAATGAAAAATTCTATCAATTAAAAATAACACTTACAGACTCAAAACCCGCTATTTGGCGGCAATTTGTTGTTCCTGCCTCTATTTCATTTGACAGGCTGCATGACGTGATACAGATCGTTATGGGATGGCAGGATAGTCATCTACATGAATTTCGTATTGGCAAATTGCGATTAACAGAAATGCCAGAAAGCTCATCTGATAGCAAGGAAGAAGATTTATACCGCCTGTCTGATTTGATTAAACAACAAGGGCGATCTTTTACTTATCTTTATGATTTTGGCGATGAATGGGAACACGAAATTACCTTAGAAAACAGTCATTATCCTGCCAATAACCTTCCACTTCCTTTTTATTGTCTGGATGGCGCTCGCGCCTGCCCCTTGGAAGATACCGGCGGGATTGACAGTTATGAAAATTTAATCGCAATACTGAATGATCCTGACCATGAGGAATATGTAGATACACGACAATGGGTAAGTGAATTACTTGATCTGGATGAAGATGAAGATTTCGACTTCGAACAATTTCCCATTAACAATATTAATGCCTTTCTAGCGCTCTATTATCGCTGGTCACGAGATCGTTACCATCTCTTGTGGGATTGGGAATGAATTTAACAATAGGACAAATCTATCATCATTGGGAAAAGTTTCAGATGGGTCACTATGACGAACATCGGGGCTTAATTTGAATTAATTTTTCCCATGAAATTAGATGATACTTAACTCAGTATCGAGTGCAGTTTCTGCGGTGTTTTCAGATTAGCCCTATCAAGCTGCACTGATATTTAATATCATTATCATCACTCATTTGATATTAAACATAGCAACTATCACGTCAGGCATTACTATTCTGGCCATTCCTATCAATCAATAGGAAATATAAACCGCATGCAAAGACGAAGTATGCATATAAGATTCTCTCCTTTCTCACCATTCCTTTCCGGCCTCATTAACAAAGTTATTAAAACAACGACTAAATAGATGACGCCATTAATCATCATAACAGATTGTAATAAAAATATTTTTTAACTAAAGATTAATATAGCGAATTCGAAATAACCTGATATGTCTTGATTCCATATATAATTTGTAACACTTTCTTACAAATTTATATTTTTGTAAATTTGAAAAAAACGCTTGCTATCTGATGAATGATTAATTATTAATTAAGCTTCATCATATGAACTACATTTAAAAAAATTACCCCCCTGTTCCCCTTATTCTTGGGGATTAACTGATTGGGATTGACCTCCGTCTTCCTATCATTCAACTCGCCATTATTCACGCGATAAGCGCTGCGTTTATCGGTGATGATGGGATTTTTACGACGTTATTTCTTTGACAAAAGAATTAATGATTTCAACGTCTGGACAAAATATGACGCTAAAAAATGTAATACGACAAGGCGACAGAACCTCTCACGGCGGTTCTGTCTTAGCCGGTGATGACAGTTTTAAGGTCTTGGGTAAAGGCGTAGCGCGGATTAACGATCCCGTGTCGTGTCCAAAGTGTGGCGGGCATCAAACCATTGCTGAGGGAACGCCAACCGCAGTCGGAACCAATAAACAAAAACTGGCTCTGGCAGGTATGAAAACTTCCTGTGGCGCCACGCTGATCGCCTCACAAACCTCTTTCCAGATAAAAACCTTATAGGACAATGTGTTATGAATAAAAAAGAGTCTCTATTCCTACAAGAATTGCAGTATATACGGCAATTAGCGCAGGAAGCCGCAAAAAAAAATCCGCACCTGGCAAATTTTTTAGCTGAAGGCGCTAGTGATCCGGATATTGAGCGAGTGATGCAGAGCTTTGCGCTGTTATTCTCCCGTCTTCGCGAAAAGATTGAGGATGAGTTTCCCGAACTCACATCAGGGATGCTGGCTCATATTTGGCCATATGCCATGTGCCCGGTCCCTCCCACGAGCATCGTTCAATTTTCACCCAAAGGGACTCATCACCTGAGCGCGATGACGCTACCAGAAGGGGCGCCGGTTTTTGCCGGAGAAGGAGAAGAAGAAGTCAGTTTTGAAACCTGCTGCCCTCTGCATATCGAACCACTAGCGGTGATTGACCGACAACTGAACGCAACCCCAGAGTACAGTGAGATAACGCTAACACTGCAATGTTCGGAGAATACCTCAGAGTGGCGCAGCCAACCGCTACATTTCTTTCTGGGCAGCGATCGTCTGCAAGCCGCTGAATTAGCCTTATGGCTTGACTTTAATCTGTGTGATGTCTTTTTGCGAACACAGGACAAAACCATCACGCTTGATGACAGTTACCCAGTCCCGGCATTGTGGGGAACCGCACGGCAGGTTGCCATCCTGCCGGTGATGAAAACCTCGCCATACTCTATCTTGCAACTGATGACTGAGTACTATTACCTGCCCCATGTACATGATTTTGTGGTGATTGATATCAAGAAAGATCGTCGATTGGTGGAATTGAACGCCGATCGGACATTCGAGCTGATTTTTCGGTTTGATGGTCATCTGATGCTAAACGATATTTCCCAAACCTTTCTGTTGGATTGCGTGCCGGTAAGACATCTGGAGCCGATGAGTGCGAAGATCTCGGTAAACAGTGAAGCCAACCATTATCAAATCCCATTGGATTCGACTAAGCAACTGTTCAAGCTGAACCACCTTTACACATCAACTGAACCAGAGCAGGAACGTGGGCAACCATACCGCTATCTGCCGATTGAGAAATTCTCCCAAACCGCTCGTTTTCTGCCGGATGCTGAGTTTCTTTACTATTATCAATTGAGGACAGAATGCGATATGTCGCAGCGTACCCTGCAACATCTTCACTTCTTTGACTGTAACGGCCAACCAGCGGATAACCTGCCGCCACAAACCATTTTTTGTCAATTTACCGGTTATCAGACACAGGCCTCTAACTTGGGTATCGGAGAGATTAATCTACCGGGAGAATATGCCTCGGGGCTGAAAGTGAGCAATATCACCCCAGTTTCTTCTGCTTGCCACTCAACAATGACGGAGGATCAGATAGGTAGATCGGCCTGGTCAATCATCTCTTTCTTTTCCGTATCACCCTGGATGGCTTTTCAAACCCACTCGTTAAAAGAGCTGATCAAGCTATTCGATTTCTCCCCCGATCAGTCATTAAGCAAACGTATCCAGGAACATATCGACGGTATCGTTCAACTGGATAACATTCCAACAGATCGCTTCGATAAAGGGGTTCCAGTGCGGGGCCATCAACTCGTTCTGACATTGAACCCGGATTGTTATGCCAATCAGGGGGAGATGCATCAGTTCAGTCTGGTGGTGTCACGCCTGATGAGGCTTTTCATCAGCATGCGCACTTTTGTGATGATGAAGGTTATTGATGGTCAGACGGGAGAAATCCTGTGGGATTTTCAACACATGATGTTCGGGTTACGCCCTGATATGTAATGTTAATCATAAGGAAATAGTATCAATGAGCAAATTAAGCCCACTCGATTGTCTTGACTGTAAAAGTATGCTGAAAAACTGGATAGAATTTCAGTTGGTGGATGAACAGGGGAAACCCTTGGTTAATATGCCTTATCGTTTGAAAATCCGTGGAAATCCTTTGTTGGGACGTAAAGGAGTTACCGATGGCAATGGATTGCTAAGGGAAGAAGATATGCCTCCCCATCCGGTAACTCTGTATATCGGCGCCCAACCACTGGCCGATGAGATGGAACAGCGCCCGTTGCGGGAAAAACGGGGAGAGGAATTTTCAGTGGTGAAACCAAAAGCAGAAGCCGAAGGCTATCAATATCGCTATGTGACTATCGGGCAGATTAGTGATGGATTGCCGGTGATTCAAGGGTGGGACCCCAAAGATATCCCACCTCCCTATCATTTCCCGGACCCGGAACCAAAAGGCTATCAGGTCCATCCGGTGAATCAACGGTATGTCTTGGAAGTATGTCCATTTCGGGCATGGGTTTTGCTGCTACACCACCAAAAAGAGTATTCCATTGTGAATGCTTATAACCAGTGTTTGATGAGTGTGCTGGCCTACTCAGATGAAGATGTTAATGTAGCAGGTTCTGTTAAACACTTTTTTAACCGGCAAATGGTAGATGTTTCAAAATTGCCCTATAAATTGGAGACATTATCGGCAACACCTGTAGTTTACGATGTGCCGTTTAGTGAACGTTATACCCGGGTGGAGTTTATTGACTCATCAAATATTGACTGGGTAGGAGGTGATACCCAACTGTTTTATGTGGCAAGTAAAAACGATGTGATTGTCAGTTGGCGAGGGACAGCCAGCAAGGAGGATATCCTGACAGATGCTACGTACCAACCTTTGGGGTTAGATTGCGATAAAAAAGCATTGTGCAATGAGTTTATTCACAATGGCAAAGTGCATAAAGGATTTTGGGAGGCATTTAATCTAGTTAGCAAGTTAAGAGTTCCCAGTGATACAGCTCAAGAAGTCTTTAGCGATATCACTGATTTGGCTAATAGCAGAAGGTTATTTGTTTGCGGCCATAGCTTGGGGGGTGCACTAGCATTGCTGCACTGCGCGCAATTAAAAGAACATAATCCGTGTTTTTACAGCTACGGAATGCCACGGGTATTAACAGTTAGTGCAATACGGGAACTGACGGATATCACCCATTACCGCCACGTGAATGAAGATGATCCTATTCCTTCTTTACCACCGGAAAAAAATTTGGATAACTGGCTATATGATTGTTGGGGACCGCTCGGTTATCTATTCAGCCCTGTTGAATTGCTGGATTTTACCAAAAGCGGTGAAATTTTCCTGCATCACGGAAAAATAGTGCACTTTTGTAAAATCAATCTGGTTATTGAATGGTTGGAAGAGCGTAACCCAAGCAACCATATACGGCTCAGAACCACCTTACCCACCAAAACAAAATTGTATTTAATTCCGTCATTAAACCGTGAAACAGAAAATAACCTAAAGGATGCAGGTGAGATTCAAAAAGGATTTTTTAAACAGATAAGCGATTCTGATAAGGCCAAATGGTTTCCATTGAACGAGAATCCGACCGAAAAGGATGCCTTGGGTTTTCCTGATCACAGTTCATTGAAATACGCCCGTTACATTGGTGCACGACTGGCAGAGTTAATTGCGCCGGGTAAATACCATTTTTTCCGAGATCAAGAGCAGTTATTTGAAAAAACGCTGAATGAGAGGCCCGATATTGTTGCAGATATTCGGCAGCGCGATGCACTATTTTTACAGATGGACCATCACTTAAAGCAAGCGTTGATTTGCACCCAACAGGATCAAAAAGGACCGTTAGCCTTAACACGCTATATAGATAATACTGTAGGAATTGAGGAAAACTTACCATGATAAATATTAAACAATACTTATCGATCTTATCAGTGATTTTAATATCAGGCTGTGCTGACCCTAATGAGCCGCTTTCTCCGCCCAAAGAGAATCAGTGGATCACTGTGGAAGGAGTAGCACCGAAATATACCGAACCACATGTGTCCGCTGTGTATAAATCAAAAGATTGCCTTAAATATCGTCTGGATTCCAATATGTCGCCTTTTAAGGTACCGACTTATAACGGATTACGTTTGGAAGATGTAAAGGCTGATCCGCAAACCGGTTACTTTCAGGCGAAATTACCTTTTAATGGCGGCGGCCGATGTAAGTGGAAGATTGATCGGGCTTTTGTGTCGGTGAGTTATACCGATGTCCACCATCTAGTGAAAGATGCTATTCCATATTCGGCAACCGGTTTAATCGCATTTATCAATGATGCAGTCCAGACGAATATTAGCGAAATGCCCGCATCGAATACGATTGATTTTAGCCCGGTTATTTACCCTGTTTTGAAAGTAGTTGAAGGTCGCCCAAACAGGATATTCTTACAAGGTGAAGTATTAAAAATGCGCCCTTTTCGACTTATGTTAACTCCAGGAGCTAAATGGAAAATTATCTTTAAGCCTAAGCTGGATGAAACCAAGATGCCAAAAATCACGGTAACTAAAGGGAGAGGCGAATGGGTTGAATATCCCAACGGCAAGATTGATAACGGCTCTCAAGAAGTCGATTTTCGGTTCATGTACATGAATATGAAATAACGCTGTAGGAATTGAGGAACAGTTACCATGATAAATATCAAGCAATACTTATCGATCTTATCAGTGATTTTAATATCAGGCTGTGCTGATCCAAATGAGCCGCTTTCTCCGCCCAAAGAGAATCAGTGGATCACCGTAGAAGGGGTAGCACCTAAATATACCGAACCACATGTGTCCGCAGAGTATATCTCAAAAGATTGCCTTGAATATCAGCTACATGCTGACATGTCACCTTATAAAGTGCCAACCTATAATGGGCTTCGCCTGAAAGTGAAGGCCGATCCTCAAACCGGTTACTTTCAGGCAAAACTGCCTTTTAATGGCGGTGGCCGATGTAAATGGAAAATTAACCGGGCCTTTGTATCGGTGAGTTATACCGATGTCCACCATCTGGTGAAAGATGCTATTCCGTATTCAGCAACCGGTTTAATCGCATTTATCAATGATGCTGCCCGGACAAATATTAGCGAAATCCCCGCATCGAATACGATTGATTTTAACCCGGTTATTTACCCTATTTTGAAAGTAGTTGAAGATCGACCGAACAGAATATTCTTACAGGGTGAAGTTGGTATGTACCCATTTAGGTTGAAGTTAACACCGGGAGCCAAATGGAAAATTATTTTTAAACCTAAGCTGGATGAAACCAAAATGCCGAAAATCACAGTAACTAATGATAAAGGCGGAGAATGGGTTGAATATCCTAATGGAAGAATTGACCTCCATCGCCAAACGATAGACTACTGGAAAATAAAATAACACCACCAAGGCCATATTATTAATTTACTTAAACATCAACAGCAGAAATAAGGAGTCCACATGAACGATGGATTACACTTTCTTTGTCATATTACCGATTTGCCGGAGAAAACTTTTGCAGTAGCTGAATTTTCTTTGCAGGAGGAATTATCCGAACTCTTTACCCTATCTTTAATGCTGGTCAGTAAACGGGCCGATATTGATCTGGAATCACTGTTATTACAGTCTGTGAAATTCCGGGTGGTTT
>NZ_RCWB01000032.1 GCF_018448885.1 Photorhabdus caribbeanensis
CATCCAGTCCTTTTTCACCAAAGGTTATCGTGCCTTTTTTCACTGCTAAGGCTGCTAACGCTCCGTCTTTATCAAATACCGGTTTTCCAGTCGATAAGGTGACTGCCGGGGTATTAACAAAGCCACAGCCATCACAGGTAATGCCGTTCGGGTTAGCAATGAAGACACTGGCTTTTTGTCCCACGACTTCCAACAAACCTTGCAGATTTGAGGCTAAAGTCCCCACCACTTCATTAATAATCAGCTCCGCCGACTTACCGTTAAAGTGAGGGTTTGCTTTAATTGGTCCTGCCAGTACGGATTGTGTAGCACCGGTAGCATTATTTAGTACCAGCCCTAAAGCCCCAACATTAAACTCCTGATAATAGTTATGAGAAACACCATTGAGGTTAGGCGCCGCAATATGGACAATAGGGAGATTATTTCTCACAGCAACCCGTGCCTGCTTATCTGCAAGTTTAATCCCTGGCATTCCACCTGCTATTTCGGGGATATTGATTGTCAGCCGGGGTACACTGCCTAACCCGAGGTCAATCAGCACAGAAGTCACCGGGGTATACTTCTCTTTAGCTGAGTACAACACGGAGCTGTTTTCGGCGATTGCAACTGCCCCTTCGGCTGACAAGATGGCCTCAGTATGAGTGATATTCCTATCAGCAATCACAGTTAAATTGTTGCCGGCATCGACCTTGCCGACATCAAGCGAGTTACCGCTTGTCAGGGTAATATCTTTCCCTGCGGTCAAGGAAATGCCTTCTAGATTTACCCCCGTGCCAGCATGGATCTCAATATTTTCATCCGCTTCCAATTGACTGAACTGACGCAAGCGCTGGTTAATGAGTTCCCGTCTAGCGTCATCATTCTGTGCATCACTATTCGTACTGTTCTGATTATCACTAAATTTAGCTAAACTAGGGGAGAGAAAAATCCTAATCCCCTCATTGCTAGCCAAAAAGATATTTTTCACTCCGTTAGTCAGCACATTTTCAAGAGAAATTCTTCCATCAGCGATCAAGCTGATATCGCCTTGCGTTGCGGTCAAATTGGCAAGGTTAATTTCCTTACCTGATTCGGTGCTCACCAGACGGATTTTATTGGCATATATCCCCCCCAATGGCCGGCTATCAATCGCTTCCCAAGGGTTATAATCTTCCCCTGTTATGGGGACAATGGTCCCGCGTTTGAAATCAATCTGGTTAGGACCTTGTGTCAACGTCAGGTTTTTCGCCTGTAGTTTACCGTTAAGCTTAGTGATCCGGCTGATAATATCGACATAATCCTGTGCCGTTGCATCCAACCCCTTTTCACCAAAGGTTATGGTGCCTTTTTTCACTGCTAAAGCATCTAACGCTCCATCTTTATCAAACACCGGTTTACCGGTCGATAAGGTGACAGCCGGGGTATTAACAAAGCTACAGCCATTACAGGTAATACCGTTCGGATTGGCGATGAAGACATTGGCTTTTTGCCCTACTACTTCCAATAACCCTTGCAAATTCGAGGCTAAAGTCCCCACCACTTCATTAATAATCAGCTCCGCCGACTTACCGTTGAAGTTAAGATTCGCTCCAATTTGCCCCGCCAGCAAAGACTGCATATCATTGGTAGAATTATTGAATACCAATCCTGAAGTCCCAACATTAAACTCCTGATAATAGTTATGAGAGAGGCCATAAGCATTAGGTGCCGCAATATGAATAATAGGGCGATTGTTTTTAGAGGTGATTCGTGTTTGCTTATCCGCGAGTTTAATCCCTGGTACTTCACCTTCTACTTCTGAGAAGTTTATTGTCAATTGAGGAGCGCGGCTTAGCGCACGTGCAATCAGCGCAGAAGTGACTGGCGTATACTTCCCTTCAACTGAGTTATACTTTCCTTCAGGTGAGTGCAACTCGGTGTTGTTTTTGGTGAGTGCAATCGTCCCTTTTGCTAATAAAGTCGCCTCAGTATCAATAATGTCACCGCCAGCATTAACGGTTAAATTGTTGCCGGCAGTGATGGTACTTTTTATTATCGGGAATTGAAATTGTGAGTAGGATTGTTCATCGTCATCGGTATCCTCATATTCATCTACATCATAATGCTTCTCATAGCCATTTCCATGTTCATTTTGATACTCATAGGAATCTTCCGTACTAATATCAATAGTACCACCACTTGTCAGAATAATATCTTTCCCAGCAGTCAAAGAAATGGTTCGTAGATCAGCAACCTTTCCAGCATGAACTTCAATATTCTCATCCGCTTCTAGACGACTGAGCTTGTGCAGACGATCATTAATTATCTCTTGTTTAGTCTCATCATCTAATTGAATACCTTCAGTGCTACTCTGCTCATCATCAAAATCAGTTAAATCAGCATAGGAAGAAATTTCAATCTTCTCATTGGCAGCCAAAAATATATCTCTCGCTCTGTTAATCAGAATACTTGAAATATTAATATGGCCATCGGCGATAATGCGTAATATGTTATCAGCAGAAATAGTTGTTAATGCACGTATTCCTTCCGGGGTATAGTCGTCTCCAGATTCAATAGAAAGAAACCCCTCAGAAAGCAAGGTCACATCTCGACCTGAGATATCATAACCATCCACATTAAGATGTGATTTGCTATCCAGCACGACATGGTTCCCTGCTTTTAAATTTCCTCGGCCTAAATATAATCCTCCGGCACCAATGGTTAGATTTTGTTCTGCCATCATTGATGCATTATTGACTAAACCTTCGGCGGTTAGGGTGATGTTTTTCCCTGCGATTAAAGCTAAATCAGTGGGTTTCCTTCCTTCTTTAAAATGTTCCTTATCCAAATCAAAACGAAATGTATCTTTAAATGTCGCCGTCAGATCTCCACCAGCACTCAACTTACCAATGATATTTCCCTGACTGTCTTTTATTGCTTTCGCTGAAAACTTTTTACCTGTCAGGCTGAGATTTTGCACCGCGCTTAACTCGCCAACATTATTTATCTCGTTAGCTGTAATGGTGTTGTTTTTACTCGCGGTAATAATGGGGTTACTTTGCTTGGCAGGGTTTACGTTATCAAGTTTAGTCGCTTTAATGGTGACATCACCACCAGCACGAATTTGCCCTTGATTCCGCAGTGTTTCGGTGGTCAATATCAGATGTTGACCCGCTTGCACCTTGCTTTTTGCCGCCGTTTCAATGGCTTTGCTGTTGATATTGATGTCCGTCTTGGCCTGGACCTCCCCCAAGGTAATATTACCATCGGCGGTTAAACTGATATCGTCTTGAGTTGTGGTCAGATTGGTAAGATTAATACCAACACCAGCCTCCGTTCCCACCAGGCGGATTTTATTAGCATACATTCCACCGATAGCCCGAGTATCAACAGCCAGTTGCGGCGTTTCTCCTTCTCCCGCTATAGGTGTTGCGGCCCCGCTCTTGAAATCAACCTGGTTCGCCCCTTGTGTTAGTGTCAGGTTTTTCGCCTGTACTTTACCGTTAAGTATCGTGGCACGACTGATAATATCGACATAATCCTGTGCCGTCGCATCCAGCCCTTTTTCACCAAGGGTTATGGTGCCTTTTTTCACTTCTAAAGCCTCTAACGCCCCGTCTTTATCAAACACCGGTTTACCGGTAGATAATGTGACAACCGGAGTATTAACAAAGCTACAGCCGTTGCAGGTAATGCCATTCGGGTTGGCAATGAGAACATTGGCTTTTTGCCCCGCCACTTCCAACTGGCCTTGCAGTTGTGAATCATTGGTACCAATCACCTCATTAATGATCAGGTCTGCCGACTTATCCTTAAGATTAGGGTTCGCCTCCATTGTCCCTGTCAGTATGGATTTCGCATCACTAGTAGCATTATTTAACACCCCCCCGGAGGGTCCCACATTAAAGTCCTGATAGATATTATGGGAAATCCCCGCTCCATTAGGTGTTGCGATATTCACAACAGGAATTTCTCCTTGCTGGACGACATGTGTTTGACCATTGGCAGCTGCAATGCCCGCACCAATTGCCGGGTGCATTGGATACACAGCCATCAGGTAAGTCAGCAGATAACTCAGATATTTCATTTTAGGGGGGTGTTGTTCGGACATAATAGGATATCTTTTCTTATAAGAATTAACTTAAAATTCAAATGAAACGGCGGCATAAACCGCCCACGCATCAGGCTTAAGAATATGTGGATAGTACAGCGGCTTACCGATCATCAACTGGGATGACAACTCACGCCGTGTCAGCGTGACGCCAAAAGCGCTACCCAGTAAGTGGGCTTCTTCTATTCCATAACAGGATTGTCCAACCAGATAACCATAATCCAATGCACCAGTGAGTGTCAGCGCCCCTACCTTACCCATGTTAAGTTGATGAGTGACTTCCTGACGCCAATAAAGCCCCTGATTACCACTCAAGGACTGTGCTTTATATCCGCGTACCGAGTACAATCCTCCGAGTGACAATCGTTCAGGAGATAGCAGATTGTCAGGACTCAATTGACCATAAAATGAGGTCAAATAGGCGGTATTAGAGACAATTGGATAATAATAACTGCTACTTAAATTGAATTTACGAGACGAGTTTCGCGTTGCAACGGGAGGCAATGTCACAACCTGCCCATACTCAAATGTGGGGTTAAACGTGAAATAACCTCTCCCAAGTACGGCACTGTACCGGGAACTAACATAGGCAGTTTTTACCACTGGACTACTCACTGCGAGTTTTTCACCAGCAATAGCATTTTTCACTACCTTATGGCGGCCGCCTAACTGCAAACTTAGCTTCTGTTTTCCATCCCGGTAAAGGGTACGACTGGTATCAACCTGGTGAGTTTGGTTTTCACTATCATAGGGGTAAGTGTTATACATGGACGTCAACGCTTGCCGTGAAGTATTACGAAAATAGTGATAACGCGCGGTCCAATAGCCATAAGGAACACTTACCGATAAGACCAGATTGCGACTGTGGTGTGCTGACCTAAAATCCGTATCCTGTGCCCAAGAAAGAGACCACTGTTCCCCAAGACTTAAAGGGGCATCCAACACTAATCCAGTGCTAGCCTGATATTCACCAGTACCTTTTTGACCACTGTTCTCTATGCTTAACTGTACTTTTCCGGGAAAATGGCTGACCTGTTGCCTAATGTGCACTATGGAATAACCAGGCTGTATGCCGGGTTGGATATCAATGGTAAATTGGGAAGAAGTCAAGCGATTGAGCTGTTCCAACCCTTGTTCAACATCTCGTAAGTTCAAAACCTTACCCGCCATTCCCGGAAATAGCATCTTTGCCATACGCGGTAGTTCGCCATCAATTTCGACAGATTCAACCCTACCTTCTATCATCGCAATATGGAGCTTACCATCCGCCAAGTTTTGCTCGGGCAGTTGCGCTTGCGAAGTGATATAACCATAAGTGATATAAGTATTAGTCACCGCCCTCACCAGTTGCTTGAGTGCAGCAAGCGTGACACAACGATGCAAATAAGGCTGAATTAGCGTGCTCTGTGCAGAAGCAGGTAAAGATTGAGCACCTTGCAACGTAATTTCATTAATGATGACACACCGGGTATCAACAGTTGAGGTACCATCGGCCTCCTGCTCAGATAATGACAGGGATTTCTGTAGATCCTCACGTTGTTGCTGAGCATCTTCAAGTAGTGTTTTTTGTTGCTGACGCTGGCTGTCCAGTACCGCGGAAGAATTTTCCAGATACTGCGCCTGCTGTTGCTGTTTTTGATGAATAAAGGGTAGCTCATCTGCCTGTACGGATTGTATGGAAAATACAGCCCATCCGACCAGACCTATTATTATTCTGCTGGGAATTACCATTGCCATTAATTGAACCAATAAGATTCTTAATCTTTACTAAATAATTATAAGAAAAATTTGAGGAAGGCTATTATGGTTAACATTGTTTAACTCTTAACCCAACAAATTAAAATTCAATCACAAAGTAATATTTTTAGTTTATTTCACCACAAATATAACAAAAAATCAATTTATTAGTGAAATTAAACATATATTGTATAATAATCATTCATTAAAAGCAGGGGGCTATAAGAAAGCTCAAAATATCGGCTCATGCCAAAGTGGGCAATAATGTCAGTAAGGCTTACCACTACCAGGAAATATCTCAAGATACTTTTTACCTTGGAAAAAAGATTTTGCAGCAAGGGGAGAAAAAGGGTTAATTAATAGCAAATCGTGCCCCGAAAACCCAACTGTTCGAGTTGCACCTATTATTGAAGAGAAAATTTTATACTTTGTAGAAATTTGAAAATCTCTATACCTGAAAGCTACAGTGTTCTATACCGTCACAGCCTTAACCTGCTTCCTCAGAATCTCAGAAAACGCTAAGTCAAATTGATTAAACGATTTGAAAAGAAAATATCGAGGCATCAATTATATCGTTGAGAAATTCCCTTTTAGGATCAAAAATTTTACTAATGACTGAACGATATAAGGAGACGTAAATTTAAAAACCAAATTGGCTGAAATAGGAGGGGAAGGCGTTTTACCACTATCACAAACCATATGGTGACTTGAAAAGTAAAACGCCTTATGAAACTTTGATTGAAAAAATGAGAGCTTAAAAATGCTCTGTCAGGGAAGGTCTGAGATCTAACATGTTATATTGCGTAATTAGCTGATTTTTTTACCCTCTTATTCTTCATTCTTTGCTTTGCAAGTTGGCTAGCTGGAGTTCGATGTTGTGATGATGCTACTTCATTTTCTTGAGTGTGATTCAATTTAGATGCCACTGCATTTTCTAGTTTCGACACGGTGCTGTAGGTAAACATCATTGATATAGGAATATCGTGATAGATACGTTGCTTAAGCCTTTCATTGATTTGAACGATATCCAATGATGTGGCCCCAAGTGCAAAGAAGCTGCAATGTTCATCAATTTCAGAAAGCCCGAGCTGGTGTTGTACTTCTTCTGAAATTATCTGTTTAATTGAAATGCTTTTATCTACGATCCCATTTTTAGTCTCTGCCAAAGTACTGGCTTTCTCTTTTTCCGAAGTATTTAATCTTTCCTCAATGGGTATGACAGAAACTAATAATCGTTGTTGCGTCTCCTGTGAAAGTGCTTGTAAAAATACGGCTTCACCTTGCTGATTGGTTAACCCTGCTGTGGATGCGTCAATTTTCATATTTCTCGACGCCATGCCCACTTCCAGCCAGCGATCCCAAGCGAGAGAATAGACCTTGAATTTTAGATCTCGTCTATCAGCAATAGCGTCGAGAAATGCATTAGCAGCAACATAAGCAGATTGCCCAGGAGCGCCACAGTAAGAAAGTAATGAAGAACATAAGACCATCGAACTTAGCTGTTTCTCTTCAAAGTACGATATCAGGTTCATCGTTCCTTCTACTTTAGCCGTCATGATCTTGCGATGGGATGATATATCTGGTTGCATAATCAACGCCCCGGCATCCGAGCCCGCGCTATGGATCACCATATTGATGGCCCCGTAATCACTTTCCAGACATTGTAACGTGTCGAAAAGTTGGGTTTTATCTGTAACATCCAATTGTCGCAGTATCACTTCGCCACCGAGTTGTTCAACCTTCTCCAAACACTCAATTTGTTCAATTAATGCCGATTGCTTCTTGTTTTCCTTGATACTTGCCCATTGTGAACGTTCAGGAATCGCTGTTCGAGATGCAAGCACAATACGGGCCTTATAATGTTGTGCCAGGCTTTGCGATAGCTGCAAAGCAATTCCCCCCAATCCACCACTGATTAAGACTAAACATCTCTCATGCAATCCATTACATTGTTGACGAGTTTCAACGCTTTTACTCGGCAGTGCTTTGAACTCAGGCAACCAAATTTGGTTATGTCTTATTGCCACTCGATAATTAATATCAGAACTAACTAAACGACGAAGTAAAGATTGGGTTGAATTATCCTTTGCTAATTCGTCGAAAGAGATGTCAATTTGATAGCCATAGTGTTCTTGATGCTCGTGGTTGATTGACTGTATTAAGCCTTTCAGTAATGAAAGAGCTGCATCAGTGACTTCATATCCGAGCACATTCTCAATTTGAGGCGTTAACAAAATAAACCGAGAAGCTGCAAGTGATTTAACGGACAATATCTCTTTAATACATGGAAGCCATTCAAGATAATGTGCTATTGGATCAGCAACAAAGTCTTCTGCATTAGGGATTAATACAAACGAACAACAGCCTGTTAGATTTAACGCAGGCAGCTTGTCAGCCTCATCGACAAAGATAACATTTTGCATTGGTAAAACATTATCGACTAGCGTTCTATTATTATCAGCTCCACGACGTGTGGTGAGAACATATATCTGCCCTTCATGTGTCATTTTCTCAATATCATTACACGAGCTTCTATACCACACGGGTTGATACAAAATATTTTGTTTTATATCCGGTGATTTAATCTGTGGTGTTCGACCTTTTACCAGTCTATCTCTGAGCTTTGTGAACTCTTTCTCAGCAAATGCGTACACAGGTAAGTGAATAAGACGACCAGATTGGCTGCTCGGCACTTGCCAGTCGCCTAATCCGACAGTACACCACAACTTAGCAATTTGACTGTAAAAATAGGCGACATCACCCTCAGGCAAATTCGGATGCCTTAGCATATTAGCAATATGTATTTGTTGATCCGGTTTTTCTTTAAAGAATTTTTGCACACAACTGGCGAGCGTGTTGCCTGGCCCTACTTCGATGAAAATAAGATCCTGCTGCGAAGAAAGCGTCTCTAAACACCCTAAAAAGTCGACTTTATCTCTTTGATGAGACAACCAATATGCCGGTTTTCTAATTTCATTGTCGTCATGCCAATCACCAGATAGGTTTGACAAAATTGGGATACCTACAGAATTAAACGCGACGGTTTGCAATACCTGTTCATATTCATCCTGTATTTCATCGATCGTTTTAGAATGGAACGCATGGGTAGTTTTTAGTTGACGCGAATGAATGCCCTGGAGTTGCAAGCAGGATTTCAGGTTCTCAATATCTTCGATAGAGCCAGACAATACTGTCGACTCTTTACCATTAACCGCCGCAATTTCTAAACTTCGCTCCAATAGCTCTGCCGCTTGCTCGTTTGATAAAGGTACGCTTAACATAGCGCCTGGAGACATTTTCGCCATCAATTGTGCTCGCCTACCAACCAAAAATAGAGCATCTTTTAGCGTAAAAACCCCTGCAATAGTCGCCGCCGCATACTCACCCAGACTGTGACCTAGTAATATATCAGGCTGAATACCCTTTGATTCCATTAATCGCGTTGTCGCGTATTCAATGATGAATATAGCAAGCTGTATGATTTCGGCAGGAAACGCATTAGAACTTTCCGGTTCCATTAAGTAGTTTCTTATCTGTTCTCTTTTTTCATCGTCCAACAGCGATAAACAGTGTTCTACTTGCTCTTTAAAAACCGACTCACGGAGATATAAACCTAGCCCCATAGTCTGATATTGCGAGCCTTGACCAGGATAGAGAAAAACAATACGTCTGTTTGCATGTTCACATCTACCACGAACGAAGTCGGCTGTAGAGTATGTCCCCCTGTCGTTTGAACAAACCAATACAGATCGATAACCAAAATGTTCGCGACCATTTTGTAAGGTATGCGCAACGTCGGCTAATTTATTAGGATTAGAGGCTAACCACGCGATTAACCGGTTCTCCATTTCACCCAAGCTCCACTCAGATTTAGCAGACAGCGGGAGTAGTTTTACTGCATCAGAAGCTTGATCATCGTGAGGCTCATCGACATATTCTTCCAGTATCACATGAGCATTTGTTCCCCCGATACCAAATGAGCTCACCCCTGCTCGCCTCACGGTTGCACTATCCCAATCTTTACTGTCGGTATTAACATAAAAAGGTGAAGAAGAGAGTTTTGTTTTGGGATTCGGATTCGTAAAGTACCGATTAGCGCACAGCTTTTTGTGTTTTAACATCAGAGCCGTTTTTATCAACCCGGCCATTCCAGCCGCACTATCAAGGTGGCCAATAATCGACTTTACCGACCCAATAGCAATACTCTGCTGTGGGACTTTGGAGAAAACTTTATTCAGAGCCGTTATTTCTATTGGATCACCAAGCTTTGTCGCCGTCCCGTGAGTTTCAATATAAGAGATGGATTCAGCTTCAACCTTAGACATAGCCAAAGCGCCTCTAATCGCTTCGAACTGTCCGTCAATGCTCGGCGCGGTGTAACCTACCTTTCTTGAACCGTCGTTGTTAAGCGCTGATCCCTTAATCAAGGCCAAAATAGGCCGTCCCTGCTCTAATGCAATTTTGAGCGGCTGCAACACTAACGCACCAACGCCTTCTCCACCGACAGTACCATTCGACATTTCATCAAATGGTCGGCAAGTTCCATCTGGAGAAGTGATCATGCCATCTTGATATAGGTAGCCTTGCTGATTGGGTGTCACTAAGGTCGCAGCGGCAACGAGCGCTGTCTGGCACTCACCTAATAACAAGGCTCTTGATGCCAAGTGTATTGCGGTGAGAGACGAAGAGCACGCTGTCTGGACGGTAATTGCAGGTCCTGTCAGACCTAATTTGTAGGCCAGTCGAGTGGCTGCAAAGTCTTTTTCTACTAAGTTAAATGCAGAAAAAAGACTGGCGCCATCTTGTTCACACTCGTCATAAGCGGCCATTTGCCAACTAAGTTGAGCGCTTGACGCTAAATAACAACCAACCGCCCCCTTGTATGCCGAAGGAGCAATACCGGCAGAACCTAACGCTTCAAAACCACACTCATGTAATTTTCGAATTTGTGGCTCCAAAAACTCAGCTTCACGTTTGTTATAATCAAAAAAATCAGCATCAAATGTTAAAGGGTTATTAATCACTCCCTTAGCATTGACATAATTTTGATTGGCATAATGCTGTTCAGGTACGCCATTTTTCGCCAATGTTTCATCAGAAAAACGAGAGATACAATCCTTGCCTTCTAAACAGTTTTTCCAGAAACTCTCTACTGTTTCACTATTAGGGAAACGACAAGAAACACCTACAATAGCTATTTCTAATCCTGTTAACTTTTGCCTGGTAAATTCGTGCATATGATTATCTTTTTTCATAATTTTCACTATTAAGAAGTGCTAGATTAATTATTGAGAGACGTTTAATTAAAACATAAATACATTGCAGTTGATATTTTCCAAATGGATAAATTAACAAAATTAAATTTAAAGACCAAATATCTTTAACGCTTCATCAAACTGTTCTGTTGAATTAGCGCCATTATCGGAACTATCTAATAGTTGTTCATTTCCATCTATATAGTGTGCTTGTGATTGAATCGTCGTGTATTGAAACAAATTGACAATTTCTATTTCTCGCGCAAACACTTCACTCAATTTAAAACTAAGCTGTGCTAACTTAAATGATGAACCACCTAAATCAAAGAAGTTATCTGTTAAGCTGATATTCTCTTTTCGCGTATTCAGTAAATCTGCCCAAATATCCAATATTTGCTGTTCCGTCTGGTTACTACAGGCCACAATTTTCTTTTGCACCACATCGCAGCGAGGATCAGGCAATTTAGTATTGTCAATTTTACCACTGCTATTTTGTGGGAATGTATCAACTGCAATGAAATATGCTGGTACCATATAATCAGGAAGATGAGATGCAACTTCCTGACGAAGTGCATCGAAATCAATTTCCTCATTAGAACAAATGTAAGCAATTAATAATTGATTATCAGGATCTTTATTATTTACTATCACATGGATATCAACCACGGGCTTAATATCAGCCGCGGAATACCGTTTTAATATCGCTTGTTGAATAACGTTCTCTATTTCGCCAAGTTCTATTCGATATCCGTTTATTTTTACTTGGCTATCTATCCGCCCTAAATACATCATACCTTCCTCACCGATATATCTTGCCAAATCACCGGTTCGATAATAACGCTTACCATTTATCAAGATAAAAGATTCTTGAGATAATTGAACATTATTGATATAGCCTTTTGCCAACCCTTTGCCGGATATAGCAATTTCTCCCACAGCCCCTTTGGGAAGAATCCGCATAAACTCATCAAGCAATACAATTTCCTCACCAGACATTGGCAAACCAATAGGAATCGTCTTGGTATTAATTTGGCTTGAAGCGTTAAATTCAAAAGAGAGCGATTGTACGCAACATTCTGTAGGCCCATATGCATTAGAGGCGTTAGGAACCGACGCCCAGCACTGGGCGAAACTCAACCAGTTTTGCTGTTCTAACTTTTCGCCGCCAATCATCAGATGCTTTACCTGACAATCAATGCGCTGGCCATTCATTTGTGACCTAATCATCCTTAAATGGGTTGGAGTGCAATCGGCAATGTGGATCTTCCTGTCACGCCAAAATTGGCTGATTCTCTTGCCGTCTTTCCTGATCTCATCAGGCACAATATGCAGCGTATGGCCCAGTAAAAGCGCTGGATACATCTGCTGTACCGACGCATCAAAACTGAGTGCTGATATCATTGAGACGTTCAAATCCCACGGGTAATGGCGATAAACCTTTTGATATAACCCTTTGACCAAATTGACGACGGCACGGTGAGGAATTTCAACCCCTTTTGGATTACCCGTCGAGCCAGAGGTAAAAATAACGTAAGCGGAATCTTGACCATTAATTTCAGGCAATTGAAGGTCTTGTTTTGCATCAAATCCATCTTGTTGCAGATTGTCATAGGTAATCTGGCGGTACTCTTCCAATTCCAACCTGGTATCAATTGACGATATAACTAATCGCATGTCTGCAATATCTAATACATATTTCTTTCTGCCAACAGGCCAATTTATATCGAAAGGACAGTATTTTCCGCCTGCTTTAAGCACCGCGAACATTGCTATTATTGCTGAGCAAGAGCGCGGCATATGTATACCAATCGTATCGCCTCTTTCGATACCTAACTCTATTAACTTGATGGCGCAGGCATCGCTCAATTTATCCAGTTCAGCATAACTCAACTCTCCCACACCATCTGCGATAGCCGTTTTTGCTGGATGAGTACCTACCTGTTGTTTAAATAAAGCCAATATCGACTGTTCGGTATTAATACCATTTTCTGCTTCAACAACATTTAAATAAAAGGGCTCAGGTATTAACAACTCAGAAATTTTACCATCAGAACGTATTTTACTTACCCAAGACTCCACCATATTCATTATAGTGATGATGTATTCTGAATCGTATATGGAAGTCACTTCACATGATATTAGCGCATTATCATGTTCAAAGCATAATTGCGATAAGGAGCGCTCAAAAAATTCATCAGACTCCTTTTGACAATTTTTCAATATCACAGCTAAAGGGAAGGTGACTGTACTATCAAAAATGTTTTGAAAAGATGCTACGGAATACGCCAGCTTTTGCTGAATATTTGTTGAAGCAGCTACGATCACCTCTTTTAAGGTACACTCACTATCGAAGTTAAACGGTAAACATAATACCTTTGCTTCAGTTGAATCTTCGAGATAATTTCCAGTAAGAACCGTTATCTCAGAACTCTTCAACATAATGGCCTGCGCATAAGCGACCAAAGACATGAGCAATATGCTCAACCGTTTATTTGAACCATTTGCAATTGAAAGTAAGGTCTTTGAAGTTTCTTCAGAAAAGCTAAACTTTGTTGGCTCAGATGAGATATCTTTGCAATAAGAAATCTCACACTCTGGACTATGGTATTCAGATAAGAATCCCTTCCAATAATTTACCGCAGCTTCACTAATTACATTACCATTATCAGCCATTTTTATATCTCATCTTTAAAAGTTAATTAGCCATTCCACTTCATTGTAATTTCTAACTCACCAGTATGTTCATCTACACCTTCCTTTTCCTCGATAAAGCCATTCATTCTATAAAAATCTCTCGCCAGTTTATTTTTTGAATAAACATTAAGAACCAAATCACTTCTTTTACCGAAGGCGTCTAATAGTAATTTCTTGCCAATCCCTTTACCTTGAAAATCAGGGTGAATAAATATTGACGCCAGAATATTATCAACCAAACTGATAAATCCAACAATTTCATCATTATACTTGGCAACTACAGTTTCAGCGCCAGGAATATAGATATTCATCATATCCTCCTTACATGAGTGCCAAAAACTCTCGCTAACAAAGTGATGGCATTTAATCGAAGCAAGATACCAAATATCTACAACCCTTTTTATTTCTTCAACATCACCATTTAACTCTGTTAAGACAACGTTTTTAACATATTTTGCAGTCATGATTATTTATCTCCATATTTATTAATTAACAAAACTAACTCTTTTCTTCATTTTTCCACGACGTTCCGCTAGCCGATCTCGTCTCGACATAGACTCTTCTTTATTGACTAAGTTTATTTCCTGTTTTTCACCGGACTCAATATATGAAATAAGAGTCGCCATATTCGTGTATGTGAAGAAATCAACAACCTTTAACGGGAAAGGTAGGAACTCATTCAAAACATTTGTGATTCTAAGAAGTTTTATTGAGTTAGCCCCCAAATCAAAGAAACTGGTCTTAAGGTCTATTTGATCTATCTCTAAAATTGAAGAGAATACCTCAATCACTTTATCTTTATAACTTGAACGCTCTAAATCAACAATATTTGGGCTTGTTAAATCAAGATCAGGCAGGCTTGCTAAATCGACTTTTCCATTTGTTGTCAATCTAATTTCATCGACAGCTTTAAATATACCAGGCACCATGTAACTAGGCAGAGATTCAGATACATAACGCCTTAGATTATTCTCTGCAATATCTTGATCAGAAATGTAATAAGCAACTAGCTGATCTTCTCCATGAATCTTCTTAATCACCACAACAGCATTACGGCATCCGTCATATGACTTTATTTTTGTCGCTATTTCATCTAGCTCAATTCTATAGCCTCTCAATTTTATTTGATTATCTACTCTACCGATATATTCAACGTCACCATCACCGTTAAAGAAAGCTAAATCACCGGTTTTATATAGTTTTGATTGATGATCAAACGGGTTATCAATAAATTTTTCAGCGGTTAAATCTGGCCGATTCAAATATCCCCTGGCGAGAACGCTCCCCCCGATATAAATCTCACCGGGAACACCTATTGGTTGAGGGTGTAAATTTTTATCTAAGATATATATTTTAGCGTTATTTATTGGTCTGCCTATGGGAACAACAGGATTTTCTTGTTGATCTTGTTGATATCGATAGATCATACAACCAACCGTGGCTTCCGTTGGGCCATATTCATTAAAAATAGTTACGCCAGGTTTCAGTTTATCCGTGATTTCTTTACACAATTTACTTTCTAATTGTTCACCACCGAGAATAAACGTCTGTAATGAACTTTTATTATCACAGATTTGATTGAGTAAATTTAATTGTGAAGGTGTGATTTTGACATTACTTAGACTTTGGTTTTTAGCCACATCTTGTAAGGCTTCAAATGATTGTTTATCGATAATTTCTATTTCTCCGCCAGAAATTAGCGGACACCAAATAGAAGTCACGGTTAGATCAAACGCGAGACTGGTAAACAAAGGATAAACCGAACGATAACCCTCTGCATGATAGGAACTCATCGCCCAGTAAATATAGTTCATAACCGTGTGGTGCTCCAACATCACCCCCTTTGGTTCTCCGGTAGACCCTGAGGTAAATATGGTGTACACAAGGTCATTTTCAGAGTATGCCAAACTTGGTCGCTGGCTGTCACCCTCTTTTACTTCTGACAAACTGAGCAAATCATCATGATAAATAATATGTTTAATGCCATTAGACAAGATCTTATTCACTCGTTCTTCTGGAGTGGATATATTGATTGGGACATACGCAGCACCCAACTTATTTATCGCAATTAACAGCGCTATCGTATGAATACTGGCACGACATTTGACGGCGACAAGTTCCTGATGCTTAACACCTTTTGCATAGAGACCTTTTGCAATTTGGTTAGATAGTTCATCGAGTTCGGCATAAGTGACGCGAGTGCCTTGCTGCCTAATAGCGATATCACCTTGATATTTTTCCACCGCAGCCTGCCATGCGAAAGTTAAGTGAGCAGGCCCAGGTAATGGAACATCATTATTATTAAAATCAATAACTAACTGATTATATTCTCTCTCATCTAAGAAACAGAGTTCAGATAACGTTTTTTCTGCATTATAAGCTAGCGCTTTTAATACTCTCGTGAACTGTTTCAGGATGCCATTAATAAAATATTCTTGGTATTTTTCGGAATTATAACTTAGTTTTAAAATCGCGGAGTCAAGCAAATTGACTTCTAAGCTCAGATCGAAATTTGTGGTTTCAGACGTTGTATATGAAAGAATATCCACACTTGCTGACAGCTCTTGTAACCTTCTTGAAATGGGGTAATTTTCTATCACCACAATACTATCAAAAAGATTATGCTTTATTTTATTAACACTTTGTATTTCAGAGATTGGATATTCTTTATAAGCATCCCTATCCAATATACTGGTTTGCACTCTCTTCATGATGCTTAAAAGCGTCGTTTGACCGGAGAGATTATCGACTAACAATGGTGGTGTTTGAATATATAAACCAATGCTATTTTCAATGCCAGGAATTAAATTATCTCTACCAGATACTGTGGTACCAAAGCAAATGGATTCTGCATCATTATACTTTGATAAAACAGTTGACCAAGCAGCGTATATTGCAATAGCAAGCGTAAATCCATTCCCTTTACAATATAACTCAACTTCGTTTATTAGATTTTTATCTAATGTACATTCAACTTTACCTACTCCTTTTGAGAGCAAATTCTGTTTACTTGGTAAACTAATTGCTGCGTCCTGAGATATGACGCCAGTCCAAAATCCTTTTGCTTCATTACATTGCTTAACTTTATTTAAATGAACGATATAATCTTCATAATCAAAAATTTTTCCAACACATTCTAATTGAGGATGATCATAATAATCCCAAAGTTGGGTTATGAGTAGCCCCAGACTCCAACCATCCATACAAATGTGATGATATTGAACATGAAGTATATAATTATCTTCACTGACTTTATATAAGTTAATCTTGATTGGGCAATGTTCTAAATCAATTTCAGTTTTTTGAGAAACTATCTCATTAATATTTTCTTGAACTTCCCTATAGCGATTATTTTCAAATGTTCTGAAATCTATATTAAGCGGTTTATTTTCAAAAATAATCTGAACTGGATGGCTTAACCCTTTCCAGCGATAAACCGTTCGTAATGCTTGATGTTCCGATACCACTCTGTTCCATGCAATGTCTAATTTCTTTTCATCAATCAAACCAGCAATGGTTAAGGTAAAGTTTGTCACGTAAACATCTTTGCCGCCCTCTTCAATGGAATGATAAAGCATTCCCTCTTGCATTGGACTTAAAGCGACAATGTTATAATTCACTGGCATTTCCTAATCCGTCCATTCCATTACATTTTATGTGACTTATATATTTCATGGGCATTTTCTATGCCCATTAATATATTGGAAATTTTTAAATACCCATCTGATATTACTGTTGTATTTCGCATATCCTGGAGCATACAGTAGTAATGTTCTAAGCTTTCCGTCTCAATAATAACAATATCTTGAAAATCGGCAGAAAACCCTTCCGAGTCTACGGTTCTAACACTAATAAAATCATGGTACTTCACTAGAATTTCAGGCAGCGATTCATTCTGCAATTGTTCTCTTTGAGAACGATTTAAAGCATTCCATTTATCACTAAAAACCAAGGTCCAAATAATCACATATTTCATATAAATCACCGATTGAAATTCAGATCACTTGCTATTTTATTTATTAAGCTACTTGGGAAACTATTAAGGTAAAAATGATCTCCATCAAAAGTACTATGAAGAAATTTACCATTAATGTAATCTTTCCAAGAAGAGATCATTTGAGGCGTTGCTACAGCATCATGTAGACCAGAAAAACCATGCACTGTCGTTTTGTCATTAATTTTCACATCACTCATACGCCAGGACTCTATTATTCTAAAATCACTCCTCACAATATCTAACATCATTTTCATAACAGCATGATCTTCACAAAAATCCTTCGAGCCGCCCAATTTCTCAAGATATTCGATTAACTCACTATCACTTAATGACGCACGAGATAAATTCTCTTTATTCTTTAAGTGTGGCGGTTTGAAAGCTGAAATACCTAACCAAACAGGGGGCGTACCTAAATTCTGTAACCTTAGCGTTAATTCATACGCTATAAGGCCCCCCATACTATGGCCGAAAATGGCAAATGGCTTATCCGTCTGAATTTGATTCAAAAATAACTCGATGACCTGCTCCATAGATTTTAAGAATGGCTCACCAAAACCCATGCCTCTTCCCGGTAGTTCAAGAGCGATACACTTTATCCAGCCCGGCAATAAATGCGCCCAAGGTCGATAAAGCATATGCGAACCACCAGCATGATGAATCGAATAGAGCCGAACATCTGCATTTTTGCTATCGTTAATATCTATAAAATTTTTCATATTTTTAAATAATGTCAATAAAATGGAGCGGGTTTCAGTTTCACTCCATTTATCAATCCACTAAAAATTAAATTCTAAAAGACTTTCATCTTTAGGAATATCCAAATTCACTTTTGCATGTTTAAAGTATTCAGAAATAGCAACATCCGGATTATTTAAAACATCATCTACCAAGTTAATATATCTCTCTATGAAAAACTTAATCTTTTCACTTGTAAATAACGCACTCTTATATTCAAAGCTAAATTCATATCCACCGCCGATCTCTTTCACAAAGAATGCCAGGTCAAATCTGGAACTCTCTTGTTCTATTTCATATCGGCTTAACTTCAAATTAGGCATCTCAAAATCAGCCATGCCAATATTCATATATGAAAATACGGTATCGAATATCGGCATTCTATTTTTCTTAGGTTTTATATTTATTGCTTTAACTATTTCTTCAAATTGAATATTAGAATTATCAAATGATGAGACAACAACATCAGAAACCGAGTTAACTAAATCCCTAAAAGTTGTCGCTTCATCAAAATCAAATGGAATGGGAAGAAGGTTGACAAACATACCGATTACATCTTGCAACTCACTTTGTGGCCTACCCAATATTGGTGTTCCAATACAGAATTTCATCTGACTTGTTAAATCAGCTAATAGCAAATAGTAGGTAGATATGAAGATCATGAAATTAGTCGCACCATCTCTACTGAACACATTAACGAGTCGTTCTGTCGTTTCATTTGCTAAATAAAAGTAGAGTCTCTCCCCACAATCATCGGTTATCTGTTCCCGATCAAAATCGTAAGGGAGTTTAAGTTCTGGTACGTTTTTCAGCTTTCCTAACCAGAAGTCTTTTTGCGCCAATACCTTACAACTATTTGCAATTTCATTTTGCCAAATAGTGTAATCTTTGTACTGTATATTGAGCGGCGCTAATTTTACGCCTTGATATATATCCAGGAAATCTCTCACAAAAATATCCTGAGATAGACCATCAGATATAATGTGGTGAATATCCAAGAAAAATAGATATTCATGTTGTTTTAACTCAATAAGAATCGGCCTAATTAGCGCATCTTGATGTAGGTTGAATGGTTTTATTAACCGTTTTACCTGTTCTTTAATTTGCAGCGGACTTAATCCTTCTGTGTTGAATTTAATATGTTTAAGTTCAACAATTGGCTCTTGGTGACATTTTTGCCGCGGCTCGCCATTAATTAATACTATCGAGGTTCTAAGCGATTCATGTCGTTGTATTAACTGCTGTAGAGTTTCCCTGAATTTTGCTATATCCAAATAGCCGACAATATTAAAAACTGCGGTTTCATTATAAGCAACAGATGCTTTATCAAACATTTGTTGTAGATAAATACGTCTCTGGCCGGGAGATAATGGATAAGAATCCTGTTCAGCAACAGGCTGAATTGCCTGATATCCTGACGTTTCAGATTGAACTCCAGCAAATTCGGCGATCTCTTTAACCGTTGGATGTTTGAAGAAATATGTCAGCGGCACATCAATACTACAGCTCTTGTGTATCTGCGACAGTAAAGTAATCGCTTTGAGGGAATTTCCGCCTAAATCAAAGAAATCATCCTCTATGCCTAGCGGCTTGATACGTAAAAACGCTTCCCAGATTCCAATCAGCTTAGTTTCAATTTCGTTACGAGCGGTAACAAAATCACATTCAAGATCTGGCCTGCCTGAATACTCTGTACTTCTATTATTACTCTCTTGCTCTTCAAGTTGACTTGGTTTAGACCATTGCGCAATGCGTGCATTAATATCAGCGGTCGAGATAATCAAAGCGTCTTTTTCTTGGTAATTGAGTACATCTGCCAGTAGTAAAATACCTTCTTGTTTCGTTACCAATAAATGCGACAAACTAGTGCCAATTTTCTCATTAATGTCACTTTTTACCGCGACTTCCCATCCATCCCAATTGATCAATGTCCAATTATTCTGGTTATATTGGTTGTGCTGAATGACAAATGCATCTAAATAAGCGCTAGCGGCGGCATAAGCATAGAACCCAAGCCCCCCTAAAATTGGAGCAAGTGATGAAATAACAACACAGAAATCATAATCAACTTCTGCTAATGCTTGCTCTAAGACTTCAATTCCTTTTTGCTTAGCTTCAAGGTGTGCCTGAATATAAGCCTTATCAGTTTCAATAATAGACCTTAGTGACGCCTCTCCTGTAATTCCCGCCAGGTAGAATACGCCATCTATCTTGCCATGATATTTAATAACGTTTTGAACAAGTTCAGACATGGCATCTAACTCTTTCGCATCAGCTTGGATCAACTGCAACGAAGAAGCCTGTTTATCTATTTGTTGCCAAGAATTATCCAAATAAGCACTAGAGCGCGACGTAATAATTAAATTAGCTTGATATTCTTTAGCGAGGTAATTTGAAAACGTTTTACCAATAAAGCCCGCGCCACCAATCAATAAATAAGTCCCTTCCTTTTTCAGACTGACGTGATTTCGATCGGCTAAAGACACGTAAGGAACGAAATCCTCACACCACCTTCTGTTATTGCGATACGCAACAGTCTCGTTTCCACCATATGCAATTTCAGCAAGTAGCTTTGTCGTCCCGCAATCTGTTGCCATATCGCCAACATCTATCGCACGACAAGATAAATCTGGAAACTCTTGCCGGATCACGGTGCTGATTGCCATAACCGCCGCTGATGATGGATCAATGCTCTTTTCATTGCATACCACGACGGCATATTTCACCAGCAAAGTGATATTTTTAAGAGTACTGTCGGCTGTTTGCGCACGATATGACTTTAAGAGATGAAGAATCTGTGACAGCAATTCATCGACAGCCAGCGCTGAGTCAATGCAATCAATAACAATGTTCGATACAGAAACATGACTCTGTTCGAGCAACTTAAAGAATTGATTAAAGTCTTCTTGGTTATCGAGTCTAATTTGGTTTTCGCCATCCAGATCAAACACCTTCTCGTTGCCCACATGAATCTTTATTAATTTCTTGTAGTAACGTTGTAAGCTACTCTCCATACAGCATGTTGGCGCCGATGGCTGTCCGAGTCGTAGCAAGAGCGTTGTTTCATCACTTGATGGCGCATTTGATGTGCTCAACGGCTGTTGTTTCCAGCCATGTTGATAAAACCAGTCAGACATCCGCCCTTTCCTTTCAACTTTTTTCTCTGCTTCTATTGCGCTTGATGCGTTAGAGAAAATATTCAGGAAATTTGCTTCCTTGGGCCAAAAAACACTTCTATCGAAGGCATATCCGGGCAATGGGATACGCCTGCAATTATCGGTAAATCGCACCTTACGCCAGTCAATCTGAACGCCTTGTTGCCACAGTTTACCCAACGCCCCCCAATATGAATAAGGAAGATCTGGCGCTTTGATCTCTTCTGGCAGTAACTGGATAAGCACATTAGAACTCTCCTCCTTAGAATCATCTTGAGAGAGATATCGCCGTGTGAGATTGATCAGATCACGGCCAACACCCACTTCAATAAAAATAGAGGCTTTGTGTTTTTCAATCAGGTGCTCAAATCCTTTAACGAAACAAACTGTACGTTCAGCTTGTTCTGCCCAATATTCCGCTGACATTGCCTGCGAGGCGGTTAACGGCAATCCTGTCACGGAAGAAATGAGCGGGATCTTTGGCGCACTGAGATTAAATTGAGCTATCACAGCCTGGAGTGCGCCATTAATTTGTTTCATCGCCGGCGAGTGCGCCGCATGCTTAGATTTGATTGGCGCGGTCAGGATACGCTTTTTCTTGAGGATCGCTGCGAATTCTTCGATATTTGCTGCCGATCCCGATACAACACACGAATCTTTATTATCGATTGCCACAGCTATCCCTGCCGGGCATATGGCGTTAACCTCTGCAACGGGCAGCGGGATACTCAGCATAGCCCCCACCGGCAAATCTTGCATCAGTTTGCCACGAGCAATCACAAAGCTAATGGCATCTTCCAAGGAAAACACTTCTGCAATCGTCGCAGCGACCAATTCACCAAAGCTGTAACCGAGCAAGCTTGAGGGTTGAACGCCAAGTTCCATCAGGCAATGCGCGAGCGCATATTCAACAATAAAAATAGCAGGTTGAGCATACTTCGTTTGCTGTAATTCATTTGAAACACCATCGGTAAACCACTTTTCTTTCAGAGATTCACCTAGATGGTGAGACGCTATCGCAAGACAATGGTCAACAATATCCCGGAATTCCGTATGAGTGTCATACAAGGCACGCGCCATATTGGTATATTGCGCTCCCTGACCGGGCATCAAAAATATTATCTTATGCTCTGTCCCAGAAACTTTTGTCGGTTGGGAACTTGGTTTTCGAAGGGCTTTAATTAAGTCGCCGCATGAGGAAGCAACAATTGATTTTCTATATTTATGATGTACTCGGCCCTCCTGCAATACGTATGCAACGTCAGATAACCTGATGTCCTGCTTAGTCTGGAGCAAGTCAGCTAAATTATGTTGATTATTAGTGAGCGATTCAGGCGTTTCGCCCGAGAGCAAGAACACATTCGGTAATATCTCGGCCTCTGTTTTCAGAACGGTTGGTTCATCCGCTTCCGCTAAAATGATGTGGGCATTCGTTCCCCCAATGCCAAATGAACTGACGCCGGCAATGCGTTTCTTGTTTCCTGAAACTGCCCACTCCATTGGCCTATCAACGACTTTGAATGGCGTCTCTTCAATATGTAGCTTGTCGTTAGGCTCGTTATAGTGGAGGGTTGGCGCGAGTTTCTTATTTTTTAAAGACATCACCGTCTTTATTACACCGGCAACACCAGCCGCTTCATCCAGATGCCCGATATTACTTTTCACCGCACCAAGCATGCATACATGATTGGCGTTTCCGAACACTTTAGACAGCGCTGATACCTCAATCGGATCACCTATCTCTGTAGCAGTGCCATGACACTCGATATAGCTAATATCTTCCGGTTCAACGCCAGCCAACATTTGAGCACTGGCTATCACTTCCGCCTGTCCTTGAACACTCGGAGCGGTAAAGCCAACCTTGCGCTGACCATCATTGTTTATCGCGGAGCCTTTAATCACCGCATGAACATGGTCATTATCTTCAATGGCTCTATCCAAAGGCTTAAGCAATAAAATGCCGACCCCACTACCGCCCACAGTACCATTGGAGTTGATGTCGAAAGGCCGACAGTGACCATCAGCAGAACGCACCATGCCTTGCTGATAAAGGTAGCCAGACTCTTGAGGTAAGGTTAAAGAAACCCCGCCAGCCAACGCTAAATCACAATCCCCGCTTAAAATTGACTGACACGCGGTATGAATAGCAACCAGCGACGTTGAACAAGCAGTGTGAATAGCCATTACGGGTCCATTCAACCCTAGCCGATATCCGGTTCTTGTGATGATGGACTCAGGTAAATTCCAATTCACTACATCGAATGTTTCAGAGGGAGTAAGTTTGCTCTTTAATAAACTTGATATCCAAGGAATATTTGAAGCCGCCCCGGCAAATAAACCTATTCTTTCATCGCTATTTTGGCCGATATAAGCAGCGTCCTCCAATGCATTCCAACAGCATTCGTGTAACAATCGACACTGCGGGTCCATTTTATCAACTTCGTCTTTTAAATATCCGAAAAGATGATTATCAAAGGATTTATAATCTTCAAGCGTCGCTTTAGCTGCGACAAAGTTGGGATTATTGATATCTTCTGCTTTATAACCATTAGCAAGTAATTCATCTTGCGTAAATGTTTTAATGCTTTCTTTTCCTGATATTAAGTTCTGCCAAAACTCGTCTGGATTTTTAGCATCTGGAAATCGGCACGCCATACCCACTATGGCAATATCAAATGAATCTGTCATAAGTTAATAACCCAAATTTAAATTGAAAGCAGAGATAATTCAGAGATCAGTTGTTCAAGTTCGGTATTTGATAATGAAATGGTAGGAAAATCACTTGGTATATAAAAATCCTTGGCATCATCATGGTTTAAATCAATAAGTTCCTTAAGCTTGCTCGCCATGACATTAATGATATTTTCAATTTTAGGAATATCTATCAACTGCTCAAGATAGCTCACGCTCACTTTACACCCTTGTTCCCAATAAACATTGAAATCAAAAGCATCCGTATAGATATTATCTACACTGGAAATAGCATGGGGGTAAATTGACTTGATGTTCACGACACCCTGGTGAGCCGATCCTGAAAAATCACCTAAATAATTGAACTTCGGCACGTTGTGAATACTACTTAAGTGTTTTTCTGTCGAGCAGTAACGCATGGATTGATAGGCCATGCCATTATCATTAACCCGACGCATTGCTATTTTGGTCTTTTTTATATGGGAAGATATATTATCTTCACAGTGGCATAGTAGTGGATAGATTGATGTGAACCAACCTATATTATGGCTTAAATCCACCTCACTCTGCTGTGAGCTTCTTCCGATACCTTCAAGCTCAACGGTAAAATTATTTTTATTGAAAGTCTTAAATAATGAGTAGGTAAATAACGAGAAAAACAACTCATTAGGTTTGATTTTCAACATTCCACATAATTTGGTAAAACTTTCAAAGCTAACAGCCTCTATTTTACTGGTTAACAAACCAAGCGTTAATTTACGATTATATAAGTCTTGATAAGTGAATAAAGAAGAACCACTTATTTGCTGTTGCCAAAAACCGATCTCATCCTCACTGACTGCTTTTGCATAGTGTTCAGTAAAATCAATCCATCTAGCGTAATTGTTATTTTGTCGGCGTAATTTAAGCGGCTGATGATTTAAGTGCTGCTCAACAAGTGTATTTATGTCTGTGATCAAAATACGCCAGGATACACCATCAATAATCAAATGATGGGCAATAAGCAATAATTCGGTCTCGTTACCATCATCAAGGATAATTGCCTGAAATAACTCAGATTCAGGCCAGCTTGATTCTTCCAGGAGCGTTCTCGCAACACATTCTCGTTGTTCAAACCCGGTCACATTCACTCTACGTGTTTTAACATGCGACGTCTCCTCTCGTACCTGCAAAGCGAAGTGCTTATCTTTTACATAGCTATTCAGGATCGGATGAGATGAAACAAGGGCAGCCAAGATCCTATCCAGCTCTGTTTGATCCAAACATGATGGCAGAGATAAGGATAACATCTGATGGTATATCTCTTTCTTTCCTAACAACAGGCCACTAAACCATTTCATAATTGGCGTAGGTGAGAAAGTAGATATTTCGATGACTTCTTCTTGCTCTATAAGCGCCGCTCGACTGTCAATATGGCGACATAACAGTTTTGGCGTTGGTAACTGGAGCACCTCTTTCGCTGTTACGCTAATGCCTTTTTTCTGTAGCAATGTGACTAATTGAATCGCTTTTATCGAGTCACCGCCAGATTGATAAAAGTCACTGTGTATAGATAACTCTGTGCTACCCAGTACCCGTTTAAACTCTTCGAGCACCGATATTTCTAAAGTGCTCATTTTTTCATTGTCATTGGCGCCGGTTTTATCATCTTCAAGCTCCAGCAATCTGGCACTATCAACTTTACCGTTAAAGGTTAAAGGAATTTCACGAATACATTTAATGAATTGTGGCACCATATAGTGAAGTAAATGACTCGATAAATACTGTTTTAATTCCTCGCCACAAACAGGCGATTCCTCCGGCAAAACAACAAAAGCTTTTAATATTGCAGCGTCAGGATTAGCTTCGTCGACCAATATAACTACGTCCTGAACATCCTGGCGCTCTAATAGCTTTGTTTCGATCTCTTCGATCTCAATTCGATGTCCCCTGATCTTGACCTGTTTGTCGATACGGCCTAAATAAGTGACTTGCCCAGACTCATTGCGATAGGCGAGATCGCCTGATAAATAGGCTCTTTGTTTTGGATAGAATCTGTCAGTGATGAATCTCTCCTCAGTCAACTCCGAGCGATTCCAATAACCGGCAGACACGCCATTGCCAGCAATGACCATTTCACCTTTCATGTACGGAATACAGTGGCGCCCATAGCCATCCACAATATATATCTGCGTATTGTCGATAGGTTCACCAATCGGCACGGAAACGTCTCTATCTTTGGCGGGATCAAACTGGTGAATCATACAACCAACCACGGTTTCTGTTGGTCCATATTCATTGAAAATATCGGCTTTACCACCAAATTGAAGGTATGTGTGATTTGCGACGCTAACTTTTAAGTTTTCTCCACCAACGATAAAGCGCTTAATCGCACAGCGAGGGCCGATAATTTCATGTTGGATAGCGCGTAAATGTGATGGCGTACATTTTACGACTGTCGCCACACCATCGTGAATAATATCACTCAGGATAAAGTTTGATGTTTCTGTGTATACCTTAATAGCCGAGCCGGAAATCAGCGCCGGGAACAGTGAAGTCACCGTTAAGTCAAAAGTCAGCGGTGTATAATATGCCGCGACATCAGATTTTTCGGGGTAATAAACTTGTGCGGCCCACCGGCAATAATTCACAAGCTCTGATTGACGAATAATTGTCCCTTTCGGCAGGCCGGTGGAACCAGAAGTATATATTAAATATGCCTCACTAGTCGGTTCACACCTTACTTGTAATTGCGACGAATCATCTTGTAGTAAAGTTGCAGATAAAGCCGCACTATCACAATAAGCCACGCCTGCCGGCAGTAACGATGCCCAATCATGATTTGTGATAACTAATGCACATTCACTATCGGTCAAAATATATTTTATTCTTTCCTTAGGCAAATCTTTTTCAAGCGGAATATATGTCGCACCGACGGCCATAATAGCCAGTAAAGTTGCTATCTGCTCTGCACTTTTAGGCAGTAAAATAGCAACTCTAGATCCTCCAGAGACTCCGTGACTTAAGAGATTGGCACTGATTGTGCTAACTAAGATCCGAAGCTCCTGGAAAGTCAATGATCTATTTTCTTCAATGATTGCCAGCCGATCTTTATTGCTCTCCACACTCTGTTCAAATAACGATATAACCGTTTCGGCGGTTGGCGCGGCATTGTTGGGCCCGGTTTCAATCAGTTGCAAATTATTCTTTCTTAATGGCGCAACCACCAGCAATTGACAATGCGGATCGATACTGACTTGATCTAGAATCTCAATTAATAAATTGATTACTGAGTCAATCTGCTGCTGCGTATATTCTTCTACCTTGTAGTCACAATATATTTTTGTCGTCCCCTCATTCAATAACTCTTTAAAAAGGAATTGAATAGAATACTGCTGTTCTCCAGGGAATATATCTTCAACAATCAGTGGACATTTACCCAGAATCAGATCATATCTCGTGTTGGCATAGTTGTAGCTAACATCAAACAAATCATTAACTGATGCCCCGCTTCTCGTTTCTTTAACCAACTCGGTGTAATCATATTTTTGGTGTCTGTATATCCGATTAGTATTCTCTAAAGCTGATTTAATTAAACTAGAAAAATCGGTGTATTCATCCACTGCTATTTGTGTTGGAACAGTAGATACCGTCATTGAATTCCGCACAAGATTTATCTTTTTCCTACCATGAAGCGGTATACCAAAAGAGACTTGTTTACTCCCTGAAAGTCGGGATAGCAAAAGAGCAATAACAGCATAGTAAAATACGTTTTCTGTGCATGCTAATTTTGCGCAAACATGTTTTATTCTGTTTGATATCTGGTGAGGAATATCATAAATCTTCCGTGTGGCTTTGGTTGAAAGATCTCTATTGCCCAAAATAAAGTTACTGTTCTCTCCCTTGTGAGCAAGGAAATTACGCCAAAATAATTTATCCTTATCATATTGACGACTCGATAAATATTTTTCCTCTAACGCCAAAAAATAGCTTTGATCATCATTAAATTCACAATGCACAATATCATTTAATTGATGATTATAACACTCACAAATCCTGGCTATAATATTTTGCATTGTCACGCCATCACAAACTAAGTGATGTATTTTGATTAAAAAACCACATTTTGAATCAGATACTTTATACAAACAAAAATAATATAAGCATGTCCCTAAATCCATTTTCTGAGACATACACGCTTCGCGCCATTGTTCAAATTCTCTTTGTGGATTTTCTCTGTTACCAAAATCAATAAAATCGATATTATTTTCCACTCGGCTATTTAAAACAAGTTTAGGTGGAATCTCATCATTTAAAGTGAAATTTAGAATTTGGGTTTCTTTAATAACTCTCTGTATCGCATTAGTTAACCTTGTGAAATCCAACACCGTTTCAACACTACAGGTACCACCAATATTAAACATGCTGGTCCCTTGGTGTTTCAACTCAGTTACCCAAACGCCTTTTTGAATCCCTGTCATTTCATATGATTTGCTACTAATAGACATAATTAAATCCGTATAAATTTAAATTCTGAACATTTTAAAAAAATCAAACCTCTATCAAACTCAATGCGCTGAGCGACGACGATATAAAACCTGAGAGAACAAAGAGAGACAAAGGAGCAAAAGAAGCACAAGAGAACAATACAAAACCCAAAAGCTATTAGGCATCCAAATCATAAATGTCGCCCAAGACAATCCAAGCAACAAATTTGGGAAGGTCAACACGACCAAGAGAGCAATAATGAATAAAGCAGATAAAATTGTCGCTTTCACAACGCCAAAGTTTGCAAGCCAACTTATATTTTTTCCTTTTAAGTTTAAATATATTAAAAAGAGGCAAGCCAAAATCACAAATACACTGACAACGAGAAAAGTGCTATCAAAAGTATCAAATAACTCAAGATCTTTAACGGTATTTAACCCTGTAAAGTCGCCCCCTTGAGCAAGCTGTTGCATGATTTGCTTGCCAAGTTCAAAAGTAATGTTGCTGTTAACATTTGCCATCACAGCAACCGCAGTGCCAGAATCCAGATCAACGGCAACGTAACTAGAGAACGTTGGGTTCATTCCTGTATGAAATACCCGATTCCCCTGTTTATACCATCCTAAGGTATATATCGCTTTTTCACTTTCGTTGGTATCAACACCAAACTTCCCTGAAAATACAAGTTTTTTGGCACTAAAGAGAGTTAAATCCGTATTGCTTGCTAAAAATCTCAACCAGTTAAGCATGTCGGAAGCATTAGTTTGTATATATCCCGCCGGTACATTGGCTAAGACAAACGGTGCATCGTATGGCCTGGCTTGCAAGAAACTGATTTGATGGCCTATTGCTTTTTTCGCCGCGTCTGGAAGAGTGGAAGTCGCATTCATCTGTAGCGGCGCCAAAATATAGGTTTGCAGTAGCTGTTGATAAGACTGCCCCGAAACTTTCTCCATCATTCTGGCTGCAATATCATAATTGAGTGTGGCATATGCATATTGCCGCCCCGGCATGGTTTGGAGATTAATTAACTTAATATCATCGATAACTTGCGAAAGCCCTTTTTGAGGCCGGGAGTAGAGCATATCAATGGTTTTAAAAGGCAGGCCCGATGTATGGTTGAGTAATTGTAAAAATGTCACATCAACGTTTTCACCGTCGTAATTCGTTTTTATCGATGGCAATATTGATGAAACTTTGGTTTGGGGCAAGATTTTGCCTTCTTCTATCATTTTGGCCGCAATTAAACCTGTAAAAGATTTACTGACTGATGCCAGCTCGAAAATAGTCTCTTTATCTAAATTTTGAGTACTATTTTTATTTTCATTTGTTAGCAATATTACGTTTGATTTTTTATTCTTGTCGACCGTCACTATAACTAAGCTCGGTATCTTGCCAAACTCCATATATTGCAAAATTTGACTTTTCAAATTCTCATCTGCCGAACTAATACAGGAAAATAGAAGAAGGAAAACCATAATAAAACACTTCATAACCGCCCCGTTCACATTTAAGGTTCCATTTCACTTCGCACCGGACATTGCTAACCAAGAAATTAATAAAATTTTCACAATCTATTAAATAACTTGGCAAACTTGAACACTATCTGGTTTAGACACTAAATTGCCTAGTGCGATCAGCGAAAGCACAACCGCCAAAATAAATACCAGCAAGTCGATTGAAAATAGAATAAGAGGAAAACATCCAACACCAAACAAAAAAGATAACGAAAAAGTTAAAGCAACCTGCAAGAAAAGTTTCAGAAAGACCAATAACATCGAATATTTCTCTTTTTTTACGCTTTGCAGAAAACCGATAAACACCAGCAACCCACCAAGGAAAAACAAGCCTAAAAAAATAAAAAAGGAGATATTCAAAACCGCTAATAACAAACTTTTATCATTAGTGAATAAGCCATATAGATGTTCCGGCAATGTAATAACCAGCAAGGTCATTGATATTGAATAAAATGAAGCATATAACAACGCCACCTTTAATGACTTTATACACCGATTATATTTTTCCGCACCAAAGTTATAACTTGATAAAGTTTGCAGCGCTGACATCATCGCAATCAACGGCAAGACAATAAAACTTAATACCCTGAAAACCAAACCAAAAGCACTAATCATATCTCCCGCGTTTTCAACTTCACTCGCTTTAATAAGATAATTGATAGTGAAAATAAGTATCCCATATGACAAATTTCCAATCAGTGTTGGCAATCCGATAAGCACTATATCCTGGCACTCTTTCACGTCTATACCGAAGTAAGTCGGTGAGAGAGTAAGGCGAGTATGATTACTATAAAAGAGCACTGCTGCACATATTAGCGCTATAGTATTTGCCAGTACCGTCGCAATCGCAGCGCCAAACATTCCCATGTCGCATACAACAATAAAAATAAAATCAAACGCAATATTAAGAATGGATGCACAGAGCATTATTGAGAACATGGCATTGGTTTTACCTTCTGCTCGTAATAGATCACCCAAAATAGTCTCTATCATGATAATAGGCGCACATAAAGCCAATGGCATTGCATAATCCAAAGCATAATTAATTATGCTTTCCGTAGCGCCAAGAAATAATAAAACCTCTCGTGCCCATGTTAGAAATAATATGCCAAAACAGATAGCACATACTCCAGCCATGAATATAGCTTGTGTCGCAACTCGATTCGCCAAATCAGGCTTATTCGCTCCCAGAAATCTCGCGACTAAAACAGCAGCCCCAGCTCCTAACATAACCCCGACCGCACCGACTAATAAAAGGACCGGGAAAAATATTGAAAAGCCGGCCATAGCATCTTTGCCAATATATTTAGTAATAAATATAGCGTCAATTATTCCATAAAGCCCTTGGATTGACATGCCAAAAAAAACTGGAATTGATAATTTTAAATATGCAAGGGGAACAGAATCATTTGCCATGAAATCGGTATTTTTCAATGATATCTCCAATAAGAAATTAATATTTTTAAATTTAATATTACTATATAAGAGTGCGAGTGAAACTTTCCAACTTAAATTAATATCGCGTCAGAGCTCTTATTACAAGAACTCTGACAGCAAGTATCACATTAGTTTGCCAATCACGCCCTCAAGCAACTGTTTAAATAACGTCATTGTGCTGGTGACGTCGTTAACACTGAGATTTTGATTATCAACGGCAATGAGTTTCCGAAGAGTTTCGGTCATACCCACCACATCGGTCGCCCACACTTGCCCATGATCAGGGATTGCCATAGCAAGGAAACGATGGAGAAGCTCCAACTGTGATAACCAGCGTTTTACAAACTGTTCCAATTCACTGGCTGTCATCGCCAATAACAACTCGGGACTTTCCATCAATTTATTAACAGCACCGATACCAACATAATGGTGTGTTTGGGTGTTTCCGTTCGTAATAGCCGTGTGAGTCTGCAATCCCGACAGGGTTTTATCTAGCGTCTTGCGTAATAGATGGTCAGTAGGTAAGAACTCTCCCGTTTGAACAACCGATATAGCAAGATAAGGACGAGATTTGTGATACACCTCATGGGATTTCATAAACTCAAGTCCTTTGAAACCGATAACAGTTTGCGCGAACTCATGATCACTTATTTCACCAAAGTAATTAAAGCTCCCGTCATAGATTTGATAACCTTCTGACGTGCGCCCAACCAAAACAAATGCATGTGGAATAACCTCTTCCTCATCGATTTCCAAATTATCAAATAGAGGCCGGAGTAAATATTCACTATGACTCAGCCCATAAGAAGGGGAAAACGGTAAGTGGTAATCTGAACCGGTTATAATAACCAGTTTTCCTTTCTCCAGTTCTTCCACACAATACGCGATATAAGATTCCAAATCGTCGAAAAACTGTTTGTGATAGGAAAACGAGAAACTTTCCTGTAACTGAGGCCAATCCAATAGTGCGCCATAATTCTGATAGTCACTCAGGATATTGCCTTGCGAGTCTGAGGGCTGTACGGCAAAACCAAACAGCAAGCTTCCATCTGATGCTCGCATTAAGCTGTCTGGACAATTCAAACCATAATCATGTTTTAATTTTTCTCTCACTGCCGAATACATACAGCTCACGTCACTGCCATAAAACTCAGGCTTGAACTGTGTATTGTATTGCCAACCACTCGAATGAGATGAATTAGGCGTATCGATCAAACGGATAATCTCATTCAGGCTCTTTCGCGATAGCAGCATATTCATATCAACGGGCATTTGTGCCGACTTCGCTTTCGCGATGACTTGTACTGCGGATAGTGAAGTACCACCCAATGTGATGAAATCATCTTCCCCGTTTACATCACTGACACCCAGTACATTTTTCCAAATAACCTTAAGTTCTTCTTCCACACTCGTTGTCTTTGTCGCGCCAGAAACTTGGTCTCTCCCCACACTTTGTGTAGACACTTGAGTTATGTCAGAGCCAACTTTACCTGAGAAAATGGCTTGTAGCCTTTTCACATCTTTAGGATATTCTTTACCTCGAATCGGCATGGGAGGAAGGTTTACCGGGGATATAACCGTCTTGTTCAATTCATGCGGCCAATCGACATTGACGTTCAACAGCGACAACATGCCCAGACTTTCCATAAGACAAGTTTCCTCTTCTTTGCCATGACTCATAAGAGAAATACAGACATGTTTTGTATTGAAATTCTGGTGATGTTTAATCAGGGACGACAAACCATTTCCAGGCCCCACCTCGACGAAAATAGCATCACCGCTTGCCAGTAATTCCTCTAACCCTTGAGTAAAGCGTACCGGCTCACGAATTTGACGAACCCAATAGTGCGGTTCCTCCATCAGATTTTTAGTACTCAATTCTCCGGTCACATTAGAGATGATAGGAAGTTTGGGTTGTGAGAGTTTCACGTCACCGATAACTCGCTCATAATCAGCCAAAATTGGCTCCATATAACGGGAATGGAAAGCACGGCTAACTTTAAGGCGTTTCGTCTTGATTGATCTGGATTCGCAAAGTTGCTCAAAGGCGGTGATTTCCTCGTCTGAGCCGGAGAGCACACAAAGTTCACTGCTATTATCGAGCGCGATTTCCAAGCGACCAAACAACATGGTTTGCGCCACTTTTGCCGAACACATAACAGATAACATAGCGGCGGTTTCAGTGGACTGCATCAAGCGACCTCTGGCACAAACCATCCTAACGGCATCGGCGAACGAGAATATTTCAGCAACCGCTGCTGCAACATATTCACCTAAGCTATGGCCCAACATCGCGGCCGGTTTAACGCCATAAGATGCAAGAACCTGCACCAGTGAATACTCAATAATAAACATTAACGGCTGAGCAAACTCGGTATTATACAATCTCTCATCATCTTCCCCGGTGAGGAAAAGCTGTTTTAAATCAATCGCGCAGTAATCGCTGGCTATTTCAAATCCTCGATCACACCATGTTTTGAATACATCATTGGTGTGATAGAGAGAGAGTCCCATCGCCGCATATTGCATGCCTTGTCCCGGGAACAGATAGACCACTTTTCTCTCTGACGTCATGCCGTTGTAGAGATAATCAGAAGATGATGACGACAGTCGCTGCAATAAACCTTCACGATCTCGGCTATAAGCAACAAACAGATAAGGCATAACGTCTCTTTGCATTAGACTCAATGCCATCTCATTGATGTGACTATCAACTACATTGCTTTCAACTACATTGCTTTGTATTGCTCGCTTCAACTGCTTCTTATAGCTGTCTAACGACTTTTCATCAGGAGCCGACAATACAATTGGCAGAACGCCTGGCTGCTCTCTGGTCTGTGTTTGTCGATTGACACTTGGCGCTTGTTCGAGCACAACGTGCGCGTTCGTACCACCGATACCAAACGAGCTAACACCCGCTCTTAATGGTCCCTGAGAATCATCAAGTCGGCTGTATTGATTGCTGATAATGAATGGACTGTTGACAATATCGATTTCCGCATTGATTCTGGCAAAATTGATTGTCGGCGGCAGCTCTTTATATTTAAGCGCCATTGCTGCTTTTATCAGTCCGGCAATACCCGCGGCTGAGTTCAGATGGCCGATATTGGATTTTACACTGCCCAATTTGCAGAAGTTTTTCTTATCAGTAGCAAAGGCTTGTTTAAGCGCTTTAAATTCAATGGGGTCCCCCAGATGGGTGCCCGTACCATGCGCTTCAACAAAGCTTAACGTGTCTGCCGAGACATTCGCATCTTTAAGCGCGGTTTGAATCACGTCAATTTGCCCCTGATAACTTGGCGCAGTGTATCCGACCTTTCTGCCGCCATCATTATTAATCGCTGTGCCTATGATGGTCGCATAGATATTGTCATTGTCTTTCAGGGCTTGTTGAAGTGGCTTTAATACAACAACACCAACGCCATCACCAAAAACCGTACCACTGGCTTGGATATCAAACGGACGACACTTCCCATCTTTTGCATGGATCATCCCCTCTTCGGATAGATAGCCGGCTTTTGTCGGTAAAGTAATGGAAACGCCGCCAGCAAGCGCAACATCACATTCCCCAGCTCTCAGAGATTTGATTGCCTCATTGACCGCAACCAGAGACGACGAGCAGGCGGTTGACAACACCATACTAGGGCCGGTCAAATTCAATTTATAGGAGACAATGGTCGCCATATAATCCTTATCCGCCACGGTCATTGCACTATATTGGCCCGCACTTCCCTCGGCCGTCGCCATCGCCTGAGCTAACCACTGCAAATTGCCTGACGCTGCCGCATAAAGGCCAATTTTGTATCTGCTTTCTTTGGGCTTAACGCCTGCGTCTTGCAGCGCCTGCCAGCAACACGTATGAAAAGCTCGAACTTGCGGGTCCATTTGCCTTGCTTCGTAAGGTGTATAGCCAAAAAAGTTAGCATCAAACTCACCCGCGTTAGGAAATACCCCTTTTGCTCTGATGTAATTGGGATTATCTAATAGCGCCTGATCTATCCCTTCTTCAAGCAGCTCTTCTTTGCTGAATATCGATATGGATTCTTTACCGTAAGTGAGGTTCTGCCAAAAGTCGTAAATGTTTTCGGCTTCCGGGAATGTAGCAGCAATACCCACAATGGCGATTTTGTTACTGATATCAGCATCGAGATCTTGGCTCCGTTGACTATTCCATGGAGTATCAAATTCTGCTGCTTTATTATTTTCAACCGCAGCTACTGATTGCTCCTCCACCATCATTACGTTTTGCTCAATAATAAAATCAGCAAGTAATTCTGATGTCGGATAACTAAACATATCCACCACGGACAAATCAATATAAAGCGCTTCGGTAATGCGTTTATTGACCTGAACCAGATCCAATGAATTTGCCCCTAATTCAAAGAAGTTATCACCACTATTAATCGAATGGATTTTTAAGAAGTTTTTCCAAATATCCATAATAGTGTCGATGATCTGCTGTTTTGAGAATATCTGTTTTGAATATGCTGAATGGGATTGATACGTAAAAGGCCGAATATGGGTGCCGACCCATTGTTCAAATCGCTGATTCAGATCCCCGGTAGAAACGATTAATTGCCCCGCAACAGGTGACTGTAAAACACGTTCTAAAATATAAAGACCTTCATCCGGCTCAATTAATAACTGGTCTAATGAAGAACCTATGACGTCATCAGCATCTTTACGTTCAAATACCCAACCATCCCAGTTGATACTAATCCAAGGCTTGCCCAACTGATTTTGTTGTTTGGCAAACGCATCAGCAAAAGAACTCACTGAACTGTAAGCCGAGAAGCTTAAGCCCCCCAAAATAGCCGCGATGGAGGAGCATAAAATACAGAAATCAATTTGTTTGTGTTCTAATAGTTCTGCAAGTAACTGGTAAGAATAAACTTTTGTGTCAAACTGGGGCTGACAATTCTCCATAGTAATATGGTTAATGCCTTGGAAAGAGTCTCCTCGCGTAACACCTGCCGCACAGATCACCCCATTTAACTGACCATATTGTGCTTCAATGTGTCCAATCAGCGTTTCCATCTCCTGTCGATCACACACATCTGCCGCGTAGTAATCAATATCCCCCTCACTCATCAGAGATAATTGATGTATTCGATCAATAAGTTTTGACTGAGGATGGGCTTTTACTTCAATATCACCCCACTGCGCTTTTCGAGGTAAATCCCTACGCCCCGATAAAATCACCTTGGCGCCATATTGCGTCACTAAGTGTTCCGCGAATAACAAGCCTAGATCACCCAATCCACCGGTAATCAGATAAACACCTTGTTTTTTGAAAGGCTGTTTTTTGGCAATAACGTCGGTAATCGGTTCATTATTCTCAAGCTGTTGGTAACGCTTTTCAAATCGCGCTTGTTGAGACCGTTTGACAATAAAACGCATATCGCTTGCTGTTAATTCTTGAGCAAGAATATCGCATGCCGCCTCAATAGATTCATCCGTATCTAATTCAATAATTCGAGGATGACATTTAGTGACTTCTTGAGCGATAACCTTAATTAAGCCATTGAGCAGACTGTGTTCCGGTAGTGCTGTAGTCGCCAATAATAAACGAAACTCAGATAAATGCCCCGATTTCCCCCACGATTGCAGGAATAAGATGACCGCAAACCAAGATGTCATTATGTCCTTGGTACCGGAGAGCGGCCAGGCAAAAATAATTGAGTCCGGCGAGAAACAAGAATGGGCTAGCTCAGCCATTAATTTATTAAAACTATTTTTATCTCCCGGTGTAACGCCTATTACTTGGCCGTCGACATAATACTCCGGCGACGGAACAATAAATTTAAGTTTTTGCCCCTCTTGATTAAAGCGCTTAGTAAATACATTACACCACGCTAAACTCGGCACAAAACAGACGATATTATTTGCCTGTTCGGTACTTTCGGTCGGTAACTCGATGGGTTGCCACTGTTCGGTATACAACCACTGTGTAAGTTCTTTTTTAGTTACTTTGGTTTCAGACGTCCGACCGGTCGTGGTAGAGGAAATATGATATTCAGTTAAACTTGGCTCTCTGATGAATTGATAGCCAGGAAGACTAATACGTCCCGGAGATACATTTTGGTATAAGACAGTCCAATCGATAGAACATCCCAAAGACCAAAGCTCTCCCAATACTTTGAGCAGACAGGCTCGGTCACTCTCTTCCTCAAGTGGATGACGTAACAGATTAAACACTGAAATATTCGCGTGACTATCCGCTATCTGCTTCACAAAAGTTGAAAGCGTGCGTCCCGGCCCTACTTCCAAAAATACATTTAGCTCCGGCTTTTGCAGGCAAGTTTCAATACCTTGTTGAAATTCAACCGCTTGGCATAAATGCTTGATCCAATAGTCGGCCGAACACGCCTCTTCGGGCAGCACCCACTGGCCTGTGACGTTTGATAAGAACGCCGCTTTTGGCGCTTTAAAATCCACTTTATTCAGTTCCGCGCGAAACTTATCGACGCCGGGCAACATCATCGCCGTATGAAATGCATGCGATGTCTTCAATAATCGACAACGGTAATTCTCTCGCGACAATCGCTCTTGTACCGCTTTAACCTCTTCCAAAGGACCCGCGATAACACATGAATTAGGCGAGTTAATCGTCGCCAGTGTCACGGAGTCCGTCAGAAATAGCTCAACTTTTTCTCTGCTCGAAGCGACACTGAGCATGGCTCCCGGTTCACACTCCTGCATAATGAGACCACGTGAAGCAACCAATTTAAGTGCCTCTTCCAAGGTCATCACTTCGGCTAATGTCGCGGCGACATACTCTCCCACACTGTGACCAATCATTGCATTGGCCCGGATACCGAAACTTTCCAAGCACTTCGCCAGTGCATAAGAGACAACAAAGATAACCGGTTGGGTGATGCGGGTATTTTGCAGTTCAATACTACGCTCTTCTGCATCCTCTCCATCGCTGTACAGGAGCGACAGCAGATCGATATCAAATTGTTCATGTAGTAGTTGATGGCATGTATCCACTATATTTTTGAAGGTGTCTAACTCGTGGTACAAACCTTTCGCCATCTCGACATATTGCGCCCCCTGCCCCGGGAACATAAAGACAAGACCGGGTGCATTGTCTGAAACCTCGCGCCCCTCCGGCTTGCCATTTGCCAAACGAGACAAAGTGCTGATCAGTGCTTCAATGCTATCTACAACCGCTGACGAACGGACATCAAACTCGCCTCGCCCTAATTGCAACGTGTAAGCTAAATCGGTCAGATTGGGTTCTTGCTCTGCATGCTGGATAGAGTCATGCAGTTTGCTCGCGATTTTAGCTAAACCTTGCTGGCTCTTGCTTGACAGCACAACGAGTTCTGGACGCTCATTATCCCTCTTTACTGGCTGCGCTATCGATTTAACCGTCAAGTGCACATTGGTTCCACCAATACCAAAGGAGCTGACTCCCGCGGTTCTAATCTCATTATCACTCTTCCAATGCCTTGATTTATCGATCAAAGTAAATCGAGTGTTAGACAATGAATCAGGGATCGCTTCCGTAACATGGCATGACATCGGCAATGTTTGGTGTTTAAGCGCTAATATCGTTTTAATAAAACTTGCTACGCCTGCCGCCGTATTGGTATGACCGATGTTGGATTTAACACTTCCCAGTACACAATTTTTGTCGCTTGCTCCAAGAGATTCTTTGATGCCCTCAATTTCGATTTCGTCGCCAACTAAAGTTGCGGTGCCATGCGCTTCCAGAAATTCAATATCATCCGGTTTAACACCGGCCATATTTAAGGACTGGCGAATACAATTTGCTTGTCCATTCGCATTAGGGGCGGTGTATCCCGTTTTGTCATGACCATCATTGTTGACGCCAAAACCCGCGATCACACCATAGATGTTGTCATTATCTCTCAGTGCATCCTCTAGCCTTTTGAGTGCCACCATCCCCAAACCATCACTAAATACCGTGCCGCTCGCTTCTTTGGTAAATGGACGACAGTGACCATCAGAACTGTTGACCATACCGCGTGCATAGACGTAACCGCTTTTAACGGGTGTGGTAATCGATACACCACCAGCCAATGCCAGATCACATTGATGAGTATATAAGCTCTGACAGGCTAAGGTGATAGCCAACGCGGAGCTGGAACAGGCGCTTTGAACCGTTACAGCCGGTCCGGTTAAATTCAGTTTGTAAGCGACGCGAGTCGTCAAAAACTCTCGGTCATTCAAAAGCGCAACGCCAAACTGTTCCGTTGAATCCGTCACCTCTTTTTTTAATCGCTCTAACCACTCATGATTCGAGCCACAGGAGGCAAAGAGCCCGGTTATCGGCCGGTATTTTTGATTGCCATATCCGGCATCATCGAGTACCTGCCATGTCGCTTCATGTAACAATCTGAATTGAGGGTCCATATACTGAGATTCACGAGCCGTATACGCAAATGCCTCTGGATCAAAATCAAACGAGCTCGATATTACGCCTTTTGCTTTGATGTAATTATCCAACTGCAAAACAGCCGCAGGAACACCGGCTTCAAGTAACTCCTCATCTGAGAAAAAGCTGATACCTTCATGACCTTCTAGCAGATTTTGCCAATATTCTTGAATGTTCTCACTGCCCGGAAAACGTCCACTCATTCCCACAACAGCAACCGCGTGTTGTGGGTAATTGTGCTTGGTATCGTCGTTTGAAACGGATATTGGCGATGTACTCTGAGGTGTGCGTTGGCTCTTTTGTAACGTTTGGCTATTACCTAATGAGCAAATATGCTGAGCTAATTTTTCACAGTTGCTATAACGGTAGTAATCACTGATTTTTAGGTTCAATCCATACTCAGTGTTTACCTTGTCATGTAAATGCGCAATATCGAGTGAACTCGCGCCAGCATCAAAAAAGTTGTCCTTAAGCGTAATCGCCTCTTTTGCAAAATGCGTTTTCAGCATCTCAAGTAGCGCGGTTTGTAAACCGGCCCCATCGAGTGAATGCGCTCGCGCTTGACGCACGTCTGCAACCTTCGCAGGCTGAACCTTTTCTTTTTGGACATGCGCAACAGGTCTAAACTCAAGGCGATCCGGCAATGATTGATATTGCAACTCCGCCAATGAAGGCGGTTCCCCGTCCCCATACTCCTGCAAAATGACGTGCGCATTGGTTCCACCCACGCCAAATGCGCTCACCCCTGCCAACCGCACGTTACCATTATCGATGTCCCACGGTTTGGTTTCAGTGTTTATATAAAAAGGCGAGTTATCCAACTCCAGTTTTGGATTAGCTTTTTTAAAGTGCAACGTAGGCACTAATGTTCTGAAATAGGTGCAAAGCGCTACCTTGATAAAAGCTAAGACTCCAGCGGCTGCGTCACAGTGACCAACATTAGACTTTACCGAGCCTAGCGCACATGAGCCATTACCCTGAAAAACGCTTTTTAACGCGGATAATTCAATAGGATCGCCAAGCAAAGTACCGGTTCCATGCGCTTCTATATAACCAATTTGTTCCGCGTCTACTTCCGAATACTCAAGAGCGTCCTGAATCACACTCTTTTGCCCCAATTCGCTAGGCGCGGTAAAACTGATTTTGTCACTGCCATCATTATTTACTGCACTGCCTTTAACGATGGCAAAAATTCTATCGCCACTCTGGATAGCATCCTCAAGACGTTTTAAAGCAACAACGCCAACCCCGTTACTGAATACGGTACCGCATGCATCCTCATCGAATACGCGCGTTTTACCGTCTGGGCTGTTAATCATCCCTTCCTGATATAGATAGCCGCTTTTATGAGGATGAGTAATACTCACCCCGCCAGCTAATGCAACGTCACACTCACCGGCTTGTAACGCCTGACATGCCATATGTATCGCGACCAAGGATGTCGAACACGCAGTTTGAATGGTGACAGATGGCCCTCTTAGGTTCAGTAAATAGGAGATCCGGGTACAAAATGAAGGATCATTCAAAGTCGCAACATGAAACTGCTCAGCCGCTGAACTAAATTGTGCATCTAATGCTTTAAACCAGGACCATTGGCTACTTGCTCCGGCAAAAACACCAATCTTTCCTTGGTATGTTTTAGAGTCGATATTGGCATGATTTAAAGCTTGCCAGCAGTTCTCTATCATTAAACGGATCTGTGGGTCCATCCTGACGGCATCAGAATGGTTAATGCCAAAGTAATCTGCGGCAAATTTGAATGGATGATTAATTATTCCCTTTGCCGAAATATAGTTTTCTTTTGAATATTGTTCTTTTGCAATTCCATTGGCTTGAAGTTCGTCTTCCGTAAATGAGCTGATACCATCTATACCGCCTCGCAACATTTCCCAGAATTCACTTACGTTGTCAGCACCAGGAAATTGCCCGGCCATGCCGACTACAGCAACCTCAAGTCCAGTAAAACTATTTTCCATAATTAACCTTTGTTTTCGTTGTTACACAGGCGAGTAATAGCAGGATATCAATGCTCATACGGAGCTTCGTTATTTTTCAACGCTGGAGCCAATAGAGCAGATCCTAATAGTCATGATTGAGCATCTCAGAAATAATATTTATTTTTCGAATAAATAAACTGCCAAGATACTCAAGACATTATCGCCAAATAAATTTGGCATGATGGTTTATTCTTGCAATTGATATGTCGAGATCTAAAGAACAGACTGTTTACGATAAAATTGTCTTAATGCATGTTGTGCAATCAAAACTTGCTGGATTTGGCTGGTGCCTTCGATAATTTCCAGCACTTTAGCTTCTCGATATAACCGCTCCACAGGATAGTGATTACACAGGCCATTACCCCCTAAAACCTGTACAGCATTATTTGCAACCTGAATAGCAGCTAAGGAACTCTGATATTTAGCAATATTGGTTTCCATTATTGCATCATGGCTACCTTGGTTTCTTAATTCACCAATCTTCTCGCACAGGGCTTTTGCCGCATAAAAAACCGTTGTTGAATCGGTAATCAAGCCTTGAATTAATTGGTGTTGAGCAATTTTTTTACCGAACTGTTCTCTTTTACGGGAATAGGTAACCATTTCCTCCAGAGCCGCATGAGCAATTGCCACCCCTGCCCAAGCGATACTGTATCGGCCATAAAAGAGCGCAGTATTCGCCACAAAACTTAACCCGGCGCCTTCTCGTCCTATCAGGCTATCTTTAGGGATCTCTACGTTATCAAAGCTCAACTCGGATAGATAAGCACCACGACTAGCCAACAGCCCCGTCATCGGTGTGCGACTCAATCCAGCCGCTTCTTTTTCCACGATAAAGGCGCTGATTTTGTCGCCATTCTTAGCAAAGACCAGAAACAAATCCGCGATTCCCGAGTAGGTGATCCACTTTTTACTACCGTTGATGCGATAACCTGAATCTGTCTGTTCGTAGGTTGTTTGAATCGAACCAGCATCTGTCCCGGCATTGGGCTCAGATAGTGCAAAACAGGCAATCTTCTCGCCTTTACACATCGCTGGCAGATACTTTTCCTTTTGTTCTGCGTTGGCAAGTCTCACTAAAGTTTCACCGACCAAACTGGTGTGAACCGTAAGCAATGCCCTGGCAGAATTGCAGCCTTTACCGATCTCTTCCGTTAAATAGCCGTATGACAGTGGATCAATGCCACTACCGCCATATTCTCGCGGTAGAATAGATCCCAGAAATCCTAAATCGGCCATTTGAGTAATAACTCCTCTTGGCACGCCGCCTTGTTGGTCGAACACACCGGCGTTAGGCCGAAGTATTTCATTTGAAAACTCTTTCGCTAATTTAACCAGCCGGTCCATTTTATTATTCATAAATAAAATCTAACCTTTTATTTTTTGGACAAGTTGTTGCATTTTTTCAATCGAAATAAAATTCTCTCTTTCAATATATTCATCTGGAATTGAGATCGAAAATTTATCTTCGATAAAGCATAGAAGTCTCATAGAAAATAAAGAGTTAACCAAGCCGCTTTCAAAAATATTAGTGTCGTCCTTTAACTCTATTTCATCATCTAAATTGGTAATATTATTTTCAATAAAATTACGAATTTCTGTTGATATAATATATGAATCGTTCACACACTCATCCTTTAATTAATTTCAATTTTGACATAACTCGGAAAATCAGGCACTTGATTTAGATCATGGGAGAAAATGATGGTATCATCTGAAAGTTCCTGACATTTTTTAAAACCAGCAAATTGATAGGTGACATACATTTGCCTATTACGCGGTGTCCGCTTAAACTCAGCATGCAAATTATGCGATTTTTCTTTAGCTTGCTGCATAATATAAGTCAGAGCGATACTGCCGACACCTCTGGACAGGGTTCTACATGACATCAGCAAAAGCTTTATATAATCCGTGTCGCCTTTATATTGAACCAAAGCAAGACCTATTTTTCCGTAAGAGCCATATTTATCGATCAACTCAAAGACAAACAGGTCATGATCATCAGAGGCCATAAGCTCTGATAATTCATCGCGACTATAAGTAATGCCGGTAGAATTGAGTTGATTAGTGCGTTGGGTTAACTCTTCCGCTCGCAGCAAATCTTCCTCTTCGGCTTTGGAAATATAGAATTTCATCTCTAATTGACTGAGGAAATCGTCAGGAGTGCCGATAAATTGCTCCTCCTCATTCTTCCTGAGAATATCATCTTGATAACGACGCCTTCTCAGTTTTGCATCATCGGATATTTCCATATTTGCAATTCGCGGTAAATCTAAAAGTATCTTATATTCTAAAGCGTCAATACCAACAACCTCGGGGTGTCTTGAATTAACCTCATCCCTTTCCATTATTTGGTCATCAACAAAAATAAAAGTATCTGTTGAAATATTCAGACTCTTTTGAATTTTTTCTATCGATAAAGACTTCGGCCCCCAATTGATTTGCGGATAAATAAAATATTCATCCAGTTCAAATTCTCGAAGTTTAGCCATCGCATCACTGGCATCATTTCTACTAGCGATAGACTGCAAAATGCCCATGCTATCCAGTTTTTTAATAATCTGGGGAATATTTTCTTTGAGTTTCACCTCATCCTGCTCAGATAAAACGCCTTCCCAAATCGTATTATCCAAGTCCCAAATCACACATTTAACTGGTTTATTTGTTACTTCAACTTGTGTGTCAATATTCATTTTCACACTTCCCTGATTATTTATATTTAAAGAAACCCATACCGCTTTTTTTGCCCAAATGCCCGGCATCGACCATTTTCTTAAGCAGTGGACAGCATCGATATTTTGGATCCTGATAGCTGTCATAAAGGACACGTAATGAATTCACCACAGTATCCAGCCCAATCAGATCAGCGGTTTCCAAAGGCCCCATCGCATGGCCATATCCATCTTTAAAAATCTTGTCTATATCCTTTGGCGTTGCAACGCCATCCTGCACCAGAAAAGCAGCTTCATTCATAAACAGGTGAGATAATCGGTTTGAAACGAACCCGGGGTAGTCTTCCACTACCACCGCGCTCTTATTAATACTTTGCAACAAAGCTTGGGAAGCTTCTAGCGTTTTGTCGCTGGTATGGAAACCTTTAATAACTTCTACACATTTCTTAAGCGCGACGGGATTCATGAAATGCAGGCCGATAACTTGCTCCGGATAAGGTAAGCATGAGCCAATCTGAGTAATTGAAATACAGCTAGTATTTGCAGCGACGTATGTCTTCTCATTAATGACAGACGACAGCCGTTCATACACATTTTGTTTAGCTGCCAGATCTTCTTTCACATTTTCAATAACCCAGTCACTTCCTTCAATTTCCTGATAGTCACTGACCACTGTTACTCGTTCAAGCAGCTCATTTATATTCACCGATTTCAGTGAAGGCTCAAGCATTCGATAGAGCCTAAACTCATTTTTTATCCGGGAAGGAATGTTCTCAAGTACTGTCGGATCAATGTCTAGAATAACAACATCATGACCAAAAGCGGCGCACACCATCGCGGTGTCTAACCCCATAACACCTGCGCCAACAACCGATATTTTCAAAGCAAATCTCCTTTTTAAAATTGTAACAACAGACTAGAAACTGACATATCTTGAAGTACGTACAACTTTGATGATTGAAACTGAGCGAATAGTTGAAATTAATCTAATAGTTGAAGGGATTTTCAATTTGCCTTTCAGCTCTTGAATATCTTTGCAATTCAGTTTTTAAACTGATGAACGTATCGTTGTCTTCCCTCGCTCCAGCAGCAAGAGTGTTCCATACATTTTATTTTCTTATAGCTGATGACAGGTTTAGTACGCTACCGCCCCTCGCCATGACCGATGCGCATAAGGTGTGGTTGTTATTTTTATGGGACGCTTTGCCGAACACCCGCCCTCGCAGACACTCGGCAAAACACAGCGGACAGTTACCCTTCCACTGACGAATTGTGCGATGACGCCACTCGCTTCAAAAATCGAAACGAATGCTGTTACCGACACGAGTCAATCTAGGTAATTTTTTCGTAGTGCAACTCAACCTGTTTCAGGTGATTGTGCTTATCTTTGGTCGGGTCTTTAATGTTGTACGTAACAGATTGGCCTTCACCACCTTATGCAGCTCATCGCTCGGCGTCGGCACTTTCAGAACGGTCTCTAGTTCTTTACAGAACACGGCGTTGTCTAGCAGATTGGATTTCAGATCACGAAAAGTCAGCGTGATTTTTTCTTTGTTGCCATCAGTAAACAAGGTTTTTTTAACAATGAGGTGTACAGCAGAGGAATATTCAGAGAGTGTGCTGTTACAGTCATTTTTATTGACACTCGCTTTTTCATGTTCAGGCGGGAGATGAGTTGCCTGCCTATGATTAAAATCGCTCAGGAATAGCAATTTTAGCGGCCACTCAACTTTTTTCTGCGCACTACCAGTATGGAAGCTCCGTTTAATATTAACGTGTACTTTCGGCACTTCGTTCATAAAGCTTTCAAACATAGTATTTATCCTAAATAGTAGCTCATGAGAAGGAAGTCAGCCATGCGACATTGACGGGATGTATTTTGCTTCTGCTTCACAGAAAGACAGAGCAATAATGCCTATACATAAATTTCCATTAACAATAACACACAACAAACATTCGCACTAAAGTAAATTTTTTATATATAAAAACGAATTATCGATTTATCAAGCTCTGTTATCTCAAATTAGCTAATCCTTATAAACTCAACAAAACACTTTAAATAAACTAATAATAATCATACTCAATAAATATTTATCATTCAAATAATTAATCATTCTAATAATATTACTAAAAAGTAAACTTTCGTGTACGGGATGACATGAAAGCCGTGACGCTAACGTTACGAAAACTTCTATGGGTTATATGCACAGGCTTAACTGGCGCCTCGGAGAGGCATGAGATAACGCCCAAGGCGTCATATCAATGGTAGGCGATGGCGATAAAATCACTTATGATTCAGAGGGTAAGGATATGTATGAATGTAAAAAACAAACAAAGATAGCAGCGCTTATCCGCCGCTTATCCACAAAGCTCTAAACAGGCGGCCTGAAAATTCACCGCCCGTGAAATAATAACTGTACAAAATTTTAAACAAGGTCTTCTTGGGGACGAGATAAGGTTGATGCAGTAGATGTACGCGCGTTAAGGGCATCACTCACGATTGCTGAAAATTTATCGATCTCTATTGATAAAGGCTCATATCGCAACCACCCCAAGGTACAATCGAATAGCGCTTCCAGTCGTACCACAAATTCAATCGCATCGCGTGCGGGGATCTCCAGTCGTCCGCGCTCGATTAACTCTTCCGCGCTATCACCTGTCGTGTCGCAAGCAACTTTGATAATCAATCGCCGAATGTAATTCTCTGATATTGACATGATTTTCCCTTGAACAGTCATACGCAAACCTCCGTACTTATGGCACGAATAATAGCAACAGGATCAACTTCCGCTAGTTTAAAACGGCCTTTCACCTCTGCTGCGGAGTGAGTTAGAGCACGTTGAATATAGGTTTCAATTTCCTCAGTTATGCCATAAGGCACCAACCCAAGTTGTTTGACAAATTGTTGGCATTGGCTGTCAGAGAGTAAATTGGCATGATAGGCAAGTAAGTATTCCTTACAACGCTTAAACTTACTTTGCCAGACTACAACTTTATCTGCGATTGTAGCGGCAGAGTTTGCATTCACTGCAATTTCAGGAACATGGTGTAACACTAAATCGCGCAAAACTGCATTTTTTGGCTCTGCAATTAGCCGTTGCAATGTGAGAGTCAAGTCACGACGATGCAACAGACTTACACCTATTCGCTCAGCGGCAACCGGTGATAGCGGCACTTGTACCATCCGCATTAGTGCCTGTTCCGGCCACATCGCTGAAAGCAGCAATCCCAGTTGCCCTGCGGTGGTGTGAAGGAGCTCCCACTGGTTTTGGTCAGCATCTGCTCTCTCCAACTTTTCAACCATACAATAAAAAGCTTTCCAGGCACCTTCAAAACCGGCAATGCACGCTCCAATTACCTCATCACGCACAGACTGGTTCAAGCAGAGTGCAGCTAACGTTGTGGCAAAGGGCAATGAATAGACGGTGATACGTTGAATAGAGAAATCAACCGCTGCACGATAAGCGGCATAAGCGCGAAGCAGCTCAGGCCAGGGAGAATGACCAATCATTTCATACACATGCGAAACTTCATCGTTAGGAACATACGAGAAGTCATAAGCTGTATCAAACAGCGCCCGTAGCCAGAGCACCAATTGATGAAGATCCTCAGCTTGCCAACGTGCGCCATCAGTACGCTGCATGCGCAAGAAAAGTGTCCAAGTGCCTAACTGACAGACTCGATTTAGTGATACTTGCCATATAGGTTGCCATTCGACAATACGCAATGCCAACGCTTCGAATACATGTAAACGGCCAATGTCCTCTTGCGGAGCGTTTGGTAGTTCAGCAAATTCAACGATCAGCTCCTTCTCATTGAAGAGGAAACTGGCCTTGTGTACCACAAAGGGTAGCGAAATCTCCAGAATGTTCCGTGTTAACTTCAATAGACAAGAACGTGCATCACCAAAGCCATCCGCGATATTTATCAGTCTGCGTAAAGGTGCAGGCAATTCAGAACCTGCTCCAGTTCGGAAGCGGGCCAGCATCCATTGGTGTAAGAGATTGTGTAGTTGATGAGCATTTTCTATAGGCAGTTGATCAGGCGCCATATTGCCGGCAATGGGTATTAAAACTTGCCAGCGTAAGAAGTCGTCGCCCAAACATTCCGCAACGTTTTCTTTTAACCCGAGCAAAAAATTATCTGGCATGGGTTGATAGCGAGCACGCTCTATCCATCTTAAGAAAGAGCGTAATGCGGCCTTTTCCGTGGCAGAAAGAGTCGACAGTTGAGCAAATGCGATCCAACCACTAAGTAGATCCAAGTAACGCTGATGCGTGACGGGATCACGTCGATCTACCACGTCGGTTAATACCGCTTTAAGCACTTGATCATAAGTATCCACCAAGTCAATGCGACAAAGGCCCTGCAATGTCGGTAAGTTCTCTTTATGAAGAGTCTCCATTAGGCTGGCGGTAGCTTGCAGTAAATCGGCTGCTTCGCGGGCTCCAGCTAATGCAGCGGCAGCCTTAAAGCATTTCAGCGGAGTCAAAAACGCCAGATAGGCAGCAAACGCTTTTGGGGCACATCCCAAGCTAGCGAGCACGATCGGTGCTAGTTGGCCGTGGTGTATTATCTCCAATAGAGAGGCCGGAGAAAGCGTGGACTCTGCCGCACCGACCAGAGAATGTACGATATTTAACCGCTCAGTATCTTCGTAAATGGGCAGAGTTTCTGTATCTGCAAGTACATAAAGTATACATTCCAACAACAAGCGTGCGTCGCTATATGGCGCAGTTATCGCAGCATCGATCAATGACGCCAGTTGGATGGACGGCAATTTTTCAATCCATGCCTCGGTTTTAATTAACTGCATAATTAGGCGCAGATCATTGAGCCAGATGAGCCTGCCAGCCAGTGTTGGAATAGCTTTGCATAATCGCGGTAATGCAGATTGCGGATTATTTTTGGCGCTGAGAGCACAGAGATAATCTGCTGTCGCATCCATTGTCGGCCAATCAGAGGGTAAAAACGCAATCGCTCTCTCACCTGCCTGTGCGAGGAGCCAACCGGTTAAACTGGGGCTCCGAATAGCATTACCATTTTGCAGCCAGGTGTCGGTTGGAAAAATCGTGCGCTGTTTAAGTGTGCTATAGGTTTTTTCCGTTAACACCGGTAAGCCAATCAACGCACTTTGCAGAACATCGGTAACACGTTGAGATGTAAGCTCGGTTATTGACAGGAATTCACTGTCGTCAAACACACGTTGTACTGAGGCAGGTAAATTAACCGATTCGGCGGTTTCCGTTTTCAGTTCGATAAACGGCTTTTGTGCACTAAAGTAGGCCAATTCCCCCATACTATCAATGACTACCCAGGGAACAGCGGGAATATCCGTTAGTTGGCTAAGAAAAACCGGCAAATTTTGTTGGCGAAACATAATGCCAGCGTGTTCACTAGCCACCCCAGATTCAACGAAGACAGCGGTAAGCGCCGCTTGCACTGACGGAGGGAGACGCAGGTAACGAGACCAGGCATCATCCAATGTCGATGCAGAAAGGAAGCTGCCTAAAGAAGGAGCCGAAGGAGGCAGTAGTGCTGTCACCGGTACTGTGTGCATACAATGCGCCAGCTCGGTTCGTACTTCGGCAGTTAACCGCTGAACACGACGTTCAAGCGTGTAACTAGGCGCAGGGCGCACCTGTACTAGCCAAAGTTTATCTACGCGTACTTGGCGTAATTGTGTGCCATACCACAAGGGAGCGGATAACGTCGGCCAATGATAGGCAACCGAATTTACCCTTGAACCGGGCGATTGTGCTGCCGCAAAGCCAAAACCAAACGCCAGTTCTCCCCGGACGCCATCAGAAGCAGCCAAGGTCAGTCCAGTGGCCGATACCAGACCATGATCTGTTTCCAATACCCACTCAGTATCCAACGCAATTTCAGAAAAATGTTGATGCAACTGCCTGATAATTCTGTACAAACCATGACATGCATCGGCTGTCAGATAAGGCGCCTGTAAAGGTTCCACTCTGGGTGGAATGCCTTCAATCAACCGCTGAACAAAACAGGTGATTGGCTGTGGCTGATAATCAGGATTGATTAGTCGTTGCTGTGCGATAGCCCGAGGTTCAAATCCACTGAAAGTAACTTCAGCAACAATGTCGGCAAAATCTGCTGTACGATGGCAAATTATACTCGCATAGCCACCCGCATTGACGAAAATTACACCATCTTCCAGACCTGCGCTACGAACAATCCAGGGAGGCGGGCCACATACTTCCTCTACTTGTTTTATCCAATCATGATGCTCCGTAATATGTTTGCTGTAGATGGTGCGTAACAAAGCAACATCAGCATGTGGAGAAGCCTCTGTGATGGCAAGCACCTCATCGGCAGGAAGCGCCAACAAAGGGGGAATAAGAGCCGAAAAATCGACGTGCCAGGCGAGCTGTTGTAATCGTTCAAATTTTGCAGTCATCAGTTTTATTTTCTTACCGTTAGAGTCAAAATCCCAAGTGAGTTTTCGCGTTGAATAAGTACGAGTCGCGACTTTCATACCAACCCTAATGCTCTACCTGATATCTCTATTATTGGTATCAGGTTTTTCTAGGTAAGTTTTTGCATTTTACGGTAGATCAAAACAGTTAAGCCGGCAGGCAATTCTCTTAAATGCTCTACTATTTTGGTGCGGTTATTTAGAATGCCTCCTGAAAAACAGCGATATAATTCCCATGTCTAAACACAGCAAGAGGAATATAAAAGAGCCAAGTATATCTCTCTGATAAGCAATTCCGTATTTCCTCCTAATCAACACTCAAAATATAAAAAAAGAATATTTCGTCACAAAAAAGCTTTTAAAATATTATAGAGAAATATTTTAGACCTCCCAGTTAGTTAACGAATATTTATACGGAGGTTTATCAAATTAATCGTCCGAACAAATCTGGCACGTTTCTTTCGTTGATAACCCTCAAATGCCTATGTCAACGGAAGAGGACGATCTTGGATAACGGTTTTCATGACGAGGGTAGATATTAGGCGCTGAACGCCAGGCATGCTAGACAACCGTTCGTCATAGAGCTTCTGAAAAGCGGGCAGATCATGCGTAACGACGTGCATAAGATAGTCAGGATCACCGAAAAGCCTTTGCGCCAAAATAATCTGCGGTATTTCCGTAACGGCGTCTTCAAATGACCTGATTGCCAACCTGTCCCCTTCACGCAAGGTTACAAACACAATCGCGGAAAAGTTAAAACCAAGGCTGCTAGGATCAAGATGGGCACGATAGCCTCTGATAATCCCCGATTGTTCCAGTGACCGTACCCGGCGATGACATGGTGAAAGGCTGAGACCTACCCGTTCAGCAAGGTCGGTCACGGAAAGACGACCGTCCGCCTGTAGTTCAGCAAGAATCTTGCGATCAATCTTATCCATTTGGAAGGATCTCTCTTTTATCCGTATCAAAATAACCAAAGTTGGAAGCACATTTTAACGATAGAAGGATATTCTTTCCACTGATGTAAACAGCCCGGATGTACTTATATTTTTCATCAAAATGGTAATCCGGAAATGGGAATAATAAAGGTGGAAATAATATGCGTATTTACTCATGTTGCAGGAATCTTTCAGACTGGAAGACACTACAACTTGTGACTGTAGAAGCTGTAACCCTGCAATCTAATTGGGGAATAAAACTATGGAATTAAGCCTGTTTGCTGCATTCTGGGTTGTCTCCGTTTTGCTTATCATCACTCCAGGAGCAGACTGGGCTTACGCCATATCTGCTGGTATGCACGGCCGTGTAGTACTTCCTGCGGTAACAGGACTACTATGCGGGCACCTCATTGCGACAATTGTTGTAGCAGCCGGTGTAGGAGCACTGGTTGCTGGTACGCCAGTCGCTCTGACAGTATTAACAGTAGCCGGAGCAAGTTACCTGCTGTGGCTTGGCATTAACATGATCTGTCATCCTTCTGTACCTACAGCAAGCGATGAGCGGGAGGTAAGCTCCAGGTCACAATGGGCGATAAAGGGGCTCTGTGTCAGTGGACTGAACCCGAAAGTCTCCCTGCTATTCCTGGCACTGTTGCCGCAGTTCACCGATCCGACAGCCGGCTGGCCGATCCCGGCACAAATTATGGCACTGGGTCTGCTTCACATTTTAAGTTGTGGTGTAATTTATCTGATAGTCGGGTATGGTTCCCGGGCAATCCTAAAAACCCGCCCACAGGCCGCGCACGTTGTCAGCCGGGTATCCGGCACCGTGATGATTATCATCGCGGCACTCTTATTGGTAGAACAATTCCTCTGAGAATGTAACAAATGTCTGATATCACAATCACACAACTGTGAAGATTATGAAACAGCACGCCCACGCCATATAAGGAGGGAAAGTCGGTGTTTGTGCCGTTATGCGTAAACTCTTACGGTTAGCTTATGATGAGATGAAATCGGACACATTATTTAACTCAGAAATACCGCTTGCAGTTTAATGACTGACACGGTATTTGAGCTCTCTTAAGCCGTCCCTAAGAAATCCTTTTCCGAATGGAAATATTCAGTGACGGTTTATTCTTTTTAAGGCAATAAACAATGATTCCGCCTAAAACCGTTAATATGAATCCCTTTACACTACGGTGACACAAATGCTCTATCTGAGAAATACTCTTTAACTGATCATTGAATGGTCTCTTAATAAAACACTTTGATAACATCATCTTATCCCACTCCGCAAATAGGTTGAGGTTTTCATCTTCTTACGTATTGAAGTGATGAAAGTGACTCCGAGCTTCATTAGATCGTTCATAAGGGATTGGCTAATATACCCTTTATCTCCGTAAAGAGAATTGGTTAGGTTTTTTACTAATTCACAAACAGGCTCACGGTAATCCACGTTGTCAGCAGTGATTTTGGCTGCCACAATTTCGCCTTGATGACTGACTATCAGATGTCATTTAAACTCATAAAACCATCCTATCGTGGTTTTTCCCCATTAATCACCCGAACGAATCTGGCATGTTTTTTCCATTGATAACCTTTAACGAAAAGGTGAATAGATACAGTGGTCGGCTACCACTGCCTTACTCAAATGAAAGAGATAACGACTAAGCAACCGAGCAGCCACTGCGGCTGCTCCGTGAGCACCTTGCGAAGCATCACCGATCTCGACAAACTCCATACCAACAATACGGAACTCGCTTAACAACCGCTCAAAACAAGCCAACAAAGGATAGAAATTGAGACCACCCAGTACAGGCGTTGCTGTCTGCGGCACCTCGGTACCAAACAGCACATCGACGTCAAAACTGATGAACCAAGGTAAAGAACGATCCATATTCCTGAATAGGCGTTCGTAACCCGCTGTCTCCGCTTCAAAAGCCGAGAGCACATAGAGCTTAGGCTCCACTTCTAACTGGAGGTTCTCAGTAGGTTGACAAAAATAATCACGAATACCAACCTGCCAAATTGATACAACATGAGGCATACGACGAACCCAGTGCATGACATTAGCATGGTTAAGCTGCAAATCGCAGGGCGCCCCCATAGCATACAGATCAGGATGTGCATCAAACTGCAACACCCCCAGACGTGGATAACGCTCACCTAAAGCCCTTATGCTGTAGAAAGCCTGGGCATGGTCCCCCCCTAGGATAATTGGACACGCATCCCGTTCCACAATATTACGGCATACATAGGTAAGCCGTTCACCAACATCGGTAGCACTATCCACACTAGGACGATATACGACATCGCCAAGATCGAACAAACGCAGACGTTCTGGCTCCAACCGAGTACCGAAATCAAGATCCAGTAAAACCCCTTTTCCCGCTGTACCCAGAGGATGCCTAAAGCACTGTACTAACTGAGAACGCACGCGTTGACCACCACCTGCAACCGATATCTCTCCTCCTGTTGTCGTCAGGATAGGAGCATGCAATAGCACGGCATCATCGGCCTGGAGTTCATCAAGATCAAAGACGCTCATTGACTGTCCCGCCGGTTCCGAAACCGGTATACAAAGCCCGCCTTCCAAGGCAGTACTCGCCTCTTCCGGCAGCAGAAAATGGTACTTCACCATAGCCTCAAACACAGCAAGCCCCAGATGCTGGACTATCATTACTCCGGCCAAAACAGCCTCTGACTTTATCTGTTCCAATAATGATCTTATTTTGCCGGACACGCGCAGCCGCTTAGTTCCCAGAGGAATACTGATCTCTATACGCCCAGGTTCAACAGGATCGTAACGCAGTCCAGGGTGAACACGGTATCTAAGGTTTACCCGAGCCTTCATGAGCTCATCCCTCCTTCCAACCAAGGAAGCAATTGGTGAAACTCTAGGGCTCGCGCGCAGTCAGCTACTTTATGAGCAATTTCTGGCGATACAAAATTCCTAGTCAAGCTAATAGTTGGCCCTTCATTCACCACCTCATGCCACCAAGTTGCAGGAATGTATAACAAATCGCCTTTATTGACCTCTAAGTAGCGCCACTCTCCTTGGTCGCAACGGGTTTCGAGCACTTGTAAGGCTTGAGCTCTCTGTTGCTCATACTCATGGTCCCAACAAACTGGCGCATGTAAAGCTAACCGTTTCTTGCCCTCAATCACAGCCAGCCAAGCATGAGTTTCCAACACATCGTAATGGAGAGCGGTGCCCGAACAATCGGCACCAATGAATATCCATAGAAGAGGCTTGAATAGCTTCTCTGGAATGCTTTGCAACAAATCACCGACAGCGGGTATAGGCTCATTGAAGTCCTGCAACATATCTGGATTATGCTCAAAGAATCTCCATCCAGAAGCATACAAGTTAGCCAACCGCCCTTCACCGCTTTTCAAAGCCTGAATATATTCACATACAGGAACTTCAACCTCGAACTCTCCATTTGCATTACTCAGCGCCAACTTCTGCTCCTTCATCCCTGCAAAGAATTCCCAGCTCCAGCGCCGGTGAGCAGCCCAGTCCAAAGTGACTCCCGTTAGTAAAATAGGCGACATCAACATCATTTCACTCATTTTTAGGGCCCATTGATGTTAGTTCCGACACAAATTGGTCTTCGCGATGCAATAAACGCTGAAAAAGGCCATTACGCGCCTCCAATTCACTCGGCGTCCCCATATCGATAATCTGCCCTTGTTCCATGACCACAATCAGATCAAAGCGACTCAATGTCGCAACACGGTGAGTGACAACGACCACCGTCCGTTCTGGCATTTTATCGAGCAAATAATTGAGGATACGAGTTTCGGAAATTGTATCTACCGAGGATGTTGCTTCATCAAAAATAAGTAATGGGGATTTCTTAAGTAAAGCGCGAGCAACACTCAAACGCTGCCGTTCACCGGTGGAAATTGACGCACCACGCTCTCCGACCAGAGTATCCAGCCCCTGAGGCAACCCTTCCACCAACATCATAGCTTGCGCCATTGTCAACGCATGAGAAACCTCTTCAGCGCTACTGACAGAAGATCCATAGGTTACGTTTTCCCGTACAGAACGGTTGAACATCAAGGCAGATTGCAAAGCTTCACTCGACACTCGATGCAAACTGCTCATCGAAAACTTGGCTAAAGGCAATCCATGCAGTTCCACTGTTCCGGAATCCGGTACCATGTCACCACGCAGCACAGCTAGCAGAGTAGACTTTCCTGATCCAGATGGTCCCACAATGCCCACTTTGGTACCCGGTTCGATACGCAGGCTAATATCACGAAGTACAGGTGTTGCACCATAACTGCTGCATACGTTGGATAACACAATTTGTCCTGGTACCGGTAATATTGGTGAAGGCTCTTTCGACTCGATGTCTACCGGAATTGAGGATAACTCTCGTAAGCTGGACCGGAGCACTCCCAAAGAGTCAAAAATATCAACAAAATGAAATGCAACGGACTCGAAGTGCCAGGATAGCGCAATAATAAGGGAACAGGCCGTGATGAGTTGAGGCAATGTCAGTTGATCTTGTTCATATTGCAAACCAATATAGAGTAAAGTAACGATGCCAAATAACCACTTATAGGTACTTTCAATGAGCAAAACAAATACCCAGTAACTACGTACCCGCCGACAAGCATAAAGATCTTGCCGCAACGCATGACCGAAATTATGCCGCTCTAAGCGATAAGCAACAAAGCTCCTGATCAAAGGTACGTTGGTCACTATTTCCGCCAAATCTGAGATCACTTTGGCATGAGCATCGCTGGCATCCTCAACAATATTCATACCGGTATAAGCCAAATAACTAGAAAGTAGTAATGCCGTGATCATCCATATCCCAGCAGCTATTGCCATAGGTGCTGATACGCCGACCAACACCAGCGTGGTGAGAAGCGCCACAGAAAGCAACTTGACCACTATCTCGGCCACCAAACCTACAACGCTTTGCAGACTATTAGCAGCTAACTCAACACGTTCGACAAGATTACCGACGGAGTTCCCCGCCAGGCTCATCGGTTTAGCGTGCATCAGTCGAGTAGTCAGATGGTCTGTCACGCCAATACGCAGATTTTGACTGGAGTACAGCAACGCCAGACTGTGAATAGCTTGTAGCAGTGGCGCAGCCCCCCAAAGTGAGATAATAATGGCAAGCATTATCACCACTTGCTCCTGTTGACCTAGCAAAGCAAGCTCAGTCAACCCGCCCAATACATAGGACTGACCAACATTACATATCGCCCCCAACACGGTCATGATAATCATGATAATGGTACTTACCGGCGCACAAGCCAGGATCGCAGCACGAATATACTGATATGTACAGTTACCTGACTGTTCAAGCGAGATCGCTTTTGGCTTGGCAATATTTAAAGAGGCCAAGCGAGCAATGCTATGCCGCCAGGCCGATTGAAAAATGGATTGCATTAGGTTCCTCATAGAGGCTCAATTAGCAAGCCGCCCAAGCGAACTATCGTCCTGACGAGTTCAGCCACAGCCGCAGAATTGACCTTTCCAGTAACACTGCGTTCCAGTACCTCATAGGGTACCCGTCCGCCAGAATTCAACAGTTCACACAAGGTTGCAAAGAGCTCATTAGGGCGCCCCCAGATTACTCTACGCCTAACCAACAATGCCTGCCGACTGCCGAGATTCATGCACAGCAAAGGGCAACATGGGTGAATACGCAAGGTGCTGAGACGCAATTCTGCCTCACTCACTGGAGCAACCACTACAGTACTCAACTCGGGCGGCGTTATGATGAAGCCATTGCCACGCACAGCCAAACGCCTGAGCCGGACCAGTTCCTGCAAAGAGATAGGTTGTTCAGCCACTGCCGCAAACGACTTAGCATCCGGCGCAAACAAACGTAAACCTTCCGCACTTTCAAGTTGCACATCATCCGGAAACAGCGTGAGCCCTAATGTTGCTGAGAATTGCTGTGTCTCAAGAATATGGAAATCCCCCATCGGAATGAACAAGAGATCGCCAGGTTGCAACTCATACCGCAGCGCGTGAGGCAGCAGTGCTTCATAGTCCGTTGTAGATAGCGTCCCCCCACTCAGTTCAATGTACTTATCCCGAGGCCATACAAACGCGATTTTACTCGCTGGCCCCAGGTGCCAAAGCAAGGACTGGTCTATATCATCATGCACACCAAATGGCGTGTAGCCGTAATTGCCAAAAAATGCATAGAAATCAACGCCACACTCGGGTGCAGATCCTATGGCCTCGAACAGAGGCATCAGCATATTTTTTTGCATCTGTTCGGCAAAGAAGGAACTCCAAGCACTCAAACCGTTAAATGTGACACAAAACTCAGCGCTTTCATTAGCCTTAGCCAAACGCTGATTCAGTGTTAGATCGGTCTGCGATGCCAAAGATATCAAGGCATCTGTGATGGTGTAACGCTGTCCTCCTCCAACCCAAGAGCGTACACGAGGTTGTTCGAATTGAGAGAAACGGGTGAACATCTGGCTCACCACTTCCAGAACCTGAGCGTAACCAGGCATGATTGCTTTCAGATGCGCGGGCGACTTCAATCCTTCTGAAGCTTCCAAGAGTTGTAGTGCCCAGTTTCGATCAATATCCATAAGACATCATCTCACTCATTGCACAAAATGTGGATGGCGAAGATAAACCTATCAACGTCTTTTCATCAAGGTCCTACGCGGCAAGCTGCAATCCGCCTAGCCTATGCAACTGCCCCACGGTGACAAGCAATGCATCCAGCGATACTCTTCCATCAAGCTTCGCATACAGCTCGCGTACACTGAATGATGTATCAGGAATGACTTTCATCAATCTGACACAAACTTCATTTCGAGCAAGGCGAATGCGGTTCCCACGGACAAAAACCAACAAATCTTCCTCCACCTCGATAGTGGTCAGAGGAAAATCCGGATCGCGAATCAAACGGGTATCTGGAGTCATCACATCGTCTTGAAAACGGACAAAAGAATAACGCAGATGCCGACGGCTTAAAGCTCTTGCCATGCTCTCAGCATGTATTCGCCTTAACCATTCTGCCTGAGAATACTCACTCTTTTCGGCCCGCTTGACGACCTCATCAATAGAACCTTGGAAACGCTCTTCGGTAATAGCATGTTGGAGAATTTTCTCGGTCGCCTTGGCGTCCGGATATTTTGATACCGCAAATGCAACACCGATTGAGAAACTATCTGTATTGCCAATATGGTACCAATGCGGCGGCAGCAAAAAAACATCCCCCGCTTCGATGACAAAGGTCTCGCCATATGGCACCAAACGCTCCGGATGGAAACAATTCTTTCGTTCGCCATTCAGTCGATGAAACTCTTCTTTACTAAAGAGCGTCATCTCCTTAGCCGAAGGACCAGTATGAAAATGAACGACTGAGGTGTAAGGATCATCAATGTGAATGCCAAAAGGAGTGTAGCCATAGTTGCCGATAAACAGCGTTACCTCAACCATACTCCGCCAAGCGCCTTGAGCTTCGACGATAGGCGCAAAAACGCGAGCCCCCATACGAGCCAATTGATCGGACCATTGCTCAGCGCCATTGACAATAATGCCAAACTTACGTCCATCGGTGGCCCTGGATACATAGTCCTTGAACGTCTCCCCCGTATGAGGTTGATTATATAAAACTTCGTTCTCGTACTTAGGGCTTTGCAGGCCGTCGATATACAACCGCAATGAACCACTGATAGCCCGTTCAGCTTCTATCGACATACTGGCGAACAAATCAAAAAATAAAGCATCATCAAAAACTGCCGGTTCGAAAACCCCCTTCAATAGAAGAGGAGCCATTTTGCACGGTGCCTTAATAGGATCATATTCATAAGAAGCGCTGGAGGACTCATGAACATAGATGCGTTCGTAAAGTGGCTCCAGTCGCTGCATAGATGATGATGGAATCAAGGCTTTATCTTGAATCACATCAGACATTATATTTACCTAATGAACAATCTGACGAATATGCCGAACAGGTCGGGATACTGAAATTTGGGGAATGTCTTCCACAACTTCCAAGCCGAGATCGTCAACACTAGCCTCCATCTGATTGGTGGCTACATCGCTGTCTTCCATTACCGCATTGGTGTCTTCTAGCATGATACCCTCCAATTAAATGAGTTTAATTTGAATAGGTTTATCTGAATAGGTTTGTTGTTATGCCCATAACTTTTGAGCAACAATAAAATAACAAACCCATTCCGACACATCAACATTACTGAAGAATAACCTCAGTAATAGTTAAAAAAAGCCACCATATTAGCAAAAACAATTAAAATTTTTGTACAATTAAGGAGTAAACTACTGAATTGCCCCCATTTTTTTATAGACATTTCGACGTCTAAATACCTCTAGGGTCCAAAAAATGTTCCACACGGGATCGATACCGATAACAACAGCGATTAACCACGATCTAAATTTGCTAGCGATATAAAGCATGAAAGCTGGCTAAAGCTTTCCGGTTTTTTTCAAGACTTTTAGCCAACTTAGTAGCCAATGCCTGCAACAGTTATTCGTTCATAAATTCATCTGCCATACGATGACTGAACATATCAAAGACAAACAACGGCAAAATCTATTTACAAGCTCATGCAATAATTCCCATCAATTTTTTCAGCCTTTTTGATCATTCTTAGCAACAAACCCTTGGGAACGGATCAACTGATTCATTACTTTTAGATCGACCAATAGATCGTCAATATCGTTATCTAACAGACGCTGGTGCATTTCGCTAAATACTACGCTCATTTCCTTTATCCCTTGATAAGTCAGGGATTTCACCTCTTCGAATTGCGCACTATCAGCATTTTGTTCCTCTAACAAAACACAACGTTCCAATGCCTTAACAATCATTGGCAAATAACGGTTGAGAAATAACTTACCGGGAGTGACATCCCTGGCATCAGCCTGCATACAGTCAATGATCGCCTGAGTTTTCTCCTCAATCAGGTTAACTAATTCCTGCATCTCATATGCCATACCAGACTTATAACGTTTGATCTGAGCCAATTGCTCATAGTATTCAGCAAACTCTGCCTGTGTCTCATCTTGCCGACGCTGCTCCTCTGCCTGTTGACGAGCAACAAGCTGTTGTTGCCGTTGCAGCGCTTTCTGCCGTCGAAAATTATTCCAAGGCTCCATCAACACCGTTACCAGCACGACACCAAAAAATACGACACCAAACCAAACAGGAATCGCATGGGCATCAATTCTAAACAACGCGGCAATAGTACTCGCTATTATCAGTAATAACGGGAACCTGCTTACCTCTAGTTTACGTTGTCTGATAATCGTGATGAGCAAAGCCGCCAGCCCGCCAAACAATAGTGCGGCAGCCCACAGCCCCGCCAGCGGACTCAACACCACCACTAACCAACCGGCCAAAGTCGCCGGCCTATATGGACGTGACGGATAGAGAGCCAGCAATCCGATATAGACTGATACCACCACTATGGTGGAAATATGACCACCACCCACAGGCAAGGCCAAAAAAGACCAAGGAGTATACAAAACAATACAAGCCAGTATAAAAGCGAGGATAAAGACTTTGATATGAAACAGTACACGTGATAGAGACCGCTTGATGCTACCGAACAGGGACATGACTTCCTGTTCCTGCTGCGATGCCGCATCACGGTCAGACGATGATTGAGGTGTAGGCATAGGATATTTTACTCTTCTTAATATCTATTACTGTCAGGAAAGCATCTAATGAGATGATTAATAATGAGATGACTAATATTGTGCATTAGCCGCCGCAGTTAAACGCTGACGTAAATTATCTTCCATTGAGGAGAGTTCTTTCTCAATCTCAGTCCGCTTAATACGCGCTTCTGACGCAATGCGCATTGTATCCTCAATCGTATTGACTAAACGGCTCTGCACATCGCGCAAGGTTTCAATGTCAACGATAGAGCGTTCCACTTCAGTAGCCGTTGCAATGCTGCTTTGTTGCAGGATTTCAGCATTTTTGCGTAATAATTCGTTGGTCGTATCAGCCACCTCTTTTTGCAATTTAGCCGCTCTACTCTGAGCTTTCAGTGACAGATTGAGTACCATCTGACTTTTCCAGATTGGCAATGTAGAAAGGATGCTGCTCTGGATCTTTTCCGCCAGTTGCTGGTTATTATTTTGTACAATCCGGATCTGTGGGGCAGTCTGTATAGCAATGGTTTTTGACAGTTCCAGATCGTGAAGACGGCGTTCAAAGCGATTAATATTTTCCAGCAGATCTTTAACACTCTGCGCATCCATCATATCTTGAGACATTTCAGCCTTTCTCTGTAATGAGGGCAACTCCACCGTTTTAATCTGTTGCAACTTCTGTTTGCCCGCTTCAACATAGAGCGATATCTCTTTATAGAAACCTAGATTGCGATCGTAGAGTTGATCTAACACCGTGATATCACGCAGCAAGTTAAGCATTGCACTATCCAGATGAGTGGCGATGGTATCGACCTGTTGTGTTAGCGTCTTTTGATCAATCATAGTGCGTTCAGCTTTCTTAAAAATCCCGCCGATCAACGGTAATTTTCTCAGAAAGCGACTACTTTTCTCTTCCGGGGACAACGCATCATGTTCACGAATAAACATAACCAAATCCGAGAGTTTTTGGCCTACCTCATCAGCTTCTTTGGTTTTTACATTCTCCAATAACGTATCAGCAAAACGGGCAATCCCTCCCATAGACTGAGCACCATAGCTGATCACCGCCGCAGGTTGCGAAATATCGATCTTTTCTATTAGCGTGTTGATGTGCTCCTGATCAATCAGAACAGTTGACTCATTGAGAGCCATTTCACGACCAAATGATGGGATAGGTGTAACTTTAGTACTCATAACATTATCCTGTTAGCTGAATTTGTATGGAAAATAAGAAGTTATTATATGGTGTCTAAGACGTGTTTAAAACAAGTTCTATTTTCTGACCCGCCTGTAAATATTAAACATCTGCGCAATAATACCTGCATAACCCCACATTGTAAGCTAATTAGGCAACCTTAATTGTACCGAATACGTAACGCTCCCTAACCAGACAGGAATTATTCGACGACGATATTTTTGCCAAACTCATCTAATGAACAGATTTCAGCGAATTTCCTTCATTAACGTAGAAGAAAAACTTAAATTATTCAATTCGAATTATTATCGGTATTATTGCAATAATTACTCCTAATCTGGTTTTGGATTATAGTAAATATAAATATGTCAATAAAATCAGTGAATATAATTAAATAATGGTATGAATGGTAAATTTCAATATATTGATATGCACTTTAAAATACGACTTTAAATATCAAGCCAATCACTAATTAATTGAAAATTAACCTCTATATAGATTGGTAAAATTAATTCATTTATTTATTTATTTATTTATTTATTTATTTATTTATTTATTCAGTGTAATATATTACTAATAAATACAAAAACAGCTCTATAATCGAGATGTTTTTACATAATATTGCTAATAATCAATTACCATCCAGTAGTATCAACACTATCGCATAATCAAGTTATTAACTATTTGAGGCCAAACAGATACTTCATAGTAAAATGACTGGAATCAGTTTATTTTAATCAAAAACTGATGATAAGGATATTAACCAATTAATTACAAAGTGCTAATTTTTTGGTTAGCACTCTGCATAATAACGGCTCATTATAAAAGACGGTTTGACCACAATATTAACTCCTCTACAATTCTGTCAGCTCAATATATACGATTTTCCCATTCATTATTCTACCAATACCGCTATCAATTTCAGATTTTCTCGTGATGTAATTGTTCACCACGGCTAAACGGTGGCTTCACCGTGGCAATAAAACCGTAACGAATGGTAAGACACCAGTGATGAAGAAGAACGGGTATCTATTTCTTGAAGTATTTTTATAAAAATCGAAGATAGCTCACAACCATTTTACTCAACAAGTCATTTCTCATGTCAAGCAATCATATTACTGATATATAATACATTATTATAGATAATTTCTTGTTTTATGCCGTATTATGCTATTATTATATGCAGTAATTTTGCATCTCTCTAAAGGGGGAGTTATGACAGCTTACGAAAAAATAAAACAAAAATTAAACAGATCAAGACGTTACGTTTTTGAACGCAAAGATTTTGCTGATATCGCCAGTTATGATCAAACTGGCCGGGCACTTAAACAACTCACACAGAAAGGGCTACTCATTAAAATTGGTCATGGGCTATATACAAAAGCCAGACCGAGCACTATATCAGGCAAACCTATTCCAGCAAAACCTGGCGGTGTAGATGCCATTGTATCCGAGGTGCTAAAACTCAAAAAAATTGATTTTACTTTTGATGATTTAACACTCAAATTTATGAACGGTGAAATAACCCAAATCCCGGCATCAATTAAATTCAAATTTGATAATCGGAAATTTAGCACTCGCTTACAAATAGGCAGAAAAGTAATAAATGAAAAAGATAGATCAACTGAGAAAAGAGTTTAATGATGTTGCATTTGAACTAGGCATAGATAACCCTGCAATCATTGAAAAAGACTTCTGGATAGTCCATTTACTTACTTTAATTGCAAAGGTTGAATCTGACGTATTTACCATTATTTTTGGTGGTGGTACTGCTCTGGCTAAATCACACGTTAAAATTATGCGAATGTCTGAGGATATTGATCTTAAAATTATTCCGCGTAGCAACTGGCAATCTGTTAGCCGTTCGGAACGTAAGAGAATTCGGAAGATTTTTCAAGAACAGTTATTTACTACCATTATTACTGATGATGCTTTCAAAATTACTGAAAAACCTATAAAACGTGATGAATACAGGTATGTATACCCGTGCTCATTGAAACTGCTTGATTTTCGCCCAAATGAGGTTCATGGTATCCGTCATGAAAATATTCATTACCGATGAACAAAAAGCCGAACTTGAACACCGCCATCACACCTGCCGTGATA
>NZ_RCWB01000033.1 GCF_018448885.1 Photorhabdus caribbeanensis
TTTCAGCAACTCAGAAGCTTGTTTCCGATGTAAATAATAATGCTAACAATAGGTTGTCTAAAAGCCAAAATGGTGCAGATATTCCTGATAAAAATGAGTTTGTGAAAAATTTGGGTTTATCGGAAACAGTGGAATTGGCGAGAAATGCAGTATCGGTCAATGGGGGGATAATCAAAGCGGGACTCAATGTGCAAAATGTGCTGAGTGTGGGAATGAATCCAGAGAAAAATTTGCGTATTTCATCTAGTGAAAATGCTGAGAGTCAGATCAATCTATTTGTATGGGGCGATTCAAATAACAGAAAAACTATTTTCGAGTGTGGAGATAAAAATGGCTGTTTATTTTATTCACATCGATTGTCATCTAATAATGTTGAGCTTTTCTCGGCTGGAAAAATTATTCCCGCAGATTACCAAAATTTTGATGCACGTTATGACAATATCCCTATTGGTGTTCCAATGCCGTATCCCCACAAATACGCCCCAGTTGGCTACTTAACATGTAACGGTCAGACATTTGATAAATCTTTATATCCGAAGTTAGCGGAAGCTTATCCCAACGGCAGATTGCCCGATCTAAGGGGAGAGTTTATCCGGGGATGGGATGATAGCCGTGGTGTAGACATGGAGCGTGCATGCGGGTCGTGGCAGCCAGCAAGCATTCAAGATCACACACACTACAAAGTGATTTCAAGACAAGTCGTTGAAGACCTTGTGCTTACGGGGAATGAAGCGTGGAGTACGGAGAGAAATAGTGCATACACACGTTCACTTGATCAAAACGCGTCGACGGGAGGGATTGTTGGAACAACAGCAAACGAAACCCGCCCCCGCAACGTCGCATTTAACTACATAGTGAGAGCAGCATAATGACAGAACAAAAATACGCTTTAGAACGTGAAACAGCTGTATTGGGTAAGGACGGATTAGCAATTCAGGCGGGTTGGATAAAAGTTTATCACACGAATCAAATTACACGAGAATTCACACACTCTGATATTGAATATGTCATGTTGGGTGTCAGTTTATCAGCGGGTGCTAGGTTGGTCAGATTGTGGAATTGATCTTAATGCAAAATGAAGGCGCTTTTTAGTAAAACCCCGCCATTGTAGCGGGGTTATTCTATCTGTTATGTTTGGGACTCTATCAGCTTCTCTAAACGATCTAGTCGGTTGATTATTTCAAGAGTTAGGTTTATTGGTTGCTGAAGATAAATAAAATCCATGCCAGTTTGATTAAATTGCTTTTTTCGCAACCCTGCACTGGTAGCTTTCTCCACCATGATCATTGACAAAGTAGCTCACGGCGTCACCAGTAAGTCGGTTAATGGCTACATTCTGCATAGTGCGCCATTTGTCCCCACGAGACCACTCTATGCGATATTGTATTTGTTCATCTGTGACTACGGGATTAACTACACGGAAATTGGTTGAATCCCGACCTTGTGGCTCCCCATCTTCCCAAACAATGACAAGGCCAGTCCATTTCGCGTTTTTACCGTTTTTAACGCAATTTGTACCGGAAAATTCTGGCCATCCTGTGACATCGAAGCAAAGAGTATTCGGATCTGATAAATAAATTGAAGGCCAGATAGATGTATTGGTGTCACCTGGGGATTCCTTTTCACAAATAATAGGAGATGCAGAAAACGCCATCATAGGTATTGATAATACTAATGCTGCAAAACTTTTTAAATATTTCATCGGCTTTACTCCGTTAATAAATTATTCATTACTTTGAATGAAATACAATGAATGAACAATAGTTAACATTATTACGCCGCTAAATTGCGGTTTTTTTGTATCTGAGGTCAGCATGTTTGATATAGCAATGATTTCTCTAAAACTTGACTCCGCTGATTTAGAACGCGGAAATCAGGAACTAAACAAATTTCAATCTGTTGCTGAAAAAGCAAGCAAAGCATATTTTAGACTCAACGAACCGTTTAAGAGTGGCATTGATATTCAAAAAAGAGTAGTAGAGACGCTAAAGGAACAAAGGAATGAGTTAGGGAAGGTATTAGATCGCTTAAATCCGACAAATAAGGCTTTTGCTGAGTTAGATAAAATGACCGAAAAATTAAACAAGGTCAGAGACTTAAGAATCATCAATGAAACGGTTTTTAATAAGTACAACGCTATTATCGAATAAACGGCTGTACGATATTTGGCAGGGAGCGTACAGACGGTGATGAACTTAATAGTATTAATAAGCGTATTAGTGAGCTAAAAGATAAATCATGACCTGGTATTTTTGGAATGGGGAATATCGGTGATGGAGGAGCAACCGGAAGAGAGTTAGCAGCACTTGAGGAGCGAAAAAAGACACTTAAATTTGTCATCAGTTCTCAAGATGGATACACTGAATCGCAAAAATATAGACAGAGAATGGATATTGCCAGGACAAAAGATCCTGTGCAAATGTGGCAGTAAGATGATACTGCCGTTTTGATTATGGTTGTCTACATAATACAGGTTTCCCTAATGGCTTTCCGGGATTTTCTGGTGATCCGCTGGGAGAAAATAAAAAGTTTTGTTTTATTGTTTGCTTTGTCTTACCAGAATTAAATAAGCGCGTTACTTCTTGATTTCCTTTGTATCCATATATAAAGAAAGAGTCGACATCACCTGAATCAGTCACCTTGTGGCTCATAGTAAATATATCCGTAGGTTTATCATTGACTCTAACTTCTTCAATTAGCCCGTTGTTGTCAACAATTTGTATAAAGTCACTACCGCAAACAAAAACTTTAGTTGCCGCTGTTGATGATAATGAAAGTGAAAATAATGCTAACAAGAGAGTCTTTCTCACGACAAATACCTCTGAATTAAAAAACTATTAGCATATATCTACATCGTTGCAATGCAAAGTAAATTGTGCTTATTGAGATAATCGCTCTGACTTTTTCTAAGCTGCCTGTGCGGTAGTGCACCCAGATCTGCGAGAGAATTAGCTACTGTTCATGGTGTTTTTCTTCATCATTATGAAAATTGTAAGGAGTTGTTAAGTGATGATGAATATCGTGAATTGCAGCAATATCTTGCAGACAATCCTATTGCTGGTGATGTTTATCCAACACACTGGTGGCTTACACAAAGTCAGATGGTTATCTAGGGGTAAAGGTAAGCGGGGCGGTGTGCGCATTATTTATTACTATAAAGTAGATATCTCACACATCAGACTGTTGCTGATTTACAAAAAAGGTATCGAGGATGACCTTAGTGAATCAGAAAAGAAAGTCTTGAGAGCACTAAATGAGGGGGGGGGGGGGTAACAATGGATAGTAAATTATTTTCCAGGCTAACTGAAAGCATGATACAGATGAACGAAATTATTAATGGCGAACGTGCCGCTTCTCGTGAAACTCACGTTGAAGCAGTAAAAGTAAAGAATATTCGCCAGGCAACCGGTTTAACTCAGACTGGTTTTGCTAAGTTAATTTCAGTTAATGTTGGGACTCTGCGGAACTGGGAGCAGGGAAGGAGTAAACCAACAGGGCCTGCAAAAGCCCTGTTGAAGGCAATAGAGAAAGATCCGGTTCATGTTTTAAAGGCGTTATCTATGTAAATAGAGCGCATAGGAATTCCTCAGTCTCGTTTCAGCGAGGCTTTTTTTACTTAAAATCCACCACGCTGCCGCTTATGCGGTTTTTTGTATTTAACCTTGTCGCCGTAAAGAGTTCCTGTTAATCCCATTGCTAATTTACGCACGGACTCCCGATCACCGACATTGCCCGGGGTGAGTTTGGCTGACACAATTTCTTTTTGATGATTGACTATCAGATGCAACTTAAAACCGAAAAACCACTTGCAATACCGTCAAACACTTTTTCAGGTTAATTAGATAATTTTATATTTTGGGGTGAGAAAAGCTGATTGGTAAGTGGTTATGAATGCCAGGTTTGAAGTCGGGGTTTTACACCCATTTTACACCAAGTAAATTTCAGCCATAAAAAAACCAACCATAACTGGTTGGTTTTTCTAGGGAAATTTGGTCGGCATGAGAGGATTTGAACCTCCGACCCCCGACACCCCATGACGGTGCGCTACCAAGCTGCGCTACATGCCGATAATTCGTATTATAGTACTGATTTTTTATCTAAAAGCAAGTACTGAATTTTGTGACCGATTGATTTTTAAGCATTTAATTAGCTATAAAATGTTTAACCTCGGTTAATATCTGTAACAGTTGCGCCAAATTGGGTTTAGCATCTTTGATTTCGTTGCCTTCCAAGTCATATAGGTGATAGTTACCATTTTTATCCAGGAACAGGGTATTTTCGCTGGTTGTAATGATTAAGGAGCCATCATCACCGGTAATCACCCACGGATTATCTCGCTGTGCTGCGAATAGATCTTGGCCTTGAGAATAATCAGCAGGAGTATTGCTGACATGCAACAAACGTTGCATTAATGTTGTCATGACGTCCTGATGGCTTGTTAGTTTATTAATTGTCTGTGATGGTGTTCCAGGCCAATGAATCAGCAGTGGGACATGCATCTGCTCACGATTAAATCTGCCATTGTTTATCCATCTGGGGGGATGTGTAGCGGCGATTTCACTATGTTCAGCGGTAATAACAATGACAGTATTGTTCAGTGCGTTTTTGTTTTTTAGTGTCTCTAGTACGGTGTTAATTTGAGCGTCCAGTGCCGCCCTATTACCTTGGTTGTCAGCTTTATCCAGCCCGTTCATCCTTAAGAAGGAGAACCAAGGCGCGTTAGTATTGGGTAAATTTAGCCATTGCTGCCATTGCTCTACCGTGAATTGGTTGCTCTGGTTGATCTCAGTGGGCAATGAATAGTCGGAAAGTAATGCATGACGATAAAACGGAGTATCAAACCCTATAGAAGAGAATAGGCCGAATTGGTATCCCTGATGTGTCAGGGCATCAATTAGGGCTGATGATTTACGCCCTGCCAGTATTCCATCCAGATAACCAGAAGAAATGCCATAAAACAACCCGAATAGAGCGGTATCGTTTTGAAGCCCGGTGCTGAAATGTTGATTAAACTGAATGTTGGTATCTCTGAAATGAGAAAGTGCAGGCATATTCTCTGCAATATCTTTATTATCCAGCTTATCAACGACCAATATTAACAGGTTATATCCACTTCCTTTATCCTGGTAAATCAGATCATTAAGTGGGTATTCCACGGTCAACGCAGCAGGATCACCCTGTTGCATAAGGCGGCGCTGATATTCTTGTTGATCGAGCAGGCCATGTTTTTCAAGAAATTTACGCGCTGTCATTGGATAGGAGAGCGGTAGGTTAGAACGTTGCATGGTAATCGGGCGGTAAAAATTAGCGTCAGCCCAGATATACATCAAATGGGAAGCTAAAAAAGCCGAAATAAAGACAGCAGCTAATGGTTTACTAAACCGTTGCCGATTCAGGCTGCGTAGTTTCTGCCAACTCCAGGTGCCAAACAACATCTGTATCAGAAAAATGACTGGAATACAGATGAACATTAGCTGCCATTCTCGTGCGAGTTCCCCTTGATCAGGATTGATCACTAAATCCCACACTAAAGGTGTGAGGTGAAGATGGAAACGGTTGTATATGGCAATGTCGAATATTAACAGTGTCAGCCCGGCTGTGGCGAGAATGGCTGAAAGAAACCTTAGCAGGCGCTGTGACATGACAATAAATGTCAGTGGAAACAGGAGCAGCAAATAAACGGCAAAAACAATAAAACTAAAGTGCCCAAGCCAGCTAGCCAGAGCATAGACTCGGCCGAACAGTGAGCTCGGCCAGTCAGAAACAAACAGGTAACGACTGCCTAATCCAAGACTGAACAGAATATTAAATAGGGCAAACCAATGCCCCCAGCTAATCATTTGGGAAACTTTTTCACGATAACGCTGACGGCTAGTCACCATATTTTGTTTACGTTGTAGTCTTAGTTAAAAAATTAATGGGCTTTATCTTCATTTACTGAAGACTTAAGCGCGTGTGCAAACGAGTCAGCAATATGTCTGCGCTGTGCAGGAGATATACTCGTATTGATTAAATTTGTTACCATATTGCCCAGTACCATAAGAGAAAGGTCTGTCGGCGTACGGTTTCTTTCCAGAACACTGACTAGTTCTGTTAATAAGCGTTCAACGTGTTCGTCACTGTAACGAGATGACTGTGGCATAGATTTAAACTTCCTGAACTAACAAAGCATATTATCTTACCGTATAGATGCGTGATTTTCCGCTCTTTTGTGGCAAATTAATTCATGGTTAAGATTATGTTGCAGTAATAACCTATTTTTAGCAATTTTTTGATATCTGCCAGCAAATTATAGTTGATGGCAGATGACGAAACGTTATTTTCTTTCGGGGTTTTTTATTGCAGTCGTTTGTTATCGGTGTTTGAATGCGTGTTTCAAAACGCATGAAGTCAGCCGCGAAAGGAGTAGAAAGAATGAGTCTGCAAATAGATCAGATTGCCTTGCATCAATTAATCAAGCGTGATGAACAGACATTAGATGTCGTGTTGCGTGATTCTTTACTCGCCACCGATCAAGTGGTGGAAGATATGATGGCTGAATTACACCGGGTATACAGCGCAAAAAGTAAAGCTTACGGCTTATTTAATGAAGAGAGTGAATTGGCAGAAGCGCTAAGACATCAGCGTAAAGGTGATGAAGATTTTCTTGGGTTCAGTCGTGCGGCAACAGTACGTCTGAGGGATGAACTGGCGAAATATCCGTTTGCCGAAGGAGGAACGGTTCTGTTTTGTCAGTATCGCTATCTGGCGGTAGAGTATTTATTGATTGCTGTGCTTAATAGCTGTAACAGTATGTCGGTTAACGATAATCTGGATTTAAATACTACGCATTATCTGGATATTCCTCATGCAGATATTGTTGCTCGTATAGATTTGACGGAGTGGGAAGCGAATCCTGAATCAAGCCGTTATTTAACATTCCTGAAAGGCCGGGTGGGGCGTAAAGTTTCAGATTTTTTTATGGATTTTCTTGCTGCCAGTGAAGGTATGAATGCGAAAGTTCAGAATAAGGGCCTGTTACAAGCAGTTGATGATTATTGCGAATCTGGTCAACTTGATAAGAATGAGCGTCAAGCCTATCGCCAGCAAGTATACAGCTATTGTAATGAGCAATTACAGGCAGGAGAGGAAATTGAAGTTAAGGAGTTGTCTCAGGCATTACCCACGTTTGGAGAGCAGAATTTTCAGCAGTTTTCTCAGGAGCAGGGATATGAACTGGAAGAGAGTTTTCCGGCAGATCGCAGTACATTGCGTCAACTAACTAAATTTGCCGGCAGTGGTGGCGGATTAACAATCAATTTTGATGCGATGTTATTTGGTGAGAGAATTTTCTGGGACCCGGCAACGGATACTTTAACCATTAAAGGCACGCCGCCAAATTTACGTGACCAGTTACAGCGCCGTGGCAGTGGTCATTGAGGCCAAAAAATAAATAACGCCGCATTTGCGGCGTTATTTACTCGGCGTCCCGAAAAGCTCGGCTGTGGCTAATTAAGCACGCAGGAAGTCAATGTGCGCCAGTTTTGGTTTAAACGGGTGGCGCTGTACTGCCTGCACTTTAACTTTAGTCTCTTTACCGTCGATAACCAGGGTCAGAACTTCGCTATAAAATTCAGCTTTGTGTTCCATATTGATAACCTGATCGTGATCCAGTTCAATAGAAATTGGCTCTTGGTTGCCACCGTATACGATAGCTGGAAACTTGTTGGCTCTACGCAGGCGGCGGCTCGCACCCTTACCCTGCTCTTTACGTACTTCTGCGTTAATAGTAAACATTGTTTTTTCTCTTTAAGAAGAAAATAAATCCTGCTACAGGCGACCCAGCAGCAGGTTCGAGATTTGGCTTAACATAGTTAAGCGGGCGGCATTCTAGCGAAAAATGGTGGTTACAGCAAATGGAATAGGCCAATGTGAACCATTAGTACAATTCGTCTGCTCGTCGGAAACGTCCTTGGTAATCAAAGATTTTTTCACGAATCTGCCAGAATCGGCCTTTTTTACGGGCGACAACAAAATCTGGATGACGTAATAAAGGTTGCTGGTGAACGATATCTGAGGCTGTTTTCCAGTTAAAAGGTATCGCCGGAGCACGCTGATGTTGACGAAGAAATTGGTATTCAAAGAGTCGTCGTTGGGCTGGGGTTGTAAGCCGAAAACGTTCGGAAACATCAGCCCCATCTTCATCGTAATAGATGATTTTCAGCCATTCTCCTTTACTGTCAATTTCAGGGATGAGCTGCATACCACCACAACGCAGCACCAGTGCGTCTTTGAGCTTCAATGCGGCTTTCAGCATATCATCAGGATCAACCAGCACCTCCTGGCAACTATGGCAATGCCGTGCTGCGATATCATTTTCGGCACCGCAATGAGGGCAAAGTTTAAAACGAAAACGGAACTCACATTGACGGCGTTTGCCGTATTGATCCTTTTCCCAACCCTGACAGCGGCGGCCGAAGTGTTCAATAATTTCACCGTCAGAGGTGCATTTCCCCCAAAATATATTGGCAAAGTTACAGATAGGGCAGAAAACTTGAACCGGTTGGCTCTGTTTATCCGGTTTATTGCTGCCAACTTCTGGTGTGTAGAGATCGTGAGGATTTCCTGCATAATCGAGAATCAGGCAATCTTTTTTGCCAGGAAATAATCGTAAACCACGACCGATAATTTGCTGATATAAACTGACGGATTCAGTAGGACGTAGAATAGCTATTAGATCAACATGGGGAGCATCAAATCCCGTTGTCAATACGGCGACGTTAACCATATAGCGCAATTGCTGAGTTTTAAAGGCTTCGATGAATAGATCACGATCAGCGGTTGATGTATCGGCGCTGACTAATGCGGCTTGGCCGGAAGGGAGTAATTGAAAAATCTCTTTGGCATGTTCGACAGTTGCCGCAAAGAGCATAACGCCTTTGCGATCAGCCGAATATTCAATGACTTGTTTTATAATATGAGGTGTGATGCGTTTTTGTCGTTTGATTTCGTGATTTAAATCAGTTTCATTGAAAATACCTTGCTGACTGGAGCGAACTTGGCTGAAATCATATTGCATAACCGGCATATCTAGCCGCTTTGGGGGGACCAGGAAACCGTGTTTAATCATATAGCGCAGGGGCAATTCATATATGCAATCACGGAAAAAACAGTTTCCATCACCACGGATCATTCCGTGATAGTGATATTGATATATCCAGCCGATAGCCAGTCTGTAAGGTGTTGCTGTTAAGCCAAGAATACGTAGTTGCGGGTTATTTTGCCGAAGGTGAAGAATAATTTGCTGATATTGGCTGTTTTCATCATCGCTAATACGGTGACATTCATCAATTATTAGCAAAGAGAATTGATTATCAAAATGTTCAAGATTACGGGCGACAGATTGAACACTACCAAACACCACTTTTCCTGTGCTTTGCTTTTTCTGCAATCCGGCGGAAAAAATATCTGCGGGTAAACCGTATGCGCAATATTTGCTGTAGTTCTGTGCAACTAATTCTTTTACATGAGCTAATACTAATACTCTCCTACGAGCTAATTTTGCCAGTTCAGCAATAACCAGGCTTTTACCAGCTCCGGTTGGTAACACAATGACTGCGGGTTCATGATGGTGCCGGAAATGATTAATGGTGGCATCCACGGCTTCTTGCTGATAGGGACGTAAAGTAAAAGTCATAATCGTTCCGCAACAGAAAAATATTCGTAAAAGAGTAACATTTTTCTTATTAATTTGCTGTGGGGGGAAGTCAAGGTAAAATAATTATCTGATTGGATGGAACTATAACTGGTTATAATAAATAGATAATTGTCGTTTATAGTAAACATAGTTATGATTAGCTTTCGAATCTTTTAAGTTCATTTCACATCTTCCTTTTTGGTGGCACTGTTTGGTGGCTCTGTGTTGTAGTGCCGAGATAAGTGTCAGGATAGTGGATCACGTTCATTTTTAAAGTAATTAATATAGGTGTCTTCATCCATGCGATTGGATAAATTTTTGTCACAACAGCTTGGTATCAGTCGGAATGACGTAGGACGCGAGTTGCGTGCGGGGCGTATCACTGTTGATGATGAGGTTGTAAAAACCGGAGCTTATAAATTAACTCCAGAGCAACAGGTCATGTTTGATGGTTCGTTATTAGAACAGCAGCAAGGGCCTCGTTATTTTATGCTAAATAAACCACCAGGGTATGTCTGTTCCACCGATGATCCGACAAATCCGACGGTTCTCTATTTTATTGATGAGCCGGCTGCGCATAAATTACATACGGCTGGTAGGTTGGATATGGATACCACCGGTCTGGTTTTGCTAACCGATGATGGTCAGTGGTCTCATCGCATTACTTCCCCAAAACATCATTGTAAAAAAACATATTTAGTCACACTTGAATACCCGGTTGCAGCAGAGACGGCAGATAAATTTCTTGCAGGTGTTCAACTTAATGGTGAAAAGACACTGACAAAACCCGCCCAACTGGAAATTCTGGAGCCTCAAGTAGTCCGCCTGACGATTAGTGAAGGACGTTATCATCAGGTAAAACGTATGTTTGCCGCGGTAGGTAATCGGGTAACAGCGCTTCATCGTGAGCGAATCGGTGAAATCATTTTAGATCCTGAATTGGAGCCAGGAGAGTATCGGCCATTGACTAAGCAGGAAATTGCCAGTGTCAATGTTCCTTAATTCTAGTTTTAGTTAATTATTTTAAATTATTGGAGCAATATACGTGCAACAACAACGATCATCCTATTTAGGACTGATTTTAATCCTTGGGCTGCTTTCTATGTTAATGCCTATTGCCATTGATATGTATTTACCGAGTTTGCCAACTGTTGCCGAAGATTTCGGTGTAGATAGCGGACGGGTTCAGATGACGCTGAGCAGTTATATTCTTGGTTTTGCTATCGGTCAGATGATATATGGTCCAATGGCTGACAGTTTGGGGCGTAAGCCGGTTATTCTGGGTGGGGTTACTGTATTTGCTCTGGCTTCGGCTGCGTGCGCAATAGTTCAGAATATCGATGATTTTATTTATATGCGATTTTTACATGGATTCTCCGCAGCAGCAGCGGGGGTTGTCATTAATGCGCTAATGCGAGATCTGTTCACTAAAGATGAATTCTCGCGCAGTATGTCTTTTGTGATATTAGTAATGACTATTGCTCCATTAATTGCACCAATTCTTGGTGGCATGATAATGATTTGGTTCACATGGCATGCTATTTTCTGGAGTATTGCAGTAACTGCTGTTATTGCTGTATTCCTCGTTGCTTTCTTTATAAGAGAGACTTTGCCGAAAGAGAGAAGACAAAAGTTTCATCTTCGTACAACTGTAAGTCAGTTTATTATGTTATTTCGCCAGCGTCGTGTATTTTGCTACATGCTTGCCAGTGGTTTTTCATTTGCAGGAATGTTTTCTTTTCTTAGTGCGGGGCCATTTGTTTATATTGAGTTAAATGGTGTTTCTCCTCAGCACTTTGGTTATTATTTTGCGCTTAACATCGTATTTCTGTTTGTGATGACGATAATAAATAGTCGCTATGTCCGGCGGTTTGGTGCGTTGAAGATGATGTATTTTGGTTTGAGTGTGCAGTTTGTGATGGGGAGCTGGTTGTTACTGTCTACCGCACTCGATTTTGGCTTCATTGCTCTGGTAATCGGTGTTGCAGCTTATATATGTGGTATTTCTATGATTACATCTAATGTCATGGCGGTGGTTTTAGATGATTACCCACATATGGCCGGAACGGTGTCTTCATTGGCGGGTACAATTCGTTTTGGTATTAGTGCCTTGGTTGGTGCATTACTTGCCATGTTACCAGCACGTAATGCCTGGCCAATGGTTGGTTCTATGGTTTTATCTGTTATTTTGGCTGTGTTACTTATTATATATGCAAAAAAGAGTCGGTAAATAAAAACAGAAGGCTGTTTTCGTGTGCAGCCTTTTCCTTAAAAAGAAAATTATTGTAAGCAAAAAATATTTTTGATGATATTTTTCGGTTATAATTTTATGCGAGATTATTGAGGGGCTATTTTATTCTAAAATATACATCTGCATTCATTAATATATTCTTGATTGATAGGGGTAAAATTTAATATAACTTATTGAAAATAATAAATTAAATCATAAAATTACGATGTTTTTTTATTATTCTAAGATTTGCCATTGAGTAATGAAGCTGTAATAAATTCGTGGTATTAGTAGCATTTTCTTATCACTGAAATTATCATTGAAAACGATAATTTTATTAAGGAGAGTCTTTTGTCCGAGTATTCCGGGGAATTGAAAGTTGGCTATGCTTAGTAACTATAAATAGTGGTACTGATCTATTTATAGAGAGGTGAAACTATTGTTGCTTCATTGTTTTTTATTATTGTTGTTGCATTTTGCCGTTGGGCTAAGGGGCTGGTTTTTTATGATAAGGAAATTCCGAAATGTTTTGCTGTGCGAATAAGTTGTTATTGATGCATTGATAGTAATTATAAGTCTTTGTTGTATTTTTGTTAAATTAAAAAATATTAAATGGCGTTATCATTAGGTTGTTGTTAATTATACCTTATAAAACACATTGTTATCTATTTGTTTTTACAGTTCTTATTTGATTTTTATGTTAAAGTGTTGAGTTGAAAAAATAAAATATGTAAACAATCATTAAACATAAAGTTGGGTTTTTGCATAAAAATTAGTTGAGTTTTCTTTAAAAAAAGTATAAATATATGAGAAATGAGAGATTGATCTCACTTTTTCTAAGGTGAAATTTGGAATTAATGTAATACTATAAACACAAATTTAACTTTTCGTTTACCTTTTTTGGGGGTTAGTTATTCGGTTTTGGCGAGTAGAACACCTGAAGATAGCCGCTAACTTTAACTTTTGTATCTATGTTCTTTCAGGTAGGAATGATTTGTGAATAATATTCAGCTTTCGGTGGTACATCGGCTGCCGCAAAGTTACAGGTGGTCCCCCGGTTTTGTGGGTATCAAAGTTGAGCCACTTCCGGTTGATGAAGTGAATGCAGAAAGCAGCCTGATGGGGTTGAAGTTACTCAGCCACGAGGACGGGGCTGCGTGGAACGTTATGCAAAAATTGCAGCAATCACTTGCTGATATGCAAATCGGAAGCACTGTGATTGAGTTGGAAGGTCAACCGTGCTTATTTATTAATAGTGAAGATGAAAGTGCGGTTATGTGTCGTTTGAAGACACTTGGCGCTGCCATTGCTGAAAAGATAACTGCGCTTTATCCATTCTGATATAAATGCAAAAAGCGCTTCCTTTGATGGAAGCGCTTTTTTGTGGGCAAGGGAAAATTTTTAGCCGTTAGGCACCGTGCTATTGCTAATGACTCGGCGGCCGCCGTAATAACGTTTGCTCCAGTATGTGCTGCTTAACCTGGAAACGATTACACCATTGCTGGTAGAGGCATGGACGAATTGGTCATTGCCAACATAGATGCCAATATGCCTGGTTCGTGCGCCTGTCTTAAATAAGACTAAATCGCCAGGACGCAATTTTGAGCGGTCGATTTTTTTGCCAATATTTTGTTGTTCAAATGTTGAACGTGGCAGTTCCATACCAAACTGATCACGGAAAGTACGTTGAACAAAGCCAGAACAATCTATACCGCGTTTAGTATCGCCACCAAGTCGATAGGCAACGCCCTTCCAGCCATTGTATTGGCTAAGAATTTTAGATTTTATGTCCAGATTACGAACGAGCGCTTCGAATTCATCCTGAGACGCTTGAAGTAAGAAGCCGTTCTTACCGTTTACTGCATGCGTATCAGTTTGTGTATTACGAAACCTTGATGAATCTGGCGAGCTGCACGCGGATAAGGTGATCGCTACGAACAGCGCGGGTATCAGCCGCGTAATGTATCTCAGAGCCGGTTGAGACTTGACCATTATTTTTGTTTTCCCTTGCTATCCTTACCTTAGTTGGTCGCTATTATTGAAAAATATCAAACGCTTCGAAGCCTGGTGTTAGAAAAAACAATGAGTAAACAACGCGTTTGGTAAAAAAACGCGTCTGATGCCACGTTTTATAACGATATTTACAATAAATGTCATTTAGACCGAGAGTACAGAAACAATCAGGAAAAGGCGAGTATTTAATGACATAATTTACAAAAAATTAGATTTCTAAGTCGGAGAGATCAGGAATGTTGCTAATTTATGTTATTTATGTGGGTTTTATGAGCTATTGGGAAGGTTAAATACCTTCCCAGTATTATTCGGTAAAAATAGCGTTTATGGGAAAGATCTTAAATTGGACGACCAATTTGTGGCAGATTCTTATCCAGCCAGTTAATCATGATGTCACTTAATGGTGTTAGTAGTAACCAGCTTGTTCCGATTAGCACCAGTGATAAAGAGCCGACGGCAATATCAGTAAACCAGTGCGCTCCCGCCATGATACGAGGTAATGCAAAGATTACCATGATCAATAATGCGGTACAGAATGCTCTACCCGAGATATAGCGAAGGATAAAGCAGCTAAAAATCAGGAGCATTAATCCGTGATCGCCTGGAAAGCTATCGCCTGATGCATCTTTTGTTACCAGACTGGTCATTTCGCTAATACGATTGATATGATCAAAGGTTAATGTTGGACTTGGACGGATAACAGGGAGTAGATGACCGATTTGGTTAAGTATAACTGCGCTTATTATCATGACCAAACCAATCATGAATAATCTGCGTTTGCCATCGTAATTCTGTTTACGAAAAGCGTTGTAATATAGTAATCCCATACATAAAAGCGAAATGGCATCGAAAGCTCTGATATTCACAAATGCTACAAATTCTGTGAATATTGAACCTGGTATTAATTTCTCATTAAAGAAGTAGAAGATTGCAGAGTCAATTTTGAACCAAAAACCGTGCTGTTCTGGTAAATACCAGGAGAGAAACAGAGTAATCCCTAACAGGTTCAGGATAAATATGGCAAATGGATGATTGCGTGTCATGGGAGACCTATTTGTTAAAAATAAGTGGTAACTAAACTTACAATTATGCGGATTAATATAACAAATATTGAGTAATAATGTCACAGTTCTTAATCATAAGTTAATTTGTTGTTTTTTTACCTACTTGGTTTGTGCTTTTTCCTTCATTTTTTATTTACTTGGGTAACTATTCTGTTCAATTCTGCGGATTTTATTGAGTGATGTTATGGTATTTAAAGTTGTTAATTCTTAATTTATTGATAATTACTTCTGATAATTCTAATATTATAAGATGTAAATACCTTAATCAGTTTTAATCGCTAAAAATCATAAATAAACAACGAAAATAGCCGTTACCAATACATAGACTCATAAATTTTTTCGATTTCTAGATTGATTTCATTTTTGGAAATCGCAGCTAATGATGCTGTTTTATGGTGGGGGCTTTATGTCTATGTTCCGGGTTATGGTGGGTTGTTTTTTTCTAATGATTCCTGGTCTTGTCAATAGTGGGTCAGAAACAACATCAAGTACAGGGATTATTCGTTTTTCAGGTGCGATCGTTGAATCACCGTGTCGTTTTGATTGGCGTGATAATTGGGCTGACACCACTTGTTGGCGGAAGGGGCATAAGATTACCCAACGACGAAAGCTCGATGTGCAAAATGATATTTATTTTTATTTACCACACCAAATGGGGGTGACAGAGATTAAATGGATAAAAGGAAAAGAAAAAATTGGTGTTGTTACAATTTTCTATAATTGATGTTAAGAAAAAATTTACATATTATTTCTTTAATGTTTAATTTAAGGAGAGTAGGGATTTTATTTGTCATTGCTAAAGTGAATGAGTGGAAAATTTATATTGTATTTTATTTGGGAATTTAAATTATATCCAAATGCTAAAGAGAAATCAGATGGTTGATTTAATTAATGGAGTAGATAAAGTGAGTTACCCTGTTTTATACCGGGCAACTCAGAATTAGATAATATTGTTAATCGCAACGTCCCATATAGCGACGTTCTGCAATATGAATACGGATTTTTTCCCCGCTACTAATATATTCAGGTACTTGCACGGTGAGTCCGGTGCTCATTTTGGCAGGTTTTGTCCGTGCACTGGCTGAAGCGCCTTTAATTCCAGGAGCCGTTTCTTCGATAACCATATCAACTGTCTGTGGTAGTTCGAGGGCAATGACTTGTCCTTCTATTGTCAGAACTTGCATGCCCGGCAGGCCACCTTCGGGAATGAATAACAACTCTTCTTCGATTTGTTCCTTTTTAAAGTGATAAGGTGTGAAATCCTCATCATCCATGAAAACATATTCATCACCATCAATATAGGAAAAGTTAACGCTACGACGAGTCAGGCTGATCGTATCAAGGATATCATCGCCTTTGAAACGTTCTTCCACTTTCTGACCGGTGCGGATATCAGTAAAGCGCATTTTATATAATGTGCTAGCTCCCCGGGCGCTTGGTGCTTGAATATCAATGTCTTTGACCAGCAGTAATTTACCATTATAACTGACGGCACTACCGCGTTTAATTTCGTTGGCTTTAGCCATATGTAACCTTCCATAAAACTGCAAGAGAATAATCGGCGACAAAATTACTCGCAGTCAAGGCATTAGGCAAGTAGGGATTAAAAAACCCCACTGTTTTTTTACATTGGGGTTGTAGTAAGAATGTTTTATATCAACGATACACAGGTAATAAATCAAGGGAAGACAAAATATGAGCTATAGCATTTATCAGACCAAACAGGATGACAAACCCAATAAGGAATTTTCCTCCTGGTGCTCGGTAACTAGCTTCTGGGAAGCGTTGGCGACTTGCCCGAGCCATAAGTGCTGGAATGATGACAGCCCAGATAGTTGCAGCGAATCCAGCGAAACCAATGGCATATATAAAACCATTGGGGAACAGTAAAGCTAGCGCTGTTGGTGGAATAAATGTCACTAATGCAGATTTTAACCGACCAGTGCTGTTATCTTTAAAACCAAAGAAGTCAGCTATGTAATCAAATAGCCCTAAAGAGACACCAAGAAATGAACTTGCTAAGGCCATATAAGAAAAGGCATTTAGAAGCTGGTGAACGGTTTCGCTGTTTGTTGTATTATCCATGTGCTTTAATAAAGCATCGATATTCCCGCCATCAGCAATAATTTGTTTGAATACTTCTCGGGGAATATTTCCCTGAATGACATATTGCCACAAGATGTAAATAACTAATGCGATTAATGTACCTAATAACAGGCTGCGAATAACGGCTTTGCTATCTTTATGATAATATTTTACTAAACTTGGAATATTACCGTGATATCCGAATGAGACGAGTAAATAGGGCAGAGCGGCTAAAGCGTAAGGCATGTAACTTGTTGCTGTGTCGTTTGATATAGCATCCGTCTGATTAAACAGGATGGCATATTTAACTTCGGTAAACATGCCGCCAGCGGACATAAAAAAAGTAATAACCATACCTCCGATTAAAATTGTGCTCAGCCGATCCACCGCTTGAGTCGATAACCAGACAATAAGTGCAACGATAAAGGCGAAAATAAGGCCAGCATTTGCCTGTGATATCGAAATAATATTTTTAAAATTGTGGACAATAATTGAGCCACCCGCTGAAATATAGGCGTAGGTCAATATATAAAGCACGAATGCAATAGAGATACCATTGATTGCATTCCATCCTTTACCGAGTAAATCTTTAGTCATGGTATGGAAGCTGGCGCCTGATGGATAGTTCAGGTTGGTTTCTAGTATCATCAAGCCGGAAAAATACATACAGGCCCATGTGTAAACCAGCAAAATAATTGAGCCAGTAAACCAGACTCCAGAAGTTACCACAGGAGTAGAGAACATTCCTGCACCGACAGCAGTTCCGGCAATTATCATTGCACCTCCCAATATGGGAGGGCGCTTTAAACTCTGGGTTGTCTCAATGGACATATTAACTCCGCTGGTATATTGTTTCTTTGTACTAGCTTAAAGATACATTTTTGTCTATAGAGTGTAAATAGATGCCATAAAGGATTATTTGAAATTGAACTAACATAAGTTAGTTCATTCGGTAAGATAAAATTTATTTTCTTGCCACATTTTTATTGCATTCCGGCTGGCTTCAAAATGGGGTTCAGGAAGATTATCTGGCTCGCACCACATAAACTGTTCACATTTTTCTGGTTCCATCAATTTTGGTTCATCGCCTAGATGTTTTGCCAGTAGACACACCGAAATAGTGTGTTTTCCTTCCTGTTGATAAGTTTGAAGGTTATTACAAATACCGTAGACTTTTGGTGACTGAATCTTCAAGCCTGTTTCTTCTGCAATTTCACGGATTGCACATTGCTCAAAAGTTTCTCCGGCATCAACATGACCGCCAAAGATTGACCAGTATGGTGCATGTTTACTACTACGTTTTCCAAGTAATACTTGACCATGTTCATTTACAATAACCACGCCAACACCCACAATGACAGACATTTGGTTTATTCCTTCATCTAAGTTCCAGTAAATTTGCTTCTCATTTTGAGAAAAATTCAACGCTATTCTTATCCGTAAATCAGTTTAAGGCAATAATCAATAAAGTACGGAATTTAACTGAAACGATTCAATTTTAGTGATATAAATAGAACTGAGAATTCATAGTAATGATGATTATCTACATTAGGAGACATCAGGCAAAATGAGCCGTAGAGTTGCCACTATCACCCTAAACCCTGCTTATGATTTAGTGGGATTGTGCCCGGAAATCGTTAAGGGGGCAATCAATCGAGTGCAAACCGCCGGGCTACATGCTGCGGGAAAAGGCAATAATGTTGCTAAAGTTTTGCGTGATTTAGGTATTGATGTCACGGTGAGTGGTTTTTTGGGTAAAGAAAATCAGGAAGGATTTCAGCAATTCTTCAGTGAAAATAGTATGGTAAATCGTTTTCATTTAGTTCCGGGCCGAACACGGATTAATGTCAAATTGACAGAAGAAAGCGGCGAAGTGACAGATTTTAACTTCTCTGGTTTTTATGTCGGTGAAGCTGAATGGTCGGGATTTGTTAATGATTCGCTTTCATGGCTTGGACAGTTTGATATGGTCGTTGTTAGTGGTAGCTTACCTGCTGGTGTCTCTGCTGAATCGTTTACCGATTGGATGACCTGTCTACGTCAGCTTTGCCCTTGTATTATTTTCGATAGCAGCCGTGAAGCGTTGGTTGCAGGGTTAAAAGCATCTCCTTGGTTAGTTAAGCCAAATCGTCATGAGCTGGAAGTATGGGCGGGGCGTCTGTTACCTGAGTTATCCGATATCATCATGGCTGCACATCAACTTAGAGATCAGGGAATTGCTCATGTTGTCATATCTTTGGGTGAGCAAGGGGCATTATGGGTTAATTCCTCTGGAGCATGGCTGGCAAAACCACCACATTGTAAAGTTGTCAGCACGGTTGGCGCCGGTGATTCAATGGTTGGTGGCTTGGTTTATGGCTTGCTGATGCGGGAATCCAGTGAACACACGTTGCGATTGGCGACGGCTGTATCTGCACTTGCGGTTAGTCAACCTAATGTGGGTATCAGTAATCGTCCTCAATTAGCTGCCATGATGGCTGATGTTGAACTGATACCCGTTAAATAATGTTTTAATTAAAGAATAATTAATTTTGTTGTAATTTCAGCCAGGCAATTTCTTGCGGCCAAATATCTGGGTTTATCGTTTCAAGGATGAGCGGAATACCATCAAAACGAGCATCTTTCATAATATAACTGAAAGGTGTTTTGCCAATATTTCCTTCTCCAAGGCTATGATGTCGGTCAACACGACTGGCAAATTCACTTTTGGCATCATTTAAATGCATTCCGCGTAGATATTGAAAGCCGACAACTTTTTCAAACTGTTGAAAAGTTTGTTTACAAACATCGTCCGTACGTAAATCGTAGCCAGCCGCAAAGGCGTGACAGGTATCAATACAGACACCCACTCGACTTTTATCTTCAACTTCATCAATAATTGCTGCCAGATGTTCAAATTTGAAACCCAGATTAGTGCCTTGACCTGCCGTATTTTCGATAACAGCAGTGACTCCCTGGGTTTTATTGAGAGCAATGTTGATAGATTCTGCAATACGTGCCAGGCATTTATCCACATCTATTTTATTGAGATGGCTGCCAGGATGGAAATTTAATAAATCGATCCCTAATTGTTCGCAACGTTGCATCTCATCAATGAAAGCCAGCCGGGATTTTTCCAGAGCTTCACTTTCTGGATGGCCGAGATTAATCAGATAACTGTCGTGAGGGAGAATTTGTCGGCTGCCATATCCATAACGTTCACAATTTTCTTTAAATTTATCGATAACATCAGCGGCTAAAGGTGGAGCATTCCACTGGCGCTGATTTTTTGTAAATAGGGCAAAGGCGGTAGCTTTTAATTCGTGTGCCCGGATAACCGCTTGATCAACTCCACCAGCAGCGCTGACATGTGCTCCAACAAATTTCATATTTTTCTCCTTCCTACTTTACGTCATTATGGCATTGTTCAATCACTCAATGAACCTTAAGAGTGGAAAGGTTATATGTTGCTGAAATTTCTCCGTGTGGACTCTGGTTAACCAAACAAATGTTGGATGCCCAGATTTATCAAAAAACCACCTACTATCAGCCATATAAACAAAATTAAAGCTAATAAAATGGGTTTAAATCCGGCCTGACGGATAGCACTCACATGAGTGGTTAAACCCAATGCTCCCATTGCCATAGTAAGCATAATAGTATCGATATTAATCAGAGAATGGACTATTGCGGCAGGCAATAAATTGAAAGAATTAAAACCCGCTATTGCAATAAAAATCACCGCAAACCAGGGGATAGTCATTGGTGTTTTCTCCTGATGGTTTCTTCCATTTTTAGTGCGGGCACGGCTAATGTAACGGGATAATAACAACAAGAATGGCGCCAACATCATAACCCTGATCATTTTACTGATAACGGCTGCATTTTCCGTTTGATCACTAATCGCATGTCCAACAGCAACAACTTGAGCAACTTCGTGAATGGTAGAACCAGTAAAAATACCGAAAGTTTCCTGAGTAAGTGATAACCACTGATAATACTCATTGAGTTGATAAAACCACGGATAAATGAAAATAGCGATAGTGCCAAAGATGACAACCGTTGATACCGCAACGGCAACTTTACTGGCAGGGGCATTGACTACCGGCTCTGTTGCCATAATAGCGGCTGCGCCGCAGATACTGCTACCGGCACCAATCAGTATTACTGTTTGCTGGTCTAATCTAAAGAGTGATTTGCCTAGCCAGATTGCAATAAAGAAAGTGGAAGACAATATCACCGCATCAATTAGCAGGCCGGTAACGCCAACATCGGCAATTTGCTGAAATGTCAAACGGAAACCGTAAAGAATAATACCTGCCCGCAAGAGATAATGTTTTGAGAAGTGGATACCCTTATCACAATAAGGTTTGAGTAAAGGGTAGACAGTATTACCGGCAATGATCCCCGCAAGGATCGCCAGTGTTAATGTGCCCAGTCCCATATTAATAAACCATGGAATATTTCCGGCATATATTGAAATTGCAGTAAGTATTGCCGCCAATATTAACCCTGGTATTAATTTGATACCGGGAATGGATGGTTGTTTGCCGAACCTTTCAGCACGAATGTCAGACATAGATGTTTTCTCACTTTGCTTATATGTTTTAAACATAAGCATATAGAAGATTGAATTATCATTAAAATTGATAATTTTTTTATATGTAATCTAAAAAAGTGGTAAAAAAGAGGATTTTTGTTAAGTTGTTTATTGCTGTATAAAATTAAAACAAGCTAACTTTGACTGACACCATATTTTTTGCGGGGCAATATGCATATCACATTGAGGCAGTTGGAAGTTTTTACTGAGGTATTGAAAAGCGGTTCAACGACGCAAGCTTCTCAGCAATTGGCGCTATCTCAGTCCGCAGTGAGCGCCTCATTAACGGATCTGGAAAACCAGCTTGGCGTACAGCTTTTTGATCGGGTAGGAAAGCGGTTGGTGACTAATGAACATGGCCGTCTACTTTATCCCAAGGCTTTGGCATTGCTAGAGCAGGCAGGGGAGATTCAGCAGTTATTCAAACAGGAGTTGGGTGCGTTACGTATCGCTGCCAGTAGTACTATTGGTAATTATATGTTGCCGGAAATGCTGGCAAATTATCGTCAGGATTTTCCTGATACGCCATTAGAGTTAAATATCAGTAACACTCAGGATGTCATCAATTCAGTGCTGGAATTCCGTGTTGATCTTGGTTTGATAGAAGGTTCTTGTCATAGCCCTGAGTTAATAACTCAGTTATGGATGGAGGATGAGTTGGTTGTTTTTTCTTCTCCTGAAAATCCGCTAGCTAAACAGGATTTAAAATTGGATGATTTAGTTAAAGCATCATGGATATTAAGGGAGAGCGGATCGGGTACAAGAGAAGTGTTGGATCATCTGTTGTTTGCGCGTTTACCTGGGTTCAAGATTTTGATGGAATTGGGAAACTCTGAAGCGATAAAACATGCGGTCAAATTTGGTATGGGCATCAGTTGCTTATCCAGACGAGTCGTTGCAGAACAATTGCAAAATCGCACTTTGCTGGAGTTAAAAGTGCCAGGATTAAGGCTTTTCAGAACATTGTACTTAATTCATCACCGGCAAAAGCACATGTCTAACGCACTGCAAAAATTGCTTAGTTATTGCCGGTAACGTTTACGTTCTGTCTAAAATCCAAAATTAGCTGTATTACTTATAATTTTCTCTGAATTATGAAGGTATCTTATAACAGCGCTTCCTCGCTATTTTGATAGTGAGGATTTGTTACAATCCGCCATCAGATTTATTCGCAGCTAACAGGAACAGAATGTCTCAACAACAAACAAGTGTTTCCCGGAAACCAGTAGCGCAACATTTGCGACGTGAATTGAAAGCTCGGCATCTGGCGATGATAGCCGTTGGCGGATCAATAGGCACCGGGTTATTCGTGGCTTCAGGTGCGACAGTTTCACAGGCAGGTCCTGGTGGAGCATTACTTTCCTATGCATTAATTGGCTTGATGGTTTATTTCCTGATGACCAGTTTGGGTGAACTGGCCGCTTATATGCCGGTTTCCGGTTCTTTCTCAACGTACGGTTCCAAATATGTTGAAGAAGGGTTTGGTTTTGCCTTGGGTTGGAACTATTGGTACAACTGGGCGGTAACTATCGCGGTGGATTTGGTCGCTGCTCAATTGGTTATGGGGTATTGGTTGCCGGATATGCCGGGTTGGATCTGGAGTGCGCTATTCCTTGGGCTGATTTTCCTATTGAATTTTATTTCAGTGAAAGGATTTGGTGAAGCTGAGTACTGGTTCTCTTTAATTAAAGTCAGCACGGTTATTGTCTTTATCGTGGTCGGATTACTGATGATAGCCGGTATCATGAAGGGGGCAGAAGGTGCTGGATGGCATAATTGGACTATTGGTGATGCGCCTTTTGCTGGTGGCTTCTCTGCCATGATTGGCGTGGCAATGATAGTTGGGTTCTCTTTCCAGGGAACCGAGCTGATTGGCATTGCTGCGGGTGAGTCAAAAGATCCGGCGAAAAATGTTCCTAGTGCTGTACGTAAGGTATTCTGGCGTATTCTGCTGTTCTATATTTTTGCAATCCTGATCATCAGTCTGATTATTCCTTACACTGATCCAAGCCTACTGCGTAATGAGGTCGGTGATATCAGTGTTAGTCCGTTTACCTTGGTATTTGAAAACGCCGGTTTGTTATCCGCCGCAGCTATGATGAATGCGGTTATTTTGACGGCTGTGTTGTCTGCGGGTAATTCAGGTATGTATGCATCGACTCGTATGCTGTTCACATTGGCAAAAGAGGGTAAAGCACCGAAGATTTTTGGCAAATTATCCAAAGGCGGTGTTCCGCGTAATGCTTTGTATGCAACAACAGTGGTTGCTGCGTTGTGTTTCCTCAGTTCAATGTACGGCAACCAGACCGTCTATTTGTGGTTGTTGAATACCTCTGGGATGACCGGTTTTATTGCATGGTTGGGGATTGCTATCAGCCATTATCGTTTCCGCCGTGGCTATATAGCTCAGGGATTGGATTTAAGTAACTTACCTTATCGTTCAGGATTTTTCCCGGTTGGCCCAATCTTTGCGTTTATTTTGTGTCTAATCATCACATTAGGACAGAATTATCAAGCATTTCTACAAGATAAAATTGACTGGTATGGTGTAACTGCAACTTATATTGGTATTCCACTATTCCTGTTGATTTGGTTTGGTTACAAGTTAGTGAGGAAAACTCGTTTTATCAAATATAGCGATATGAAATTTCCTGATATCACAAACTAGTAAATGTGAATATGCTAAATCATGATTGACAGGCGGGCAGGGATCTTTGAAAAAATTCCTGCCCGCTTGGTTTTCATGGTTTTTTTAATTCGATTCACGATTAATTTATTATTATCTTAATGTTTTATTTATTTGAGTAGGTAAGCCGTTCTTGATAAGAAATTAAAAGAAAACTCCCGTTTTGTGATCAAATGGGTGTTTTTTATTTTTCATAGCGTTAATCATACAATTAATTACGTAATTTACCAAAATTTGTGTAGATCATATTGATAAGTATTCTCATTTGTCCTATTGTTAACGCCATAATTATTAATATCAAAAGGCTAACAAAATGAAATTTATATCTCGATCCATAGCAAAGAGTATCAGTGTCGGCCTGTTAGCGGGTTCGGCAGTCATGGCAAGCTTCGCGTCATGGGCTGAAACAGTCACCGACATAGTTGGTCGCACTGTTGAAGTTCCTGAGAATGTAAATCGTGTTTTGTTGGGCGAAGGCCGTTTGTTCCATGCTATCGCTTTACTTGAAGGCGATAAACCATTGGCCCGTATCGCGGGTTGGCAAGGTGACTTCCGCAAATTGGACCCACAGTCTTATGCCGTCTATAAAGCTAAATTCCCTGAGATTGACAAGGTTCCTTTGATTGGTAATACCAGTGCTGATAGTGTCAGCTCTGAAAAAGTCTTAACTCTCAACCCGGATATCGCCATTTTTGGCTTGGCTGGTCATGGTCCTGGTAAAGACAGCGAATTGGTCGCTCAACTTGAAAAGGCGGGTGTTCCAGTTGTATTTGTCGATTTTCGTACTGAGCCGTTAAAGAACACGCTGCCGAGCATTCGTATGTTAGGTAAGGTACTAAATCGTGAAAAACAAGCGGCAGAATATGCCGATTTTTACGAGAAAAATGTGAAACTGGTGACTGATATCACCGATAAAATCCCGGAAGAGAAAAAACCGACAGTATTTATCGATTTGAGAGCGGGTGCTTTTGAAGACTGCTGTGCAACTGCCGGTAACGGTAATATGGGGAACTTTATCGATTTGGCCGGTGGTAAAAACATTGCTAAAGATGTTCTGCCGGGTGTACTTGGTACCATGAACCTCGAAAAAATTATTGCAGTTGATCCTTATATTTACATTGCTAGTGGTGCAAAAGCGCCAGACAGTAATGAGCCTGGCGTAAAACTGGGAGCGCAATCTACGCCTGAACTAGCAAAAGCCAGTCTGAAACAAATGACTGAACGTAAAGGTATTAGCTCGTTGACTGCGGTTAAAGAGGGCAGAGATTACGCGATTTGGCATAACTACTACAACTCTCCATATAATGTGGTAGCAACTCAAGTATTTGCTAAGTGGTTCTATCCTAAGCAATTTGCAGATTTAGATCCGCAAAAGACACTGAATGAATTACACAGTAAATTCCTGGCAGTTGATCCTTCAGGGGTTTACTGGGTCAGTGAGAAGTAATCAGTAAGTCAGGTAACGGGAATAATGAGTGCCACTACCGAGCCAATGGTGAAACAACAATTAGATGACAGCAGTGTAAAAGTTCATTACCGATATATTTTACGCCGCCGTATTGTGATGATGGTATTCATCGTGCTGATTATTGGTGTTTCACTGGTATTAGATTTTACGATAGGGCCATCAGGTTTATCTTTGTCATCTCTCTGGCAGACTTTAATGTCGCCAGAGAGTGTGGATGCGGGTACACGGGTAATTGTTTGGGATATCCGTTTACCATATGCCTTGATGGCGGTAGTGATTGGCTTGTCTCTTGGGCTGGCTGGCGCGGAAATGCAGACGATCTTAAATAACCCATTAGCCAGTCCCTCTACTTTAGGAGTTGCTCAAGCGGCTGCATTTGGTGCTGCGTTGGCGATTGTATCTGGTATTGGTATTCCAGGCGTGCCCGATCAATGGTTCATTTCTGCAAATGCTTTCATTTTCGCTTTGTTGGCCGCATTGGTACTGGATACGATCACTCGTTGGACACGGGTTGCTACGTCTGGGGTAGTATTATTTGGTATTGCATTGGTCTTTACCTTTGAAGCATTGGTTTCCATGATGCAGTTTATCGCAACGGAAGATACTCTTCAGGGGTTAGTACTCTGGACAATGGGGAGTCTTGCCAGAGCAACCTGGATAAAACTGGGTGTTATGTTGTTGGTGTTTGCAGCCGTTTTCCCTATTTCAATGATGAATTCCTGGAGACTGACAGCGCTACGCTTGGGTGAAGATCGTGCAATCAGTTTTGGTATCGATGTTCGTCGTCTGCGCTTGGGGACATTATTGCGTATCAGTATTCTTGCCGCTTTAGCCGTTGCATTCGTTGGGCCAATTGCCTTTGTCGGTTTAATTGCACCACATATTGCCCGTATGATGTTTGGTGAAGATCATCGTTTCTATTTACCCGCGAGTGCTTTAATTGGCGCATTGGTGCTGTCTATGGCGTCCATCGCCTCGAAGAACCTGATCCCAGGTGTTGTTATTCCTGTTGGGATTGTTACTGCGTTAGTTGGGGTTCCATTCTTCCTTAGTATAATTTTACGTCATAGGGGGGACATATGAGCCCGGGATTAACCATTAGCAATTTTTTTGCGGGTTATCCGAAACATTCGGTTATTGAAAATTTGAATGTTGCTCCGTTGCCGCGTGGCAAAATTACGGTACTGTTGGGGCCAAATGGTAGCGGTAAATCAACACTTCTGCGTTCTTTGGCCGGTTTAAATCGTGCAAGAGGTCAACTTTGGCTTGATGGTCAAGATTTGATGAAGATGAGTTTTATCCAGCGATCGGAAAATGTGGTTTATTTACCACAAAGCTTACCTGCTGGTGTTCATTTGCATGTACTAGAATCGATTATTGTTGCTCAACGAGCATCCAGAGGACGTCATTCTGAAACTAGTGAAGAAGAGGTGATGTCGTTATTACGTCAGTTGGGGATTGAACATCTGGCGTTATGTTATTTAGATCAGTTATCTGGCGGTCAAAAACAGTTGGTTGGATTGGCACAATCGTTAATTCGTAAACCAACATTATTGTTATTAGATGAACCACTTAGTGCGTTGGATTTAAATTATCAATATCACGTAATGGCATTGGTAGCTCAAGAAACGTATCGTCGTAATATTATTACGGTCGTCGTTGTCCATGATATTAATATCGCGTTACGTCATGGTGACTATGTATTAATGTTACAAAAAGGCCATTTAATCGCTGAAGGAATTCCAGAGCTGGTTATTACGCCAGAGAGTCTGGCACAGGTTTATGGTGTCAAAGGCAGAATTGAGCGTTGTTCTCAGGGAATTCCTCAAGTATTAGTTGATGGATTGGTTTCAAAGCTAACGAGTGAGAGTTCATTTTAACTTGTTATTTAAATTATATTTTTTACAAAGTAAGGCATAAATTGCATACAAAACTGGAATGTACATAGCTGTACATGAGGGAATGATCTATTTTCCTTATACTACGGTGTGTTAAAAGCTATATTTTTTGTCTGACTAATGTCGAGATCTACTCTTTACTGCCAAGGGTAGTAAATAGAATGACTTAATAAGATAGATTATTATAGCCAATAAAAATATAGTTTTATACTTTATGGTAATAAGATGTTAATAAACTAATAGAACTACACAGGGATAAATATTTTATTTTCGTTACCTTAGCATACGTTGATTATTCATTTTTATTAAATGAACTACTTAATGAGTTGAATTTAAATGATTAATACTACGTAGTAGTATTGGTATCACGATAAACATATTGTTGTAATATTATTACCTTGGGTAGTTATATATGATATTAATACTGATTTGTGACATGGTAAGGAGTTAAACACAGTTATCATAGGGATATTTTACAGGTATTGCTTTCAAAGCTAGAAATTGGAGAGTTCATTTTAACTTATTGTTTAAATTATATTTATGATAAAGCATAGGCGCGGAATGCGCATAAAAATCAGAACGTGCATCGCCGTACATGAGGAATAATTTATTTACCTTTTAATACTGTGTGTTTAAAAGCTACAGTTTTGTCTGGTTAATGCTGAGATTTACTCTTTAACTGCAAAGGATAGTAAATGGAATAAGTTAATAAGATGGATTATTGGAATTAATAGAGAATATTGTCTTATGTCTTATGGTAATAAGATATAAGCAAACTAATAAAATAATAAAACTACACAGAGGTAAATATTTTATCCTCGTTATTTGAGCACATGTTGATTATCCATTTTTATAGATGAATAAAGTGAAATTATATCTTTTGGAGAATCGGGAATGGGTGTTTTTAATAAAAGAAAAATCGCGTTAGGTATTATTGCTGCAATCTCATCTAGCTCAGTCTTGGCGGTTGGCGGCAATAATGACACTATTATTGTGACTACAGCAGCAGGCTTTCAACAGAAAATTGAAGATGCTCCAGCGTCTATTTCTGTGGTGAGCCGTGAACAATTGGAAACTAAGGCTTATCGTGATGTGACTGATGCATTAAAAGATGTGCCGGGGGTCGTTGTTACAGGTGGTGGTAGTTACAGTGATATCAGTATTCGCGGTATGGCATCTCAATATACGATGATTCTGGTTGATGGTAAGCGTGTTGATACTCGTGGTACTCGTCCAAACAGTGATAGTTCTGGTATTGAGCAGGGTTGGTTGCCGCCGTTGGCTGCGATAGAACGCATCGAAGTGGTGCGTGGTCCCATGTCTTCTCTTTATGGTTCTGATGCGATGGGGGGGGTGATTAACGTCATTACCCGTAAGGCACAGAAAGAGTGGAAAACTAGCTTCCGCGCTGATGGTACTTTGCAGGAACGTTCTAAATCAGGTAATAGTCATCAGAGTAGTGTTTATACCTCAGGCCCAATTATTGATGGATTATTAGGGCTGAAAGTGAGTGGCCTGTATTCTCACCGAAATGAAGATAAATTTATCGGTGGTTTTAACAAACAGGAAATGCGTAATGGCTCAGCTACTTTTTCTTTGACGCCCGATGAACAGAATACTTTTGATTTTGAAGCCGGACGTTATGAGCAAGATCGTGATTCTACCGTAGGGAAAACAAAAACGAGTAGTCGGCGATCTCCCGGTAATAGCCAAAGTCGATATAAAAGAAATAATTACTCTATAACCCATAACGGTGTTTACGATTTTGGAACATCGACAACATACTTCCAGCGTGACGAATCACGTAACCCCGGTCGTGATATGAAATATTACGATAATCTGTTCAATACTCATACCGTATTTATGTTGGGGGACCATTCGTTGAGCGTAGGTGGTCAGTATCGTTATGAAGATTTACGCGATGATGGGAATCAATTAGCTTCTGCTAAAAATGTCAATAAGCTGACCCGTTGGAGTTGGGCGTTATTTGCTGAAGATGAGTGGCAAATGACCAATGACTTTGCGCTGACCGGTGGTATCCGTATGGACAAAGACGAAAACTTCGGTGAGCACTGGACTCCACGTTTGTACGGTGTATGGCATGTTGATGAGCAATGGACGATTAAAGGTGGTGTTTCGACAGGATATCGTTCACCAGAATTACGTCAGGCGGCATCTAATTGGGGGCAGATTACGGGTGGTGGTGGTGATCCTGCGATTATCGTCGGTAATCCAGATTTGAAGCCAGAGAAGAGCTTCAACCAAGAAATTGGTGTTATTTGGAACAATCAGGATAATTTTAATGCAGGTTTAACGATATTCAATACTGAATTTAAAGACAAAATTACTGAATTACGTCGTTGTACCGATCCAAGTGGCAAATCTCAGGGCAAGTGCGTTATTGATGGTACTGCTTATAAATTTATTAGTGACCGTGTGAACATTGATAAAGCCAATATGCGTGGTGTAGAAGCGACGATGAATTGGGATATTATTGATAACTGGTTGTTAACTGCAAACTATACGTATACTGATTCTGAACAAAAGAGTGGTAACTTCAAAGGGAAGCCTTTGAATAAGATGCCTAAACATATGGCGAATGCAACTTTAAACTGGCAGGCTTTACCAGAAATGCAAGCCTGGGCGCGTGTTAACTACCGTGGCAAAACCTCGAATTACTTATCACGTACCTCTATGGGTAAAGGAACACCGTCTTATACCTTCGTGGATATCGGTGTTAGTTATTATTTGGCTGATGGTTTACGTTTGGTAGGTGGGGTATACAACGTATTTGAGAAGCAAGTAACTGAAGATACCCATGATATAGTATTGGATGGTCGTCGCTATAACATTGGTATCAATTACGACTTTTAATAACGCGTTCTAACTAACAGTGTCATAATCCTCTCTGTTTGTTGCTGACAGAGGGGATTTTGGTTTTTTACTTATACTTGTAAAAACTGAATAGCAATCCGTTTTGTGTTGTGTTAAAACTTAGCTCACGTCAAAGAAATGTATATGACACCGTTAAATTCCATAGCGTCATTGATGAGTGTGGTAAAAAATAATGAACTTTTAGTGCGGCAAGTATTGCTATTTCAGGTCTTCGAGTGCAGAATTCGCCCACTAGAGAATAACTGATGCGTTTATATGTGTCGGTTATTTTTTTTGCTTTGACTTATTTTTTACTATACCAGAGGCCGGACTCTGAGCCGGATAGATAATTGGCCCACGAGCAACCGCAACGAGAATCGGTTGCCGTAATGAGGAACGCTAGATATGGAGCAATTATTCTCTTTCGCAGTTGTACCAATTGGTACATGCTGCTGCATCGATGACTACGGAGCGTTGCGCTCTGCGTATAATCCAGCCTCTAACTCTCCTGCCTATAGGCAGAAGCGAAGTCTTCCCAGTAACTGTCGATTAAGTAGCGTCATAACGCGAATCGAAGTTATGGGAGGTTTCGCTCATGTCGCGTAATACTGTAATCTCACTCGGCACCAACCAGACTGGTGCGAACAATCGTGTTCAACTCAGAAAAACACTGACTTTAGTTCAGGTGGTGATGATGGGTCTTGCTTATCTGCAACCTATGACCATCTTTGATACTTTCGGCATTGTTTCTGGCTTGACTGACGGTCACGTACCGACATCCTACGCTATTGCTTTGATCGCAATTCTGTTTACCGCCTTGAGCTACGGGAAATTGGTAAAACGTTTCCCATCTGCCGGATCTGCATACACTTATGCACAAAAATCCATTAGTCCGCATGTTGGCTTCATGGTGGGTTGGTCATCGCTATTGGACTATATGTTCATGCCGATGATTAATGTCTTGTTAGCGAAAATTTATCTTCAGGCCATTTTTCCTAGCGTGGATCCGTGGATCTTCGTTGTGGGCTTTGCATTACTGATGACAGCTTTTAACCTGCGTGGCATTAACGTTGTTGCTAATCTCAACACGGGGATTGTTATTGTTCAGGTTGCCATTATGGTTGTATTTGTGGGTTTACTGATCCACGGTGTATACAACGGGGAAGGAGTTGGAACTTTATGGAGTGCGAAACCATTCGTTTCTGAGGATGCCAATTTAATCCCAATGATTACTGGGGCCACGATTTTGTGCTTTTCATTTCTAGGGTTTGATGGCATTAGCTCGTTGTCCGAAGAGACACCGAATGCTGGTAAGGTGATCCCGAAAGCGATTTTCCTGACAGTATTGATCGGTGGTGTTATCTTCATTGCGGTTTCTTATTTCTTGCAGCTCTATTTTCCTGATATCTCTCGGTTCAAGAACCCGGATGAATCTCAGCCAGAAATTATGCTGTATGTAGCGGGTACTCTGTTCCAAGCCATTATCTTGGTGTTCTCTTGTGTCACCGTTTTGGCTTCTGGTATGGCGGCTCACGCAGGGGTTTCCCGTCTGCTCTATGTTATGGGGCGCGATGGTGTGTTTCCTGAGAAAGTATTTGGCTATGTTCATCCAAAATGGCGGACTCCGGTAATCAACGTATCTCTAGTGGGTATTATAGGGTTATCTGCGATTACCTTTGATCTGGTTACTGCAACAGCTCTGATTAACTTTGGTGCGTTGATAGCGTTCACCTTTGTAAACTTGTCAGTGATTTCTCAATTCTATATCCGTGAACGTCGTAACCGTACATTAAAAGATACCATTAATTTCTTGGTATTACCTGTGATAGGTGCTTGTACTGTTAGTGTGCTGTGGATGAATCTGGAACAAAGTTCTATGGAGTTGGGGCTAACTTGGGGAGCAATTGGTCTGATTTATATGGTATTCCTGACCCGTCGCTTCCGTCAGCCGATGCCTCAATGCTCTGAAATGGTTTAATATCGAGTAAAAGAATAATGGCGCCGAATTTGGCGCCATTATTTTTACTATGTTGCCAATTTACCGTAATAGTGAAGGAAATGGAGCTTAAGAAAAAAAACAGCGAGGTAGCTTACAGATAAGAAAAATTTCAACGGTAAATGGAGAAAAACAATCTATGCTCTGAGAGGTGATTATTACTAAGGAAGAGACTATGAATGGTACAAAAACCTCTCAAAATCAACAATTCATTACGACCCTGACCAATATTGTCGGTAAATCTCATATCCTGACCGCCCCCCATAAAACTGAACGTTATCGTAAAGGCTTTCGCTCCGGCCAGGGTGATGCTTTAGCTGTCGTATTTCCCGGCTCACTGGTAGAGCAGTGGCGTGTATTTAAGGCATGTATTGAAGCAGATAAAATCATCTTGATGCAAGCAGCCAACACAGGGGTAACTGAAGGTTCTACCCCGAATGGCAAGGATTACGATCGTGACATAGTGATCATTAGTACGCTGCGCATGAATAAAATTCAGATTTTAAAATCGTGTAATCAGGTAGTTGCGTTACCAGGCAGTACATTATGGCAACTTGAACGTGCGCTCAAGCCACTGGGGCGTGAACCTCATTCAGTTATCGGTTCTTCCTGCATCGGTGCTTCCGTGGTTGGGGGCATCTGTAATAATTCAGGAGGTTCTTTAGTTCATCGTGGGCCGGCTTATACCGAAATGGCATTGTATGGACGGGTTAATGAGCGCGGTAAGCCAGAGTTGATTAATCATTTGGGTATCTATTTGGGAGAAACGCCAGAAGAGATCCTTTCTTGTCTGGAAGAACAGCGTTATGGTGATCAGGATGTAGAGCAGGGGCAGCGTAAAGCATCTGATCATGAATATGCCCAACGAGTGCGTGATGTAGATGCTGATACTCCATCACGTTTCAATTCTGACGAGCGCCGTTTGTTCGAAGCTTCAGGTTGTGCGGGTAAGCTGGTTGTGTTTGCGGTTCGGCTCGATACTTTTCCGGCAGAACCTTTGTCTCAAGTGTTTTATATCGGTACCAACCAAACTAGCGTATTGACGGAATTACGTCGCCATATATTAGCAAATTTTCATAATTTACCGGTGGCAGGCGAATATATGCACCGGGATATTTTCGATATTGCGGAAACTTATGGTAAAGATACTTTCATCATGATTGATAAGCTTGGTACTGATAAAATGCCAGCTTATTTTACTTTAAAAGGGAGAATGGACGCTATCTTCAATCGGCTCCCATTTTTGCCTACCAATCTTATCGATCGCATTATGCAGGGGTTAAGTCGTTTACTTCCTTCTCACTTGCCTAAGCGTTTGAAAGAATATCGTAATCGTTTTGAACACCATTTGATATTAAAGATGTCCGGTGATGGGGTTGAAGAAGCCAGAAGCTGGTTGGAAGAATATTTTAGCAAGGTAGAAGGGGATTTCTTTGCTTGTACACCGAAGGAAGGTGCTAAAGCATTCCTGCATCGTTTTTCTGCTGGTGGATCAGCGATCCGTTATCAAGCGGTACATAGCAACACAGTAGAGAATATCCTTTCACTTGATATCGCTCTGCGCCGTAATGATCGTGAATGGTTTGAACAATTACCCCCAGAGTTTGATGATGTATTGGTACATAAGCTTTATTGTGGACATTTTATGTGCTACGTGTTCCATCAGGATTACATTGTGAAAAAGGGGGTAGATGTACAGGCATTGAAGGAAAGAATGATAGAATTGCTTGATAAACGAGGTGCGGAATACCCGGCAGAGCATAATGTGGGGCATGTATATCAAGCTAAACCCCAACTTAAAGCCTTTTATCGGATGACTGATCCTACTAACACTCTCAACCCTGGAATTGGAAAAACATCCAAGCTGAAAAATTGGGGCGAAAAATCTTAATGCCAATATTCTCAGCAGTTACAACGTTATGCTGGTACTAAGAAAGTTCAAATCTGTAAAAGCTGATGATAATCATCCTGTTAGAAAGAAAGGCGAGTATATGTGACTCGCCATTTTATATTTGTCCACCACCCGTTTAATTATCCAGCCAGTTGCATTGCATATTCCATGAGTGCTTTGAGTTGACGGCACTTTTCTTCATTGCCTTGGTGTTCAATGAAGAGTTGTTCAATTATAAAGAAATATTCACTGAGCTTATCCTGAGTTAATACATCTTGACGGTGACGTAACCAGCGCTGTTGTTCATCGTAAGTTAAGGTAGTTGGATAGTTTCTGGCACGGTAGCGGAATAACAGCGTCTTAATACGTGGGTCCTGAAAAGTCAGATCAAGTGCAGGTAAATTCTGAGGCAACGTCTCACGGATAATAGTCATTGCTGCTTTATCGGCATCACTAAAAAAGCCATCATACAACTTAGCGTCAACATTATCGGATTCAGGGAAAGGTTCGGCCTCGGCAAACAGTTCTACAACTTTTTCTCTGATTTGTGGATTATTCCGTAGAATAGCCAGATTTCTTTCGCAATGATCGCGATCCAATCCAATACGTTCAGCATCTTCTGTTCGCAAAGTGTTATCGGGGGCGATTATCGGGCACTTATTAATATGAACCAGTTTTATAGGGACTGGTGGTTGATCTGGCTGCAATTCATCATGGCGGGTATATAGACGTTCACGCAATGTATCTGCATCCAATTCCAGTAATGGTGAAATATCCCCAGCTAAATCGCACATAATAACGGCATTCCGGTTTACTGGATGCCAGGCAAGAGGCGCAACCAAACTGAGGTTGCTGCGAGCCGTGCCAAACATCCCGGAAACATGAACCAGCGGTTTCATTTGGGGGATATCGATGAGGGCGCTAATTTTCTGCTTATTTCTTAACTGAAAGAAATAATTGAACATCCTTGGCTGTACTTCTTTGAGTAATTTCGCCATTGCGATCGTGGCGTAGACATCGGACATAGCATCGTGAGCATGTGAATGTTCAACGCCATTTGCCTTGGTGAGATGTTCTAGTTTAAAGCTAGGTAGACCATCTTCATTCTCTGGCCAAACAATACCTTCGGGGCGCAAGGCGTGACAGGCACGTAATACATCAAGCAAATCCCAACGGGAATTACCTTTTTGCCAACTATAAGCGTATGGATCATAAAAATTGCGGTAAAATATATTCCGACTGACTTCATCATCAAACCGAATATTGTTATAACCAAGGATACAACTGTTCGGCACACTGAAAGCATTATGAATCTGGCGAGCAAACTCCGCTTCATTAACCCCTTTTTCTAATGCAATTTGAGGCGTAATGCCTGTAATCATGACAGCTTCTGGTTGTGGCAGATAATCATCAGCAGGTGAACAGTAAATAACTAATGGCTCTTCAATAATATTGAAATCCATATCAGTACGAACACCAGCAAATTGAGCCGGTCTGTCTAAGGCCGGATGTTGACCAAAAGTTTCGTAGTCGTGGATGTAGAAAGTGGGTTGTTCGCTGCTATTTTTCACTGTTGTTCACTGTCCAGGGTTGTTAATTAATTGTTTTTTATCGCTTTAGTTTGGTTTTGATCAGCTTTAATGCCCAAAAAAGTGGTAGCTTATTATTTAGTGCTAATTCAGGTCTGATGGTGGCTGGTTATTTACACAGGCGTCTATCAGATTACAAAGTCATACTAGGCGTATCTGTAATTTTTTACCGACAGCTGCTGCATATTTCTTCAATGTATTATACGAAGGTCCCTGTGTGCCAGAAGCTAGCCCACTTTCAAGCCGTGTGATGGCTGTTGCTTTGGTTCCCATGCGTTCAGCTACTTGCGCTTGTGTTAGCCCGGCCTTTTTGCGTGCTGCTAGCAGTTCATCAAGCAATGCAAATTCTTGTTCCAGTTTCTCGTATTCAGCTTTTACAGCCGGATTTGACAACATTTTTGCAACCATTTCATCGTGTGTCATGGTTGGAGGGGTATATTTACCAGTCATTTTTTACCTCTTTCATTCTGACCTCGGCTTTCCTGCGTTCTTTAAGTGGGGTCTTTTGCGTTTTCTTCACGAAGCTGTGCAGCATCACTATACGGTGCCCAATCATTGTGCAATAGAACACGCGAGCAATTCCTTCAGCCCCTTTGAGCCTGAGTTCAAACAACCCATTACCAAACGCTTCTGTGTGTGGTTCTCCGAGGTTGGCGCCATGTTCTCGCATTCTTTCGGAATACCTGATGTAACGGGCTTGAAGTGTGTCAGGGAGAGCAAGGATCTCGTTCTCCACCTCGGTGCTATAGTAAACGATAGTATATTTCATGACCTAAAGATAACAAAATTGTTATATTTTTGCAATGCTTTGCTAATGTGAAACAGGTATAGTGACTATTCCTTGTTCTATTGAATTGCCTCCAAAAGTTGGATGCCCGATTACTGACTTTCTATGAAGAAAAATATCCTGCTGCCTCTAGGATTCAGGTTGCTGAGTATTTCCTATCAGGTACTCTTGGCGCTAAATTGACTGCAAAACATTTTGGCATTGATCATAGTACTATTGTGTACATATTTTCTTACTCTCTGCTCCATGAGCGGAAGTTAGTTATTAGTTAGCATTTTTGATGCTTGGAATAAAAGATTGTATGTTTTAAGGCCGTTTGTTCTTGACTACGTTGACATGTTTACTTCAATATGCAGGATAAATATTAATATAATGAATATATAAAATTTAATTTATTTAAAGGTTAACGGTCAAAACCAAGGGTTAATTTCTGCTGGGTGTGGTGGAAGGGATTCAATTGGTATCAAGTCGTAAAATGGGCACGAAGATCATGTTTTCATCTATAGTATGCAACATTGAGGTTTATTTGATGAATTCTCAGCAGGATTAGATGAATGATAATGGCAATAATACGTATATTGATGAAAATTGTGATGCATATAATACAAGGATTAGCGTTAGTATTGGTACACTTTCAGTTGGTGGATTAATCTATTTTACACTGATGTCAACACTGGAAAATCGATATCAGTATGCAATAGTTGCAGGTATATGTTTGGTACTTTCTGCGTTTTTTTACTATATAAAAGAAAAAATAAAAGAAAAATGCATATTATTCCAATAGGTTATGGTTAGTAAGCGTAGGGATTATTATTTATCTAGATTTATCCAGGAGGATTAGGCTAATAAGTATATTTTCAAGGGGGCTTTTCTGTTATCAAAGGTATTATCATAGGTAATCTATAAATACCTTTTACTAGTTTGCTGATAAATTGTTTAGGCAATTTTACCAGCAAACAGGGGATGTAATAATTAGAATATATTTTTCTGTATATACTTATCCTGATTAAGGATAATTAACCTCTTGAAAATGCGCATTAATAGATTCAATATACTGATCACTTAAACCAGTTTCATATTGAATTCTTTCTAGTAAATTTTTTCTATTGACGCTATAAAATGGTTTAATAGAAATCCCATTTTTTGGGTGGGTTATTTTTATAATTGGAATTCTTGTCCTACGTGCATGGCCAAAAGAGATTTCGTAACCATTCAAATCAAAAGGAATTTTTTTCATCACCTAACCTAATTATCGTTATATTTTTCGTCAATTTTAATTATGTTTCAGCAATAAGGAAATTTTTATGTTATTATTAAGATGGGTATCACAAATATAGTTAGTTTGAACATATATTTAAATAATAAACTAATAAACTAATAAACTAATAAACTAATAAACTAATAAACTAATAAACTAATAAACTAATAAACTAATAAACTAATAAACTAATAAACTAATAAACTAATAAACTAATAAACTAATAAACTAATAAACTAAATATTTTTCCATTGGATATAAATTTTATTAAAAATAATTACCTGAAAATCTTATCTTACAAAGAGTTGTAAAATAAAAGAATGAATACAGTTTAAGATGTATATAATATTAGATAATGTTAACGTTTTATTCAATATTTTATCGTGCTCTATATAATTAATTGTCTTTATTTGGTTTGTTTATTAATATCTTGTTTAATTTATGAATGGAATTAAATTTATAGTTTTTTATTCATTTTTCATGAGAAAATAATTGAATTTTTATCATATGAAAATATATAAATTTTGTCTCTGACAAATATGTAATTACGTTTGTTAGATAATCATGGAGATAATAGTGATTAATGATCATACACTTGGAATCTGAAAAAATTGTAGAGTAAGAAATGGAAGATGAGCGATAGGGAAGGGAAAAACTGTGCTTCTGCCAGTATAAGGTTGGTGATTTATTATTCATTTGCATTGGCCGATCGTTTTCGATTGGGTCAACATGCTGAACTTTTAGCAAGAAGTTAGCAGGTTTATGTAATTAATGAGAATCAATAAATAACGGAAACTGACTTGTCTATTAATGGTTTTAGTCTTATTGTGTAGTCAGATTGGATAATTTGTACGTTAGATTGAAGATAAGGTATGAAAATGGACAACGCAAATAAGCCGTCATTCCACAATGTGCTGGAGTTTGTACGTATGTTTCGTCGTAAAAATAAGTTACAGCGCGAAATCGCAGATAATGAGAAGAAAATACGTGATAACCAGAAACGAGTGTTATTGCTTGATAACTTGAGTGAATACATCAAGCCCGGTATGTCAATTGAGGATATTCAGAGCATCATTATGAATATGAGAAGTGATTATGAAGATCGCATAGATGATCACATAATTAAAAATGCGGATCTTTCTAAAGAGCGTCGCGAATTGTCTAAAAAGCTTAAAACAATGGGTGAACTCAAATAGCATCATTAGATAACCACGCATGGATGCGTGGTTATTTTTACCGACTACGAAGTAACCCAATCAGGCTTAAGCTCTGGATCAACTAAGGTATAAATCTGCTGATATGAAGATTCTTCTTCTGCCATAGTTGCCAGTTGATGTGCAACATCTTGGCGGCTCACTGCGCCATGAATTTCATGCTGATATCTTTGGCAATAACCTGTTCCCGGTTTATCTGTTAATCCACCTGGGCGAATAATTGTGTAATTCAAAGAACTTGTCTGAAGGTAGCTTTCTGCCATTGATTTACGCCTGACAGATTGGCCAAACAGCGACTTAGCTCTGGGTGACAAGGTTTTCCAGCTTTCTCCGCAACCTATTGAGGTAACGAGTAACATACGTGTTATTCCAGTTTTCTCGATAGTATCAATGATAGTCATATTGCCAAAGAGATCTGAATCAATTCCGCCAATAGTAGAAAAGACGATTGCCTCTGAACTTACATGTTGTACTGCTTTTTCAACATCTTCCGCGTTACAGGCATCACCTTGTATCACTTTGACACCTAAAGCACTTAGCTCAGTAGCTTGCTCAGAATTTCGGATAAGTGCAATTATGGGACGTTTTTGTTGCAGTGCGACAGTCACAAGATGACGTCCAACGCCACTACCTGCACCAAAAATAAGCCACGGTTTCATAGACTATTCTCCTGATTAAATAAGAAATCGAATGATAATTAATTGAACAGAGTAACAGCGATAGCCGTTTAAACTAACCCTTATGTGGATACAATAAAATTAATGGTAAGCATTTTTGTGGGGTTAGTGGTAAAAAAAATGGCTCCCCAAAAAGAGCCATTCTGCTAATATTAAATAATGTTATTTATTCGAAAGACTGCGGTTTAGCCATTGGTGAAGTGGCCGCATTAGTGGCTGAATGACCTCCAGCGCCCCCTTTCCCTTCAAAATGAGAAAAAGGCCGTTGCCATTCGTTAATAACAATGGATTTTTCAATCATCTCAGGGGCTGGAGCTTTGGTCATCGGCGCATAAGCATGATGAACTTTGGCCATAATGGCAACAGGTTGTTTAACCATTTCATCCTCACTCTCTTCGACAGTTATCACTGCTGCAATTTCTTCAGAAACAGCAATGCTTTCTTCTGTTTCAGGGTAGTGCTGCTCAAATTCAAAGGTAATCGGCGTTATTGCAGCAGGTTCAATAACTGACGGCACTTCCTGCACTGATTCAGTTTGCTGTAGAACAATGTCATTTTGTTCTGTAATGTCTGTTTCAGGTTTGCTCCCATCCTGGCGAGTTTCCAGCGTCTCCGCTACATTAGGCGATTCAGTGATGGTTTGTTCAGATTCTGCAACAACGGTGATTGCAGATACTGTTTCTGCTGCTATTGCCGACAATACCTCATTTTGCTGTTCGATCATGGCAATTTCCTCAGGAGTTTCTATGGAAATCGGAACCACCGGATAGCGAACCCAAACTTTACCGGAAGCCATTTCTGGTGATGCAACAGCCATAGATAATGGTACCGGTGATTGAAGTAGATTTCTTTCATCGCGGTAACGGCGGCGGCGCTGACCACTAACGCGCAAATGGCGAGGTGAGCGACGAGAGCGGCGTGGCATAACATTATCTTGTTGCTCTTTATTTTCAGCCAGTTGTTGTGGCTGAACTGTTTCTACAGGTATTTCAACAGGTACTGGTAATTGCTCTTCTGTAACAACAGGGACCGGCAATGAAGCGACAGCCGTAACTTCTTTCACTTCATCTATGATGCGAACTTTTTGTTCAAGCTGACGACGTTGGCGACGCGGTGCAACTGGCAGACGTTCTTCAACCTCATTTTCAACGACTTCTGGCTTCTGGATTTCAAGTTGCTGCTGGCGTTTTTCTTCCTGACGACGGCGTTGACGTTCAGCACGTTGTTCGCGACGTTGCTGCTGTTGAGCTTCACGAGCAGCCGTATCTATCGTCACGTTGTTATCTTGGGTGCCATTTTTCTGTTGAGTGCTACGATTTTTCCGTTGTTCGTCACGATCACGGTTATTACGTTGCTCATCACGCAGATTATTATCATCACGATCTTTACGTGAATTTTGACGACGTTGGTTGCGTCGTTCAGAGGAGCGACGGCTATCATGACCGGATAATTTATTCTCTTTTTTCTGGGCCGGTTTTTCTTCTTCTATGCTGAACATCTTTTTCAAAGCAGTTAAGAAGCGGCTTAAGAGACCAGGTTGTTCCGTTATAGTTTGAGCAGGGCGGTTAGGCTTTTTCTCTTTTGCTTTATGTGATGGTTGCTGTGCTGGCGTATCGGTTGGCAAAGCAAAAGCAGAAATAGCGGGCTGTTCAGGACGCTTGCGTTCAGGTTGGACATCTTCTTGAGGATTTGTCGTTCCAGTTTCATGAAATTGAGGAAGCAGATAACTCAGTGTAGAAATTTCCTCACCCTTACGCACGCGTAGGACAGAGAAATGAGGAGTCTGCATTTGATCGTTAGGCACGATCACCACGCCAACGTCTCCTTGACGGCGCTCAATTGCACTGACTGCCTGGCGTTTTTCGTTTAGTAGATATGAAGCGATTTGTACTGGAACAATAGCATGTACTTGATGCGTGTTCTCTTTCAGTGCCTCTTCTTCAATCAGACGTAAAATGGATAGCGACAGGGATTCATTATCACGAATAGTCCCTGTGCCGCTACAGCGTGGGCAAACGTGATGGCTGGATTCACCTAGCGATGGACTCAGGCGCTGACGGGACATTTCCAGTAGGCCAAAGCGGGAAATACGGCCAATTTGAATACGAGCGCGATCCTGACGAACAGCATCACGTAGGCGGTTTTCCACTTCACGCTGATGGCGTACGGGGGTCATATCGATAAAATCGATAACAATCAAACCACCAAGGTCTCGCAGACGTAACTGACGGGCAATTTCATCCGCTGCTTCAAGGTTGGTATTAAAAGCTGTCTCTTCGATATCCCCTCCGCGTGTCGCACGGGAAGAGTTAATATCGATCGCAGTTAATGCTTCTGTGGTATCGATAACCACAGCACCGCCTGATGGCAGGCGAACTTCACGCTGAAATGCAGATTCAATCTGTGATTCAATCTGATAATGGCTGAACAGGGGAACTTCGCCACTATACAGCTTGATTTTACTGGTGAAATCCGGGCGGCCAAGTGCAGTGATATGCTGCCGCGCCAGATCGAGAACTTTAGGATTGTCGATTAAAATCTCACCGATGTCTGGACGCAAATAGTCGCGGAAAGCACGGACGATAACATTGCTTTCTTGATGGATTAAGAATGGCGCAGAGCGGTTTTCGGCGGCTTTTTTGATCGCTTCCCAGTGTTTAAGGCGGAATGATAAATCCCATTGCAGTGCTTCTGCGGATTTACCGACGCCCGCCGTGCGGACGATCAGTCCCATTCCTTCCGGCACTTCTAGCGATGCCAACGCTTCTTTCAGTTCTGTGCGGTCATCTCCTTCGATACGGCGGGAAATACCGCCGGCGCGAGGATTATTAGGCATTAATACCAGATAACTGCCCGCCAGGCTGATAAAAGTGGTTAAGGCAGCCCCTTTATTACCACGTTCTTCTTTATCGACTTGAACGATAACTTCCTGGCCTTCCCTGAGAACATCTTTGATATTAGGGCGGCCATGAGGATGGTAGTTATTGGGGAAGTATTCGCGGGCTATTTCTTTAATAGGAAGGAAACCATGCCGTTCAGCACCATAGTCAACAAAAGCGGCTTCCAAACTAGGTTCAATTCGGGTGATTTTACCTTTGTAGATATTTGCTTTTTTTTGCTCGTGTCCTGGGCTTTCGATATCCAAATCATAAAGACGTTGCCCGTCGACCAGAGCAACACGCAACTCTTCTTGCTGAGTTGCGTTGATTAGCATTCTTTTCATTGTAACTTACTCATTATTTTTTACATTAGTTATAGAGCTACGGGCAAATATAGATGAGCGACTGGTAACCGATGGTCTCGTGTCTTTTACAAATCCGTCAACCTCCCGGTTGTCGTTTGTATAGAGACGCATATTTTCGGCAGGTCTGAATTTTCACTTAGAAAACAGTACCCTTTTCTAGGAATAATCTGCAAATATAAATGAAGCGGATTTGATCCAATTCCAGTAATCTGCTACCCGTAGCCCGCTAATTATTTGATTTCCCAGTACGTCTTACGCCATTGCTGCGTTTTTGTGCAATCAAATAAAGAACAAACGTTTAACTTCGCCATTCAGGATTAAAAAACTGATGGTGGCTACGTATTATTCCATTGCTGTTGGGGTGATAGCAAGGTGACTTTATGTCTTTAAGCGGTTTTTCTGATGAAATAGGAAGAAATAGTTAATATTTAATCTTTATCTTAAAGTAGGAAAGGTAACAGCCAGAAAGTATGCGTGATTTTTACGCATATTTAAAAATGAGTAGCACTCTGCTTGAGTGGTAATTAAAATTGCTATCATGAAAACGAATAATCAAATTGTACAATTTGTCACTATTGATGACGATGAGGCCGGACAGCGTGTTGATAATTTTTTATTAGCGCGTTTGAAAGGGGTTCCTAAGAGCATGATTTACCGGATTGTGCGTAAAGGCGAGGTTCGGGTAAACAAAGGCAGGGTAAAACCTGAGTATAAATTGTTTGCGGGGGATATCGTCAGAATTCCGCCGGTTCGGGTTGCAGAACGACAAGAAGCGCCGGTTTCAGCTAAATTGGATAAAGTTGCTGTATTAGGCGATTGTATCTTATACGAAGATGACCACATCCTGGTGCTTAATAAACCTTCCGGTACGGCGGTTCATGGCGGCAGTGGCTTAAGTTTTGGCGTTATTGAAGGGCTACGGGTTTTGCGTCCGGAAGCAAAATTCCTTGAATTGGTGCATCGTTTGGATCGTGATACTTCAGGAATTCTACTAATTGCTAAAAAACGCTCAACTTTACGCGCATTGCACGAGCAATTACGACTCAAACAGATGCAGAAAGACTATCTGGCTTTAGTACGAGGACAATGGCAATCACATTGTAAAGTCGTTCAGGCTCCATTGCTGAAAAATATCCTGCAAAGTGGTGAGCGGATTGTTAAGGTGAGCAGTGAAGGTAAACCTTCTGAAACGCGTTTTAAAGTAGAAGAGCGTTTTACCAATGCAACGTTAGTGAAAGCCAGCCCTGTAACAGGTCGGACTCATCAAATCCGCGTTCATACCCAATATGCTGGGCATCCGATCGCTTTTGATGATCGTTATGGCGATAAGGTTTTTGATTCGCAATTGTCAGATACGGGTCTAAATCGCCTATTTTTGCATGCCTGTGCGCTAAAATTTACTCATCCTTCGACAGGGGAGACATTACGTCTTGAAGCGCCGATGGATGAGCAGTTGCGCTATTGTATAAAAACGCTACGTCAAAATCACAATAATTAACCTATCTCTCCGTCAGAGGGTTTACCCCCTGGCGGATTAATAATTCAGTCAATGTAATTAATGGTAAACCGATTAGCGTATTCGGATCTTTCCCTTCAAGTCGTTCAAATAAAGTAATTCCTAATCCTTCGCTTTTAAAGCTTCCGGCACAATTAAGGGGGTTTTCCGCGGTTAAATAAGCCCAGATTTCATCATCAGTTAGTTCTCTAAAATAGACATTGAATAATTCACAACGGGTATCGACTATTCCTGTTTTACTGTTGAAGAGAGAAATACCGGTATAAAAGGTGACGCAATGACCACTGGCTTGCCGTAATTGTTTAAATGCATTTTCAAAACTGTGGGGTTTGCCGGTAATTTCGCCATTAATAACGCAAACCTGATCAGAACCAATAATCAAATGCTGAGAATATTTTGCTTGTAACGCCTGTGCCTTAGCTTGTGCCAAACGCATGACGAGCTGTTCTGCATTTTCATTCATTCGAGGTGTTTCATCAGTATCAGGAGCCGCGCATATAAAGGGTAAACGAAGTTTTTCCAGTAACATGCGGCGGTAAGCTGAGGTGGAAGCTAAAATGATTTGTGTCATAATTTTTCCAAAAGACATGGCGAAATAATTGCAGGCATTTTAAACTAGGCACAGCTTAATAAGCGAATATTTGGCGGAAAGGTGCAGATGTGTGGCCTTTTTCTTTGACTATATCTCATTACAAAGATAATATGCGCGCCTTATGCAAAAGGTAAAATTACCCCTAACCATTGATGCGCTTCGCGCAGCTCAGAAACGATTAGACTACGCAGGTAGTTATTCACCTGAGCAAGTTTTGCGTATCGCGGAATCTGTGGTTAGCGTGGACAATGATGTAGACAGCGTTTTATCGTTTCAGATAGATAACCAACGTCTGGCGGTTGTGCGTGGGCATTCCGATGTGGATGTTACGCTTGAATGCCAGCGTTGTGGCGGTAATTTCAGCCATCACGTTCACATAACATATTGTTTTAGCCCGGTCGTCAATGATGAACAGGCTGAAGCATTACCGGAAGAGTATGAGCCAATTGACGTTAACGAATTTGGCGAAATAGATTTGCTGGCAATGATTGAAGATGAAATAATTCTTTCTCTGCCGGTGGTTCCGGTACATGATTCTGAACACTGTGAAGTGTCCGAGGCGGAAATGGTGTTTGGTGAATTACCTCTAGAGGCTGAAAAACCAAACCCATTTGCCGTATTAGCCAGCTTAAAGAAAAGTACTTAAGGAGTAAGGTCAATGGCCGTACAACAGAATAAACCAACTCGTTCTAAACGTGGTATGCGTCGTTCTCATGATGCACTGACTGCACCATTACTGTCTGTAGATAAAACTTCTGGTGAAACTCACCTGCGTCACCATGTGACTGCTGATGGCTACTACCGTGGCCGCAAAGTCATCAACAAATAATCTCCGCCAGTCATTAGCAAGTTAATACCTTGACTAATCTGACTTTAGCGTTAGATGCCATGAGCGGGGACTTTGGTCCTCGCGTTACGGTGCCTGCTGCATTGCAGGCACTGGCGTCTAACCCTAGACTTAAATTATTGCTGGTCGGGATCCCCGATATCATTTCTCCGATGCTTGTAAATAGTGATGCTGAGTTGCTCAGTCGTTTACAAGTGATTCCTGCTGAACGGGTTGTGGCTAATGATGCGAAACCATCGCAAGCGATTCGCAACAGCCGAGGAACGTCAATGCGTATTGCCCTGGATTTAGTAAAATCAGGTGAAGCGCAGGCGTGTATCAGTGCAGGAAATACTGGAGTATTGATGGGGTTATCTAAATTGATGCTAAAATCTATAGAAGGCATTGAAAGACCTGCTTTAATGACCGTGTTGCCAAACTTGAAGCAGCGGGAAACGGTTGTATTGGATTTAGGCGCCAATGTTAATTGCGATAGCCGCATGTTGGTACAATTCGCCATTATGGGTTCAGTAATGGCCGAGGAAGTCGTGGGAGTAGTTAATCCCGCGGTAGCATTGCTTAACATTGGTACAGAAGAGAGTAAAGGGCTGGATAATATCCGCGAAGCCGCCACCATTTTAAAGAGCATTCCGACAATAAATTACATTGGTTATCTGGAAGGTGATGAATTACTGACAGGTAAGAGTGATGTACTGGTATGTGACGGCTTCGCAGGTAACGTGACGTTAAAAACGATGGAAGGGGCGATCAGAGTTATCTTATCCCTGCTTAAATCATCGGATGGACAAAAGAAAAAATTTTCCTGGTTGTCGAAAATAGTCAAGAAGTGGTTGCAAAAACGGATGACAAAACGCTTCGGTCACCTGAACCCTGACCAGTATAATGGCGCATGTCTGTTAGGATTATATGGAATTGTAATCAAAAGCCATGGGGCGGCTAATGAGCATGCGTTTAAAGCCGCAATCGAACAGGCTGTTCAGGCCGTTGAAAGGCAGGTTCCTGATAGAATTGCTGCACGCCTGGAAACAGCATTACCCAAGAGTGACTGAACATACATGTATACAAAAATTTTAGGTACAGGTAGTTATCTGCCTGCGCAAGTGCGTACTAATGCTGATTTAGAAAAAATGGTAGATACTTCTGATGAGTGGATTGTTACCCGTACAGGTGTCCGCGAACGTCGTATTGCTACTGATGATGAAACCGTTGCGGTTATGGGGTTTCGGGCCGCCAAGAAAGCAATTGAAATGTCGGGCATTGATAAAGATCAGATTGATTTAATCATTGTTGCAACAGCTTCATCCACCCATGCTTTCCCCAGTTCTGCGTGCCAAATTCAGCACATGTTGGGTACCCAAAATTCAGCGGCTTTTGATATTTCTGCCGCTTGTTCTGGTTTTGTTTATGCACTGAGTATTGCTGATAAGTTTATTAGAACCGGTGTGGCAAAACATGCATTGGTTATTGGTTCTGATTCTATTACCAGAACACTTGATCCAGAAGATCGCGGAACACTTGTCCTGTTTGGCGATGGTGCAGGCGCTATGGTGGTAGGGGCTTCTGATGAGCCAGGAATTCTTTCAACTCACCTTCATGCAAACGGTAGCTATGGTGAATTGTTGGTATTGCCTTATCAGGAGCGTCAGAATCTAAAAGAACCAGCGTATGCTAGTATGATCGGTAATGAAGTATTTAAGATTGCAGTTCGTGAATTGGCTAACATAGTTGATGAGACTTTAGAAGCAAATAACTTGCCGTATAGTGAGTTGGATTGGCTGGTGCCTCATCAGGCTAATTTGCGTATTATCGCAGCGACAGCTAAAAAATTAAACATGACAATGGATAAAGTAGTGGTAACGCTAGATCGTTACGGTAATACTTCTGCGGCATCGGTACCCACAGCATTTGATGAAGCAGTGCGTGATGGCCGGATTAAGCGTGGTCAGTTAATCTTAATTGAGGCTTTTGGTGGTGGCCTTACTTGGGGTTCAGCACTGATACGTTTTTAATTTGACAGGAAGATGAACATGTCTATGTCTGAATTTGCAATGGTATTTCCTGGTCAGGGTTCTCAAGACCTTGGTATGTTGGCCGATTTGGCTACGGCGTTCCCGGTTGTCGAGCAAACTTTTGCTGAAGCATCTGATGTACTGGGATATGATCTTTGGGCACTGGTTCAACAAGGGCCTGAAGAAGAACTGAACAAAACATGGCAAACTCAACCCGCATTGTTGGCAGCGTCAGTTGCTATTTGGCGGGTTTGGCAGGAAAAAGGTGGAAATGCGCCATCACTAATGGCTGGACATAGCCTTGGTGAATATTCTGCACTGGTTTGTGCAGGTGTCATTGATTTCAAACAAGCAATCAGACTTGTTGAACTGCGTGGCAAATTGATGCAAGAAGCTGTACCTGAAGGTGTTGGTGCAATGTATGTTATTATCGGTTTAGATAATGAATCCATTGATCGTGCCTGTAAAGAAGCAGCTCAGGGGCAAGTTGTTTCCCCTGTTAACTTTAACTCACCTGGTCAGGTTGTTATTGCCGGTGAGAAAGAGGCGGTAGAGCGTGCTGGCGATGCATGTAAAGCCGCAGGTGCGAAACGTGCGCTGCCTTTGGCAGTCAGTGTACCGTCGCATTGTGCACTGATGAAACCCGCCGCAGATAAGCTGGCAGTTGTTTTAGAAGGGATTGAATTTAGCCATCCTCAGTTCCCGGTGGTAAATAATGTTGATGTGGAAATAGAACAATCTGCTGAAGCTATCCGTGATGCACTGGTACGACAACTCTATAACCCTGTCCGTTGGACAGAAACAGTTGAATTTATTGCTGGACAGGGTGTCGGGCGGCTATTAGAAGTAGGGCCAGGTAGAGTTTTGACAGGTTTAACTAAACGAATTGTCAATACCTTAAGTGCAGCAGCAGTTAATGACACAGCTTCACTAGTAACTGCATTGGAAAATAATTGAGGAACAATATGAGATTAGACGGAAAGATTGCATTAGTAACAGGAGCTAGCCGTGGGATCGGCCGTGCAACTGCTGAACTATTAGCAGAGCGTGGAGCCTATATCATTGGTACAGCAACAAGCGAAAAGGGTGCTGAAGTCATCAGTGCTTACCTTGGTGAAAAAGGTAAAGGTTTTGTACTGGATGTCACTGATCCCGAATCGATTGAACAACTTATGTCTACCATCCGAACAGAGTGGGGTGGGCTTGACATTTTAGTGAATAATGCGGGTATCACAGGTGATAACCTAGTGATGCGCATAAAGGATGATGAGTGGCAGCATGTTATTGACACTAATCTTTCATCCGTTTTCCGTATGACAAAAGCGGCAATGCGCTTCATGATAAAAAAACGTTATGGCCGCATCATCTCTATTGGCTCTGTTGTGGGATCGATGGGGAACACTGGGCAGGCAAGCTATGCAGCGGCGAAAGCAGGTCTTGTTGGTTTCAGTAAAACATTGGCTCGCGAAGTGATTTCCCGCGGTATTACTGTTAACGTTGTTGCGCCAGGGCTTATTGAAACTGATATGCTAAAAGCGTTGCCAGAGGAACAGTTGGCGAACTTTTCGAAAGATATCCCCGCTAAGCGGCTTGGGGATGTAAAAGAAATTGCTAGTGCTGTGGCTTTCTTTGCTTCTGATGAAGCGGCTTACATCACAGGCGAAACATTACATGTCAATGGCGGCATGTACATGAACTAAAAAATGAGCGAACCAGTTGCATTTTTTGTGTCAAATAACGCAAAATAGTGCAAGTTTGTGGTTCGACCAGCCGGGATTGGGTTGCATCTTTTCCTGTATTTTATAAACTACGAAAACCATCGCGAAAGCGAATTTTGATAGGAAATTTAATAGCATGAGCACTATTGAAGAACGCGTTAAAAAAATCATCGTTGAACAACTTGGTGTTAAAGAGGAAGAGGTTGTTAATTCAGCTTCTTTTGTAGATGACTTGGGCGCTGATTCTCTTGACACAGTTGAACTGGTAATGGCTCTGGAAGAAGAGTTCGATATCGAAATTCCAGATGAAGAAGCAGAAAAGATCACTACAGTTCAGGCAGCTATTGATTACGTCCAGAACCAAAGCGAATAAGTGAACACACCTAGGCGGTCATTCGACCGCCTATGTTTCTGCCCTAAATAATTTCCCTCCCTGGAGGATAAGCGTGTCTAAGCGTCGAGTAGTTGTGACCGGACTAGGCATGTTATCTCCTGTCGGTAATACAGCAGAATCTTCTTGGAAAGCTGTTTGTGCCGGACAGAGTGGTATCAGCCTTATTGACCATTTTGACACCAGTCACCATGCAACTAAGTTTGCTGGTCTGGTTAAAGATTTTAATCATGAAGATTTCAATATTTCGCGCAAGGATGCACGAAAAATGGATGACTTCATTCAATATGGTATTGCAGCAGGTGTGCAAGCCATTGAAGATTCCGGAATTGAAGTAACAGAAGCCAATGCTAGTCGTTTTGGTGCTGCTATTGGTTCTGGTATTGGTGGTTTGGGTCTGATTGAAGAAAATCACGGAGCATTGGTGGCGAGTGGTCCTCGTAAGATCAGCCCATTCTTCGTACCTTCTACGATCGTAAACATGGTAGCAGGTCATCTGAGTATTATTTACGGCTTGCGTGGTCCAAGCATTTCTATCGCTACAGCATGTACATCAGGTGTACATAATATTGGTCATGCTGCCCGTATTATTGCTTATAATGATGCTGACATTATGCTGGCAGGTGGTGCGGAAAAAGCCAGTACTCCTCTAGGGGTTGGTGGTTTTGGCGCTGCCCGTGCTTTATCTACCCGTAATGATAATCCACAAAGTGCAAGTCGTCCGTGGGATAAAGACCGCGATGGCTTTGTTCTGGGGGATGGCGCAGGTATCTTGGTACTGGAAGAGTATGAGCATGCGAAAAGACGTGGTGCGAAAATTTACGCAGAAATCGTTGGCTTTGGCATGAGCAGTGATGCTTATCATATGACGTCTCCGCCAGAAAATGGTGCAGGTGCTGCGTTGGCAATGGAAAATGCGCTGAAAGATGCCGGTATCACTACCAAGCAAGTGGGATATATTAATGCTCACGGTACTTCAACACCGGCTGGTGATTTAGCGGAAGCCCATGCGGTTGAGTTGGTGTTTGGTGAAGGCACTGATGTTTTAGTGAGTTCCACCAAATCAATGACGGGTCATTTATTGGGTGCTGCGGGGGCGGTTGAATCTATTTTCACTATCCTGGCATTGCGTGATCAGCTTGTTCCGCCAACTATCAACCTGGAAAACCAGGATGAGAACTGCCGTCTGGATTTCGTGCCAAATGAGTCCCGTAAGGTAGAGGGGATGGAATATGCATTGTGTAACTCTTTCGGTTTCGGTGGTACTAACGGCTCACTGATTTTTCGTAAGATGTAAACCTAATTGACAGACAAAGCCTGATATTACAGAAAATTGCTGTTGAAAGCCTCTCGGTATGAATGTGTAAATATTGAGAGGCGACGAAATAGAGAGCTCCAATAGTTAATAATTATTGGAGCTTTTTTTGTGACAAGAATCATGGGCATTTTTGCACTCGTGTCAGCGATATACTATGATACCGTCTGTTGATAAATTGATTGAAATGCCTTTTTTGAGTAATTAAGAATAAAGTTATATGTATTGGATTAATGAGGAGCGGAGCGACTATTTACCAGTGAATGATCGTTCAGTTCAATTTGGTGATGGTTGTTTCACAACAATAAAAATAGAACAGGGGCAGGCTGCTTTATTGCCACTGCATATCCAAAGATTACAAAAAGGCGTTGAAAGGTTATATCTTCCACAACCCGATTGGCAACAGCTTGAAAGCCATATAAAACAGATTGCTTCCACAACTGAACAAGGTGTACTTAAAGTTATTATCTCCCGCGGAACCGGAGGGCGTGGTTATAGTGCTGAGGGTTTTACGCAATCCAATCGGATTTTGTCTCTTAATCCTTATCCTGATAAATATTTGAAACAGCGTCAGAAAGGTTTATCTCTGGTGCTCAGTCCGATACCGATGGGAATAAATCCTTATCTTGCTGGAATTAAACACCTTAACCGATTAGAACAGGTATTGATTAAATCATTTATCGAAAAATCAAATGCTGATGAAGCCTTGGTACTTGATACTGATGGTTTTTTGGTTGAATGCTGTACTGCAAACATTTTCTGGCGTAAAGGAAAAGATGTGTATACTCCTGATTTACAAGGCTGTGGTATCGAAGGGGTGATGCGGAGAAGAATAATCACGTTATTATCGGAAAGTGATTATTACTTTTCCTGTGTAAACTGCTATCCCGAGACATTGGCGGATGCAGATGAGGTGATAGTCTGTAATTCTTTAATGCCGGTGATACCTGTCAGAGAAATTCAAGTTCATGAAAATCAGCCCACATGGAAATATCAGTCAAGGGAGCTGTATGATTATTTGCTTCCTGAATGTCTGAAGTTGTAATTCACAACGTGTCTAAATGAATAGTGTGTCTAAGTGAACAATGTGTTTAAGTGATTAGATTAATTGATGAAACGAAAAAAAAGTCTTTTTACTCTATTGGTTTTGATTGTCATTACGGCAGCAATATTACTCTATGCTGGCTACAAAAAAGTTGAAAAATTTGCGGATCAAACACTAACAATTAAACAGGATCGAATATTTACCTTACCAGCCGGTATTGGTCGTCATGGTTTGGAGGTGTTACTAGTTCGGGATAACTTGATTAAAGATAGTCATCTTTTCCTTTGGTTATTAAGACTGGAGCCAAAACTTGCCGAGTTTAAAGCGGGAACTTACCAATTGACACGAGAAATGACGTTGCGGGAAATGTTGCAATTATTCTCTAGTGGTAAAGAAGCGCAATTTACGGTCCGTTTTGTTGAAGGTAGCCGTTTATCTGATTGGTGGAAAATACTACAGCAATCTGAATATCTTAAGCATGAATTGGATAATAAAAATGCTCAGGAGTTGGCTGAGATACTCGATATAAAAGATACAGATACTTTGGAAGGATGGCTTTATCCTGATACCTATCACTATACGGCAGGTACGAGCGATGTGGCATTGCTGAAACGAGCATATCGACAGATGAAAATGACGCTTGAAGAGGAGTGGGAAGGGCGCGACAAAAATCTGCCTTATAAGAATGCTTATGAAATGTTGATTATGGCGTCGATTATTGAAAAAGAGACGGGTGTTGAGGCTGAGCGGACAAAAGTTGCTTCTGTATTTATTAATCGTTTACGGTTGAACATGAAGCTTCAAACTGACCCGACCGTAATTTATGGTTTAGGCGAAAAATACACAGGCACTATTTTTCGTAAAGATTTAACGACATTAACGCCCTACAATACTTATATGATTAATGGCCTGCCGCCTACACCGATTGCGATGCCTGGTCTCGCTTCCATAAAAGCGGCTGCCCACCCGGCAAAAACTGAATTTCTCTATTTTGTGGCGAATGGTAAAGGCGGCCATACTTTTACGACCAATCTAGCTGCGCATAATAAGGCGGTAAATATTTACCGTCAGAGGTTAAAACAAGACAAATGAACGGCAAATTTATTGTTATTGAAGGGCTGGAAGGTGCAGGAAAAACGTCAGCGATGAAAACAGTCGTTGACATATTGCAGCAGCACGGTATTCAGGATCTAATTTTTACCCGTGAACCGGGTGGAACACCACTGGCAGAAAAGTTACGTGGGTTAATTAAACAAGGTGTTGAAGGTGAATCTCTGACGGATAAAGCAGAGGTGTTAATGTTATACGCAGCCAGAGTTCAATTAGTCGAAAATGTGATTAAACCTGCTTTGGCTCGCGGTACATGGGTTGTGGGTGATCGTCATGACCTCTCTTCCCAGGCATATCAAGGGGGAGGGCGTGGTATTGATAAAAACTTGATGACTTCGCTACGTGATACTGTGCTTGGTGATTTTCGTCCTGACTTGACAATTTATCTCGATCTTCCTCCTCAAATTGGTCTATTGCGTGCCCGTGAACGTGGAGAGTTAGACCGAATTGAAAAAGAGTCGATGGATTTTTTTAATCGTGTGCGTAGCCGTTACCTGGAGTTTGCAGCACAAGATAAGAGTATTGTTACCGTTGATGCGGTTCAACCGATAGAGCAAGTACAAGCAGATGTTTATCAGGTACTTGAGCAATGGCTAAAGCAGCAGGAAAATGGCTGATGAATTGGTATCCGTGGCTTAATCAGGCATATCGTCAGTTGGTGGAATCTCACCAGCAAGGACGAGGCCATCACGCTTTATTGGTTCATGCTAATGCAGGTACTGGGGCTGATGTGTTGATCTATGGATTAAGTCGGTGGTTGATGTGTCAGAATAGGCAGGGGATGAAAAGCTGCGGCAAGTGTCATAGTTGTCACCTGATGATGGCAGAAACCCATCCTGATTGGCACATTATGACTCCGGAGAAGGGTAAAACCAGTGTTGGTGTGGAAGCGGTACGGCAGATTACGGAAAAGCTTTATAGCCGTTCTCAGCAAGGCGGGGTAAAAATTGTCTGGTTGCCTTTGACCGAGTGTTTGACAGATGCTGCGGCTAATGCATTATTGAAAACGTTGGAGGAGCCGCCAGAACATACCTATTTTCTTCTGGAGTGTCGGCAGCCCGCCAGCCTTTTGGCAACTTTACGCAGCCGCTGTTTTTACTATTTTCTGCCGGTACCCGAGACGGAAAGCAGCCTTTATTGGTTGCAAAAACAGTTGCCTTTAATTTCTTCGGTTGATGCAATGACAGCGTTGAAACTGTCTCAGGGGGCCCCTGTGGCAGCAGAGCAATTATTGCAACCGGAGCAATGGCAGATACGGGAACAGTTTTGCCAGGCTGTTAAACAGGCTTTGGATAAACGTGATGCTTTGTCACTTTTACCCCAACTTAATCATGAAAATGCGCCACAACGTCTTCATTGGCTTATCAGTTTGTTACTTGATGCGGTGAAGTGGCAACAGCGGGTACAGCGTTATTGCATCAATCAGGATCAACAAACGCTGATTTATCAATTGAGTTCCATGCATACTATGACTGTTTTGCTGCAAAGCGTTGGTGATTGGATGTCTTGTCGTCATCAATTGCTTTCAGTAGTGGGCGTAAATTGGGAATTGTTATTGGCAGAACAGTTGCTCAATTGGGAAAAACAGTTTACTTCATAACCCTGAAATCTTTTTGTATACGAGTTTAAATATGTTGTTAGTTGATTCGCATTGTCATCTCGATTGTCTCGATTATGAAAATCTACATAAAAATGTAGATGATGTTGTTGCAAAAGCGGCAGATCGGGAGGTTAAATTTATGCTGGCAGTAGCGACAACGCTACCCGGTTTCCAGCAAATGAAAACGCTAATTGGTAAACGGGAAAATATCGTATTTTCCTGCGGTATTCATCCACTTAATCTGGATGAAGGTTATGACTTTGATGAGTTGGCGCGTTTAGCGGCCGGGAATGAAGTTGTTGCACTAGGTGAAACTGGATTAGATTACTATTATCAACAGGATAATGCTGAATTACAGCGAACCTCATTTCGTGAACATATCCGTATCGGACGCAAACTTAACAAGCCGGTTATCGTTCATACCCGTAGTGCCCGTGATGATACTTTAAAGGTATTGCGTGAAGAACAGGCGCGAGAATGTGGTGGTGTTTTGCACTGTTTTACGGAAGATAAAGATACGGCTAGGGAATTACTGGATTTAGGCTTCTATATCTCATTCTCTGGTATTGTTACTTTCCGTAATGCAGAGCAGATTCGTGAAGCGGCGAGATATGTACCGTTGGATCGTATTCTGATTGAAACCGATTCGCCTTACCTTGCACCTGTGCCTCATCGTGGCAAACAGAACCAGCCAGCCTATGTACGTGATGTTGCGGAATATATGGCTGTACTCAAAGGTGTGAGTGTTGAGGCGCTGGCAGAAGTGACTACACAGAATTTTTGCGATTTATTTCATGTTGATGTAGACAAAATTTGATTTATCAACTTGAATCTTTGGCTTGTAGGCGCTCATATATCTGTTATTTTTTGAATATAAAGGAAAATGTAATGGCAGAAGAAACTATTTTCAGTAAAATTATTCGCCGTGAAATACCTTCTGATATTGTTTATCAGGACGATCTGGTCACTGCATTCCGCGATATTTCTCCACAAGCACCGACCCATATTCTGATTATTCCAAATGTTCTGATCCCAACAGTGAACGATGTTAAACCGGAGCATGAAGCAGCATTAGGGCGAATGATGACGGTTGCAGCAAAAATTGCTGAACAAGAAGGCATTGCTAAAGATGGATATCGTTTGATTATGAACTGTAACCATCATGCGGGGCAGGAAGTTTATCATATTCATATGCATTTGGTTGGTGGTCGCCATTTAGGGCCATTGTTGATGAAGTCAATGTGAAGTACTGACATTCATGGATATGGGCAGATATTCGGGGATGTTTATTCCAAGATGGCCCCGAATATCTCGATTTTTAATAAATGCTGCAAATTTATCATTAGAGTTGAACTGATAATATATTGCTGCTGTCACAGCGAAAGCTTATCTGTTTTTTTAAAACTCTGTAATTGGAATAGGTTAATGAGAAGAATTCTTTTTGTAGCACTATCGGTTATGTTTTTGGCTGGATGTCCATCCTTGCCACCGGAGCAGCCTGAACCTCCGACGCCGGTTGTACCAGTGACCCCACCGGAAAAACCGACGCCGCCATCTGAAAAGGTGCCAGAACCTCCGAAAATGCGCACGATTGACTGGGAAGGTACTGTGCAGCCATTAGTAGAGCAATTAGTTAAGGCTCATGGGTTGGAAAGTGGGAAGCTACTGTTAGTTGATACAGTAAAAAATAATACCAATGGTGCATTACAAACCATGCAAGCAACCAATGCTTTGTGTCAGGCTCTCAGTAGCGAACATGTTTTTGAATTAGTACCGCAAAATCAGGTGCAAAGTGCCCGTCAATCTCTAGGCTTATCTGAGGAAGATAGTTTGGGATTGCGTAGCAAAGCGATTGGTCTGGCGCGTTATTTGAATGCCGATTATGTTCTCTATTCTATAGTTTCAGGTAACAGTGATAAGCGTGATATCGTCATGCAACTGATGCTGGTACAGACGGGTGAGATTCTCTGGTCAGGGCACGGTGACGTTAAATAATCATGATTGTTTATTGCGGGCATTGTGCAGGCAATGGCCGCATACCGAGGTAAGCGATTGGATGATAAGACCGTTAAACGGTCTGACGAATGAGAGCTATTATGCCACCAATGGTAAATATCATGTTGTCGGTCGTAGACAGTGGCAGCAGGGGAAACGGCTTGGCGTTAATCGCCAGCGTGAAAGCGCCATTTTGCGCCATCTCAGCCAAATAGAAATTGCTCCGCAAGTTATAGCAATGGTTTCTCACTGGTTGTTGTTGGAGTGGCTGCCCGGTCATGTTATTGGGCAAAATGAGTTTTCTCAGCCTGATTTTTTGCAAAAATTGGCGGCATTATTGGCTATTTTGCATCACCAGCCTCTGTTTGGGTACCGGCTTCAACTACGGCATCAGTTAGAAAGCCACTGGTTGCAAATTGATAAAGCGCGTCTTACTCCCCGCTGGTTGCGGCTGCATAAACGTTTTATGTCGTCTCCAATGCCTTCAATACTAAAATTATCACCCGCTCATATGGATGTGCATTATGGTAATTTGCTTAATACTTCTCGGGGGCTGAAACTCATTGATTGGGAATATGCAACTGATACCGATATTGGGTTTGCGCTAGCGACACTGTTTCGCACTAATCATTGGGATGAGTCGCAGCAGCAGGATTTTTTGAACGCCTATTGTTGTCAGCCATCAGGATACTTGAATCGAACGCGATTAGAACGCCAGATTAAACGTTGGCAACCTTGGGTTGATTATATGTTTTTGATGTGGTTTGAAGTGCGTTGGAGACAGAGTGGTGATCCACAATTTTTAGAATTAGCGCAACCGTTACGTCTCTCTTTTGGTCTAACGTTTTAAATTTCTATCACCACTGCATTGTGCATTGATTGCAATATATAAATACAAGTGAGGAATATTATGGGTCCGGTCATGTTAGATGTTGTTGGTTATGAGTTGGATGGTGAAGAGAAGGAAATTTTGCAACATCCACTAGTGGGCGGATTAATTCTGTTTACCCGTAATTTTTATGATGTTGAGCAATTACGAGAATTAGTGCGTCAGATTCGTAAGGCTTCCCGTCATCGTCTTGTGATCGCTGTTGATCAAGAAGGTGGCAGAGTTCAGCGTTTCCGTGAAGGTTTCACTTGTTTACCGGCGGCTCAATCTTTTGCTGGATTGAATGACAATCTCAGTGGCACTAAATTGGCGGAAGAGGCGGGTTGGCTGATGGCGTCTGAAATGATTGCTATGGATATCGATATCAGCTTTGCTCCGGTTTTGGATTTAGGTCACCAGTGTGCAGCTATTGGTGAACGTTCATTCCATGAAGATCCTGAACAGGCCAAGGTTATGGCGGAGCACTTTATTAAAGGCATGCATTCTGCTGGTATGAAATCGACGGGTAAACATTTTCCGGGGCATGGTGCTGTTAATGCTGATTCTCATAAAGAAACACCCTGTGATGATCGCCCGCTGGAAGTTATTTGTCATCATGATATGTCTATTTTTCGTGATTTTATTCAGCGCAATTTGTTGGATGTGATTATGCCGGCTCATGTGATCTATTCTCAGGTAGATGAGCATCCAGCCAGCGGGTCGTCATACTGGTTAAAATCGGTGCTGCGTCAGCAATTAGGCTTTGATGGCGTGATATTTTCCGATGATCTTTCTATGGCGGGGGCGGAGATGATGGGAAGTTACGTTGAACGCGGACAGACTGCGCTCAATGCAGGTTGTGACATGATTTTGATATGTAATAACCGTGATGGCGCGGTTAGTGTGCTTGATAATCTGCCTTTGACCAAAGTGGAGAAATTATCAGAATTGTATCATCGAGGTGGTCAATACAGCCTGAATGAGTTAAAGAATTCAAAACGTTGGCAACAGGCTAATAAAGCACTAACGGATTTGTATGAACAATGGCAGGATTGCGCACGGTAATTTGTAAAGTATTTGCGTTACTGCCAAATAGATGACCTTTAGCGTTAATTGTGCGGGAAAATATCCCGCTTTTTTGTGTACATAGCATGGTCACATTCCTGAAATTTCTTTGATATCAGGCTTTTTAAGGTATCTTTTTTGAGGCATATTTTATTTCCTATGTAAACAGGAAAATGAAATAAATAAGAGCTGAATCCAACCGGCTGAAAATAAATTGACAAATTTTGTGATTGATGTTTATTTATTCAAAAGAATTTGATGTTGTTCAATTTTGGTATGACCTACTAACCAGTCATGATATTCTGTAATTATCACATCGGTTATTTATATAAAACTAAATGTTATTTAAGGGTATTATTTTACTGCCCTTAAATAACATTTGGTTTACATTTTAGTGGAGTAGTCATGACAACACCAAAGAAGAGAATTGTTATCATTGGTGGAGGTGCCGGTGGTTTGGAGCTGGCAACCAGTCTGGGGCATAAGTTAGGTCGCAAGAAAAAAGCAGAAATTGTGCTGGTGGATCGTAACCAAAGTCATTTATGGAAGCCGTTATTACATGAAGTGGCAACAGGCTCCCTTGACGATGGGGTTGATGCGTTGAGTTATTTGGCTCATGCCCGTAACCACTATTTCAGTTTCCAATTAGGGACCTTGACTGATATTCACCGTGATAGCAAAAAAATTACTTTGGCTGAGATCAGGGATGAATATAACGAAGTACTGGTGCCTGAACGTGAATTGAGCTATGACATTCTGGTTATGGCTCTGGGCAGTACATCTAATGATTTTAATACACAGGGTGTGAAAGAGCATTGTATCTTCCTGGATAACCCACAGCAGGCTCACCGTTTCCATAATGAAATGTTGAATCTGTTTCTTAAGTATTCTGCAAATTGTGGTCAGCAAGATAAGGTTAATATTGCTATCGTTGGCGGTGGTGCGACAGGTGTTGAGCTCTCAGCGGAATTGCATAATGCGGTAAAACAGCTTAACAGTTATGGTTTTGAAGGGCTGAATTCAGAAGCATTGAATGTGACGTTAGTCGAAGCAGGAGAGCGAATTTTGCCTGCATTGCCGGCGCGTATTTCTGCTGCGGCACATCAGGAACTGACAAAACTTGGCGTTCATGTATTAACCAAAACTATGGTGACTAGTGCTGATGAACGTGGGTTGAATACTAAGGAGGGTGAGCTAATTAAAGCTGATCTCATGGTATGGGCTGCCGGTATCAAAGCACCTGATTTTATGAAAGATATTGCTGGTCTTGAAACTAACAGGATTAATCAGCTAGTGGTGAAGCCAACGCTGCAAACGACACTTGATGATCATATTTTTGCCATTGGTGACTGTGCATCATGCTCGAAGAAGGAAGGGGGTTTTGTTCCACCAAGAGCACAGGCGGCTCATCAAATGGCTAGCTGCTGTTACAGTAATATTATTGCTTTGCTGAATGACAAGCCGTTAAAAGAGTATACCTACAAAGATCATGGCTCATTGGTGTCATTGTCTAAATTCAGTACGGTGGGTAGTTTGATGGGCAATTTGATGCGTGGTTCAATGATGATAGAAGGGCGTGTAGCTCGCGCTGTCTATATCTCTTTATATCGTATGCATCAGGTAGCCTTACATGGATATATCAAAACTAGCTTGATGATGCTTGTTGGCGGTATAAACCGTGTAATTCGCCCGCGATTAAAATTGCATTAATGACTTAATTAATATAAGGCCCCCGTAGAATAACGGGTGGCCCTGCTAAAACATCACTACTTTAATCTGAAATCATTTACCTTAATTAAGAAAGCAAACGATCAACTAATTTGAAAGCATTTGCGACATTTGGTCGCGAGCCTATTCCTTGTAGTTCTCCTATTGTAAAACCGCTACTTCTAACCAATGTCGCTATTTGAGTGCAATTAAAATATTTATGATATTTTGATTTAGCATAGGACTGAATAAGTGCTAATGCCCCTGAGACTAAAGGTGTAGCACTGGATGTACCATTATAACCGCGAGTATAATTTCTATTATTTCCTGGTAGGTTCTGTAAGTTTGTATACCCAGTAGTTGTGACATTCTCGCCCCAAGAATTTAAACTGGTATGGAGATTATGATTGGAAAACCCTAATCGGTGTCCATTAATTGATGTACAGGCACCGATCATAATACCGCCAGGATCGCCATAATTAGGGAAAGTGAAGTCATAGGCTAAATTAATACCGCTATTACCAGAAGCGAAAATAATGATTGCTCCTGCATCAGCACAACTTTTTATTCTTTGCCAATTAGATTTAAGGTAGGTAAAAGGATAATATCTATTATTGGCTACAGTTTGAATATTTAAACTAATAATATCCCCAGGTGAAAAGCTATATATTATTCTATCAAAATCATCGACGTCATAAAAACGGAATTGACATTCGTGAGCAATACCCGTCACACCGAATTCATTATCTTTTGCAGCAATACAGCCGGTGGCTGCTGTGCCGTGATTACAATCTTGTGTTTCTGGGCGGCTGTTAATAACCGTAATATTACCAACTAAATCTTCATGATTTCTATAAACGCCAAAATCAAGATGGTGTACAGTGATGCCTTTGCCTTTATAATCTTCATCCCAGGCTTTTCTAATATTCATACCGTTGTGTTCGTCTAAATATCCCTGTAGATGAGAAAAATCAGGTGTAACAATATGAGTAGTATCAAATTCAGGAATTGTGGTTTCCTCTTTGGACAGAAGTAAAGGCGGTGGCGGTAGCTCTTTCAAAATCGGCGTAAGAGAACAAAATTCGACATAATTCAGTTTCTCCAGCTCATTGGCTAACTTAACTAAATCAGCATGATTAATATCAGCATCTATCTTGTAGAGGTGAATTAATTTACTGAATTCTGGTGTTTTCCAAGCTTTCTTATCTAAATCTTTTTGATTAAAAACAGGTTTTATCTCTATTGCGCTTTTATATGAATTAAAAATAGGTAATAAGTTATCTTTTTCTATTTCAAATTTTTTTAATCCATCAGGGGAAAACATAACCTCAAGATTATATTTCAAATTATTATTTGGGATATCATTATTTCCTTTTAAAGAGATAGTGTTATCTTTAGCAGGTGTTTGTTTCGGTGGTATATGGTTAATGTCGATATTATCAGTTTTGTTTTTATCTATCTCATCGATTTTCTTATTGATATCAAACAAGAAGTCTGATTCTTTTATTTCTATATTTTCTGGTGTAAGCTTAGCAACTGTTTTACCATCCTGAACAAGGATGGTTTCTATTGTATAATTTGCGGGTTTTAGTGAAGTCAAGCAGGCGAGTTGATTATCTTCACTATAACATTCATATATCTCTTTTGTATTTAAATTGGTTACGGTGTATTTTATTTCTGTATTGTTACTAATTTCACCGTGACATTTGAGATATAAATTACCGTCAAATTTTGCAGATTGAAAGTACTCAAGGGATATGTTCATTATCATTCTCCTCTTTGGTTAATTGCCTCCTCAGTATAACTATAATTGGGTATTTCATATTATTATTATTTCTTAGTCCATTGTTCTGTTAGAGAATAACTGAGCTATCTATATCCTATGGATTTCAAGATGCATCGCGGCGGCAAGGGAGCGAATCCCCGGTCACATAGATAACTATGTGACCGGGGTGAGTGAGTGCAGCCAACAAAGAAGCAACTTGAAAGATGACGGGTATATACTGATTATTGCTGAATGTGATTTTAGAATTAATTTATAATCGCTTTGGTGAGGAAGTTATTTTTCTTAAAATAAAAAGTAGGCTTTTATTAAGGTGGGTAAGTTTAAATGACCTTGTTAATAGCATGGGATATATTTACATAGTAAGTGCAATATCGTTACTCTGTAAGTAAACATATCCGTATTCCTTTAAATAATTCATTGGGTGTTTTACTACCCCGAGTGTTTCAGGGGCGATTACTTAATCGGTTTACCACAAAATCTATTTCCTGCTCAGAGATTTCATTAAAATTGGTTCCTTTTGGAAAGTATTGCTTGATTAACACATTAATATTTTCATTGGTCCCTTCTTTCCCAAGGTGAATAGGGTGAGAAAAGTAAATTTGCGCCTCTAATTTAGTTCATGCTCTGCAAACTCCAAACATCGTATCATCTTCCCAATCGCCACTACGTTCAACTTTCCAATTACAGAGAATGACGCGAACAAATCATGCTATTTATCCCATATAATTATGAAGGATTTAGGTTAAGTGATCTTCTGGCAGAGCGAGCGGCAGATAAGAAGCAAGATTGGCATGGATAACCCTAACCCCTCACATAACCATAAAAGACAATATTTAATCACAAATTTACAATAAGAATCACATTTCATTTTGAATCAATACTGAAATCAATCACTATAAATGTGATACATATCACATAATAAAAATAAAACAATAAAATTAATTTGAAATTATTAATGTTGATTATTAAATGATTAATATTAATCTATTTTTTATACAATACTGTTACAAAATAATCACATTGGCCTGATTTTTGCCTTGTCATATAACCTCTTGTTTTTGCTGATATCTTAACCAACCCCCTATTTTAATTGCCCGGTTGATAATCAACCCTAAACATTGATCGCTAAGTTAAATTTGTGGTTAATACTGTTTCGACATTGTGGAATAGAAAGTCAATGAAAAGCAGTATTTTAGTCTTAACGGTTTTTTGTAGCGTGGTTTCAGGCAGTCAAGCCGCCGATATCGCAGATCAACAACTCATTCATCAACAGGCCCGTCAGCAAGCCCTGGAGGCGCAATTAGCCCCGCCCCCTGCGGAGGTTCTCCTGTTTGTACCCGAACCCGCCGGTTTCCCAACCTCTCCCGTCACAGCCGGATTCAACCTGTATTGGCAGTATTAATTCAAATAGCAAAACTGCCGGTGGGTAGTGTTGTCTGGAGCAAAAATCATGAACAAGCAGTTATATCGTATTATCTTTAACCAATCTCGCC
>NZ_RCWB01000034.1 GCF_018448885.1 Photorhabdus caribbeanensis
CCACTCGCTCTGTAACTCCCCAAATTCCTGAATCGATTTCCAGCCAGAAGCGCCGCATAATACAGCGGAGAAGGCTAAAAAAATCACATCCATTAGCTCATGTTTTTTATTGATGTCAGAACGGGGGGCTTCTATCTTGCTGATAAAATTAAAAATACTCATTATTAGGATCGCTTTTTTATGGAAGAGAGAGAGATCTTAACGTTTTAATGAGAGAAATACCTATAAAAAGTCATGTTCTGATTTTTATTTAACCAAAATAACCTTATTAAAAGTGTGAGATCCCACCCTGATCACCAGAACCCAACATGACCATCCTATGGTCCGAAAAACTGCCGATAAATTTCAAAAAATTCGCGGCAAAAGTTTCCATCGACACCTCATCTTTACAGTATGAGAACGATGATCTGATGCGTCCTGACTTCAACAATGATGATTATGCTATCGCTTGTTGTGTCAGCCCGATGATTGTGGGTAAACAAATGCAATTCTTCGGCGCCCGCGCGAATCTGGCTAAAACGATGCTGTACGCCATTAACGGTGGTGTGGATGAAAAGTTGAAAATGCAGGTTGGCCCAAAAGAAGAACCCATGAAAGATACGGTGCTGGATTACGACAAGGTTATGGCCCGCATGGACCACTTCATGGACTGGCTGGCAAAACAGTATGTTACTGCACTCAACATCATTCACTACATGCATGATAAATATAGCTATGAAGCGGCACTGATGGCGCTGCACGACCGTGATGTTTACCGTACTATGGCCTGTGGCATTGCGGGTTTGTCTGTCGCCGCTGACTCGTTGTCTGCCATCAAATATGCCAAAGTGACGCCGATCCGTGATGAAGATGGTTTAGCAGTTGACTTCAAAATTGAAGGTGAATATCCACAATTTGGCAACAATGACTTACGCGTCGATGATATCGCCTGTGATCTGGTTGAACGTTTCATGAAAAAAATCCAGAAACTGAATACTTATCGCAACGCGGTACCGACGCAATCCGTTCTGACCATCACTTCTAACGTGGTATATGGTAAAAAAACTGGCAACACTCCTGACGGACGTCGTGCTGGCGCACCATTTGGACCCGGAGCCAATCCAATGCATGGCCGCGATCAGAAAGGTGCCGTCGCCTCTTTAACCTCTGTGGCTAAATTGCCCTTCGCCTATGCAAAAGATGGTATCTCTTATACCTTCTCTATCGTACCAAACGCATTAGGCAAAGATGATGAAACACGTAAAACTAACCTGGCTGGTTTGCTAGATGGTTATTTCCACCATGAAGCAGAAATTGAAGGTGGTCAGCATCTGAACGTCAATGTGATGAATCGTGACATGCTGCTCGATGCTATGGAAGACCCTGAAAAATATCCTCAACTCACCATCCGGGTATCGGGTTATGCTGTGCGTTTCAACTCACTAACTAAAGAGCAACAACAGGATGTGATTACCCGTACCTTCACCCAATCTATGTAATAATTTGTTAGCAAAGGCTCTGAATTCTGGGGCCTTTATTCGTTTATCCTGCCAGTTTTGGAGCAAACCTGTTATGTCGGTACTTGGTCGTATCCACTCTTTCGAATCCTGTGGCACTGTTGATGGCCCCGGCATCCGGTTTATTGTTTTCTTTCAGGGCTGCCTGATGCGCTGCCTCTATTGCCATAACCGCGACACATGGGATACCCACGGCGGCAAAGACGTGACTGTTGAAGAGTTGGTAAAAGAAGCGACAACCTATCGTCATTTTATGAACGCTTCCGGTGGGGGAGTTACTGCATCGGGTGGTGAAGCCGTTCTTCAAGCTGAATTTGTACGTGACTGGTTCCGAGCCTGTCGCGCCGAAGGTATTCATACTTGTCTGGATACTAATGGATTTGTCCGCCGCTATGGTCCGGTTATTGATGAATTGATGGATGCAACAGATCTCGTTATGCTCGATTTGAAGCAACTTAATGATGAAATCCATCAAAAATTAGTCGGCGTTTCAAATCATCGCACTTTAGAGTTTGCACGCTATCTGGCTAAACGTAACCAGAAAACTTGGATCCGTTACGTTGTGGTTCCCGGTTGGTCCGATGATAATGAATCCGCTCATAAGCTAGGTGAATTTACTAAAGATATGCAAAATATTGAAAAAATCGAGCTTCTGCCTTATCACGAACTCGGTAAACATAAATGGACGACTATGGGCGAGGAATATCAACTAGAAGGTGTGAAACCACCTGCAAAAGAGACAATGGAGAGAGTGAAAAACATCCTGGAAAATTATGGTCATAAGGTCATCTATTAATTAAATTATTTAACTTTTATCTCTGAAATAAAGTCGCAATAACACCTTCAGAATATCAATGGTTTTTAATCATTGCATTATGTGACAAATTCCCCGGTATCAGAATTTGTAAATTTTGATACCTTACAATAAATTGAGGTTTTGACGAAACAGAACGAGTCTGGTTTCAGCTTCGCTGGACAAACGTAAAAGTCCCTTATATAGCCATCATCCTGAATAAGAACAAAAATGCCGATCTTGAATATCGGCATTTTGCTGTGAAAGAAAAGATTAATTTAATGCTTTAACGCTTCAATTTTATCCCGGCTCAGCCCGGTACTGGTGACAATAATGTCCAAACTCACGCCATGCCGTAATAAGGCACAAGCCGTTTCCAGTTTACCTTCCTCCCTACCTTCAACTCGGCCTTCAACTCGACCTTCAGCTCTGCCCTCAACTCGGCCCTCAACTCGGCCCTCAGCTCGACCTTCTGTTCGACCTTCCATTCGACCTTCCATTCGACCTTCCATTCGGCCTTGCTCGCGCCCTTTTTGTTCAAGCTGTTCTGCAATAGTCATCAACATCGTTTCATGCTCCGGAGATTGTTCAATCAGTTGATGGACAAATTGGGAGAGATCCAGCGTATGTCCATTCAGTAAAATATAGCGTAACACCACATTGCGCTGCTCAGTTGTATTATACCCTCCATTCAGAAGTTCTACCAATTGGGGGACCCATTCCAGCATGTCCCGGCAGCGAATATGTTTTTGCACCAGCTCCATCAGGGCAACCCCTTTATGTGTCAGGATTTCTTCATCGCTGAGTACACTGACATCCACCAACGGAAACGCATGACGGTATAAGCGGGCAGCCTGTTCAGGGAGCGTAAAACAATCCAGCCACCGGTTTGAATAAGGATACGGACAAACCTCACCATGATAAAACAGCAGAGGCACCACCAAAGGAAGTTCGGTATGGCCTTTTTTCAGATGGGCAGACATTGCTGACATGGCATAATGCATCAGCCGCCAGGCCATCAGCGGGTCAGGGGTGGACTGATGCTCAATCAGACAATAGATATAGCCCTGTCCCCGGGCCGTTTTAACCGAGTACAGCACATCACTGTGCAGTTGACGCAAATGCTGGTCCACAAAACTGCCGGGTTCCAGTTTCAATGTGGCTAAGTCACACAACGACTGGACCTCTTCCGGCAGATAAAGGGATAAGAACTCCCTGGCCGTTTCAGGCTGTGTTAAAAAATATTTGAATAATACATCATGGTGAGGCCGTTTTTCTTTCTTTGCCACAATCTGTTTCTCTATTTATCTATTAGTTATCGCTACTTATTGTAAAAGCTATAATATCGCTGGAAAACCTGTAATCAAGTTACCAAAAACATCTTGCCATATTTTATCAAGCAAGTCTTTACCGAACGCATTAATAGAAGAGCCTAAAAAATCAAATATCAGAAAAGAAAAAACGAGGAAACATTATATTTACAACAACTACTCAATGAAAACCATTCATTTAAGTAAGTTTTTAACTTACATTCGCATAATAATAACCATCTTATCAAAACATCCATTACTTATATTTTTGCCAATAATAAATTCATCAAACGTCGAAAATAATAAAATTATTAATTTAAATAAAGAAATTAAATAATATTTTTCTTAAACGAATGAATATATCAAGAAAATAGATAAAGAATTAATGTTGGCATTGAGAAAAATTTATAACGGATTTTGCTAATAATCCTACGTCTTAAAACGCCCAAAAAAGTATCCTTACAAGTAAAAATAAACCTTGACTTATAATTTCAATTGTATACTTTTAGTACATAACGCTATGTTAAACTAAATTTCAAAGAAACAGGTTACTCATTATGGATGCTTTAGATGAATTTTACGAAAGAAATCCTTCCGCCAGGGGATACTTGGATAACAGTACCAATGAAGAAAGAAAACTCCTAAAAATTCAAATGGATAAACAAAATGAGTTGATGATGCTTATGAACAGAGTTGCCGATAAATATGTAAAATGGAGTCTGGCCAAAGACCATTTTATCGGTGAAGTCATGGCCTATTGCCAAGAAAACACATCAAAGATAAATACCGGGGAGATCTCAATCTCTGAAGCAATAGCTTTATTAGACGAAGAAATCCGATCATTAGAAGAGCAAGATGCAATGCTTTCTCAAAAGAGTGTAAGACAAGCCATTGTTGTAAAGAAAAAGGTAAACAGTGAAAATGCTAAAAGTAAGAATGATGAGACAGTTAATTTGATTGTCTCATGGATCGGATTTGTATCTGGCAGTATACAACTCATGGGTGGATTTCTTGCTATTGATACCGGTGTTGGAGCAGCACTTGGAGCACCATTGATAGCTCATGGTTTCAATAATATTGTTGAAAGTGGTTATTATATCCTTTACCGCGAAAGCTATACTGGGCCAGTTAAATTTGTCTATGAAGGGGTTGGAGAAAAAGCTTTTGGAATGGATAAACGCGATGCTGATGTGGTATATACATCGGTTGATGTTGGTATGTCTATTAATGGATTATTCGGTTACAAACTTGAATCAGATAGTCAACGGTTATATCGGTATATAAATGCAGATCTGCTTGTTGGCTTAAAACGACAAGGTATAGAAATAATGAATTACAAAGAGTTAATTCTAGAATTAACAGGTGATGCAAGTACTGTCTTCGGACAATATAGATCATATTAAGGAATAAGATAGAAATGGGCTATGCATATATCATTTTTTCATTACTCATACTTTACCCCCTATATTTTGCATTTAAAAAGCTTTTAAGATCTGATAATGTCTATGTTAATTTTTCATCTTTATTACTTGCAATGTCATTTATTTGTTATCATCTATATGTTTTTAATTTTGATTACATTCCACTTTTCGATGTATCTACAACTGATAATGATTTTTTATTTTATAGCTCTATTGTTTTAGTTATTATTTACAATATTGTATACATGATTGCTCATGGTAAATATTATAGGAAAAACAAATGGTAATTTTGCAAATAGAATAAACTCACCCTAGATTAATGATTTATTCATCAAATATATTAAGGGTGTAAATAATAATTCATTTTTATGCTTTATTTGATAATGGTGATTTAAACACTATATATGGTCAGGTGAGGAGTTATTGATGAATTTGGCTTATGTTTCATTATCCTTAATTCTTCTATTACCTGTTTATTTCTGCATAAAAAGACTATTGATGTCATCTAATTTTTATCCCCATTTTTACGCAATAATATTACCATTGGTCTTTTCAGCATTTCATCTTTATGTTTTTAATTTCGATTCAATACCTTTTTTTAATGTGGATATCACTGACAATGACTTTTTACATTGTTACCCTTTAGCTTTAGGTTATTTAAGCTTCGTTCCTTATATAATAGTGATACGAGTTGTTATCAAACTTTATCCTCTATATTTTACTTTTAAAAAACTGTTAATGTCTTATGATGTCTATGTTAACTTTTCAGCAGCACTGCTTTTGATAGCATTTATTGCGTTTCATTTATATGTCTTTCATTTCGACTATATTCCGTTTTTTTATGTTGATGACTTTGTGTTTTATAGTTCTATTGTATTGGCTATATTGTGTAGTATTACATATATGATTGCACATGATAGAAGTAGAAAGAAGTTGTAATTGTTGAAAGTTAAATATAATCTTTAAGCTTATGGTGATGCAGATACTATTTAAATCATATTGAAGGAAGATATAGAATGGTAGACTATTTATATGTTATTTTTTCATTACTTGCACTCTATCCACTATATTGTGCTTTTAAGAAACTTTTAATTCCCTATGATGTTTATATCAATTTTTCATCCGTATTGCTTATGATAGCATCCAATCTTTTCCATATACATGTTTTCTATACCAATCAAATTCCATTTTTGGGTGTATCAATATCAAATAATGACTTTATGATTTATACTTCTTTTACACTATCTTGGTTATGTACTATTATATTTATGCTCGCACACAGCAGGCATTATAGGAAAAACAAATGATAATTTTGCCGGTAAAACAACACTATTTTACCGGCAAATAAATTAATAAACGCGATCATCCCAAATACTATAAGCACTTGTCCCTGCTATATGATGAGTCCATGTGATACTCTTATAACGTAAAGATATCGTTTCCTGCGGCTGTGCGCCAGCATGTGTTATCGAATGAGGGTGATAAACAGCTAAATCAACTATCGTCGCCTCAATTACCTTTATAGTGTAATACAACTCCTGAATCCCAAATCGATTCGTTCTATAAATATCAAACATACCGTCCAATACTTCATTTTCTGACATCGCTATTCCCAAAAGCGGTGACGATTTATCAACAGGTTTCTTAAATGTTATGGGATGGTGCTTGGCATGCTGATCCCAAGTTAAAGAATGATTGAGATTATATATGAATATCTGGTCTGTATGATCTAATTGGCCTTTATTTCCTATTGAATCTATCGATGAACAACCTGCCGATATCAGGCCCTGCCTACGGCCCTTTAAAGTTAAATAAATTAAGTCTGACATATGTGCTCCTTCTCAGCGTTAAAATGCCAACTACTAACTATTAGTAGTGCTTTCCATTCTACAGAAAAAAACACCCAATGGAATTAAAATCATTCCGATTATATGGGGTAGAAGTTAATTAAATTCAGCCGTCAGTTAACATTGAAACATTTTATTACAATTATTATCAATTTGATACAATTAGAAACAATTAGCAACACTTTGTAGGAAATCATTTATCTTTTCTGGTCGCAACTTATATTTAATGCTTGTTGAACAATAGAATTAATATAATATATTTACCTAATCTCTCAATCTGACTGCATCTTCCGAGATAAAGTCAAAAAGGCGATTTTAAATCTCATGTATCAACACATTAATTGGAAAATTATATGGATAATCAAAACTTAAATTTTAACTCCAACGCTATGACTAATGACCATCAGGAAGTATTTATTCCTAATGGTCAGTCCCTCAGTAGCACAGAAGGTGTTAAATGGATTGGTCAAGCATGGCAACTTGTCAAGAACAAATGGGGCATGTGGATACTACTCTATATTATCTATTCTATATGTATGGCTAGTTTCATGCTTATTCCTTTTATTGGAATATTTACCTTGTTTTTGAACCCAGTATTTATCGGCGGTATAATTGCCGTGTGCGAAAAACAGAGGACTAGCGGAGAATTCGAGCTAGGGCTGTTATTCAACGGATTTCAGAAAAACTTTGCGTCACTGCTCGGCGTTGGTGCTTTAACGCTTGGCATTATACTCCTCGGTGTTATCGTAATGTTTATTGCCGGTGGTAGTGCCGTAATTCATATTCTATTAGCCTTAGCCTCTCAACATAGTGAAATTTCAGCCGAAATGCTTCTAAATAGTCTGTCCTCATTACTTCTTGGTCTCTTTATTCTGATGGTTTTCTCAATTGTGAATGCCGCATTGACCTGGTTTGCACCAGCGCTAATTGTTATCCATAATTTGAAATTTGGTGCCGCTATATCAATGAGCCTGGCAGCAGTGAAAAAAAATCTATTGCCCGGTTTATTATTCTTTATCACCTCTGCGCTCATTTGCATAATCTCGGTAATGACTTTTGGTCTAGGTTTTCTAATCTCTATACCAGTACTTTTAGTTAGTTATTATTCCTCCTACCGCAGCATTTTTATCAGTAAGGAGAAGTCATCCACATTTTAATCGACTAAAAAACACTTAGGTTGACAAGCCTCGCTATTTTAAACGAGGTTTGTTTTTTATGATGGGAACACTCCTGCCATTTTCCCGATTTAACCCGTTTGATTGCTATTAAAAGCTACATTTTTACCTCAGAGCGTCAACCACTTAAGAATCGTTTAAAGCGAGTAAAAAATTCAAAGTCATACTGATATTAGAAGAAAGAACATCAGGAAAAACAACAAATCACCACATTAAGTAAACTTGCTTAACCAAAAGATTTTACGTAGCCGTAATACATTTTCGCAAAATCAGATAAATCATTAAAAGAAGCCAGAAAATCCTTAGATTAACCACAAAAAATAAAAAAGTTTAACAATATTAAAGAAATGGGCCTTGATTTTAATACCATTAATACCAGATTTTAAAAAAGTACAAGCGCTAAAAACAGCCTATTCCCCGTCGTGTTTAATACATTTATCGACGATTTTATCCCCCCGATCATTTTACACTTATTTAACCTGCCATAACTATCTAAAAGCACGAACAGAGAGAAATTAAGTCTTTTATGTGGCAGGAAGATTTAACTATAGTGCAATTTTTTATAAAGGCAATTAATTACACTTAATCGAAATCTATTAACCATTAATAAAGAACTGAAAAGAAATCAACATGAAAAGGAATATTATCCGAATAGATTGATATTAAGGTATTTTCTCGCTATTATTTTATGCAGCAAGCCATAGAGATAACTTAATAAATAAAGGTAAAACAGAACCAGTAAAGATAAAACAAGTATGATTAATGTTGGTTAACCGTAAAGCACGATGTTTTATAATGATTAAACTTAATAAAAAGCAGATGTGAAAAGTAGTTAAAACCTTATGCCAATTAAAACTTAAGATTAAAACAATGGTTTTTAATAACAGCGTAAAATCTTCCCTTAATAAAGCTTATCAGTGAAAACAAAAACTGATTTATTAATACTTATATAACCTAAAAAATAAGGGTGTGAATAGGTTGATCAAACAATCTGTTTTTCCAAAGGAAACGACTTAAACAGAGCATTCAACCACAAGAATAAATTTTTCATAACCAATTAAATAATTGACGTTCAAAAACCAGCATTGAAATATAAATATTAATTAAGTTATATGAAATAAGACACCATATATTACAAAGATAGCTTAGTTATTTAGATAATAATAAAACCATTTTATCAAGTTAAAAAAAATAAATAGCAAAATATTGCTTGCAAACCCACCACACTGTCAGCTAATTACTCCTATTTAGTACTTGTTAGTTAATAAAATTATTATATTATACTTGTTAGCCTTTTATGACTGACTGTGGCCTTCAAGGTGCAGACAGAAAAAGCAACCAAATAAATTGCAAATTAATAATTAAATTGGAAAACACATGGATAATAAGAACCTAAGCTTTAATTCCAATACTATATCCAGCAATCAGGAAGTATTTATTCCTGGTGGTCAGTTCATAAGTAGCGGCGAAAGCATAAAATGGATTGGTCAATCATGGGGAATCGTCAGAAATAAATTAAGTATGTGGATACTACTCGGTATTATTTATTGCATCATTACAATAGCTATACAATTTATTCCTTTCCTTGGGATACTTTCTGAAATTTTTAGTTCAGTATTTCTTGGTGGTCTTATTACCATGTGTGAAAAACAAAGAACAACTGGGCAATGCAAACCAGGATTATTATTCAGCGGATTTCAGAAAAATTTTGCATCACTGCTTGGTGTTGGTGCTTTATCTCTTGGCGTTACGCTCCTTGGCATTATCGCAATGCTTATTATTAGCAATAGTACAATGGATCACATATTGTTATATAGCCAAGATGGTGAGATCCCTATCGATATATTCGAAAATGATCTCTCTTCATTATACCTTGGTGCTTTCGTTCTGATTATTTTTAACATTTTTGCTACTGCTTTAACCTGGTTTGCACCAGCATTAATCGTTATTCATAATTTGAAATTTGGAGTTGCCGTGTCAATGAGCCTGGAAGCTGTAAAAAGAAACCTATTGCCCGGTTTATTATTTTTCATCACCTTAACAGTCATTTTCATAATCTCGGTAATGACTTTGGGTTTAGGTTTTCTAATCTCTATTCCGGTATTTATAGTTAGTTATTATTCCTCCTACCGCAGCATTTTTATCAATACAAATAAATCATCTACACTTTAATTAACTAAAAGATACGCCTACTATTTGCTGAGAATAAAGTGATTATTTTCAGCAAATCATCACGAAGACAAAAAAGAGCTATTTAACTTTCAATTCGTTGATAAACCCTGCTATTTCAAACAAATTTTTTTTATGATGGAAAATGCCCTGCAATTTTTCCCGATTAAATCTGATTGATTTACATTTTTACCCAAGGTATAAAATTAATGATTTTTAGCACTCTTTTCATAAAAAATAGGTAAAAATATTGATCATCAAAGGTAAAAAAGGTGATTAAGGATTTTTTAAAATGGGTAAAAAATTCGATACTATACTAATATCGGCAGAGAAAACATCAGGAAAAATGGTATTTAAATTGATTAACAAAGTGGCAAAATACCAGGTAACTACATTAATAAAACTTGTTTAAGAAAAGTATTTTTCACGGTTATAAGACGTTTTTTTAAAACCATAACTTTAATACATTTATCGGCGATTTTTACATTTAACTAACTTTCCTGATTATTTAAAATCAAAAATACAGGGGAATTAAAGCTTTTCAACCGGATTTAATTAAATATACGAATCCTGTTACTCATAGCATTATCACATGGTATTTATTATGTGAAACCTCGATATCTTAAATACGCAAAATTAAACTTAATACAAAGCAGGCATCAAAAGTGATAAAAACAACTATTAAAACCTTATATCGATTAAAATCAGAAGCTAACACAATGATTTTTAATAACAGGTTTAAAATCGGCCTATAATAAAGCTATCGGTGAAAAATAAAAAACAAAAACCGACTTTATTAATGCTTATATCCCATGAAAAAGGATAATAAGGATGTATACCCGTCATCTTTCAAGTTGCTTCTTTGTTGGCTGTACTCGCGCACCCCGGTAACATAGTTATCTATGATCCCGGGGATTCGCTCCCCTGCCGTCGCGATGTACCTTAAAACCCATAGTATATCAATAGGTTAACATTCCCAAAACAACCAACTTTAATGATATTTTCAACCACAAGAGTAAATTTTTTTATAAACCAACTAAATAATCCATGATGAAAAATCAGCATTGAAATATAAATATTAATTAAGTTCCATGATAGAAACCACAATATATTACAGAAATAGCTTAGTTATTTAGGTTAGTATAAAACCACTTTAACAAGTTAAAGCACACGGCAACACATTGCTTGTAAATCCACCGCACCCATTAGGTAATTACTCCTATTTAGTACTTGTTGATTAATAAATTTAATATATTATACTTGCCAGCTTTTTATGACTGACTGTAACTTTGAAGATGCAGACAGAAAAAGAGCGATTCAATAAATTACAAGTCAATAATTAAATCGGAAAATACATGGATAATAAGAACCTAGATTTTAATTCCAACGCTATATACAACAATCAGGAGGTATTTATCTCTGGAGGTCAATCCCTCAGTAGCGGCGAAGGTATGGGATGGATTAGTCAAGCATGGGGTCTCGTCAAACATAAATTGGGTATGTGGATACTACTTAGTATCATTTATTTCATTATCATATCTGGTTTACAGCTTATTCCTTTCCTTGGGATATTTGCAGGGATTTTGGGTTCAATACTGGCTGGAGGTATTATTGCTCTGTGTGAAAAACAGAGAACTACCGGAGAATTTGAACTAGGGCTGTTATTCAGCGGATTCCAGAAAAACTTTGCGTCACTACTTGCCGTTGGTGCTTTATCGTTTGGTATTATGATCCTTGGTATCATAGCAATGTTTATTATCGGCGGTAGCGCAGTGATTAACATTTTCTTAGCTAGTCAATATGGTGAGATTCCTGTTGACATATTCCTAGGCGGTTTGTCTCCATTATTTCTTAGTGTCTTTATTCTGTTCATCTTCAGCATCATTGCTGCTGCTTTAACTTGGTTTGCACCAGCATTAATCGTTCTTCATAATTTGAAATTCGGGGCTGCCGTATCAATGAGTCTGGAGGCAGTGAAGAAGAATTTATTGCCCGGTTTCTTATTCTTTATTATCTTTGGGTTAATGATGGTACTTTCTATAATGACTTTAGGCTTGGGCTTTTTAGTCTCTATACCCATATTTTTCGCCAGCTATTACTCTTCTTATCGTAGTATTTTTATCGGCAATGAGAAATCATCGACTTTAGTTAATTAAAAGATAAAGATACATTTATTATTTACTGAATTCAGTAATTCTATTTTCAGTAAATTTGTAATTAATAAAATAGACAGCAAAAAGCGCCAAATCTGGCGCTTTTCATTTACACAATAATCAACCAATATATTCCAAACCACCCATATATGGACGCAATACTTCGGGTATTTCAATGCGACCATCGGCTTGCTGATAGTTTTCCATAATGGCAACCAGAGTACGACCTACAGCCAAACCAGAGCCATTCAGGGTATGGAGTAATTGCGTTTTCTTATCCTCTTTACCGCGGAAACGTGCCTGCATACGACGCGCCTGGAAATCCCACATGTTAGAACAGGAAGAGATTTCACGATATGTGTTCTGAGCCGGTAACCACACTTCCAAATCATAAGTTTTGCATGCGCTAAAACCCATATCACCGGTACACAATAAGACTTTACGATAGGGCAGATTCAGTAATTGCAGTACTTTCTCTGCATGACCTGTCAACGCTTCCAGGGCATCCATTGATTCATCAGGATGAACAATCTGAACCAGTTCAACTTTATCAAACTGGTGCATACGGATTAGACCACGGGTGTCACGACCATAAGAACCCGCTTCTGAACGGAAACAGGGAGTATGAGCAGTCATTTTCAGTGGCAGTTCACTTTCATCCAGAATGTCACCGCGAACCAAGTTGGTTATCGGAACTTCCGCGGTCGGGATCAACGCATAATGACTTTCCGCCTCTTCTTCCAACGGTTTGGTATGGAAAAGGTCTTCACCAAATTTCGGCAATTGACCCGTACCATATAAAGTTTCGTGGTTAACCAGATAGGGAACATAAGTTTCCAAATAACCATGCTGTTCTGTGTGAAGGTTTAGCATAAATTGCGCTAAGGCCCGATGCAAACGAGCAATTTGCCCTTTCATCACCACAAAACGCGAACCCGTTAGTTTAACCGCGGCGGCAAAATCCAGCCCATTGGTCAACTCACCTAATGAAACATGATCTTGAATCTCAAAATCATATTTACGTGGCTCACCCCAACGGCTCACTTCCAAATTATCGTTCTCATCTTTACCTACTGGTACAGAGTCGTCTGGAATGTTAGGGATACTTAAAGCCAAATCACGGATTTCGGCCTGAAGTTTTTCCAGTTCGGCTTTCGCTGTATCCAACTTTTCACCTAACTGGTTCACTTCCTGACGCAGTGGATCAATATCTTCACCACGGGCTTTTGCTGCACCAATAGCTTTCGATCGGGAATTACGTTCTGCTTGCAGGGTTTCAGTTTCAACTTGTAAAACTTTACGGCGCTCTTCTTGTTTGCGCAGCGTATCCACGTCAAGGGCATAGCCCCTGCGAGCCAGTTTTTCGGCGACTGCGCCTAGCTCATTACGCAGTATGTTTGGATCGAGCATGCTAGTCCTGTGCTTGTCGTTATTAAGTTAGATGATATAAATAGGCCCACACAAGTTGATGGGCCATAAGGTATTTTTACCCGTCAACCTTACCGCAACAATAACGTTAGCGATAGCGTTTTATCGGGCTATTTTGATCCTGTTCAGCCAGCCAGGCGAGTTTATCGCCTATTTTACTTTCTAACCCTCGGTTAGTCGGATGATAATAGCGGGTTTCCCACATTTCAGGCGGAAAATAAATTTCACCCGCCGCGTAAGCATTAGGTTCATCATGAGCATAACGATATTCTTCGCCAAGCCCCATCCCTTTCATCAATTTTGTCGGTGCATTGCGCAAATGGACGGGAACATCATAATCAGGTTTTTCCTGCGCATCAGCCATCGCTGCTTTAAAAGCGGTATAAACCGCGTTACTTTTCGGCGCACAAGCAAGGTAAACAATGGCTTGAGCAATCGCTCTTTCACCTTCTGCCGGCCCAACACGCGTAAAACAATCCCACGCAGCAATGGCCACCTGCATTCCCCGAGGATCGGCATTACCAACATCTTCGGAAGCAATAGCCAATAAACGGCGGGCAACATATAACGGATCACCACCGGCGGTAATGATCCGCGCATACCAGTAAAGCGCAGCATCAGGTGCAGAACCGCGTATAGATTTATGCAACGCTGAAATCAAATCGTAATAACGATCACCTTTATTATCAAAACGAGCACTTCGTTCTCCACTGACTTCTTTCAATAGCGCCGGTGTCAAAACCCTCTGTCCCTGAGCATTGGTTTCTGCCATATCCGCCATCATTTCCAGTAAATTCAATGAACGACGGGCATCGCCAGCAACCAGCTCCGCAATCATGTGACGGGTATTTTCAGGCAAAACGATATTCTGACCATGATAACCGCGCTCTTTATCATTCATTGCCTGATCGAGTACCTGCTCAATCTCTTCTGTTGTCAATGACTTAAGCAGATAAACCCGCGCCCGTGAAAGTAATGCGGAATTCAGTTCAAAAGAGGGGTTTTCTGTTGTCGCACCGATAAAGGTGATCGTGCCATCTTCAATATGCGGCAGAAAAGCATCCTGTTGGCTTTTGTTAAAACGATGTACTTCATCAACAAACAGGATAGTTCTACGCCCTGCATTCCGATTCTGGCGCGCCTTTTCAATAGATTCACGTATCTCTTTGATGCCGGAAGTAACCGCGGATATCCGTTCAACATCAGCCTGAGCATAATGCCCGATAATTTCAGCTAATGTTGTTTTGCCCGTCCCCGGAGGCCCCCATAAAATCATGGAGTGCAATTGTCCAGCCCGGATAGCCCTTGGAAGCGGCTTTCCTACGGCTAATAAATGCTGCTGGCCGATATATTGCTCTAATGTCATCGGCCGCATACGCGCGGCCAATGGCTGGAATTCATTTTGTGAAAAATCGAGTGACAGGTTGTTCACTTAAACCTCACTGGCGCTGATCATCCAACGTAACGCCTTTCGGTAGCGTAAAACTGAACTTTGCCGCATCCACATGGGTATTTTGCTGCCCTTTTAATTGATAAGCACTCTTTTGTCCATCCTGTTCTATGGCAGAAAATTTTTGGATAGTGCCGTCAGCCGCGACGGTAATCGAGAAGCGTTTCAGATTGCCTGCGACATTATTCGGCGTCAGTTCAAAATCATTCCCTTGCTGGCTAATTTTATATTGGGACCAATCTTTAGCATCGTTACGAGTAATTAACATAAACGGCGTGTTACCTGTGGCATCTTTCAACCAATTAGCTGTTACCTGCTCAACAAACGGATTATAGAACCACAATGTTTTACCATCCGATACCAAGACGCTTTCATCAGGTGATGTCATATGCCAGTTAAATAGGTTTGGACGTTTAACCCATAATTGCCCTTCGCCTTCCTGAATTGTTGCCCCATCATCACTGGTGACTGTCTGAGTAAAGCTGGCATGAAAACTATTTACTTTACTCAAACGCTCCTGCAAATTCTGACTGGCATTTGCCCATGCCGCATTGATATTCATGCCAGCCATTAAACAACCAATCAATATCAGCTTTTTCATGTAAGAGATACCTTTCTCAGCGTTATTACTTCTTTCTCAACGTTATTACTTAAGTGATTTATTATCAGAGTCTTCAACGTTCAATATTCATTATCAGCTCTCATGTGGCGGCGGGGCCAATACTTCACGATTACCATTATGACCTGGAGCACTGACAATCTGTTGCGCCTCCATCTGTTCCACAATACGCGCCGCTCGGTTATAACCAATACGGAATTGACGCTGGACGCCAGAAATCGAAACTCGTCGTTTTTCCGTTACAAATTGAACTGCCTGATCAAACAGGGCGTCTAGCTCTTCATCACTGTCAAAACCTAAGCCACCCTCAGCATCATCACCACCACTGAGAATGCTGTCAACATACTCTGGACGACCGCGGGCTTTCCAATCATTCACCACTTCATGAACTTCCTGATCCCGAACAAATGCGCCATGAACACGCACCGGAATCGAGGAGTTTGGCGCCAGATAAAGCATATCCCCCATTCCTAATAGAGATTCAGCGCCGCCCTGATCAAGGATGGTGCGGGAATCAATTTTGCTGGAAACGGTAAAAGCAATACGTGTCGGAATATTCGCTTTAATCAGACCAGTAATAATATCAACCGATGGACGTTGAGTCGCCAGAACCAGATGGATACCAGCAGCACGCGCTTTCTGTGCTAATCGGGCAATCAGCTCTTCAACTTTTTTACCGACAGTCATCATTAAATCAGCAAATTCATCGACCATGACAACAATGTATGGCTCCTTTTTCAGCACCGGATGAGTAATATCCATGCTGTCACCGGGCTTCCAGAATGGGTGAGGGATTGGGCGTCCCATCTCTTCTGCCTGTTTAACCTTTTCGTTATAACCCGCCAGATTACGCACCCCTAATGCCGACATCAGTTTATAGCGGCGTTCCATTTCACTAACACACCAACGCAGTGCATTAGCGGCATCTTTCATATCGGTAACAACTTCGGTTAGCAGATGCGGAATGCCTTCATAAACCGACAACTCCAACATTTTCGGATCAATCATAATAAAGCGGACATCCTCTGGTTTCGCTTTATAGAGGATACTGAGGATCATGGCGTTAACGCCAACAGATTTACCCGAACCGGTTGTCCCCGCCACCAGCAAGTGCGGCATTTTACCTAAATCAGCGACCACCGGCTGGCCGCCAATATCTTTACCCAACACAATTGTCAGTGGTGACGGATTATCGCGGAATTTTTCACAATCTAATACTTCACGCAAATAGACCGTCTGGCGTTTTTTATTCGGCAATTCCAAACCAACATAAGGTTTACCTGGAATCACTTCAACAATACGCACAGCGACCGCTGATAAAGAACGAGCTAAGTCTCTCGATAAGTTGGAAATACGTGCTGCTTTCACCCCCGGAGCCAAATCCAGTTCAAACCGGGTAATCACTGGGCCGGGCGAGAAACCCACGACATCAGCTTTAACTCGATAATCGCTCAGACGCGCTTCAATCAAACGGGACGTTTGCTCAAGGGCAAACATATCAACGGGTTCTTCTTCTGCTAAAGGACTGGTTAACAGTTCGAGCGAAGGCATTGGTGTCGTTGGTTTTGGCAACGGTTGATCGTTACGAACCAAAAACGGATGAAATAAGCTATTTTGCTGCGGTTGCTGCGGTTGCTGCGGTTGCTGCGGTTGCTGCGGTTGCTGCGGTTGCTGCGGTTGCTGCGGTTGCTGCGGTTGCTGCGGTTGCTGCGGTTGCTGCGCAGCATTGTGTACAGGTGCTGGCGCAAAAGCAATTTCTGTGGGCCGTTCTGATTGGTTTTCCGGCGCCGATTGAACAGAAGGCATAAACAGCGGCTCTGCCGGCTCCTTTTCAACTAAATCTTCAACCGGTGAGAAGTTATTTAAAATCGATAAACTCTCCAGAGCCGAGAGTTCTTTTTTCTCTTGGTGGCTTTGCTCCTGATAACGCTTATGTTGCGGCTGCTCAACTGTTGGTTTAACAATTGTCGATTTAACAATCTCTGTCGCTGTTTGAGCCTGTTCTTCCACAAAAGGCCGATTTTCCGGCTCAAATAGATTCTGTCTTATCGGAGACTGGATTGGAGCCTGTTTTTCTGTATCCGCCGTAATACGGTAACGCTCGCGCTGTTGTTCAAGAAACTGCTGACGCAGCAAAGCTTCTTGCTGCTTATTAGCCTCAATATCACCATCCGATCCATCTATTTGCTGTTTGGCCTCCTTTTCACGCTGTTGTTCTGCCAGACGTTGTGAGGGAACTTTAATGCCATATAGCTCACGGCGGGTTGGAATACGGACAGGATTAGGACGAGGCAGTTCTGGCCCGATGCCTTGTTTAACCTGAGAGTTACCCGTTATAACCGTTGCGGCGGTTGCTGCCATAACATTTTTTTGCTCGGTATTTTTTGGTTCTGTTTCAGGCATAAAAGTGAAAGTATCACTGCTGTTTTGGCTATTTTCGACGGATTCAAATGTCGGCGTCCCTTGACGGTTAAATTCAGATATAGGTTCAAAATGGTACTCAGCAGGAATTTCAAATGTATAACAAACAGGTTCGTCGTTATTATTCTTTTCACTCTCTTCCACTAATGGCTGAGGCTGTACAATATCATCATCAGATGTATTGACCAGAATTTTAGGTTCAACATCAATATCAGCCATATTAATGGTAGGAATATCCGTTGGCTGCTCTTGTTTGATTTCTGTTTTCACTGATTCTGGTTCATTCAGTTCAGCTTTTGCTAACTCTGCGGCTGAAGGTGCGGTAAATAGCACATCATCATGCTCAATATCAGCCGCTGTAAATTCAGGTTCTGTTTTATCATAGGCGAGATCTTCCCGCGCAATAGCCGTTTCATCGTATGGCGTATATTCTTGTTCATTACGGCTGCGGTTGGTAATAAATCCTATTGCCCCCAGAATCACTGCCCCTGTTTTTTCAGCAATCGTTAACCATGACCAGCCAGTAAATAGCGTAAGCCCAATTGCCCAAACACACAGCAAGACTAAAGTCGCGCCCAATTCATTAAACCAAGGCAACATTGCGCTGCTAAACAGGCTGCCAATAATCCCACCGGAAGCAAAGTAATGGAGATCGTCAACATTCAGTGCCGCCAATCCACATGAAGTTAAGACAATTGCCAATGCGCCAATAATGCGCAAAGCCAGCGCAAAGAAATCGACATATTCCCTGTCATCATGCTGCCTAAAAGCAGTCCAGCAACCCAATATCATCACCGGGGGAATAGCATAAGCCAGAATACCAAATGCAGAAAACAGCGTATCGGCCAGCCATGCGCCAACTCCCCCGCCCAAATTATGCACCGGCTCATGCCATGCCGTCTGAGACCAACTGGGATCAGAAGGATTAAAACTGACAAGCGCGACCATCAGATAAGCCGCCAGGATGACAATAGCAAGCAACACAGCTTCTAACAGCCTGCGACCACTACTCAGTCTCTTTAACTTAATATTTTTATCTTCTGTATATTCCTGGCTCAAGAAAGGCTCTCCAGGTTTCCTGTTGGTTTAACGGAACAATTGATTTAACGGAACAACGCCGAGATAGCTCAGCGTTGAAACTGTATGCATAAACAGGAGTGTACCTAAGTTTTTCCAGTTTTGCACCTGTACATTTTTGGTAAGATTTTAGCGCGTCTTAATGACCAGACGGTTGCTCTGCTTAACTTCTTCCATTACAACATATGTGCGGGTGTCATTAACACCTGGCAAACGCAACAAAGTTTCGCCCAGCAACTTACGATAAGCTGACATGTCTGGTACGCGGGTTTTCAATAGATAGTCGAAATCACCGGAAACCAAGTGACATTCCTGAATCTCTTCCAATTTTTGTACAGCAGCATTGAATTGTTCAAAAACATCTGGAGCGCCACGGTTTAAAGTAATTTCAACAAATACCAGCAACGATGCATCCAAATAGTGAGGATTCAGCAATGCTGTGTATCCAGTAATAAACCCTTGACGTTCCAGACGACGAACACGCTCCAAACACGGGGTTGGAGACAAACCTACCCGTTTAGACAGTTCTACGTTAGAAATTCGCCCATCTTTTTGTAGCTCATTTAGGATATTGCGATCTATGCGATCAAGATCTTTTCCCGGACGTTTTTTATTATCTATCATCTTGTTGATCTCTCTTTATTTTCCTACACCCATAACATTTTCCCCTATCTCTTGAGTTTGAGTTGGAAAAGATGTCTTAAAGTTAAAGCCTCGCTCTATCAGCGTAAAGCAACTCACAGGCCATTTTTTTAATGCTACACAAAAGAGGATTATCCGTATGTCGATTTTTATGGAAACGAATTTAGCGAGGTGGATAATTATCTCTTACAGTGATGTTTTCGCAAATGCACAGCCGATTGTCAAAGTAAATGAGCAAAAATCAGAACAACCTGTGGAACAAATTTTCAGTTAATCGTTTCAATAGTCTACCATTAATTGAAAACGAGCAAATGAAATCCAAACAACACTAAAAGAACACTTTTCTCAGGTTAAAGTCATTATTAGTTAATATCTATCGGTAAAATCGTTAGTAACATGAGTCTTTTAGCTTTTTTTACTCTCCTATTTCTCCTACAATCGCTCGATATTCGATTAGGTGATAAATGGAAATGAGGTATTCATGAGCGCCGCCAAACACCACAAACTCATTATTCTTGGCTCAGGTCCAGCAGGCTATACTGCCGCGGTTTACGCTGCCCGAGCAAATTTAAATCCGGTTCTTATTACCGGAGTTGAAAGAGGCGGTCAGTTGACTACTACCACCGAGGTCGAAAACTGGCCTGGCGATCCGGAAGGTCTGACCGGTCCTGGATTAATGGAACGCATGCACCAACATGCTGAAAAATTCCAAACCGAAATCATTTCTGACCATATTCAAAAAGTTGATCTACAAAACCGGCCTTTACGCCTTTATGGTGATGAACAAGAATATACCTGTGACGCACTGATTATCGCAACAGGCGCTTCTGCCCGCTATTTAGGTTTACCTTCTGAAGAGGCATTCAAAGGGCGTGGTATTTCAGCCTGTGCAACTTGTGATGGTTTCTTTTATCGTAACCAGAAAGTCGCCGTTGTCGGCGGCGGTAATACCGCTGTAGAAGAAGCTTTATATCTGGCAAATATTGCAGCAGAAGTTCACCTAATTCATCGCCGTGATACTTTCCGTTCAGAAAAGATCCTAATCGGTCGCCTGATGGATAAAGTAAAAAATGGCAATATCATCCTGCACACCGATCGTATTTTGGATGAAGTACTCGGTGATGATATGGGCGTTACCGGTGTTCGCCTACGCGATACCCAAAGCGGCGCTACAGAAGAATTGGCAGTTACCGGCACATTCATTGCTATCGGCCATACTCCCAATACCGCTATCTTTGAAGGCCAATTAGATCTGGATAATGGTTACATCAAAGTTCAATCCGGTTTGCAAGGTAACGCCACTCAGACTTCAATTCCCGGTGTATTCGCCGCCGGCGACGTTATGGATCATACCTACCGTCAGGCAATTACATCCGCCGGTACAGGTTGTATGGCAGCCCTTGACGCAGAACGTTTCCTGGATGGGCTAGCCGCTAAATAAATTCTTTTTCTTTCAAGGCGCTATTTCGGTAGCGCCTTTTAACATGTAACATATCGGCAGAATGCTGACACATAAGATATGTCCAGCCTTTTGGTATGCCATTACCCTCACCTGCTAGATTAGAATTTTTTTCTATGGACAAAACAAGACAGTACGAATTGGTTCGCTGGCTGAAACAGCAAAGTGCCCCAGCCCAACGCTGGCTCCGCCTGTCCATGTTACTCGGCTTAATCAGTGGATTGTTGATTATCACTCAAGCCTGGTTACTTGCCTCAATTCTGCAAGCTTTAATCATGGATAACCTTCCGCGCGAGCACATCTCGAATGAATTTTGGTTGTTAGCAACCATCTTTGCTCTACGGGCCATCATCAGCGCTATTCGGGAACGAATAGGCTTTATCTGTGGCAAAGTCGTGCGTCAAAAAATCCGCGCTATGGTATTGGATAAGCTTGAACAACTTGGCCCGGTGTGGGTTAAAGGCAAACCAGCCGGTAGCTGGGCTACTATCATTCTTGAGCAAATAGAAGATATGCAGGATTATTACTCCCGCTATCTGCCGCAGATGTCTCTTGCCGTCATGATCCCGATTCTTATCCTGATCACCCTATTCCCTGTTAACTGGGCTGCCGGGCTAATTTTATTCGCGACGGCTCCGCTGATTCCCCTGTTTATGGCACTGGTTGGTTTAGGCGCCGCAGACGCTAATCGGCGTAATTTTGTCGCGCTAGGACGGTTAAGCGGTAATTTCCTGGATCGACTACGCGGGCTGGAAACGCTGCGCCTGTTTTATCGTGGCAATGCAGAAGCACAACAAATCAGCGAATCCACCGAAAATTTCCGTCGCAGGACAATGGAAGTGCTGAGATTAGCGTTCCTTTCTTCCGCAGTGCTGGAATTCTTTGCTGCCATTTCTATTGCTATTGTGGCTGTCTATTTCGGTTTCTCCTATCTAGGGGAGCTTAATTTTGGCAGTTACGGGATGGGCGTTACCCTGTTTGCCGGTTTTCTGGTGTTAACCCTCGCACCGGAATTTTTCCAGCCATTGCGCGATCTGGGCACTTACTATCACGCCAAAGCACAGGCGGTTGGCGCCGCGGAAGCATTAGTGACTCTATTGAGCAGTGATGGCGAACATGCCCCTACCGGTGGTGATAAAACACTAAATCCCCAAGATTCATTGACCATCATTGCTAATGATCTGGAAATTTTGGCCCACGATGGCAACCGGCTTGCTGGCCCGTTGAATTTTACTATAGAGAAAAATCAACGAGTGGCATTAGTTGGTCCAAGCGGAGCAGGTAAAAGTTCCCTCTTGAATTTACTGTTAGGGTTCCTGCCCTATCGTGGCTCAATACAAATTAATGGCACTGAGCTGCGTGAATTGGATCTACAGAGATGGCGTAATCAACTGAGTTGGGTTGGGCAAAATCCACATCTGCCTGAGCAAACTTTGCTTGATAATATTCGTCTGAACCAACCTAATGCCAATCAACAACAAATCCATCAGGTTATGGAACAAGCATATGTCACCGAGTTCATTCATGATTTGCCCGATGGGCTAAATACCATCATCGGTGACAATGCAGCACGATTATCCGTTGGTCAGGCCCAACGTATCGCTGTTGCCCGCGCCCTACTGAAACCTCGCCAGTTATTATTACTGGATGAGCCTGCCGCCAGCCTGGATGCGCATAGCGAACAACGGGTTATGGAAACACTCAATCAGGCATCTCATCATCAGACGACTCTGTTAGTTACTCACCAATTAGAAGAGACACTGGAATATGATCAGATTTGGGTCATGGAAAAGGGGTTGATTATTGAACAGGGAGATTACCAGACGCTAAACCAATCTCAAGGGGTATTCACTCGTCTGTTATCCTATCGAAGTGAGGAGCTGTAGTTATGCGGGTATTGCTTCCTTTTCTAGCGCTCTATCGCCGTCATTGGTTTCTTATCAGTTTAGGCATGGTGCTGGCCGTTGTTACGCTACTCGCCAGTATAAGTTTACTGACTCTCTCTGGCTGGTTCCTTGCAGGCGCAGCACTAGCAGGTTTTGCCGGTTATACATTCAACTATATGCTACCAGCCGCGGGTGTCCGAGGCTCTGCCATTCTTCGAACTGCCGGGCGCTATGCCGAACGGTTGGTGAGCCATGACGCCACTTTCCGGGTATTGGCGCATTTACGGGTTTTTGCCTTTCAGAAAATTTTGCCACTTTCACCGGGGGGAATAGCTCGTTTTCGTCAGGGCGAATTATTAAACCGGTTAGTCGCTGATGTTGAAACATTGGATCATCTCTATTTACGGGTGATTTCGCCGATATTATCAGCTTTTATCGTTATTATAGTTCTCACTTTCGGCCTTGGTTTTCTGGATTCCACATTAGCCTATACTCTTGGCGGTATTATGCTGGCGCTGTTGATCCTGCTGCCATTGGTATTTTATAACGCAGGTAAATTCGTTGGTCGCGATTTGACTATTCTGCGAGGTCAATACCGCACCCAACTGACAGCGGCGTTGCAAGGGCAAGCTGAATTGATGGTATTTGGTGCTGTTGGCCGTTTCCGCAAGTCAATGGCTGATATTGAGTCACGTTGGTTAAGACGTCAACAACAGCAAGCCAATCTGACCGGTTTATCACAGGCAATCATGATTTTCGCCACCGGTATGACTGTCACATTGATCTTATGGCTGGCGGCTAATGGCGTAGGGGGAAACAGCCAGCCGGGAGCATTAATCGCACTGTTTGTCTTCTGTTCCCTTGCTGCGTTTGAAAGCTTGGGGCCTGTTACTGTTGCATTCCAACATTTAGGGCAAGTCATTACCTCTGCAACCTGTGTTTCTCAATTGATGCAACAAGAACCGGAAGTCACATTTCCTACATCAGGGCCGGAAAGTTCAGCGCAAGCCAGTGCTGATATCAAAAATATCAGTTTCACCTATCCTGATCAGCCAATGGCTGTCCTGAAAAACGTTTCTCTTTGTTTGAAAGCGGGAGAACATATCGCGCTGTTAGGCAAAACCGGTTGTGGTAAATCTACCTTACTACAATTACTGACCCGGGCCTGGGATGTTGATTCAGGCACAATCTGTCTGAATCAACAGCCCATTACTGCTTATGACGAATCAACTCTGCGCAGTATGATATCGGTTGTTCCACAACGTGTGCATGTGTTCAGTCATACTTTGCGCCAGAATTTATTACTGGCAAAACCAAATGCAGCCGATAATGAACTGGAAACTGTGCTGAAACAGGTAGGTTTAAGCAATCTACTGGAAACCGATGAGGGGCTAAACTGCTGGATGGGCGAAGGTGGTCGTCAGTTGTCAGGCGGTGAACAGCGCCGCTTGGGAATTGCCAGAGCGTTATTGCACTCGGCGCCAGTGATGTTGCTGGACGAACCCACTGAAGGGCTCGATGCGGACACTGAACAGCAAATTCTGTCTCTACTACGTCAATACTGTCAGCATAAGTCATTAATTATTGTCACCCACCGTCTGTACGGACTTGATCATATGGATCGTATTTACGTCATGGATGGCGGCACCATCATTGAACAAGGGCAACATGATGAATTACTGATCCAGCAAGGTCGCTATTATCAATTTCATCAACGGCAACATCAGATTCGTCTTGAACCGGAGCAGTAACACACGATGCCAATAATTCAATTGAAAGATGATTCATATGATTTCCCTCACCCGAAAGAAGCATTAACGGAGCCTAATGGTCTACTGGCAGTAGGAGGGGATTTATCGGCTAAACGATTAAATGCCGCTTACCATCAAGGCATTTTCCCTTGGTTTTTACCCAGTGAAGTGCCACTTTGGTGGTCTCCTGATCCACGTGCGGTAATCATTCCCGGTGAATTGCATATCGGCCGAACACTACGCCGGTTTCTGCGCAATCACCCATACCGTATTACGATGAATCATGCCTTTGAACAGGTAGTTTATTTCTGCGCTCAACGGCAGGAAGGAACATGGATAGGCCGGGATATCCAACAAGGTTATCAGAAATTACATCAGGCAAAGCAAGCGCATTCAGTAGAAGTCTGGCACAATGAGCGGATTGTTGGCGGCTTGTACGGTGTCAGCGTTGGCACACTATTTTGCGGTGAGTCTATGTTTAGCAGAATGGAAAATGCATCCAAATGTGCGTTCATTGCCTTCTATCACCATTTTCTGCGATACGGCGGTGAACTACTGGATTGCCAAGTGCTTAACCATCACACAGCGTCACTAGGTGCAAAAGAGATCTCCAGGGAAGAATTTATTCAGCATCTTTATCAATTCAGAAATCGGTCATTAAAACCCGGTTGCTGGTTACAACAAGTACTGGAATTATAATCAACATTTGACCGATTCATGTTGATTATAACGTAAATATCACCATGTACCATTTGCAAAATAACGGGTTAAAATACAACATTCCTTTACATAATGTGGGTTTTTCGGCATTATCTTGCCCGTTAAAAACGATGGTTATTAAACTTAGAGGATTAGATGGCCAAAGAAGACAATATTGAAATGCAAGGTACCGTGCTAGACACGCTACCAAACACTATGTTCCGCGTTGAGTTAGAAAACGGGCACGTAGTCACTGCTCACATCTCAGGTAAAATGCGTAAAAACTACATCCGCATCCTGACAGGCGACAAGGTTACAGTTGAGCTGACCCCATATGACCTGAGCAAAGGCCGTATCGTCTTCCGTAGCCGCTGATTCATTACCGTTTATCAGGTATTACACCACAGGTAGCAACTTTGTATCTAACAACGTTGTATTCACCTGTGGTGTCACTCTTTATTAGTGCACTACATCTTCCGGTTTCTGCTTATAAGCACTGCTAAAACCATAGGTCAGTACGCGTTTTGCCTTATCTAAGCCAATACTTACCGAGCCACCGTGAACTAATGAGCCGAACAGGAGTTCATTTGCCAACGGTTTCTTCAAGCTATCCTGAATAACCCGCGCCATTGGACGAGCACCCATTTCTTTATCATAGCCTTTATCACATAACCACTGACGAGCATCCGCACTGACCTCCAGCGAAACACCTTTCTCATCCAGTTGTGCTTGCAGGGCGACAATGAACTTATCAACTACCTGTTGAATAACCTCAATAGAAAGCGTATTAAACCAGATGATGCCATCAAGACGGTTACGGAATTCCGGTGTAAACACTTTCTTAATCTCTTCCATTGCATCAGAGCTGTTATCCTGCTGCTTAAATCCAATGGACTTACGCTGCGTTTCACGTACCCCCGCATTCGTTGTCATGACTAAAATGACGTTACGAAAATCTGCTTTGCGACCGTTATTATCAGTCAGAGTACCGTTATCCATGACTTGCAATAACAGGTTAAACACATCTGGATGTGCTTTTTCAATCTCATCAAGCAGCAATACTGAATGAGGATGTTTAATCACAGCATCCGTAAGCAATCCTCCTTGATCAAAACCAACATATCCCGGTGGCGCACCAATTAAACGGCTTACGGTATGGCGCTCCATATATTCTGACATATCAAAACGCAATAATTTGATATTCAGCACCTTAGCAAGCTGTACGGTGACTTCCGTTTTCCCCACGCCTGTCGGACCTGCAAGCAGGAAAGAACCCACCGGTTTATTATCCTGACCCAATCCTGCACGACTCATCTTAATAGCTTCGGTCAATGCCGCAATCGCAGTATCCTGACCGAATACTAACATTTTCAGCCGCTCATCCAGTGTTCTTAGGACATCTTTATCACTGGCAGAAACGGTTTTTTCAGGGATACGGGCAATCCGGGCAACGACGAATTCAATATCCGACACATTAATCGTTTTTTTACGGCGACTAATCGGCACCAAACGAGTACGAGCACCGGCTTCATCAATTACATCGATCGCCTTATCCGGCAAGTGGCGATCAGTAATGTATTTCACTGATAAATCAACCGCAGCGCGGATCGCTTTCGTGGTATAACGTACATCATGGTGCGCCTCATATTTTGGCCGCAACCCTTTAATAATCTGTACCGTCTCTTCGGGTGAAGGCTCAACAATATCAATCTTCTGAAAACGACGCGCTAACGCCCGATCTTTTTCAAAAATATTACTGAATTCATGATAGGTCGTAGAACCAATCACTCTGATACGCCCACTAGATAACAGCGGCTTAATCAGGTTGGCCGCATCGACCTGCCCCCCTGACGCAGCACCCGCACCGATAATGGTATGAATTTCATCTATAAATAGAATACTTTTCTTATCCTGCTCAAGGGTTTTTAACAATGCTTTGAAGCGCTTCTCAAAATCACCACGATATTTAGTTCCCGCCAGCAACGAGCCAATATCCAGCGAATAAATCGTACAATCAGCCATCACTTCCGGTACATCTTTTTGCACAATCCTCCATGCCAGCCCTTCGGCAATGGCGGTCTTACCGACCCCCGACTCTCCGACCAACAGTGGGTTGTTTTTTCGGCGACGACACAATACCTGGATTGTTCTTTCCAACTCATCCTGACGGCCAATCAATGGATCAATCTGCCCTCTTTGAGCAAGTTGATTCAGATTAGTTGTGAAATTTTCCAACCGATCCTCACCTGTAGAGTGCTCTTCCGCAGATTGCGAGCCTGTCTCCTGATGATCCGATTCAGTGTCCTCTTTTTGCGTTCCGTGAGAAATGAAATTAACGACATCCAGACGACTAACATCATGTTTACGCAGCAAATAAGCCGCTTGAGACTCCTGTTCGCTAAAGATAGCCACCAGCACGTTAGCACCAGAAACTTCTGAACGCCCAGAAGATTGAACATGAAATACCGCGCGCTGAAGAACACGTTGAAAACTCAACGTCGGCTGAGTCTCCCGCTCATCATTTTCAGGTAACAACGGTGTCGTTTGTGAAATAAAATTCTCCAGCTCCTTACGCAATTGAGCCAGATTGACCTTGCAGGCTTCCAATGCTTCACGCGCTGATGAATTGCTTAACAACGCCAGCAATAGGTGCTCCACAGTCATAAACTCGTGTCTGTTATCCCGTGCTTTAGCAAAGGCAATATTAAGACTAAGTTCAAGCTCTTGGTTGAGCATAGGCACCTCCCCCTAAAATCAGTATACCTGGTCAGATTTTTTCCAGCGTACAAAGTAATGGATGCCCGTGCTCCCTGGCATACATATTTACCTGAGCCGCTTTAGTTTCTGCCACCTCAGCAGTATAAACTCCACAAACAGCCTTCCCTTGATAGTGGACATCCAACATTAACTGCGTTGCCCGTTCAATATCATAAGAAAAGAACTTTCGTAATACGTCAACTACAAACTCCATCGGAGTGTAATCATCATTGTTAAGAATGACCTGATACATTGACGGCGGCTGCAATTTTTGCTGTCGTTCATTCTTAACTGATTCCTTAACTTTCAAACTGTTATGATACTCGTTCATTATTTTCCCAACAGGATTAACCTCTAATACCAGCCACTGCCAGCAAACAAATTATGTTGTCATTTATCTTATCATTCTCTGGGCAACTCCTTTTACCACAGACTATTCCCCTATGAAAACTCGGTATAAAAGTGAATGAACGAAACTCATATCGTTATCTATATCAAACTTTAGTCATTCAAAACAACCAGACATTTGTTCTGTGCTTGACGAGAATTTGATTTTTACTACAGTATGTTTTGTGAACAAACATAGATAATGTCGCTGTTTACATGTGATTGTTTACGACTGTTATATTAATGGCTCATCTCAACCGAAATTATTAAACGAGGGATGTAGAAGTATGGAGACAGGTACTGTTAAGTGGTTCAATAATGCGAAGGGCTTTGGGTTTATTTGCCCGGCAAGCGGCGGAGAAGATATATTCGCTCATTACTCAACCATTCAGATGGACGGCTACCGGACGCTGAAAGCGGGCCAGAAGGTGAATTTCAGCGTTCACCAAGGCCCAAAGGGAAATCATGCCAGTATTATTGTTCCCCTTGAAAACGAACCCAAAGGCTAAATAGCCTGGCCTGTGGGTTATAACCAGGTATTATTCACACGCCGCTGGTCATTGCCTGCGGCGTAACGTTATTTCATTTTCGCTTATTCCCTTGCCAACGCTTCTATCGGATCAAGGCGAGCAGCATTACGGGCAGGTAGAAACCCAAATATCACGCCAATTGCGGTAGAACAGGCGAAAGCACTGAGTAAGGCGATGGGCTGGAAAACAAAGTGCCAACCAGGCAGCGCCAGTTGAGCAATCAATGCAATCGTATAAGAGAGTACAATGCCCAAAACACCGCCAACCAGACAAACCAAAATAGCTTCTATCAGAAACTGCTGCATCACATCACTGGTTCTGGCGCCCACGGCCATACGGATACCGATCTCTCTTGTACGTTCAGTCACCGAAACTAACATAATATTCATAACGCCAATCCCGCCAACTATCAGCGAAATTACCGCCACCATCGTCAAAAACAGTTGTAAAGTATGGGCCGTTTTTTCCGCCGTTTTTACCATCATGTCCACGTTATAGGTGAAAACATCCTTTTTCCCGTGGCGCAAAGTGAGCAACTGAACAATCTTCTTTTCTATATCCTTAGAGTTATAACCATCCTTTATTCTGACAGTAATTGAATCCAAATAATTTCGGTTCATCAGACGGCTGGTCATCGTGCTATGAGGCAACCAGACATGTAATGATTTGCTACTGCCAAACGTCGCTCTCTTATCAGATACCACTCCCACAATTGTGGCCGGCATATTACCCACCAAGATCACCTCCCCAATCACATTTTTCTGGTGAGGAAACAGCTTACGCTGAGTATTGTCATCAATAACCACAACTTGCCCCTGACGGCGTATCATATCCAATGAGAATCCCATTCCTTGGGCAAAGCGCAGAGCATAAACCTGAAAAAACTCATCACCAACGCCAGTCACTCTCGAAGCAACATCAATGTTCCCTTTACGAAGGCGCATTTGCCCCTCAATTTCTGGTGAAACCGCCAGAATATAGGGTTGCGCTTTAATCGCGTCTGCATCCTCTATTTTCAGCGCTTGCATACTGACCGGATCATCAAGGCCAAAATCTTCTCCCGGATAAATATCAATGGTGTTCGTCGCAATCTCTTTAATATCGGATAACACCGATGCCCTAGCCGCATCCCCGATAACCAAAATAGTCACGACAGAAGCAATACCAATGATAATCCCCAACATGGTCAGCAAAGTTCGCATCTTGTTGGCAACCATCGCCCGCCATGCCATGAATAAAGCTTCATTAAACCGCCCAACGGTCTGACGTATCGACGATATTTTTGACGTTAACGACGGAGTTTGAGCGGCTTTTCTAGTCACTTGCGTGCCAGAGTCACTCATAATGTGACCATCTTTGATCTCAATAACTCGCTGTGCCTGCGCTGCAATTTTCGGATCATGAGTGACAATAATGACGGTATGCCCTTGTTCACACAGTTGTTTGAGGATTGCCATCACCTCTTCGCCGGAATGGCTATCCAACGCTCCGGTTGGTTCATCAGCCAAAATGACCTGACCACCATTCATTAACGCCCTGGCGATACTGACCCTCTGCTGCTGTCCACCAGAGAGCTGCCCTGGCTGATAGTCGATTCGCTCTTCAAGCCCTAAACGACCAAGCAACTCTATTGCTCTCTGACGACGCTCTGCTTTAGCGGTTCCCGCGTAAATAGCTGGAATTTCCACATTCTGTTCAGCGGTTAAATGAGTCAGTAAATGATAACGCTGAAAAATAAAGCCAAAATGTTCCCGTCTCAGTGCTGCCAGTTCATCATTATTCAGTTCAGCAACATTCTGTCCCGCGACCCAGTATTCACCGTTACTGGGTTGATCAAGACACCCAAGAATATTCATCAGTGTCGATTTACCCGAGCCTGACGCGCCGATAATCGCAACCATCTCACCGGCATCAATAGACAAGGTGACATTATCCAGTACCTTTACCTGTTGCTCACCCGTGGGATAGCTGCGTTCTATACCTTTCAGCTCAAGTAACGCATTCATTACTCATCCTCTGCTTCATCATTACGACCAGTAATCACCTGCTCATGCTCTTTCAGACCAGACAGAATTTGTACATTCACATCATTGCGTACGCCAATGGTCACTTCCCGCTTCTCTTCTTTATCTCCATTCAGGATATCCACCTCATAGCGGGTTGGCGTAATCTGTTTACCCAAAGCAGAGATCGGGATCATCAACACATCACGATGGGAATCAAGTTGAATTTTCACCTGAGCGGTCATTTGCAAACGCAAAAGTTGCTGAGGATTAGCTACCTCAAAGCGGGCATAGAAGAAAATCGCATCATTAATCTTTTCTGGCGTCGGCAAAATATCTTTCAACACTCCCGGAAAATTTTTATCCGGTGCGCCTAATACGGTAAAAGAAGCTTTCTGACCCGGTTTCAGGTAAATAACGTCCGCCTCTGATACTTCCGCTTTTACCAACATCGTGCCCAGATCAGCAAGCGTCAGAATAGTCGGGGCTTCCTGTGCCGCGATGACTGTTTGCCCCTGAAGCGTTTTGATATTGACAACAACACCATCCATTGGTGCGGTAATCCGGGTGTATTGCAAATTCGCCTCAGCAGTATCAAGGCTGGCCTGATTTTTGCTGATTTGCGCCAATAAAGTTTCTACCTGCGCTCTTTTCACTTCAACGTCCGTTTTCGCCTGATCCAATTCCTGGAGCGAAACCGCCTGCACTTTCGCCAGATTGTTCTGACGCTGCAATGTAAGCCGTGCCAATTTCAATTGTGCCCTGGCTTCTATCAAATCAGCATTCAATTCTTTAATCGTGGCTTCAACTTCTTTGACCTGATTTTGCGCCGGTTTAGGATCAATCAGTGCCAATAACTGGCCTTTTGTCACCTTATCACCCACTTCAACATACAAATTCTGCAACTGACCGCTTACCTGTGCGCCAACATCTACTTTTCTGACCGCATCCAATTTTCCCGTTGCCAGTACATTTTTTTCCAAATCACCTTTAATGACAGGGACTGTCTGATATTTGATCGTTTCTGGTCCATGCAGAAAATACCCCAGAACTAATGTAATAACAGCCACAACAGCTAACAACACAACCCATCGATGTTTCGAACGAATAAAATTCATTTAAATATCACCATATTAAGCATTGGATTCAGAGAAACAGTAAAAAACTTATTTCTTGCAATACCACGAAGACTAAGGATTTCCATTCATTCTAGGTCGATACTGTTCTCTTTACGTTTTATACACATTAACAGTTATTAATAACACCCCACCTTAAGAATAAAAAATTCTTTGAGCAACAGCATACTTCTCTCTATCCTGACTATTCTCTTAATGTAAAAAAATTGTTATCTTTTATTTTCATGGTCTTTACAACCATTTTTAAAAGTCTCTACAACCGATTTTTATACTGGATTTGGATAAAAAGACATTAACTGTTTTACAGGATGTTAATTATGTACTCTGGGCTGCTGATCATTCTTTTGCCGTTAACGCTAGGCTACCTTATCCATTTGAATAATAAGGTACTGTTAAATGTTGTTCATCACCTTCTCAACGCGATGGTCTATATCATCCTGTTTTTAATGGGGATCAGCTTGGCTTTGTTAGACGATTTAGGCCGCAACCTTTTCTCTATCTTTCAATATGCAATAACATTTTTTTTATGTATTTTTACAGCTAATATGCTGGCGTTATTCCTGCTTGAAAAGCGCGATCCTTGGGTTGTTAGTCCACATAAACAGGAAAAACCGCCTTCCCGTTTACATATGATCTTTGAATCATTGAAATTATGCGGTGTGCTGATTTTAGGTTTCCTGTTTGGACTCACTGGCTGGTCATGGCTGCGCTTCTCCAATCCTGCCAGTGAAATCGCCTTAATCGTTTTACTGCTATTCGTCGGTATTCAATTACGTAACAACGGCATGAGCCTGAAACAGATATTGCTAAACCGCCGTGGCGCCATTATTGCGATTGTTATTGCTGTCAGCGCGCTTATTGGCGGTGCAATTGCAGCACTTATTCTCGGGCTGCCAATGAAAACAGGTTTAGCATTAGCTTCTGGTTACGGCTGGTATTCCCTTTCTGGCATCTTACTTTCCGACGCTTACGGGCCGGTAATCGGCAGTGCCGCATTCTTTAATGATCTGGTGCGCGAACTGGTAGCAATTATGCTAATTCCAGTTCTAATCAATCGATATCGTTCAAGCGCTCTAGGATTAAGCGGTGCGACCTCGATGGATTTTACTTTGCCAGTATTACAGCGGTGTGGTGGAGTCAGTATTGTTCCAGCAGCAATAGTTCACGGTTTTGTGCTGAGTTTGCTCGCCCCCTTACTGATGGCATTCTTTACTTAATCAGAATTTGAACCACAATTAATACTTGATGTCATAAATAACGGTTCGGACGCTTCATTTGTCATAAGTCGTCCGTTGCCACTGTTTATCCTACTATGCTTACTCATTGTGGTCGATTCATCTTCCCACGGGATAGCAACAGAATAAATAAGCTTTTGTTGATAAATCACACAAGGAGAGAATAGAACGCATTGATCAGGCATGTAATTGAAATATCAATTAATAATATTCTGTGCATAAGATGTTGCATAATTATGCTAACGGGTTTAGCATCGAACTAAATCACTGACTATTCAGAATAAAAGCATGAGTATTCAATTAAAAAGCATTGATTGCTATTACGGTGTCCATCAAGCACTGTTTGATATTAATCTTGAGTGTTCTCTAGGGGAAACAATGGTTTTGCTAGGGCCAAGCGGCGCAGGTAAAAGTACGTTGTTGCGAGTATTAAACCTGCTGGAGATACCACGATCCGGCCAGTTACATATTGCTAATCATCAATTCAATTTTGAACAAACGCCAGGAACGAAGGAAATTCGTTCTCTACGCCAAAATGTAGGTATGGTCTTTCAGCAATATAACTTATGGCCCCATCTTACTGTTATGGATAACCTGATCGAAGCACCCTGTCGCGTATTAAGTTTATCCAAGCAACAGGCACAGGAAAAAGCGAATAAGCTCCTTTCCCGTTTGCGCTTAGATGATTTTGCAGGCCGCTTCCCACAACATTTATCTGGAGGACAACAGCAACGAGTCGCTATCGCACGGGCATTAATGATGGAACCCCAAGTTTTATTATTTGATGAACCAACGGCAGCATTGGACCCAGAAATTACAGCACAGGTTGTCAATATCATCCAGGAATTATCTGCAACGGGCATTACACAGATTATCGTTACCCATGAAGTGGAAATCGCCCGCAAGGCCGCGAGCCGTGTCGTATATATGGAAAACGGCCGCATTGTAGAACAAGGTGATATCGGCCATTTTACCCAACCACAAACCAAAGCCTTTGCTAATTATCTATCACACTAACTATTAATAGGATATAGCGATGAAAAAACTACTTTTTGCAGCCCTCTTAGGCACAGTAACTTTATCTGCAACCGCCACGGAAAAAGAGACCATTCGTTTTGCCACAGAAGCCACTTATCCTCCATTTGAGTTCATCGATGCAAATAATAAAATTCAGGGTTTTGATGTCGATTTGGCCAATGCTCTCTGTGAGAAAATTAATGCAACATGTACCTTCACTAACCAATCCTTTGATAGCCTGATCCCCAGTCTAAAATTCCGTCGCTTCGACGCTTTAGCCGCCGGTATTGATATCACTCCTGAGCGCCAAAAGCAGGTTGATTTTACTAACACTTATTACGACAACTCAGCGGTTTTTATTTCCGTTAAAGGTAAAGTCTCCAGCGTAGCAGAGCTGAAAGGCAAACTTGTAGGTATCCAGAATGGTACAACTCACCAGAAGTATCTGATGGAACAACGAAAAGAGATTAAAACCGTTCCTTATGACAGCTATCAAAATGCGATTCTGGATCTGAAAAATGGCCGTCTGGACGCCGTTTTCGGCGACACTGCCGTTGTTAACGAGTGGCTGAAAAAGAATGAAAATTTAAATACCATCGGTAACAAAGTCACTGACAAAAATTACTTTGGTATCGGTTTAGGGATTGCCGTTCGTAAGGGTAACAAAGAGCTACAAGATAAGCTGAATAAAGCACTCGCTGACGTCAAACGAGATGGCACTTATGACATCATCTACAAAAAATGGTTTAAATAAGCAGCTGAATCTCCATGAATGAATTCCAATCTCTAACAAGCGCCGCCGGCATCACCGTCGGCCTTGCTGTGTCTGCATTAGTACTTGGTCTGATTTTAGCCATGTTATTTGCTGCCTGGGAATCAGCCCGTTGGAAACCCTTCGCCATACTTGGCACCTGTTGGGTTACTCTGTTCAGAGGGTTGCCGGAAATTTTGGTCGTGCTGTTCGTCTACTCCGGCGCGTCACAACTTCTCATTATACTGGCTGATGGCTTTGATGTTTATCTTATCTTCTGGCATCCCAGAGTTCAGATAGATATTCAAGACTTTTATGTCAGCCCATTCCTTTGTGGCGTCATTGCGCTGTCCCTACTCTACTCTGCCTATGCATCCCAGACACTCCGTGGTGCGATAAAAGCTATTCCCGCCGGTCAATGGGAAGCCGGTCAAGCATTAGGTCTTGGTCGCACTGAAATATTTTTCCGCCTGATCATGCCGCAAATGTGGCGACATGCTCTACCAGGGCTTGGCAACCAATGGTTAGTTTTGTTGAAAGATACCGCATTGGTATCGCTTATTAGTGTGAATGATCTGATGCAGCAAACCAAAAGTATTGCCACACGCACTCAGGAACCTTTTACCTGGTATATGATCGTGGCGCTGATCTATCTGGCTATTACTCTGATCAGTCAGTTTATTTTGAAGAAAATTGAGATGCGTACCACCCGCTTTGATCGGAGTGTTTCCTGATGCTTGAGTATATTCAACAAATTTTACCAGGGTTGACAACCAGTCTGAGCCTGACCATCACAGCGCTTTTTGTTGCTTTCATGATGTCCGCCCTGTTCACTATGGTTCTGACCATGAAATTGCCGGTACTGACACAACTGGTAAAAACCTACATTACTCTGTTCACCGGTACGCCTTTGCTGGTGCAGTTCTTTCTGATTTATTACGGACCGGGGCAATTTCCATCCATAAAAGCGTACCCGTGGCTTTGGCAATTACTGTCTGAGCCTTGGCTGTGCGCAATGGTAACACTGGCGCTTAACAGTGCGGCATATTCTACTCTGCTATTCCACGGCGCGGTAAAGGCAATTCCTGCGGGTCAGTGGCAATCCTGTCAAGCGTTGGGCATGTCTAAAGCACAATCTATGCGGATACTGCTGCCCTATGCTTTTAAACGGGCATTATCTTCCTATTCCAACGAAGTTATATTAATTTTCAAGAGTACATCTCTCGCAAGTACGATTACTTTGCTGGAAGTCATGGGATACAGTCGGCTTCTATTTGGCCGTAATTATGATGTAATGGTTTTTATGGCCGCAGGGGTGATTTATCTATGTGTTAACGGCATTCTGACTTTGCTGATGCGGATGATTGAACGCCGTGCACTCGCTTTTGAGCGCCATGACTAAACGGGAATGGGCGTTCTCTGGCCCATTCCCACATATTCTTTCGTTATTTAATCGTGATTTAACCTCAATAACGTTAAAACTTCGTAATGCTCGGTATGGGGAAACATATCAAACAACTGTGTCTTTTCTACACGATAGTTGGCAAGTGCAGCAATATCTTTCGCCATTGTCTGAGCATTACAGCTTGAATAAAGTATATAGTCCGGCGCCATTTTACTGAGATAATCGCACAACGCCTTACCAATTCCCCGGCGAGGCGGATTTACCAAAACCAATTGCGGAATTTGCTCTTTTGCTATGGCGAAGTTTGTTGAGTCCAAAGCTTGAAACTCGATATTTTCCAAACCCAATATTTTCGCCGAATCACGGGCGCAATCAATGGCTTCGGGACTGATTTCGATTCCGGTTAAACAGGTGTTTTTATCTGCGCAATGCAGACCAAAACCCCCAACACCACAGAATAGATCCCACATGCTACTGATTTTCAATTCACGAGCCCAACGTCCTGCTGTTGCATACAATTCAGAAGCCATTTTCGGGTTAGTCTGGAAAAAGCTACGTGGACGGATATAAAGAGGAATGCCGTTGAACTGTTCCTTGAGCGCTTTTTGCTCAGTAAATAGGATCTCTTTTTCTCCCTCTAAGATTGCCATATGGACCGGCTGAATATTCGCAGAGATCACCGTAAGCTGTGGCAATTGTTCACGCAACTGAGGTAAAGCACGCTCCAATTGAGCAATCTTCGTTTCAGAACGCAGTACAAAACGCAACATCATTTCACCGCTATGACGACTTTCTGTCAGCAGCAAATATTTCAGTTCACCCCGCTTACGAGCAACGTTATACGGCGTCAACCCAGCGCAAGCAATGAACGATTTAACAACATCGAATACAGGCTGAAAATGCGCTGGATAAAGGGGGCAATTACACAGATCAACCGCCGTGCCATCACGATGCAACATGCCTAGCAATGGGCGCTCTACGCTGCCACTGACAACCATTTTGGCTTTATTACGAAAAGCGCTTGGCTGGCTGGCGATTGGAGGTAGCCATTGATTCACAAAGGTTTGAGATAATAACTGTTTTAGATTCTGCTGCTTATCTTCTAACTGCTGAGAATAGGGTTTTTCAAGCCACTGACAAGAGTGACAATGCCCCGCAGAATAATGCATACATTGCATTGTAGGATGACCGTGTTGGAAATATTAGTGCAAAGTAAAAGTCGGTGCCTTAGCAGAAGCTTGTGCTTCTTCTTCCTCTTCAATGTCACTCTCAATTTCGATATCACGATTAATATACAGCAAGTTATTACTGTGAATTTCAAAAATCACACCTGCAATCTGCTCTTCGCTTTGTTGCAAGAAATGAGAAAACTGGGAAAAAGTCAGCCCGGCTGAAATAAGGAAAGATTGACACACCACCAATTTCGGTAAATTTTCATCCTGAATATCAAGAAAAGCCTTGATTGTCAGGGAACTGGCATTAATCTGGCTTAGATTAGCCATCAGAGGAATAATGGCGGTTGGTTTAACTTCAGCCAATGCAGAAAACAAGATTACATTGTCCAACAGATCAATTTTGGCATCAAATAAACCATCAATATTCTGCATATGAGGTAGATGCAGCGCTTGGCATGAATCGCACTCAAAGTAGGAAATTTTGAGCTGATCCAACCACTCACGCAATACCGATAAGTCAGGAATGACAAGTGAACTCATCTAACAACCCCATACAACGGAAAATGAAAAAGCGCTATAGCTTACGAAATAATTCTTTATCGCGCTATCACCAATAACTGATAAATTATTTTTATCTACCGTTATCACTACCTTCTGCCTTATTTTTGCTCTCTTTTTTATGATCAATACCCAAAAAAGAGAGACCGAACACTGCACGCCAAATGATGTTAACCACAGCAGGAACCAGACAACCTATGCCGGTGAAAATCATAACAACATGTGCTTCTGGCGTCATTAGTAAATCTGTTAAGACAACAATATCATTAATAGTCAAATATGCTAGGAGCAAGCAGCCAGTACCGATAATTTCTAGCAGGATAACCTGTTTTGGCATATCTGCCAATGAACTCATACTGTTTTGATGCCTTTTCATCACACCCCCTTTAACAACCTGATGCTGCATTATACTACCGGAAACTCTGTCACCAAAATTGGTATGTTGAATTAAAGCAAAAGGCAATTTCTGCTTTTTTTTACATACCTATACAGGCATAGTAGCGATCAAATGAGCACGAACAACACATCAAACCGCACTACTTTAATAAAACCAAAAGGAGTTTATATGTTTACTGTGATTTTCGGTCGTCCTGGCTGCCCATACTGTGTCCGCGCGAAAGAGCTGGCGGAACGACTGAAAGAGCAACGTGATGATTTTGACTTCCGTTATGTTGATATTCACGCAGAAGGTATTACTAAAGCTGATCTGGAAAAAACGGTTGGTAAACCTGTTGAAACTGTTCCACAGATTTTCGTTGATGAGAAACATATCGGTGGCTGCACAGACTTCGAAGCGTACGTAAAAGAGCACCAACTGCTACAATAATCGAACTTCTGGTTCTACTTTGTTGCGGTAAAAACCGCCATTGATGATTAACCACAGTGGACTCAGTTGATTTGTGCAAAAAATGTTATTTTCATCAAACTGAAAAAAATTTAATTTTTTTTCTTATCACGAAGAACTTTCTTGCCAAACCGTAGTCTGAATTAATGCCACTGCTTTTCTTTGATATCCCAATATTGAGGAACCCGATAGTCATCCGTTTTGGTTTAAGGCTATCGGGTTTTTTTATTGGATAAACACATAACCGATTCTACAGATGATCAAACTATCAACCATTTGTACTATCACCTCAGTAATCTAGAATTTATCATCATACATATCAATGAGTTGCTTGTTTTTCGTCCTGACGGCTGCCAGATGTTTCCTTGACGAAAATATAAACCAAACATAAATGACACCAACAATTACGCTTTACTCACAAGTCGGCCAATTTTACTCTCTTGCGTCCGACTATCGTGATGTACATAAGTGACTATATGTGAATGTGAGGCCCGATTTGTTAGAACAAATAAATCATGATCTGTTTACTTTTTTCAATGCTACACCTGAATCATCACCAGCCATGATTGCAATGGCGGTGTTCATTGCAAAATATCTGGTACTTATTTTCCCTCTAACATTGGTTAGTTTCTGGTTTTGGGGTTCAGAGCGTACTCTCCCTTATCATCGGGTTATCGTCAGTAAAACCACCATTGCCTTCTGTTTTGCCATGCTAACCTCATTCTGTATCGGTTTACTCTGCCCTCATGACCGCCCTTTTGCAGAAGGTTTTGGTTATAACTTTCTTCCTCACGCACCAACAACCTCATTCCCAAGTCATCACGGAACAACTGTCTTCACTTTCGCTTTATCCTTTTTATTCTGGTATAGGATTTGGCCAGGCTTATGTATGATGGCAATTGCACTGGCTATCGCATGGGCCAGAGTCTATTTAGGCGTTCATTGGCCAATGGATATGGTCGGGGCATTTATCGTCAGCCTAATGGGATGCACTTTTGCACAAATAATATGGAGCCTGTCTGGTGAAAGTTTACAAAAAAGATTGAACAGTCTGTACCAACGTTGCTGCGCTTTTCCTATCCGTAAAGGCTGGATAAAGAGCTAGTAACATAAATGCAGCTTATACCCAATGGATTTCAAGATGGATCGCGACGGCAAGGGAGCGAATCCCCGGCAGCATAGAGAGCTATGTTACCGGGGTGAGTGAGTGCCGCCAGCAAAGAGGCAACTTGAAAGATAACGGGTATAGTGATTTGAGATAAACAAACCCTATTCCAATCAAGATCTGTTTATTAGAAATTATTGGCTAATTTTACACTCCCAAATGAACATGAGTTAACCAACAGGGTAATATTCTGTACCCTATTTAACATTTATTTGCGCTTAAATTCAGCTCAATGATTTTCATATAAATCAATAAATCTGTATAAATCACTATGTAAATAGATATATAACGAACGAGATTATTAAAACTTGATCAAAGGATAGCGAGTACATCTTTCATGCATATTATTGATGCCATTAATCTATTATCTTGGTTTTATATATATGTTTCACAAAGATACAAGCATTACATCAGTGATACCTATTTTTTAAATTCGGTAACAAATTGATATTTATCAATTTATTAATCATCCCCTCTATTTGTCATTTTTATTCATTAATATATAAACAAATGAGCAAGGAATAACAAAAACATAAGATAATAATGAGAGTTGAGTAATAGGAAAATTGAGGCTATAATTTGACCTCGTTAAAATTGGCAATATTTAGGCAACAATTACACTAAATCTCGTAACATGATGACTTTTCGAGATATATTCCGCATTTGAGACTATGATCACGGTACTATTCACTAAAAATCGCTATCTTGCCGCTATCAAAAGTCTGGTCTTAAAATTCCCAGACTTTCTTTCAAAAAAGAAAGTAAAGCGAAAATTTTGGCTTGTTAATTTAAAGTCCAATTTTCGACCAAGATGTTAATGTGGTAATAAAAACGTTTAAATAAACATCAAAGATATTTAAAGAATTTATTTTTATAAAGAAAGAGTTAGGCCACATGTATTTGCATTTATTGCATACTTGCGGCATTGTAATTTCATTTTTTAATTTACCGCGTTATTCTCGGAGATAACTATGGATATGACTCAAACAGGTACGATCGCATCGCAGGCCACCAGCCCAAGCGATTATAAAACCTGGCGTAAATCAGATACAGTATGGATGCTTGGCTTATACGGCACCGCAATTGGCGCTGGTGTATTATTCTTACCTATCAACGCCGGTATTGGCGGCCTGCTGCCTCTTATAGTGATGGCGCTACTGGCTTTCCCAATGACTTTCTTCGCCCATCGTGGGATGTGTCGTTTCGTTCTATCAGGCAAAAACCCTGGTGAAGATATTACCGAAGTCGTAGAAGAGCACTTTGGCAGCCTGGCAGGTAAACTTATCACCCTGCTCTATTTCTTCGCTATCTACCCAATTCTCTTGGTTTATAGCGTTGCTATTACCAACACCGTAGACAGCTTTATTGTTCACCAATTACATCTACCTTCTCCGCCTCGTGCCTTGCTGGCGCTGATCCTAATTATTGGTATAATGACCATCGTCCGTTTTGGCGAACAGGCGATTGTTAAGGCGATGAGTGTGCTGGTATTCCCATTTGTTGCCGTTTTGATGCTACTGGCGTTTTATCTGATCCCTAACTGGAACACCGCAATCTTCGAAAACATCACCGTCTCTGCATCAAGTGCAAGTCATGGGCTGCTTATTACGCTATGGCTGGCGATCCCGGTAATGGTGTTCTCTTTTAACCACTCGCCAATTATCTCGGCGTTTGCTGTGGCAAAACGTGAAGAATATGGTGAGAATGCTGAGAAAAAATGCTCCCGCATCCTGGCATACGCCCATGTCATGATGGTCGCCACCGTGATGTTCTTCGTATTTAGCTGCGTATTGAGCCTGTCTCCAGAAAATCTGGCAGAAGCCAAAGCACAAAATATTTCTATTCTGTCTTATCTGGCTAACCACTTTAATACACCCGTGATTGCCTATATTGCTCCGTTTATTGCATTTATAGCCATTACCAAATCTTTCCTTGGTCATTATCTGGGAGCACGTGAAGGCTTTAATGGTATGGTTATTAAGACATTGCGTGACCAAGGCAAAACTATTGAGCCTAAAAAGCTGAATCGTATCACGTCCATTTTTATGTTAGTCACAACTTGGATTGTTGCGACTCTGAACCCAAGTATTTTGGAAATGATCGAAAGATTAGGCGGTCCTATTATCGCAATGTTGCTGTTCATTATGCCGATGTATGCAATCCGCAAAGTTCCTGCAATGCGCAAATATAGCGGCAAGCTGAGTAATGTATTTGTCGTCTTTATGGGATTAGTGGCTATCTCTGCGGTCCTCTATTCACTGTTTGCATAGATAAACACGACTTGGTTGCTGTTCTCTTCAAACGAACAGCAACCAAATTAATGATATGAACTAACCGACAGAAAAATTTAAGCTACACGACCCACTTCACCCAATCCCCCAACTGTTCATCATATTGCCACAAATCGTCCTCATTAAAATATCCGCTTTCGTCTATTGGCACCCCCTGCTCCTCTTCTTCGTCCCATTGTTGCCGCAACTTATCTGTCAGGATATAAGGGGTCTTGGTCGCAATCTCCCCAGTAAAAGGAAACCTATTGCCTGTCTCTTCAAGACGGATGAATCTGGCATCGGCAGGAATATTAGAGATAACTACAGCCTCGGTTGTTGAAGGAAAGAGAATATAACCGTTAATCAGCGGGAAATACCGTGGTAAGCCGGGTTTATACGGCGATGGAATGATATCAACGGCATTCCACATAAGATGATAATCTAACCCCTCATCGTTATTAGGCCCCATTGGATAACCTTGATAAAGATAACGATTATGAACGGAATAATTACCCGTCAATACATATGCAATATAAAAATAGTAACTAATCAGATCGACTTCTTCTGTTCTGAACGTACCGAATATTGAGTGTAAAGGAAATGTTCCCATGCCGCCAAGAAGACCAAGAATCTCATACTGTTCATCATGACCATATTGCTCAATATATTTCCCGGTCTTGATTTTCGACACCTGTATATCGGTCAAAATATTATCGCGTCCATTACTTGGGTTGAATCTATATCGACCATAAAGAAAATGCAGACTATCCTCATAAATGTAAGTAAATTGCTCCTGATTAAGCATACGGAGAGGATTCGGTTTATCCGTCCATCGCTTGTCAGCACTTAAGTTATTGCGATTTCCGAAACGGATAGAAAGCGCTAACGGATCAAGATATGACATATAACCACCTTCATCATAGAACAGTGAGCCTATACGCCCATTAGAAAACGATAATTATTTTCCCAACAACGGCTTAACACTATATTGTCATGCCAATTTATGACTGCCTCCCCAATATTATCTTAAATGTGTTACCACTAAAGTACTAAATGCATGTATTAACTCCCTATACAAAATAAACAATCTAAGTCTATATTCAATAAAATAATGAATTCTAATTATTTTATTTCTAATAACATTATTCTATTGATAAATAAAAAAATCGCTCCAATGCAATTTAACCTTAATGTTGAAATGGTTATTTACATAGCTATTTTATTTACTATTGAGTTTTTTAAATAATAGACCAATACTTCATAAAGAAAAGTTTTTTTTATAAAAAACACATACAATATCTCATTTACATTAATATTTATATAAATTTCAAATAAATAAATTAACCATATTTATTTACAACAATCAAAAATATAATTTAAATTTTTAATTATCAAGCTAATCATTCAAAACAAATAAATCACAAATAACATTTTAATTTAATCTAATTATATGCAATATGAAAAATTCCAATTATTTTATATTTCTCAAGTTGACAATTTATTTTCTATTTTTAGCAATATAACTCCACTTATCAATCAATTACATTATTTTCTCAAATTTATTTGACAACCTATAAATGGCACCTATAGTTATATGTGTTAGAGAAAATGTTATATGCCAATTAAAAATGTTAACTGTCCTATATTTTTAGTGCAAAAAAAATTTCTTATGTAGATTGCTTTTATAGTAGAAGTACCAACCACCTTATATTTCTCAAACAAACGGTTTTCCGTTATTTATTCAGAGATAATATAGGTTATTTATTAATTAAATTATATTTTGGAGTTTATATTATGATTAACGACATGCATCCTTCTTTAATCAAAGACAAAGATATGATAGATGACGTAATGTTACGTAGCTGTAAAATCATTGCAATGAAAATTATGCCAGACAAAGTTATGCAAGTCATGGTGACTGTATTAATGCTTGATGGCACATCTGAAGAAATGCTTTTAAAATGGAATCTGCTAGATAATAGAGGCATGGCGATTTATAAAGTCCTGATGGAAGCACTTTGCGCGAAGAAAGATGTGAAAATAGGAACCGTAGGAAAAGTTGGCCCTCTCGGTTGCGATTATATTAATTGCGTAGAAATCTCTATGTAAAATAATCGCCTATGAAATGCTTGAGCCAAATAATAGATTCCTAATAGAAATTCAATCTGATTGAAGCGATTTCATTAATCGCAAAATACAGTACTTTTGTGATAGGAGTTTGGCACAGCATTTTTCTGGTATAATGAAGCTGATTTTTATAACAGCACATTCTACCCTATTTAAGGCAGAGCGTAATATTAACGCTCTGCCTGCATGGTTGTATTTAATATAAAAATAAAATCTCATAAAAATAACAGAAAACAGGCTTTCAATAAATTTAAATTAATTAACTCAGTTATCTATTTTACACAGACAATATCAATATATTATTATCAGAATTTAATTTCATCTAAAAAAATTTCTTATAAAAACTACATCTAAGATAGCCCATAGCACCCACTAAATCCAAAAAAACAAAGCATAACAATATCCCATTATTGCACACTGTGAATAATTAATAACAGATGTAATTACATTAATAACATTCATAATATGTAATTATTAATCAAATATCATGCATGCAGGTATTATTAATATAAAAATAGATTCAAATAAATTAATTTCAAATCTTTCAGTCATATATATATCTATGCGAAATATTATAGGATAAGAATAATTTCCTCATGTTTTATTTGAATATTAACCAGAAAACAAAAATTTAAATCATTCACTACATACTGCCTGTACACTTCAATTCCTACGGATGACTTCTTACCCTCACTCTATTAATAAGAACATCCTGCATAAATAACGCCCACCGGAATAGATTGTTAATTTTTCCATTTCAACAACACGAAATAAATATCAATATTATTTTTTGATTAGAGTGATGACTTTGATTATTATAACCATTTAGAGGAAATATATTATTGGCAACATTTTAACAGCATCAATAATTATATGACACAGATAAACTTTTAATATGGATTACAATTACCAATTATCTTATATTTCTTCGGCGGACAAATTACTGCTCTGCACATTTAGTAAAAAATTATTTTTTTCAATTACATTAAATTAAAAGGTTAACACGATGAACTATGCAAATCCTTCTTCTAATGAAGCGGTAACAGAAAATAAACCTGAACAAACTTCTCCAAATCCTAATTACTATTTCGCTGTTGGTACAGTAACTTCAGTTCAGGCTGCACCTGATCAAAACCAATTGCAAGTAACTGTAACTATGCAATTCCCTAACGGCAAATTTAACTATCTGTTATGGTGGAATGCGCAGGACTACAGAGGTGCAGCGCTGTATCATCTTCTTCTGAGCGCTTGCAGCAATAACAAACGTGTAAATATAACATCTTCATCAGCGGTTTCTCCTGGTGGTTACAATTATATCTACAATGCAACACTGTTGGCTTCTTAAGATAAAATTATAAATTGCGAAATAGCTACACCTAATTCCTTATTTCTACAATAGAAATTGAGTGTAGTATTTCTCTGGTAGAACAAAGCGGATGTTGAGTAAAAGCTAACAGTATTTTCTACCAGACATTCCCTTCTCCAGGCAGGACCTTAATCACAAGGTTCTGCCTGTTCTGGCAACACAGCTTTAAGTTCACGATAATTAATAAATAATATCTTATTTCAATAATGCTATTTTGGTGTCATTAATCTATATTCAATGAATTTAAAAATCATTTCAAATAGAAAATAAAAACCTATAAAAGTAATAAAAAGATAATAATAGACCTAAAGTTAATACTGATAAATTCATTAACTTTACATTTAACACTCCCAATAACAACATATTAAAACAATTGTATTAAATCTATTTCTGGATAATAATATTTTAATTTTTACAAATTAATTCCCTATCTAATATTACCTATAAAATAATACCCTACCCCCAATTAAAACTCATTTTCTTGACAAATATCAATAACGCTTACTACTATTTTTAATACTTGAATATCTATTTCTTTCACTCACTTCTCTTCATAATAGGTGATCAAATGTCAGAAGAAAGCCAACGCATTAAAAAGCCATCCTCAGGTTACGCAACAGATCATTTCTACGATGGAGCATGGCATAGAGCCGTCAAATTTGTTGAGGGCAGTGTTGAATTTTTCGATGTTTACGATGTTATTTTTGAGGGGATTACTTACCAATCTCCACCGATCTTAGTTTCTGAGAATCTCATTATTGTTCCTATAGCAAAAGATGAAGTTGCCTGGAACAGTAAAATAGAAATATATGGCGCTATCGGCACTGGAGAAAGTGAAAAAATTTTTTCCGACGGTGATGCTGTCCGACCTTTCGCCGGTGAACTTGATGTTTCAAATCCTCAGGAACCCCTTGTTATTTTCGGCGGAGGCAATGTTAGTCGTTTTCCCAATTACACAGCCAGTGTCAATGGAGTTGAATATGGTGGTTTGATGATAGACCCAGAAAAGAATTCAATATCCCTATTGCGCCCCATTGAAGATGGAAAGCTGATGGTATTTGGTAAAACTGAAACTGGCAAAAATGTCATTGTTTTTGAAATAGAAACTGAAGGTGAAAATAAACCGCTTAATGGATGGGTAGAGTTTCATGACGTAGCAACCTGTATCCTATTCAGAAATGGCGATTTAACAGGATTCGCTAACAGCTATGAACTCCGATATGAAGGAACATCAACCCGCAATTATCGAGGTTTATCACCTACGCATATTCGTTACGAAAATATTGGTCATCATGTTAGAACTGAGGTCGAATTATGGGCTTACTGGCAAGATAAACCTGATGGTGTCTTGTTATTCAAAGGCCGTTACAACGGATCTACTACAAAAAACAACAAATGTTGCTCTCTAGATGGAAAAAAATAAGCGTAAAACGTGCGCGGCAAAATGCCGCGCCCTAAGTAAGGCAGAATATAACTCCACCCAACCTGCCGCATAAACCACATATTGACGTCAAATCAACCAAAAATCGCCTTAAACCAACCACTCACTTTCATCACAATCAAATCCCAAATACGACTGAAAAAGCCACCTTCCTCCACCGCCTCTTTAACCACCAAAGGACGTTGCTCAATCACCTTATCCCCCAATTGAAAATTAATCACGCCGACAACCTGATTTTTCGCCAAAGGCGCTGTCAATGGCGTCTGATTTAACGTGTAACTGGCTTTCAAATTTTTTAGCTGCCCACGAGGAATAGTGATCGCCGCATCTTTTTCCACGCCAAGAGCAACATCTGAACGATCGCCATACCAAATCTTTTCTGAAACAAACGGTTCACTAGCTTTAATGGGCGTCACTGTTTCATAAAAACGGAGTCCCCATGCAAGTAATTTTTCACTTTCGGCGAAACGAACCCGATCACTTGGCGCACCTAGCACAACAGAAATCAGCCGCATAGGTCCCTCTGTCGCTGAAGCAACCAGGTTATAACCAGCGCCGCTGGTATATCCTGTTTTCACACCATCGACATTCATATTCTTGTTCCACAGCAATCGGTTACGGTTAGGCTGTTGGATTTTATTAAAGGTGAATGTTTTCTCTTTATGCAGAACATACTCATCAGGAACATCACGGATCATAGCCTGACTCAATATAGCCATATCACGAGCAGTACTGAATTGGCCCTCAGCATCCAACCCATGAACCGTGCGAAAATGGGTGTTAGTCAATCCAAGCGCTTTTGCATAATTATTCATCAGACTAACAAATACATCCTGACTACCCGCCACATAATCAGCTAAAGCAATGCTGGCATCATTGCCAGACTGAATAACAACACCACGATTCAAATCGATCACTTTTACCCTGTCGCCGGGTTTAAGAAACATGAGAGAAGAACCTTTCAATATAGGATTACCCGTCGCCCAAGCATCCTTTCCCACAGTAACGATATCTTCCTGCGTGATTTTTCCCGCTTTTATCGCCTGACCAACAACATAACTGGTCATAATTTTCGTCAAACTGGCTGGATCAAGCCGCTCATCGGGATTACTCGCAGCCAAAATTTTACCGCTGTCATAATCCATTAGCACATAAGCTCTGGCGTCCATTGGTGGAACGACAGGTTCATCCGATGCATAAACACGGGTACTTACCATTGATGCCATTGTCAGCACCGCAATAACACATTTCATCGTCATCGCCAGACTTTTCTTCATCATCGTTCCCCTTTACTTAATAAGAAAAAATGTCAAATTCTTATACCTTATGGATTTCAAGATGCATCGCGGCAGCGAGGGAGCGAATCCCCGGGAGCATAGATAACTATGTTACCGGGGGTGAGTGCAGCCAACAAAAAAGCAACTTGAAATATGACAGGTATATTAATATAAAATGTTGTACAACAAGAAACCAACATAAACAGTGTAAAGATTGTGCTGATCATTAATTTTCATGTAATCCAATAAAACATATTAGTAGCAAATAACAGACTTTCTTATTATCCCAATTCAAGGAGAAGCCCATGCTGACCATTTGGGGCCGTAAAAACTCTTCCAATGTAAAAAAAGTGCTCTGGTGTCTGAAAGAACTCGATGTGCCGTATAATCAGGTAGATATTGGCGGTAAATTTGGCAAACTGGACGACCCGCAATATCTGAAAATGAATCCGAATGGGCAAATCCCCTGTTTGCAAGAAGATAATTTTGTCCTGTGGGAATCTAACGCAATCGTTCGTTATCTTGCAGCGAAATTTGGTAAAGATGTGCTTTATCCGCAAGATTTACAGGAAAGAGCGAATGCAGATAAATGGATGGATTGGGTTGGTTCACATCTGTTTCCTCACATCAAACAACTCGTTATAGGTTTTATTCGCACACCTGAAGCAGAGCGGGATCAAAAACAAATAGAACAAACCCTGATTGAAATCGAAAAACTGACGAAAGTGCTCGATAACACCCTGGCAGAACAAAAATACCTTTCTGGCGATAAATTTGGCATGGCTGATATTGTATTAGGACCCATGATTTATCCTTGGCTTAACATTCCAATCAAACGTCCATCTCTGCCAAATATTGAACGCTGGTATCAATTAATGGCAGAAAGACCAGCGTTCAAAGAAATTGTCATGATTGAGTTAAGTTGAGAAAAATCAGCTCATTGGCATCCATTTAGGATCGGGATATTGATACTTAAATCCTAACTCCTGACAAATACGGCTGCCATCAACAATTCTGCTTCCCACCTGAGTTTCTTCTCTGGAAAACTCAGGTGGAACTAAATCAAGCTGATGACTGGCCTTAGGATAAAATTCAGCTTTGGTTGGGTGAACAGGCGCACATAAATTATAAATATGCCCACCGTTAGTCCTCTGAATTAATAAATTAATGGCTGAAATCACATCATCCTGATGAACTAAATTGACCAGCTGATTCCCCCCTTTAACGTCCTTTTTTCCCGCCAGAAAACGTCCGGCATGACGATCACTGCCTACCAAACCGGCTAAACGTAAAATATCCACGGAAATATTTGGCAGTTTGTGCAACCAATTCTCTAATTCAACCAATGCCTGAGCGGAAGACGTTTCAGGGCAAAAAGGCGCATCTTCATTGAGATTACCCGCAACAAAGCCATAAACAGAAGTAGAACTGGTGAAAATAATCCTTGGCACGGAGTATGAGAGAGCAGTATCAACAATTAACTGAACTGCCTTAACATAGTTATAACTGCCCCCCGCAGTGTGACTTGCCGGTAAAGTGATGATCATCACATCGGCTACCATCAGTTGCTCCAAATCATCAAGCGCACAATTGATCTGAGGCTCCAGTTTTAACAAATAACATTCGATACCAGACATACGTGCTGCCTCTACACCATCTGGCGTCGTTTTACTGCCAACAACCTGCATGCCACTACGACTCAATGCCTTAGCTAATGGCATCCCCAACCACCCCAGACCGATAATGGAAACTTTTTTCATCACCACTCCTTCATATGCCTGATATTATTTTGATTATGCAAACAATTTGAACATTAAGCCACTGTTATTATTGGTCCTGTATCTCTCCCACAGAAAACAATATTTCGCGTAAAAACAAAACATTATTACAATATAAATTGATTGTTAAAAAAATAGATTGATTTTAGACCGTCAAATCGTATAGGTTGAATAGCGAGCAAAAAATTTAACCTCTGCTGGTCAATGAATAAAAACAACCGGCGGTAAACAGTCACCAATAGCAATAATAAATAAAGAGAAACCTTATGATCCGCATTCAATTTAGCCATTACCACCATCATCATCCTGATTAGTCTTTCAGGCGGTTGTGTGCTGGAAGACGTTTAGCGGATCTTCCGGTGGCATGAATGCGATAAAACCCTCGGAAGGATCTTCCGGGGGTTTTTTTATGTTTTCGATTTTAAGTGGGGATAAAAATGTTAGATAAATCACGTTTACGTATCGCAATGCAGAAATCAGGCCGATTAAGCGAAGATTCACGAGAATTACTGGCTCGTTGTGGTATTAAAATTAATCTGCAACAACAGCGCCTAATTGCATTCGCGGAAAATATGCCAATTGATATCTTGCGAGTACGTGATGACGATATTCCAGGGCTGGTTATGGATGGCGTCGTTGATCTGGGTATTATCGGTGAAAACGTGCTGGAGGAAGAGCTATTAAACCGCCGCGCTCAAGGAGAAGATCCTCGTTATTTCACCTTGCGCCGTCTTGATTTCGGTGCCTGTCGCCTTTCACTGGCCGCGCCTCTAGACTACAACTATACTGGCGTCGAATGTTTACAAAATGCCCGTATCGCAACCTCTTACCCTCACCTGTTAAAACGTTATCTCGATCAGAAAAAAATCCACTTTAAATCCTGTCTGCTAAATGGCTCAGTTGAAGTTGCCCCGCGCGCTGGGTTAGCAGACGCTATCTGCGATCTGGTTTCAACTGGCGCAACACTAGAAGCGAATGGCCTGCGGGAAGTAGAAATCATCTACCGTTCCAAAGCCTGTCTTATTCAACGTGATGGTGAAATGCCTGCCGATAAACAGCAACTGATTGAGAAACTGTTGACCCGCATTCAAGGGGTGATTCAGGCCCGTGAATCCAAATACATCATGTTGCACGCACCAAGTGCAAAACTCGAAGAAGTGATTGCATTGCTGCCTGGGGCAGAACGTCCAACAATCCTACCGCTGGCGGGGGATCAGAACCGCGTTGCCATGCACATGGTAAGCAGTGAAACACTGTTTTGGGAAACGATGGAGAAACTTAAATCCCTTGGCGCCAGCTCCATTTTAGTATTGCCGATTGAAAAGATGATGGAGTAAACGAAAATGGCTAACCGTTTCGATACCCTGATCCACTGGCAAGAATGCCATGACGACCAGCAAAGCAATCTACTGACACGCCCTGCTATTTCGGCTTCCGAAGAAATCTCCCGTACAGTGGAGCACATTCTGCATGCGGTAAAAGAGCATGGCGATCACACTCTGCGTGAATTCAGCCGCCGTTTCGACAAAATGGTTATTGAAAATATCCGTATTGCGCCAGAAGAGATCGCCGCCGCAGAAAACAGTCTGAATGATGACATTAAACAGGCAATGCAACGGGCAATGAGTAATATCCGCGTTTTCCACGAAGCGCAAAAGCCTATAAAGATCGAAGTAGAAACCCAACCCGGGGTCTATTGTCAACAAGTAACACGACCTATTGATTCTGTCGGACTCTATATCCCCGGTGGATCTGCCCCACTACTTTCTACCGTTTTGATGCTCGGAACACCTGCTCAAATAGCGGGCTGCCATAAAGTGGTACTTTGTTCTCCACCACCGATTGCCAATGAAATTCTCTATGCAGCCACACTGTGTGGAATTACGGAAATATTCCAGATTGGTGGCGCTCAAGCCATTGCTGCTATGGCATTTGGAACAGAATCCGTACCCAAAGTAGATAAGATTTTTGGTCCAGGTAACGCTTATGTTACCGAAGCCAAAAGACAAGTTAGTCAGCGCATAGATGGCGCTGCCATCGATATGCCTGCTGGCCCATCGGAACTGCTTATTATCGCCGATGCGGAGGCAAACCCCGTCTTTGTGGCTGCCGATTTACTCTCACAAGCAGAACATGGCCCTGACTCACAAGTGATATTAGTGACACCTGATGAAACATTGGCCAGAAAAGTGATAACGGAAATCGAAAAACAGCTTACTCTGCTTCCCCGCTACCAAATTGCCGCCAAAGCATTAGCACACAGCCGGATTGTTGTGACGAAAAACCTGCAACAGTGCGTAGAAATCAGCAACCGCTATGGCCCAGAGCACCTGATTATCCAAACCCGCCAGCCGGAACAACTGGTTGAAAAAATCACTAGCGCTGGCTCTGTTTTCCTCGGTGACTGGTCGCCGGAATCTGCGGGAGATTACGCATCAGGAACCAATCACGTACTACCAACGTATGGCTACACTTCAACCTATTCCAGCCTTGGGCTGGCGGATTTCCTAAAACGCATGACAATTCAGCAACTGACGCCACAAGGGCTGCTGAACTTATCTCAAACCATTGAAACACTGGCGCAAGCAGAACAACTGACCGCTCATCAAAACGCTGTCACTTTACGGGTGGCGGCGCTGAATACTGCCAGCCAAGGAATAAATATGAATAACATTTTTGATGCCAATCTGTTGGCGCGAGAAAATATTCGCAAATTAACACCTTATATGTCTGCCCGTCGCCTTGGCGGCACAGGTGATGTTTGGTTGAATGCCAATGAATACCCACTAGCACCTGATTTCCAATACACTGAGCAAACATTAAACCGTTATCCTGACTGCCAGCCAGCCTCGGTTATCCATCGTTATGCCGCCTATGTCGGCTTACAACCAGAGCAAGTACTAGCCTGCCGAGGTGCTGATGAATCCATTGAACTGCTAATCCGCGTATTTTGTGAACCCGGACAAGACGCGGTTCTGTTTTGCCCTCCGACTTATGGTATGTACAGTGTCAGCGCTGAAACTTTTGGTGTCGAACAAAAGAAAATTGCCGCACTGGAAAATTGGCAACTGGATATCAAAGCGATCGAAAATAACCTTGACCGGGTAAAATTGATCTATATCTGTAGCCCTAATAACCCAACAGGAAACTCAATAAATCCTGATTCATTACGTAAAATTCTGGAACTGACCGCCAATCGTGCAATTGTCACTATCGATGAAGCCTATATTGAATTTTGCCCGGAAAAGAGTATCGCAAACTGGCTAAAAAACTATCCAAATTTAGTCATTTTGCGAACCCTCTCGAAAGCTTTTGCTTTAGCCGGTCTGCGTTGTGGATTTACTCTCGCATCTGTGGATATCATCACTCTATTGTTAAAAGTGATTGCACCTTACCCGCTTTCTACTCCTGTTGCGGATATTGCAGCACAGGCACTGACAGCAGAAGGCATCGCTATTATGCAAAAACGTGTTATTGAGACCAGGAAGAACCGCGATTATTTGCAACAAGCGTTGAATAAATTGGCTATCGTTGACAAGGTATTTCCCAGTGAAACCAACTATATATTGGTGAAATTCTATGACGCAGAAACTGTTTTCAAAACATTATGGCATCAGGGCATTATCCTGCGCGACCAGCGCAAACAGCCCGGTTTAGAGGGTTGTCTGCGGATCACCATCGGCAGCCGTAAAGAGTGTGAGCAGGTGGTTGAAGCCATCAGCAACCTTTCCACTATAAATGAACAACCAAAGGAGACAGCAAACTGATGAACCAGAAACTCCTTTTTATTGATCGGGATGGTACGCTGATCACTGAGCCGCCAACAGATTTTCAGGTTGATCGTCTGGATAAACTGTCACTGGAAACCGAGGTTATTCCGGCGCTGCTTGCCCTACAAAAATCGGGATTCAGGCTGATTATGATCACCAATCAAGATGGCCTTGGCACAGATAGTTTTCCATTTGAACAGTTTGAACCGCCACATAACCTGATGATGCAAATTTTCAGTTCTCAAGGTATCCATTTTGATGAAGTTTTAATCTGCCCTCACAAGCCAGAAGAGAACTGCCATTGCCGTAAGCCAAAAATAAAACTGGTAGAAAAATATCTGGCAGCAGGCTTGATGGATACCGCTAACAGCTATGTGATTGGCGACCGGGAAACCGATCTGCAACTGGCAAAAAATATGGGCATTCAGGGGTTACGTTATCATCCGAAAAATCTTAGCTGGTCTGCCATCAGTGAACAACTAACCCGTAAAGATCGCCATGCTCATATTCAACGCGTCACTAAAGAGACATCCATCAATATTGACATTTGGCTCGATCGTGAAGGTGACAGCGATATCAATACCGGTGTCGGGTTCTTCGACCATATGTTGGATCAGATTGCTACTCACGGTGGTTTCCGCATGCATGTTCAGGTCAAAGGCGATCTCTGTATTGATGATCACCACACTGTTGAGGATACCGGCCTGGCATTGGGGGAAGCATTGAAACTGGCGTTGGGAGATAAACGGGGCATCTGCCGCTTTGGTTTTGTGCTGCCAATGGATGAATGCCTTGCCCGCTGTGCTCTCGATATCTCCGGTCGCCCTCATCTGGAATATAAAGCTGAATTCAAACACCAGCGGGTGGGTGATCTGAGTACTGAAATGATTGAGCATTTCTTTCGTTCACTCTCTTATACAATGGCCTGTACACTGCATCTGAAAACAAGAGGCAGTAACGATCATCATAGAGCAGAAAGTCTGTTTAAAGCCTTTGGTCGAACACTACGTCAGGCGATTCGGGTAGAAGGCGATACATTGCCTAGTTCCAAAGGGGTTCTGTGATGAAAGTCGTCATTCTTGATACTGGCTGCGCCAACTTATCATCGGTAGCTTATGCCATCCGAAAATTAGGCTACCAACCTGAAATCAGCCAAGAAGCAACAACGATCCTGGCAGCAGATAAATTACTTTTGCCTGGCGTCGGCACTGCCAGTGCCGCAATGGATCAATTGAAACAACGGAAACTGATATCGTTAATTAAAGTACTCAGCCAACCTGTGTTAGGCATTTGCCTTGGCATGCAGCTATTCGCTGCCACCAGCGAAGAAAGCGATAATGTTACCGGTGATAATGTCACCCTACTCGAACTTATTGATTCCCCGGTCCAAAAAATGGCTACTCATGGGCTTCCATTGCCACACATGGGCTGGAATCAAGTGCTGCCAAAAGCCGGACACCCGCTATTCCGTGGTATTGAAGACAACGCCTATTTTTATTTTGTTCATAGCTACACAATCCCGCTAAATACCTACACCATCGCGCAAACTGAATATGGCAATACTTTCAGTAGCGCAATCGCCAAAGATAACTTCTTTGGCGTGCAGTTTCACCCTGAACGTTCCGGTGCTGCCGGAGCCAGACTATTAAAGAATTTTCTGGAGATGTAAGCACAATGATTATACCGGCATTAGATTTGATTGATGGCAAAGTAGTACGGTTACATCAGGGGGATTATGCTCAGCAACGGGATTATCAACACGATCCTCTGTCCCACTTTCAACAATATGAGCGACAGGGAGCAAAACGACTCCATCTGGTTGATCTGACCGGTGCTAAAGATCCATCCGCCCGCCAGCTTCCTTTACTACGCAAATTACTTGCAGCGGTTTCTATACCTGTTCAAGTCGGTGGCGGCATCCGTACAGAAGAAGATGTGAAAACATTGCTTGATGCGGGAGCCAACCGGATAGTGATTGGCTCTATCGCCATAAAACAACCGGTACTCGTTACCCAATGGTTTAAACGTTTTGGTGCGGAAAATATTGTGCTGGCGCTGGATGTCCGTATCGATGATACAGGCATGAAACAAGTTGCCATCAATGGCTGGCGGGAGAATTCCTCCGTCACTCTGGAACAAGTTATTGAGCAATATCTGCCTTACGGGTTGAAATATGTACTGTGTACAGATATCTCCCGTGATGGCACGCTAAATGGCTCAAATGTCGAATTATATCGGGCAATTTGCCAATACTATCCACAAATCGCGTTTCAGGCTTCGGGGGGCATCGGCACATTAAATGATATCGCTTCTTTGCCTGCCAGCGGCGTAGCCGGAGTGATTATTGGTCGCGCATTACTTGATGAAAAATTTACCCTGACGGAGGCAATTCAATGCTGGCAAAACGCATAATTCCTTGCCTTGATGTTCGTAACGGGCAAGTGGTTAAAGGCATTCAATTTCGCCATCACGAAACTATCGGCGATATTGTGCCACTCGCTCAACGGTATGCGGAGGAAGGGGCCGATGAACTGGTTTTCTACGATATCACTGCCTCATCTGATGGACGGGTAGTCGATAAAAGTTGGGTCGCCAAAGTTGCGGAAGTGATCGATATTCCTTTTTGCGTTGCCGGTGGGATTAAAACCGTCGAAGATGCAGGGCAAATCCTCTCATTTGGGGCAGATAAAATCTCTATCAATTCCCCTGCCTTGGCCGATCCAACCTTGATTACCCGTTTAGCCGATCGTTATGGCGTTCAATGCATCGTCGTAGGGATTGATACCTGGTTTGATGAAAACACCGGCCGCTATCAGGTTTATCAGTTTACCGGTGACGAAAAACGCACAAAGGCTACTCAATGGCAAACCCTCGACTGGGTAAAAGAAGCGCAACGCCGTGGTGCAGGTGAAATCGTACTCAATATGATGAACCAGGATGGTGTCCGCAATGGCTATGATCTGACTCAACTAAAACAGGTGCGCGACGTTTGCCATGTTCCTCTCATTGCCTCTGGCGGCGCAGGGGCGCCAGAACACTTTCTTGATGCCTTTAAACAGGCAAATGTTGATGGAGCACTTGCAGCATCTGTATTCCATAAACACATTATTAATATTAGTGAATTAAAACAGTACCTTTCACAACAAGGCGTGGAGATAAGAACTTGCTGACCGCACAACAAATCGAAAAACTGGATTGGGAAAAAGTCGCTTATATGATGCCGGTTATTGTACAACATGCTATATCCGGCGATGTCCTAATGATGGGCTATATGAATAAAGAAGCACTGAATATTACTATCAGTTCAGGCAAAATCACTTTCTTTTCCCGCAGTAAACAACGTCTATGGACCAAAGGTGAAAGCTCCGGCCATTTTCTTAACTTGGTCGATATCTATCCTGATTGTGACAATGATGCCCTATTGGCACTCGCAGATCCAATCGGCCCTACCTGCCACTTTGGTACACACAGTTGCTTTGCTCCGGCACAAACTGAATGGGGATTTCTCTATCAGCTTGAAAAATTGCTGGCGAGTCGCAAAACAGCCGATCCTGACCATTCATACACCGCGAAGTTATATGCCAGTGGTACTAAACGAATCGCTCAGAAAGTGGGCGAAGAAGGGTTAGAAACCGCTTTGGCAGCGGCAGTGAATAATAAAGAAGAGCTAACGAATGAAGCAGCAGATCTGATGTATCACCTAATGGTTCTACTACAGGATCAAGAGCTGGATCTCAGTTGTGTTATTCGTCGATTACGAGAAAGATGAGGCAGATGTCAGATTAATTTCAGATCCTTATCCTATCAATGTTTTTTGGCATCTCCGCTGCTCTGGCCGAGTTTGAGCGTGAGCTGAACACACTCTAGCAAGTCTGGCATCAGCATAGGTGTGCGGCAAGAAAGGCTGTCGGCCATTCAAAATGACTGCGGCTAAATTGTGTCCGGCCATGAGACAGCCGAAAATCAAGGTTAGCGAATTGTGCAAGGAACTTAGCATCACTCGACAAACGTTGTACCGACACATATCGCCGAAAGGTGAGTGACGTCCAGACAGATTGAAACTGCTTTCACACCCATGACGTCAGAATCTTCAATATCCCATCTGCTAACACGTGCTACACCAACGGTTCTAGATCAAATCCTCAGCGAACTCCTGATTAACCAACCGCAGAAAGCTTCCGCAATAAGATGCAGAGACCATTCATCAATATACTCTTTAGGGCAATGTCACCCACAGGTTGATATTTGATGCAAAAATAGAATAAAAATTATAAAATCCATGAGGTAATTTTTATTTCAATGGTTTTACTATTCACTGATTAAAGGAAAAAAGGAAGATGGCATATCGTTATGATGCAGACTTACAGTTTTTATCTGAATGTTCAGATAAACAACTTGAAGATTTGGTATATCTGTTAACTCACAATAAGAATGGAGAAAAAAGATGGACGGAAGAATTAACAACAAACGAACTATATAAATCTCAATATCCGAATCATAGTAAGTACTGGGAGGCTATCGCAACAGAGATACAATGCTTTGGTGGAAATACATTTGCTACAATTCTTAGAGGTGGTAAAGGTGTTTTATATAAGGAAATTCTGTGCGATGTATGCGATAAATTAAAAGTTAATTACAATAAAGATTCAGAAACAGTAACAATAGAAAACAATCTTTTGATGAAGATTATGACAGACGCATTAAGCTCAATGTCCACAGAGCAAATAAGAGAGTTAGGAGGCGAGCTAGGAATAAAAAACACATCAGGATTAACATCACAGGCCCTTACTGCTGGATTTCAAGCAATATTTAAAGCCGGGGGTTTTAAATCCTATCAGCTAACGGCCATAATCGTAAATCAGGTGATGAAAGCACTTATTGGACGAGGACTAAGCTTCGCGGCTAACGGGACATTGATGCGAACAATATCAGTATTAGCAGGTCCCATTGGCTGGGCAATTACAGGGACCTGGACAGCAATTGACATAGGAAGTGCGGCATATAGAATCACAATCCCAGCAGTGATTCAGGTAGCTTTCTTAAGAAGCCAACAGTCAGCTAGAATTGCTGATGAAACGCAGATCTAAATTAACCCGAATTCTGCTTAAGCCATCATTGAAATATCTTTCTCTGAGTAGAAAATTTTCAGTGATGGCTTTTTCAATTTAAGGCTGTAAGCAATCAATCCACCTAAAACACACAACAGAAAGCCTTTTATACTTCGGTGGCGCGAGTGCTCAATTTGAGAAATGGTCTTTAATTGCCCATTAATCGTTTCGATG
>NZ_RCWB01000035.1 GCF_018448885.1 Photorhabdus caribbeanensis
GGGTTTGTTTGTTGTAAACGATTTTCCCTCGGTGGTCAGGGACAATTTCCCAACGTTTACCATCTTCACTGCGACAAATAGCCATATCATCAGAATCGAGAAAATCTGGCGCATCGGGATAAGCACCCGCTGACAAACTGACACCCAACATGACATATTCAATATCAGAGTGTGTGAATTCCCGTGTAACCTGATTAGTGTGATAAACTTTTATCCAACCCGCCTGAATTGCTAAATCATCTTTACCCAATACGGCTGTTTCACGTTCTAAAGCATATTTTTGTTCAGTCATTATGCTGCTCTCACTATGTAATTAAAAGCGACGTTACGGGGGCGAGTTTCATTTGCTGTTGGGACGACACGAGATGCGTCGAATCCAAAGCCGTATGCGTTATCCGGATTAATATTCGCCGACTTGGGAGTACCGTCTGTAGCTATTCCAAGATTAAGTTCACCGTAAAACGCCCCTTGTGCTGCGAGATGAAAGTTCGATGCGATCGCCCCAGGAAATGAACCCGTAATATTTCTGATTGCATCCCCTTGCCATGTTCCGCACACACGCCCCGGATCTATTCCCCGGCTATCATCCCATCCGCGAATAAACTCGCCTCTTAAATCGGGTATCCTACCGTCAGGATAGGCTAACGCTAACTTGGGATATCGGGACTTATCAAATGTCTGACCATTGCATGCTAAGTAACCGACGGGTGCATATCTATGCGGGTACGGAAGCGGAATACCAGCCGTCACAACATCACGACTATTATTGTCGTATGCAACATACCAGCCGTGCCACGTTTTACCCGAATCCCACGATTGTCTGATGGCTATTTGCCCTATGTGCGATGTATATCGCTGTGAAATTGTTTCGCTTGACGTTTGTACTTCAAGAATTCCATACGAATACAGCACAGTATTCACAGAATCGCGGGGGAAATCTGAAACGGTGTTTGAATCAAACACTCCGACGCGATAGAATCCCGTTGATAAACAGTCTTGAAACTTTCCGTTGTTACTGATCTCAGCTAATCTCTGAGTACTCACCGCCCCCACATCCCCCGCACTCAAACTGACATCCCCAGTCAACGCCTTGCCATTAATTTTCCGGCTACTCGGCACAGCTTTTCCCGCCAACTCCACCGTTTCCGATAAACCCAAATTTTTCACAAACACATTTTTATCTGGAATGTCGGCACCGTTTTGGTTTTTAGACAATCTGCTGTTAGCATTATTATTTACATCGGAAACAAGCTTCTGAGTTGCTGCAAGTGTATTACTATTACCAATCACCTCTGTAAGCTGAGTTATACCTTTCTGTGCTAATGAAGCATTTGGTACTTTGGTTGCAATTTTTTGCTCTAACGCCTCATTTAATTGGGCAGCGAGTTTAATTATATCCCCATCGTCCAAAACATCATTGCCGGAATAGGTTGCAATGAAATTAGACACAACAGATGCTATTGTTGACGACTGACGTAATACCTTATTGAGCAAATGAACAGTAATATTATCTGGTGGAAATCCAGTTTTTAAACTCTGACTTTCTTCATATCTTTCTTGACTCACTACATTTGCATTATTATTAATAGAAAAAGCTTTGAAATCATTCTTGTGATTCATATCCCTTCCTTAATTTAGATAATACCATCTCATGATCAATATATTTTAACCATTGTAAAAATAATCCCCTTGCAACTCATACCAATCAAAGTCTAACTCATAAAAATAATAATGCGTTGTTATTATTTCTTATAAGGTTAACTATTTTTGTATAATTAACAGTAATAAATAGCTCAATATTTTTGAATCGAAAATACATTCAGAAATATATATTTAACACCTGGAAACTATTTTTCTCTTATTCCTTCTATCTCAACAAAAATCAGTTCAAAATTGTTATTGTCTTTAAGTATTGAGATACCACAGTGAAGATCGGAGGTTCAAATCCTCTCATATCGACCAAATTTCCCTAGAAAAACCAACCTATTATGGTTGGTTTTTTATAGCTGGGGCTTGGTTGGTGTAAAACGCCTCTTGCCTGATTTCATTCACTTAAGCATCTCCGGCCACTCAACATCAGGCGCTTGTAAAATATCTACACGAGCGAGTAATACTCTATATTTTTTCCACTCCAGCAAAGCGGCTTTTTCTGCTGCGGTAGCAATTTCAAGGTCAACTGAGTCTTGCAGCAATGAAAGTGTTTCATTTGCCTGTCTTAACAATTCTGCTTTCTTCTGTTTTGCTTCCTCAATCTGATGGGATTTGAGAAGGTTTTTATCAACCACCCACTCGTTACCATCCCATCTATCATAATCGGTATTAGGTTTCTTGAATGTCAGAATTTCTGGCAGCTCACCTAATTCAGTAACTTCTTGCTGTGCACGAGTTTGTTTGTTGTAAACGATTTTTCCTCGGTGGTTAGGAACAATTTCCCAACGCTTACCGTCTTCACTGCGACAAATAGCCATATCATCAGAATCGGGAAGCTCTGGCGCATCAGGGTAAGAACACGCTGATAAACCTACACCTTCTGCAACATACTCAAAATTAGTTCCAACAAATTCTCTCGAATAAGGATTAACATGATAAACCTTGATCCAACCAGCCCGAGTTGCTAATCCGTCTTCGCCTAATATGGCAGTTTCTGAATCTAAGATATATTCCTGTGTCACTATTATTCCCGCCTTTACGACATAGTTAAATGCGATATTACGAGGTCTTGACACTCCTATATAATCCTTATGCCCTTCCGCAAGATGAGTATTTCCAATCCATTTAATTCTTGTCGAAACATTGCTACTTTCGGGAACATCCCACTTCAATTTTTCACGATCATTGAGTGAGAAGGCAACAATATTATCACCAGGAGCATAAACTTCCTGTACCAAATAAGATCCTTCTTGCCAGGATAATAATGAACGAGATCGATCTACCCCTCTTCCATCATCCCAACCCCGGATAAATTCTCCCCTTAGATCGGGTAATCTACCGTCAGGATAAACTTCCGCCAACTTCGGGTACTGTAATTTATTAAAAAATGCACCACTACAAACAAGATAACCGATAGGTGGATAAGGCAACGGCCAAGGAATAGGAGAACCAACAGGAATTTCATTGGCTGTTTTAATCCGGTTATTTATCTCTTCGCGAGTATATTCACGTAATGAATTTATTACTTCCTGAACAAGTTTCTGTGTAACCACTAATGTATCGCTATTGCCAATCACATTTGTAAGCTGGACAACACCTTTTTGTGTTAATGAGGCGCTAGGAATGTCTGTTGCAATTTTTTGTTCTAATGCTTTATTTAATTGTGCAGTGAGTTTGGCTATGTTCCCATCATCCAGAACATCATTGCCAGATCGTGCCGCGATAAAATCAGCCACGGCAGACGATACCGTTGACGTTTGGCGTAATACTTTATTTAACAAGTGAGTGGGAACATTATCTGGTGAAAATCCAGTCTGCAAACTCTGATTTACTTCATATTTTTCTTGACTGACTACATTTGCATTATCACTAATAGAAAAAGCTTTAAAATCATTCTTCTGACTCATGTACTTTCTCCTTAAATTAAATAACTTTCTTTTATAATCAATATATTAAATTATTGCAAAAATAATTCCCTTACAACTCACACCAATTAAAGTCTAGTTTATAAAAATAATAATGTGGTGTTCTTATTGCTTATTAATGTTAAATATTCTTGTATCATTATCATCAATAAGCAATAAGCAATAAGCACCCAATATTTTGGAATTGTAATATTTCGATTCCAGCAAACTATCAAAAGCTAACACCAACAATTTCAGGGAATTTCAGCGTTAAGCCATCCTTGGCTTAGAGCTACCATTGATTAGACAAACTGAGAAATTTCTCCCTATGGATAACTAAATAACCTGCTCTCTGAGCAAGCATTATTACTTCCAAATTATTTAGCAGCTTCAATTCGTTGGGTTTCAAGCATTATTGGTGTATGGTGATGTCCAGTAACCGCGTACATAATGGTTCCGGTTACTTTCACGCGGTGCCCAATAAGGCTGCGATATACTGTATAAAATTCATCCTGAACTACCAGTTGCATCAGACTACGATCGCCCCATTCTGGCGCACCTTTAGCGCATTTTATCGTCCTATCCGGTTGCAACACCCAATAAGTCTCAGGGCTATCCCCGTTTTCCACGCTTTCGTAATTTGGCGGGCCGGGATAGGTAATCCTTAATAATGTGCCATCAAGAGTAATTTTTTGCCTTTCTTTATAGCAGTTCTCTGTTGTTTTATCTGCGGCAATCTTTCTGTACATTTCAGATGACCGTTGATACCAGTCTTGAAGGCATTCAACTGCCACGCATTTTTCGCGAAGTTCCCAATTCTGTTTTACCAGAGCCTTAAAGTCCGCATTGTTGCCTGTAGCCAGTTTGGCCTGAAGGTAATTAATATATAGGTTGTCATCAGCTTGAGATAATGCCGGGGTCGAGCAGATCAATTTTTCAGCCTTACTGGTGGCTTTTGCGCAATCAAAGCTCGCACCGAATGATAGGAATGGCACACTACACAGTATTAATGCCAAAAAACCTATTAGTGTTCTCATACACTACTCCTATTGGTGATTTTTCAGCATTATTTTAAATACATTAAAGATAAAATCACAACCTGAATTTTTTCTAACTTACAATTCCCTCCTCTGGAGGATAATTGTATTTTCAACTCTTGATTTCCTCAAAGTCATTCGGAAAAAGTCTGCCCGATGCTACACGACTGTGAATAATCTGAGCACATCTATTTATTCCCTCATACGGAATTAGATAAGTTCTTCAAGCATCGCTAATTTGATATTGAGATTAAAAAATCCGAGTCCTGTTAAATACAGAACTCAGACTTTTAATAGCAGCTTGATTTAAAACATCCAGTGTATGCTGATCTCAGGTTAGATTTGTTAACCAATGTTAACAAAACCATTATAAGAATGGCCTGTTTATTCAGGCTACTTTCGTTATTTTGGCTGTTCCGGCCATTCAATATCGGTAGCTTGTGAAATATCAATCCTGTTCAGCATTACCCTATACTTCTTCCATGCCAACAGAGCTACTTCCTCTTCTTTAGTCGCAATCCCTAAATCAACAGCATCTTGTAATGGCGCTATTTGCTGGCTAGCCTCCAAAATAAATTGTTGTTTTTTACTTTCAACATACTGCTGCAATTCTTCTTTTGTTGGTGGAGGAATATCAACCCACTCCGGTAAACCATTTTCGCCTGCTATACGATATTTTCCTTCTGGTGCATTATTCGCGGCGTATTCTTGATAAATATCAAGACCAACTTCAATAATATCATCGGGCAATGAACCAGAAGCAATATAATTTTGTTGCAACTCTATGGGGTAAAATGCGTTTGTTTTGGCACTATAATAATACATTTTTTCTTCTCCTTAATGACCAATAGAAAAAAAATAAACACTACTTACGTCATTATCATGGTAATTTGATGAAACAGAAACATGTATCTGAGACTTATTTAATGGTTTTCCATAAGCAGAAGTATCAATATTTTTATTTGGTGCTGATGAAATAGCTGTTACATGAAGAGATAATAACCCATTTGGAAATGAAATAGGCAAATTTACAATTTTTCCCTGATTATCATCAATAGGTACATTACCCCATTGATAAATCATTCCAGTATCACCACATCTCCACCATCCATTTACTGATAATATCGCTTTATTACGATCATCTTCCGTTAAAATTCTTTTTTTACCTTTAAACTTACCATCTTTGTCAAATGCATACGTATGTATTCCAAACCCCTCTTGACCGCCAGATGTACTACCGTATTCAAAGGAAATCCCTCTTGAGTGCTGAATCCCTGCACTAGGGTGAGCTACATGAATTGCCAAACCACCTAAATCCGCCCAACCATTTGGACGCAAGAAGCCTGACAATGACAAATCCCGCAGAGATTGATCGTCAAATAAATTTGCTGTCTTAGATAAGATACAACCAGATGTTTTTGTATTCGTATTTAACCGAATAAATCGATTATCAGATTCTACTTCTACTTTGATCTTTTGTTCTAATGCTTTATTTAATTGTGTAGTAAGTTTCGTTATATTACCATCATCCAAAACATCACTGTTAGATTCTGTCGCAATAAAATCGGCTACAACAGATGATATGGTTGATGTTTGCCGCAATACTTTATTTAATACGTGATTAGGAATATATTGGTCATCTGGAAACCCAACCTGCAACCTCGGGTATGCTTCATAATCTAGCTGATTGGGCACATTAGCGTTATTACTGGTAGAAAAAGCTTTAAAATCATTTTTGGTACTCATATACATCTCCTTAAATTAAATGTCATTATTTCATAATAAACATATTAAGCTATCAATAAAATGATTCCTCATAATTCACATCAATAATAGTCTAGTTCATAAAAACAACAATGAAATATTTCTATAACTAAAAAAATTAACTGTTCTCGTATAATTGGCAACAATAAATCCCCCAAAACATTACAATTAAAATATCCCTCCCCCCAAAAAAATAATTATATTCAACTTCATAAATTACTCTTTTTCATTTTTTTAAATTTCACCTTCAATTATTTTTTAAGTTACTAACATAACATTATAGTATTTTAATTATAACACCAACAAAACTGATTGAGTAAAAGACCACCTCGCCAAGAGGTGGTTTTAGGATAACAACTAAAAATAAAAATCATTCATTTTTTACTGTAACCATATATCAATATTATGTTAAAAACAAAAACACAGAAATTTATTTAGGGCATATTTAACAATTAAATCCCGTTATAGAAAACTGTCTTTCAACAATATTATATGCTGATTTTAAGTCAACCTTATGACCTAACATTAAATAACCCATTGTATGAATGGCTTATTTATTCTATCCATTCTCGTTATTTCGGTTGTTCCGGCCATTCAATATCGGGAGCCAGTGAAATATCAATCCTGTTCAGCATTACCCTATACTTCTTCCATACCAACAGAGCCGCCTCCTCTTCTTTAGTTGCAATCCCTAAATCAACAGCATCTTGTAATGGCGCTATTTGCTGGCTAGCCTCCACAATAAATTGTTGTTTTTTACTTTCAACATACTGCTGCAATTCTTCTTTTGTTGGTGGAGGAATATCAACCCACTCCGGTAAACCATTTTCGCCTGCTATACGATATTTTCCTTCTGGTGCATTATTCGCGGCGTATTCTTGATAAATATCAAGACCAACTTCAATAATATCATCGGGCAATGAACCAGAAGCAATATAATTCTGTTCCAATTCTATTGGATAGAATGAATTTGTCTTTGCACTATAAAAATACATAATTAATATCCTATCGCCACATATCTCACAAAATTACTTGCTAACTGGCTTGCACCATTTCTGCATGTCACAATAAATTGACTTGCAGAAATAGGTAAAGCAGCAACTCCAGCGCCAGCATTTTCAAACTCAGAATATGTTGCAACGATCTGGAAACAAGCATTAGGGAATGGAATCGGGAAGTATCTGTAATCATTTATAGCCCCACAGCCGTTTGCCTGGCCCCACTGGATAATTATTCCAGTATCACCGCATTTCCACCAACCGTTGACAACTTTGTTAGCCGTATTCACATTAAGATTACAACATTTGGCAATTTTTTTGTCTAATACGCTTTTGAAGCGTGAGGTGATTTTAGTTACATTGCCATCATCCAAAACATCAGTGCCAGATTCTGTCGCAATAAAATCAGCTACAGCGGATGATATGGTTGATGCTTGACGTAATATCTTATTTAAGATGTGATTAGGAATATACTGATTGTCTGGAAAACCAACCAGCAAATTCGGATCTGTTTCATAGTTTTGTTGACTGGGTACATTAGCATTACTACTGATAGCAAAAGCTTTAAAATCATTTTTGGCACTCATATACATCTCCTTAAATTAAATAACATGATTTCATAATAAACATATTGAACTATCACTAAAAATGATTTCTCTCAATTCATATCGATAATAGTCTAGTTTAGAAAAACAATAATGAAATATTTTTATAACTAAAAGGAGTAACTATTTTTATATAATTGACAACAATAAATAATCCGATATATCGCAATCAAAAACATCCAAAAAATCATTATATTCAATATTGGAAATTATTATTTTTTCATATCTTTATTTTTTCCTTCAATTCTTTTTTTAAGTCACAAATATAACCTTTCAATATTTTAATTATAACGAAAACAGAATTTCCTGAATAAATAGACTATTTATTCAGGTCTGTTAACAGAGATTATTTCTTATCAATTTTCATATTATTCATATATAGCCAAAATCCATATTTAAATTCTGGCTATATTCTTATGATATTCACTAAAGGATTACTTCATCAGACAATCTAATAAACAATTACCAAACTATACCTTATACACCCAAATAAATCACCGGTATCATACTAACATTTAATGGGCGGTTTTCGTCTGCCGTTGGTACTACTCTTGATGCATCAAAAGTGGCATGTGAGAATTTTGCATATTCATCAGGAGCGTTCTTCCTCTCAAGGCTATTTTTAGAACTCGCATTAACACCATAAAATACTCCGCTGGCACGAGCAATAAGCCCATCATTCCACAATCCTACATCACCTGTAATATTTCTAATTGCATCTCCTTGTATCACACCAGGTGTCAATCCAGCACGCACGAATATCCCTCGTCCATCAACAAACAGATTAGGGAGATTGATTTTATCACCATTCAGTTTAATTCCCCATGCCGCCTTATATGCATCAGATAAATTATTTAATGCTCTACCAACAGCAGAATCAATTGGGTAAATAGCACCATTCGCAATATACTCTCCTTTAGCTAAATCTGATGCCGGATGTGCAGATAAATAAATATCACCAGGTCGTTTAGCGCCAACATCAATCGCGGAAAGTGTAATATCCTCAGTCAACTCCTTCCCGTTGATTCTCCGATTATTAGGTACTCTGCCATTAATATTTTCAAGTAATGAATTAACTATTACTTTAACCAGCTTTTGCGTCACTGCCAATGTATCACTATCACCAATCACATCGGTAAGTTGTACAATACCTTTCTGTGTTAATGAAGCATTGGGAATTCCTGTTATCGCTTTCTGTTCTAAAGCTTTATTTAACTGTGCGGTGAGTTTAGTGACATTACCATCATCTAAAACATCCTCACCAGATTGTGTCGCAATAAAATCAGCTACAACCGATGTTATTGTTGATGTTTGGCGAAATATCTTATTTAACATGTGATTATCAATATACTGCCGGTCTGGAAACCCACGCGGCAAATTCGGATCTGTTTCATAGAGTTGTTGACTAACCACATTAGCGCCACTACCAATAGCAAAAGCTTTAAAATCATTTTTCATACTCATATCTCCCCATTATATTATTTTACAATTAGTATATTAATTCATTACGTAGACGATTTACCTAAATTCACGCCTATTAGACCAAAATTCCCTATTACAAATTTTCCATTTCAAGTTCCAGACTGAATATTTCAGTCTCTTCTCTCGAATATCAATAAAATCATTATATGAATGTTCTGTTTATTCAGACCATTTTTTTATTATTTCGGCTGCTCCGGCCACTCAACATCAGGGGCCAATGAAATATCAACTTTACTCAACATTACCCGATATTTCTTCCATTCCAGTAAAACTGCTTTTTCTGCTTCGGTAGCAATGCCTAAATCAACAGAGTCTTGTAGTGGCGCAACCAGATTATTAACTTTAGTCAATAACTGAAACTTCTCATGTTCTGCTTGCTGTATTAATTTATCTTTAGTAGTAATATCAATATTATCAGATTCTACTTCCGTATTCTCCCCAACAGCCTTATCAGAGGGTTTATTCAATGAGTTATATTCTTGTGCCCAAGGTGTCCACGGACTATCGTGGAATTGGCTACGTGTATATATTCGACTACTGTTATAAACAAAATAACGTTGAATAACGCCTGCCGCTTTTAAAACAATCAGCGAACCCGCGAACGGCTCAGGATAATTAGCGCCATTTTTGGCATGAGCATTATATTCTTGATAATAAATCCCAGGTGTTTTATAAGTATTTAAATCCGCGTTATCACCTAAATTAATCGACTGTCCAGCGAAGATATCTTGAGAAGTAATATTGATATCCGCAGCTAACGCTTTTCCATTAACTTTGCGTAGCCCTGTAATATATCGAGAATCAGACTCTGCTTTTGCATATGCACCAACCTCTCCGGCAGTCGGTCTATTCAATGTATTATATTCTCTCGTCCAAGGCGTCCACGGGCTTTCATGAAACTGACTACGTGTATATACCCGACTGCTGTTATAGACAAAATAACGTTGAATAACCCCGGCCGCTTTCAATACAACCAGCGAACCCGCGAACTGCTCAGGGTAATTATTACCATTTTTGGCATGAGCATTATACTCTTGATAATAAATCCCCGGTGTTTTGTAATTATCTAAATTCGCATTGTCGCCTAAACTATGCGCCTGTCCAGCAAGGATATCCTGAGAAGTAATATTAATATCCTCAGTTAATACTTTCCCGTTAACTTTTCGGGTATTTGGTATCCTGGTATTAATACTTTCACGTAACGAATTTATTATTTCCTGAACCAGCTTTTGCGTAACCGCTAATGTATCACTATTACCCACTACATCGGTAAGCTGAACAATACCTTTTCGTGTTAATGAAGCATTTGGAACTTCTGTTGCAATTTTTTGTTCTAAAGCCCTATTTAGTTGATCGGTAAGTTTAGCTATATTACCATCATCCAAAATATCATTGCCAGATTGTGTCGCGATAAAATTAGCCACCACAGATGATATGGTTGACGATTGACGCAATACCTTATTTAACAGATTAACAGGAATATTATCTGATGAAAATCCAGTCTGCAAGCTCTGGTTTTCTTCATACTTTGCTTGACTCACTACATTAGCATTATCACTAACAGAAAAAGCCTTAAAATCATTTTTGGCACTCATATACAATCCTCAAATTGAATAATATTATTTACAATAAACACCTTTAATTATTGCAAAAACAACCTCTCTTAATTTACGCCAGCAATAGTCTAGTTCATAAAAACAATAACAAAACATTCTTATAAATCAGAATATTAACTATTTTTATATAATTTAAAAAAAGAAAATTAAATTTCACAAATTTATTCTCATCTTTATTCTACATTTTTCTATCTAACTTTCTTGTTTTAAGTTATAAACTGAATTTTTCAGCACATTATATAAAAAGCTATGATTTTAACTCTACATTTTACATATTAAATTATTTCAAAAACAAACTAATTTTATGATTAAAATCTAAAATCCTGATTAAAATATCTGATCACTTAAAGTCAGCATTATTTTACCTAGAGAGATTTTTAATATATTGAGAATCTAACAGCAGAACGGAAAGAATACATTGACGATGATAATAACTATCAGATTAAAGAAAAATTAAAAAGTCTGACTCCCGTTAACTACAGAGCTCAGACTTTAATAGCCAATTAATTTAAACTGTTTAAGTTTTGAGAGGCAATGCAAAAGTAAAAAACATTTATTTTTGCATTATAGGTTAATATCAATATCCTACTGCAAACCAAAACGCAGAGTTCTCAGTCTCATATGCCCAATAACTAAATCCTGTCACAGACAATTGTCTGGCAACAACATTATGTGATGATGCTAAATCAGACTTATCACCCAATGTCAACGAAACATTTACACAAGCATTAGGGAACTGGATAGGAAAATTAACCGGTGTATCATATGCTGCCCAGTTTACAATCCCCCACTGATAAATCACTCCAGTATCCCCACATTTCCACCAACCATTCACTGATTTCAACGCTGTGTTTTTATTTCCTTTAGCATTAACCAAGTTATCTACTTCTGCTTTTGTATACCCGCTAATCACCCTGTCAGCCGGTTTATTCAATGTATTATATTCCTGCGCCCAAGGAGTCCACGGATTATCATGGAATTGGCTACGTGTATATACCCGGCTGCTGTTATAGACAAAATAACGTTGAATGATTCCAGCCGCTTTCAACACAATAAGCGAACCAGAAAGCGGTTCTGGGTAATTGACGCCATTTTTAGCATGAGCATTATAATCCTGATAATAAATCCCTGGTGTTTTACAATGATCCAAATTTACATTATCACCTAAACTAATTGCCTGCCCATTCAGAATATCCTGAGAAGTAATAGTGACATCTGTAACTAAAGATTTTCCATTCACCCTGCGAATTCCCGCAATATATCGAGAATCAGATTCTATTTTTGTATATGCGCCAATCTCATCAGCCGTAGGTTTATTCAGCGTATTATATTCTTTAGTCCAAGGTGTCCACGGATTATCATGAAACTGGCTACGTGTATATACTCGACTACTATTATAGACAAAATAACGCTGAACCGTCCCAGCCGATTTCAATACAACAAGAGCACCGGCGAGAAATTCAGGATAATTAAGGCCATTTTTAGCATGAGCATCATACTCTTGATGATAAATTCCCGGTGTTTTATAGCTATTCAAATCTGCCTTATCACCTAAACTAATCGCCTGTCCGCCTAAAATATCCTGAGAAGTAATAGTGATATCCTCAGATAGTGCTTTCCCATTAATTTTTCGAGTATTGGGTACCTTGGCATTAATACTTTCACGTAATGAATTTACTATTTCCTGAGCAAGCTTTTGTGTAACAGCCAATGTGTCACTATCGCCCAACACATTAGTAAGCTGAACAACACCTTTTTGTGTTAATGAGGCATTTGGAACTTCTGTTGTGATTTTTTGTTTTAATGCCTTATTTAATTGATCTGAAAGTTTAGCTACATCACCATCATCCAAAATATCACTGCCAGATTGTGTCGCAATAAAATTAGCTACGACAGATGCTATTGTTGACGATTGACGTAATACTTTGTTTAGCAGATTACTAGTAATATTATCTGGTGGAAACCCAGCCTGTAAACTTTGATCTTTTTCATATTTATCTTGACTCACTATATTGGCATCATTACTAATAGAAAAAGCCTTAAAATCATTCTTAGCACTCATATATACCCCTTAGATTAAATATTATTATCTATATACCCGTCATCTTTCAAGTTGCCTTTTTGTTGGCTGCACTCATTCACTCCGGTAACATAGTTATCTATGCTCCCGGGGATTCGCTTCCTTGCCGTCGCTATCCATCTTGAAATCCATAGGGTATATATTGAATTATTATTAAAGCAATTCACCATAATTTACGGCAGACATAGTTTAATTCATAAAAATAATAATAAAATGTTCTTCTAACTTAGAAGAATAATTATTTTTATATCATTGGCAACAAGAAGAAAACCAACAAGTTTCAACTAGAAATATATTCAATATACTCATATTCAACATCTAAAATATTTCACTTTGTCATTACTTATTTTCATATTTCAGATTATAAATTGAATTTTTCAGCATTCTAACTTCAACATAAATAAAACCTCGGCATAAATGGCCTGTTCATTCAGGCCATTTTAGTTACTTTGGCTGTTCCGGCCATTCGATATTGGGAGCCAGTGAAGTATCTATCCTGCTCAGCATTACTCTGTATTTCTTCCATGTTAATAAAGCATCTTTTTCATCTTCTGTCGCAATATCTAAATCAACAGCATCTTGCAGTGGTGTCACCTTCTTATTTACAGCGAATAAAAGTTGTTGTTTCTTATTTTCAGCGTCGTTAATTACGACTTGCTGAATATCATTTTTCCATTTTCTCTCATCATCTTTCGAAATTAACCATTCCCCATTCCACCTATGATATTGCGACGGCCTTGGTTGTTCTGTAAAACCATCAGGAATAATGACTTCTCTATTTTCCTGTGATTGCCCTGATTCAACATTATAAATCGTAATTCCTTTTTTATTTTCAACAAGCACCCATTGCCCTGACTTTTCACACGGCCAAAATCCATCTTTAAATAGTGGTTGTATTCGTAAAGCATTCATCGGAGGTTCACTACCCGGATTAGCATTGACCGCTCCAATAAATGGCCGATGTGATTTAGTGTTATCAAAATAATAATTTATCATTGCCTTATACTCCCAAATAAATTACAGGTATCATACTGACGTTTAATGGACGGTTTTCATCTGCCGTTGGTACTACTTGTGATGCATCAAAAGTTACATATGAATAATGTAAATATCCATCAAACCTTCCTACCTGGACGCTTGTTCTAAGGTCATTACCAACACCTTCAAATACTCCACTGACATTAGAAAAAAGCCCTTGATTCCACCATCCCAATTTACCTGTAATATTTCTAATCGCATCTTCCTGTATCACACCAGGTCTCATGCCAGCACGCATAAATACCCCGCGCCCATAAAAAAATAGATCCGGCAGATTGATTTTATCTTTATTCGGCTCGATTCCCCAATGAGCCTTATATGAATCTGATAATTCATTCAATGCCCTTCCAACAGCTGAGTCAACCGTATAAACATCTCCGTTCGCAATATATTCTCCTTTAGCCAAATCAGGATGTGCAGACAAATAGATATCACCCGGCCTTTTAGCGCCAACATCAATTACTGAAATATCAATATCTCCGGTTAACGTCTTTCCATTGATTTTCCGACTATTGGGTACTCTATTATTAATCTTTTCAAGTAATGAGTTGACTATTTCCTGAACCAGCTTTTGTGTCACTACTAATGTATCATTATCACCAACTACATTGGTAAGTTGAACAATACCTTTTTGCGTTAATGAAGCACGAGGAATTCCTATTGTGATTTTTTGTTCTAAAGCTCTATTTAATTGTGCGGTAAGTTTAGCTATATCACCGTCATCCAGAATATCCACGTTAGATTGTATTGAGACAAAATTCGCTATGACAGATGCTATGGTCGACGATTGACGTAATACCTTATTTAGTAAATGAGTAGAGATATTATCCGGTAAAAACCCAGTCTGTAAATTCTGACTTTCTTCATATTTTTCCTGATTTACTAGATTAGCACCATTACCAATAGAAAAAGCTTTAAAATCATTCTTGGGACTCATATGCTCTCCTTAAATTAAACAATATTATTGTATAATTAACATATAAAATTATTGTAAAAATGATTTATCGAAATTCACATCAATCAAAGTCTAGTTCAAAAAGACAATGATAGGATTTCATTCTCAATTATAATATTAATTATTTTTGTATGACTGGCAGAAATAAACGATTCAACATCTAAAAATACGCTTATCAGATTTTTATTTTTCCTATATTCCTATGGTTTTTTCTTACAACGCCATCTGAATTAATTAACTAAATAGCAAAAAAATAATAATCTAAAATATTTTTTCACTTTAATTAATCTATCAAAGATAATAAGAATAAACTTATTATATCGTAGAGTTTTTTTAACATAGTAATAAACTAATTTTTTATTTTCTACCCGATCTTTTATTAAACCAAAACGCAGACTAAATAGCCCACGCTTTGGCAATAATATGTCAAATCCATATAGTTTTATTTCTACTTTGGTGGTTTAAACCAATTAACATCAAAATGAGAGAAATGCCTTTGTTAATAGTGAAAATATCGACTCATTCTGATAAACCATTTTTATTCCCTGTATCGTATTTACATTTCAGAGGAATAATATACTTTTAATATCCAATAGCCATCCAATGGACTGCTCGTGGCCGGAAATCAGTGTTTAGCGCACCAACAGTTGTTGCTGTAAAAGATACTGCTGTAATATCACCCACTTCAACAAAACAACGATACTCTATAGGAGGCGAAGGTTTTCTTCCGCCATCAGTTGTCGCAACCACAGTTGTACATGCTTTAGGAAAACCAATAGGAAAGTTAATCAAATAATTATCGCTCCCTGTTACAACACCCCACTGATAAATTATTCCTGTATCACCACATCTCCACCAGCCATTCGCAGATTTTAAGGCTGTATTTTTATTACCATATCGAACATCAGATTCAGATTTAGTATAACTCCCTACATCCCCCGCACTTAGGCTAATATCATTCGACAGCACTTTCCCATTCACCTTGCGGCTATTAGGTACTCTAGTATTAATATCTCCACGTAATGAATTCACTATTTCCTGAGCAAGCTTTTGTGTCACTGCCAATATATCACTATTGCCAATGACATCAGTAAGCTGAACAACGCCTGATTGGGTTAATGAAGCACTGGGAATTTCTGTTGTGATCTTTTGTTTTAATGCCTTATTTAATTGCTCGGTAAGTTTAGCTACATTTCCGTCATCTAGAATATCATCACCCGATTGTGTCGCAATGAAATTAGCCACAACAGATGATATGGTTGAAGATTGACGCAATACCTTATTTAATATGTGAGGCGTCATAGAATAGGGTGGAAACCCAGTTTGCAATTCCGCACTCCCTTCATATCCTTGCTGACTTATAACATTAGCATTACTATTAGTAGAAAAAGCTTTAAAATCATTCTTGGGACTCATATGTCCTCCTTGAGTTAAATAACGTTATTTTATAATTAACATATTAAATTATTATAAATATAATCTATCAAAATTCACATCAATCAAATTCTAGATCAAAAAAACAATCATAGGATTTTATTCTCAATTAAAACATTAACTATTTTTGGATGATTGGCAGTAATAAATAACTCAATATCTAAAAAATACTGTTTTCTGTTCATCTGATAAACTAGCTCTCTAATGTAGATTGGAATTTCCCTCTAATATCTGAAATCCTACTCATATAATAAGCGTCAACATATCGACCATTACGAAAAGCATAACGTTTAGCCATTCCTTCAATCTCAAATCCAAATTTTTTATATAATGCGATAGCAGCATCATTATCTGTATATACTTCCAACTCTATACGTTCAATGTTTAACCAACTGTCACACATGTCGAGCATAGCCTCCATTAATTCACTACCAATACCCTGTCCCTGATAATCAGCATGTACCCCCATACCAAAAGTAGCAACATGGCGACGCCGCAGGTTTTGATATATTTCAATACCCATCTGACCCACAATTTCTCCCTCAATACAAGCAACTAAACAGAAACATCCGGCAGAAAGATTTGTAATGCGCTTTATCCATGTCTCCAGAGAAGGATAAGGTAATTGTAAAGTACCACAGTAAACTTGTGGGTTAGCGTATAACTGGCGAACTTGTTCACAATCGCTTTCTTCAACATGGCGAATCACTATATTCTTCACTTAAAAACTCCTAACTTTTAACTTGAATATTAAGATTAACATAGATGTTTTACTAAAAGTATGGAGAAAATATCGACATTTAGTTTGAGATTAATCTTTGGAGAAAATCCAAGATTGTTTATAGCGCACAGTATCCTCTTCCCACGTGATTCGCTCACTTCATCACCTAAAACACCAACGCAAAATTATTTTAATATTTAAAATAATTTTTAAAAACTGCTTGACTCTGAAGTTTTTCTGATTAAAATCACAGCCACAATTTAGATTTTCGTGAAACAAATCACATTTTACCAATAAAGAGAGTTCATCATGAAATCTGTTAAATCTTTCATATCAAGCGTTCATAGCGTTGTTGTCTACTTGTCAACACCTTGCTTTCTGTAAATCTATTTTTTAACCGATGCGTGAAAGGCCAGTTTCCGAGCTGGCTTTTATGTTCAGGACTTACCCCCTACCAAATTAACCGGCTAATCCATTCTTTTATTTCCTGATTTCGTTTCAACTTTCTGCTAATGGTTGATGAGCTTTAGTGCATTTTCCTTTGGAAAAAGAAAGATGCTAAGGTTAAGGTAATAGCAACTAACTTCCCCGCCTGAAAATGCACTTATTAGTTTAGTCAAATCCATTTGTTATTAATAATCCAATATGTTAAGAATTCATTTCTTCAACAAAGCAACTTCATCTGCATTTTTCTGGCACAGCAGAGTAAGATTAGCAATAGAATGGGTAAGCCTATTTATAGTACTCTCCAGCTTTTTAATATCCATTTCCAGTTGCTTATTTTTCATATCTAATGCACTCATTTTTGCCAATTCAGAATATAATTGCTGACCATTCACCGCCTCCGTACTGTTTCTGGAAATATCCCCGGCAGCAACATTCACAATCTTACGTTGATTACCCGGTTTTCCCACAGAAACAACATTCGGTTTGCTGGCAACAGAATTTGCGCCTAATGCAATGCTCCCACTTGCTGTTACAGAGGCGTTTTGCCCAATCGCAATTCCCTGAGACGCACTAATATTAATCTTTTGCCCCACGGCAATAGAAGACGAAGAGTTGGATTGAGTGTCTGATCCTAATACAATACTCCTACTCCCTGTTACAGAGGAGTTTTGACCAATCACAATTGCTTGAGACCCACTGACAGAAACTTTTTGTCCCAGAGCAATAGAAGACGAACCGCTGGATACAGAACCTTCTCCTAATGCAACGCTCGAACTTCCTGTTGCAGAGGAATTTTGACTAATTGCTACTGCCTGATTCCCCCTGGCAATCGCTTTTCTCCCCAGAGCAACAGCAGACGAACCGCTGGATATAGAGTCTGATCCCACTGCAACACTCGAACTTCCTGTTGAAGTGGAATTTTGGCTAATAGCTACTGCCTGAATCCCACTAGCGACAACCTTTTGCCCCAGGGCAATAGAAGCTGTCCCACTGGATACAGAATCAGCGCCAATCGCAATTGGCCATATGACTTTATAATCCTGATTTTGATTCTCTTCTCTACCCGCCTGTTGATTTTGCCCAATAGCAATAGCGCCCTCACTAATTGATTTAGAAATTAGTGGTGAAGCACCAATTGCTATAGCATATATTGCTGGTGCTTCTGCATTCCCAACAACAACGGAATCTTTACCAACTTTTTGATCAGCTATATTCATATCTTCTGTAGACATATATACCCCCTAATTCAGAAATTAAATTATTATAACTTGTTACTAGATTAATAAACCCAGCAATATAACTTAGTATTTTTCATCAGAAACAACCAAATAACACATAATAATTTCTTTTCAAATTTGTCACCGTGGAATATTAAACAAACTTAACGTAATTTAAAAACATTATTATACTCCTCCCCACCTTTCACTCGGACCAAAATTAACGCCACTATTGTTAAAACAAAATATTATACAAAAAATTCAATTTGTAAATAAATTAAAACCATTCGGTTATGAAATATATTTCATGGGTTTATTTAATGTATCATATAGCTTCACTAAATATAATGACTTATTGAACCAATCAAATACAAACCGACACTATGTTATTTGTATATATTTTCATTTCCCTCAACAAAACCATTTATATAATTTACCCGAGCAAATGCAGTTAATATGTGAAATCGAGCAAGGAAATTATTTTGTTATTCACTGCAATATATCCCATAAATAATTATCAAATAATAATCTCACCACTAAATCATTTATTATATATCCTCAACCTAATAGCCAAGAATATATGAAACAACAACCAACGGATATTAATAATTCAATACATTGAGAAATCATTTCCCATCGGGTATCAGACAGGAATTATGGGGAACAGAGACATTGCCATCCAGATTGAAAAAAATGAGAGAGAATATAAAGATGTGTATCCTACCAAAAGAGAAAAAGCACCGAAGTTACGAGTGTTCAGTGCTTTATACACCAGAAAAATATCCAGCTCGTTATAAGAAATCTTAACCGAACAGTATTATCTCCCTAAGAAGCCGTTTAAGGGTGACAATTAAATAACTCTAATTTATTGTGTTGCGATTTCATAGGATACCTGCCCTTTGAGCAATGCCTGAACTGAGCTACTATTTCCTCCTCCCCCAGCTAAACCCCACGTCACTACGCGACCATCCGCAGTTAACGCGGTAAACGCTGTACTACTCCCGTAGATAGCACGAACATTTTTCAACTGCTCTGCCACCGCACGACTATCTCCCCCCCATTCGCTATCGCCCCAAGTGACTACCGTTCCATCACGGCGCAACGCAGCAAATGCAGCCTTCGAGCTTGTTACCTGAATAATATCTTGCAGATTTGAGATAAATTCTGGAACTTTTCCTCCCCTATCAACATCCCCCCACGCTACCACAGAGCCATTCGCACGACGGGCTGTAAATGCATGCACTGTTGCAGTCACTTCAACAATGTCATTTAATCCTGCTATATTTTTTGGCACCACTCCGCCATAGCTGTCTCTTCCCCAAGCCACCACTGAACCATTCGCCCGTAGCGCCGCAAAGGCATTGTTCGAACTGCTTAACTTAATAATATCCCTCAATGCACTGATTTCACTTGGAACAACACTACCAAAATCACTACCATATCCCCATGCAACAACAGAATTATTAGCCCGCCTCACAGCAAAAGCCCAAGCAGCCTTCACGACTTCCACAATATCTGTCATTGCGGCAACTTCCGGCGGCAATGCTCCTCCCTTATCACCGCTTCCCCAAGCGACTAAGTGGCCCGTAGCTCTCTGGGCCACAAAAGCGCTAGCTGCTCCCCACACATCCACAATATCTGTCATTGCCGCAATTGCCGGTGACACTAATCCACCATGACCGCGATTTCCCCAAGCAACAACTTGCCCCGTAGCCCGACGAGCCGCAAATGCTCCTAGTGATCCCACAATATCGACAATATCACTTAACCCAGCAATTTCCGTTGGAACAACCCCGCCATATTCGGCACTTCCCCAGGCAACGACATGACCACTACTTAGCCGTGCCGCAAAGGCATTTACTGTACTCACTATCTGGACAATATTATTTAAAGTTGTTAAAGGAACCGGGATGTTGCCGCCAAAACCAGCATCTCCCCAGGCAACCATATAACCGCTATCTCGCCGGGCAACAAACGCAGCGGTATAATCTCTACCCAACCCATTTCCAATCGCATGCCAGCCATTACCTGCAATATTACACGGGTTCAAAGTCACTAATTGGTTAGCCAAACGCACACGCAAAGGACGATACGGCAAAACATCTTGAAAATTGCTGCCAGCAACCCACTTCTGTTCCCCTGCATATTGCCATTCGGCCAGTACAGGTCGCAAAGTGTTGGAATTCAGCGCACTAATATAACAAGGAGGAGTAGCCCCAAAGTTATAAAACCCCTGTCGCGAATAACGAGCGCCTATTACCAGCAATTTAGCCCTTTCCCCAATTATGTAATAATCCACTGGTTGGGATCGAGCCAATTCTCCCGTTGCCCGAGTAATATTGTAGTTCAACCGGACATAGCTCCCAGGATATTGTTCTAATACAGGAAAAGGTACGATGAAAGTTAGAATCTTCCCTCTTTTTTCGCGTGTCACCGTATCCTGTAATATATAAGGGCTACCAAACTCTCCTTGCCAAGATAAATTAATCTTATCCCCTGTCATCATATTTTGGTACGGATTAACATAGATCGTCGCGCCATTGATATCAATCACCTGACTTATATCTAATTGCCATTTATTATTAGCCTCTGCTATCCACGGCGCAGGCAAAAGCTCATATACTTGTTTGAGTTCATTCTGAGAAACACTATATGATGTTGACATATATTATATTCCTTTCATAATTAAAGGTGATAAAAATTTAACGCTGGAATGGAACAAACCAATAATCAACCATCTAAATAAACATTTAGACAAATTGATTAGCAGAGATTCAATCATTTAGCTTTCGTTATTCATTTAAATATTAACTTGAATTTAACCCCCTACTCATATTATCTGGAATATATTCTTATCCTGGTATTCAAGGATAAGAATATGTGAAACAACAACCAACGGATATTAATAATTCAATGCATCGAGAAGCCGTTTCTTCAATGATGCAACATCATCCACACTATTCTGAACTAGCAAAGTAAGATTAGCTATATCACTTTCCAGAGATTGAATCTTCTCTTCCAACTCCTTATTCTTTGCATCCAATAATATATCAATCCTTGCCGATTCAGCATGTAACTGCTGACCATTAACCGCCTCAGTACTGTGATTTGAAATATCTCCCGCCGCGACATGTATAATCTTACGTTCATGACCCGTTTTTCCTACAGAAACAACATTCGGTTTATTAGCAATAGAATCCGAACCTAACGCAATGCTCCCCTTTTCTGTTGCAGAGGAGTGTTGACCGATCGCCACAGCCTGAGCCGCACTCGCAGTCACCTTTTGTCCCAAAGCGATAGAAGCCAAGCCGTTGGATACAGAATCAGCACCAATCGCAATCGGCCAAACGACTTTCGTATCACCCTGTTTACCCGCAATTTGATTTTGCCCAATCGCAATAGCCGCTTCACTGATGGTTTTAGAATTTCGGGGTGAAGCACCAATTGCGATAGAATGTATTGCTGGCGCTTCTGCATGTCCAAGTACAACTGAATCCTTGCCCGTTGTTTGTTCAGCTATATCGGTATTTTCAATAGACATATTAAACCTCTTAATTTATAAATTAAATAATCATGCGTTGTTTGAAACTTAATAAAGTGTGCAACAGAATATGATATGGATTACGTGAATTCGTTTCACATATCAAAACTTAAATTAACGTTATATTTATTCCGCCGACAATATTAGATACAAATCCCAACTTGTAAATAAACTAAAATTATTGGATGGTGAAATACATTGCATGGAATTTATTTAATGTATTATCAAGCTTTATGGAATATATATTCAACAAAGTTCATCACAACCAGTGAATTAATCACCTCAATATTAATTTATTTTTATATACTTAATCTAAGTAAACATAGGGTAAAATTTTACCATCAATTTTAAATTATTTCGAAAATAATTACCCGGTATGTTTTTAACACTCCAAAAATATAATCACATTTGACTAGTTATAATTTTAATAATAAATACTCTCAATGAAAACTTTTACCACTAATGATTTCTCATCGCTCATGGGCGACAATTCACTAACTAAAGAACTTTCCAATAAGCTGTTGAAAGTTTATAATCTATTAGTCAAAAACTTTCTTAATATCAATGATAAGAATCTTAAAGACAACTTATTGTCTGGTTTATTAATCGAGGTAACATGTAATGAATGATAAACAACTCATCAAAATGCAGAAAATGGCAGAGCGTTTTCATAAATCTGGCACAGTATCAAATATCACCATGAGAAAAATTAATGCACTGGTTAAACAAGATAAAAATGTGAATCACTCTTTATCTGATGTGATGACTGGAAAACACATAATTAAGTGAAAACATATTTTACAGGACACATTTCACTCACCGTATCGGCCAATTCAATTAATTCAGCAGGGTAATTTTGTCCGGTAATGATCACCGTCTGATTAATTGGCCGTCCATTTAATGCTCTGATAATTTCATCGAGTAATAGATAACCGCTATTTATCACGCAAGCCAATTCACTCAGCACTACCAATGATAATTCAGGATCACGCATCATACGCAAAGCGTGCTGCCAAACCTCAGAGCAAGCAGCAATATCCTGAGTGCGATTTTGCGTTTCTCCAGTCAAATTTATTGATATTAATTGAAACTCTACTCCATGCTGCTGCAACAAAGTACGCTCGTCGGCTGACCATTCATCTCTAATAAATTGGATAACCCCGGCCTTTAATCCATGACCCAATGTTCGTGTCACCGTCCCCATTGCTGCGGTGGTTTTCCCTCTGCCATTACCGGTATAGATAATAACAATCCCCCGGCTTTCCTGAGCGGCTGCAACTTGTGCCATAAATCTCTCTTTTTGCCGCTGTTTTCTCTGTTTATATCGCTCCTCACTCATTTGTCTGGCTCCAATATCTTAATCAGTTCGTTTTGTCTGTATTTGCTTGAGTTGACTCAGAGAATAATGTTTCTACTACCCGATCAACTTGTTGGCGATCTTGACTCGCCAGCGATTGCATTAATCGCTCATTAGTGAAAAACCGTTCCCAAAAGTGACGACGTGCCGCCAAATGATGAAAATGTCGTTTTACCCGCTGACGAAGCGTTCCACCATAAGCGGCCAAACGACCAAGATGCATTGGTAACAACCGTTCGAGTTTTTCACGCCACAATCTGACCAATACCGGCGCATTACCCCCAGAGGAGATAGCAATTACCAGTGGCGAGCGATCAATCACTGACGGTGTGATAAAACTGGCTTGCTGTGGCTCATCCACCACATTGCAAAAAATGCGGCGCTCCGTCGCACAATCACTCACATAGCCATTCACCACCGCATCATTAGTAGCGGCAATAACCAGCCAACAATGCTCAAGCCAGTGAGGCTCAAACTCTCCGTGAATGAGCGTCACTTGGCCGTTATCCCCCCATATTTTAAATTGCGAGGTGAATTCCCGTGCGTTAACTAATAGATGTGCGCCAGCATCTAATAACAGACGCGCTTTACGTTCAGCGACCTGACCTCCGCCAACCAACAGACAGGTTTTATCCCGGATCTGACAAAACATCGGCAAATAATCCAACATAAGTCTCCTCCTACAGTTAACGAACACCGCCCGGTATCATAGTCAGCAAGTGCTGACGCGGATAAAAACGGGTTATGCCTCGGTGTTTCAACCACCAGCATAGGTATTCAACATCATGATGGCGACGATCGCACAATAACCCGACAACACTGCCACTGTGAGCAACGTTCAGCCCGTAGATCCCACTGCGTTCCACCAGTTCTAACAAACTGTCAAATGCGGGTTTTACCAACAGTTTTTGACTGGCCTGCGCACTGAGCGTCGTGGCTTCTCCTAACCTTAGATAATTCCGTGTCGCAACAGCCTGACAAAATAGTCTCCAGGCACGTTCTAACACTGCGGCGTTCTTCAATAATGTCGGATGGCGATTTAAACGGTGATAATCAGCCGTGATCAAGGTTTCAGTGCTTTCCAATAACAAAATATCGATAGATGGCTGCCAGTCACAAGCAATCTGAGTAGCCGCCGTTTGATGATCGAACAAGGTAAGTTGGCTGAACAACGTGCTATCAGTAGGCTCAAGCTGTACGCAAAAGCTAGCCAGTGTCGTTTCATCAACTGTTTCTCCCAGATAACGCGCCGTCGCCAGCGCCGTAGCGGCAATATCAGCGGTACTACTTGCCAGCCCTTTTGCCACCGGAATCGTAGAGGTAAAGGAGATCCGTAAACCTCGCGCTATTTCCACCGACAAACCAAAATACGCCAGTACAATTTTCATCATTTGGCGCATACGCGGACGTTCATCTTTCCCCGGCACGCCATCTGTAACAGACACCTCACTGAACCAGTTTACCGGGCAAGAGATCAATTTCTCGCCACCCAGTATCCACCCTTGGATAAGTTCACCACACGATGCAGGACAACGTGCTTCAGCCATAACCGAATACCTGACGTAACGCCGAGACCAGACGACGATTATCATGCTCGCCTTTAATAGCGACCCGATAATAATCCGCATCCAAGCCGGGATAATTAGCACAATGACGAATCAGTATTCTCTGTTTCAGCAATGCCTGTTGAAGATTGATTTCCGGGCGCAGACAACGCAGGAAGATATAATTTGCCGAAGGAGGCCAAACACGCAATTCCGGTAATGCAGCCAATGCCTGATAAAGCCAACATTGTTGTTCAGCTAACCAACGGTGGGTTGCTTGAATGTAAGCGTTATCATTAAGAACAATTTCACCAGCCAATGCTGCGAAAGCATTAATCGTCCACGGCTCCCGCCAGCGCTTCATTGCCCGAATCCCCGTTGCATCACTACTGACCAGATAACCAAGGCGCAGCCCCGGAATAGCAAAAAATTTCGTGAGTGAACGCAGAATATAAAGACGAGGAAAATGCGCTATCTGAGGAATAAATCCGGTAGTATCCGGGAGAAAATCGATAAACGCTTCATCGACAATCAGTGCAATATTATGCTGACGGCAACGTTCAAATACCGCCTGCAATAACGCAGCATCTGGCATTAAACCGGTTGGATTATTGGGTGTAGCAAGAAACAGGCAATCAGGGCGACATCTATCCAATGCCGCCAATAAACGTTGATCAGGCTGATAATCATCAGTTTCACGCATCACATACTCATCAATCTGGCAATCAACCCGCTGTAAGGCTTTCCGATATTCAGCAAATCCCGGTATTAACAACATGGCTCGGCGCGGCTTAAGATAATTCACCACAGCATAAATCAATTCAGTAGCCCCATTACCCGCCATCAGGTTTTCCGCAGTACAATGATGAATCTGCGCTAACGCTGCATGCAATCGGCGATATTCTGTATCAGGATAATACTCTGCACATGGTAATTGATCGATAATGGCCGCTTTCAGAGATTCCGGCATCCCTAATGGGTTAATATTAGCGCTAAAATCAATCATCTCTTCGACTGTAACACCCATTTTCAGCGCCATTTCCAGCACATTACCGCCATGTTCGCTCATCAAATATTATCCCCAAATGTTAAGCAGAAAATCAGAGTGCCATCAGTGATGGAACGGAAGACAGCAATAGACGATCCCGGCTAAAAGCCAATGTTTCCCGCAGGCGCACCACATCACCAATCACAATTAATGCTGGCGCAGTCAATCCCTGAGCTGCCACCCGCTGAGCCAGAGTTAGCAGGGTTGCACTGGCAACCTGTTGTTGCTGATGACTGGCATACATCACAACCGCCGCTGGCGTGGTCGGCGCTTTACCGCCTGCAATCAGTTGCTCGCAGATACTCGCCAGTTGAGTCATTCCCATTAAGATCACCAACGTACCTTCCAGCTTTGCCAGCGTCGCCCAATCCTGTGACTCATTTCCCTGACGCAGATGGCCGGTAATAACATGAAAACCTGATGCATAATCACGATGAGTGACCGGTATCCCGGCACAAGCCAGACCACCAATTGATGAACTGATGCCCGGTACCACTTCAAAAGGGATTTTCGCCAACGCCAAAGCTTCCGCTTCTTCACCACCACGGCCAAACACATAGGGATCTCCCCCTTTCAGCCGGACGACATTTAACCCTTGTTGCGCACACTCTACCAAGATCTGATTAATTTGCCGTTGCGGCACTGGGTGATAGTTCGGCGTTTTGCCGACATTAATCATTTTGCAGTCATCAGGTGCTTCGGATAACAGGTCCGGGCTGACTAATCGATCATACACCAGAGCCTCAGCCTGACGGATACAATGCAATCCTCTGACAGTAATCAGCGCCGCATCGCCTGGACCGGCACCTACCAACCAAACTTTTCCGCTATTCATCATTTTTCTCACCCCGTAACGAAAGTCTGTTGGAAGATATATAACCGATAGCCAACAACACGATCTGGTGTAAGATCAATAATTCTTCATTTTTATTAATGTATTGATGATAACCCTCTGCCCTGACACATTGCAGCTTTATCTGCTTGTTTCTCTTAGCAACTTCGCCCAGCATCTTGTATCTATACCCTATGGATCTCAAGATGCATCGCGGCGGCAAGGGAGAGAATTCCTGGGAGCATAGAGAACTATGTTACCGGGGGGAGTGAGTGCAGCCAGCAAAGAGGCAACTTGAAAGATGACAGGTATACGCCATTTTTATTATAACCCCTAATGTTTTTGTGACTACCGTTGACCTTTCAACCAAATTGACGATATTTAATACTGATTTATAAAAAAAAATGCCAACATACGCCTTATTGCAGACAAGAGGCGTAGCGATGGAAGCCAAGGAATTATTCAGTGTCGGTATTGACATCGGCACTACCACTACACAAGTGATCTTTTCGCGTCTGTCACTGGTGAACCGTGCAGCGGTATCACAAGTGCCACGCTACGAGTTTGTTAGCCGCGAGATTATCTGGCAAAGCCCGGTGTTATTTACCCCCGTAGACTTCGCCGGACAATTGCGTGAAGACGAACTGTTCAACTTGATCCAGGCACAATATCAGGCAGCAAACATCGATCCAGAAAGTATCGATTCCGGCGCGGTCATCATTACGGGTGAAACAGCGAAAACATGCAATGCACGCCCTGTAATTATGACACTGGCACAAAAATTAGGGGATTTTGTTGTCGCAACCGCGGGACCACATCTGGAATCCATGATTGCCGGTTTAGGCTCCGGCGCTCAAGCACTTTCACAACAGAAAATGGCCAGAGTGCTCAACATTGACATCGGCGGCGGCACAGCCAACTATGCGCTATTCGATGCCGGGCGACTTATTGCCTCTGCTTGCTTAAATGTCGGCGGTCGCTTATTGGAAACCGACTCTCAAGGGAAAGTTTTACGGGCGCATCCGCCAGGAGCACTCATCGTTGACTCACTATTTGGCGAAAACACAGATATTCAACATCTGACAATCATGCAAATACAGCAAATTGCTACGCGGATGTCGCAATTGCTGTGGGAAGTCGTCACCGGTCCACTCACACCACTGGCGCAACAATTACTGATGACCGAACCGCTGCCAAACTGTGATGAACTCTATGCCGTCACCCTCTCCGGCGGGGTAGGAGAATGTTATCGTCAAGCATCGGATTATGATCTCTTCCGTTTTCACGATTTAGGGCCACTGCTGGCACAAGCTATTCATCGTGATAATGATTTCGTCAAACTGCCGCTGCAAGTGCCGAAACAAACCGTGCGTGCTACAGTCATTGGCGCCGGCGCTCATACATTATCGTTATCCGGTAGTACTATCTGGCTCGATACGCTATCACTACCACTACGCAACATTCCTGTCGTCCATCCTGACACAGAAGCCGCTGAATCACTGGCAGAATCCTGGCAACATGCACTCATACAAATGGATCTGAATGCCGAACAGGATCTATACGCACTGGCCCTGCCCGACGCCCTGCCGGTGAACTATGCCGCCGTGCAGACATGCATTACCGCTTTACAGAATTTTACCGGACGCTATCCCTCTTCTCACCCGCTGCTCATCGTCGCTGGTCAAGACTTTGGTAAGGCATTGGGAATGCTGTTACATCCTCTGATGGGAGAACGGCCGCTGGCGGTTATTGATGAAGTTATCACCCGCACCGGAGATTATATCGACATTGGCACGCCACTATTTAATGGCACTGTCGTTCCCGTCACTATCAAATCACTGGCTTTTCCTTCCTGAGAGAGTGTAAACATGAAATTGAAAACTCAGCTTTTTGGTAAGACCTATCAGTTTAAAGATGTCAAACAGGTGCTGGCAATGGCTAACGAATTGCGTTCCGGGGATGTGCTAGCCGGGGTGGCTGCCGAAAACTCCCAACAACGTGTAGCGGCTAAACATGTCCTCTCAGAAATGACGATTGCGGATATTCGCATGAATCCGATTATTCCTTATGAAGAGGATTGCGTGACTCGCATTATTCAGGATGACATTAACGAAATCGCCTACGCCCGCATAAAAAACTGGAGTATTGGCGAACTACGTGAATATATATTGAGTGATGATACTAGTGTGGATGATATCGCCTTTCTGCGTAAAGGGATCAGTTCTGAAGTTGTCGCTGCCGTAGCAAAAATTAGTTCCAATGCGGATCTGATCTATGGCGCGAAAAAAATGCCGGTGATCAAAAAAGCCAACACCACCATTGGGACACCGGGAACGTTCAGCGCCCGGCTACAACCTAACGATACCCGCGACGATGTACAAAGCATTCTGGCCCAAATTTACGAAGGATTATCATTTGGCGTTGGTGATGCAGTCATCGGAGTTAACCCGGTAACTGACGATGTGGAAAATCTCACTCGCGTGCTGGATACCATTTATGAAGTGATCGACAAATTCGCTATTCCAACACAGGGCTGTGTTTTAGCCCATGTCACGACTCAGATAGAAGCTATTAAACGTGGGGCGCCGGGTGGCTTGATTTTCCAAAGTATCTGCGGCAGTGAAAAAGGGCTAAAAGAGTTTGGCGTAGAATTGGCTATGTTGGATGAAGCCCGTGCCGTTGGCGCGGAATATTGCCGTCTTGCTGGCGATAACTGCCTGTATCTTGAAACCGGACAAGGTTCAGCCCTCTCCGCCGGTGCTCACTTTGGCGCTGATCAAGTGACAATGGAGGCACGAAACTACGGTTTAGCACGCCACTATGACCCATTTCTGGTGAATACCGTTGTCGGTTTCATCGGACCGGAATACCTCTACGATGATCGCCAAATCATCCGAGCCGGATTAGAAGATCACTTTATGGGAAAACTCAGTGGCGTCTCAATGGGATGTGACTGCTGCTACACCAACCACGCAGATTCCGATCAAAACCAAAATGAAAACCTGATGATCTTGCTGGCAACCGCAGGGTGTAATTTCATCATGGGAATGCCGCTTGGTGATGATATTATGCTCAATTACCAGACTTCCGCTTTCCACGATACCGCTACTATCCGCCATCTGCTCAATCTGCGCCCATCCCAAGAGTTTGAACGCTGGCTAGAACATATGGGATTGATGGCAAACGGCCGCTTAACATCACGTGCAGGCGATGCATCGTTCTTTTTCTGATTCTTTGCTGAGATAAACCACCATGAACCAAAAACCAATTAAAACGTGTGCCGATAATGCGATCTTTAGCCAGGAACCACAAACATTATCCCCCCCTACAGCGGGAATCATCGACGAAGCTGAAAACTGTACGCCGGATTTAGGCTCCTTAGAAGCCAAACAGTGGATCGGTGTTCAAAACCCGAACCGTATGGAAGTCTTACAGGAATTACGCCGCAGCACTGTGGCGAGAGTCGGTACCGGCCGCAGCGGTCCACGCCCCCGCACTCAGGCATTACTACGTTTTCAGGCTGATCACTCCCGTTCTAAAGACACGGTGTTAAAAGAAGTCCCGACCGAATGGATAGAAAAACAAGGATTGCTGGAAGTGCAATCTCAAGTTAGCGATAAAAATCTCTATTTAACTCGGCCGGACCTGGGAAGAAAACTCAGTGCGAATGCGGTAGAAACCTTGCTGACACAGTGCAAAACCGGCCCCGATGTACAGGTTGTGATTTCTGATGGCCTTTCTACTGATGCCATTACCACCAACTACGAAGATCTTGTGCCACCACTGTTAAAAGGGTTGGAACAAGCAGGAATGTGCATCGGCACACCATTTTTTGTGCGCTATGGCCGTGTCAAAATCGAAGATCAAATTGGCGAGTTACTGAAAGCTAAAGTGGTTATCTTACTTATTGGAGAACGCCCCGGATTGGGGCAATCGGAAAGTCTCTCCTGCTATGCCGTTTACCAACCAACTGTAGAAAAAACGGTTGAAGCCGACCGCACTTGTATCTCGAATATTCATCGTGGCGGCACACCACCCATCGAAGCCGCAGCAATTATTGTCGATTTAGCGAAAAATATGCTGGAACAACAAGCTTCCGGCATTGCGCTTAGTCGTTAATTAGAATAGTGGATATAAATAACACTCTTTTATTTAAGGGGGGAAACCCCTTTTATCTAATTAAGAATATTATCAATATAAAAATAAAAAATAGGATGGCAGGCCAGAACCTGCCTCCTGCTTCATTTATCGCTTAACCATAAATGAGACATAACTTCAAATTCTGCATTTTGAACATCACGGCTAATGTTATAGACTACAATTTTATAGTAATGAACAACATTAGGCGGTGATGCAAGTATATCGGTGTTACCGGCGTCAACATCAACATGAGTATACATATTATAACTTCCAAACGGACCAGCCCAATAATTTATAGCCCTAATATGTGCAAAGCCAGTGTTTCTTATAATTGCATCACTGAATTCAGTAGGGAGTACTGAATCACCAGAATTATAAATTTCAAATCCATGTGGATTGGTCAACAGTATTTTTCTTGAACGAATGGCAGTGTTTTTATACTTAGAATCCAATACAAAATCAATTTCTGCCGTTTCAGTACTGCTAAGATTGGAAACTACTATTTTATATCGGTAAAGAAGGTGAGTAGGTCTTGCGAGTATTCTAACTTCTCCAAGATAAACATCAACATAACTATACTGCTGATAATCTCCAGTCAGACTAGCCCAGTAATTTATAGCTCTAATTGGTGCTATAGTCCTGTTTTTTATAACTGCCGTTGGGACAGTACTGGGCATTACAATATTGCTACTACTATAAATCTCAACGGTTTGAAGAGGACCTATAGATATTCTTTTTTTCGTTGACATTATTCTTTTCCTTATTATTTATGTTGTTTAGTAATATATATAACAGGTAGTTTTACCTGTAAAATTTAACTTAACACTTTCCACAAACAGTTAAATATTGAAATTTGTCAGCACAGTGAAAAAATACAATCAACGAATTCATTGTATATACTTTGTCATTCAATCATGTAATAAATAACAACCGAAATAATAAGGTGCTGTTTTTTCCGCATTATCTATTCTGATAACAATTCTCTTTCTCATTTCTATTACGACAGCAGTACCATACCATTAAATACAACAAGCTTTTGAAAAACAGATATAAATAATGCATTTATTAGGTATAATAAAGTTATAATTATGTTATGATAAGTCATTATATCAACAAAATATTATGAGATTGAATAGATGGATTTGGAGAAATTAAGAAAATTAACCCTCAGTAGTGGATTCACATTTAAGGAGCTTCTTATGATGCAAAGAACCTTTAAAAATCTTGACGATGATGAAAGAAGATATGTAATAAAACATTACACAAAAAGCGATAATATTTACAATGTTATAATATTATTTTCTGAAGAAGTAGGTTTTCCTGTGTTATACATAACTGCCTGGTATGTAGTATTCATATTAATAGAACTGTACGATAATGCGTGGTTTATGATTCCATTTACATCACTTACTTATGTCATTGTGACAATGATATGTTTATGTTACAAACATTTTTGTCAAAATTATACTTTCCCCATGTGCATAAAATTAATAATTTTCTATATTCGCTTTAAAATAAAAGAAAAACTCAAGAAATTATAAAAAATAATAAAAATAACCATAAAACAAAATAAAATCGAGCCTAAATAAATGAACCTAACTGACTTAAGAAAATTAATATTAAATAGCGGATTCACCTTAAAAGAATTACTTAAGATAAAGAGAAGCTTTATTATTCTACACAAAGATGAGCCTGATGTTTATGACAAATACCAAAGTAAAACAGATTGTTTTTGTCATTATCTGTTATTTATAGCTGAAGAAGTCTCTTTACCATTAACATTTTCTACTTCAGTTTTTTTATTTATAATAACAGGCATGTTTTTCAGTGAAATGGCATATGGAATTCCATTAATGTCATCTATTTACTTATTTTTTGCTATTTCTGCTTTTATTTACTACAGCCTTTCCGTTAGCTGTAATTTAATCACAGGTTCAAAATTGTTAATTTTCTATATTCGTTTTAAAATAAAAACAAGCCCAATTATTAAATTCATCAATAAAATATCAACAAAAATAGCCAATTATAAAACAAAATAAAATCGGGTCTAAATAAATGAACCTAACTAACTTAAGAAAATTAATATTAAATAGTGGATTCACCTTTAAAGAATTGATTAAGATAAAGAGAAGCTTTCTTGTCCTGCATAAAGATGACCCGCACATTTATAATAAATATCAAAGCAAAACAGATTGTTTTTGTCATTATCTACTATTTATAGCTGAAGAAGTTGCTGCACCACTAATAATGTTAACCTCAGTTTGTTTATTTATAATATCAGGTATGTTTTTCAGTGAAAAGGAATATAGTATTCCATTAATGTCATTTATTTACTTACTCTTTTTTATCTCATTCTCAATTTATTATAGCCTTTCCGTTAGCTGTAATCCCATCACAGGGTTAAAATTAGCAGCCTTTTATATTCGTTTTAAAATAAAAAATAAATTTCAATCGTCATGAAGTTTATTTATATCATCTATCAAAAGTTTGACTTTATATATACTACCAGATATTTGAATGGTTAAAATAGGATTTGGTGTTAACCGCCATTTTCTGGAAAAATCCGAATTAATATATCTGAACAATTTCCCTGTTCCCGGTTTAAGTTTAAACATTCCATATGTTCCATATGCACTCGCCACTAAATCAACTGTACTATAAGCAACATCAGCTACACCATCATCATAACCTAAAGCATGAGAGATGTGCCTATATCCTGCCCTGACCCAGCCGATATCTTGATTTTCATAAAGAATCGGACTAATAGATTCATAAAAGTTATTACCTCCATGAGCGAATAAAACAACTCCCAGTGATTTGACAGTTTTAGATCTTACTAATTTACCTGACTTAAAAACTGAAAAACCAGCAAACATCTGAACACCACCAGCAACAACCCCACCGCCTATTTTTGCGTATTTAACCACGCCCTGATCTTCAAATATATCGGTTACAATATATTTGGTATAATCCTTACGCCTTAAAGCCTGATATTCTCTTTCCGTTATTTCATATTCATCTTTTACTTCATAAACCAATCTCTTCTTTTCATTTACATCAAATGTATTTTTAAACTCACGTGTTTTTATATTAACAAAGTCATCAATTTCTTTTAAATATGACATTCTCAACTGGCTATCTTCTATAAAAAAACTAGCAGCCAAGTGTGCTTTACGCTTCAATGACGAAGCGTAATTATTTAAATCATAAGAAAGATGAGATATCCCTTTCATAAAATCCTCAGTAAACGTTGTCTTCCCATATGCTATATGCACTGGTGCCGGACATAATATGTTCCCACGTTATTGATTTATACATCAAAGATAAACTCTCCTGTGGCTGGCATTCATTATGCGTAGATGAGTTTGGATAAAACCCATTCAATCCACATATATATGCGCCGGTGAGTTTTATCTTATAATAGAGTTCTAAACCACCTTTAGTTGATGTTCTGTAAAAATAAAAAATACATTGCAGCGATTCTTTATTGGTTATGGCTAATCCCAAAAGAGGAGAAGATTTATCTATTGGCTTTCTTATCTCAACCGGCTGATGGTTAACATGTTGACCTCTGGTTATATTAGACGTCAATTCATAAACAAATATATGGTCTTCATGACCAAGCTGACATGTATTACCAATAGAATCAACCGTTGAACATCCTTGTGATATCAAACCTTGCTTATCACCCCTAATTTCTAAATAGATTATATTCGCCATAGAAAACCATCAGTTAGTCAATATTCAAAAACATGAATATATATTATCTTGATAAAAAATATAATATAGATATTGGGTTCATTGCCAAAGAATGTGATAAACCTCATGATAAGGGAAATTTAGCTAATCCTTTGGTGTTATAAATAACATTTAATTGCTGCCAATATTCCACTTAAATTAAATTTGAATGGATTTTTAATCCAATACGATTAAGTATAATGAAAGTCATTGCCAAGCAAATATTACGGGATATATTTACTAAAAATGCTTAAAATTATTATCCAAGAATAAGGGAATCCAAAAGAGCGAAATTTAATATCAACTAAAAATAAAGGATGGCAGGTCAAAACCTGCCTCCTGATTGGTTTGGTAGATAGTGAAATTCTTAAAATAGGGTTCATGAAAGATCAACTACCAATTCCAAAATTGCGATGTAACTTCAATTTCTGCGTTGTAAATAGTGCTGAGATTGGTGACTATAATTTTATAAAAATAAACAGCGTTAACAGGTGCGAGAAATGTTTTTTCCTCACCAGGGTAAACATCAATATAACCATACTGGTTATAATCTCCAATCGGGGGAGCCCAGTAATTTACCGCCCTAATCGGCGCCATACCATTGTTTTTTATAATCGCCAAAGGATAATGATTGGGAAATATTACATTTCCATGCTTAAAAATCTCAAACGATTGACCAGGGTTTATAGCTATAACTTTCGATGACATTTTATTCCTTCCTTATTTTAACTGTTATTTAGTGAAATATATAATAGGTGATTTCACCTATGAAATTTAACTTAACACTTTCCGTGAACAGTTAAATATTGAAATTTATCAGTGAAGTAAAAGAAATACGATAAACGAACTCATCGTATATAAGTCTCATTCAACGGTAAGATTAGTAGAATTCCAGACCTGACAATATTCAAGTCTGAATATAATTATTTTATTTTCTTATTAATGCTGGTTATTAAATTATCCTGACAATTAGAACGGTAACACAATATTACTTTCAGCGAGTAGTCCCATATCGTTATACATAGCACAAGCCGCATCCACCAGATGCATAGCCAACGCAGCGCCGCTACCTTCCCCTAAACGCATGTCCAAATGCAGGTAAGGCTCTAGTTGCAGGTGTTGCAACGCAATAATGGAACCTTTCTCTGCCGATAAATGCGAAGGAATTAGGTAATGACGCACATCAGGAGCAATTCGACAAGCGGCCAGCGCCGCCGCGTAAGAAGGGAATCCATCCAGAATCACCGGCAACCCGGCAGAGGCGGCGCCAAGCATTACGCCCGCCATACCCACCAAATCATAACCTCCAACCTTGGCCAATACATCAATGCTATCTCTGGCATCAGGCCGATTGATTTCAATCGCCTGTTGCACAACCGCCACTTTGTGATGCAAGCGTTCTCTGGGGAAGTTAGCCCCAACTCCTACAATCTGTTGTGGATCATTGTCTGTAAAGACGCTGACCACAGCCGCCGCCGGTGTGGTATTCGCCATACCCAATTCCCCCACACCAAACAGTTTCACGCCATTTGCAGCCTGTTCCAGCGTCAGGTGTGCGCTTGCCAGCAATAGATCTTCTGCTTGCTGGCGGCTCATTGCCGGTCCTTGAGCAATGTTGCCACTGCCACGCCCCATCTTCATATTCACTAATCCCGGCACAGGATCACTGTCAATGCCTACATCCACAACTTTCACATCAGCACCCGCATTTGCCGCCAACACGCAAACACCGGTGATCCCTTTCATCATATTCTGCGCATGAATAGCCGTTGCTGATTTGGGCGATATGGTCACGCCTTCGTCATAAACCCCATGATCAGCAACCATCACAATAATCTGCTTACGATCAATATGATGGCCCGATAATCCCCTCATTCCGGCAAGCTGAATCGCCAGATGTTCCAAACGTCCGAAGCTGCCTGTTGGTTTAACCAGCTCATTCAATCGAGTAGCAGTACGCGCCATCGCAACGTTATCCAATGGCACAATCGCATTAATGATCGATGAAAATGTTTGCATGGTGTTATTTCCGTGTCTCAGGCGGCTGCCAGCCAGTCCGGTTATTAAATGTGCGCAAGGTAGTAAATCCGTGTTGGATTTCCACGACACTGTACGTTCCCTGTTCAAAATGAAAGCGCCACATAGCAGCAGGCGGCATAGTTAGCAGACGCGCCAGTAATAAGCCCAATACTCCCTGATGCGCGACTAACAACAAATTATCCTGACTTTCTTGTATCAGCAGTTGCTGAACCACATTCTCTATCCGAGCCGCAAATGTCGGAAAGGTTTCACCCCCGGTCGGGGATGTCTGTTGCCAATCCGCTAACCAAGCAACCCAAGCTTCTGCGTCTTCATGCTGCAAATCGCGGTGATGGCGCATTTCCCATGCGCCAAAATGCATCTCATTGAGTTGCACATCAATGGTAGCTGATAGCGAATGATCGGCCAGAATAATCTCCGCAGTATGACGCGCCCGCCGTAACGCGCTGCTTATCGCTTGCGAAAATGTCACTGCCGATAGATAACGGGCAACTTGCCTAGCCTGATTTATCCCCGTTTCAGTCAGCTCCACATCCGTCATACCACAGAAAACACCGCTCAGATTCGCTTCTGTTTGACCGTGCCGAACCAAAAATAGTCGCATTGTTGTTACTCTATTTTGAGAATGTTTTTTAACTGGCCAAACATCGATTCTATCGGATAACGTTTTCTCAGAATGCCCTATCCTAATAGCGATAGCACCTTTTTCATCAGGTGAGCATAAAACGCTGCGAGCTATGTCACTGCTCATTCGCTCAGATAAAGTATTTCTGTTTTATAATTCCAGCGTATCATATGTTTTTTAGGGGCATCTTGTTCCTTTTTGGTTTCACTATGCGTCCATTTTGGGTACAATTATTTTATCAAGAATGAACTAGAGGAAAGGCCAATGATTGGTAGTTTTAGGGATGGAGAAACAGGCTCATTGGCAAAGTTCTACTTTGACAGCATTCGAGGAGGAGACATACCTGCTACTATCATAAGTCCTTTACGTAGAAAGCTTTCTCTTCTGGAGGCCTCCACTACAGAGAAATCACTGTTCTCTCCTCGTAGTAATAATTATGAGCGCCTTTCAGGAAACTTAGATGGATGGTCTAGCATTCGTGTATCTATTCAATGGAGGCTCATTTTTCGCTGGCGTGACGGCCATGCTTATGATCTTTATCTTGACCCGCACAAATACTAAGGAGGCTTTATGGATACCAGAACAGCAGAACCTACCACTGTAGGTGAAATGTTGACCGAAGAGTTTTTGAAACCCTTGAAAATAACTCAACAGCAGTTAGCGAGTGCGATGGGTGTTTCTCGCAAGGTTATCGGCCAAATTGTGAATAATTCCCGGCGCCTATCCGTTGCAGAGGCCACGCAATTAGCCGGTTTATTTGAAACGGATGAGGATTTTTGGATTAACCTTCAAGCAGCTCATGATCGCTGGGAAAGTCGCCAAATTTCCGCCCGTAAGCATTATGTACCTATTACTGTTATTCTCTCAGCCAGCTAACACTTAGCGAGAATAGGGGTTGGGTATTTTGCCAAGCAATTACTCACAGTAGCGCCAGTAAAAATACCAACTCCCCAACTTCCACTGACGCGCCAAGGGTATCACCGGTCTGACCGCCTAAACGGCGGTGCAGATACATTGCCAGCAACCCGATAACCAACAGCGTAATCGCCAATGCCAGCACGCCAGACCATCGCATCAGTAGAGCAATCAACATTGCCCCGCTTAACAATGTCAACAGTGTCTGATAACCGTTAACCCGACCAATATAGAGATTCCCCAGCCCACTCCCTTCACGAGCACAACGCTGGCGGTACATTAACAAGATAATCGCACTCCTGCCCGCCACTGACGCAGCAGTTAAAGCCATCAGCATAGAAGCGCCACGCAGAGATAATTCGCTCACCACCAGCACTTTCGCCAAAATGAGAAAGATCAATGCCAACCCACCATTGGTTCCCAAACGGCTATCACGCATAATCTCTAGCATCCTTTCCCGTTTACGGGCAGAAAATACGCCATCACAGGTATCCGCTAAACCATCAAGATGAAGCGCCCCAGTTAACAATGCCAGCGCTAATACGTAACCCAATGCCGCCAAGGGAGCGCCACACCAGGGAGCCAGCAAGGTAAAAATCGCCGCCGCAAGCATACCGACGATCAATCCAACCAATGGAAAACTCGCTATGCCACGCACGTAGTGATCGATTTCTAATCCCTGTGTCCAGCGCGATGGTACCGGAATGCGAGTCATAAATTGTAAGGTGGCAAGAAACAAACGCAGGCTCATTTAATTTTTACCTCAATTCCCGATACCATCAAAAATACTTCACTGGCCGCAGCCGCCAGCCGCTGGTTAACCCTTCCGGCAATATCACGGAAATGTCGGGCCAGACGGTTCTCCGGCACAATGCCCATTCCCAGTTCGTTAGTAACCAGATATATCGGGGAAGTCATGTAGGTACAAGCTGCTAGCAGATCGCTAATTTGCTGCTGAATTCCCACCTCCAATACAGCAAAATCCATTTGTTCAGGTGGTATTTCTCCAGCTTGCTCAAATAATAGGTTGGTAATTAAGGTGGTGATACATTCCAAGATAACCGCTTCTCCCGGTCGGGTTTGCGTCGTGATAACTGCACCGAGATCGCGATAGCCCTCCCATATGCGCCAATGAGCGGGCCGATTCTTACGGTGCAATTGTATACGTTCAGCCATTTCACTGTCTGTTACTACGGCAGTCGCAATATACAACACCTGTTCACTCGCTTGTGCCGCCAGTTTCTCCGCCAGCACACTTTTTCCACTACGAGCCCCGCCAGTGATCAAGATCACGGAGCCGAACCTTGTCGATGGGTTTTCATGCACTGATAAATCCGTTCTATATCAAGATGTTCGCGCATGGCTTTCGCCAGAAGGTCAAACTGAGTCTGTTTGTAGTGGGTATAATCCAATGTTTCCCCCTGATAAGCCGCCAATCCTTTGCGCTGACGCAAAGTATTAAGCAGAGCGCGGGTAAAATGAGCGCTATCAAACAAACCATGAATATAACTTCCCATCACACTGCCCTCCCGATTAACTGCGCCATCACACCAACCACCAGACTGGCCGTTACGCTCGGTAATACAGGCAAACGGGGTCGCATCCGCTCCCAGTATCGAATTACCCATATGAATTTCATAACCGCGAATAGGCTGCTCAATGCAGTCTGACAACAAGCCCGGCAATGCTGACAAGCTCTTACCGTTTACCCTAGTCGTTACTTTTTCGTGGGCAAAGCAGGTTTCCATATCCAGTAATCCAAGGCCATTCATCTGTTCAATACCTGATTCCACGCCATCAATAATCCGTTTCCCCAACATTTGATAGCCACCGCAGATACCGATAACCGGAACACCCGCCTGATGTGCCGCTAACAAGGCATCCGCTAACCCGTTCTGCCTCAGCCATTGCAAATCTCCCAACGTGTTTTTGCTGCCGGGCAAGATAATCAGATCCGATGGCTGCAACGCTGATGGTTGAGTCACATAACGCAAGCGAACATCCGGTTGCACCGCCAGCGCGTTAAAGTCAGTAAAATTAGCAATATGGGGCAGACGAATCACCGCAATATCCAGCGCCTTTTCTGTCGCGCTATCATATTTGCCGGTTTGCAGTGCTACACCGTCTTCATCTTCCAGATCGATATTCAGCCAAGGCATGACGCCCAATACCGGCACTCCGGTTAAGGCTTCAATCTGTTCAATACCCGGCTGGAGCAAGCTGACATCACCTCGGAATTTATTGATGATCACCCCTTTTACCCGCGCTTTCTCCTCCGGGCGTAACAGTGCCAATGTGCCATAAATGGCCGCAAATACACCGCCGCGATCGATATCCGCGACCAACAGCACAGGGGCATCCACCATTTCCGCCATCCCCATATTGACAATATCTCGATCTCGCAGATTGATCTCCGCCGGACTGCCAGCCCCCTCCAACACAATGACGTCATATTCACGGGCCAGACTGTGAAAAACTTCACAAATTTGCTGCTGCAAACTGGGCTTGTACTGGTGATACTCCACCGCATTCATGCTACAGGCCACTTTTCCCATTAACACCACTTGCGCCTTACGCTCGCTGGTGGGTTTAAGCAATACCGGGTTCATCCGTACATCAGGCTCGATACCCGCCGCCTCTGCCTGAAAAATCTGCGCCCTGCCCATCTCTTCACCGTTAATAGTGATACCAGAATTCAGCGCCATATTCTGTGATTTAAACGGCGCGCAGCGATAACCATCCTGAACAAAGATGCGACATAACCCCGCAACCAATACACTTTTTCCAACATCGGATGCCGTACCCTGCAACATTAAAGACAAGCCCATCATGCTATCTCCTTCATTATTGGTGTAGCAGAGCAAAAAGCTGCTCCCCAGTTTTTACCGCCACGATTCCATTCGCCATGCAGCTTTAGCTGCCGCTCCAGCACTTATTTCTCCGTATGCCACTGTTTATTCACTAGAATAGTGGAGAAATAAGGTAATTTCCGATCGGCGTCTACCTGATCCAAACGACGCCAGCACTGTTCACTTGGCAATGTAGCATCCGCCATCAATAGGGCATGTTCAAACAAATTCAGACGCGCCAACAATGTACTCACTGCGGCAAAACGGTTATAAACTTTCATCAGCACTACGCAATCATGCGTTTGCAGTGCCTGCTCCAGCTCGGTTTCCGGCGCAGTACAAGACATGATCGCCATTGATTGCTGTTCCATCGCCAGCGGTAAGACGGTACGCGCGGCAATCGCGGCAAAAGAGGTGATGCCTGGAACAATTTCCAGCCACTCTTGCCGACCAATTCGCGCCAGCAAAAATACCCAAGTACTGAATAACATGGCATCACCCAACGTGATAAAACCCACTTGCAACCCTTTTGCGACTTCATCTTGCAGTTGTTGCGCCACTTCATCCCATACCGCCTGTTTCTCTTCGCCATTAGTGCTCATTGGAAAATGGCAGGTACGAATTTCCGTGTGGGGCAACAGGTATTCACGCACAATGGAGAGCGCCAGACTATCCCCTCCTTTACGTCCAGCGGGTGCATAAAGCACATCAAGGTGAGCAAGTATTCGAGCTGCACGTACGGTAACTAAATCACTGGCGCCCGGACCAACGCCTATAGCATAAAGTCTTCCATTCATCACACCACCTCCTGCTGATCTGCCTGTAACGCATCTGCCAAGTGTTGAACGAACATCTGGCGAATCAACGGATTTTCACCTAATCCCTGTAACCAAGATTGGGTTTTGATCCCAACAGCCTCCAGTTGAGAACGCCACGAATCCGGCTCGTCTGATGCCATGTCGTTAATCGCATGATCGCCGGCCACCATCATTAATGGCATCAAATGTACTTTACGCACCGCCTGATGCCGCAAGCGAATGATGATATGGTCGATTTCTGGGTAGCTCTCCACCGCGCCAACTAACGCCGGGAAATTATGTGAATTCATCAGGTGATCAAGGCATGCATAGGCAGAAAAGGCATGATGGGTTGCACCATGTCCCATAAATACCACGCGCTCATCCGCCGCTAATGGCGGCATCTGACTTTTCAGGGCAACAAGCAGTTGTTGATAATCGGCAAAGCTATTAAGCAACGGCGTACCTACTACCAATCGTTGGAAATGATCACTAAAAGCACGCACTTCACTGACGATCTTTTCATATTCGTCACCGTTGATAACATGCAGGGATTGAATAGCGACATCCTGATAACCTTCATTGGCTAAACGCTCCAACGCCTGACGTGGGTTATCCACCTGTAGGCCGTCACGTCTTTTTAATTTACGGATGATCATTTCTGAGGTGAATGCACGATACAGATCGCGATCACGGTAAGCCGCTGCCAGTTGTTGTTCACAGACATCAATATTTTTTTGCCGGGTTTGATGATAGCTGGTACCAAAGCTAATAATTAATAGTGCTTTTTTCATTTTATTGCCCTCATTATTCCTGCCAATTGGCTAGGTGTTGGACAAACTCATCCAGCGAACTAATCTGCTCTCCGTCATCTCCCTGTAAGGTCTGTGTAGGACGACACACCACAATACAGGGAATATTGAGCGCCAGGCAGGGAGCGACTTTCTGTTGATATCCCCCTTCGGCCCCGGACTCTTTTGTGATCACCACATCAGGGTGACAAAATTCATACACTGCATGATTGAATTCAGCCGTAAATGGCCCACGCAACGCGATAATGTGATCAACCCCCAATCCTAACGCCTCACACTGAATCAACACCTCAGCGGTCGGCAATACTCGCACCAGCAAGGTTTTTCCCGGTAGTAAACGCTGATACAGCTCCAGTTGCTTACTGCCGGTGGTGAGCAAGATCCGTTGCCCTAGTGCCCGGGCAACGTCGCAAGCCGCCTCTATACTATTCACTTTGTGCAACAGTGGATGGCTCAGTAAGTCAATTTCACTGGGACGCTGATAACGAGTAAGCCGCAGCGACAAACGACGACAAGCGGTGATCACGTTGTGACTTAACGCATTTGCGTAAGGATGAGAAGCATCAATCACCCAACGTACCTTATGCCGATCAAAGTAATCCACCATAGCCTCGGCATCCATTCGCCCCACCACCACTTCTCCCTGAATATCACCCGCCAGTTGTCTTCCTGCATCAGTAGCGACAGAGAGCCGATAACGTGCTCCTGCTGCGTCTAGTGCCTGACAGAGCAACCGAGCATCGCTGGTGCCGCCAAAAACATGGATAGCCGGATGGCTCATAATTCATACCCCCGTGGCGTGATCATCAATCCATCACGGCAATAGGTCGTTTGATTGCCAACGATCACCAGACTGGTCATATCCACCGGGGAAAAGTCCATCTCGCCAAACGTGGTAATCCATTTATCTTGTTTTTTACGTCCCGCCGCTTTTACTACGCCAACCGGCGTCTGTGCTGCTTTCCACGGCCGCATAAGTTCAAATGCTTTGGCAAGATGCCCTTCCCGGCCACGGCTACGCGGGTTATAGAAACAAATGACAAAATCCGCTTGCGCAGCGGCAATAACACGTTTCTCAATCATCGGCCACGGTGTTAGCAGATCACTTAAACTGATATGACAAAAATCGTGCATCAACGGCGCGCCTAACAACGACGCCGCGGCAATACTGGCGGTAATCCCGGCGACCAACCTCACTTCAAGATCACATTGTTGCTGGCAAACCAATTCCAGCACTAAACCCGCCATGCCATAGATTCCTGCATCACCACTGCTGATCAAAGCGACTTTACGGCCGGATAACGCCAGATCGATCGCTCTCTGGCAGCGCTCAATCTCCTTACACATCCCGGTCTTAATCACTTCTTTATCCATCGTCAGGTGTTTAACTAAATGGGTGTAGGTTTTATAGCCGACAATAATTTCAGCTTCGCGGATCGCCTCAATGGCCTCCTGCGTCATCATGGATTCATTGCCTGGTCCAATACCGATTACCGTTAACATGATTGTGATACCCCCAAAGTGATAGTGACGCCCTGCTGACGCAAGGTCCGACCAACCAATTTTCCTTCGCTCATCAACCAAGCGACGGGTTGTGAAACACTGCCAATTCCTATCGTCTGGCGCACAAAATCGGAAGCAGGAAAGCGTTGCTCATGAAGACTTAATTCATTAACACTGAACAACTCAAACGGTACACGCCAACGCTGTGCAAGTTGATTCAGCGCCGGTTCATCCTTTTTAATGACAACACTGCCGATGGCACGCAACGCCATCAGATCGAAATGATTTTCCGCCATCTGCTGCTGTAATAGCTCAATCACTGTTTGCAATGGCGTATCCCGGCGACAACCAATCCCGGCCACCACCCGTTTCGGCACCAGTTTGTAAACCGGTAGAGCCAATTCCGGCAATGAATCTCGCAATGTGATACACACCAGCGCATCCAATTCTGGTAATTCCTCCAGACACGCTACCGAGACAAAACCCCGGATATCACACTGCTCGCGTTCACTAAGTAGTGGTTCATCCCACCACAATCCTACTTTTTGACCACTGACCAGCATTTGATTTATCACCTTCACCACATGGCGAAAATCCTGCATGTCGGCATCTAATTGAGTGGCAAGGGTGTCCAACGCCGCCATCCCGTTAACATCCGTAGCTGTCGTGATCACTGGATCAGCCCCCAATAACGCCGCCAAATGGTGAGTCAACGCGTTAGCCCCACCCACATGACCGGATAACAGGCTGATAACATGCTGACCGCCTTCATCAATCACCACCACGGCAGGATCATGCATTTTGTCGTTTATGAGCGGCGCAAGCATGCGGACCGTGATGCCAAGCGCGGCCACCACCACCAACGCCGAATAGCATTTAAATGCCTCGCGCAACGTGTCGCCAAAGCTGCCATTGAAAGGCGTAAATCCCGCTACCAATAGCTTTTCGCTGGTAAAACAGGTCAGAGGAAGATGAGCTTGCAACCGGCGTACCAGTCTGACCCCGCCCGGCGTCAGACAGAACACCGCAATCGATTCATGCCCGGCGATATTCATGACTAAACCCCGCATCGTAAAGCTTGGAATAGTGGTACTCCTCTCCCAAAAAAGCACCGACCAGAATCAAAGCGGTTTTGCGAATACCCGCAGCCTGTACCTTTTCAGCAATATCCGCTAACGTGCCGCGCACAGTAAGCGTGTCAGCCCAAGTCGCTTTGTATATCACCGCAACCGGTGTAGTCGCCGGATAGCCGCCAGCTTGAAGTCGCGCAGCCACATGCCTCATCTTCTGTACAGAAAGATAAATCGCCATTGAAGTTTGATGAGCAGCGAAGGATTCCAACTGTTCGAGCGGCGGCACCGGTGTACGCCCTTCAATCCGGGTAATGATTAAACTTTGCGCCACTTCCGGTACGGTATACTCCACCCCCAATTGCGCGGCAGCCCCGAGAAAAGCACTGACACCCGGTATCGAGACAAAACTGATGCCCGCATCGGTCAACGCTTCCCCTTGTTCGCGTATGGAACCGTACAACGAGAGATCGCCGGTTTGCAGTCGCACCACCAATTTACCTGCACGTACACCATCAACCATCAGTGCAACAATCTGTTCCAACGTCAGACCGGCGCTGTCATGACACTCAGCCTCCGGCGGGCAATAATCCAACAGTTCGGTATTGATCAACGAGCCGGCATAAATCACCACCTGCGCCTGTTGCAGCAAACGGTAGCCTTTTAAGGTGATCAACTCCTTATCGCCCGGTCCGGCCCCGACAAACCACACTTTTCGAGGATCAAAATATTCAGACATCGATCTTCTCCTTGTAGCAGGAAATCAGATAAGTCGGATTATTCGGTTTGAAATAGTGACCATTACCAAGGGACGCCAAAGTAGAGGCTTGTAATTGTATGCACTCCAATTGACTGATCTGACAGGTCCGCAAATGCTCCAGTGCATCATTCAGGTTATTCAACAAAATGAAAGTCAGTACCAGACGGCCGCCGGGATACATGTGATCCAGCGCCCAATCGATCAAGGCGGTTAATTGCCCGCCACTGCCGCCAATAAACACGGCATCTGCCATCACATCCAATGCTAACGGCGCTTCTCCAGCAATGATCTCCACATTATGACAACCTAGTCGTTGACGATTCTCTTCAATCAAGGCTAGTGCCGCCGAGTTGCGTTCAATAGCAGTAACAGTCAACGATGGAAACCGTAATGCCGCCTCCAATGCCACACTGCCTGTACCTGCTCCCACATCAATCAATTGGCTGGCATCACTGAGTTCCAGCCGCTCCAGCGCCAATGCACGTACGGGTTCTTTGGTCATTGGCACTTTCTGTCCGCGTAAAAATTCATCATCTCTCATTTAGGATCACCACCACATTCATGTCATAGTCAGTCGCCACCGCTTCCGGCCGCAGACGGTGAATACGCTCATTAGCCAAAGAGAGGTTTTCACCAATAATCAATGTACGGTTCAGGCCACGTTCAATAATGGCCTCCGCAATTACCCGCGGGCCGACGCGCCCATCAGTTACCATGCCTACTTTGTCGTGTTGCAAAAGCCAGCCAAAATCCGGGGTACGCCCGTGACTGCTGGTCAGATAGATATCGTTCATATCCAGCGCAGCTTTGGCGCACAGATACTGAATTGAACTGATACCCGGAATGATGCGCAGATCATCTGCGGTAAAATATTCAGACAATAATTTGCCAATGCCGTATAACAACGGATCACCAGACGCCAATACCACAATCTGGCGTGTACTGTTGTTCTGGAGCCAAACCAGCAAACTGGCAAGATCAGCATCCAGTACACGTGTTTCGTGAGTGACACCGCTAAATATCTCCAGGTGACGCCTACCGCCAACCAATACCTCCGCCTCAGTGATATAGTGTTGTGCCTGTGGTATCAGATACGCAGTATCGCCAGGACCAATTCCCACTACGGTGATCATCGCATTGCCTCCAAAATGTCATTCAATGGACGACTAGTGCCAAGTATCTGATTATCAAAAGAGAACATAATGGCATCACAGCACGGTGGGTTAACCGCAAAACGCAACATCTCACGCATTCGCTCACAAATACGTTCGGCAATACGGTCATAAACCGCTTGCAAGCCGTGTTCTGCGATCAGTTCCATTGCAGCTTCCGTGGTATCGCAGTGACTCACCTCTAACAGCAATTCCTGCGACGCTCCCATCAGTGCCAAATAAGCAATCAACGTTTCCATGCGGCCATCAGCAATATGGCTGTGAGTATGGAAAATACCTGCGGCCACTTTCACCAGTTTGCCGGGATGCCCTACCAACATAATATGGCGGAACCCAAGCCGTACCGCCTCCTGCAACATGTAACCAACGAAGTTACTCATAGTCACCACTAGCTGACCATCAAGCCCCAATTGTTCACGCACAAAACGCTCACCGTGATTGCCCGGCACCAGAATGACCTTTTCAGCCCCCGCCGAACGCTTCATTTCCAGTTCTATCGCCAAAGAACGCTTCCAACTCTCTTCCGACATTGGCGTGACGATACCGGTGGTGCCAATGATGGAAATGCCGCCCAGTATTCCCAATCGCCCGTTGTAAGTTTTCTTTGCCCGCTCTTCACCTTCCGGTGCGAAAATTTCCACCTCCGCGCCCCGTAAAGGGCCGATGGCCTCCCGTACTGCTGCCTCAATGGTTTGACGTGGTGTACGATTAATCGCAGAGCTGCCTACCGGTAATCCGACGCCTTTGCGAGTAACCGTACCCACACCTTCCCCACCACGCAGATGGATCTCACCGTGATCGCATAGAGTGACACGGGCAAAAATCAGCATGCCATGCGTCGCATCTACATCGTCGCCACCATCTTTACGAATAGCGGCAGTCGCCTGTTGGCCTTCAATCAGCGGCTGTTCAACGTTAAGACGTAGTGTCACACCAGAAGGTGTCACAATAGAAACATGATCAATAACTTGCTGACGCAGCACCATTAATGCGGCAACCTTGGCGGCAGCGGTAGCACAGGAACCGGTGGTATAACCTTTGCGATACTGCTTACCGTTATGCCAGATAGTGTCTAGTTGCATGGTGTCTAATTGAATAGTGTCACTCATGGCGCCTCCCGCAAGCGGTACAAAATGGCATTGATAATCGCCGCCGCGATATTACTTCCCCCTTTACGACCTGCGGCGGCGATACAAGGTAGTTCACTTTGCATCAACGCGGCTTTCGATTCCGCCGCACCGACAAAACCGACAGGCACTCCAACCACCGCCAATGGCGAAGCCTGCCTTTCCAACAAACGGAACAGAGCGGTTGGAGCGTTACCAAACACGAAGATTTTGTCGCCTTCTTCGGCCAATGCGACATCTACCGCGGCCATAGAACGCGTGATACCCTGCGCTTTCGCCATTGCGACTACACGCGGATCACTGATATAGCAGCGGCATTCACACCCCATCTGATGTAACAGCGCTTTATTGATACCGGACTGAGCCATCGTCGTATCGGTATACAAAGTACATCCCCGACTCAATGCTTCAGTCATGCGAGCCAGCACACCCGGCGAGAACCATAAAATATCCAACCAATCAAAGTCTGCGGTAGTGTGGATCACTCGTTTAATTACCGCTTCTTGCATCTCATCAACAAAACGATAATCAGGGCGCTCACTGGCAATAATATCGCCAATAATCGCAAAGCTATTCTGTTCAATCTGCTGAGGTTTCTGGAGGTAGTTCATAATTGTTGCCCTTTTCTAAGCCATTCCGACCAACAGTAAACGCAACAGCGCAAACAACAGTAAGGCCAGTTGCGAAGCTATCATCATCAAATGGATACTGCGCGGGATATCCGTCAGCGCGATTTTACGGCGTTCATCACCAATCCAGGGTTTATCTACTCGTTCACCAAAATAACAATTCGGACCACCAAGGCGGATACCCAACGCTCCCGCAACCGTCGCTTCCGGCCAGCCACAGTTAGGACTGGTATGCTGATAACGATCACGCCAGCCAATACGCAACGCCTGGCGAAAATCAAGCCGGATGAACCAGGCTGCCGCACTCAATAGCAGCCAACTCAACCGCGCCGGAAACCAATTCGCCAGATCATCCATGCGAGCAGAAACATACCCAATGGCGCGGTATTCCTGGGTTTTGTACCCTACCATTGAATCAAGGGTGTTAACTGCTTTATAAGCCATTGCCAACGGCGCACCGCCAATCATCAGAAAAAACAGCGGAGCAATAACCCCATCAACGCTATTTTCCGCCACCGTCTCCACTACGGCGCGGGTGATTTGCGGTGTATCCAGTTGAGAAGTATCTCGCCCGACAATCCATGACAATTGCTGGCGACTCTCATCCAAAGAGCCCTGTTGCAATACGCTATGCACCTCTAGCGCGGTGTCACTCAGACAACGGCCAGCCAACAGGGTATAAATCATCCACACTTCGACCAGCCAGCCGACCCAAGGATGAATAGAGTTCATCAGCCACAAGCATCCCCAACTTACTAGCCAGGTCAGCCCAACAACCACTATCCATAGCCCTGCTCCACCAACTTTCAATGCACGTTCACTGTGACAACAGCGCCGAACTGCCCGTTGTACCAGAGAGATCAGCTTACCAATCCAACGCACCGGATGAGGCCAATGCGGCGGATCACCTAACCAGCTATCGAGCAAGAAAGCAGCAAACCAGGCAGCAAGTGTCACAACAGCCTCCTTGCAGACCTCAACCAGCGATCAAGCAAACTAGGACGCTGAGCAAAATGGATATGAAGATAACTGGCTAGTGTCTGCTGTACCTGATAGCCTCCAGCCCATTGCTGTATTGCCATCCCGTCACGCCATTTAGTACAGTCAAAGACTGAGGGTACTGAGCTAATAAAATCAGAATAATGAAACTCGTGGCCCCGTAAAATCTCACCTTCTGCGGCCAGCAAAGTATCAAAACGGGCCTGCGCCTGACAGTAACCAAAGCGCATCAATCGCGTCCCCATATGGCTTTCCCCCGGCAAAATACCGGCCATCTGGTGGTTCTCCCCCTCCCCGTCGGTCAACGATTTGCCAAGGTACATCAGACCACCACATTCAGCATAAATGGGAACTTGACGATAATGAGCATCCTGTAAAGCTTTCCGCATGGCACTATTGGCGGCCAACTTAGCGGCATATATTTCAGGATAACCACCACCGAGATAAATCATCTGACAATCGGGTAAACGGCGATCATGCAGTGGACTAAAACGCTGAATACGTACCCCCACCCGCTCCAACATCTCCAAATTATCTGGGTAATAAAAATTAAAAGCCTCATCATCTGCCAACGCTAACGTCAAGCCATCAGCCAATGCGGGATCAGGTAATGATGGCGTCTCCCCCTCTGGTAAAGTAGGGCAGTCACAAAGCGTCAACAGACGATCAAGATTGATATACGTCTCCACCTGTTGAGCCAGCCGCTGCCAGCGAGCATCATTGTCCGCCTGCTCTTGGGCAGGAATAAGGCCAAGATGACGAGACGGTAGTGACACATCCTTCATCACGGGTAAACGCCCTAGCACCGGAACACCACAATAATGTTCAATCGCATGACGAATAAGTTCGAAATGATTTTCAGAATTGACGCGGTTAACAATGACACCCGCAATCGTTAAAGAGGGATCAAACCGACAAAAACCCAGAACAGTTGCGGCGACAGAAGTCGATACAGCCTTACCATCTACCAACAAAATCACCGGGCATCCCAACTGCTTAGCCATTGCGGCGCTACTGCAATAATTTGGGTTAGTACCATAACCATCATACAACCCCATCACACCTTCAATAACCGCGACATCAGCATGACGCATATGCTCATTATAAAGACCATTAAGCGTCGCTGTTGGCAGCATAAATGCATCAAGATTACGAGATGCTACGCCACACACAGAGCTGTGCCAGCCGCTGTCCAGATAATCCGGCCCCACTTTAAACGGCTGGACAGCCAGCCCTCTCAACATCAATGCCCGCAAAATGCCAAGGGTGACAGTAGTCTTACCACAGCCACTACCCGTACCGGCGATAACAAACGCCTTCCTGCCTGACCATTGCATAGAAAATTCCCGATATATCGATCGGAGAATGAGCGCCAATAAGACGTGCCAGCACTGCGCACACCACTCGGATGACAACCCGCTTCCCACCGAAGGAGTTAATGTCTCATGCCTGTCAGGTCGGTCTTCTGGCTTAGCGTCACCCTTCCCCGCAACCTTCCCAGTCTTTTCGACCAGTGGCATCAGCGGAGTTGTCAGCATCACAGCAGCGGGGGCTGCGGAGGATTTTCACCTCCTTCCCAACCACACCATTAAGGTGTGGTATTAACCTAACGGCGGTCTATTTATTTTTAACGTGGTCTACTTTTCAAGTTATTAAATCATTAGATAACTAATGATATATATTCACTTTTACCATAATAACCTTATTAAATTCGTTGAATTAAAATGTAGATTAAATATATTTTTCCATACCAACAAAGCGGCTAATTTTATTATTTTCGGCGATAAACTTATTCACTTTATAACAAAAATCACCGTCAATCTGGTAACAAAGATAGTAGCAACGCCACAACAGATTAATCGTTGATCATAATCAACTATCTATTCATATCATATAAGATTATGATGTTGTTTATCGTAAAACCACTGCTTACATCATCTGTATAACCAAATCACAATGGGAACTGCCAGTGCTATTAGATACCTCTGTACCTCGTATTATTGGCACCTGTTTTTATTACTCGCCGAAATCAGAACAAATCCGCCCACTAATTCCATTATTTACCGATATTGATAAATTATTTCCCTGGTCAAATAACCGTAAAATAGAAAACCTGACGAAAAAGCTCGCTACCTTCTCAGCCGAATCTTACAATATGACTACTCTATCCTGTTCGAAGGACAAGGTGTTATGCCAGCCCCACCTTGGGGATCGGTTTATCTGGACAGAGAAAACTCGTTATCAGGTGAAAGCACACTGGCTTACCGGGAATTTCTGGCAAAACAGAATATCGTCATGTCCAGTGAACAACGGGAACCCGAAGATCAATTCGGTCTGATGCTGCTGGCCTTAGTTTATATTTTGGAACAAGGGCATAAACCTGCCGCACGTATACTGTTAGAACAGCACTTATTACCGTGGGCCTACCGTTATCTGGAATTGGTTCAGACAACTAAACTGGAAAATGATTTTTATGCCATTTTAGCGACTATTGCTATTGACTATTTAAAAACATTGCAAACTGAATTAAAACTCATTCCGGCAAAGCTAGAATTATTTTTCTAACACTTTTATTATTCCACAACAAATGCTCCAGGTAATAAATTTAGTAACAACAAATAAATATATATTCTCCCAGAGTTCAACTCTCATTTAATCAATTCATCCTTTATAACAACGAATTTATACCAGAAAAACCTTTATAACCCGTTCTCGTTCCATTGAACGTTATAGCCCTATTGCAGTATATAAAACTATTTACCTGATTTTTATGTTACTTATTATTGGCTATGGATAACAGGCACCCAATGGAATGATTTTATGCGCTAAAAAAGCTGTCTATTAATTCATAAATTAATAAACATTAAATACTCATATAGAGGATTTATTGAAGCTTTAAAAACATTTCTTCAATTGAATGTCTGTTTCCATTACATGGAAAGATTAAAAATGTAAACAACATGAGGTAAAAACATGAGAAAAACCTTTTTAGCTACACTTATTACAGGGATTATGTCAACAAGCTGTTTCGTACAAGCACTTCCCGAAAATAAAAGCGAGCATATGGCTGATCTACAAGACAATACCAGCAACGAAGCTCCGCTATTAAAATCTACCGATCCGGGCGCTGAGCGATTTAAACATGTGGGAAAACTAAGCGGTCGTGGACTATGTACCGCAACACTTATTGCCGGTTCAGAAACCCCTGATGCCAATCAACAAGCCCTTATTCTTTCCGCAGGCCATTGTTTTGACTCTTCATTAGATACTAACGAAGTAATAATTGATCAACCTGTAGGCCCTGGTTGGACATACACACCAAATTACTTTATTGACTTAATCAATAAACACCAACCTGTTAGTGTTGATAGGGTTTTATACGCAACAATGAAAGGCGGCGACCTTGCAGTATTCAGACTTAAAGCAACTTATGGTGAGTTGGCAAATCGCGGGATACTGCCGGTGACTTTACAAAAAGATTATAAACCATCGGTCAGTCAGCCGATCGAACTTGCCCACATTCCAGCCAATGGCATCGCAGGCGATAAACGCTATCTACGCTATTCGGCTTGCTCCATTACTGGAAAAACCCCTCTCGTGTATGAAGGTACATGGGTTTGGTCTCCGGCCGTTTCTGTTGATTGCGCCGGTGTTTCGGGAGGAACTTCTGGTTCACCGGTTATATTGAAAGATAAACCCGAGATAATTGGTGTATTAAATACCACTGTTGATCAAAATTACACGGGCTGTGGTGTTAATCGGCCTTGTGAGTTGGTTAAGGATAAAGGTTTTTCACGTGAAGGTGACAGTTATTACATTCCTGTTGATAAAATTGCACGTGCATTTACCCCTGATGGAAAACTGGATTTAAGTAAATTTGATGATGGAAAAGGGATCACTATTAACCCTGGCGGCCCTCTAATTACTAAGAGCACAGTTAATAACAAACCTGCCACCTGGAATTTACATCTTGAGGAACAGGGTTTTGATAATATTCGCTATAAAGGAGGACTTGCGAGTAATATTGATTGTTCAGATCCTAAAGGATACAGCAAACCTATTTCAGTCACTACACAACCGCTGAATAAACTTACCGTTCCTTCCAAAGAAGGGGTTTACGCTATGTGTGTTATTGGACAACATTCTGCAAATAAAAGCTGGCAGAGTACGTCTAACGCATCAATACAATTACGTGAAATTGATGACACGCCTCCGGCAATAAAACCAACAACAAGATTAGTTTTTGAAACAGAGGATAGTTGGATTGTTGATCCTACTTTTAATCCCTATGAAATTGTTGACTTACGTGTAAAATCAGGTCCATTAAAATCCACAAAATGCGACGATGACACCGGTTACTCTATTTATAGAAGAATCCCGATTTCGCTTAAAAAGAAAGATTCCCCAGTACGCTTTTGTGTATACGGCTTAGATCAAGCAGGTAACAAAGGCCCAATATTTTTTAATGATTTTAAAGTTAAAAAATAAATCTTTAACATTGGCCAGCATTTGCTGGCCTTTTTTATTTTCACTTATAAATATAAAATCAATTAAAACCTCTCAAGTTCAATGTGATAAACATCACCTCTAATCACATTAAAACAACAAACATACAGATGATACTCTTGTTTAATTGATGGAATTATTTTAAATTTAAAAAAACCTATTTGTTATTATTTTCATAATAAACTAAATCTATAAAAACCATATTCACCAACACTCCACCAGATTACATCCTGATATATATCAGGAATTTAATCTAAAAAAACAACTCAAAAGATAAAAATATGAATTATACTTATAAATATCGTTATGATATCAATAACGTTCAACAACACTTATTTAAGTACAAATAAAATAACTCTACTGGGATCAGCTCTTAATATCCTATGGAAGCTATCTGATGGGTGAAAGTTAACTCGCAAAAATCACCTAATATCACCTAATGAGGTTGCGAATAATTTCATCAAAGGAGTTTACTAATATGATCACTTTGAAAACTTTAGTTGGTACAGCTATTGTGATTTTAGCTTCGTCAACACAATTAGCTTTAGCTACTGAGACAAAAGAAAACATTACCGATAAGGAGGCAACATTAGAAGTCCCAGAAGATAAAATTTCTAATCTATCAGCCACATATGCACTACAAATTAAAAACTCATCAGCGACAAAGAGCATTACCCTTGTTACGCAATCATCTAGCTGCATGTACGATAGTGGGGACGAAAAAATACGTTTAGAGGCAGGTCAAACCTATCTAGGAAATTTAAAAGATAATAATAACTGGATAGATGGATGTACAAATGAAATCAAAACTGTCGATTGGAGTGTTAGTTATATTAATGTTGCCAATACAGACACAGAAAATTGTACACTAACATTTCGGCATGGTCGTGGTCATGCAAATTCAGATGGATCTGGCCCAGAATGGTATACATTAATTAAAGGGTGTCCTGATATAGTTGAAAATGCTATCTGCGGAGGACAGATTTGTTATAACAGCCAGGCTTTTTGGGTAAGAAATCGAAGTGTGAATATAGAGCTTTCTGTTAAATAAATTTGGATGTGTTAGTTGAAATTTTATCTAAAATTGGGAGTTGCCTGTTTTGATATGGTTACTAAATCCTATACAAGATTACAGGTGACTCTCCAATTTATTCGCTATAACAAATCTCCAGAATCAGAATGTGAAAAGCAGAGAAAGATGGTACCTGATACAGTTTATAGTCAATCTGTTTCCATCGTGATTGGTAAAGATAGATGTTTTGCCAACACATTGATCTATTCTGACTATTGATAGGTTGTTTTATGACCAAAAGTTGCTCACAATTAAATCATTCACAATTCTAATCCCCATAATCGTCATTCTGGTTATTTATTAACACACAGATATATCCAGTTTTTACCCTTCTGATCCCCATTTAATGCCCCAGCACACTGCTTCAACACGATTTATTGTTAATTTATGGATTCTATAAAACCTTGGTTTGATGGAAACCGTGAATTTGGCGAAAAGTGCCGTGCCAAATAGTCGGAAAATTAATGGGAAACCTTTGACTGGGGATGTCAGTTTGAATGCCGGGGATGTGGGGGCTTTTCCGGG
>NZ_RCWB01000036.1 GCF_018448885.1 Photorhabdus caribbeanensis
ACCGCAGTCAGCTCGGTTTTTTATTGGAAATCGTCGCTGGCCTAATTGCTTATACATTCCAACCTAAAAAACCGAGCTTGAATTTACGGGATTGTGATATCGCTATTTTTAAACGAAGCTGAGGTTACTTAAAAATCCACCACCCATTATTCTATTGATCGCCATTTCGGCCCCCAAACCAGCAGCATAACCCACCGCGTAATTGGCTAAATGTCCAGCAGGGTTACTGGCGACATCTAAACCAAAACCAACCCAGGAGCCATAATAGGTGCCGATACCGGCATGGATACCTGCCCGAGTACTCCCTTGTGTACCGGTGATCATCCCACCAGCCGCGCCACCCGCCGCAGCCCCGATTTCATGGGTAAGAGTGGCGGAAGTCCCCAACATGGTATCAATGGTGCCTACCGCACTCCCGGCCCCAATAGCGCCGCCTATCCCCCGGTCAGCATTATTTATCCATGATCCCACCGCTCCCGTTACCGCCCCGGCGACTGATGCAACACCAACACCTTGGGCCCGCGCACCATAAGCCGCGGCTGAACTCGCCCCGGCAGCAGCGCCCGCCGCCGACTGTACTAACGTCGATTTTCCCTGTACGAGTCGAGCAAGCAATGCTCCACCTTTTTCCAGCAGACTACCCACGTTATACCCCAACAACGCACCAATCCCTGCGCCTACGGCCGCAACCCCCAGAATAACGGGGATAGCCGCGCCAGCCGTACCGGCAATGATAGCCGCAAGACCACCAATCGCAATCCCGCCAGCAATGGCTCTGCCAATTTTTTGTCCCCGTCTCATTGACGCAGACATTCCCTCATCAGGTTTACGAAACAGAAATGAAGCAAACCAAAATGTATTCCGATTGCGGTTCGGAGACGGAGCTAATCCATCATGGTCAGTCAATGTGATGGGGTTATTCCTCACCATCCGGTACAAATTCAGCCCATCCACGGTTCCCGCCGGATCAACACTCAACCAGCGGCCCACCCAAGGTTGATAATAACGGTAGCCGTAATAATACAACCCGGTGGCATCCCGCTCTTTACCAGAGTAACGAACAAATTTATAGCTGGCTTCTGTCTGATTTTTCGCTGCCCATATCGCTGTGCCGCCATACGGATAATACTCTTCCTGACTGAGAATCTGCCCTTCGCCATCCAGCTCAAGCTGGCTGGAACCAAGCAGATTATCGTAACTGTAGCGTACCTGATTGTTGTCGATATCTGCTGGTTTGCCGCTCTCCCAGTGCAATACCCTTACCTGTGCGCGGCCCGCTTCACCTACCGTCATCACCTGCAAACTTTCGGTTGTTTTATCTGCAATTCCAGTTGTGCGTAGCTCTAATCCCGGTAAATAAGTCACCCGTTGTACTTGAGTACTGTTGCCGGTCTGCTGTTCACTCACTTTTAACAGCCGCATGCCATCACTGCTATAACGATACCATTCACTGTCACTGCTATTTTCGCGGCTCACCGGTGTCACTCGTTGCAATTCACCACGAATATTCCAATCCAGATTTTGCCCCGGTATTAACGTCTTCTGATGACCGCTGGCATCAAATAGCGCATCCACTTGAGTTGGATCTGTCGTTAATGTACTCAATACCGCCCGGTTACTGCGGCTTGAAACGGTTATATCTGTGGTGTAACTATTTTGAGTCGCGGGTGAACTGTGTCGGATTTGAACCAAATTACCGCCACGGTCATAAGTATAGGTACGAAGGTAATTGGTATAAGTGTTGTTGTCAGTAGGAACAGGTATAACAGGTGAGGGAAGTTGGTTGCTTTGCTGGCCGATATTAGCCATTTCACGCCCTGTTGCGCTAATAAGCTGATACAGAGAATCATAAACGTAGCGGTTCTCAGGCTCCACTTTCTGATTGCGCCAAAAGCGGGTGGCTTCGGCATCATTATGGATACTGACGACATTCCCCACCGGATCATACTCATAACGGAGATCCTGCAATACTTTCGCTCCTGATTGACTCTCTTCGGCGCGTCGGGTGGTAATACCCATCAGACGTTGAGTTTCCGGTTCATAACTGTACTCGGTAATCACGCCGTTACCGTGCTCTTCACGCAATTTATGGCCTGCGGCTGACCAGCTCAGGGACTTAACAATCACCTGTTCACGCTGGCCTTTCACCGTTAACCAACTGCCTTTTAACTGACCGGCAATGTCATAAGCCAGACGCTGGATATTGCCTTTCGCATCGGTTTGGGTCAGTAAAGCCCCGATGGCATTGGTTGTACTTTGTGTTGTATACACTTCACTCGCCAGCATTCGCTGCCAGACAGTTTCGTCGTCACCGCTCCAGTTAGCCTCCTGCCCTTCTGCCAGCAATTGGTGAGATTGAGATAACATGGCGCCCGCCAGTGACTGACTCATCAACCGGGTAACGCCCGCCGTGTCATAGTGGCGTATACACAAACCGGAAAGGTTATACTCTTTCTCCGCGGTGGTATTCTCCGCCCAGATAAAGCGCTCAGTCACTTGAGAAGTCTCTTGGTCGGAAACTTGCTCGCTCACAGATAACAGGCGACCGGGCAAGGTATTACCTTCATAGCGACGGGTCTGACGAACACCGGTCGCATTCATCGTCATTACCGGACGACCTTCAATATCATTCAATGCCACAGTACGACCAGCATCGACACTCTCTGTCCGCAAGGCATGACCGGCCAGATCATGCTGCCAGATAAAATTAGGCTTTACTGAGTTATCAGCCTGCTTTGCATCATACAAGCGTGGATCAATACTGTAGTTCAGGTGTCCACGGGCATCATACTGGTGACGGGTGACGCGGGTGTCAGTATCCCCCCCGATTACAACACGGTGAAAACCAATATCGCGAATGGACAGGCCGCGATTATCTAACACGCTGACTGTTGGGGTTTGAGTATAAAGAGTGGTCTCAGACGTACTCATATCATATTCCTTCTATTTTGTTTTACAGCTTCCCTTCCAATGAAATGGAGAAAGATCGCAAGATTGATTTTAGATATGACAAACCTTCTCCCACTCTGGCGAACAGAGTGGGAGGTATTAGTTAAATGTTAATTTAAGAGAGTGTTTTCTTGACCTGATTTGCGAAACTAGCGCCGCCATCGCAGGCGGTATAATGTACCTGCACCAGTACATCATCCATATTCGCCAACAGTGACGCCTGCATCTCATCCGCTTTCAATGTGTTGCCATCAATATGTTCATCCACTGAACGCGGGAAGGTAAGCGTCCATTTGGAGACCGCCCCCGTGCCCTCAAACGATAAATAGCGCTCATCTTCCAAACGCAGCTCAAAGCTACCGGCATCATTAATGCCAGAAGAGAGCGCCACTTGCTGGCTGGCCCGCAGGTTAGTGACAATATGCGTCGCATCCCCCTCTTTACCTGTCGGATCATTGAGACGTTTAACACCATTGATATCTGCTGCTAACAATGTACTACTGCTGGTCTGGGTGAGCGTTGCCTTCACATTTTGATACGGCCCGATCAACGTCGGCAATGTCACCGACACGGTTTTAATCTGACGCAAATAGTGTCCCGGATAGTCGTTGTCAAACAGCTTTTCGCTTAATGTAAAGTCAACTTTGCCCTCAGTTTTTAACTTACCAAAACCATCATCACCCAATAGACTTTTGAGCGACACTGTACGAATCACATTAAGACGGCGTTCGTGACGAGCCAAATACGCCGCTTCCATCTGATGCAAATTGAGTTGCAGTGTTTCTCCCACTTGCAGACCACGATAATGGTCATTCCAGGTACCGGTCTGGATAAAAGTGGTGGCGTAATCACCCAATTCATACTGCCAGCAAGCTTGGGCAGAGAGGCAGAGAGCAACCACGGCATCATACGCCTGATAGTACAACGCGGATAATTGACCGCTCAGCCACTGGTACAGAGTCGCTTGGGTGAAACGAGTAGTTAAGTAAGTCAGCATGGTCCGAATTTGTACCTGCTGCGCCTTTGCCTGTTGCAGGGAAGTCTGAGCCGCTTTCTCGCGCACCGCCAGCGCATCCAACTGTTTCTGTAATGCGTCGACCTCAGACTGTGCCTGTTGGTATTGAATTTGCCACTCTTCACGACGACGGCGGTAGTTCTCCGTGGTTGCCAGACGCTCGGCCACCACGCTGGTAGCTTGACCGGCAGCCATCAATCCGATGGCAATCGCTTCCGTTACCCCTTCATAGCGCGAGCCGCCATCAGCCAAACCAAAGATATTCGGGATCACTTTCAACGCGCCACTGGCAGTTTGTACGCCGGTGGAAGAAGAAATCAGGGATTGTGCTGACGTTTGAGTGTCCATCACCAATTGTTCCGCACTGGAGATGTTGTTCTGATACAAGATGTAATAGTGATCATGACGCTGTTGCGCCGTCGCCTGACTAGCCAACAGCGCAAGACGATCCACCGCCAATCCATCCAACGTCTGCTGTTGCAACGTGATGGCGTAGCTGGACATATCCAACAGTTGCTGTTGCGCCAGCTCTTCTTGACCGGCCCGTTCGCTACGTTCCAACAAGCTAAGCAAGTTCTGACCAAAACCGGTCAACGTACCCACGGCGCTGTAAGCCCGCGGCAACATTGCGCTGAAACGGTATGGCGGCACCGTCAACATGGCGCCGCTGACGCCATTCGTCAACGTGCCGGACTGAGCACGCTGAGCCAACAGTGCGACTGGATCAACAGGCGCAGCATACAGCGGCAACGAAAGCGGCTTGCCATCAACGGTCAGGTTATGACGCAAATTGTATAACCGTGCATCCAACGTATCCCAGTGGGACAACATCAGAACATTGAGCGGCTCGTTAAAGTAGCCATTATCTGCCAGTTTCAAGTGGCTAATGTTATTGCCCGGTAATGCGGGTAAGACAGTATTACTGTTAGCCAATTGGTGCTCAAAGTCACGTAACGCTGTTTTTTGCCCGGCAGCCAAGGTATCCAGGGTTTGCGGTATCCAGGTGCTGCTCAACGACACATCCGGCCGAGGCCCTAGCAACTCAGCGGCCAGATTGTAATAGACACGGGCCTGAGTCAAACCATCACGGGTCAATTGGCGGTACCACATATCACCCTGAGCAATCAGGTTGCTGACATAAGCGATAAACACTGCTTTCTGGTATATCACCGGATGAGCATAAGCTTGAGTATCCGGATCGATAGGATCTCCCAAGTGACGTGAAAGATCACTGTGTCCCTCAACCAACGGACGTACATTCCAGTAAGCCGGAGCATTGTGCGGTTTGTTTTTCATTGCCGGATCGAAGATGTAATGCAAACTCTTTTGCGCCGACGAAAATTGCTGTTCGCTGGCAAAGCGCGTAGCAACCAGAAACGGCAGGTGAAAGAACAATTCCCAGAAATAGAGACCGTTTGAACCGTTAAAGTCCATTGGCTCACTTTTGCCATCAGTGACCAGATCAGCCTCCAGAGAAGGATCTGCCTGCAAGGTGTAATCCAGCAAACTATCTAGCCCCAGATTAGCTTTCTCAATCAAGGTACGTACAAAGGTGGTGTTAAGACGAGTTTTCGCGGGTAATGATGAGGTCAAGAAGTCTAAATATTGCACCAGACCACGCTTGCTATCGTAACGGGAAATCAATCGAGGAATGGCATCTGGCGCCTTACTATCCTGCAACGCGACATAGACATTGAACCACTTACTAACCCAGGAATAAGCCCCTTTTCTCCCTGATGGGCGGTCATAATGATCCCACACGACATTCAAACAAACCTGTAGGTAGTTTTTATTTGGATCAGTGGAGAAATCCGCCTCAGACAAGGTATAAGTTGTAGAATAGGTCGCACCGCTGGTAAGCCTGAAAGTTTGATCACTGTAACGTTTAAACAAGTTGCGTCCATCCGCCGTCTCAGCATTGATTTCCTGATAGAACTTGCGGTTATCGGCGATCTTACTAAAGTTTTTGATAGTGGTTAGTGTTGGCCAATCTGGAGACGTAAATACAGCCTCAAGCTTATTAAGACCAATAGCAAAATTTATTTTATCAAACCAATCTAGCAACACGGTACCGTCTGGAATATACAGATTATAACCGGTAGGCGTATCCCCTTCCCAAGCGATATAACTGTTTTTCACAGTAACAGTATGGAGAGTATCAAGCAGGGGGGCAATAGCCCATCCCTCATTAACCCTTTGCTCTAACGCCCACGTTCCATTAGGAACAGCTCCACCACCATATCCAGCAGGATAATAGGTGATTATTGCATTATGAAAGGTGTAATAATTTCCATCATGGTAATCCAGATAAAAACCTTCATCCCCTGACCAAGAAAAACCATAACCAGATTTAGAATCGTTTTCTCTGTCATCACTCCCAAACGTATGGCGGTTAATAAAATCCCCATTAGTTGTGGTTTGGATATGGAGTGTCAGGCCATCTTGATCGATATACACATAGGCCCCGGAAGTACCCTGTTTCAAGTCATCAACTTTACCTACCCAACCGGTATTTTCAGGATCTTCTGTTGAACCTGCAATAACCTTAGTAATCACATACTTTTTATCATATACCGCAAATTGTAGACAGTTCTGATCATTTGTTTCATCACGGTAAGTACTGAACAAAAAGTTCTTACTTAACGGCTTGAGAGTATGGCGATTAAAGGCTGAATCACAGTACAAGTAGCCGTACACAGTAGGGCGATTCTGATATGGGTTTCCCGTAAAATTGCGTACAAACACCCCCAACATCAAGCGACCATACGGGTTACTGTCCGTTTCTTCCGTCGGGTCGATACTAAAATCGGTGGTAGCCAGCAGATTGACTTGACGCAATGTGGTGCTCGATTCATCAATCAACAGGCCGGTTCGCTGCGTTTCTGAACTTTCCCCTGCTTGCTGCGTCATCAGCGTGGTCGTATTCGGCGCTGTCCAAGTATCATCATAGCGTTTATAGCCAAACTTTATGCTGTAGGCGTGGGTCTTACCGATATCTTTGCCGTCGGCCCCCTTTTGCACTGCCGGGTCACGCTCAACCCAAGCCACATACAGCCGGTCGTTATAAAATACCGGGCGAACTGTATGTTCCAGCACCGTATCACTAGACAACGGCAAGGTAATTTCCTGCCAATCATTCCAGCAATTTGGCGTCACCGGATTCCCAGCCGGATCTTGACGGTTTTTACTCAAATCCATCTGGCGCCAATAGTAGCGATACGGTTTGGTGGTAGTACGGCCAATAAAATAGTAAATGGCCTGATCAAATTTATCCTGATTAATATAGCCACTGAGCACATACAGATTACTCACCGCCTCAAACTCATTGAGGTATCCCAGAACAGCATCCTGCACCCGGTCCGGATCGAGTCGGTTCTGATTTAACGTGGTCTCCAGCTCCGAGAAATAATGGCTTTTTTCCTGTCGGGTGATGGGGGAAATGTAATTTTCGGCGTAATTTCGGACCTCAGCCCCCGCAGCCCAAACCGCATATTGGTTATCACTGTTACGCCATTCGTTAGCGGTCGATGGCTCCATTGCCTGACGCCCCGGTTCAGAGCCGTTAACCAAACGAGTCATATATTGCTGTATGCTGGCAATGGCTTGAGCGACTCGACTGGTCTCAACTTCATCGGCCACTTCGGGGTCAATCAGCAAATATTCGTACAAGTCTTCCACCGTCACTGGTTGTTTGTTGACGCCTTTCAGCGTCGGCGCCACAAAATTCATATAGCCAGTCACCAACGCATCACGCTGGGATTCATTCAGTTGCTTTTCCATTGTCGATAACATAATTACACCTGCCTTACTTAAATGGCGGTTTAGAAACAGCCTCATTGGGCCATACGGAAAAATCAAATCCACTCAGGTAGTGAGCTTCTGCTATGCTCAGTTACTACCCTTGACATGGGATACGCCAGCCACCAGCGCCTGACCGGTGCTTTGCCAAAGGGGATAATCATTATCACGGCTCAGAGCGTAGCCTTGCTGTTGCTGTGTAACGCCAAGACCAGTCTGGCTTTGTGCCTGTTGCAGACGCAGCAGCGTATCCAGTTGCGGAGTGGTTTTGGCAATTCCACCTAATACCGCCCAAGCGGCTTGCAGTTCGTTAGCCTCCCAACCCAATAGCGTTGCCAACGTCTGTGCAGCATCAGCCTGACTCAACGATGCAGCAGCATTAGCTGTGCGTAAGTAGGTCAACACATCATCTTCCGTACCACCACCGGCTTTACCCACCTGGAGCAGTAGATCGCTGTAACGGCTTAAGGTATAGAGCATCCACAAATTGATATCGGTCACTGTTTCTGCGGAAGCGCCAAAATAGGCGGGATAGTCCAATAAGGTTTGCACCATCACTGGACTCAATGTGAATTGTTGGGTTAACAAGGAACGGCGTACCACTTCACGCAATAGGCGCAAATAGTCGGCAGGAATATCAGCCGCAGACTTAACAGTATCCTTCAATACCCAAGTCATACTCAGCCACTGATAGGTTGTTTTCCCACTCCAGCGTAACAACAACGCAGGCAGTGACTGACTCACATTCAAAGTTTGCGCCAACAGACTGACGGCCACACCTTGCTGAGTTTGCTGCGCTTGATTCAGCGTATTCGTCAGAGTAGTGATTGCCAGTTTCTTATCTTCATCAGATAAGCTTTGTGTATTGACCACCGTTGCTATAACACTTTGTATGCCAGCATCAGTCACCAGACCAACCTTATCGATAAGCGGACTATTACCTGCTGAGAGCAGAGCAAACCAGTCAATAGCGTGGCCGTTGGTATCGACTAATGGCGCCCCACTGCGGGACAACAATGTTGCATCCACCGATGTACTGCCCAGGTTCTGCCACACTTGACGGATAAAGTTCAATTGATCGTCAGTGCCCTGCCCGACAAAGGTAGAACCGCTACTCAACAGTAAAAGTAAGGTTTCAATGGGTAAATCGTGCTGTTGTTGCCATTGAGCGATCGCACTTAGCGCTTGCAGCAAACTCAAGATATCCGCCACCAGCGGGGAATCTTTTTGCGGTGCAGTGATTATCGGTTTTCCTGCCAATTGCTGCCAGACGATGCCTGTACCTGCATCTAATCGATCCGCCAAGGCACAGAAAGACTCTGGGTTCATCCCCAATGTGCGCGCCAGATTAGCCAGACGGTAGAAAGCTGATACCACAAACAGATTACAGTTGAGTGTACTTTGCGTGATATTCCCCTGTTGACGGGCAATATTATCCGCTAATAACAGGAATTGACGATAATTGAGACCCAGTGCCGTACTGATATGCTTAACACGCGCCCCATCTCCCCCGGTGGTCGATATATAGACAAAATCCCGATTATCTATCACAAACGGTGTATCAAAGGTGCCGACTGAGTTAAACACCTGATCTAAGAATGGTATTGCGGGTGTAATGGCAAACGGAGTCACCACGCGCAGCCAGCCAGCAAATTGTTTGGCGCTAACACCGTACTTCGCCTGATAATGTTTGAACACCCCCAACATACGTAACGTATTATCATTCATCAACAGCGCAGTATTTCCTGCTTCCGCATCCATAGCAGAAGTCACCAGCAGGTCAATATCCTCATAGGGCAGATTCAGCCATTTTTGCAGGCGCACGATGCGGTTAATACGGTCCAACTTGTCATCAGTCAGATTGTTAACCGTCAGAGCAAAATGCGCCTCCGCGCCACTGCGACTCAGGGTAATCGCCTCCGGCTTACCGGCATGAATAAAGCGAGCGCCGTAAGCAAATGGCGTCACTGTCATGTCACCAGAACTCACATTATCAGACTTAACCACTGTAGCCCCCCCAACCGTTGAGCACAACATCAGTTCTACCTGGGGTACAGTCAAACTTGTTCGATCAGTCAGTATGGTCATATCGCTGAAACTGTTCGCCGTAAGCGAACTGTCACCATAATTTAGCTGATAGAAATCCTGACCGACGGTTTCCACCATGATTTTCTGCTGCTCCGGCGAAAGCTGACTCGCCATGATTTGCAGGCGAGTCAAAGCACCGGCAGTCGCATCGCTCAGTTTTCCTTTTGCTGTTGCCCAGAAGTTTTGCGGTAGATCCAGCGTCTGTGGCAGAGTGATATCTTGCAACGTGGTACCCAATACTGACTGAGCTGTCTGAATTTGTTGATGACCATAATGATATGGCAAATTATTCGGGTAACGGGTGGTGGAGAGTTTGGCATTTACCGCTTCCAGATCAGCCAAACTTAGTTTCTTCTGAATGGCCTTGGACAGAATTTCATTGACCAATTGTAATTGCGGTATCACCTCATTGATCGTTTTATCATTAATTAACAAAGCGCCAATATCAGGTCGACGTTCCGCCAGCGTATTCATAATGGCACTAGCACCACTCTTTTCCTGTTCAAGGGCCAGTTGATAAATATGAGTCAGATAAGCTACCGGCGCATCGTTGGCTTCTGGTGATCCACTAGGTGCTTTATCTTTCCAGCCAGTGTTTGCATCAAGGAACTGATTGGCGTAATCGGGACCTGACACAGAAAACGGACTTTTAAAGCTAAACTGAACCGCTTCACTAAGAGAATTACGGCGAAAATGGTGTAACACCTGATGAGCATAGCCCACTGCCAGGTCATACATTTTTTCAGCACTGCGCCCGAGATCAGCACGATGCTCACGAATAAAACGCTCACGCGGCATACGTACCACATCAAACACTGAGGTATAACCAAGATCGGTCAATTTACCGGGCAGGTTGTGGATCTCTTCGGTGCGGGAAATCAGGGGACTGGCGAGTTGATTCATACGGACTCCTGAATTGAGGTTTATTATGAGAAACAGATTTTTTCGCGCAAAAAAATAACTACCATCGTTATGTGTAAGAAAGGCACCAGAACAAATACACGCCTTGAGAACATCAGGTCGTCACACCTTCTAAAGACGCCATACACAGTGATGATGTGTGATGAAAAATATAATAAATCACAAAACTTGCTTACATTAAAAAACAAAATACAGACAATAAAATAACTTTACCTTTATATAATTATTTAGAATAAACATTTACTTATATTTATGATTTATTTACAAAATAATCAATGCAATGGATATTCTTGGTCTATTTTTATTATTTTATTAACAATACAGTTTATTGAAAAGTAATGAGAAGTGAATTAAATCAAATTCCGCATATCCGAATAGCTAAAGCTCTAAATATAAAGTCTCTTTATTAATTACCAACGTACTTCTGAGGTAGGTAAAAAAGTCACTGAGTTAACCTGCTCACGTAAATCATAAGAGATCTGCATACTGATTTCGTCTGTAAAACGATATAAATCTTTCCAACCAAACTGCCTTTTCAAAATTTGCCTTGGCGGTATTGATTTAATCGGACTACCTAAGTTTTTTTTAATCCATTCCCTATCCATAGAGTGCTTCAATGGTGATGGCAATTCATTTGGGAATATAAATGAAGCTTTATCGTCCCTAAGCAACCTTAAAGTAATTTCGTTTAATGTTTTACTACTCCGTTCAAACGATAAAAAAACTCCCTCTTTTACCATATCAATACCAATATTAAGTACCCCAAGGGGACCGCTTGGCTTACTTCTATAAGGAATTAGCCCTTCATCGAAGATTTCCTGATAGGTTTTCCCCAAACTATTAATTAGGGCTTCAACGTTGATAGTCATTATTTATATCACCTCTACTCTTGATTTAGCCAATTCACCTACGACTTTATTTTTCAAACTACCCGAAAATGAATTGGCTTTCAGAAAGAGCCTCTCATCTACATATTGATTACCAACGAACTTCTGAAGTGGGTAAGAAAGTCAAAGATTCAACCTGTTCAGTAAGATCATAAGAAATCTGCATACTTGTAGGAATACGAAAATCAAGTAATGTATATAATTCTGTCCAACCAAACTGGCGCTTCATAACCATCTCGGGAGGATGAGATTTTTCAGGCTCACCAAAATGCTCATGAATCCATTTACGTGACATTTTAGGAATTAATGGTGATGGCAACTCACTAGGGAATAAATAAGCAGGTTTATTGTTAATTAAAGTTAATGTAATCTCCTTTAATTTTCTATCTTTTCTATAAAAAGACAAAAAAGCACCTTCTCTTACCATATCCAAGGATACCACTTCACAACCAGAGAAACCTGATGGCTTAGTTTTATAAGGAATTAGTCCCTCATTAAAAATTTCCTGATAAGTTTTACCTAAACGATTAATTAGAGCTTCAACGTTGATAGTCATTACTTATATAACCTCTGTTATTGGTTCAGCTAATTCATTGGAGATTTAACTTTTCAAACCATTCAAAAATGAATTAGTTTTTAAAAATAACCGCCCACCCTATTGTTGATTACCAACGTAATTCTGATGTGGATAAGAACGCAATTGACTCCACTTGTTCCAATAGATCGTAATCAATCTGCATACTGGTTGGTATCCGAAAATCCAGTAGCGTATACAGTTCCGTCCAACCAACATCTTTCTTGAGAAATTTTCTCGGCGGAAGAGCCTTTTCTGGCTTACCAAACTGCTCATGAACCCATCCCCTAGTCATTAAAGGCTTCAAGGGAGAAGGTAATTCATTAGGGAATTGGTATAAAGGTCTCTTCTGATCAAGCAGAAAAAGCTCTACAGCAAATAAAATCTTACCATCTCTTTTAAACGCTAAATGCATACCCTCTTTAGCCATACTTAAAGTAATATCTGGAGTTCCAGGGTATCCTGTTGGTTTCGTTTTATAAGGAATCAATCCTTCATCAAAAATCTCCTGATAAGTTTTCCCTAAGCTATTAATTAACGCTTCAACGTTGATAGTCATTATTCATACTCATGATCTATTATCTGGGATAAATTGTTTTTCAACCAACATATCGGTTGTCTGTCCTAAACTATTTATGATTGCAAGAACATCAATCATTATTTACCGACTGTTCAAATAACAGTGCATCTACACGAAGATCAGTTTGATAAAGGAAGCGAATTTCTGTATTTGGGTACTGATCATTTAGTTTACGAGTATAGGCATCAAATCCGCCTATTAAGCCAATTACCGGAATTCTCTCAGGTCCACCACTGTAATCGGGTTCTCCCATAAATGCTCTGACAATAGCTTTATTCATTTGGTGAAGAAATGGAGCAGGCATATCACCACTATATGTACCAGTATCATCAACAGTGTTGATTAATGTGAATTGAACAGAAATCAATACTTTTGATATAACATCGAAAACTAAAGTAAGACCCGTCTCTAGTTCAACACTAAATCTGGAATAACCTTCGAAAGCAAACTCAAACTTTTCCTCTGGAAGAAGTTTATTTTCAACTAACATATCTGCGGTCTTCCCCAAACTATTAATAATTTCAATAACATCTATCATTATTTACATGACCTTTATTCTTGGTTAAGCTAATTCATCTTCAATTTAACTTTTCAAGCTGTTGATTAATGAATTAGCTCTCAAAAGAACCTTCCCTCTCTGCTAACTACCAACGCACTTCACTTGTAGGTAGAAATGTAACTCGACTGACTCGATCTAGAACATCGTGCGATATTTGCATACTAATTTCCGACTTATCCTGATAGGAATAAAGATATGTCCAACCAAATTTATATGTCAATGCTTCAAATGGAGCTGCTGATTTAATTGGTTTACCTAAATTCTTATCTACCCATTGGCGGTTCATTTCCTTAATTAAGGGATATGGCATGTTGTTCGGAAAAACAAAACTGGGACGCTCAGGTATAAGTAAAGTTAAAGTCATCTCTATGAATGTCTTAGTTTCTCGATCAAATGATAAGAAAATCCCTTCTTTTACCATATCTAACGATATTGTTTTATCACCAGAAAAACCTTTTGGTTTAGTTTTATAAGGAATTAGCCCCTCATCGAAGATTTCCTGATAAGTTTTACCTAAACTATTAATTAGGGCTTCAACGTTGATAGTCATTTATACACAAAATCTGGCGTATGTGGAACAGAACCTATGTTAAACACGGATAATGGTTTGTTGCCCGCTATCCCACTATCCGCTGAATCTCTATTCACCACAAATCTCTATAATCAAAAGAGATTTGATAATCATAAGCTGATAAATCAATTTGATGACAGAAGTGAGGCTGTAAAACGCTCACCCATTTAGATTCCACATCAAAACCACCGTTATTTATATTATCTTCTGTTGATATTCCCAACCCACTAGCCATAACATCAGCATTATCTCCAAAATCCTTGGAATACTCACACCCTTCCCCTAATTCTGTTTGTTTATCAAACCACTCCAATCTTAATTTCAATCCCATTATATACCTCACAAATACTGTTTAATGTTTCGTCCTTTGACAGCGGGTTTTAACTCTTTCCCAGTCTTATAATCTACAGAGCAAAGGTGCTCACCGTCACTTACCCGGTAAACCTCCAATTCACCATGTTGAGAGTCCCATTCATAAATTCGGCGGCCTTTGCTATCGATCCATCTATCTCGTTTACCACCTCCGCTTTGTTTTGGAGTTTTTTTCTTAGCTGACCGTAACCCAGAAACCCCAGTAATTTCCTCTGTTTTTGGGGCAGGATGATAGTCGTGTCCATCTTGAGGCAATCCATTTCTAGGTTTACTCAGATACACATACACCGGCGGCATATTCGGAATGGGGAATACCAGAATATAATCGCGGAAATCCTTCTCTTCCGGCATCGGCAACGATTCAATATCGCTGCCCACTTTATCCGGGATCGGCAACACGGTTATTTGCGACGGAATAAACGGCTGTTCTTCATTCCCGGTATGAGCTGGAGCCTTGAATTCCTGTTCATTCGGCGTCCATAAAATCGTTGGCCGGGTCTCTCCCGGTTCCCAGAACTCGTAATTACCGGTGGTCCGATTCAGCGTCATCATGCGAACCGGCACTTTATCCAGACCACCTTCCGGGCTGACGTGATATCCCTGAACCGTCATCCTGCCGCTTTTTTCATCTCTGATCCAGCGAAAACGTACACGAGTTGGTGCTTTTCCATACTGTTCCGCTATCTGTCTCAGGCGAGACGGATCTAAGTAATCCTCCTCCCCCTGATTCAACGACGGTGAATAAAACAGCCCCATTAACCCAACTGTCACCGGATTCGGCGCTGCCAGCCAACGTCCTGCACTGATAGCGCCGCCGCCAATGTAACGCATTACCAGCGTTTCCCCTTCCGCTACCGCGCTGCGGGCAGTGGCGGCCACGGCGGTAGCAGCCGCTTCGGCTTTATCTTCACCACTACGAAACCACCGCTTATACCACGGTAATTTTTTATCCCGCGGCTTATCCGGTTCTGGCGGCTGTTTCTCACCTTGCGGAGGCGGTTCAGGCTTTTGTGCCGTGGCTGGCGCAGGAGATGACGGCACCTGATATATCGCCATTCTGCCAAAGTTATTTGCCGATTCAGGCTCAGTTCCAGCGTCAGTACACCCTTTACCCCGCTGGCAGGACTTCGTAAACACCGGTATCGGCGGTGGAGGCGCCTGTGTTGCAGGCGGGCTTCCCACATCCTTTACCGGAGAAGAGAAATGCTGTTGCGCCATATTTGTGGGAGCGACAACCCGGTCAGCAGCCTTATCTTGCTTCTCATAGCTGTCCATCTCCGAATTGATAAACCGAGCGCGACAGGGGCAAGTACTGACACTATCCAGCGTGCCAGCCAGCTTACGCCCCATGTCAAACACATCAGATACACCACCGACAATCGTGTAAGTACCGGGATGTTTGCCACAAGTAACTTTATCCCCTTCACGAGCAGTTGCTCGCCCATTAAATGTCATGGTGTGATCACCGGTAATAATCTGTCCACCACAGGTTGTTTTATCACCAACGAGCAGGAAATACCCTATTGCCATTTATTCACTTCTCCTATGATTTACGACATGAAGAGTGAATCTAACTGAAATCATCATCATGCTTTTGCCACTTATGGATTAATAAATGAACAATAATGCAATGAATTTCACTTAGAAATATATAGGAATATTCTGAAAATTAGAGAAATAATGTCGATCAACGCTTGTAATTCATCATATTTTTTAACAATTTTGATACAAAATTTAAACAAAATTGCGTTTCATGAATAAATTCAAGTCGCGGCGACGAGTTGGCAGAAGTACACAACAGGTTTTTTCAAATCATGAGCAGATTATTAACCACTATCCGTTCAAAGTGCTGACCAAAAGACCAACACTTTGTCAATAATCTGCAAAACTATTCAAACTTTGACGGGCTTTACCAGATTACCTCTGACACTTGCAGAAAGGCTATGCGCTTACACAAGCAAACATGCTTTGCTGGTGCAAACGACGAGCAAACTGACAATTTAAGGCTAGCTCTTTCCTACTATGCCCCCGAACCAGCAAAGCTTCCCAATGGTGATGATGACCGGGCACAAACCCTGTACAGGCAAATCCTGCTTGCTGCAAAATTTCCATTGCCTGGAGAGTCCCTTCCCCTACCGGCAATTTCACATATATCAGCTTGTGTGCCGGTAACTCCGCCACCTCTTTTACCCGCTCGGTTGTCTGCTTTTCTATCCACACTTCCAACCGACATCCATGATTGGTTATACGGATATCCGAATCAGCCAACGCCTCCGGTTGCAGAGGCTCTTGACCAAACACTTGAGTCACCGATGTCAGCCACCTTTGCCAACCGGAGGGCCAGTGTACCTCTGGAAATGGCCAGCTTTGTAAAGGTAAACAACCCAGTACTATGCTTTCCGGGCGAGCCTGATCAAACGGTGATGTTACATAGTCCGGCAGCAACCCCGTGGTGTGAAACCCCAGATTTTGGGCCAGACGCTGACTATGGTTATGCGACGACACCTGTTTAATCGTGAGGATACTTAACCCTATTTTCTTGGCCTGATCACACAAATATCGTCCCAATGCGGTAGCAATACCCTGCCCACGCGCTTGTGGATGTACTGCGATCAATGCCAGTTCAGCGCTTAATGAACAGCGTTCATCCCGCCACAGTGCCGCATGCCCCAACACTTGTCCATCCTGTACCGCAACAGCGGAATACCACTGTTTTGCCGCGTTATAGCGGCCAAGCATGGTAGGTAAATAGACTTCCGGGTAGACATAATCTTCGCCGTACACAACCCGAAATAACGCACTAATACCGGCAGAATCCTCTTCCCGGAATAATCGAACTAATGGTATTCCTGAATTCATGCTCATGCTGCCTTCTCTTCAGCACCATAACCACGATGATCAACCACCCGCATCAATTTACCGGAGCGTGGATGAGTGACCATATTTTCCAAAGCGCAGTAAGTGACTTCCACATGCAAAAATCCCTGATCACATAACTTTGCCATCGCGGGTTGTGCCGCCAACAATGCCTGATGCACTGATGTTGTCGATGACGCCAGTGATGAATCGCCCGCTAACAAGAGTTCTATCTTATCCATGCCACCCTGACGGCTCAGCAATAACTGCCAAGCCAGTATACCCTCTTGCTGTTGCAGTAAATGCGCAAGATGGTCAGGAAAAATGGACAGTGAGAAAACTCGCACTCGGTGAGCGCTGCCCGCTCGCCCCTGCAAAGCGAATTTGCGACGCGGCTGCCCTGGCGCTTCACACCAACAAGCCATGTCACCGGTAGGATAGCGGATAACCGGCATCAGACGCCGTTGTAAGTTGGTAACAACCAATAAGCCATTTTGGCCGGGCATCGTAATCGGCTGACCATTGGATTCGTCAATAATTTCAACAATGGTATCCGTATCAAAAACCCGATGTTCACCGTAACAACAATCGGGAGACGCAGCGCCAATGAGACCCGCATCAACGCTGGCACACCCAACTGAACCAATACGCGCATTAGGAAATACGTGGCTCAATAGCGTCAATTGCTCTGGAAACAGGCTTTCACCGCCGTACAACAGACGATCAATGCCGGGCATAAACTGGCCGCACTGCTGCAAAGTACTGGCAAAACGTAATAGCTGCGCCGTCACCCCAGCCAGAACATTAATCCCCAAGCTGACAATCGCATCGGCCAGCGCCCGATCATCAACTGACCAGGTAAACGGATACTCCACCACCGGCACCGGTGAATAGGACAAGGCACCGTGAATAAACAATAAACTGGTATACAAATCACCAGCCACAAACAGATTAGCAACGCGGTCACTGGGCTGTAATTGCTGTGCAAGCCCTTGACCAAATGCGCGCACGAAAGCACGCCATTCGCTACAACTGAATACCGACAATCGACCATCGCTGGTAGAACCACCGGTTTTAAAAACATGACCGCCGTTAACAGGGCCGGTTAATACCGGCCAGTTTTCCAGCGATTGCGATTGCCGCCAATAGTCATCAGGATTGATCAATGGCAGATCAGTCAACGCCCAACCGGATCGGGGCAGATCACGATAAAGATCCTTAAAAAAAGGCGCATGATTGCGGGCGTATTCAACCAGATCGTGTAATGATAGTGTCATGATTTACCCAAAAAGTCGTATTATTGGTCTCAAAATCGGCTATCCAGCACCAGCGGCGTTTTGCCGCTTTGCGGGTGACGATGGAACTGTCCAACAGGTGTCGGGATAACTTCCAATTGCAGCAATCCACCACTGACAACCTGGTTCAGCATCTTATGTTGCAACAGATGCATACGTACCTGATCAGCATCCCCGTCGGCTAATATATGGATATAATCACAACCATTGGAGTTGTTCCCTATCAACCACTGCACCGGAAACGGCAGCCCGGCTGATAATTCGGTTGGATTCAGAAAAATAGAACCCACCCTTGTCAACACGCCATGACGGCCTCCCAGTTTAAACCGCGGCGTTGGTAATCCGCAGTCGCAGAGATCAGGGAGCCAATAACCTAAGTCACCTATATCATAACGCTGGACCACCTGCCCTTCCCTTGCCAAAGAGGTAAACACCAGTCGACCGCTTTCCCCTGTCGGAACAGGCTGATCACTATCAAGAGCCAAGATTTCCAGCCATTGAATATCAGATAACAGATGGAACTCTCCCTCCTGGCAACAAGCACAAGCATGACCTAACGGACCAGCATCCACGGAACCGTAAATCGCCGAGCGAATTATCTGTACACCAAAACTGGACAGAAACCGACGCCGCTCTTCGCCAATATGCTCACCGCCAGTAAAAATTTTGCGTATCCCGCCATAAGCGCGTAACGCAGCCTCTTCACATTCAAACAATCGGTGTATAGTGCTTGACATTCCCGCCAGCGTATTGATTCCCTGAGTGACAATAAAGTGCCTGATTTGGCTAAAATCATCATCTATCGGGCCGCCCATCGGGTAATGCGGCACGGATAATTTATCCAGCACAGTGAAGAAACTCATCAACCCGCCATACAAGTTACTGCCATAAAACAAATTCATTACCCGGTCTTGGGATGGGTCCAGACCAGCAGCGAATAAACCATCTGCCGCAGCCTGCATTTGACTGTGATAATCTCGGTGGCTGAAACCCGCCAGCTTTGGCTCGCCGCTACTGCCGCCGCTACGGAAAAACACCTGTGCTTTCGCCGTCACGCCGTCGCTCTGAAACTTTGCTTTATCCATCACGGGAATCCCAGCCAGTTCCGGCGGATTGGCCGACCCTTTATCTAATGCGACATGGCCTGGCAGTTGTTCAGGTTTTAAGCTGACGGAGACGCGTCGCGCCAGCCGAGTCAATGCATAAACACCATCATGAGGCTCACCCTCATAGCCATCATGCATCGTACCTGCCTGACATATCCGACTAACCCCAGCAGCTAACAACTGACGACTCAACATCGGCAGCTCTTTTTCTTTAGCTATCAAAGCACAACTTTGCAAATAGGTGCGCCAAGGCAACAAAATCTCGACCAATTGTGCACGCGGCGCCGGACGGACTTGCAAAGTACGGAACAGAGGTGATGGAGCAAGTTCTTGACGCTGTATCCAGGCTACCCGCCAACCATTGCCCTTTTCTACTGAGCCGCGGAGATCAGCAAAAGTGTGATCCAACTGTAAGAATGCCATCTGACTGCTGATTTCCGCCGCTTCCTGTATATCTGGCTGTAAAGCCGGCCATACTGGAGCACGCCGTTCCAGCGCGGCGGCCACAGCACTAACCACCTGCCGTAAGACGTTCTCGTCAGTGCTATCCACCAATAAACACTGTGGACTGGAACACGCTTGTTGGTCAAAACGGCAAACATCATCAGCCAATGCATCGTAATCAGCATCACTGGCGACCATCGGGTCCAAATAAGCAAAACTGATACGATGTCCCCAATCTATCCAACGGCAACCGGGCCGTAATTGGCTACGAATAGCGGTCAGGGCGCTATTGCTACCCCAAGCGGATACGGCATCAGCACATGACAATAATTCAGATAATTGATCTGATGGCAAAGGCAACACAGATATATAAGGCGCCAACGTGCCGCTCTGGTCATAACGCAGGAATTCAGCCAGTATCCGTGCATTAAGGCCGTGATCACTGCTACTAGGGCGTAACCAGTTGACATTACCCACTAACAAGCTCTCTAACACGGCCATAAATGGCAGCAAAGGCGCGTTGGCTGGCGTAATATGCACCACTAATCCCAACGGCTGCCAAGTTTCAAAACGGGGTTGTGTATAGTCAAAGCGACGCAGAGAAAAGGGTTGTTCTCCCAATTCATGCCGCAATTTTGCCTCTAAAGAGTCGCGATGACAGAAGCGACGTAACGCGGCGACTGCGGCTGTATCCAGCTCAAGCCTGGCAGCAACCGTATCGAGATCATCAACAAAGCGCTCAGCACACGCCAATACCTGTTGCACACTTAAAGGAGAAGCCAGCGTCTCAGCCAAATTACCTTTCAGTTGCGCTAATACGGTAGCGGGCTCCAAGTCAGAGATCACCTGACCATTCACTAAATACATTTCAGGACTCCTTTATCAACTCAGAAGCGGCAATCGCACAACTGCGGCTTTTACTGGTACCAGCACGCCCCAGTAACTCAAACCAATCGGTAGCTAATTCACAACCACATTCAGCGGCCGGATGCATGACCGCCAAGTCGCTCGCCACAATACTGTGTGCCGGGCTGGAAGTGATGTAGGGTGATACCAAATGCAGAAAACCTGGCTTACCATAGGGTTGAACCGCCATGTTGGCCGTATCGCGGATATAGGTGCGGGCATAGACCGGCACATGAAAATGGTGATTTCGGCACTCAACATAAGGCACCGGATGTTCAACTGAACCGTAACCATCCCGGCACCGCTCATCAGGAATACCCAGTTGTTCCCCCAAACGCCGATACAGCAAGGATCGTGGAATGGCTTTATCAGCGTGGGTTTTCCAGCCTCCGCCTAAAAATACCAGTGATTCAGGATGCAACTGTACCGGGGGCAACCCCATTTCCTGCATCCGTTCCAGTGTGAACCACAAGAACGCCGGAAAGCCCAAGATACGCACCGGCAACCCTTGTGCTGCAAACTCTTGTAAAGATCGGATCACACCAAAAGGATCAAACTCATTGCTTTTTCCGTTGTAGCGCAGTGCATAATAGGCTTGGTTTACCGGTGCATACTTATACAAATACTGATCGGTATACGCAGTTCCCAACGTAACCGTACCGGCAGGCTCATAATTTAGCAGCAAGTAATTGCAAGGCTGCTGCGGCGTATTCCAACCGTAATACTCGAAAATCCGTTCAACCATATATTGAGCGGCACGCATACTACGTGCATCGTAACGCATACGGCTCTTTTGGCCGGTGGTTCCAGAAGAGGTCAACTCCAATGCATTCCTGCCAGTGGTACTGAGCAATAACTGGCGTTTGAAATAATTAGCGAAAATAGGCGGCAAACGCGACCAATCATCCAGTTTCTCTAGTCGTTCTATTTCCAGACCGTTAGCCTTCAACCACGGAGAATAACCGGGAGTATTTTCACAGTGGTACAGCGTTAACTCACGCATGGCAGCATCAAACAATTGGTCGCAAACACTATCGGCCCGATAGGGATGCTCAAGCGCACAAAGGGCGTCAACATAAGCAAGAGAAGTCAAAAGTCATCTCCAGAAATTAAAGAAAAGGGTATTTACTCCCTTAAAATAATAGGTACGTTGTTTCAACCTCCGGCAAATAAATTTCGCCGAAGAAAAAATAACAACATGTTGAATACAACTCCTTAACCAAATAAAAATAAGTCACTATTTTTTGAAAACTGACATTTAATTTTGTTAATTCCTTGTAAATAAAACAATAAAATATAAAAACTATGATTTAACAAAGGCTAATATAATAACCAACTTATATTCAACAACCTTATCAACGAGTTTAGTTATCATTATTTATGCATCAATAACCCCAATAATAAGGAATTATTCACCAGATATGAATTTATAATCAACATTCAACCTTTTAAAAACAAATAGAATACTGATATTTCCATGATATTTATATAATTAGCATGGTAATCAATAATGCCGCCTATTTATTCCCGTCAATTTTTTTAATTGATAAAGTTTACAATCCCAAAATAAAATCATTAAATTCAAAGAAATATCCTTATTATTTTCAGCAAGTAAACTATTTCAGGCAAAACATTATATGGTCTATTTATATTCAATGATGAGAAATTTTCAGAATTATTCACAATATAATAAGAGACACAGATTGATGATCTAAATTTATATTATCGATATTTGCAATACCTAAAAACAAGCAATTTCTGATATTACTAATACTCATCAAATTTTTTATCAACATAAAGACCCACTAAAAAATTAAAATAAAAAAACATATTTCTATACACACGATAGAAATTTGCTTTCATATAATTACTTTACTCATCTTACTAATGATTCATGTTAATATTTCTTTATCAACCATTATACCCGTTATCTTTCAAGTTTGTTGGCTACACTCGCTCACCCCAGTCACATAGTCCTCTCTGCACCCGGGAATTCACTCCCTTGCCGTCGCGGTGCATCTTGAAATCCATAGGGTATATACCCGTCATCTTTCAAGCTGCCTCTTTGTTGGCTGCACTCACTCACCCCGGTCACATAGTTATCTATGCTCCCGGGGATTCGCTCCCTTGCCGTCGCGATGCAACTTGAAATCCATAGGGTATATAACTCCCGGTAAGAATAAAATATTTCAATAACAACTAAAATAAGAATTGCCAATAATCAATATTATATATAATGATATTCCAATAAAAAACTAAAAGTTTTTACTTTTACAAAATCAAAAATAAATAAAATATAAAACTATAATTTATATACTTTTCCTATTAATAATCCCTAAAATATAACATTTATATTTATAATTACCATATTGGTTGCTTTATTTTACAATTTAACCAAGAATTACAATAAAATATTATTTACATTGTAAAAATAACGATTGCAAATTAATTCCTTGTTTTAATTAATAATGCATTTCATGACTTTACATTAACTCATGCAATAATTTACATTATTTACTAAATTTAGTATTTTATATCATTGCAATAGGTGAAATATAAATTCCATACAAACTAAAGTCTGGCCGACTCATTTTTAATAACTTCCTATTTAATAAATTCAAAATAAAACAGATAATAATCACAGTAATTTATATTGTATATAATAATATCTCAATGGCAAATCACACTGTAAAAAACATCAAAAATAATACAAAACACACAATCCAGATATTATCAAATTTAATTCATATAATTTAATTAAAATTAAAACCATATACTTATTTAAAGAACACAACAAAATCATTTTCCATGAAAAATATTATCAGTGAATTTAAGCATTTAATTAAGAATGTATCTTACAATACCACAACAGGCACAATAGCTTTATTCCACCATAATACAGAAGATGAAATTTAAGCCAATAATTGTTGCTGGAATATGTGCCTGACACAATAATCTGATACATCCGATTAATCTGGCGCCATTATTGACGCCAGACTAACCACACCAAATTTCGGATATGGACGAACATCAAAAATTATTTAACCAATAAAATAACTCACACTTATAACGATAATTGCACTTCCAGTTAATACTCACCATACGTAACTGTATGTTAAATAAGGATAGGTCATTTCTCCTTTTTGGCAGAACAGAAAAAACAGCCATAAGCGATAGCAAAAGATCCTGGTACTGTTTTTACGATACTTGTGCTGGTCTCCCTATGCTTGCTACTGTTATTCAGTTGCAGCGGCACCTTTGAGCAGCATGCTTTTGAATAAGGTCATTCCTGCTTATCTCCTGAAATCTTGCATGCCAATAGCATTTCAATGGAAAGGTTATCCTCCATGATGTGGAGGAGCTGAACTTAGCGTTCATTCGCTGCCATGCAGACAAAAAATTATTCAACACCACAATTACTCAACACCACAAAGAGGTAAATTATGAACAACTTTGACCCCAAAACTTATCAACATACCCCCACTATCACAGTTCACGATAACCGTGGGTTGGATGTCCGCGAAATCCGTTATCACCGTACTACCGCAGAAGAGAATAGTGATATCCGTATCACCCGTCATCAATATGATTCTTTCGGGCACCGGCGCCAAAGCATTGATCCGCGCCTGTATGACGCTTGGCAGAAAGATAATACGGTGAAACCCAATTTTCTCTGGCAGTACGATTTAACGGGCAACGTCCTGCGTACAGAGAGTGTCGATGAGGGCAATACTGTCACTTTTCATGATATTGAAAACCGTCTTGTCCTGACCGTAACTGCAACAGGCGTCAAGCAGACCCGACAATATGAAAACAGCTCTCTGCCCGGTCGCCTGTTATCCGTAACCGAACAAGAGCTAAAGGAAAAGGTACCCCATATCACCGAACGTCTCATCTGGGCTGGCAACACACCGGCAGAAAAAGATCAAAATCTGGCTGGTCAGTGTGTGCATCACTACGATACAGCAGGAATGATCCAACTGAATCGCCTTTCCCTGACTGGTTCAGCTTTATCACAATCCCGTCAACTACTGGCTGATAGTCAAGAAGCGGACTGGTTCGGAGATGATAAAAAAATTTGGGATAAGAGATTAAGTAGTGACGTATACACCACCGAAAACAAGACGGATGCCACTGGCGCTATGCTGACGCAAACCGATGCCAAAGGAAACATCCAGCGTCTGGCTTATGATGTGGCTGGTCAGTTAAAAGGGAGTTGGCTGACGGTAAAAGGCCAAAATGAGCAAGTGATCATCAAATCCCTAACCTACTCAGCGGCAGGACAAAAACTACGCGAAGAGTACGGTAATAATGTCATCACCGAATACACTTACGAACCAGAAACCCAGCGACTGATTGGTATCACTATCCGTCGTTCAAACGACACCAAAGCCTTGCAAGACTTACGTTATGAATATGACCCAGTTGGCAACGTGATCAGTCTCCGAAACGATGCAGAAGCGACCCGCTTCTGGCGCAATCAGAAAATAGTGCCGAAGAATACCTACACCTACGATTCCCTATATCAGCTTATCAGCGCAACAGGACGCGAAATGGCGAATATCGGCCAGCAGAATCACCAGCTCCCCTCTCCAGCACTGCCTTCCGATAACAACACTTACACCAACTATACCCGTACTTATACCTATGACCGTGGCAGCAACCTGACCCAAATCCGACACAGCTCGCCTGCGAGCCAAAACAATTACACCACAGATATAACCGTCTCGAACCGCAGCAACCGTGCGGTACTGAGTACCTTGACCACTGATCCAACCAAAGTGGATGCGTTGTTTCAGGCTGGTGGTCATCAGAAGACATTACTACCGGGACTAAACCTAAACTGGAATGCACGAGGTGAACTACAACAAGTGACGCCGGTAAAACGGGATAACCACGCCGACAGTGACAACGATGTAGAGTGGTATCGCTATGGCAACGACGGGATGAGGCTGTTAAAAGTCAGTGCACAGCAAACGCAGAATATCCTCCAGCAACAACGAGTCCTTTACCTGTCAGGATTGGAACTGCGTACGACACAAAATAGCACCACCACAACAGAAGAGTTACAGATAATTACCGTGGGTGAAGCCGGTCACGCGCAAGTGCGGGTTCTGCACTGGGAGAGCGGCAAACCAGAAAACATCAACAATAATCAGATACGTTACAGTTACGATAATCTGATTGGTTCCAGCCAACTTGAGCTAGATAGCGACGGGCAAACCATCAGTCAAGAGGAGTACTACCCATTTGGCGGTACAGCGCTATGGGCCGCAAGAAACCAGATAGAAGCCAGTTACAAAACGATCCGGTATTCCGGTAAAGAACGGGATGCCACCGGACTCTATTATTACGGCTATCGGTATTATCAGCCGTGGGCGGGCAGATGGCTAAGCGCGGACCCGGCAGGCACTATCGATGGATTAAATCTCTATTGTATGGTGATGAATAACCCAATTACGCTTACTGATAATATGGGGCTCTCAAGTTTAGACTGGCTTGATCTAGCCATTCCGCAAAACAGACCTGATATTTCGCCACTTTTATATAAACAAAATCCAAGAGTTGAGCAGAGATATACATATTTCACCAGAAGCACCGGTGAAATATTACAAGAAACAAAGAAAAATGAGGAAACGCTCAAACCTATGAAACCAAAAGATAGAGAAAAAAAATCCAGAGATATGAAGTATACAAATGCAAAATTAAAAGGATACGCCGCCCATGCCGGTATTATGGGTCATGGTACCAACAGAGAGCACGATACCTATAAAGATAAATTTTTAAACCTGAGTGGTAGCTTAAGTGCAAAAAACACCTTCCCTGGGGTGCAGCTCATCAGCGAAAAAGCGAAACCCGGTTTCGAACAGTACCACCCTGATAAACTTCAAACATCCAAACGTTGGAGGCCAAATATCGATCTTGGCAGCTATCGTGTTACTGATATAGAAAAATTTATATCTGGTGTAAAAGCCGCATACAAATCATCGGACATTGAATTACATCCTCTGATTGAACAGCGGATCAGAGAACATATTAAGGAAAACAAGAACATTTTACCTAAAATGGCCGGTATTGCGGGCCTGCATGCTGAGGTACAAGCCTTAAATTATATGGTCACGGAACTTACTAAAAGGGGAGAAAATATATCGAGTCATTTGAGTCAGAGCTACATATTCACACAACGACTGGTTGGGGCAACAAATCAAGACTTCCCTGCTTGTCATAATTGTTCTGGAATATTGTCCGGCATAGAAAATGTCATGACAGGAAGGGTAGAAAATTACAGAAGAATGACACGCAGAAACTCCGTGGCGTAATAACTTGTACTAGAACTCAAACCTGATCTGACAACTGTCGAGAATGGATGTCAGATCAAGTTTCGACTCATACATATTAGTTCTTTAGTTATTAATTCGTTATATACCCGTCATCTTTCAAGTTGCTTCTTTGTTGGCTGCACTCACTCACCCCGGTAACAGAGTTCTCTATGCTCCCGGGGATTCGCTCCCTTGCCGCCGCGATCCATCTTGAAATCCATAGGGTATATATCAGATTCTGATGATTTTTTTCAGATACTTATCTCCATTTTAATCAAACTTACCGAGAATAACGATTTGCATTAATTTAATATTCATGCAAAACATTCATGATGATATACTTTACATTCTGTATTTTTACACTACTATAAAAATATATGATATATAATTACCGATTAATTCTGACAAATACAATTAATTTACAGACAATAAATTATCAAGAATAGTAATCAAATGCTGTGACAATCAGTTCAAAAAAGTCATGCAAACCAAAACAATATCAAATAAAAATATATTTATATTGGTTCTATTGCTACCGTAATTATTAATTAAACCATTGCATCTATAGCAATAAAAATAGAAATATCAGAGAAACTATTGTTATTTCTATAATAATCACCCATTTTATCCACTAATCAGGAGTCAGAGATGAAAGAGACTGAGGAAAAAGAAAAGGGTGAAATGCTTGAAATTAATAACCATTATTTTTTCGTTGTTAATCTTACCAATGAAAATTTAATCGGTGATGTGATTTGGAGCAGCTCAGGGAATACAAGTACTCTCAATGTTGATGGGTTACACCCAGCAACCGCTTCACTCATCCAGGAATTCTATCCAGAAAGTTGGAAAAATGACTATTGGCAATGGACGGCAAAAGGAAGGCAATATCAATTAAATTGTTATGATAATGATATCTATGTCGCTGTTGTCATTAGCGATTTTGGCATTAGTGTATTACCCACTGGCACCAGCCCGGATGCATGGAAATGGTAGCTTTTCTTCTACTTCACTATTTATGTAAGAAAAATGCATCCTGTGGAAAATATCGCTAGCACCCTTACATAAAAACAAGCTCGCAAGTCGACAAAACAAAGATCGTGATCCTATCACGATCTTTGTTCAATCGATTTAAAATCTTACCTTTAAAGAACTCTTGAACTTTATTATCCACAATCTCAAGCTCGCCCTATGTTATTCGTTGCCCCAGATTACCAAATTAAGTGATTTATCCTACCATTCACCATTGGCACTCTAGGGCGGCGTTTTCCTAATAAACGCTCTTGTCCACTCGATCCCTTAAGAGTTTTCATCCCTAATTTTGAGCAAACAAAACCGAATCTTAGCAAACTTAATAAAATCACTAAACTTTTTAAGCCCTCAGCATAAATGATAGCAGAAAGTTCAGATAATCATCAGAATCTACTCTACATTTGCAACTATATACTTAGTAGAAAGAACAATTAAACATGTATAAGATAAACACCCATATAAATTACTCATCCGTAATCATTTATTTAGGATAAATGATTATCAGACAATCCCTCTTTCTCACTCCATTTTTTTAGTAATAATATTCTATCTTGTATATATCTTTCAGACAATACTTCCAGTTTCTCTATTTTTCCTACTTGTAATTTAAGAAAGTTATGACTGAATTCACACCAGGAAACTAAGAAGAATTCATTATTGAAAAAGATCGACAGTGGACAAGTTGTCTTCACAGTATGTGTATTATTTAAATCAATAAAAGTTATCACTATTTTTGATTTATGGTATATCGCTTTTCTGATATCAGACAACATCAAATTATTATCTGTAATTTTGCTGTAACCTTCTGTTTTTACAAACATTGGTGAAGAGTATAGTTGATCACGTTGTTCTGCCGGCAATACTGCGGCAATCTTAGATATAAAGCTATGGGCAGACTTGGCCAAAACAACATCATTCTGTTCAATAACCCATTTATTGCCCAAAACTAAGGCATCAATTTCATCCATCGTAAACATTAAAGGGGGCAACATGAAACCCGGCCGTAATATATAACCCAAGCCTGGCTCGCCTTCTATATTTGCCCCCTGACTATTTAGTAAAGCAATATCGCGATAAAGCGTACGCAAGCTTACATTTAAATCACTAGCGAGCAATTTACCACTGACAGGGTACCTTCTTTGTCTCAAGTATTGCAATAATACTATAAGTCTTTCGGTTCTTGACATTTCCGAACTCCTCATTTCAATAAAAATCAAATAGGATAAGGCTTTACTGAATAAATAGTATTGAGTTACTAGCCAGCCACCCAATATAACTATTTATTCTTAATTTTCCATCATGGAACAATGTCGAGATTTCTCTATAAAACCATCAACTCGAAATCCTATATTTAATATAGACCTCAATTGTCTGGATTGACGAAAATACTATTGCCGTCTTACATAATTACCAAACTCTGTCAAGAGTAAACGTTCTATGCATTACGCCGAAACCAAGCTGAAGCAAGTATCGGGCATCAAACATAGAGCAAATATTTAGAAAATTAATATCCCGTTAATTAATACAAAAAATAAAATTTACACTCAATAAGATAACTTATCATAAGTAAACTTACTATGTATTAATAATATAAGAAAACACAAATATTAAAGTCAATTTTCACACTGCCGGTTAATTCCTCAGCAGAGAAAGTATGGTCTTATTTTATTCGGACATATCTCTTTGTAATGCCTGGGAAGATGTTTTGGTTTTATTACTCATAGTAAAAGAACGATGGAACTAAAAGGTATACCCCAAATAGATTTAACCTTAATTTCTGTTGAAAAAATAAAATTTTTTAAAGAAGATAATAATAACTAATTTATCTTCAATTTATTTTTGGCATCAGATTATTAATATCGAAAGATAATATTACATAAGTACACTATCATGCTCACTAAAGATAAAGGTGAAACCAATATTTATCCATAACAATATCTCCGTTGATTAATAATCTTAAGATTTAGCTCTTGATAATTATTTTTTCCGCTAATGATAATAATCCTGGTAATCTGATGAATCTGTGTAAATTTTATAATCCCATAAAAACAACTACTCTCAGCCTAATATTTATGACTTAACCCTATTTAACGCCCATCCCATTAAACTATTTCATTTACCATTCTTTATAAAAAGAGCGAACCAAGACAATATCCAAACAAAAGCGCTAACCTCTAAGCGTATGTTAATAGAGGAGAAATACAACTCATTCTCACCTATACCCGTTATCTTTCAAGTTACCTCTTTGTTGGCTGCACTCACTCACCCCGGTAACATAGTTCTCTATGCGCCCGGGGATTCGCTCTCTTGCCATCGCGATGCATCTTGAAATCCATTGGGTACACTATATATGCAGCGACTCCGGCACGTTATCTGTATTCACTATTAACTTACAAAATAATAGTTCACAATAATGAGATCTAATGGAATAGGCGGTTAATATAAAATAAATTAGCCTTTTTTATAGCCATTAAGCCAAAATTGTTCACTAACCCAATCTGAAACTTGTATCATATACTCGTTTATTTTATTTAAACAAACATGAGCCTCTGATTCATAACACAATAACTTATGATTATCGCCCCATAACTGATCTAACTTTTTCACTTTATCGATCGGAAATATATCATCTAATTCACCATGAACAGTAAAAACCTTGGTTTTACAAGGTAAAGAGACATCCAATTTAATTTCATCAAAAATAGACTGCATACAACTATTATCTTGCATAAATGCAAACTGGAAATCTTCTTTAAGCCTTCTAGGCAACTTATCAAACTCGGCTATTTCAGGTCCACCGGATAAATTGACGATACAGCAAAATTTATCGCCAATTTTTTGCGCAACTCGTAACGCAAAATAACCACCAAAACTAATTCCTAAGAAACAGAGGAGATCACTATTAATTCTGGCATCATCCTCTAACAATTTAACTATAGATTCAACATATAACTCCATATCGATGGCTATTGGCGAGTTTCCAAGATTTATTCCCTGTCCTGGTCCATCAAATATAGCTACCGCCATATTCTTCATTAAGAAAAACTCGGCCAAAGATAATATTTCAACTTCAGTCATTGAATCCAATCCATTGGATAAAATAACACAAGGTAAAGAATGATTCTCTTCTTCTTTATACCCTTTAGGGAATATAAGGAAAAACGGCATATGAAATCTATCAACAACAATATATTGATGTTCAACTAATAAGTCACTATATTTTATACTAGATAAAAAACATGAACGAATATACTCTCTGAGCTGTATCTTTCTGCTCCTATCACTAAAATACATAAATTCTGCCCAATGATAACAGGCAGCGGCACTCCTCAAAGCACGAACATGGCTGACCTCACTTTTAGCCGAGTTAGCGATACTAATATAGCTATCACCCACTTTTGACCAATTAATCATCCATTCATACCAAAATTCTTCAGAGGATAAGTCTAAGTTCTCCAGCTGAAAATCACTCAATGCCGCAACAACATCTCCCCAATGAACTTGGGGAGCATATTGAGAATTTAAGAAAAATAGTCTTGGCATAAAATAACCACAAGTAGCAAGAAGTTCTGGCGAAATTCTATTGGGTTTATTTTTATTATTCATCTTATTTTCCTTTAAGTTACTAAATACGAGCGTCTAACCACTCTTTGCAAGCAAAAACCATTTTCTTGCTATTTTCTGAAATAGCATTTTTTACTATCTCTCGTTGTTTTACTTTATCTTCCGTACCAAATTTAACCGCACATAAATCATGATTTAATTCAACATCATGACTAGAAACAATGTACGAACCACATCCTTTACTCAATATTTGCCATGAGCCACTATGAGACTTTAATACTAAAGGAGGCTCTGGTTGGAAATATTCAATCAATAAATTATCCGCATCACAGAATCGTATACTACGGAAAGTCTCATTTCCATTTGGTGTTGATACTTCCATATTAAATTCTTGATGTTTATTATCATTGTAAATGACTTTCACTGAATCACAATGCGGTAATATCTTACTCCAGTCATCGATATTTAAAAATATCTTATAAACATCATCAATCTGGTGAGGAATATAATATCCCGCAGTGAATATTAATAAATTTGATTTTTTATGACTTTCTACCTGGCTCTTTATACTATCTATCTCCATTCGAGTATTATCATTGATAAATGAGAGAATAAAAGAATTAGCCTGGTCATGATTATCAACACCATCAACGATACCACTGACATCATCTAATAAAACCCAGTTCCTTTGTACCGTTAGAATACAGCGTTGATCATTAATAGGAATGACTTGCCACCTGCCATTCATCGCTTTTAATAATGGCATCGGTGTAGGCATAACATAATCAACCCGGTAAATAGCATCAAAATAATAGCGCTTCGTTTGCCAACTTACTGCTTTATTATTTTGTTTTGCTTTTATTTCAACCAATTCTTCATTACCTGCTCTCTCTAAAACTTCTGCACCATCACAGAATGAAAAAATATCTGTCCAACAAGAGACATCTTTAACCAATGTATAGACCTGCTGTGCTGGCGCCTCACATATAACCGAATGAGTACGATGTCCTGCTAATGCTTTTTCCGATCCCTCCGCTGATTCGACGATATTTTTTATATTATTTAGCTCTTTAACTGAATTAGTATCAATAGCTTTACTGATAAATTGGTGTGCCTGCTCTATTGTTTCAACACCATCAATTAATCCAGTTATTTCAGACTCAAGATCATACAAATGTTCTAATAGCAGCACACATTGTTGAGAATTAATTTTAATCACTCGCCATGACGTTTCCATCTCTTTAACTAATGTCATTGGGGGATTCAGTTTTGATTTTATACTGTATGTTTCTGGATAAAATTTACGATTTGATTCCCATTGCATTAATATACCGTTAACTAAGGCTTTAACTTCTATTTTTTCTCCCTCTTTATCCCTAAAGAGAGTTTTTACTTCCTGACAAGGTTCAAATATTCCTGGCCATTTATCAGAATTAATAATAATTTCATATACATCTTCTATCTGAGCATTACAAATAATTGAATGTGATTCTACATAATTCATTATTGATTCCTCAATGTAAATAGTTTTTTAGGATCGATTGACTTAATTAACTCTGCTTTCAATATCTTATCATTATGGCTTTTTGGAAAGTATTCGTCAGTAACATAGAACCAGTCCGGCCATTTTTCCCGACTTAATTTACTACTTAAAAATGATGAAATAATATCTTCAATTTCAGGTAATGATTTCTTCGATATCTCGCCACTCATGCAGGCAACCGGCTGATCAATAGCAACGCCATTTTCATGAAAAGAAAAACCAACAACCGTAGCCACATTCACATTGGGTATTCGGGATAAAATAGATTCAACTTCTTCAGGATAAATTCTATGTCCGTTAGCACTCATAAACGTATTTTGCTTACGTCCTTTTAAAATTAAATACCCTTCTTCATCTATATAACCGAGATCACCGGTGGCAAACCACTCATCAGGGGGCGTTATTTCTCCAGAAAGGACATCATAATATCCCTCCATGATACTGTCGCCTCTTAATATAATTTCTCCGATATTATCAGATGAGCCCATAATGGGTTTAACCGCCACTTCCAATGTATTGTCTATTTTGCCAACACAATAAATTGAATTGAGATATCTTTTATCACGATGATCTTGCTCATCTACCCAACAGAAAGGACCATAAGTTTCACTTAACCCATATCCCTGCATCCATTCACAGCCAATTAATTGGCGCCCTTTCTCAAGTACGCTAGGGGGCATAGCCGCAGCCCCATAAGCAATAACCTGTAAACAGGAGAGATCGATATTACGTTCCGCTGTTGATTTAACGAATAATTTCATTGACTCTGGGCGTAACATAATATGAGTGATTTCATTGCGAGAAAGGTAATCAGGCCATCTCTCTACATTTCTATCTTCGGGTATAAAAAGTGTTGATCGATGTAATAATGAACCGAAAGAAAAAATCACTCCAGTTGTATTATTTAACAAACCTGACATGAATATTTTAGCATTTTGAGTGAACTTTAATTTCTCTGTCACCGAACAAATTCTACGACATACTAACGATTCTGAAATACTAATAGCTTTCGGTTTACCTGTACTTCCACTGGTAAACAAAACAATAAAGTTAGCAATAGATTGCGGCGAATAAGTTATCATTGGAATTTCCGCAGTATCATTACCAACCCCAATATTATGTTCTGAAATATCAATCACATTAATGTTGTTTTCTTTTAATTTTCCAACAAAATGTTTATCCTTTTTGAGATAAACAACAAAATCGTATTGCACTTCATTGGTAAAATTAATCCATTCATCGATTGTTGCCGATGATAAATTATAGGGCATTAATAAATGCAACCCCATAGCACTGGCGGCAGCTAAAAAGAAAACACCTAATTCATCATGTTCAAATATAACAATAACTTTATGATCTTTTTGGACCCCTCGACTAAGTAAATCATCAATTAAATGGGAAACAGAAGATATGACCTCTTTTCTTGTATAATGATAATCCTTAGTGACAATACAATCATGATGTAAGTTATCATGCTCTGAATGTAACAACATAGAGATTAGTTTCATTTCTGTTTCCCTTTAATTAGTAATTAATTTTTATCGTTTAAACTTGATGAGACGAAATCAAGAACGGCTCTTCCTGTTTCCCAATTGCTAAATTGACTTTTCGTCGCGGAAATACCGAACTCTTTTTGAATCTCTTTTGCCAAGTCAGCCAATTCCGTAGAATCCATATCATAGGCATCAGCAAGGTTTGCATCCATATTGAAATCATCAATATTAACGTTAAGAAAAAGAGACAAAATTGTTTTTATTTTTACTTCTGGATTATTATTCATATATTTTTCCTCGCGTACTTAAATATTTCAGAGATTAAATAGTTGAAAAACTCAACGCACATACATGACCTTGATTACTAAGGCGCTGAATTATTATTTGGTTAGTATTTGAAAATTCATTTATTTTATTAGATTGTTGTTCTCCATCCCCGTTATTTTCTGACAAAAATGATGATGCCAGGACTGAATCAATCACGCCACTGACTGAAAATTGATTATTCAAATAGGGTCTCAGATTTATAAATGATGTTTTTATCTCTTTATTTGAGAAAGCCTTACTCGTTATCTCTTTTTCATCATCATATATTCCATCCATAATAAATACAGCATTCCCATTATGGTTAAATAGCTCAGCAGTATATTCTAAGGTGTTATTTCTGGTATTTTTATCCGGTGCAAAATAATCAACAAAACCGGTCAATTCACACAATATCGAAGCACCACGTTCTAAAGCATGTTGCCTCTCTTCCAGCACCAGAAATGCAGCGCCTTCGGAAAAATCGCCTGGCCGTTTTTCGCCAAAAACCTCAGAGTGTTTCTGGTTTGACGCTTTCTCCAGTAAATTTTTAACTAACGGGCTGGAAAGATGTTCTGACGCGCCACATAGCATCACTTCCGCAACACCATTAGAAATCGCTTCCGCTGCATAGCCTATTGCTTGCATCCCTGCCACATCAGAGGTAGAAAACGTTTTAGATTGTGCACTAAAACCATAAAGCAGTGACAATTGCCCTTGAAGCGCCGCAGGGAACCATGCCGTGGCAACATAAGGTCCCATTCCCGTTATGCCTTCAATATGGAGCGCTTTAACTTCATCCTCAATATGTTGCCATCCACCAAAACAGTTTCCGACATATATTCCAACGCGATTAGGATCAAGCTTATTTACATCCAATCTACTCGCTTTTAATGCCATTTCAACGGCGACGATACCATAAACCGAAAATTCATCAATTTTGCGTCTTAAGCGGTTATTGATATATTTTGCCCCATCGAAATCACTCAATGTTCTTATTACAGAACTTGCGGTGGTATTATTTTTCGATTCTTGGCTCAATAACTTCTGAATAACGTTTGATTTTATGGCAGTGACATCATTGCCATCTGGATGTATTGCACCAACACCGGTAACAACAACTCTTCTACGCATTGTCTACTGCCCTCATAACAATAACACTGTGAATACCAGAAAAACCACTTGATAATTTTAATGCGGTCTTAATTGGATATGCGCAACCTTGATTAGGAATATAATCTAAATCGCAATCAGGATCTGGCGTTTGATAATTAATTGTTGGGTGAACATACTGTTTTTCTATTTCCAGACACAATGCTACAGACTCGATCGCATTAGCGGCAGCTAAAGCATGACCTGTCATTGATTTTAATGAGTTAATTGGAATACCGAATGCATTTTCTCCCAAAACAAACTTAATCGCATTTGATTCGTTAATATCATTTTGAGCCGTAGAGCTACCATGAGCACTAATATAATTTACCGTTGATGGCGACACCTGGGCATCCTTCAATGCCATATCAATGCATCGCGCCATTGCCATTCCATCCGCAGGCAAGTCAGTCATATGATAAGCATTATTGACGGATGCATACCCTGCTAATTCAGCATAGATATGTGCTCCACGCTGCTTAGCGTGTTCATAAGACTCTAAAATTAATATTCCACACCCTTCAGCAATCACAAACCCATCCCGCTCAAGGGAAAAAGGACAAGTCGCCGCTTGCTGATTTTCCAACTCCCTTGACGAGAGCGCCCCTAAAGCTTCAAAAGAGCCGATAGAGAGTGGACAAAGCGGCGCTTCACTTGCACCAGCCAACATAATATCCGCTCTGCCATAACGGATATGCTCCATCGCAATGCCTAATGCATCAAGCCCTGCCGCACAGCCGGTTGATATATTACTGACGGACATCGATGCGCCATATTTTTTCGCAACAGAGGTTGCCGCAGAGCTAAAATCGAAGCTGTCATAATCTTCTGATTTAATTAAATCAGGGTGAATATTCTCTTTGCCGCCATTGGTGATTCTGAGTAAACACTCTTCCATGCCCGCAGCATCGGCAATCGCTGTTGCTATCGCCACGCCAAAACGCCGACCATCAATGTCTGAAGGTTTTAAATTTGCATCTTGCATCGCCATCTCAGCGGCATCTAACGCAAACTGGAGATATTTACGCTCACTTTTCAGAACAAACTCTTTGTTATTGCTTTCGTTACCGTAAACTTTTCCTATTGCTCCGCTTTTAAAACCAAATTTTTCTCTGCCCCACTCATATTCACTCACTCCCGATTTACCGTTATGAATATTGTTCCAAAATTCATTAATGCCAACACCTGTCGGTGCAACAACACCTAGCCCTGTCACCACAACTCTACGCGGTTGAGATTCATTTCTGTTATTTATTATCACAATAATTATCTCGATAGAAATAGAATAAACATTTGTTCAGGTAAGTTTTATTAAGATAAAAGCTACCCATTTTCATTTAAGAAAATCATTATTTTAAAGTAGTGATATTAAACTACTTTATTTATTTTTAAATTTACATTTGCCATATATATGTTTGATTTTTATCTCCTAACCAAAATTCTTGAAAACAAGCACCAAACCATAATTCCATTTGAATACTCATTTGGTTATTTCACTGATTTTTCATCTAGTTAAACTGCAAGAACAATATGAATATTTCAGGTTAAACCAAACTAAGTTAACTCCCTTCGATCTGCATATGGATAGAATAATTAAGCTTTTTCTTAATACCTCAATTTATTCTTAAAAATCATCCAGAAAGGAGATGACAAATTTATTATTATAGAGCTGATATATCCGCTCACAGTACAATATATCCAAAGCAATATAGCCAAAGCAATATAGCCAAAGCAATATAGCCAAAGCAATATAGCCAAAACAATATAGCCAAAACAATATAGCCAAACAACATAGCAAAGATAAGATATCTTTTGCTAGCCTATATACCTATCATATTTCAAGTTGCCTTTTTGTTGGCTGCACTCGCTCACCCTGGTAACATAGTTATCTATGCTCCCGGGGATTCACTCCCTTGCCGTCGCAATCCATCTTGAAATCCATAGGGTATATATCACCTTGCTCACTGGAATTTCCGATTAAATCGGCGTATCTATTCTACCTCTAATCATTAGTTTATACTGAGCTGTATCTTTGTGGATTCGATACAAGTAAATCATGCAACATACAATTCATACCTTAAGCACCTTTTTCTAAATATCTAAGGCATGCTAAGGCATATTGGATATTAGATTTAATTGTATGATCTTGAAGTCGTTTTTCTGCTCATATTTACCCCGTCTTACCATATAGTTATATATTATTATTATTATAATATTGCGACTACTCGACTCCATGAAGCATCTGCTTTCTCTAATTTTATTGGAAAACAGCACACTTTAAATCCATAAGGTTTAGGAATACTGGTTAAATTACAAAGCCGTTCTATCTGTAAATAAGGGTGATCCCGCCCGATAAAATGAGATGGCCATAAGCAATCTTTATTCCCAGTTTTTTTATAGTCGTTAATCATCTCGATGAATGGTCGATCAAAGCTAAATGCATCGGTCCCAATAATCTTTACCCCTTGCTCTACTAACCATTGAACAGCACTACTTTCAATCGCTCTATAGTGAGTAAAATAGGATTTTGCTCCTAGCAGTTTATCAGCTCCAGTATTGATAAGGACAATATCATTTTCTTTTATTTTATAATTAATTTTCTTTAATTGGTTTTCTACCGCCTGTTTATCAATTGATTGATTATCATGACTAAAATCAAGTAATACACCATGATTATAAAACCAATCCAAAGGGATATCAGTAATTGTTGCTGGCTGCTCTTGCCCTTCATGCCACCCATAGTGATAAGGAGCATCAATATGCGTTCCGGTATGTGTGGTCAAGTGATAATACATCAGTGATAATCCCATACCATCAGGAAAATCATTGTGATCAATGATCCACTTTTTGCGTTTGAACCGTTTTACAAAGGCTCTTTTCCACCATGAATTGGTATGAAAATACAAATAACTTTCACCTAATTTATTGGCGCCCTCTTTATGATCAACGATTCCCCTAGTTACTTTCTCAGGCTCCCAGAAATCACAATCTATAGGAACACTTAAGTCAATAATATTACTCATCTTTGTTCCTTATAATTTCGGAATAGTTTATTTCATTGATATTCGGTGTAGCAATTACTTTCTTTTGAGATAAGGCACAAACAAATTTCTGATGATGAATCAATAATGTGCTCGACTCTAACTCTTTCATATCTTTAACAGAATCAGGATTATTAGCTAATAATTTCTCATGTAAAGTCGAAGCAAATAATTTAATATATGCTTCAAATCTAACCCAATAGCATAATAACATTAAATGATAATAATTCTGAAATCCGTGGTTATCTCCCAATCGTTGTTTTAACATTACATCTTGCATATATTCCAGCTCCTTATCCTTAATAAAACATTCAATAATTTCTGAAAGTTTTATCTTAGAAGGAGTGACTTCAATATCAACACCTATTTCCCTTGAGCTAAAACCGATGGCACAATAGTTTCCTGACGCACTCAGTGAAAAATAATATTTGAAGTCTTGCTCCGTGGATATATAAGGTTTTCCGTTATCATTCGTTATGATTTCATAATCAGATAAATATTGACTTAAAACATAACGCAATGCAGCCCGTCGAAATATAAATCTTTTTCTTCTATTCGCTAAACAAATTTGGTTATGGCGAACTATATCAGAATGGTGAATTAACTGTTCAATAGAAGCTAAATCAATATCGTCGATTTTAATAATCCAAAGATCAAAAAAATCAGATGATAAAGAAATGCCGTCCATAATTAGTAATTACCTAATCCACCACACACATTAAGTGCTTGAGCGGTTACAGCCCCGGCGAGAGGAGATGCAAGATAAGCAACCATTTCAGCCACTTCATTAGGTTCAACATATCTTCCGATAGGAACACGCTCTTCGACTCTTCTTTTCGCCTCAGCGACATCAGTACCCCAAATTTTGGCGTAATGTTCTCTAACACGCTCCGCCATCTCACTCTCAACAAACCCAGGACACACTGCGTTAACCGTCACACCTGAACCATTACGCGCTAATTCAAGCCCCAAGGATTTAGTCAGGCCAACCACACCATGCTTAGAAGCCGAATAAGGCGCACCATGAATAACACCTTGTTTCCCGCCGGTGGAGGCAATATTGATAATTCTGCCGCCGGATAACATTAATTTTCTTTTCAAAACTTCATGTATAACAAAATAAATGCCATTTAAATTAACGTTTATGACATTTTGCCAAGTTCGTGGGCTTATTTCAGCAGTAATACCGCCACCAGCAATGCCAGCACAATTCACAAGTACTGTCAGCTTATTATCTTCAAGATCCAGTTGATCAAACGCTTTTTTAACATCTTCATGATTAGAGACATCACAAACTATTTTCTTTGCAAATTGACTACCATATTTATTGCGTAACTTACCAATTGCACTATCAAGACGCTCAGGAGTACGCGATAATAATATTGGTTCAAAGCCATCTTCAGCTAACCTTTCTGTAATTGCGAAACCAATATCTCCTGTCGCACCAGTAATAACGGCATATTTCATCTGAACTATTCCTATCGTTATTTATATTATTGCTATTCACGAAAAAACTCGATTACCCCTAACAAGCATTATTCACAAACTAGTGACAGTTTTTGTCAGCATTTACGAAAAATATTAACCTTTTCACGTAAAGAATAATAATATATCGGTGTTACATTTACAATAACTTATAATACCAAAACACTTTATCATGTCACTATACAAATTCATTTTTCTTACGAACAGAGAGGCAAATAAATACTCAGAAATAACCACCGAATTTAAAAAAAGATTAGAAAATAAGATGTTATGAATTAACCGCTGGGTTATTTTATCATGAAATAATAATTGATAGATGGGACAAAGTGCAATATAGGAAACCCTGAAAGCTTTTATTACCTATCCCTTAAACAGGCTTATGTTACCAATTAATCCCATTGTTGGCACAGATTGATGAAAGATATATTCCAAGCACGTACTCTTACCATCAGCATGTCAAAACCGGCGATATAACAAAATTAATCACCGGCTGGATTATGTGACAATTTAATGCACGACTGATCTCTATAAAATATAACTTTTTGTTATATTAAATATATCAATAAATATATTTCAGCAACGTTATTAAAAGGAATTAAATATAAAGATCATAATTTCTCAATATTATCTATCGGAATAGTTTAGATCTTAATTTTATAACAAATAATTCTCTTATTAATAATAAATCTTACCGGATATTTATTATATTTACGCGACTTTTATTATTTTATCTACCGCAACAGTCACCATACCGTCGTGATAACTAAATTCGAAATTCCAACCGAGCCGATTTAGCATATTGAATAATTTATCAATAGTGTGGTTTTCCAGCTTTCCATTAATGATCTCGCTAATTCTCGCTTGAGTCGTTCCCAAAAGCTCCGCCGCTTTTACCTGACTTAAACCGCGCTCCTGAATCATCTTACGGATGATCACCATTAATTGAGCGCGAATATGTTTATCATTTGCTTCGTTAGGATTATTGCTGGATGAAACATAAGGGTTTTTCGTTACTATAAATTCCATCATCTCTACCTTAATCAGTGCCAAAGCCGACAAATTATATCAAATTTGATATAAATGCAATATCTATCCAAACACGGTACACTCATTCGTAAGGGCCAAGGAAACGCACCCCGTTAAAGTGAATAAGATGGGACGGCGCATCTGCAACCCACACCTCACTCTCCCATACAATTTCACCAAGGTAGCGGCTCATAATACTTCGGTTAGGAAAAGCGGTAACGTAGACCAGACCGGCTGTGAAGAACGGGGTTTTACGGCGCATCGGATAAAAATAGATAAAACATCCCCTCTCCTTCATGAGCAGCATGTTAACCCGATTTTGTTAATTTCTGACTTTCCACAAAGTTACCCTCCTACTTTCAGCAACAAATAATAGCGATTCAGCAATTGATTAAAACGGGTGTTAATTTGCATCAGTAATGCCAGCGATACAGTGCCACTCTTTTTTTGTTCCGCCAGTTGACGCAGCAACTCCTCTAATGGCGGAGTATTCGCCAACGGCTGCCGAATGCTAAACACCATAGACTTCAATTCAGAACCGGTGAGATAACGACCGCGTTTCTCATCCAATGCGTCAAGTCGGTCTGTCAGATGTTGCAGGCGTAATTGGGCTAGATGGTAATTTTCCAATGCCTGCATCGGTAATGCCGCCGCCTCACGCTGGTGTAACCACTGATTTTGCATATCCTGTACTGCCTGACTGGCCGGCCACAATGTACGTAGCTGTTGTAATAGCTGAGAACCATAACTCAAAGGCCAAAAAGCTGGCAAAGTGGTTAAATTTGTCAGCTGCACACGACTCGCATCCAACGTTTTATCCTGTAACCGGCTCAGTAGCGCCGCATTATCCGATCGGTGTAATTCGGCAAGTTGTGCAGGCAGCAGTGTCTGCGGTAACGGGTAGGCCGTCGCCAGCAAAGCCTCAACCAACGGGGACGGTTGCCGTATCCTGTCCACCAGCCAACCGCCCGTCACAACCAACGCACAAAATGCAACTCCCGCCACAAAACCGTGCCAAGCTTTCCAGCGCGAAGCAGGCACAACCTGAGCGACTTTGACTTGCGGTTGCACCGATGAGATTGTCTCCTGTACCACGTAGATCAGTTGCGGCGAAGAGGGTTCTTCGGGCAGTAAAATAGCCTTGCCCTCAACAGGTTGCGCCGAGGCAAGAGATACTGCTACCGCGCCCTTTTCCTGCTCCAGACACTCTAATCGCCGGGCGCTGTTGTGAAGCTGTACACGCAAACTGTCAAGTTTACTGACATGTTTCAGCTCCAGACGTTGAAGCATTTCGCACAGTTGCTCAAGCACCTTTTCCGCCCGGTAAATGAGCGGCAAGTCAATATAAGAGAAGATGCAAGTACGCAATACCTGCTGTAAGCGTGCAGCCAGCCAGGCGAAAATTTCAATCCGCGCATGCGTTGGTTGAGGCCAGAACTGCGCCCATTGATGGCTCACTAATCCATCAATCAATGCTAATCCTTCATCAATACCGGCTAATCCGGCGCGTTGAGCGCGGGCCAATGTGTACCAGGCGGCACTTTGTAGCTCTACGCCATTTAATCGAAACAACGCCAGACAAAGTTGTTCAACTCTGGCCCAATCAACATCAGGTCGAGCTGGATGGTTCAATTTACCGATTTCTTCTTTCAGCGCGCTGAATTCCGGCAGTGCGCGTGGGTCATCCCCGGTATGTATCGTGTTACCGGATGATATTGTAGTCATAACAGTTATCCTTAGCAGGCTATTTCAGCAAGCCAACCTGATGAAACAGAGGGTTAATCGATATGGCCTTGTTGACGTAAATGGCGGATTAATACCTTCCCTTCCGGTACAAATTCCGTACTAAAACGCACTAATCCTATGTCTTTCAGCTCAGCGTTGATGTCATAACGCAGATGCCCCGGCTCAATTTGCGGCAGTAACGTGATATAGATTCGTTTCAAACGCGGCTCATAGGTCAACAACGTGTGTTCGATTGTGGCAATCAGACTCTGTGACGACGCGGGCAGCCCTTGCAAAATGACGTTGAAATCAGGCAGGCCATAATCCGGTAAGTGAGCAATCGAACCTGCTCGACTGCTCAGGATACGTTGCATATTATCCATCACGGATAAAATCACTTGATTTCGTTCATCGATCTGATTGAGATCCAGCCCACCGTTAAAGTTAAACATCAACATTTCGTAAAGCGAAGGTCTTAGATGTTTCATTGATCACCCCTTCATTCCATTCAATGTCAGGGTGCCGCTACCCAACTCGATCGTGCGCGGTTTCTCAGCATCCAATTCGTCACGCCTGATCACCAACCGCCAACCACTATTGGCGGCATCCGGTGTGTGAAACAGCCCCACAATCCCCACAAACCGTGCCGCTTTCTCCATCGGCATATCCAGTGACACACTCCCCTTCGGCGCCACTCTGATATCCCGCTGCGCCAGCCAATCCGCCTTAAGCGCCTCGCTGTCGCCTTTCAACAGTTCCGTATAACTGGCACGCTCAAATGCTTTATTGTCCTTAAGCTGATAAACACGTACCACCGTGCTCAACGGAGTTTGCGCGTCGGTGGTGTTAAGGGCGCTGCGTGCACTGAAATCCAAATGCAGCGTTTTCACCTGTTTATGAAAAATGGATTGCGTAACGGCTACCGTGCCGTCAGTTACGGTCTGTGTCAGACCACATCCAACTAACCCTTGCGCCATCAGACAGACGATGCCGCCCATCATGGCTGATTTAAAATTGATAGCTGCCATTCTCGGCCTCTCTATATTGATAACTCGGTAAGAGCCCTTGATAGTGCCCCAAATTAATTTTCACCATGCCAGAAACCGTTGATGATCCCGGTTTCAATCCCAATACACCTGTACGACCTAACCGAACACGCTGTTTCCCTAACTGTGCTGACGGTAATACCCATTTGGGTAAGGTGAGCTGTAATCGCACGCTACAACGCCAGCCCAGATAAACACGCAGCAACACCAACAGGTCGGTATGCAGTTCCCCCTGCGGCAGCCACCCTTGAGCTTCATCGATATCTTCGGTATAGAGATCCAGCATCATTTGGCTGTTAACATCCGTCCCGACTTTGCTCAGTATTGGACGTTGAGAAAGTCGAACCGGATGGTGACGACTTAAGCGAACCGGTTGAGTCAACCGTACTCGCCTGCGATCATGAGGAACTACCTGTACCTGCGTGCGAGGAGCCAACAGCTTGACCAGCGCCATCACCCCTTCTGCTATCCGGGTTGGCAATCGCATGATACTGAGCAGCGCCAGAAAGCGAGAAGCCGGCGTAGCAATATGTTGCTGGCTGCCGGCGATCCCCAAACCAATCAGCCCAAGCAGGCATTGCGATGTTTGATCTTGACCACTCGGTTCATAAGTCGCGGGATAGGAATATTTACGCCAGATACGGTAATACTGGGTCATCATTCGATGGTTAAAAATATCCAGAAAGTCTGCTACGCCTTCATAACCTTCACTCTGCTGAACGATATCATTCAGATAAGCCGTCGGTAGTGGCGAATCCACCCCATACAAGCCGAGAAACGTGGTGCGTACTGTCGGCGGCAACTCCGGCTGTTGCTCATCCCACTCCACATTTTTCAGTTCACCGGCAGGAAAACCCATACCAGGATCAGGCCGGAAACGGATCGGATCATCACCGGGGGACATCGTACTGCCCAACGGCGGACGCCCATCCCGCATACTCTCCAGCAATTGACAGAAGCGATAAAAGTTAAAATCGTAAATATTCGGCGCCAGTTGCCGCATCAACCGGGAATACGTTGATTGTGATTTTCTTGCCATCGCAAACATCTCCCAGAAGGTTGAAGGACCAGTGTCAATTGGTTAAACAGATGAATATCGGTATACAGCGAGAAGAAACGGTTAAGCAGTTCACCGAACAGGAAAATATCGCCTTCGCCGGAAAAGCCATTGCTGTTCAGGGTAATCTCAATATCAACGCCCCGGAGTAGGAAGCCCTTTTCAAAACGTTCGATCAAAGCGTGTCTCACCCCAACAATGGCGTCCAGACAGCGGCAGTTCATCTCATCATTTGTCCAGTTATAAAGCCCTAACGTGCCGCGCAGCACCTCTGGGTTATCCATCATGCTAAGAAAGTTAGAACCGAGATGACTCAATATCCGCCAGTGGAAACGGTCATTCGCCGGGGGATAACAGGGCAATGTTGGTGAACAGAGGTTCCTTACGCGCAGCGTGCCCGCGGCGGAGTGTAGTGTCTGTTCAAGTTGGGTATTACGTAATGCCTGACGAGGTAACTGGCCGTTGGTTCCGGTGATACGCAATGAAAGAGTTTCATCATCAAGCTCTGGGTCAGTTTCAAACGATTCCCCGCCGAGGATCAGCCAGGTATCGTGCAAACCCGAAGGACTTCGGCATACACGAGTATGGAAATAACGCTCCGGTGCGGAACTACGCATGATGCCACCCCGATGACGAAAGCTGCTAAACGGAACAAAACGCTGAGCGTCACCTCGGCGGGAAGAGGAGACTTCATCCACCGAATAGATTTCGGTATGACCATCCTGAATGCGCATCGGACGCAGTAGATACTCATTTTGCAGCCGCGAAATGTGCATCGGATCAGCTTCAACACGGAACAAATTGATTACCGGCACACAATGCAACCGAATATTTTCCGCTGAAAACTTCAATTCATAGGGCCACAGTTCACTGAGTACGATATCCAACTCAAACCAAGGCGTACCGCCAGGAATCTCTAACGAATCCAAGCCATTGAGCGCCACAAACATAAATTTTTCACGGAACGTGAAATATTCCAGTAACAACTGATAGCCACTGAATGCGCTCTCCTGTTTCGGCCACAGAACATCGTCATTGTCGAATCCCATTGGCGAGAAAGAGCCATTCTCAAGACGAAAACGCTCTTCCTTACCGGGTAAGCGCGCGTAAATGTGTTGAGTCTGCCGGGTCAACGCCAGATGTAAGGCAGAACTCACCGGACGGCCCGCTTTGAGATACAGAGGCAGCCGCGCCAAATCCACCTTATCCCACTCCGTCAACTGACCGCAGTCAAAACGCAAACGAATTACTGAACGGCCGTCGGCTTCATTTTGCAACGTCGCAGAGGTGATATGCAGCGGTGTAATCTGCACATCGCGGGTAGTCCGGTAATAGCAGCGGGTCTGGCTTGGTCCTACGGGCTGAGATATCACCTCAAACCCTTTGGCGATCACTTCACTGCTTGGCAAAGTCTGATAATCAGGCGCCAATTCAACAATAGAGAGTGAAGGAATAGTCCGCAGATAGTGCGGCCACAGCAAACTCACCAGCCCTTCCGTCAGTTCCGGTAAATCATCATCAAGTTTCTGACGCATCCGACCCATCAAGAAAGCGAAGCCTTCAAGCAATCGCTCTACATAAGGATCAAGATCCCGATCGTCGCTCAGATTCAGCATGGCTGCCCGATCCGGGTGCGCCTGCGCAAACTCTTTGCCAGCTTCACGCAGATAGTGCATTTCCGCCTCGTAATAGCGGAGAATTAAATCATCCATATCATCACTCTTAATGGTTGTTATAAAACGAAAAATAAAACACGTTGAGAAGATCTACAGTTGCGCCTCCGCCTGAGAAGAGAGTCAATCAACCGCAAAGCACCGAAGCTCTGACCGGATCAATCGCCACCAATCCAGCCAGCAGAGCCTCCATCCGTTGCGCCATCCTCGCCTTATCATGCTCACTGCGTTGAGCTTTCATACGCAGCAACTTAAGCAGACACGCTTTCACCTCAAACATCAGTTCCGGCTCCCATTCGCCAAGATTGAATTGCTCATCGGCGTCAAGTTCAGTCAACAAATGCAACGCCATTTCATTTTTGCCGTATTGCTCAGCCACCCGCGCCATCAGCAAACGCTGCAACCAACGGTGACGCGCCCCATTAATGCCGGGCAATTGCCCCAACCAGCGCAACGCCGCATCAATGCCCTCGCTGTCCGCCAGTTGCAGCGCTTCCGCTTCCAGCGCCAAAACGTCATCATCGTGTCGAGGTTGCACCGGCAAATGCTCAAACTGCCAATCAGCCTGATTGTCATAAACCTGTTGGGCTATCCAACTGGTTGTCACCTCATCAGCAAAGGGCGTCCCATCGTTATAGGCCATACTCTCCAGCCCCGGCAGCCGCTCAAGCAGTATCCTCAGATCGTGTTTCATGATGTCCGCCCAACCTTCGTAAGGGCAGCCCAATCGGCTTAATGCCTGACAGAGATACCATTGCAAATCCAGCCAAAAATGATTCACCCCTTCCGCAAACATACGCTCGGCCTGTTCCAATAACTCATGCCAGTTCTGTTGCCGGTAAAGCCGCTTTAACTGAGCGCGATATTCAGTGCGGGGAGGAACCAGACGGGTACGCTCATCAGCATCCTGTGGTGGTAATTGATGTACGGTATCCCAACGGACGCTACGTATTAGCCGGGCGGAAGAGAGCCAGCCCTGAGGCTGATCACGCAGATAACGCACCAGTTCCCGCGCCTGATTCAGCAGATCACGCCCAGATTGTACCTGACGCCATACCGGTGGCTCACCCGGCGCTGATGCTTTGCTCTGTCCCGCCGATGGCGGAACCGGAGCGGCAGTTTGCGGCACCACCGCACTCACGCCGCCGGACTGAGCTAATCGATTCTCCAGTGTTCTTGCCAGCCCGACCAAGCTTGGACGAGATTCTTCATCCCAAGAGGAAAATGAGTGTTCCAGTAACACCAACGCCGCCAGAATGTGGTCAAAATCGGTCCGATTTACCTCTGGATAGCGCGATAAACTGTCCCGCATTTTTGCGCCTGTCAGCCATTCCAGAGCAGCTTTACGGCTGCCAGCCCGACTGGGCAACAGGGCTTCGCCAAAACGATCCGCCAATCCGGCCAATAGCGCCAACCCTTCTGCCAGACCGCGTTCCCCTTCGCAATGCAGCCTGGCCCACACATAGTAGGTCGCCACGCGGACATCTTTGCATTTGGTGGTCAACAACTTTTCCGCCAGTTGACAAATCAGGGCGGTATCAATGCCACTGATTTTGTTAACCTCTTCCCGCATATGCTGAAAATCGTCTTCATAGACCGGATCATTGCCTGTAGGCGCATCGGTACTAATGGGTAACAACCAGCTTTCCCACCGCGCCGCGTTCTGCCGAGCTTCGGCAAGGGCATCACGTCCAACAAAACAACTCGCAATTAGCTGTTGCAGCATCTCTATATTCTCCTTTGACGCTGAATATCTCTGTCAGCCTCTGGAATTCTGCTCGTGAATAAAGAGACAGAAATAACTTCACCATCGCTATTGAGCTGATTGCTCAAGCGAATAACACCTTTAAACATCACAGTCCCTATATTATTAAGGATAAATTTTTCACGTTTAGAACGTGATAATATTATCGTTCGGATTATTCCATGCAGCCTGTGAAAGCCGCTTGATGACTTTTATCAGATCGTCTCTTTCAACAAATTTCTTTGAAAATACGATGTTGATTTTTTTATTTAAATTAACAGCAAGCAGCACACTCTCTTCACGCTCCTCCACCCTATTAATACAGCCATAAGGCAAGAAAATCGTTTTACTCAACGCGGTTGGCGTTAACAGAAAACCCCCTTCTGTCTCAGCAAAGAAATAACGACCTTCTGTTTTCCGATATGAGAGACAATGCATAGCCGTCATCATCACACAAATATTACTCGCACCCTTAATTGACATAACCAGCGTTATGCAACCCAAAATACACATCCTTTTCCAATACCTATCCCGGACAAAATAGACCGTGGAATCAGGAGTGATATTACCTGCCTGATATTGATATTCATAGAATGGGGATAGTGCAACTCGTTGAATCGACAATAAACACCCTATGAAATAAACCGCGCCAAATGGGAAAAAACAAGATGCAATAAACGAACTGACTTTCGCATACTTTGGCGCTTTGAGAATAACAAACAGATTAACCACCTCCAGCAAAATAATAATTAACATCAAAGCATTGAATATTGGTGATTTAGCAATAAGATATTGCTCTTTATAAGAAAATTCAAAATAACCAGCACCCACTACCTTTATAGCAATCAGTAAGACTAAATAGGTTAATACATTAATAGCCAAACCTATCCAAACCATTTTATAGATCTGATTCACAAAAAAACCTTAATTTACACAAAATTACATATCAATCGCATAAAAATAGATAAAACTTTACATTGGATAATTCATTACTGAATTTTCCGAAGACAAGCAATCTCTTAATATCTCGACAACTCTTTATAGATAATCTTGGGAACTCACCATACATGCTCTCTTTAATTGTTTTCTACTGCTTTATTACTTGAATCAGTAATAGTAGTAATAGCTGGAGTAACAGCTCTTATCTGGCAAAATCCTCTTACTCCCCTCATTCAATTTTCCATCCGGGGAATTAGCTTTGATTTTCCTCAGCCTCTTTTTTGTGAATTTCTCAAGATTAATTTCTGTAGGATTAGGAAACCCCAATACAGTAAAAATTTCCTCAGCCAGCCTGAGTGTTGGTTTAGGATTCCTCATGCAATAAAAATAAACTAATGGTGAAAGGATAATGGCTATCACACCAAAAGACAAAGACATATATTTTATACAATTCACCATATATTCAACAAAGTATTCCACCACATATTTTATAATGAACTCTCCACCATCAAAAATCGCATCGCTCGTGAATATAGGAAAAATAGCCAAAGAACCATACCAGACGACACGTATATTATATTTAGCATTTGAATGAATACCCTGTTTACAACGTGGCGTCATAGAAACCACTCTTAATTCGGGATGGGCAATCGCATAAACCATATAATGCCCCTCTTGCTCGATTACCGCTAATTCAACATAATCCCCCACTTTTGCGGAAGTAAACCCCAGCCAGCCGTGGAAGGGAACGCCATTGATTTTTCCCCGCACAAAATCACAGACATCACTTACCCTAACGGTGGTTTGTGAATCAGTACCCGAGGCATTTCCTGCTATTGACACCCCAACTCCCCGATACAATTTCCGTTCATTCTGACAGGCAAAGGCGGCTGGACCATATTCACGATCGGTAAAATAACCAATCACACACAGGGCCTCGAACTCTTCCAATACACCACTCACTTTGATTAACGGCTTACCCGGCGGCAATTCCGGTGGTGGCGGCTCTTTTGCTAATATCGCATCTAGCTCAGGGATTTTAGCTTGAAGATTCATTATTTCCTGTTCCGCTCTTTTTTTGCTATCGGGAAAATTGATGGCATGTTTTCGGTTTACACTAATATCAATATCAATGCCCTTTCTCTGCCTTTTGATTTCATCAAAATCAATAGCCTCTTTATAAGGACGATAGGTACTCATGAGATATCCTTAATTGCGTTAGCAAAACTTTTACGTTGTTCTTCATACAGTTGATTCCTATTTTTAATTACTTGAATCAGTAATAGTAATAATAACTTATAAAACAATCTTTATCGGGTAAAACTCTTTCACTCTCTTTACCTGATTGCCCGTCCGGGGAATTAACCTTGATCTCCTTCAACCTCTTTTTTGTGAATTTCTCAAGATTAATTTCCGTAGGATTAGGAAAACCCAATGCCGTGAAAATCTCCTCAGCCAGCCTAAATGTCGGTTTAGGTTTTCTCATACAGGAAAAATAGATTAACGGTGAAAGGACAATTGCCATCAAACCACAGAGTGAAGCGATACATTTTATATAACCAAGAATATCTTCTCCGTTTTGTTCATCAAAAAGGCTCGGTATCATAAATATAAAAAATAGCAGTAAAGCAAAATACCAAGTAGCGCGTATCTGATATTTGGCATTTGAATGAATCCCCTGCTTACAACGCGGCGTCATAGAAACAATCCTTAATCCGGGATGGGCAATGGCATAAACCACATAATGCCCTTCTTTCTCTGTTACCGCTAATTCAACATAATCACCCACTTTGGCTACAGTAAACCCTAACCAGCCGTGGAATGGGATACCATTGATTTTCCCCCGCACAAAATCACAGACATCACGCTTCCGAACATTAGTTGACGCATTAGACCCCGAAGTATTTCCCGCCAACGACATTAATAGCCCGCCATACAACTCCAGTTCTTCCTGACGGGCAAAGGCAACCGGATCATATTCACGATCGGTAAAATAACCAATCACACACAGGGTTTCGAACTCTTCCAATACGCCGCTCACTTTAATTAACGGCTTACCCGGCGGTAATTCCGGTGGCGGCGGCTTTTTTGCTAATATTGCATCCAGTTCGGGGATTTTGGCTTGAATCTCCGCAATGGCTTTTTCTACCTCTTCTCCATCTTCAGGACGACGTTGAATTCTTTCTTGCTTCACCTCTATCCATGTATCAAGACTACTTCTCTGACTTTTTATTTCATCAAAATCAATAGCCTCTTTATAAGAACGATAGGTACTCATATGCCGTCCTTAATTGCATTAGCAAAACTGTTACGTTGTTGTTCACACAACTTATCTTTCTGTGATTCAGGGTAAATCCATTGCGTGGATTGCAAATTTTTCGCTGGCTCCAAACCAAAAACACAACTTCTGCACCATTTTTGTAAATCATTATCAGAAAAATAGGTCACTAACGCTTCAACCACAAAAATTAACAGCATCGCCTCCCAAGTGCACAACCAAGCAAGAGTTTCCCACGCTAAAAGCTTTGCTACCCCCTCAACAAATAAATTTTTAGAAGAAAGTAATGCTCTATCAATTAAAACTTCTAATAAACCATTTAATGCCTTTACTAATTGCATAAAATCATAAGCACTTTTAAGACCGTAAAGGCCAATAAACTGCCAGCGCCCTCTGCCATGATATTCAGAAAAAAGGTCACTGATATCTACTCCCAGATTTAATGCAGAAGAGAGCGTTCCCGCATTCGCTCCAATAAACTTAATAGTATCGGTAGCAACCAAATCCTTTATTCCGTGTTTAACTATCGGTTCCACAATCTCCATCGCTGTACTCAGTGTACTTAAAAACGCTGAGGTCACTTGGGCGTGGCCCTTAACATCCCCTTTACTCTCTTGTAGCTGATTAGAAAACTCCAAGACATTAGAAGCTAAAACTAACCATTTAATCCGGGATTTTTTTAATACTGGCTCTCCTTCAGCGCTGTCTGCAAATTTTTTAAAATCAGACTGATATTTATTACTTTTTTCCAACCGCTCCTCAGAACCCGGCTTCTTAAGCTGCTCCAACACCTGCTGCCGAAACGCATTACCGTCCTTAAGTTGTGATACTGACAGTTCAACCATCTGATCAAGCGGCACACCTGAAATCACCGATAACAGCGCTTTACTCAGCATTTCATTCATGCTGTCCAGCACTTTTCCCAAGCGAGTAAAATTCAAGAACCGATCCCCCAGCGTGACCAGTCGCCGGTCACAATGCAGCATGGCACGAGCAAAAGTACTGTTGGATTTTGGCGGCTTTTCCAGCGCTTCATTCGCTTTATCGTAGGCTTCAATCAGTTTCCCACTCAGATCTGACACCACTTTCATAAAATCAGAGGGTGCCGCCGGTTGATGGTTATCCTTATTCAGCTTCATCTTCTGTAAAAACCCGTCCATCTCTTTCATCACTTCCGGGTTATTCAGCAATAACGAGCGCCAGACAATATTTTCCGGTGGCAACGCAGAATATTCGTCAATTAAAGCATCTAAATAGGCACAACCGGTTTCGGTCACGTTAAGCGAAGCGATGGCATAATCCACTGCCTCACGATAATTGAGATTGTCCTCCAGTCGGGTGGTATGAAAATCCTGACAACAGGTGATAAACCCACTCTGTTTCAGCCAACTCACCCTAAGCTGGGCCAGTTGCTCCAGCTCTTTCGCCACATCGGCACAAAAATCGGCATAACATTGGTTAAATGCCTGTCGTTTAGCCAGATTCAGCTCCGCAGTATATTTCTTCCAATCACGGGCAACACCTTTCTTACCCGCTTCCGCCATGTCACGAGTAACATACTCTTTGAGCTTAGCCTTCTGCTGATCGGAAAAAGCCTTGAACTCCTCCTGCTTAGTGACTTCAAGCGCTTTATCAACCTGCCCTTGCACATCCGCGGCTTTCAATTTATACAGTTGATTTTCCACACCATTCAATGAACTGTCGGTCATAAATTCGATCGACAATTCATCCAGAAAGGTTTTATGCGCCCCGGCGATATCATCACTCCAGCCCGCTAATTCATGCGCCATCCCTATCGGATCATGCAACGCTATTAACACCGGCGATACCGGCGTGCCATCCGCAGCCCGCCCGCGCTTTTGCATCGCTCTGACCGTAATGTCCGCACATCCCGCTCGCTTGCTACTCCACGGATACAAGGTGCTCTTCGGTCTCAGCGCACCGTGATAAACTTCGTAGTAGGGTGCCTCTTCCAATGTCCGGCTGATACGCGACACTTTCCGGTTACAAGGCAGAACATATTTGCCGGAATCATTGTCGCCCAGACAGTAATCGATTACCCCATTCAGGTTCTCTATCGTCGCCTGAGCAATCCCCACCCCTTCCGGCACCCCGCGCCACTGCCACGGTTTCACGCACTGCATCCGCCTTTCCCGTGCTTCGCGGTTGTTGTGATAATACTCAATGATCTCCTTGCTCCACATTGAGGGAGAGAAAGCCAGCCAAGTTTCCGTATACAAGGCCATATCCTGGAGTACGATAAATTCCACATTAGCGCTCTGATGAGTCGGCGCATGACAATCTGAGGTTTTCTGGGGTAAGACACCAAAAGGCGCACTCAGATTTTGCCATAATGCACCATCCTCGCTGACGCTCCAGGTATCCCAGCTCTCCGGCTCACCTAATCCGGCATTAGTATAATAGACATACAAAAACCCTTGCCGTAAGGCACGCAGCGCATAATGATAACCCGGCGCAGAAGGTTCTGGCGTTTCCGCCCACACCGGCAAGGTTTCCGAAACATTATCGGGCACCACGGTATAGCGCACCGGCAGCAGTGCCGGTCCGGTAGACTCACACATCCAACATAACGATTGATTCATCACAAAATCTCCTGTTCTTCCGAGGGAAGACAGGCACCGCAATCATACCGGCGCCTGTTAGATTCAAAGTGGCTGGCACAACCGCCAGCCCGTCAACCCATTACGCCTGATTGCGCTCATTCCATGCATCAGAGTGAATGATGTTGCCGTCTTTGTACGTCCAGGTGATTTTTTCGTAACGAAGCTCGACACGTTCCAGATGGTTGTGCTTCTCTTTGGTCGGATCTTTGATGTCATGCATCAACGGCGCCACTTTCACCACCTTCACATTGTTCAGATGAGTGATGAAATAGACCTTCTCCTGACCGGCATCATCAATTTGGTACCACTTGAATTCCGCCGATTTCAGGGTCTGACCAGACGTCACTGCTTTATACAGATACGGACTAGACGCATCGACCTCTTTAGTGAACACCAGCGGCGCATGCACACGGGTGCCCGTCAACTTGCCAGTATTGTTATCCGTCGGGATATGTAGCGCATGTTCCAGCGCCACCACCTCGATACTGCCCTCCCGGTTGTGTACATCCACCGAGCCTTTAATGTCGGCGCCGCCGTCATCTTTCAACCATAAATACGCAGGGATTGCCATACCCATGACTCCTCTATTATTGAATGGGTAATGCCACCAATATCGGTGACGTGATTAAAACCCTAACCGAATACATTATCGGTTTTCATCCCCAGTTAATTCGGGGGAACAGTCAATAGATGCCGGTATTTCCTTATTCAGCAGTTAACCGGGAGAAGAATAATCATATAGCCTGGAACATGCGTTCAAATTAATAGATCCATTAACTACACAGACAGTTACTGAATAATTAATATCCTCCATGCGGGTGCATATTAAAATCAAGTCTTTTTTTATCAAATAGCACAAAATGTTTAATGAAAACGGCAAAATTCATTATATCTAAACCAAACCTAAACAGAATGTCATTTGTTTAGATAAAAAGATCGCACTGATTTAAATAATATGATAGCGGCTCACCATACAGATATTTACATTTCTCACAGCCCTAACAATAGAATATATTTTTACTTTATTTTCAATGCGTTAATTAATATCAAATATACAACACCGGCATTACCCCATCCTTACCATGACTCAGATTCATTAATCATCAATACGTTACCGACACGTAAAAAAGAATAATTCTCAGTTATATTATGCGAATGAGAATAGATTTCATTATTTAAAATAATCTCATCGATAATAGCCTCCCGTTGATTCAGGACAGCGATTACCCTGCCTCATCACAAAGCATTAAACATAAATAGGAATATCATGATGATATGCTTATAACATATTGACCATCAGATAAATGACCAAACTCAGCTAAATATTCTGGAGATAACCGGCAATATCACGCCGTTTATCATTCCCGGTTTATACCCTCAAATAAGCGATTATTCTGTTCCTCAGTCTTTGTTATTTATCCCCGATTCAGCAAGGCTATTTCCCGTATTCTCCACAAAAATCGTTTTCGGCAATCTAAACCCCCGCAGTTTCAATAATGCCAGCGGCCCTTTCCCGACTTCGGTCCGCAGTACCCAGGTCAGCGGCAACCCCTCCGGCGTGGTAAATCTCAACC
>NZ_RCWB01000037.1:0-45564 GCF_018448885.1 Photorhabdus caribbeanensis
GTGATTAAACAGAATACCAGTATAAAAGACAGTCAGGCGGCTAAACGTCGAAGAGCCATTTGGTCAGGGGAATTCCGTAGTCAACTTATCTTTGATTAAATTAAATACAAAGTGGAATCCCGCCCTGTTCTGGTGATGGACCCATTGTGTATAGAGTATTCAGGAAACGGAAGCTGTTTTTAGTCACCAGTGTGCGACCATCCAGCCCCATACCTGCCAGCGATTCTGTTGCCCAGATTGGGTCGCCGGAGAACAGTTCGTCGTATTCAGGGGTACGCAAGAAACGAACCATACGTAGTTTCATCACTAGATGGTCAATCAACTCCTGTGCTTCAACTTCTGTTAGTTTACCTGCTTTCAGGTCCCGTTCGATGTAGATATCCAGGAAACTAGATACGCGACCGAAGGACATCGCAGCGCCATTTTGAGATTTAACCGCCGCCAGATAAGCGAAATAAGTCCACTGTATCGCTTCTTTAGCATTAGTAGCAGGGCCAGAAATATCGTAGCCGTATTTAGCCGCCATCTCTTTAATCTGGCCCAGAGCGCGGTGCTGTTCAGCGATCTCTTCACGCAATTGAATCGTCATTGCCAGATCTTCACCGTTTTCTAGCTTTTCCTGCAATGAATTGAATTGAGCTAATTTATCATCACGTAAGAAATCGATGCCGTATACCGCAACGCGACGGTAATCACCAATAATGCGACCGCGGCCATAGGCATCAGGTAGACCGGTCAGAACCCCGGATTTTCGGCATTTCAGAATATCTGGCGTGTAAACATCAAAAACACCCTGATTATGCGTTTTGCGGTATTCAGTAAAAATTTGTTTCAATTTAGGATCGAGTTCACGACCATAAACTTTACATGAGCCTTCCACCATTTTGATGCCGCCAAATGGGATCAGCGCACGTTTTAATGGCGCTTCCGTTTGCAAGCCAACAATAGTTTCCAGATCTTTTTCGATGTAGCCTGCATCGTGGGAGGTAATCGTAGCGGCAACATCAGTATCAAAATCAACCGGTGCATGAGTGCGGTTTTCGATTTTGATGCCTTCCATGACTTTTTCCCATAAGGTATCGGTCGCTTTTGTCGAACCTGCCAGGAAAGATTCATCACCCTCATATGGAATATAATTTTTTTGGATGAAGTCACGAACGTTGACTTCATTCTGCCAATCCCCTTGGTTAAAATCTTGCCATGCTATAGAGAATTTTTTATTTAATTCAGCCATGATACTTCTACCTTTGTAATAATCGAACTTTTGAGAAACTAAATAAGGGTGCGAATTAATATTTTTGCTCACTACGCAGATACATTGACCAGTAAGTTAAACCCACCAAGACGGCACCACCAATAATGTTACCAATAGTGACCGGAATTAAATTGTCAGTAATAAAGTGTGAAATGGTGAGTTGAGAAAATTGTTCAGGCGTCGTACCCACATTAATCCAGAATTCAGTTGGGGCGCAGTGTTTAATAATAATGCCAAGCGGGATTAAAAACATATTCGCAATACTGTGCTCAAAGCCGCTGGCGACAAACATACTTACTGGCAAAATCATGGCAAATATTTTGTCCATTAAACTACGTCCGGCATAACTCATCCAAACAGCGAGACAAACCATTAAATTGGCGAGAATACCTAAAAATAGCGCTTCAATAAAAGAGTGGTGCATTTTATGGTTTGCTGTTTGCAATACATTCAAGCCCCACAATCCGTCGGCAACACGATATTGACCGGCAAACCAGATAATGGCGACGAAAAATAGTGCGCCAATCAAATTACCGAGATAAACGTTAATCCAGTTTTTAATCATTTGATACCAGGTTATACGCCCGGTTGCTTTGGCAATAATCGTTAGCACAGTGGAGGTAAATAAATCTGCGCCACATACGACAACTAACATTAATCCAAGGGAGAAACAGATGCCGCCAACTAATTTAGCCAGCCCATAAGAGACAGATGCAGTTCCTGTAGTCGCGGTAATATAAAAGACAAATGCAATGGAAATAAAAACCCCGGCAGTTATTGCTGATAGATAAGTAATGGCGACAGGTTTAGTGGTTTTATAAACACTAATGTCATTGGCGATCTGTGTCATTACCGCAGGTGGTAATAGGTTAAAGGGGGTGTCAGCTTTCATACCAACATACTCTTTATCATTAATAAGTTACGGTACGTAACGATAGTAACAAAGGCTTAAAGGGGAGAATTTGATATAGATCAATAATCCTCTGAGAGTAGATGCTGTTTTAGCGAAGGGAAATGGTGAAAATTACAGTTAATTTATTGATTTTAATGCAATAAAAAAATTTTAAAAATTATGATATTTTTTTATTTCATCCGCAAGTAGGAAGTTTGATAAGTAAAATTACAGGCCAAATTGTTGTTTATTTGTTGTTGAGAATAAAGTTAATTTAACCTGAATTTTACTTTTAATTATGAATGGTCTTTTCTACAATTTTACTTTGCGTTCCAGAAATCGCGTTTTGCTTTTTGCAGCTTCTCATAAGCGGCTAATAAAGCCTGATGAGCGGGCAGTGATTTTAAATCTGAATCGACTGACCACAGGCCATAAAAACAGTGTTCACCAGAAATAGCTGCTGATGCTGCTTCAACCGCATCTTGCTCGTACATTTTTACGAATGCTTGATAATATTGTGCAGGCGCTTTATCCGTTTCCAGAGCAAGTAAAAGTAGTGTTTGTAAACAGCGATAATAATTAGCGCGTTCGGTGGTAAAGACTGAGGCATTAAAATCTTGGGTCCATTCTACCCAAATTAAAGCCTGTTCTAAATCACCGCCAGCCAGTGCCAACATGGATTTCAACTCACCAATACGTAAATTACTCCAGCCATTATCTTTACCTACAGCAATGCCAAGCAATTCACGAACACGGGTAAAATCATCTAAACCTTCTTCATCTAATTGCTCAATCAGCGCCAGATATTCTTCGGCTGGCCATTGGCTATCCGGTAACGCTAATAAAGTTTCCCGCAGATGGGTTCCCATCGTGTTATTAGCAAGATGTAAATCTTCCACAGGATAAATATCAGACATCCCCGGAACCAGAATACGGCAGGCATAAACACCGAGGTGCTCATAGTCAGCAATATAAACTTCGGCACCTAATTGTTTGAAGATTGCCATCAAAGTGGCGAACTCTTCTTCGGTCGTGCCGCTGAAATTCCAGTCAGTGAACGTATAATCAGCATCTTGTTTAAACAGATCCCAACTGATTAAACCGCTTGAATCAATGAAGTGAGTCTCCAGATTGGTATGTTCTGCCACTTCTTCATTATCGAAAGTGGGGGCATTGAATACATCCAGATCTTTCAAACTGCGGCCCTGTAATAATTCGGTAACAGTACGTTCCAGCGCCACACCAAATTCAGGATGCGCCCCAAAAGAGGCGAAACAAGTCCCGTTATTAGGATTAAACAGCACTACACAAATAACCGGGAACTGCCCACCGAGGGAAGCGTCATAACAATAGAGTGGGAAACCTTCATCCTGTAATTTGCTGACTGCGGCAACAACGCCAGGATAACGATTCATCACTTCCTGGGGAATTTCCGGCAGGCTGATGCCTTCGGCGATAATACGATTCTTCACATAACGTTCAAAAACTTCGGATAGCCCCTGAACTCTGGCTTCATTCATCGTGTTGCCAGCTGACATACCATTGGAAACATAAAGATTGCCAATAATATTCATAGGAATATAGACGGTATGATGATCAGATTGACGAGTAAACGGCAGGGAGCAGATACCACGCTCTTCATTACCTGATTGCAAATCGACTAACTGACTGGCGCATAACTCATTTTCAGGATTATAAAATTGGAGTAACCGGTTATCCAGAATGCCTTCGGGTAGAGAATCATCGTCCGGTAAAGCAAACCATTTTTCATTGGGATAATGGACGAAATCACCGTTAGCGATAGCTTCTCCTAAATAGAAGTCAGCAAAAAAATAGTTAGTTGACAGGCGTTCAAAATACTCCCCTAAAGCAGAGGCTAAAGCGGCTTTCTTGCTGGCGCCTTTGCCATTGGTAAAGCAGAGAGGACAATCGCGGTCACGGATATGAACTGACCAGACATTGGGAACCGGATTCAGCCATGAAGCTTCTTCGATGTTAAAACCAAGGTGTTGTAGTTTTTGCTGAAAACCGTTGATTGAGTCTTCCAGGGCGGCGTCTTTGCCGGGGATAAAGGTTTGCGTCATGGTATTCACTTATGAGTGCTCGTTATGGGGCGCTCATCATACGAGTTTTTTTTCAGTAGCTAAAGTCTGGTATCTATCACAGATTTATTGTTATCATCATCCATAATCTAATAGGATATTTTTTATTAAGGAAGAAGCATGAAAAAGATGAAACACACAGCATTAGCCAGTTTATTGGCATTAATTAGTGGTTCTGCTTTTGCTTTACCAAATATTACACTTTTGGCGACGGGAGGAACGATTGCCGGAGGTGGGAAATCTGCAATCCAATCCAGCTATGTTGCTGGAAGAGTTGCTATTGATGAATTAGTCAATGCTGTTCCTGAGATCAAAAATATCGCCAACCTAAAAGGCGAGCAGGTGGTTAGTATTGGTTCGCAGGATATGAATGATCAGGTGTGGTTGACGCTAGCGAAAAGAATCAACGCTGATTGTGACAAGACCGATGGTTTTGTTATCACCCACGGTACTGACACAATGGAAGAAACTGCTTATTTCCTCGATCTCACTACCCACTGCCAGAAACCGATTGTCATGGTTGGTGCGATGCGCCCATCTACGGCGCTTGGTGCCGATGGCCCGTTAAATCTGTATAACGCTGTGGTGGTTGCCAGTGATCAAGCATCAGCCAAACGTGGTGTGTTGATGGCAATGAATGATGCGGTTATCAGTGGGCGTACCGTGGTGAAAATGAGCACCACCGGAGTTCAGGCATTCCAGCCAATTAATGCGGGTGCTGAGGGCTTTGTTCATAATGGCAAAGTCAATTATTACGCTGACGCGAAGCCGAGAGCCAATAAGGCTATTTTTGATGTCAGTAAACTCGATAAATTGCCGAAAGTAGGTATTGTTTATAACTATGCCAATGCGTCTGACCTGCCGGCGAAAGCTTTGTTGAAAGATGGTTATCAAGGTATTGTCAGCGCCGGTGTGGGCAACGGTAATATGTACAAGGCGATTTTCGACACTTTGGCTCAAGCGGCTAAAGATGGGGTTGTGGTTGTCAGATCAAGCCGTGTACCGGTGGGGTATGTTACTCAGGATGCGGAAGTGGATGATAGCAAGCATGGCTTTGTCGCTTCTGAGCGTCTGAATCCGCAAAAGGCCAGAGTACTTTTACAATTAGCGCTGACTGAAACGCATGATCCGGTGAAAATTCACGAGATGTTTGTGAAATATTGATTCGTGATTCAGAGATAACAAATAGGGCGCGCGGGTGATGGAATTCCGCGCTCTATAGCGAGGGAATGTGCTGATTAAAACTAGTCGTTGAAAGTAGCATTCTGCTACAAAAAGTAGCCAAAATATTATTTGTACGGAAATTTGCCGGATAATTTTAGTCGAGATCTATTATGGCTGCTTCCACCGTGCGTTTTGAGGCGCGTATGCATCCTGAACTACATGCCCTGATTAAACGGGCCGCTGAAATTCAAGGACGTACTATGACTGATTTTGTTGTGTCTGCTTCACAGGATGCGGCGCAACGTGCAATTGAGCAGTCAGAAGTACCCCGTTTGTCTCTGGCCGATCAGCAATGTTTTGCGCAGGCATTGCTGAATCCACCGGAATCGACTCCGGCGCTTGAACGTGCATTTGCACAGCACCGATCTTTGTTACGATCAGAATGAGTTCCACGATGTTTGATGTTATGCAACTCAACGAAGAACACGATCGTGATTCGTTCTACAGTGGTTCAGAATTTCTAGATGGTTATTTTCAGAGACAGGTTGGTCAGGATGTTAGGCGCCGCGTAGCAGCTTGTTTTGTTGCGCTTCATGATCACCGTTTAGCGGGATATTATACTCTGGCTGCTGCCGGTATCCAGTTGAACAACTTCCCGACGGCTACTATTAAGAAATTGCCACGATATCCAACACATTATTCCTTCCTCTCATTGCTGTAGATAAACAAGGTAAAAAAATAAGCAGTTCACCTGTAATAGCGCTGAATGCACCAGTTTATTGGCTATTTTTGCGATAGTTTTGCTCAACGTTTGAATAACCATTGCAGCAATGAAATGGGAGTGGTACAACCGATATATCAGATTATTTATTGCTATCAATCATTGTTATTTCGTCAGAATAAGGTGAGGTAAATGAATCAGGTATATAATTTCAGTTCAGGTCCCGCTATGTTACCGGTTGAAGTATTGCGTAGAGCTGAACAGGAGCTCTGCAACTGGCATGGTATTGGGACTTCAATTATGGAGGTCAGTCATCGCGGTAAGGAATTTATCGCAGTGGCAAAGGAAGCTGAAAATGATTTGCGGGATTTATTATCAGTGCCTGAAAACTATAAGGTATTGTTCTGTCATGGCGGCGCCCGCGGTCAATTTGCCGCTATCCCGATGAACTTACTGGGTGACAATGTTAAAGCCGATTATATTGATGGCGGTTATTGGGCTGCATGTGCAGTTAAAGAGGCCAAAAAATATTGTACGCCGAATGTGATTAATATCAAAACCGAAGTTAATGGTTTGAGAAGCGTTAAGCCAATGCGTGAATGGTCATTGAGCGATGATGCGGCTTATGTTCATTATTGCCCGAATGAAACTATTGATGGTATCGCCATTTATGAACAACCAGAATTTGATGATAATAAAGTTATTATTGCCGACTACTCTTCTTCTATCCTTTCCGGGCCATTGGATGTGAGCCGTTACGGTATGATTTATGCGGGAGCGCAGAAAAATATTGGTCCAGCGGGTATCACATTGGTTATTGTACGTGAAGATTTATTAGGCAAAGCCCGTAAAGAAACCCCGTCTATTTTTGACTATGCGGTTTTGGCAGAGAATGACTCTATGTTCAACACACCGCCGACGTTTGCCTGGTATCTCTCTGGCTTGGTCTTCAAATGGCTGAAAGAGCAAGGTGGGGTACAAGAGATGGCAAAACGTAACCAAGCTAAGGCTGAACTGCTTTATCGTGCGATTGATAAGAGTGATTTTTATCGCAATCAGGTTGCACCTGAAAATCGTTCTCTGATGAATGTACCGTTCCAGATGGCAGATGCCTCACTGGACAGCAAATTTCTGGCAGAAGCTGATGCACAAGGGTTGCAGGCATTGAAAGGACACCGGATTTCCGGTGGTATGCGCGCTTCTATTTATAATGCGATGCCGATAGAAGGGGTTCAGGCTTTAGTTGATTTTATGGCTGATTTTGAGCGTCGTAACGGCTAATTTGCTAACCATTGCCGGGAACAATGGTTCCCGGTTTATTCAAGGTAAAAAATATTTCCTCAAACGCAAAAATGACTCAATAATTAAAATAATCTAATCGAGAATCAGAGAGCCTGTTATTTATGCAATCCTTGATGCTACAACCTATTTCCTCCGTTAATGGAATTATTAACCTGCCAGGGTCAAAAAGTGTTTCTAACCGTGCGCTATTATTGGCGGCTTTTGCCAAAGGCACTACCTGCTTAACTAACTTATTGGATAGTGATGATATTCGCCATATGCTCAATGCCTTGGCTGCGTTGGGTGTTAGTTATCGTTTATCTGATGATCGTACTCGTTGTGAAGTTGACGGTATTGGTGGGTTGATTACCCATAAAAGCCCGCTGGAACTGTTTCTGGGTAATGCCGGTACGGCAATGCGCCCCCTAACTGCCGCGTTATGCTTGGGTGAAAATAACGTCGTTCTTACCGGCGAACCTCGGATGAAAGAGCGTCCGATTGGTCATCTGGTGGATGCTTTACGTCAGGGAGGGGCGGAAATTGATTATCTGGAGCAGGAAAATTATCCACCGTTACACATCAAAGGGGGTTTTGTTGGCGGCAAAGTGACGGTAGATGGCCGTGTTTCCAGCCAATTTCTGACCGCATTGCTGATGGCTGCGCCATTGGCAGAAAATGATTCTGAGATTCATATTCAAGGGGAATTGGTTTCCAAACCTTATATTGATATCACTCTGGCATTGATGAAAAGTTTCGGTATTACCGTAAATCACGATCAATATCAGATTTTCCATATTAAAGGCCGACAGCAATACGTTTCTCCGGGGCATTATTTGGTTGAAGGTGATGCTTCTTCTGCTTCCTATTTTCTGGCGGCCGCAGCAATTAAAGGCGGCACTGTGCGGGTGACTGGAATTGGTAAACATAGCCTGCAAGGGGATACCAAATTTGCCAATGTGCTGGAGAAAATGGGGGCGAAAATTCGTTGGGGTGATGATTTTGTTGAATGTGAGCGCGGCACCCTCACTGGCATTGATATGGATATGAATGAGATCCCTGATGTGGCTATGACCATTGCAACCACGGCGTTGTTTGCGGCAGGGGAGACCGTCATTCGTAATATATACAACTGGCGGGTAAAAGAGACGGATCGGCTCCATGCGATGGCGACTGAATTACGTAAAGTCGGCGCAGAGGTGGAAGAGGGGCTTGATTACATTCGCATCACACCGCCATCAAGGTTATTACCTGCTGAGATTGGCACCTATAATGATCATCGAATGGCGATGTGTTTTTCGTTGGTGGCACTGTCCGATACACCAGTTACCATTCTCGATCCAGGTTGTACAGCAAAGACTTTTCCCAACTATTTCGATCAATTGGAGAGATTAAGCCAGCGAAAGTCATAATTATCGATTATTATGATTCAATAAAGCGTATTTCTTTGAGTAAAATCTATCTACATGGCATGCGCTTATTTCGTTCACTCTTTGAGTGCATATAATAAACGGCAGATATTGATTATTTTATTGAGTAAATATTCAGCATCTGATGAAGTGTTAACTTGCCATGCTAAAGGAGAACAATAATGGTGGCGATAGCCCCAGTAATAACTGTTGATGGGCCAAGCGGCGCAGGTAAAGGAACGTTATGCCAGGCATTGGCAGAGGTTTTAGGCTGGCAACTGCTTGATTCAGGCGCTATTTATCGAGTGTTGGCACTGGCCGCGATTCATCATCAGGTGGATATCCAGTCTGAAGATGCGTTAGTTCCTCTGGCTGCTAATCTTGATGTACGTTTTGTCCCTGGCAAAGGGAAGCTCAGTGTGATGCTTGAAGGCGAGGATGTCAGTAATGAGATCCGTACTGAAACGGTCGGTAATACTGCCTCGCAAGCGGCTGCTTTCCCTCGGGTTCGTGAAGCGTTGTTACGGCGTCAGCGTGCTTTTCGGGTTGCGCCGGGCTTGATTGCCGATGGTCGTGATATGGGAACCGTGGTGTTTTCTGATGCTCCGGTGAAAATATTCCTTGATGCCAGCGCAGAAGAACGTGCGCGCAGACGTATGCTACAGTTGCAGGAAAAAGGCTTTAGTGTTAACTTTGAATGTCTTTTGTCCGAGATACAGGAGCGTGATTACCGCGATCGTAACCGGGCAGTTGCACCATTAGCGCCGGCTGAAGATGCATTAATATTGGATTCAACCAGTATGTCTATCGAGGAAGTTATCGACCAGGCGCTAAATTATGCGAAAAAAATTCTTTCAATTACCTGAACGATTTTAAGTTTTTAGCTTATAATTGGTGACGATGTACTAAAAATTGGGTACGCGGGTAGAGAATTTTTCCGCAAACTAAACAACCCTGTTACAGGAATCGTAGCGGGGCATGTAAAACAACCCCATTCGGCGGGAAGCTAAATGGACGTTAAATTAAAATCTTGAAGATCATTAACATGACAGAATCTTTTGCTCAACTCTTTGAAGAATCCCTGCAATCTATTGAAACTCGTCCAGGTGCTATTGTTCGCGGCATCGTTGTTGCTATTGATAAAGACGTTGTATTGGTTGATGCAGGTCTGAAATCAGAATCCGCTATCCCTGTAGAACAGTTTAAAAATGTTCAGGGTGAGCTGGAAATCCAGGTTGGTGATGAAATTGATGTTGCGCTAGACGCTGTTGAAGATGGTTTCGGTGAAACTGTTCTGTCTCGTGAGAAAGCAAAACGCCATGAAGCGTGGCTGATGCTGGAAAAAGCTTACGAAGACGCAGAAACTGTTACCGGCATCATCAACGGCAAAGTAAAAGGCGGCTTTACTGTTGAACTGAACGGTATCCGTGCATTCCTGCCTGGTTCTCTGGTTGATGTTCGTCCAGTTCGTGATACAACTCACCTGGAAGGTAAAGAGCTTGAGTTTAAAGTCATCAAACTGGATCAGAAACGCAACAATGTCGTAGTTTCTCGTCGTGCTGTTATCGAATCTGAAAACAGCGCAGAACGTGATCAACTGCTGGAAAACCTGCAAGAAGGTATGGAAGTTAAAGGTATCGTTAAGAACCTGACTGACTACGGCGCATTTGTTGATTTGGGCGGCGTTGATGGCTTGCTGCACATTACTGATATGGCTTGGAAACGTGTTAAACATCCAAGTGAAATCGTCAATGTGGGCGATGAAATCGCAGTTAAAGTACTGAAATTTGACCGCGAGCGTACCCGTGTATCTCTGGGCCTGAAACAACTGGGCGAAGATCCTTGGGTGGCAATCGCTAAGCGTTATCCAGAAGGCACTAAACTGACTGGTCGCGTAACTAACCTGACTGATTACGGCTGCTTCGTAGAAATCGAAGAAGGCGTTGAAGGTCTGGTACACGTTTCAGAAATGGACTGGACCAACAAAAACATCCACCCATCCAAAGTGGTTAACGTTGGTGACGTTGTGGAAGTTATGGTTCTGGATATCGACGAAGAACGTCGTCGTATCTCCCTGGGTCTGAAACAGTGTAAAGCTAACCCTTGGCAGCTATTTGCTGAAACTCACAACAAAAATGACCGTGTTGAAGGTAAGATCAAGTCTATTACTGACTTCGGTATCTTCATTGGTCTGGATGGCGGCATTGATGGCCTGGTTCACCTGTCTGATATCTCCTGGAACGTTGCTGGAGAAGAAGCAGTTCGTGAATACAAAAAAGGCGATGAAATCGCGGCTGTTGTTCTGCAAGTAGATGCAGAGCGTGAGCGTATCTCCCTGGGCATTAAACAACTGGCAGAAGATCCATTCAATAACTACCTGTCTGTGAACAAGAAAGGTGCTATTGTTAATGGTAAAGTTACCGCAGTTGATGCTAAAGGTGCGACAGTAGAACTGGCTGACGGCGTTGAAGGTTACTTGCGTGCATCAGAAGCTTCTCGTGACCGTGTTGAAGATGCAACACTGGTTCTGAACGTGGGTGATGCAGTTGAAGCTAAATATACTGGTGTTGATCGCAAAAACCGCGTTATCAACCTGTCTGTTCGCGCCAAAGACGAAGCTGACGAAAAAGACGCTATCGCTTCTGTGAACAAACAAGAAGACGCAAACTTTGCAAACAATGCAATGGCTGAAGCTTTCAAAGCAGCGAAAGGCGAATAATTCAAGTGAATAACGGTGGATAACACGTAAGTGTTATCCAGGTGCGGTAGTTTAGGGAGGTACTTATGACCAAGTCTGAATTAATTGAAAGACTTGCTGGCCAGCAATCTCATATTTCGGCCAAAACCGTTGAAGATGCAGTGAAAGAAATACTCGACCATATGACAATAACATTGGCAGATGGTGAACGTATAGAGGTGCGCGGATTCGGCAGTTTTTCTCTTCACTACCGTGCTCCGCGCGTAGGCCGTAACCCTAAAACCGGTGATAAAGTGGAGCTGGAAGGTAAATACGTTCCCCATTTTAAACCTGGTAAAGAGTTACGTGATCGCGTGAATATCTACGATTAAGTTTGAAGATAACAAGTTATTGCTTATTCTAAACAGTGTTTCGATGCTGTTTTAGATTCATAACAAAGTGCTGGCCTTTTGGTCAGCACTTTTTTGATCTAATCAAGGCTCATATAAAAAGAGCTAACTTTTATACTGAGAAAACCTTCCCCATCATCCTGTCAATTTGGCGTTGTATCCCTTGCCCCTTGTCCTGTGTCCTCAGAAATCACTTGCATGCAAAACCAATATCGTCATTGGTTTCAAATTTATTCGTGATATTCGCTTTTGATAAATAAATATTTAATGATTGTTAAAAAATATAAGGTAATACCGGCATCAAGCAACTTAATTTCGATAAATTTCGGAATATTCCTATATATTTTTAGGTCAAATTCATTGCATCATTGAACACTTATTAATCCATAAGTGGTGAAAACATGATGATTTCAGTTAGAACCACTCTTCATGCTATACCTTATAGATTTCAAGATGGATCGCGATGGCAAGGGAGCGAATCCCCGGGAGCATAGAGAACTATGTTACCGGGGTGAGTGAGTACAGCCAACAAAGAGGCAACTTGAAAGATGACGGGTATATAAATCAATGGAGAAGTGAATAGATGGCAATAGGGTATTTCCTGCTGGTTGGTGATAAAACAACTTGTGGCGTAAGTTGGCTGGCACATTGGATAGTGTTAGCACTTGTCCCTGTCGGGCCAGATTTATTAATTCTGTGATGGACAGTTACGAGAAACAGGATCAGCCTCGTCAACAAGCGCCTGCTCATATGGCAGCGCAAAACTTCTCATCACCGGTGAAGGAAGTGGGGAATATCCAATCCTCACCACCGCCTGTAACACAGGCACCTCCTCCACCGAGCCCGGTATTTGCCAAATCCCGCCAGCGAGGTAAAGGTTGTACCGATGCCGGTACGGAGACTGAACTGGTAGATAACTTTGGCAGGATGGCGATATATCAGGTTCCGTTATCTCCTGCTTCGGTAACAGTATCAAAACCTGAACAGCCCCCGCAGAGTAACAAACATCCACCCAAACCGGATAAACCGCAAGATAAAAAATTACCCTGGTATAAACGGTGGTTTAGCGGCAGCAAAGATAAGGCCGAAGCCGCTGCCATCGCTGTGGCTGCAACTACCCGCAGCGCTGTAGCGGATAGTGAAACATTGGTGATGCGTTACATTGGTGGTGGCATTACCAGCGCCGGGCGTTGGCTGGCGGTACCAAATCCGTTGACAGTTGGATTAATGGGGCTGTTTTATTCGTCCGGATTAAATGAAGGCGAGGAAGATTATTTAAACCAGCATCATCTTAGTGAGATTGCAGAACAGTTTGGTAAAGCGTCGACTCGTGTTCGTTTTCGCTGGATCAGAGACGAAAAAAGCGGCAGGATGACGGTTCAAGGCTATCACGTCAGCCGGGAAAGTGGTCTGGATAAAGTGCCGGTTCGTATGATGAAACTGAATCCTGCCACCGGTAATTATGAGTTCTGGGAGCCGGGAGAAAATCGGCCAACGATTCTATGGACACCAAACGAACAGGAATTCAAGATTCCATCCCATACCGGGAATGAGGAACAGCCGTTTATTCCATCGCAGATAACGGTATTACCGATTCCAGATAAAGTGGGTAGTGATATTGAATCGTTGCCTATACCGGAAGAGAAGGATTTTCGCGATTATATTCTGGTATTTCCAGCCAATTTAGGTATTAAACCGATCTATGTGATGTTTAATACCCCTCGAAATCAACCGGGAGTGGTGACTGGTCGAGGGCAAAAAGTTGAGGGTAATTGATTAAGTCTTGCAGGACAAGATATGGGAGCACCGATTCCCAGTCAGATAGCGGATAAGTTGCGAGGGAAGACATTTAATAACTTTGATGATTTCAGAAGGGCGTTTTGGAAAGAGGTTGGTAATGATCCTCAATTGGCAAAGGATTTTTCTGATGTAAATAAAAAAAGAATTAGAGAGTTTGGGTATGCGCCATTTTCCATTCCAACTGAACAAATAGGTGGAAAGAAAAAATTCGATATCCACCATGTAAAACCAATTAAAGATGGTGGAGCTGTCTATGATATAGATAATTTACGAGTGGTAACACCGAAAAAACATATTGAACTCCATTCTAACAGAGAGGGCATGTAAGATGGAATTGAAAAACAAACTGGAAGATTATACTGAAGCTGAATTCTTATCTCTATTGAATAAAATATGGGCGGTGGATGTTTCAGAGGAAGAACATGATGATTTAATAGATCATTTTGAAAAACTTGTAGAACATCCAAACGGAAATGGACTAATTTTCTATCCAGAGAATGGAGTTGAAGATAGTCCTAAAGGCGTGCTTAAAGTAATAAAAGAATGGCGAGCCAAAAACGGTAAATCGGGCTTTAAAGAATAATCATCCCAAGTGGATTCGATTAATAAATCCAATTTAATTCTCTCAGAGAAAAACTTTATATAATAGATAAAGTATTATCTGGCAATACATATTTCCCTTATTTTTTTTGCTTGTTTTAATAGTTACTTTATAAAATTATTAATAATGATTTTATAAAATTTTTTAAGTTTACTATATGGATAATTAAATTGGTAATAATTTTAAAAGAAAATACTGATAAAAATTAGCGATATTTTTTGTCTTAAATAGCTATGTTATATAAAACAATTGTTTATTTGTTTTATGCTATTTTTATCACCTTTATATTAAAAAAATATGTTAATTGTTTTTTACGTAATTAACTTTAGTGTTACTTTTATGGACAGGGATTTTAAATTGCGTGGCCGGGATAGCCCATCACTTATAGGTTTTATTGACAGGTGTTTAATTAAATAGAAAGTTTTTTATATTTAAGCTTTGAACTTATGGAGAAATATATGTCTTTAAAGAGGAAAATTTCATATTTGGAAGAAGTTAGTGGTTCAGCAAAGGCAAATGAGGTATTGACTTGGTTACAGGCTTATATTCCAGGTAAAGATCCTAATATTGTCGTTGGGCATGAGCCTAGTAAAGATGCGGCGAAAGAGTTAATCCGAAGTGATTACCGTTGGGGGCATCAGAGTAATGACAAATCTGAAACTTTCCAATTAACGTATAATTTCCTGGAGAGTGAACCGGATGACATGCCGTGGAGTATTTATGGATTTTCAGCATTTAATGAACAGCAAAAAGCTGCTGCAAAACTGTCAATTCAATCTTGGACTGATGTCGCAAATATTAAATTCACGGAAACCTCCGATGCGAATAAGGCGAATGTCACTTTTGGTTTCTTTGATTTTAGTTTAACCGGGGATTATGCGTTTGCTGAGATGCCAAACTCAGGTTTGAAACAAGTCGGAACTTGGTATAACGCGGAAAGCAGTACTTTCTTAAAAAATGATATTGGAGTGAATGGTTATGGCCGCCATACATTTACTCATGAGATTGGTCATACACTGGGGTTGGATCATCCGGCTGATTATGATGCGTCTGATAAGGTAGTACCGACTTACAAGAATAAGGCTATTTATTTTGAAGATAGCGGTGCTTATACCATCATGGGTTATTTCAGTGAAAAAAATACCGGACAGGACTTTAAAGGTATTGATTCTTCTGCGCCATTACTTAACGATATTTCTGCTATTCAGTTGTTGTATGGCGCAAATAATACTACCCGTACCGGCGACACTGTATATGGTTTTAATTCCAACACCGATCGCGATTTCTATACGGCAAAAGATGCAAAGAGCAAACTCGTGTTCACTGCCTGGGATGCGGGTGGTAATGATACCTTTGATTTCTCTGGTTTTACTCAAAATCAACGTATTAACTTGAATGAAGCTTCTTTCTCGGATGTTGGCGGTCTGAAAGGAAATGTCTCTATTGCTCGTGGCGTCACAATTGAAAATGCGATTGGCGGCAGTGGTAATGACATTCTGATCGGGAATGATGCCAATAATACTCTGAAGGGTGGTACAGGTGATGACATCATTTACGGTGGACTGGGAGCTGATCATCTTTGGGGCGGGGAAGGCAAAGATACATTTGTCTACTTGAATGCCAAAGAATCACCTTTCCTTGAGCGTGATTGGATTCATGACTTTGTTTCCGGTGAAGACAAGATTGATTTGTCATTGTTCGATTTGGGTAAAGCAGGAAAAGACACTATTAAATTTGTCGAGGAATTTACCGGTGCTGTTGGGGAAGCTGTGATCAGCTATGACAGCGTTAACAAGGTAAATGATTTCGTTATTAATATGGGAGGAGAATTATCCCAAAATGGTTTTGGGGTGAAGATCGTTGGAGAAGCGCTGACAGAGGCTGATTTCATCCTTTCATAACACAACAACACAACCGCATCTGACCGGATGCGGTTATTCGTTTAGTCACTTTGAGCATCTGAACGTGTAATTTTGCTGCCTTCTGTCTTCCATCTTCTGTCTTCCGTATTCTGTCATCTGTTTCCTGTCCATGTGGTTGGAGTTCCTAATCTACCATTTTTCTATTATATAATAAGTCAAATACATTTGAATAAGTAATTAATTGTGTGATTTTTTTATTTAAAAACAATCTCAAAATAATTTATTTTTAAATTAAAATTATTTATTGGTGATATTAAACATAATTAATATATACATCAGTCGTATTATTTTATTATGACAAAACAATATATATGGAAGTTAGTTTTAATTTGAAATTGTTTCATGCCGGTGTTAAATATAATTAACGTTTACATCAGTTGTATAATTTGATTATTATAAAATAATATGTAATCAGGCAGGTTGATAATTTTTACGTGTATAAATATACATTAATCAATATAACTAAATGATAAATCATGTCTTTTATGGTGCAATCTGTTTCCTGCTGGAATATGGGTAGGTCCATTTTGCAGAGAATTATCAAAATAAATGCGGTGTTAATTGAGGATCAGGAGGTTTAATTTGTCTTGCTAACTGTTTAATTTTTTTATGAAATAATTTACATATGATATTAATTCAAAATGGACAAATACAGCAGGGATTTATCACTCATGCCAGTAAATATATTCAATGAATCCATTTTTATTTAGTTATGGAATTCAGCGTCAGCCAATAAAAAATTGCACAAAATCAAAGGCGCTTATTAAAAAATAGGAACAAAAATGGAATATCTTTTGCCGGTTCACTGGGTGAACCGTTTATTCCGTTATCAGGAAAATAATTGTCGCAGAATTGTTAATTATGCGGTTATCAACCGGGCCATTACATCCAGCGTCCAAAAGAATGTGCTGTCTGAGGATCTTAATTGATGCCTGGTGTGTGCCCGTTTTTATTTCTTTGAGGAAAGAAGGGCAAAACATTTGTGATGACTGTTGAGAATGACAGTTTTCAAATAACTAACAGATTCGTTGAGGTAGTAAGTAGATGAAAGATAGCATGGCTAAAAAGGAAATTATCTTTGACGCTGGATTAGTACAAGTACCGCCAGAAAAGGTTGGTGATGACATATCTGTTCAGAAACTTAATTTGTTGTCAGAGGCTGAACGTACACTGCTATTGGAAACTTGGAACGCCACTGAAACCGTTTATCCTGATCAGTTGGGTATCCATCAGTTGTTTGAACGACAAGTAGAAAAAAACCCGACAGCTACGGCGTTAATAGCAGGTGATAAGGTCCTGAGTTATGAGGAATTGAATGCTCGTGCTAACCGACTGACTTATCAACTGATTAAACAAGGGGTTAGCCCAAATGACCATGTGGCAATCCTGTTAGAGCGATCTATCGAGTTGGTGGTAGCTCAATTGGCTATCCTCAAGGCGGGGGCGGTTTATGTCCCTATTGATCCGGGAGCGCCGAACGAGAGAAAAAATTGGCTGATAAACGATTGCTTAGCCAAATTGCTGCTCACCGGTGCAGAAGTGGATATCCCGGCTGATCTGGATGTTCCGCTAATTCGTCTCTCTGATGAGACAGATGTGAACAAAGAGGAGGGCTTTAATCCTGACTTACCTTGTTCCAGTATCGCGCCAGCGTATATTATGTACACTTCCGGCTCGACTGGCATCCCCAAAGGGGTGATTGTGCCTCACCGCGCTGTGGTTCGACTGGTTATTAATAATAGCTATGTTGAAATTGAACCTAATGATCGAGTCGCCTTCGCAGCTAACCCCGCATTCGATGCCAGCACCTTTGAAGTTTGGGCCCCTTTGCTCAATGGTGGGGCACTAGTCGTTATTGACCACACGACTTTGTTAACGCCACAGGAATTTGTCCAAACATTAGACCGTTATCAAATTAATATCTTATGGTTAAGTGTCGGCCTGTTTAACCGGCTGGCGGCGGAGTTGTCTCCACTCCTTCCACAGATGAAAAACCTGATTGTCGGCGGCGATGTCCTTGATCCTCATGTAATTGCCCAAATTTTACGCAACAACCCGCCTCAACAGTTATTGAATGCCTATGGACCGACCGAAGGCACCACCTTTACCACCACATACCGGATTGATGCTTTGGCCGCAGGAACAACCAACATTCCTATTGGCCGACCAATTGCTAACACGCGGGTTTACTTACTGGATGAGCAGGGCCAGCCGGTGCCATTGGGAAGGGTGGGCGAGATTTATGTTGGAGGCGACGGGGTGGCCTGCGGTTATCTCAATCGCCCTGAATTGACTGCCGAACGCTTTGTGCTTGATCCATTTAATGATGTACCGGATGCGCGGATGTACCGGACCGGAGATTTAGCTCGCTACCTGCCGGATGGTAATCTCGAATTCCTTGGCCGCAACGATCAGCAAGTGAAAATTCGGGGCTTTCGGATTGAACCGGGGGAGATTGAAGCTTGCTTGGCGGAGTATCCAACAGTACGAGAAGCGGTGGTATTGGCATCAGGCGAAGGGCAGAACAAGCAGTTAGTTGCTTATGTGTTGGCGGAATCGGATAACGAATTGCCGACTCACTTGCGTGAACATCTAAGTGCGCGGTTGCCTGATTATATGGTGCCGGTGGCCTTTGTGCGTCTGGATGAATTCCCGCTAACTCCCAATGGCAAATTGGATCGCCGGGCGTTGCCGACACCGGGGGAAGACGCTTTTGCCCGTCAGATTTACGCCGCGCCGCAAGGAGAACGGGAAATTGCATTGGCTACTATCTGGCGCGAGTTATTGGGTATTGAGCAGATAAGTCGGCATGACAGCTTCTTTGCACTGGGCGGTCATTCACTACTCGGCGTACGCATGATTGAACAGCTACGCCATTTAGGACTGACGTTATCTGCCCGCGACCTGTTTCAATCGCCAATACTGGCGGAGTTGGCCCAAACATTGGGGCAGCATCAGATTATGGCAGTGCCGCCGAATGTCATTACCCCGGCGACCACTGAATTGACGCCAGCGATGTTGCCGCTAATCGATTTAACTCAGCCAGATATTGATCGCATCGTCGAGCAGGTACCGGGTGGAGTGGTCAATATTCAGGATATTTATGCGCTATCGCCGTTGCAGGACGGTATCTTATTCCACCATCTGCTGGCGAAAGAGGGTGATCCTTACTTGCTGGCCTACCCAATGATCTTTGCTGACCGTGGCTTGTTAGACCGCTATTTATTTGCGGTACAACAGGTGGTTGACCGCCATGATATTTTGCGTACCGCTTTTATCTGGCAAGGATTATCCATCCCGGCGCAGGTGGTTTGGCGTCAGGCCCCGTTGTCAGTGACTGAACTGACGTTAAACCCGGCTGACGGGCCGGTCAGTGACCAACTGGCGCGACGTTTTGATCCGCGGCAACACCGTTTCGACCTCAGTCAGGCGCCGTTGTTACGCTTTGTGGTAGCACAGGAGACGGATGGTCGCTGGTACGTACTGCAATTACAACATCACCTGATTGGCGACCATACTACGCTGGAAGTCATGAACCGCGAAGTTCGGGCCTATCTTGACGGACAGGGCAATAACCTAACGGCGCCGGTACCGTTCCGCAATCTGGTGGCTCAAGCTCGGCAAGGGGTTGACCAGACAGAACATCACCGATTTTTTACCGACATGTTGGCAGAAGTGGATGAACCGACGTTACCGTTTGGGCTGACTGAGGTACATCGTGATGGTTCTCAGGTCGTACAGGCGCACCGGATGCTGTCTCCCACGCTGAATGATCGTCTGCGTGCGCAGGCAAGACGTCTGGGCGTCAGTCTGGCAACCCTGTGTCATCTGGCTTGGGCACAGGTGTTATCGCGGACCAGCGGACAAGAGAAAGTGGTGTTCGGCACCGTGCTGTTTGGACGCATGGCGGCGGGGGAAGGGGCTGACAATGGCATGGGGCTGTTTATCAATACCTTACCACTACGGTTGGATATTGATGATACTCCGGTACAGGATAGCGTTAAGTTGGCGCATACCCGATTAGCCGGATTGCTGGATTATGAGCATGCTTCATTGGCGTTGGCTCAACGTTGCAGCGGAGTACAGGGAGGCACGCCGCTTTTTAGCGCCCTACTGAACTACCGGCACAATGAGCAACCGATGATCCCGCATGAGGCGATGCCAGGAATCGAATTTCTGGGTGAACAGGAGAGAACCAACTACCCGTTTGTCCTGTCAGTAGAGGATGGCGGCGCCACACTGGGGTTGACTGCCCAGGTGGTACAACCGTTTGATTCAGAGCGGGTATGTGGTTATATGCAACAGGCGCTGGAAAGTCTGGCGGATGCCCTTGAACTGGCGCCGGAAACACCGGTGCGAGCGCTCAACGTTTTGCCTGCATCGGAACGTACATTATTGCTGGAAAACTGGAACGCGACAGAAACACCCTATCCTGAACAACTCTGTATTCATCAGTTGATTGAACAACAAGCGGAGAAAACCCCAGAGGCTGCGGCGCTGGTGTATGAAAATCAGACGCTCAGCTATGGACAATTGAATGCCGATGCTAACCGGCTAGCCCATCAACTGCTTGCCTTGGGTATCGTGCCAGATCAACGAGTGGCGATCTGCATGACAAGTTCACCGGCGCGGGTAATAGCGGTGCTGGCGGTGCTGAAAGCGGGCGGAGCTTATGTGCCGTTGGACCCGGCTTATCCGGGAGAACGACTGTTGCATATCCTGACCGATGCAGCCCCGGCGGGGTTGAAAACAATCGTGTTGGTGGATAGTACCGGGCGGGCTGCATTGGGTGAGCAAACGCTTGCGGAGCTGACGGTACTAGACCCGCATATCTTACCTGACCAGCCGGACGGCAATCCGCAAGTTCCTGCATTGACCTCTCGCCATCTGGCCTACGTGATTTACACTTCCGGATCGACTGGGACGCCCAAAGGGGTAATGATTGAACATCGTGGGCTGGTCAATCTTATCCGGGATAAAATCAGCCGATTCGACATTCGCCCTGCTAGCCGGATGTTACAGTTTGCTTCATTTGGCTTTGATGCCGGTGTTTGGGAAATCATGATGGCATTAGGCGGTGGAGCCTGCTTGGTTATTCCAGACGAAACCGTTCGTCAAGACCCGCGTCGCCTCTGGCATTATCTGGAAGAGCAATTGGTGACGCACGCCTGCTTGACTCCTGCTTTGTTGCGAGAAGGGGCTGATTTGCCAACGATAGCAATAAAACCGACCTTGATATTGGGCGGTGAAGCCCCTAGCCCCGCGCTACTACGGGCGCTTAGTCATCAGGCGACTCTATTTAATGCCTATGGGCCGACAGAAATTACCGTCTGTGCCACCAATTGGCGTTGCCCGTCACACTATACTGATGTGTTGGTCTCTATTGGTCGCCCGACGGCGAATACTCGTCTTTACCTACTGGATAACCACGGTCAGCCAGTTCCATTGGGCGCGGTGGGGGAACTCTATATTGGTGGAGATGGTGTTGCTCGCGGTTATCTCAATCGTCCTGATCTGACCGACGAACGCTTCCTGGCTGATCCATTTAGTGACGCTGCCGATGCCAGAATGTACCGGACTGGGGATTTGGCGCGCTACTTGCCGGACGGCAATCTGGTGTTTGTTGGTCGTAACGACCAGCAGATTAAAATCCGCGGTTTCCGTATCGAGCCGGGTGAAATCGAAGCTCGATTGACAGAACACCCTATGGTGCGCGAAGCACGGATCGTGACCTTGGGGGATGGACAGGATAAGCGTTTAGTTGCCTATATTGTAGCCGAAGAGGATAGCGGACTGGCGGCCAGTTTGCACACCCATTTGAGTGCTATGCTGCCTGATTATATGGTGCCCGCAGCTTTTGTGCGTCTGGCGGCTTTCCCGCTGACGCCAAACGGTAAATTGGATCATCGGGCATTACCGGCGCCGGGGGAAGATGCCTTTGCCCGTCAAATTTATGTCGCGCCACAAGGGGAAATGGAAATTGCAGTGGCGGCTATCTGGCGTGAATTGCTAGGCGTTGAGCAGATTGGCCGACATGACAATTTCTTTGCCTTGGGCGGACATTCCCTGTTGGCGGTACGGATGATGAACCGGATAGCGGTTTTCGGTGTCGATCTGCCGTTGGCTGAGTTGTTTATGTTTCCGTCATTGTCTGCGTTTACCGAGAAGATCTGCGCACAACGTCATGCGGCCAATGATAAATTGCCTGCAATTAGGCCAATATCTCGCGATAGTGTCTTGCCCTTATCGTTTGGTCAACAGCGTCTGTGGTTTCTGGCGCAATTTGAGGGGGTGAGTGATACCTACCATGTTCCGACAGCCTTGCGTTTACGTGGACGGCTAAACTTTTCTGCCTGGCAGCAGGCCCTGAATCGCCTGCTCGCTCGCCACGAGGCGCTTCGTTCTATTTTTATCACAGTTGATGGTCAGCCTCAGGTTGAACTGTTACCGGCGGAATTTGGTCTACCGGTGAAAAAATACGATTTACGTAAAGCATCTAACGTGGACGAACAATTTAAGCTCTTGTGTGTACAGGAAGCCAAAACGCCGTTTGATCTTGCTCGTGGCCCCCTAATTCGTTGCGCATTGATCCAACTGGCCGATGAAGAGCATATATTCTTACTGACTCAGCATCATATTATCTCCGATGCTTGGTCTTTAAAGATACTTGAATCAGAACTGGTTGCACTCTACGCTGCTGGTCTAAATCAACAGCCTGATCCATTGCCGCTATTGACCATTCAATATCCTGATTATGCGGCCTGGCAGCGGCAGGTATTTTCTGGTGAAGGAGTACAGGCGCAGAGTGATTACTGGCGCCGGACGTTGGCAGACGCACCGGTATTGCTTGAGTTGCCGATAGACAGACCTCGACCCTTCCAACAATCATTTACCGGCGGCCGGGTAGCGGTGCACATTGATGCTCCGTTGGTACAGGCCCTAAAACATCTGGGGCAACAACACGGCGCCACACTGTTTATGACATTGCTGACCGCTTGGGCTGCGCTGTTGTCACGTTTGTCTGGTCAGGATGATGTCGTCATTGGTATACCAAGCGCTAACCGCAATCTGCGGGAAATTGAACCACTGCTTGGCTTCTTTGTTAACACATTAGCGTTGCGTATCGATTTATCCGACATGCCGGATGTGGCCACACTACTGCGGCGTGTACGGCAGACGACACTGGGAGCGCAGGAGCATCAAGATCTGCCTTTCGAGCAGGTAGTGGAAATTGTTCAACCGCCGCGCAGACCGGAGCATACACCACTGTTCCAGGTAATGTTTGCCTGGCAGGAGAATGAAACAGAGGAATGGCAATTACCGGAATTGACGGTAACACCCTTCGAGCTGGAATATGATATAGCGAAATTCGATCTGCAACTGGAATTAACGGAGAAGGCGGGCGAAATTGTTGGAGAGCTGAACTACTCTTCTGCCCTGTTCGACCATGAAACCATTGAACGACAGGTGGGTTATTTGCAGGCTATATTGCGGGCAATAGTGAACCAGCCTCAACAGCCTGTCACGGCTATCGACATTTTATCATCCGCTGAACGGGAGCTATTGCTGGAGAATTTGAATGCGACCGAAGAATCGTATCCTACTCAGGTATGTGTGCATCAGTTGTTTGAACAACAGGCAGAGCAGACCCCGGACGCCATAGCAGTAATCTATGAAAACCAGACGCTCAGTTACGCGGAACTCAATGCCCGCGCCAATCGGTTAGCTCATCAGCTTATCGCCTTAGGTGTAACGCCGGATCAGCGGGTGGCGATTTGTGTGACACGCTCACTCGCGAGGATAATCGGGTTGTTGGCGGTGTTGAAAGCGGGCGGGGCCTATGTGCCGTTAGATCCAGCCTATCCCGGTGAACGTCTGGCTTATATGCTCACTGATGCGACGCCGGTTATTTTGATGGCGGATAATGCCGGGCGGGCAGCATTAAGTGAAGACGTTCTGGCGACGCTGACGGTGCTCGATCCGAATACCTTACCGGAGCAGCCGGATAGTAACCCGCAAGTTTTTGGACTGACCTCACAGCATCTGGCCTATGTGATTTACACCTCCGGCTCAACCGGCAGACCAAAAGGCGTGATGATTGAACATCGTAGCGTGGTTAATTTGACGCTGACACAAATTGACCAGTTTGATTTTTGTGCCACCAGCCGCATGTTGCAGTTTGCTTCATTTGGTTTCGATGCCAGTGTCTGGGAAATCATGATGGCGCTGAGTTGTGGGGCCATGCTGGTTATTCCTACCGAAACCGTGCGGCAAGATCCACAGCGTCTCTGGCATTACCTGGAAGAACAGGCGGTAACTCATGCCTGTTTGACGCCAGCTATGTTTCATGACGGCGCCGATTTACCGGCGATAGCGATAAAACCAACCTTAATATTTGCAGGAGAAGCGCCGAGTACCGCGTTATTTCAGGCACTGTGCAGCCGGGCCGATTTGTTTAACGCTTATGGACCGACGGAAACCACCGTGTGCGCGACCACTTGGGATTGTCCGGCCGATTATACCGGAGGAGTCATCCCCATCGGCAGCCCGGCCGCCAACAAACGTCTCTATCTGCTGGATGAACACCGCCAGCCTGTTCCATTGGGTACAGTGGGGGAATTGTATATTGGCGGCGTTGGGGTAGCGCGTGGTTATCTCAATCGCCCTGAATTGACGGCTGAACGTTTCCTGAATGATCCATTTAGTAATGAACCGAATGCCCGGATGTACCGTACCGGAGATTTGGCTCGCTACTTGCCGGACGGCAATCTGGTGTTTGTTGGCCGTAATGACCAACAGGTTAAAATCCGTGGTTTCCGCATTGAGCCGGGAGAAATTGAAGCACGGCTGATTGAACACTCTGAGGTAAGTGAAGCGCTGGTATTGGCGTTGGGTGACGGGCAGGATAAACGTCTGGTGGCTTATGTGGTGGCGCCAGCGGATGACGGACTGGCCACCAGACTGCGTGAGCACCTGAGTGATATTTTGCCTGACTATATGATACCGTCGGCTTTTGTGCGTTTGGATGCCTTTCCGCTGACCCCTAACGGTAAGTTGGATCGCCGAGCACTGCCCGCACCGGGGGAGGACGCTTTTGCCCGTCAGGCTTACCAAGCGCCACAAGGGGAAATTGAAATAGCATTAGCTGCTATCTGGCGCGAATTACTGAATGTTGAGCAGATTGGCCGACATGACAGTTTCTTTGCCTTGGGCGGTCACTCGCTGTTGGCGGTCAGGATGATCGAACGTTTACGACGTATAGGTTTGGGCCTATCGGTGCAAACGCTATTCCAGCATCCGACATTAAGTGTATTGGCCCAATCTTTGGCGCAGCATCGTGAAATTAGCGTGCCTGATAACCGTATTACAGCGGATACGACAGTGCTGACGCCAGCGATGTTGCCGCTGATTGATCTGACACAAGCTGAAATTGACCGCATTGTTGAGCAAGTACCGGGTGGGATTGCCAATATTCAGGATATCTATGCGCTGTCGCCGTTACAGGATGGTATTTTGTTCCACCATTTGTTGGCAAATGAGGGTGATCCCTATTTGCTAATCACTCAACAGGCTTTTGCTGATCGGTCTTTACTAGACCGTTATCTGGCTGCGGTTCAACAGGTGGTTGACCGTCATGACATCTTGCGTACTGCCTTTATCTGGGAAGGATTATCCGTACCGGCTCAGGTGGTTTGCCGTCAGGCGCCTTTGTCAGTGACGGAATTGACCCTCGATCCGGCTGATGGACCGATCAGTGACCAACTGGCTCAACGTTTTGACCCGCGCCGACATCGTATTGACCTGAATCAGGCGCCGTTATTACGTTTCGTTGTGGCACAGGAGAGTGATGGCCGTTGGATTGTATTGCAATTGTTGCATCACCTAATTGGCGACCACACCACGTTGGAGGTGATGAACAGCGAAGTACAGGCTTGCCTCACCGGGAGAATAGACAGCTTGCCTGCGCCGGTTCCGTTCCGTCATTTAGTGGCACAGGCTCAGCAGGGAGTCAGTCAGGCAGAACATACTCGCTTCTTTACTGACATGCTGGCTGAGGTGGATGAGCCAACGTTGCCGTTTGGGTTGGCGGAAGCACATCATGATGGTTCACAGGTGACGGAATCTCACCGAATGCTGACAGCGGAACTAAATGATCGCTTACGTGGTCAGGCGCGGCGGTTGGGCGTCAGTGTGGCGGCGCTGTGTCATTTGGCTTGGGCACAGGTATTGTCGCGTACCAGCGGTCAGCAACAAGTGGTGTTTGGCACCGTGCTGTTTGGACGTATGCAGGCGGGTGAAGGATTTGATAGTGGCATGGGGCTATTTATTAACACCTTGCCGTTACGGTTGGATATCGATAATACCCCGGTGCGTGACAGTGTACGCACAGCACATAGCCGACTGGCGGGATTGTTGGAACATGAACACGCTTCACTGGCGCTGGCGCAACGTTGCAGTGGCGTAGCCAGTGGAACGCCGCTTTTTAATGCGCTGTTGAACTATCGACATAACACCCGGCCGGTAACGCCGGATGAAATTATGAGCGGTATTGAATTCCTTGGCGCACAGGAGCGGACCAACTATCCGTTTGTCTTGTCGGTAGAGGATGGGGGTTCTGATTTAGGGCTGACAGCGCAAGTAGTGCAACCATTCGATCCAGAACGGATATGCGGTTATATGCAACAGGCGTTGGCAAGTCTGGTGGATGCCCTTGAGCGGACGCCCGATATGCCGGTACAGCAGTTAGACATTCTGCCGACAACCGAACGCACATTGTTATTAAAAACCTGGAACGCCACTGAAACCGCGTATCCTGAGCGGTTGTGCATTCATCAACTGTTTGAACAGCAGGTGGAGAAGACCCCGGATGCCACGGCGTTGGAGTGTGAAGAGCGGTCCCTCAGTTATGCGGAATTGAATACTGATGCTAACCGGTTGGCGCATCAACTTATTGCACTGGGTGTAACGCCGGATCAGCGGGTGGCGATTTGCGTAGCAAGTTCACCGGCGCGGATAGTGGCGCTGTTGGCGGTGTTAAAAGCGGGAGGCGCTTACGTGCCATTGGACCCGGCCTATCCGGGTGAACGTCTGGCCCATATTTTGACTGATGCTGAACCGATGATTTTACTGGCCGATAATGTCGGACGTTCAGCTTTAGGCGAGGAGATGCTTGCCGGGAAGACTCTCCTTGATCCAAATTCATTACCTGATCAACCGGATAGCAATCCACAACTGCCTACATTGACCGCTCGCCATCTGGCGTATGTGATTTACACTTCTGGCTCGACCGGCACGCCAAAAGGGGTGATGGTGGAACATCGTGGGTTGGTTAACCTTATTCGGGATAAAATCGCCCGATTCGGCATTCTGCCCGCTAGCCGAATGTTACAGTTTGCCTCATTTGGTTTTGATGCGGGAGTCTGGGAAACCATGATGGCGCTGTGCAGTGGCGCTACTTTGGATATTCCTGTTGACACTATTCGTCAGGACCCCAATCTTCTCTGGCATTATCTGGAAGCGCACGCGGTAACGTACGCCTGCCTGACACCGGCTCTGTTGCGGGATGGCGCTGATTTGCCTGTGATAGCGATAAAGCCCACATTAATACTGGGGGGTGAAGCGCCCAGTGCGGCATTGCTTAAGGCGCTGCGCAACAAGGCCACAGTGTTCAATGCATATGGTCCAACGGAAATCACCGTTTGCGCCACTAGCTGGCGTTGCCCATCAAACTATGCAAGTTATTCAAACTGTGGGGATGAATTCATTCCTATTGGGCGCCCGACAGCCAACACCCGTATTTATCTGTTGAACGCCCTCGGCCAGCCGGTGCCATTGGGAGCAGTAGGTGAACTCTATATTGGTGGCGTCGGTGTAGCGCGTGGCTATCTCAATCGCTCTGAGTTGACTGACGAGCGTTTCCTTGCAGATCCATTTAGTGAAATTGCTGATGCCCGGATGTATCGAACCGGGGATTTGGTGCGTTACCTGCCGGATGGCAATCTGGTATTTGTTGGCCGTAATGACCAACAGATTAAGATCCGTGGTTTCCGCATTGAGCCGGGGGAAATCGAAACCCGGCTGACAGAACACCCCGCAGTGCGTGAAGCGCTGGTACTGGCTTTGGGTGATGGTCAGGACAAACGGCTGGTGGCTTATGTAGTGGCGGCAGAAGATGACGGGTTGGTTAACTGCCTGCGAGAATATCTGAGCGGGTTGTTGCCTGATTACATGATACCGGCGGCCTTTGTGCGACTGGAGGCTTTTCCGCTGACGCCTAACGGCAAGCTGGATCGCCGGGCGCTGCCTGCGCCGGGGGAAGAAGCTTTTGCCCGCCAGATTTACGCCGCGCCACAGGGAGAAACTGAAACCGTATTGGCCGATATCTGGCGTGAATTATTGGGCATTGAGCAGATCAGCCGATACGACAGCTTCTTTGCTTTGGGAGGGCATTCATTGCTCGCGGTACGCATGGTTGAACGTCTGCGTAACTTGGGATTAACGCTGGCAGTGCGTGATCTGTTCCAAACCCCGGTACTGTCTGAACTGGCGCAAACATTGAAGTTGAATCAGATCGAGAAAGTGCCGGTCAACGTTATTACACCGGACACCACCTTATTAACACCAGAAATGTTGCCGCTGATTGATCTCACTCAGTCTGAAATTGATCACCTCGTCGAACAGGTACCGGGCGGGGTAGCCAATATTCAAGATATCTATGCATTATCGCCGTTACAGGATGGGATCTTGTTCCACCATTTGCTGGCAGACGAAGGCGATCCTTATCTGTTGGCCGGTCAAATGGCCTTTGCTAATCGGCCATTATTGGATCGTTATCTGGCGGCGGTTCAACAGGTGATTAATCGTCATGACATCTTGCGGACTGCCTTTATCTGGCAAGGATTATCCGTACCGGCACAGATTGTCTGCCGTCAGGTGCGGTTGTCGGTGACGGAATTGACATTAGATCCGGCGGACGGGCCGATCAGCGACCAACTAACGCAACGTTTTAACCCACGCCAATATCGCCTCGATTTGGGGCAGGCGCCGCTGTTGCGCTTTGTGGTGGCGCAGGAGCGTGATGGTCGCTGGATTGTGTTGCAACTGATGCATCATTTGATTGGCGACCATACCGCACTGGATGTGATGAGCCACGAAGTTCAGGCATACCTTGACGGTCAGGAAAGCAACTTATCTGACCCGGCGCCATTCCGTAATCTGGTGGCCCAGTCCCGGTTAGGGATGAGCCAGGCAGAACATGCGGATTTCTTTACTGAAATGTTGGCTGAGGTGACTGAACCAACATTACCGTTCGGGTTGGCGGAAGTTCGCCATGATGGTTCGCAGATGACCGAATCGCACCGGATGTTGGCCCCTGAATTAAATGACCGTTTACGTGGTCAGGCGCGGCGGTTGGGCGTCAGTCTGGCGGCGCTGTGCCATTTGGCTTGGGCGCAGGTATTGTCGCGTACCAGCGGACAGCAGCAAGTGGTATTTGGCACCGTCTTGTTTGGACGTATGGCGGCGGGTGAAGGGGCTGAAAATGGCATGGGGCTGTTTATCAATACCTTGCCGCTATGCCTGAATATGGATGATACCTCGGTGCGAGACAGCGTACAGGCAGCACATCACCGGCTGGCGGGATTATTGGAACACGAATATGCTTCGTTGGCACTGGCTCAACGTTGTAGTGGCGTACAAGGTGGAACGCCGCTGTTTAGTACTTTGCTGAACTATCGACACAATGCGTCGTCGGCGACGTCGAATGAAATCATGAGCGGCGTCGAATTCCTCGGTGCGCAGGAGCGGACCAACTATCCGTTTACGCTATCGGTGGAAGATTTTGGCGATGCACTGGGACTGACCGCGCAAATCGTCCAGCCGTTTGATGCCGAGCGGGTGTGTGGTTATATGCAACGGGCGCTGGAAAGTCTGGCAGAAGCACTTGAACGCGCTCCAGAAACTCCGATTCGGCAGTTAGAAGTTTTACCGGCAGTAGAAAGGAAATTGTTACTGGAAATCGGCAATGGTCCGCAAACGGCCTATTCCGACCTGTTGTGCATTCACCACCTGTTTGAACAGCAAGTGGCGAGCAATCCCGAGGCTACAGCACTGATATACGAAGAGCAAACCCTCAGCTATGCAGAATTGAATGCATGTGCTAACCGACTGGCTCATCAATTAATTGAACTCGGCGTAGAGCCTGATCAACGGGTGGCGATTTGCGTCACACGTTCACCGTCGAGAGTGATAGCGCTGCTGGCGGTACTGAAAGCGGGCGGCGCTTATGTTCCTTTAGATCCAGCCTATCCGAGTGATCGGTTGGCTTATATGCTTACGGATGCGGCGCCATCAGTGGTACTGGCGGATAATGCGGGCCGTACTGCGCTAGGCGAACAGGCGCTTGCTGCATTAACGGTGCTTGATCCCACGATCCTGCCTGATCAGCCGGACAGCAATCCACACATCCCGGCGCTGACCTCACGACATTTGGCATATGTGATTTACACCTCTGGCTCCACCGGTACGCCGAAAGGGGTGATGGTGGAACACTGTGGCTTGGTCAATCTGATTGGGGAGAAAATCACTCAATTTGACATTCACGCGGATAGTCGGCTGTTGCAATTTGCCTCATTTGGTTTCGATGCCAGTGTCTGGGAAATCATGATGGCGCTGTGTGGGGGAGCGACACTGGACATTCCGGTTGATACGGTTCGTCAGGACCCGCTGCGCCTTTGGCATTATCTGGAAGAGCGGCGAGTAACCCATGCCTGTTTAACCCCGGCTCTGCTACGGGATGGGGCCGATTTACCGGCGATAACCATAAAGCCCACTTTAATCCTGGGCGGAGAAGCGCCCGGTGCGGCGTTGTTGCAGACACTACGTGATCGGGCAACGCTATTTAATGCTTATGGCCCGACAGAAATCACCGTCTGTGCAACCTGTTGGCGTTGCCCGTCAGACTATGCGGATGTGCTGATCCCGATTGGGCGCCCGACAGCGAATACATGTATCTATCTCCTGGATAATCACGGCCAGCCAGTGCCGTTTGGGGCGGTGGGAGAACTGTACATTGGAGGTGCTGGTGTTGCCCGTGGCTACCTCAACCGCCCTGATTTGACGGCTGAACGCTTTCTGGTCGATCCGTTCAGCGATCAACCTGATGCTCGTATGTACCGCACCGGGGATTTAGCCCGCTACCTGCCGGATGGCAATCTGGTGTTCGTTGGTCGTAACGATCAGCAGATTAAAATCCGCGGCTTCCGCATTGAACCGGGTGAAATTGAAGCGCGGTTGACGGAGTACCCTGATGTGCGTGAGGCGATTGTTTTGGCGTTAGGTGATAATCAGGATAAACGTCTGGTGGCTTATGTGGCGGCGCCAGAGAATAACGAGTTGGCAAGCCAATTACATCGTCATTTAAGAGCCTTATTGCCTGACTATATGGTGCCGTCAGCCTTTGTGCGTCTGGACGCTTTTCCGTTGACGCCGAACGGCAAGTTGGATCACCGGGCATTGCCAGCGCCTGATCAGAACGCATTTGCCCGTCAGATCTATGAGGCGCCGCAAGGAGAAACAGAGATCGCCTTGGCGGCTATCTGGCGTGAATTACTGGGGGTCGAGCGGATTGGTCGGCATGACAACTTCTTTACCTTGGGTGGACACTCGCTGCTCGCTATGCGGATGATCAATCTGGCCGCAGAACGGGGATTGATTTGTTCATTGAATAATCTGTTCCAATTCCCGGTGTTAGCGGAACTGGTGGCGGAGATCACCTCAGATCCGCTGTCTCAGTGGCAAATCAGCGCCATACCGGTACGACCGGATGGTACCGAGCCGCCGCTATTCTTCGTACCGAGCGGCATGGATGATTACTCATATGTTTTCGGGCTGGCTCAGCATATTCAGGCGGATTACCCGATTTATGCGCTACCTTGGCCGTCTATCAATGAGGAACAGGCATCGACCATTGAAGCGCTGGCGAGCAGAATGATCACCTTTATGAAGGCGGTGCAGCCAGAAGGACCGTATCGGATATACGGCTACTCTTCTGGCGGTATACTGGCTTATGCCATTGCTCAGCAACTGTTGCATGCCGGAGAGACAGTTAATTTCTTGGGGCTAATTGATACACCGGCTCCGCACTGCTTCAAGACACGAGTCGATCAACCTAAACTTCAGTTCCTTGCTGAATTGGCAAGGCAGTCAGTGGATGAGCATCCTCAAGAGATTGCCGCATTGCATGAGAAAATGGACGAACTAAATTTAGTGCAATTTATTGCCGCAGCGCAGGAACTGGAATTATACCCATCAAATCTGCGTCCTGACTTAATTGCCAAACGTTGGCTACAGATGGGAAATTATGTCCAAATGGTCAAGGATTATCAGCCGAAAGCTCTGGCGATAACGCTACATCAATTCTATGCAATGGAATCTTATCCGCAGATCCCGTTTGTCACCGATGTTGCGCTACAGTCCGTAACGATGGAACCGTCGTTAGGTTGGGAACAGATAGTTCCCGACTCTTCGCTACAGTTAACCTCGGTGCCGGGGGACCATTTTAGCCTGATGGAGGATAGTGAAAATAAAACTATTTTGGCTAAGACCTTAAGCATGGCGTTGGCAATGAATTGTGAGGAGGAGGCACTGTAATGCCAGTGATATTGCGGGATGAAAAGTTATACTTAAATAAAAATAGTTAAAGATCAGTTTGTCCGGTTAAAGATTTTTATAATAGCCGGACAATCTCGCTGAGTATAAGGCACCGAATGTTAATCACTTCGGTGCCTTATTTTTTTATCAAATTTTAAACCTGATGCTAGCGGAGAAATCCTATTTTTCAGCATTGCCTACACATGTAAACGATGTTTACACTTTTAAACAATTATTACACTTTTAAATGAATTTAAACACTCTTAACGCTTCAATGTCGAATGTAATGGGAGTTATTTTCTGTCATTTACGCACTTATAATCCTATGAGGTTTAAAATAATAATAGTTATGTTGCTATCCTTTAAAACAGAAGATATTCTATGAAAATGTCAGTAATGGCAGTTCTTATTAATCCATCGTAATCGACTATTCTCTTCTGTGTAACTGAATTTATTCTCATTCGCATTAACTTAAGCTGATAATCATGCTTCTTTTACTTGTTTTACTAAATGTTTTTACCTGTTGTGCCGTAGGGGTGAAAATTTTTTTTGGTCGTTTATTTTGTTGTTAAGTCAATGAAAATAAATGATTATTTTATATTTTAATCATTTTTTTGACCTATATAAATAATATGATTTACCGGCCGATTGATATTTTTAAAACAAGTTCAATTTTTATGAAAATAAATTCAATTTCGTTTAGATTTCGTTGATATATTGTTTGTTTAATCTCTTGATTAAGATGTTTTATATCTGGTGGAGTGAAGCAAAAAATGCTTTTTGATAAAAAATGACTTGATTTTATATAAATCTGTTTAGAAAATCCCCTTACCCAGAAAATAGCCTGTCTGATAAATCAATTTATCTATTGAGGCGGGTGTTGTCGGTTTTCTCTTATTTTCCGCTTGGTTAGTGCCTGCTTTTAAATATCTGAATCCGGTTTTGTTTCTGAAATGCGTTGTGGCATGAACATCATGCCATTCATTCTATTTTGTTGTTGAGGAGTCACTTATGACACATAGTTTTCAAAACGAGATCCCTAAATCGCGTATTAATATCAAATTAGATTTGCATACAGGAGGTGCGCAGAAAAAAGTCGAGCTGCCGCTGAAATTATTGGTAATGGGAGATTACAGCAACGGGCAGGAGCATCGTCCTCTCGCGGAAAGAAAAAAAGTGGCTATCAACAAAAATAACTTTGATAGCGTACTGGCTGAATTCAGCCCCGCTATTAACTTGACGGTCGAAAATACCTTGGCCGGAGATGGCAGCGAGGAGAATATCGCCCTTATTTTTCGGCAAATAAAAGACTTCGAGCCTGAACAAATCGCTCGCCAAATCCCGCAACTGCGGGCCTTGCTTTCTATGCGCCATCTATTGCGCGATCTGAGATCTAACCTGCTCGACAACGCCACCTTTCGCCGGGAGCTGGAACATATCCTCCAGGATCAAGCGTTAAGCGATGAGTTACGGGCTGAATTGGCCGCACTGGCGCCAAAAACTATTTGATTATTACAGTATTGATATCAGGAGATAGGATTAATGACTGAACAAGAACAACAAACCGCTGCGGCGGCGATAACGACTCACGCCGAAGGCAGTGTTTATCAATCGTTATTTAAGAAAATCAATTTACAGCCGGTAGAACAGTTAAGCGATATTGAACGCTTTCAGAGCAGTGATGCGCTGGCTGATGTGACGGCGGACGAGCGAGTCACGGCGGCCGTCAGCGTTTTTCTCTCTATGCTGAAAACCTCGGCGCAAAGGGTTAAACGGCTGGATAAAGCATTATTGGATAACCATATCCGCGAGTTGGATGAGCAAATCAGCCGTCAATTGGATGTGGTCATGCATCACCCTGAGTTTCAGCAGGTGGAATCTGCCTGGCGCGGCCTGAAATTCTTGGTTGATCGCACTGATTTCCGTCAGAACGTCAAGATTGAAGTACTGGACGTCACCAAAGAGGATTTGCGGCAAGATTTTGACGATGCGCCGGAAATTGTTCAGAGCGGTTTTTATCACCACACTTACATTCAAGAATACGATACGCCGGGCGGTGAACCCATCGGATCGGTGATTGCCAATTATGAATTTGATGCCGGAACGCAAGATATTGCGCTGTTGCGTAATATCGCCAAAGTCTCGGCGGCGGCGCATATGCCATTCATTGCCGCTGTTGGCCCGGCTTTTTTTGGCAAACAAACGATGGATCAAGTGGCCGCGATTAAAGATATCGGCAACTACTTCGACCGTGCCGAATACATCAAGTGGCAAGCATTCCGCGACAGTGATGATGCTCGTTATATCGGCTTGACTTTACCCCGCGTGCTAGGGCGTTTGCCCTATGGCCCAGACACCGTACCGGTGCGGACTTTTAACTATGTTGAAGAGGTGGCCGGTCCGGATCACGATAAATATTTATGGGCCAACGCCGCCTTTGCTTTTGGCGCAAACATGATCAAGAGCTTTGTCAGTAATGGCTGGTGTGTCCAGATCCGCGGTCCAAAAGCAGGGGGCGCGGTGACTGATTTGCCGATCCATCTCTACGATTTGGGGACCGGTAATCAGGTCAAAATTCCGTCAGAAGTGATGATTCCAGAAACCCGCGAATTTGAATTTGCCAATCTGGGCTTCATTCCGCTCTCTTACTACAAAAACCGGGATTATGCCTGCTTCTTTTCCGCTAACTCGGCGCAAAAACCGGCGTTGTATGACACCGATGAAGCGACGGCTAACAGCCGTATCAATGCGCGTCTGCCCTATATCTTCCTACTGTCGCGTATTTCCCATTATTTGAAATTGATTCAACGGGAAAACATCGGCACCACGAAAGATCGACGTCTGCTCGAAATTGAACTGAACAACTGGATCAACACCTTGGTAACTGAGATGACCGATCCTTCCGATGATTTGCAGGCTTCTCATCCGCTGCGTGAAGCGCACGTCACGGTTGAAGATATTGACGACAACCCAGGTTTCTTCCGCGTCAAGTTGTATGCAGTGCCGCATTTTCAGGTAGAGGGACTCGACGTCAACCTCTCTCTGGTTTCTCAAATGCCGAAATCCAAAGGTTAACAATAGGGGAACATCATGAAAATTGAGCGCCCGCTATGGGCGACAGGAACCATCTTGTCTCCCCAACAGTTTCAGCAACAGGCTCGTTGGGAGGCATATGCCAATGAGTCGATTGCTCGTCTGGGATTGGCGCATCCTTGGGGCGTGCTGACCGCAGTGTTTGATCAACACACCTTAGCGTTGGGGCAGTTGAAAGCGGATCACCTGTGTGTGCGTTTTGCCGATGGATCGCTGATTGACACCGATCAGGCGGATCGCTTACCGCCGGTGCTGGAATTGGCAGCCGTTTTGCCGACAGACGCGCAGCAGGTCACGGTCTTACTGGCATTGCCGCACACTCACGCCAATGGCGGTAACTGCCTTAAACCAGATGAACGCGCCGATCGACCGGTGCGTTACCAGCAGGAATGGGTGCCGGTACAGGATGAATTCAGTGATCGCAGTGAATCGATGGCGGTCGCTCGTTATGCGATATCGCTGCGTTTTGACAGCATGGAAAACGGTCAATATCTCACCTGCCCGGTGGCGCGTCTGTTGCGCGACGCTCAGGGAAAGTGGGTCTTTGATGAGCAATTTGTACCGCCATTACTGCGTCTTAGCGCACATGCCGGTTCGATAGCTCGGCTCGATCGGCTGTTGACGCAGCTACGTGCAAAACAGGCTCGATTGATGGCAATGCGCCGAGAGAGCAATGAGCGGATGGCGGATTTTGCGGTGGCGGATGTGTCGTTGTTCTGGCTGCTTAACGCGCTTAACAGTTATGAACCGATATTGAGTGATTTTCAGGCTCATCCAGATGTGCATCCAGAACTGTTCTACCGTGAAGCGGTAAGGCTGGCGGGCAGTCTGTTGACCTTTTCACTGGACCATAACGCCAGCGTGATCCCGCGTTATCAGCACGATAATTTGACGGCGGTATTCCCGCCGCTATTTGACTTGCTGAGTCAATTGCTGGAGATCAGCTTGCCGTCGCGGATGGTGACGATTGAGTTGAAGAAACCATCGGAACAGCAGTGGATAGCCACTTTCCACGATACTCGCTTATGTGAAGCGGCGGATTTTTATCTCTCTGTCCGCTCTTCCATACCGGCGCACCAGTTGTACACCCGGTTTCCGCTGTTATGTAAAGCCGGTGCGCCGGACGAGGTTGACCGGATGATTAGCCGGGCATTAACCGGCATCCCCTTAGTCGCACTTAGCCATGTCCCGGCCGCGATCCCGTTGCGGCTGGAGAACCAGTACTTTGCCCTTGATCTCACCCATCCGGCGGGCAAAGCCATGCTGGCGGCGGGGAGCTGTGCTTTCTACGTGCCCGGAGTACTGGGCGATATTCAGCTTGAACTGTTTGCGGTATTGAGGACATGAATAAATCACCTTTATTAACTAAAAAATCGCCACCGGATATCGATGCCCTGTTACAGAACAGCTACCTGTTGGTGGCAGAGCTTTGTCAGGGCGCAGCGGTGGAACAGGCGGAAGTGGTGTGGCAGCACTGCACCCGTGAGATAGAACAGACACGGCAAGCGCTGCGTGATGCGGATGTCAGTGAATCCGCGATTAATCATATCAGCTACGCTCATTGCGCCCTGTTGGATGAAACCGTACTGGAGCGAGCGCCGGAAAAGGGATATGCAGCCTGGCGGGCAACATCATTACAGGAACATTTCTTTGATACCGCCGAGGCCGGTAATCAGTTGTATGAACGGATGCGTACTGTACTGCATGAACCGGCCCCCGATCGGGCAGTACTGACCTGTTTTCACCGCGTGTTGTTGTTGGGATTTCAGGGAAAGTGTCAGGAGGATACCTCATTGATACGTGAACAACTGGTGACTCGCTTACGTCAACAGGTCGTACCTTTCGGCACTGCTCAACAATCACCGGCGTTAACCACTGTGCCGCCATCCCGTTACAGGCTACGTCCCATCGTCGGCCAACTAGCCGCGGCGATCTCCGGGATGGTTATCGTGTTGCTCGGTGTCTGGTGGGGATTAGGCCACTATCTGGCAACGCTATTTCCGGGGTTGGCGAGATGAGTGTCATGTTGCGACGGGTGTTATGGGGATGGGGAGCCGGGCTGGCGCTATTGCTCTGTCTGGTCTGGCTACCCTTATCGCCGGAGGGCCGGTGGGAGGGGGCAGTCATTATCCTGCTCTGCACGCTGGTGGGGCTGTTTTATCGCGGGCGTTCTCAACGGCGAGAGTGCTTTAACAGCCTGTCTGCGGTACTGCCGCCTGAAAGTAATCGCCTGCCGGTAGTGTTGGTATATAGCAACATCCAAGACAGCCTGTTTGGTGATGAACTGCTGCGTCAGACGCCGCAAGGCTACTGGTTGTGCTTACCGTCAGGGACTTCTCTGTCCGACGGGGTAGCTAGCTTGCTGGCCGCCCGGCCCTCTTGGGGCGGACAGTTAAGTGTGATGGCGGTGATAAACCCACAGCAATACCGTGACGCCGCCGTGTTGGCAGGTTGGGTGCGAGAACTGCGCTGGCAGCTATCTCAAGCGCGTCAACGACATGCTATCCCGCTGCCTTTGCTGTTAGCGGGCTACTTAGCCGTACCATCCCGACAACCTGACGACTCACCGTGGTTTGAGTGGCAATCGGGACGAACCACGGTGACGGCCTGGCGTGAAGGCGCCTCTTTTCAACCACTCGCGGATTGGTTGGAACAGGGCACGTTGTCGGAACAGATGGCGCGTTTTCAGCGTGGGGTTGAGCTGACTGGTTGGGCTGATTGGATGAAAGCGCAGGTATTGCCCGTCTGCCTGACCCCGGAAGATGGCTTATCTCCTTGTCCGCCGCTGGCGATGGTATTGAAGTTTGTACCGGCATTACCGCATTGGTTAACCGGCCATGTTTGGCAACAGTGGCTACAGACCAAAACGGCGCTGAACAGGGCGGGCGATCCGATAGTCACATCGGCCACCGGTAATGCTGCCGTTACATTGCCATTTCCGGACAGTGTAGTGCGCTTGCTGCCCACAAGTGCGCTACAAACAGCGGTACAACGGGCCGTGGGGATAGCACTGGGGCTGTTTCTGCTGGCGGGCATAACTGCGTTAGGTTGCTCGGCCTGGCATAACCGACAGTTATTGCGTCAGGTGGAGAGTGACCTGCTGCATTACCGGTCCATTGCCGCGACGGATGATAGCCGCAAGGCACAGGCGGAAGCAGTACTGAGGAGTGACGCTGATCGGCTTGAGAACTATCACCGGGATGGCGTGCCGTGGCGTTTGGGATTGGGGCTATATCAAGGAGCGCGATTACGTCCGCCATTGCATGCGGCCATCGCCGGTTATCAGGCTAAACCGAGGGAGAAAACGCCGGTAACGCCGGTGGAACCACAGACCATCAGCCTTAACAGTCTGGCGCTGTTTGATGTGGGACAGGCGAAACTGAAAACGGGTTCGACCAGAGTATTAGTCAACGCGCTAATCAACATCCGCGCCAAACCGGGCTGGATGATCCTCATCACCGGCCATACGGATTCCACCGGTGATGCCACGAAAAATCAGGCGCTGTCACTGGCACGCGCCGAAGCAGTACGCGATTGGATGTTACAAACCAGCGACATATCGCCGACTTGTTTCACTGTACAAGGCAAGGGAGCAACAAGTCCGATCGCGACTAACACAACCGCTGCGGGGCGAGCCGCCAATCGCAGGGTTGAAATTCGTCTGATACCGCATGCAGCCGCCTGTGCGCGACCGCAGAAAGTACCGGACACATCAACAACGTCGCCGCTACCGGCGACATCACTCAAGTAACAATTGGAGTAATTATTATGGCGATTCCCGCTTATTTATGGCTAAAAGATGACGGCGGTGCTGACATCAAGGGTTCTGTCGATGTACAGGGCCGGGAAGGCAGTATTGAGATTGTGGCGTTGGAACATATGTTGCACATCCCGACGGACAACAACACCGGCAAACTGACGGGGACCCGTGTACACGCTCCGCTGGTATTCACCAAAGAGGTGGATGCATCAAGTCCCTATCTGTATAAAGCGGTCACTACCGGCCAGACCCTGAAATCTGCTGAAATCAAATGGTACAGCATTGATGACGCAGGTCAGGAGAAAGAGTACTTCATCACCCAACTGGACAACGTGAAAGTGGTGAAAGTGGCGCCGCTGATGCATGACATCAAAGACCCTGCCAAAGAGAAGCACAACCATCTGGAACGCATTGAATTGCGTTATGAAAAAATCACCTGGACCTACAAAGACGGCAACATCATTCACGCTGATGCGTGGAATGAGCGCACGACGGCGTAACAAGCTTGGCAGACGGATTAATCCGTCTGCTGTTTTTTCATTTTTTGCGTGATCGCGGGGGCGGGAGGCCCCGTGATAAAAAAATTGAAAACCAGATAAATCATGACCTTATGGGCCTCGGTATACGGCTATGGGCGGTAGCGTACCCAAACGACTGAGGAATAATCGGAAGAAAATATGACGAATCCAACACCGGTGATCATCTTTGATCACAGCCGCTACAGACTAAAAGTGTGGCGTAACAAAGCGCCGCTGGATGTGCTGGCCTTTACCGGGCAGGAAGCCTTAAGCCAGCCGTTTCGCTATGTCATTGAATTCACCAGTTCGGAGAAAGGGATTGAACCGGCACAGATGCTGATGCAGCAGGCTTCATTTACCCTGACTTCGCCTGCGATCAACCCGGGGATACGGTGGATGCCGATTGTGCCGCCGGAGCCGCTGCGTTCGGTTTACGGGGTGATCAGCGGCTTTAAACTGCTCTCCACCTCGCGGGACGAAAGCCGCTATGAAGTGACGCTGGAGCCTCGGCTGGCGCTGCTGGCGAGAAGCCATCAATACGCCATCTACCAAAAACTGTCCGTGCCGGAGATTGTGGAGAAAATTCTGCGTGAGCGGCATGGCTTTCGTGGGCAGGATTTCCTGTTCAGTCTGGCGTACAGCTACCCGAGGCGGGAACAGGTGATGCAGTATGGCGAAGATGACCTGCGCTTTATCCAACGCCTGCTGGCGGAAGTGGGGATCTGGTACAAAGTGACGGCGGATGACCGGTTAAAGATCGACGTGGTGGAATTTTACGACGACCAGCGTGACTACCAGTTCAACGTCTACCTGCCTGCCCGTAATCCGTCAGGCATGCACGGCGGGGAGGACGCGGTGGTGTGGGGCATGGAGACCGCGTATCAGGTGGTGGAGGGAAAAATTGCGACCCGCAATTATGACTACCACGATGCCCGGCCGTATCCCGGCTTGAACACCGAGGCGGATGTGACACGGGGCGACCGCACCACCTATGGCGAAGCATACCATTACCGCGACGACTACCGGATACCCGGCGACCGTTACGCCTATCAACCGGAGACGGAAAGCGGGGTGTTTTATGCCCGCCTGCATCACGAGCGTTACCTGAATCAACGCATCCGCCTGCGGGGAATGACCACCTCCGCCACGCTGGTGCCGGGGCAGGAATTGAAAGTGAAGGGGGACGCCCCGGAAGCGTTTCGCAAAGGGGCGATCATCACCCAGATCACCAACAGCGCCCGCCGGGACAGCAGTTTCGAGATGGCGTTCACCGCCATTCCCTATTCCGAGACCGTGTGCTTTCGCCCGGAACGGGTGCCGAAACCGGTGATGGCCGGCACGATACCCGCGCGGGTGAGCAGTACCAAAGTGAATGATACCTACGGCGATATCGACAAAGACGGCTTGTATCGGGTGGCGTTTAACTTTGACCGGGAGAAATGGCCGCAAGGGGGCGAAAGCCTGTGGGTGCGTCTGGCACGCCCGTACGCGGGGGAGACCTATGGCTTTCACTGGCCGTTGCTGGAAGGCACCGAAGTCGCGATCGCCTTTGAAGGAGGCGACCCGGACCGGCCCTATATCGCTCATGCGTTGCACGATTCAATGCACCCGGATCATGTCAATCTCTACAACTACAAACGCAACGTCCTGCGCACCCCGGCGAATAACAAACTGCGGATGGATGACGAGCGCGGTCGGGAACATATCAAACTGAGTACCGAATATGGCGGAAAAAGCCAGTTGAATCTCGGTCATCTCGTCGATAGCCAGCGCCCACACCCGGATAAACGGGGTGAAGGTTTTGAGCTGCGAACCGACGACTGGGGCGCGATCCGGGCCGGTAAGGGATTGTTTATCAGCGCGGATAAACAGGCCCGAGCGGGTGGTGAAGTGCTGGAGATGGCCCCGGCAATCAGTCTGGTAAAAGGTGCGGTGAATCAGGTGCTGGAGTGGGGAACGGTGACCAAAACTCACCTGAATCATCAGCCGGATACTGAAAGCCTGAAAACCTACTTACAGCATGTGGATCAACTGAAAATGGCAGCCATGCTGCTCAGTGCGCCGGAAGGGGTGGGGATTGTCAGCCCGCAGACCGTGATGGTGCAAAGTGGTCAGGCGCTCTATGCCCAAAGTGCGGGGGATGTGCATATTGCCAGTGCAAACCGGATTGGGATGAATGCGACACAGGCTATCTCCCTGTTAGCACAAAACGAAGGGATGCGTCTGGTGTCAGGGAAAGGGCCGCTCACCATTGAATCACATGGCGATAGTTTAGGTATCACCGCATTAAACGATGTCACCGTCAATTCAACACAGGGTCACGTCCAGATTACGGCGAAAAATGGCCTGACATTGGCGTGTGGCGGCGCGTACATCCGTCTTTCTCCGGCAGGAGAAATTGAAATTCACGGGCCGGGCCTGTTAAGCCTGAAAGGGCAGCACAAAATGACGTCACCGGCGAAACAGGACTTTCCTTTGCCTGACCTGCCTGAATCGGTGTGTAAAACGTGTTTGGAAAAAGCGCAGGAATTGGCGCAAGGGTTTGTTTTGAGGAGTTAACCAATGAATGACCATCAAATAGCTGACTGGATTGCATCACTTGCATCGTCTGTAACGGAAACCGGCATAAGTTGTATCGATATGATTGTGGATCAATCAGGGGGTAAGTTCCCCCTAATCCCGGCATTAAAAAGTTTTTCATCTGAGATGGATTGGTGCTCGCTATTTCAGGGGTTGCCGGAGGAGATTGTGACAGATAAAGCCCCGATCTTAATTCGGATTGATTTAACACAACCTGTTCAACGGCAATGGATGAATGAAATCATGATGCGCTTAGGTAGAAATCCTGTGTTGCTGGTTTTATGTTCTTCATGGTCGTTTGATCGCTTGTCCCAATATTTGATTCAGTGCGTGGATGCAGCCTACGCAGGGAAAGGCGGGATCTTACGCTTTTATGACCCGCGTATTTTTCCTGTGTTGTTTTCCCATGTATTGGACAAGGAACAGCAACAACAATTTTTCTGGCCCGCGCTGTTCTGGAGCTGGCTTGATCGTGATGGGGCTCCGCATGTTATCTGGCGTGAAGGCCATGCAGGGCCGGTTGATGAAACCTTTCAGAAAATTGAGCTCACAGATGAGCAGCTAGAACATCTCTTGTGTGTTTCTGATGCTCACGTACTGATGTTGCAACTGAATAATAAGGTCGAATATTCAGAATTTTCCCGCGAACAACTGTTCAACAATTGTTATGCCCTGATGATAGAGACATCTGGTGAAGACATTTTACTGGATGACGACAGAGAGTCATTCGTACTTAAACACCTTAAAGCCAGATTATCGTCATAGAGGTAGAAGATGAAAAAACAACAATTGAGGCTGGCAGTTTTATGCCTGCTGCTGGTCGCCTGTAGCCAGTTTTCGGCACAGGCAGGCATCATTATCGCCATTAACCATACCAAGTGGGCGATTAACCGGTTCACTGTGGATGATCAACCGGGTATCGATATTATCGGCCCGTATCAGGGCGGTGGTGGCGGTTGCTGCTATCGGGTTCCAGATAAGTGGCGACCGGGGATGACGGTTAAGGTGGATTGGGAGACCGGTGTTGGGGACATGGGGGGATTTCCCGGTTTTGCAGATAGAAAAAAATATTTGGCGTGGAGGGACAAGATTAATGCCCAAAAGCGCCAGCATAGCCAGATAGTACCGCTGCCCGATTATACCGGGCAGCGCACCTGCGGTATTACAGTGCACTTCTTACCATGTGATCAGGTCAAAGTTACCACCTCGTGTAACACCTACGGTAGCCCGAACTACCCGATTAAAGAACCCTTGGAAATGAAGGAACCAAAAGTATGTCCGAAGTAACGCATACAGGCACTTCAAGTCCAGATTGTCACTAATGTGAAGGTATAGAAGATGAAAAAACAACAATTGAGGCTGGCGGTTTTATGTCTGCTGCTGGTCGCCTGTAGCCAATTTCCGGCACAGGCCGGAACCATTGAAGCGATTAATCATACCAAATGGGCGATTAACCGGTTCACTGTGGATGATCAACCGGGTATCGATATTATCGGCCCGTATCAGGGCGGTGGTGGCGGTTGCTGCTATCGGGCCCCAGATAAGTGGCGACCGGGAATGACGGTTAAGGTGGATTGGGAGACAGGAGAGGCGAGCATGAAGGGTTTTCCTGGATATGCAGATTACGAAAAATATTTGGCATGGGTAAAAAAGATGGATGCTTATACACGCCAGCATAGCAAAGTAGTACCAGTACCCGATTATACCGGGCAGCGCACCTGCGGTATTACAGTGCATTTCTTACCCTGTGATCAGGTCAAAGTCACCACTTCGTGTAACACCTACGGTAGTCCGAACTACCCAATTAAAGAACCCTTGGAAATGAAGGAACCAAAAGTATGTCCGAAGTAACGCATACAGGCACCTCAAGTCCAGATTGTCACTAATGTGAAGGTATAGAAGATGAAAAAACAACAATTGAGGCTGGCGGTTTTATTCCTGCTGCTGGTCGCCTGTAGCCAATTTCCGGCACAGGCAGGCATCATTATCGCCATTAACCATACCAAATGGGCGATTAACCGGTTCACTGTGGATGATCAACCGGGTATCGACAGTATCGGCCCATATCAGGGCGGTGGTGGCGGTTGTTGCTATCGGGCTCCAGATAAGTGGCGGCCGGGGATGACGGTTAAGGTGGATTGGGAGACCGGTGTCGCTTTTTCCGACGACTTTCCCGGTTATGAAAATGATGAGAAGTATTTGGCGTGGAGGGACAAGATTAACGCCCAGAAACGCCAGCATAGCCAGGTAGTACCGCTGCCCGATTATACCGGGCAGCGCACCTGCGGTATTACAGTGCATTTCTTACCCTGTGATCAGGTCAAAGTCACCACTTCGTGTAACACCTACGGTAGCCCGAACTACCCAATTAAAGAACCCTTGAAAATGAAGGAGCCAAAAGTATGTCCGAAGTAACGCATACAGGCACCTTAAGTCCAGATTGTCACTAATGTGAAGGAGTAGAAGATGAAAAAACAACAATTGAGGCTGGCGGTTTTATGCCTGCTGTTGGTCGCCTGTAGCCAATTTTCGGCGCAGGCAGGCATCATTATCGCCATTAACCATACCAAATGGGCGATTAACCGGTTCACTGTGGATGATCAACCGGGTATCGACAGTATCGGCCCATATCAGGGCGGTGGTGGCGGTTGTTGCTATCGGGCTCCAGATAAGTGGCGGCCGGGGATGACGGTTAAGGTGGATTGGGAGACCGGTGTCGCTTTTTCCGACGA
>NZ_RCWB01000037.1:45594-51959 GCF_018448885.1 Photorhabdus caribbeanensis
CAGGCAGGCATCATTATCGCCATTAACCATACCAAATGGGCGATTAACCGGTTCACTGTGGATGATCAACCGGGTATCGACAGTATCGGCCCATATCAGGGCGGTGGTGGCGGTTGTTGCTATCGGGCTCCAGATAAGTGGCGGCCGGGGATGACGGTTAAGGTGGATTGGGAGACCGGTGTCGCTTTTTCCGACGATTTTCCCGGCTATGAAAATTGGGAAAAGTATTTGGTGTGGAGGGACAAGATTAATGCCCAGAAACGCCAGCATAGCCAGGTAGTGCCAGTTCCTTATTATCAGAATGGTGGTGATACCTGCGGTATTACGGTGCACTTCTTACCCTGTGACCAGATCAAAGTCACCACTTCGTGTTATGCCTACGGTAGCCCGAACTACCCGATTAAAGAACCCTTGGAAATGAAGGAACCAAAAGTATGTCCGAAATAAAGCATCATGATCTTGTCTGGTTGCCAGCCCCTTTTCCGTCTCAGGGGCGGTTACCTGCCAAGAATTATCTGGTCAGGGAAAACTGTCAGCAACAGAGCAGTCAGGAAAAAGCTTACTATCAGGAACTTTGTCTGGCCGCCAATCGCCGGGTGATCCGTCCCTGTTGTAACACGTTGCATGTCAGCATGTTTTTTGATGGAACCGGCAATAATTTATATAACGACCTTTATCAGGCCGTTCCTAACCATCCGACCAATGTTGTCCGTCTTTTCCAAGCGACCATTGGGGCTGGTTATGCCGGAGGGGCATCAGGTAAGCCGTTACTGGATAATATTGAGAGCACCGGAAGAAAGTACTTTAAGTATTATATTCCCGGGGTGGGAACCCCTTTCCCGGAAATTAATGAGCTGGATTACAGCAAATTGGGGCTGGCAGTCGCTAGCGGGGGAGAAGACCGAATAAATTGGGCATTACTGCGGTTGATTGATGTTCTCCGTTTTAATCTGACCCAAAAACAGATGACAAACGAAGAAACCCTAAAATCCCTGAAAGCGATGGCAACCACATGGAATATGCTGGAGTTAGGAGGCAGCAATAACCGTTATGAGGAGTTCTATAAGCAGTTTGCGAGCTTAAAACGTGAACTGAAGATAGCCCGCAGTCAGCCCGGGCGGGGTAAGTGTAAGTTGTTGGGTATGAAATTGTATGTGTATGGTTTTTCCCGTGGGGCTGCGGAGGCACGGACTTTTGTCAACTGGCTGACCGAACTGTTTCCGCCGTCGAGAGAAGCAGGCCAAAAACCGGCTCAGTGTCTGCAACAGAAACACGATACAGACCCGGATAGCAATTTACCCATCAGCGTAGAATTTCTCGGATTGTTTGACACAGTGGCGTCGGTCGGGGTGCCCCATATGATCCCCGTTGTTGAAGGGCATATGGCCTGGGCGGACGGCACGCAGGAACTGCCATCGGAGGAGACTTACGGTGGTCTGGTGAAACGTTGTGTGCACTTGGTCTCGACCCATGAACAGCGGTTGTGTTTCCCGATGGATTCCATTCGCCGGGCGGACGGTACTTACCCGATAGGCAGTACCGAGGTGATTTATCCCGGTGTGCACTCTGATTTGGGGGGCGGTTATCCACCGGGAGAACAGGGTAAGGCAATAGGTAAAACAGATGCGTTGTTATTGTCGCAGATCTCTTTACATGAAATGTATGCGGCAGCCTTTCAGGTTGGGGCGCCCCTTAAGGTCCCTCGGTTAGTATTGCCTGATGATTTGCAAGATCAATTGTGGCGGGCGATGAACACTGATGTTCAGCAAGAATTTGAAGTTGCTCCAGATTTAGTCAACCGCTTCAACGCTTGGCGTCAAGTGACTCTGGGTTTGGAGATGCCCCAACAACCCCTGTCGGATGAAGAAGCGGCCCGCTTTGAACCGGTGCGGGCCTCTGTGGCGTTGGAACAGGCGATGGAAAACCAGATGAACTGGCTGACCGCCTGGCGTATCAATCGTTACGCCAACGGCACGCTGCTTGGTGCGCCGTTTTTTCATGAGGCTCCCAACCGTGATGCGAAAAAGGCGCATTATGAACAGAGTGAAAAGGCACAAAAAGCGGCACAACAGCAGGTCGAGGCTAAACGGAAAGTGCAGTGGAATGAATTTTTTCGCGATGGAGGAAAAACGCCGCCGTTGTTAATGCAGGGAGTACCGGATTTTGACCCGGAAACCGCCCAGAACCAGTTGCGGGAAGCGGCAGCGGAATTTGGTCGTGACTACCGGGGAGAAAGTCGTGAGCAAAGCAATCTAAAACAATTTGCTATTGAAACTCTCGCATACCACATGCTCTATATATGGGACAGTAATGATGATATTAAGGAATGTCAGCAAATGAAAACGGCGGGAGAAGCGTTGGTCAAACCGCTTTTCCGGCCTGCCCCAGTGGGAAAAACCGGCCAGCAGGAGTCACCCGAGTCATTGTTGGTCGCTCTGTATGACAATCAGGTTCATGATTCCCGCGCCTGGTTTATGTACTCTCTTCTGGATACCCGTGAGCCGGCAGGCGGTTACTTCCGTTACCGGATAATTTATTTCGGTACGAAATGTAACAAGCCTTTATCACCTCTGACGATAGCTGGCAATGTCGTCGGAGCGGCGAACCCGGTTGGTGCAGCGTTGTTTTTCTTGAAAGATAAAAAAGTCGGCAACATGTTGTCGGATGCCGCCGACAAGGTATCCGTCACAACATGGAAAGTGACCGCGCAATATTTAACTTCCGGCGAGCTGATCCCCCTGTTAGCAGGACCGGAGTATAGAAAAGCGTTCACCCATAACGTGGGCGAAGTGACCCGTCAGCAGAGGGAATTTCTCAAAGAGCGGCGGTTGCAAACGGCCAAAGATAATCTCAAAGCGCATTGGGCGGGAAAAACGCAGGAACCTACCCCGTTAGGGGAGACTGAGAAATGAAAAACGTAATCCGTCAGGGTGACAGCCTGCGCGAATATGGCGGTACGGTATTGTCGGGCCACTATCTTTGTTTCGGACAACCCATCGCTTGCAAGGGTGATCCTGTTCAGTGTCACCGTCATGGCATGACCACCATTGCTCAAGGGAGTGCTGCCTGCCTGATAGACGGCCAGCCGGTGGCGTTGCATGGTCATCGTTGTGAATGTGGCTGTACGTTAGTCAGCTCTTTTCCCGATTATCAGGTGGCGTCATGAAAGCGATCCCTCTTTTTCCGCCTTATTCTCAGGCTTCGCCTCCCCGCTTTAAACGTTGGCTGGGAGTCGGCGCTGGATTGGTTTTATTGATCAGTAACATCGTCGCGCTGATAAGACCTGAAATCGGTGACACTTTCTCCTTATATGCCCTGATCCCCGGATTGGCGGCGTTATGGCTGTTATGTCTGTTATTCCGCGTACTGTTTTACCGTTTTGCCATGCATAACGCCTGGACTTATCAGCAACAGGTCGAGCGGGTTCAGCAACAGTGGTGGCGTAAACACCGTCAACAGATTGCGTTGGTGGATTATGTATTGGTTGGGCCGCTAGGGTGCACGCCCGATGTATGGAATAAAGTGGTTAATCAGCCTCATTGCTACGCGGAACCTTTTGAGGAGGAGAGTGGTCAGTCGGTGCGTCTGCTACGTTCTTTTGCCGCTGATATTGAGCAGCGGGAAATACAACTGGCGGGCATGGCAGTGGAACAGTGGCATAAACAGAGGAAGGCGCAGTCGCCGTTGCGTTGTACGCCATTACGTTGTTATTGGTTAGGTTCTGCCGCTGCTTGGCAAGAATTTAGCGTTCGTATGGCGGAGCGGTTTCCTGATGTGGAGTTGCCTGAACAGCCGCAGCCTTGGTGTGGTATCGATACGCTGGATGAGATGATTGATCTGCTCAACACGACAAGGGACCAACACGCGACTATTTTGTGCGCGGGTTGTCAGTGCGTAGACAGCGAGGCTGAATCAGCCTTACCCGCCGGTGAAGCGGCATTTATCTGGTTACTGAAAAAACAGGGCAACGTCTGTTTGACCCGTGGTGAATTTTTTTGTTCTCAAAGTGATGAAGAAATTTCTGACGTCGCGGCCAGAACATGGGTTCAAGCGGATATGTCTCAGCCACCGGCAACCTGCTTTCTGTTTTCTCAGCCGGATCTATCCTCACTGGAAAAGCTCGGCTGGAATATCACTCAACATCAACAGGATCTCAATTGGGGCAATATTGGCGGGATGGAGGCAGTCGTAGTGCAAACACTGGCGGCGATCTCGGCGGAAAATACCGGCCAGCCCTGTGGGTGGTTAGCTCGTGATCCTCAACATACTTTAGCGTTTGGAATAGTAAAATCTTATGGCACTGCAAGAGAATAAATTACCGTCTATTTCGGTATTGAAGACACTTATCTTCCTGATAGGCACCATTACCCTGCTGGTCGCGTTGGCCGGTCTGGGATGGTGGAATTGGGGGGAACACCGAGCCACTGATAGCGAAACCTTCAACCATCTATTGTGGGTTTGTGGAATAGCCTGGGTGCTCACCGTGGTGGTGGGTATGCTAGGTTTTATCACCGTAACCTTGTTTGTCAAAAACAAAGTTACCGATGTGAAGCCCGATACCCGGCCACTTTTGTCGGCCGGCGAATCGTATGATTATGGCGATTTGGGCGATCGCATGCGCCTCCGTTACGGGCGGTTCTGGTGGTATAAAGTCCGCATTTTACTGGTGGTGGGCGAAGTGGAGCAGGTGGAAGCTATCGCGCCGGGGCTGACGACTGCGTATTGGCAGGAAGGTTATCGTACGCTGTTGCTCTGGGGCGGCAGTTTGCAGGCGGAACCGAATACTGCTCAGTTGATGGCTTTGCGTCGCTTGCGCCGTTACCGCACGCTCAATGCCATTGTCTGGGCGCTGACCGAAAACCAAAGCGCGCAGCCGGTGTGGATGGATAAAGCTTTGCGGATGTTGCAAAAACAGGCCCAACAGTTGCGCTGGCAGGCTCCGGTCTACCTGTGGCAGGTGTGTCACAGCAACTGGTCTCAGGAAGACCGTATCACTCAGGCCGTCGGCTGCTTTTTTCCTGAACGTTGTACCCCGGATATTGTGGCGACACAGTTGCAAGAATTGGTTGACCCGTTGCGCAAGCGTGGGATGCAGCAACTGTTGGAGAAAACGGCCCACGATTTTCTCTGCCGTCTGTCTGCGAACTTAAAACAACGGGGGATTGCGCACTGGCAACAGGTTCTGACGCCGTGGTTAGCGGAGTATGGCGATGTAGTGTCGCTGCGCGGTCTGATGTTCAGTTTGCCGCTCCGGGCGATAAAGACCAGCCTCCCGCAGATTTGGCTGCCCGATACTGCCTGGCAGGGGGTGTTGGAGGGCAGCCATCGTTTCCACGGTCGGCGGGTGGGCATGCCCCGCGCACAGACCGTCTGTCGTGGCCTGATGGTGCTGGGCTTGTTATGGGGTGCCGGAATGGTGCTCTCCTTTTTCACCAACCGTGACCAGATAGCCGTGGTGCAGGCGGCGGTAACTGACCTGAAAGCTCAGCCGGAAAATTCTGATGCCCAGTTGATAGCTTTAAAGGATCTGCGTAACGAGGTGGACCGGATGCAAGACCGGGCTGAACATGGCGTGCCGTGGTATGAGCGTTTTGGCTTGAGTCAGAATCAGAAACTGTTGACGGCAGTGCTGCCCTATTATGCGCAGGCTAATAACCGCCTGATCCGGGACAGAGCCGCTGCGGTGCTGCATGCGAAACTGAGCGCTTTGGTGAATTTACCGCCGGGCAGCCCTTTGCGGGCTAAATGGGCGCAAGCCGGTCATGACCAGTTGAAAGCCTACCTGATGATGGCGCGGCCGGAAAAAATGGATGCCGCGTTTTTAACCCGGATACTGAATGAAAATGAACCCAGGCGGGCCGGTATTACCCCCGATGTCTGGCTGGATACGGCGTGGGGTCTGTGGAGCTTTTATGCGGAGAATCTGCCCGCGCATCCCGAATGGCGGATAACCCCGGATAAGGAGTTGATTAAACAGGCGCGTCAGTTGTTGCTGCTCCAGTTAGGTAAGCACAATGCCGAAGCGGCGCTTTACCAGCAGATGCTGCAATCAGTGGAGAAAAATTATTCTGACCTGACGTTAAGGCAAATGACCGGCGACACCGATGCCGAACGGCTGTTTACCACCTCTCACGTGATACCGGGGATGTTTACCCGTCAGGCGTGGGAAGGCGGGATACAAAAAGCGATAGCGGAGGCGGTGGCGTCACGTAAGGAAGCGATTGACTGGGTGCTGAGTGATAACCGTCAGACAGTCTCGGCGTCGGTATCCCCCGAAGAGCTGAAAGCCCGGCTGACCGCCCGTTACTTTACCGATTTCGCCGGGGCGTGGCAGGATTTTCTCAACAGCCTGCGCTGGCATAAAA
>NZ_RCWB01000038.1 GCF_018448885.1 Photorhabdus caribbeanensis
CACATCGGGGTTTTAGGTTCGCACGGGTGAGTGCAGTGGGACAAAGTGGCTCTTTAACAGGTTGTTATTAAAGAAAAAATCCCGGCCAAAAAGTATGGTCGTGTCGGGGCAGTCCCTAAGACCCGTTAGGGTTGGCCGGATGTAATGCTGTCAAAGCAAAAAGTAGGAATGATGCTATCCGTCGAGCAAAAAAACATGCGCAAGTTCCTAGAAATTCAAGAGGCGGTCAAGATATTGGAATTGATGAATTGAATGCAAGTAGCCGTGGGGATAATTGGGGCAAAATGAAGGCTGAAGGTGGTAAAAAATTAGGTCGCCGCAATCCCAATGGCAAAAACAGTTGGTTTGAACATCCAGACGGTCATCCTGACGCTGGACAACCAGGTATTCCAGAACATCACTCCGGAGGGCATATACATGCAGTAGATCCGAAGGGAATTGAGAATATTTTTGTATGGTAATAAGGTGACCACATATATGTATATAGAAAAATTAATTAAATATCCTTTTCCTGAATGGGCAAACGTTTTTACTGACGTAAATAAATTAATCATTGAACCATATTGTATCTGCTATCAATACAATGTTACTCAGAACGGTTATGGACCTTACGGTTTCCTTACTGATATAGCTCAAAAAATAATATCCAGCATATTCAATGAGCTGTGTTTTTTTGACTCTACAATCAATTCATTGAAGAAATGTGAAAATATTAATAAAGATGGAATATATCTTTATGGAGAAAACAGTGAAAATGAAAAAATAATGAATGAGGTTTATAATTACAGTCACATTATATTAAAAAATAAATTTAGAGAGAAAAAAGGTTTACCTCCTATTTCTTTACCTTTAAAACCTGTTCTTTTAGAACTCTATGAAGATAATTTGTATCGCTCTGAAAAGGTTAATGAATTAATAAGACGTGACTGTGGTTTTATTATTAGTGATTTTTATATGCCTGAATCAGGTAAAACATTAATTGTCTTTAAACCTGAGCTATGGGATGAAATAGTACTGCTTTTTGAAAAAGAAAAAATATTATTTGTAGAACTTGATTCATTCAATCTTCTTAAGGCGTGGTAATTATATAATGTAGAAGCCGGAAAGATCCCCGTGATCTTTCCGGCTTTGTTATTTTTATACTGTAATGCTCCGTAAACGGTAAACGTCCGGTCATCTCACCTTGTTCTTCCTCCCTGTCCCATGCACGCTACCGTTTCCTTATCTTCACCTGGAGACTGACACCATGAGCCGTAGCCGATATACCCCGGAGCAAAAACAGCAACATGTGACCCAATGGCGCCACAGTGACCTGACCCGAAAACAGTATTGCGAACAGCATCAGCTGAGTTTTTCCTCTTTCCGCGACTGGATTGCCGACAGTCACAAAATGCGCCAACCTCTCAGCCAGACACTGCCCGCCCTCTTGCCGGTTTCACTCCAGCCTGACGACGCGCCCACCGTCACCCTGCATACCCCAGACGGCTATGCCATCGCCTGTCCATTGACGCTGTTGCCTGACGTGATGCGGGTACTGGCCCGATGCTGAAACCGCAACAGCTCTTTCTGGTGCGAGAGCCCGTCGACATGCGCCGGGGCATTGATGCCCTGACCCAGCATCTGGAGGGTAAACGTCCGGTCATCTCACCTTGTTCTTCCTCTCCGGCCCATGCACGCTACTGCTTCCTTATCTTCACCTGGAGACTGACACCATGAGCCGTAGCCGATATACCCCGGAACATTACGAACCTTTTGCGACACCTTCTTTTCAACGAGGTTCGTCAGCGGTCTGAGAAGGGACATTTCGCCCCTTCTGTTATTTCTGGTGCTACCTTAGAGCAGCGATGGCACCAGCATCGCTTGCGAAGCCTGACGAATTTGCGGCAAGTGCTCGCGGGCACCGCCGGTATCAGGGAACGAGGCCATAGCCCCGCTTAGCTTCGTCAGGCTCGGCCCTTCTACGTCCGGGACAGAGGCAACGGCATGAGCTGTGATGACGGGTTGCTTACTAGCCCAAGACAGTTCCATCAGACCTTCCTTGGTGTAACCCCGTTGGGTAAAGCCCTCGACCAGGTGGTCCACGTTGATCACCGACGAGGAACCTTCCAGCTCGATTTGCAGATGCCGATGGGCCATAGCTTGGTTGCCAAATACCTGACGCACCACCACGGTTGTTCCGTTGCTGGAATCGGTTAACATCAAGTCGTCATCGTGGCGATTCACCAGGATGCTCTCCGGATCAGCCAACGGTAGGATCAGGCGGTCCAGGGCCTGGCCCCGGTCGTCGTTATCGATGATGACTGTACGGTAATGGGACCACATCGCCTTGCTGAGGCGGTAGGTATCTTTATTAGCTCCGCCATGCAGCACTACGCTGTCGACACCGGCAATGACCGGTGGCGTCAGATCATCTTTGCTGCCGCCAACTCCTCCGCCTTGAAGCAGAAGGGACGAGCCGACGCGCTCCACGCCCGTAAACCTGTTGAGCATCTGCGCGTTGCCATCCTTGATCTGATACAGCGCCTGAGTCATCGGGCTGTACACATATGCCGCCTTCTCGTTGGCGGCGATCCCCACGAAGCGTAGATTATTCGAGACAGGGATGCCATTACCCGAAAATATCTGGCCGCTGCCGATATCGAACCAGCCTAGTTCCTTGTTGTCCTGCAAGGTTAGTATCCCTTTGGCCTGCCATTGGTCAGCGAGTTTGGTGAGCGCCTGTGGCAGTTGGGTCACGTTGTTTTGTTGCCAGCTTTTGTCAACGCCAACTAGCTGCAACTCGCCGTTGTTGGTTCGTAGCAAGATCTCGCCCTTGACCGTAATCAGGCGTATGCCGGTATCGACCTGTTGCGCCGCCTTGAGATGCAACTCAGGCGTTAACTCACTGGCCGCAGGAAGTTGCGCCGAGGCGCTAAGCATCTGGCCGGTGCTGCCAAAAGCTGCGGCTAACGCATTCGCGGTCATGGCTGGTTGGCGATACAGCTTACCGCTTTCGGGCTCGAAGAGACGCGCGGAGGTGCCATCTGTTTCGAATCCCAAAAATTGCAACGACTTACCCAACAGTGCCGCCGAAGCCGCCACCACTTGGCCGTTGTGGTACCACACCGGCAGTAGGTTTTTGCCGTCGGCGCCCTTGATCCCGAACACGGCCAGAGTGGTGCTGCGGTCGGTGATATTAGCCAGATCTTGCCACCAGTGGGTACGCCCCTTGAGCCAATGCTCGTTGACCGCCTCGTAATTAAGCTGCCCCTGCGCATCGAGCCGGGCCACACGACCATCCTCGGTGATGGCGAGCAGGCTACCGTTCAGGTTGACCAGATTAGCCAACGCTGGAGTGCTGATGCGTAATGCACTGGGATGGCTGGCGTCGAGAACAGTCTGGCCGGGACCTTCCTGGCGGAACAGGGCCTTCTGTTCCTTGCTGTAGAAGAAGAATACTTCTGTACCCGCAGGGTGGGGAATGCTGCCCGCCAATACGAGATCAGCCGGGATCGGCCAGGCACTGCGAGCCTGTTCGTGCGCTTCAAAGTGCAAGGTCTGATCCGCCGGAGGCGCCAGATTCGGTTTGATCAGCGTACCGTCGCCGGTGCGTATCCAGTAGCGGTGCGCCACGCCAGTCGCATCTACGCCAAATACCGTGACCAGCGCCGCACTGGTCGGCTGGATCAGCCGTGCGTCCAGCGTATACGCCGGAGTTTCACGTTTGATGCTATTGTTCTCGTAGCCCTGGAGTATGGCTTTGAGTTCATCACCATGTCGGCCGGTACGTGCCGAAAGCTGGAGTAGCGCATCATCACCTACTGCGCTGACCAACTCCATTCGGTCATCGAGGAGCCGATAGCTCAGTTCAGCTTCCTTCCCTTTTAGCTGATAACGGCGAGCCAGATAAACCGCATCCCCTTCTTGCCATAACCGACTGATCTGGCCTGCACTCTGGTTAAACCAGGGCTCAAATTGTGCGTCGATCTGTCCGGTGGGGATGTCTACCCGCCACGCCGCAGCGTTGTCGGCATCGTAGAAATAGGCATGGTCGCCCATCACCGCACCCAGTTGGGCATGTCTGGCCTGTTCGTGGGGGGTGTCGGTGAACAGCATCCTATTGTTGGCCACGTCGTAGAATGCTCGACCAACATCACGCCCATTGCGGTTGTAGTTCTCCACCACCACATACTGCCCGTGCAACTGATGTGCTTTGGCTAGATCACTCAGGTGCTGCTCGATTTGCTGGCCGGGCACCTGCCACTTGCTCGCATCTTCGCTTACCACCTCAGTTGTCAGTCTGGCGAAGTCAACTTCGCGTACTTCGCCCTTGCGGTTGACCACCAGCACTTGCTCTTTCCAGTCTGAATCGAGTTCGACCACCACTCCACCAACTACCAGTCGGTTCTTCGATACACTGATACTGTCACTGGCAAGCTGGCTGCTGTCGATGATCCAGCGCGATGGCGCACTGCCGTCCGGGTTATTCAGGGCGTCTCTTGTGAGCTTCACGCTGGCGCCCTCGTTCAGCCCAATGAGGTACTCACCACCTGCGCCCTTGATCTCGTAATGCAGGTAGCCATGTAATTCCTTGGGTAGCTCGGGCACTATCAGTTGTCGGTTGCGCTGGTCGAGCATCACTTCGATTGGGGTCGCCACATACTCTTGATGAATCCTACGAATCGTCACCTCCCCCGGAAAGATATAGAAGTCGTAGTCGAATCGTTTGTCCTCTTCGAGCCTGCGAATCACATCGAAACCGGCATCATGACGTGTAGTCGCGCCAGGAAGCTGCATGTATTCGTAACTGATGAAGGATTTAGGGGTACCCGGCAAGATCAGAACATTGCTGTCGCTGTGGTCGAGTCTGTGGGAAACGTCCTTGTAACCGATTCCACTGCGCACCTCGATCGCTTGGCTGCGGTCATGGACCATCTTTGGAAAGTCGCCGATCCAGAAGAAATAATTGATTCTTCCTGAGCCGGTAGAGCCCGAATGGGTACGGTAAATATACTGACTGTCGAAGTCGATCTGGCTCTTGCGTAGATCCAGGGTTTTGATCACAGCCCCGGGTAGGGGAACCAGCACTTTCTTCTCGTTGTCATACCGATAGCCATTACCCTTGTAAGCATTGTCGAGCGTGTTGAAGTAACGGCCTACTGCCTTAGCATCTTCGGCGACTGCACCGAAGGCTTGCGCTAGTGCCGTAAAGCCTACCGCAAGCCCACCAAGGATCACACCAGCCCCACCGAGTACTGCCCCGGCTGTCGAGGCACCCATCAACCCGGCGCCCACCCCGGCGGTACCGGTGACGAAGCTGGCCGAATCGAACGCTAACTGAGTACCGAATACGGCCTTCTGCACATCGTTCTCAGCGTGGGCCAGCTCATAAGCATCCAGACCGACCATAGCGCCGCCAAACAGCACCCCGGCGCCTTCGCTAACGGTGTGGCCTAGGTTAGCAGCAAAGCCCTTAAACGAGGTTTCGGCAGCCATCACTTCACTGCGCAGCGCCGTGCGCACCAGCGCAGTGACCTTGGCTATATCCTGCACGCTACCATGAGCCATCTGGACAAAGTTGAGGTAGCTGTGGACCTTGAGCGCAGTGGCTAGATCAGGCGAAGCGATCCCACGTGCCGCATCGTTGCGGTTCTTGTCGGCAAACCATTGGATCAGCGTCTGTATCGCAAACCCGGCGTTCAGCCCATCAACTGGAGCTGCCTCGCCGACACTGTTTTTTGGCCGTATCTGGCCATGTTCGAAGATAAAATGTTGGCTTAGAGTGAGCATATGTTCATCAACGAAGCGGCGGAATTCGGTAAAGGTGGCATCGCCGCTGCTCACCCAACGGGTCTCCTCGGGTTGGTCGCGATTGATGAACTGGACTCGGTAGCGGCCTTCGCCTTGGTCTTCGGTATTACTAATCACTGGCATCCAGCGCTGGTCAAGGTTGTTTTCTTGGGCGAGCTGTGTACTAGCCTCGGCGAACCTTGCTCCCCACTGTTCGGCATCGAGGGTCACTAATGTAGTGTGCAACCGAGCGTCCTTGGCAATCCGTATCTGGGCATTGACTGCTTGCTCAACCTGCCGACGTTGTTCTATGACTGTGGTTAGTTCATCAGGGCGAGTCAGGTCTGACACGTTCAGGCCGTTACCCACCGGCACTTCTGCCATCTTGTTGGCATCGATCTCCACCAAGTTGAAGATAGGAGTCAACTCGCCGCCAGGCGAACCGTAGTAGGCGGCCAGTTTGCGTCCCACTAAGTGATTCTTCATGGCCTGTAAAAAGCTGCTTGTATTATTGAAGGCAAAAATCCCGACATTTGGGTCATAGAAATAGTAACGGTGTCCTTCGGGTCCGACCGTACTTCCCACCATCATCGAGTGATTTGGGGTATTGAGCGCGAACGTTGAGGTCTTGGGCGTCTTTTTCAACAGGGAAACCACTTCGGACAGTTTAAACTGTCCCCTTGCTGTTGACGCCTGTACGGCCTCAATATTATTAGAGTGTAGTTTGATCAGGCTGTTTTTCAGCAGTGTGGAACTACCTGCGTGGGGATCGGCGGCAGCCAAAAAGAGTTTTTCCACCAGATTGTTGATACCCGCTTCTCCGCTGTTAGTCAGCGCCACCGCCATCGCTCTGACCAAGGGATAGCAACGGCCGCCGGATTTGTCGCCGACCAGCGACAGGTAAAAGTCCTGTGGCGCCAGACGGTCGAAGCTACTACCGATGCGATGAAAATCCTCGCTGTACACTGCCGCCCACTGCAATACCTTATCGATGTATTCTGCTTGACTGGTTTCAGTGATGTGAGCGCTTAAGGCACCTTGTTGTTTGGGAGTGAGCTGGCCTTTGAGAAACAGGATCTTCATTTCCAGAGCCGACATCCTGTCGTACATCCCGGGGATGTTGATATCGCGGAAGTTACGCTGACCATCGGTAAACGCGGTGCCGTGCACACGATGTTGGTAAGTTTCGGCGATCGCATAACGCTCGCCCACGCTACTGGTATGTTCCGGTCCACTGTTCTGGACGGGTGTATTGTCGATCCGCACCACGGCAGCCATGCCGTCCTTGGACTTGATCTGCTGCCATAACCAGCTTTGTTCGGCGAAGCCTGCTTCACGCAGAACCGTATCGTATTGCGCTTTGTAATACTCCAGAGTGATATTGATCTGTTTTATCTGTTGATTAATCAGGTCGTGCTGAGAGCTAGTGCGCCGTTCCTCATAAAGTTTGTCTCGCTTGTCTGCCAACTGTTTGGTATCAGCGTTCATCTTGTCGTAAACTTCGGCGCGTAGTTTGCTCCATGCAGCAATTGCAGGATGATCAGGAGAAAACTCACCCTCTGTGTATACACCATCGGTGATCCCTTCGACTGATACCCCGAATTGGGCAGCTACTTTTTTTAGTCGTTGGTGAATCTGTTCACGGTAAGTGACGAACTGAGTTTGGTTGCGTTCAATCACTTGACTGTCTGCGACTTGAATCGAGAGTGGCTCCTCGTTGTCGCGTAACTTTAGCCGAAGTATCTGGCCGTCTTGCCGATACTCTTGGCGCTGGAGCGCCAACTGCCATTCGTCATTGACGTACTGCATGTATGCCACGGCGAGACCTTCGGTGGTGGCAGCTACCTGGTAATCTTTGTAGTCCACGGCCATTACCACGTTATCGTATAGCAGCGAACTGTTGATTCGACCGTCGTGGTAGACCCGGTAGGTATTGGCATCGAGGTTGGTCACTATTACCGAACCGCCCGATAGTGTTCCGGTAAACAGAAAGCTTCCTGCGATCGCATGTTTAGGAATGTCTATGTAGGCTGGTGACGCATTGGCTTGGTTGGCGCTGTCGTAGCCGAGAAAATACGCGGGTATGCTGTTAGCGCCTTCTGTTGCTACATCATTATTAGCGCTTCGATCGGTGTAGTCGAGCTCGTACAAGCCTGATCCGATTTTCACTAGCTGGACGTTCCCTTCTGCCGGGAGGTTCCCCGACCTGATCAATGTCTCGGCATTGATGATGTTGGATTTGGCGAACAACACAGGATCGGCGGCGAACTGATGGATATCGGCGCTGCCCCGACGAGGCTCAGAATCGCCATTCATGGGCACCAGCTTCCCTTTGAGTTCACTATCCCGTAGCGCTTGTGAGAGCAGCGCCGGGTTGTGTACATCGTATCCGCGCGTCTGCAAAGTATGCGCCAGAGCCTTCTCGATCGGAATATCGGTCAGCAAGGACTGTGCACCTGCTGCCGCAATCAGTTGTGCTCGGGACTGACCATGACTGCTCGATCCGCCCGCGGCCGTTTCAGAGTAGGAAATGCCTTTGCCCACGCGATACATACCAGTTGGAGTGTGTTCGACAAAGGCTGTCGCCGGTAACAGTTCGTTAAGCTTTTTACTGATAGTTTGGGCATGCTCGATCCCGGCTCTGGAAAGGTAGATCACGGCTTGGTCGGTACGGCTGCCCAGATTTTTCGGCCCCATGATCTTGGCTTGTTCCAGCCAGCCGCGATTGTCATCATTGAACAATTGGGTCAATGCCCGGGCAAGCAAGTTGAAATGCACCTTGCTAACGTTGATGGTCAGCCGCGCACCAAGCTTGCCGCGGGCGCCATAACGTTGCGCAAAATCCTTGGGCAGCATCCGGAAAGCTTCGGCATTGCCCAAGGCGTCATCAGTTTGCGAAGACAGAGCCGTTTTCTCATTGCCTTGTACCAAGATGTCGACCGTCGTGGTGCGTGTCGCCAGGGTCTTGATATAACTGACAAATGCCTGTTGCTCGCCTTTGTCGAGGCTACTGATGCCAACTGGCCTGTCATGACTGTAGCGCCGGTACGCGCTGCCCTCCAGCGTCTGTTCTAGCGTTTTCTGTTGCTGGAGTAGTTGGGGGCTCCATTTGCGACCGTTTTCACGGAACCCCTTCTTGATCTCTTGGACCAGCGTTTGGATTTTCGGTTTGCTTCTCATCTCTTTAAAGGTGGCCTGCGCAGATGCAAGCAGCGACTGGTAGCTATTACTGGGCATGATGGTTCTCCTTAGGAAAGTCCTACTTTGATATTTACGGATTACAACGCTTCATAAATGGCTGGGCTATGTTGGACACGGTTGGTCGTCTGCGAACTGAGAATCGTTCATCTGTAAGCTCCACAGCCGGGCATAGAGCCCATCTAAGGCGAGCAGTTGTTCGTGGCTGCCCTGTTCGACTACCTGACCTTGGTCGATCACCAGAATCCGCTGAGCATGGCGCAGGGTATTAAGACGATGGGCGACGCTGATCACTGTACGGCCCTGAGCAATACGCTGTAGGTTAGCCATTACCGCCGCTTCTGACTCGTAGTCCAGGGCGCTAGTGGCCTCATCCAGTAGCAGTATCCCCGGATTGGTTAGCAACGCTCGGGCCAGCGCGATGCGTTGGCGTTGCCCGCCGGAGAGCTGGCCGCCGCGTTCGCCGACTTGGGTCTCATAGCCTCGGTCCAGCGCTTTGATAAAACTGTCGGCGCCGGCCAGAGTCGCTGCTTCATGCACCTCCGCATCGCTGGCTTGGGGGCGGCACAAGCGGATGTTTTCGGCGATGGTGCCGGCAAACAGCACACTTTCTTGCAGCACTATGCTCATGTTGCGACGCAATGCCACCGGATCGGCGATCGCTAAATCGATCCCATCCACCAACACTTGGCCGTGCTGGGGCACATAGAGGCGCTGTAACAGCCGGGCTAGGGTGGATTTGCCCGAGCCGGACGGACCTGTGATGCCGACGAATTCACCGGGATGAATTTCGAGGTTGAGGTTGCGTAACACCTCCTGACCATCCTTGTCGTAGCGAAAGCGTACGCCCTTGAAGCTTACTCTTCCCTGTAACTTGGGTACGGAGGCCAGGCCGCCATTGCCACTTTCCCCCTCTTCGTCAAGAATGTCGCCAATCCTGCGTAACGAGATTAGGGTGTGCTGGAAATCCTGACAAACCTGAGCCAGACGCAGAATTGGCTGGGTCACGTGTTCCGAGAGCATGTTGAAAGCCACCAGTTCCCCTGGGCTGAGCTTGCCCTCCATGACCAGAGTAACGCCCCACCACAGCAGCAGGGCGGAGGTCAGCTTCTGGATTAGGTCGATTCCCTGACCAGCCAAGATCCCCACGACTTTGGCGCGGAATGAGGCGCGGACGAAGGCGGATAATTGCCGCTCCCAGCGATGCAGGAAACCGGCTTCGGTGGCGCTGGTTTTGATGGTTTCGATGCCAGTGACCGACTCGGTAAGGAAAGCGGTGTTATCGGCCCCTAACTCGTATTCCCGCAATACCCGAGCACGCAGCACTGGCCCGATACACAGCCAGAATAGGAAGTAGAGCGCTAGGGAACCGAGCACCAGCCAAGTTAGTTCGGTGGTGTAGAAGAACATCACGGCTATAAATAGACCGACAAAGGCCAAATCCAACACTATGGTCAGCGCCGAACCGGTGAGGAATTGGCGGATCTGGCTCATTTCACGTACCCGGGCGATAATCTCGCCGGTTTGACGTTGCTGGAAATAGCCTGTAGGCAGGGATGTTAGGTGCTGATAAAGGCGGCTGGAGAGCTCGGAGTTGACCTTGCTGGCGAGGTTGGCGAATAGCCAGGAACGAAGGAAACCATAAACGGGCTCGAACAAAGCTAGGGTCAACATGGCGATTCCTAGTACTTGTAGGCTGGATAGACTACGGCTGACCAATACCCGATCGATCACGTTTTCGAACAGTATGGGAGTCACTAGGGCGATCACTTGTAGCATCAGAGACACCAGGATCACGTTCCTGAACTGGCTGACATGCTTGCGGATGGAAGGCACGAACCAGCCAAAGCCAAACCGCTGTCGTTTCGGCGGTTCGGTTGTTTCCGCCAGTAGCACAGCGCTGCCTTGCCAGTGGTTAGCGAGGACGGTCCGGGGATAGCGACATGTCTTACCCGTGCTTGGTTGATACAAGGTAACTAACTCGCCCTCGATTTTCTCTAGCACCAGCCAGCCCTGTTCTGTATCCAGCAGGATGGGAAGGGGCAGAGTATCGAGACGGCTCATATCTGTGGCGATGTGTCGTGCCCTCAGACCAATCCATCGGGCGCAGCGGCATAGATCCTGGTTGTTCGAGACCCCTTGAGTGCGTCCGAGACGGTGGCTCAGTTGTTCCGGTTCCACCGATAAGTTGAAATGGCGGGCGGCATGAGCCAAAGCTAGGAGGCCGCCGTCTGCTACGGCCTTGGACTCGTCGATAATGGTCGGTTCCGACAGAATAGATTTGCTGGTTGACATTATCGTTCCCTCAATGCTTCGGACTGGTACTGTTGCAGTGGGCTGAGTAGGTAGTCGATCACCCGCCGATCACCGGTGCGGATTTCCGCGGTGATACTCATGCCTGCCTGTAGCGGTACCTCATGTTCGTCCACTGTGATGGAGGCGTGTTCCATCTGGATCTGGGCGGGGAATACCAAGCCAAGCTGCTCATCCTTGACCGCATCCTTGGAGACGTGAGCGACCTTCCCCCGTATAGTGCCATAGCGGGTATAGGGAAATGAGTCGACTTTAATCTCCACCGTCTGGCCCGCGTGCACGAACCCCACGTCTTTGTTCAACACCATCACCTCGGCTTCCAAGGGGGTATCATCGGGTACGATCACCATTAGCTGTTGGGCCGGTTGCACTACGCCTCCCAGAGTGTGGATCGCTAACTGTTGCACCACGCCATCCACCGGTGCCCGTAGGCTCTGTAGCCGCTGTTTTTCGCTGGCTTTTATCAATTGCTGTGTCATCACTGCAATGGCGGCTTGAGCTTCGTTCAACTGGTCGTAGTATTCCCGGTGGATCTTGGCTAGGTAGCGGTCCCGGCTCTCCTCTAGTACCTGATACTGCGCTTTGAGGACGGTTAGCTCGGCATGCTGTTGAGAAAGGGTGCGTTCTATCTCTAGCTTCTCCTTCTCCTGCTCCAGTAGCTCGACTTTTGGCAGTAGCTTGCTGGCGGCCAAGGTTCGACGGGCCTCAAGACGCACTTTGATATTGGTTAGCAGTTTTTCCAGCTCGGTGATATCGGTGTTACGCGCACTCTGGCTCGCTTGGTTGACGTTCATCTCTCCATCCAGGCTTGCTAGATTGGCGGCCACCTCTTTCCAGACGCTGACCAGGTGCTCTCTAGCTAGCTTGACCTGTGCCTGCGGTATACCTTCCTGTACGGTGAAATGCTCAATGGGGGCGTCGGTTAGTAGGGCCTGGAGTCTAGCCTGCTCCAACCGCTTGAAGTTTAGTTGCTCCTGCCGCTCTTTCAGTTCTGCCTCGACTCCTATGGGGTTGAGTTTGATCAGCACATCCCCGGCCTTAACCCTGTGTCCGTCGCGCACATGAATTGCCACAATCTCGCCGGGTTCAAGGGACTGGATCACCTTAGAGTGGCTGGACACCAGCAGCCTGCCAGTAGCGTTGGCATGGATATCCAGGCGACCGACAATGGACCAGAGTAGAACTACCAGCAGAAATAGGGTCAATGCTATCGCTGTGCACCTTGCCCAAGGCGCAGGAGGGCGTTCAACGATCTCCAGGTAGCCGGGCTGAAACTCGTACTCGTCGCGGGTGCGCTTCGTTGCTTGAGGAGCGTTACGTTCCCGACGCCAGGCCAGGAGGACGGTTTTTAGGTGTTTCTTGAATGACATCACGCCGTCTCCTTTCGCAATTCTTGTTGCATCTGCCACAATCTGGCGTAGCAGCCTCCCTTAGCCAGCAACTGGCGATGGTTGCCTGATTCGGTGATAAGCCCCTGCTCCAAAGTGATGATGCGGTCGCAGTGACGTACCGTGGACAGGCGGTGGGCAATAATGATGACGGTGCGCCCTAGAGCGATCTCGGCCATGTTGGCCTGGATCAGCGTCTGGGATTCGTCATCAAGGGCACTGGTTGCTTCATCGAAGATCAATATCTTGGGGTCGGCCATTAGCGCTCGGGCGATGGCGATGCGCTGGCGCTGTCCTCCCGATAGGGAACTGCCAGCCTCGGCCAGAACCGTGTCATAACCCAGAGGGAGTTGCAGGATAAAGTCATGTGCGCCTGCCAGTTTAGCGACGGCCATCACTTTCTCCAGCGAGGCGGAGGGATCTTTGAGTGCTATGTTATGGCGTACGCTACGGTTGAACAGGTAGTTCTCTTGTAGAACCACCCCAATCTGGCGGCGCAGGTAGCTTGGGTCCAACCGATGCAGGGGAATGCCGTCGATCAAGATCTCCCCCTCGTCCGGAGCGTAAAGCTTTTGTAATAAGCGGGTCAGTGTACTCTTACCTGAACCGGAGGGACCGACTATGCCTAAGTTCTCGCCGGACCTGATATGTAGGGTAACTCCCTGCAACACTGGGGTTTGGTGGGGCTGGTAGCGGAACACCAGGTTGCGTATTTGCAAATCGCCAGAGAGTGGTTGTTGAGGACGGATGTTCCCCTGTTCTTGCTCGACGGGCAGGTTGAGTATGTCGCCGAGCTTATCGACAGCGACCCGGGTTTGGACAAACTGTTGCCACAGGTCGATGAGTTTGGCGATGGGTTGGTTGATGTGGGACACCATCATGTTGAAAGCGATCAGTTGGCCTATGGTGAGCTCCAGAGAGATCACCATGTTGGCACCCAGCCAGATAATCCCAACGCCGGTCGTCTTCTGTAGCAGCATAACTCCGTGGCTGATAAAACTATTAAGGGTTTGGGTGCGGAAACCGGCTTCGACCATGTTCGCAGTCTGGGATTCCCAGCGCCGTTGCATCCTGGGTTCTACCGCCAGGCTCTTGATGGTTTCAGCGCCGCTGACGGACTCGTTCAGGAATGAGGTATTGAGGGCAGCAGTCTGGAATTGTTGTTCGATGCGCTGTTGTAACGGTTTGGCGCTCAGCCAGGCCAGCAGGAAATAGAGAGGCAATATTGCCAGTACCACGCAGGTTAGGGACGGCGACAGCCAGGCCATTACGCCAAAGAAGACAAAGGCGGACGCTAAGTCCACGCACAGGGTTAGCATAGAGCCGGTCAGGAAGTCACGAATGTTATCCAGCTCTTGTACCCGGGTGATGATAGCGCCCACCTGACGGTGTTTGAAGTAGAGCAGGGGTAGGCCGAGTAGGTGCCGGAACAGCTTGATCCCCAAGGTGATATCGATGCGATTGGCGGTGTGGGCAAAAAGGTATTCGCGCAGTCCCCGGAGCACCACTTCGAACAGCCCAACCACCACCAGCACTATCACTAGTACGTCCAGGGTAGATAACGCCTTGTGCACCAACACCTTGTCCATCACCACTTGGAAAAACAGGGGAGTGACTAGGGCAAGTAATTGAAGCATCAGGGAAAAAAGCAGCACCTCGCCGAGGAGGCGGCGATGATGGATAAACGCAGGTATAAACCAAGAGACATCGAACCGGAGGGAAGCTTCCCCTAACCGGATCACTTCTCCGCTCCATCGGTCCTCTAGCTCGTTGATGGGGAGTATTTCGGGTGAAACGGCGTGAGGAGACTGGATCAGAGCCTGATCAGTAGAAAGACGCGCTAATACAACAAATCCCCCCTGTTTATCGCGAAAGGCCAGGGGCAGTAGCTTAGGAGTTAGCTTGGAGAATTTTAAACGGCACAATGCCAGATCAACATCATGTGCCTTGCCGTATTCTTTTATTGCAGGTTTCAGTTTGCTGTGGGAGAACAAGTATTGTGCTTCCTGAGCTTCACCTTTAGCTAATTGCAACAATAATCGGCAACAGTTAAGAGCAGATGGCAATGCATCGGCATTGGCGGATATATTTTCTCTATTCATTGTAATTCTCCCTCACGTGATACCGTTCTCACGTTGTTAACATAAAAAAGCCCCTCCGCAATGATGTATTGTAGAGTCAATTAATAATAATCTGTATTAATAGCACGGGCTTTAATTCGACTATATGTCATTTCTATAGGTGGGTGCAAGTTAAAGCTAATGAAAGTTGCAATTAATTAAGCGATATTATCTTAAAAAATAGGAACGAAAATAAAATATCTCATTTTAGATCATAAGATGAATTATTTATTTCATTGTAGGACAGTTGGTGTCAAAAAATTGTTAATTTTACGTTGCTAATATATCGTTATTAATCAGGCTGTGGCATTCACCATTTGAATATATTAAGTTGATATTAAACATATCCGTTTTTATTTTTGGAGAGGATAGAAGTTAAGAAAGAAATATTGGTAATGTCTGTCAGGAATGACCGCTTTCAGATTTCTAACAAATTCATTCAGGTCGTAAATACCCCTTCGCTGCTAACTCATAACGCAAAGAATATTCTCTGGGCGTGATTCATTCTGGTGTAAACGCCTTGCAATTTTGCAATCTTCTCAGTGACTTTTCGAAACAGCCGGTGAATGAGCAGCACCCAAACTAGTGATGAATCGGTAGATCTGACGTCAATAGCGATAATGGTCGAATTTGGTGCAATTTATTGCTGCAACGCAGGAATTGGTTTTATATCAGGCAAATTTGCATGCTGATATGATTGCCCGTAAAAAATTGGCAGCAGACGGGTATTATTAGTCACGTTGCATCAGAGCCTTCTCTCACTATTTCTTTTGTAATGGATGAAAAACCAGCGTCTGTGAGTATAGAACCATCGTTAGGTTAGGTTCGGATAATGACTGATATTTGACTTCAGTTGATTGCTATTCTGGGTAATCATTTTAGTTTATTGGAGGATAATAAGAATAAAACTACTTTAGCTCAGGTCCTGAATAGGACGTTAATAGTTGGTTGTAAAAGGGACGTAGTGTAATACTGATATAGTCAGGAATATTGAATAATTTAACCTTGATATGGTAGTTCGGTATATATTTTTTATATTGGATTGTTTCTATATTAAGACGAAGCAAGGGAAATAATAATTACCATATAAGTTATTTAGTCGGGATTTTTCATTATTATTATTGATGTTATTATCTATTATGTAATCTAAACCGAATTTTATTGTTAATTTTGTTTTTTTAACTGACTTATTATTTTAGTCATATATTTAATTGTAGAGTTATTGTTGAAAATATTTTTTGATAAAAAATAATTGAAAATTTGGTAATGGTAACGTGTTTTTTGATGGTGATATTTGTCTTATTTAATTCGCTTTAATTTAATGGTTTCACTTTTTTATATATTAGTTTTATTTTAAATGACTAGTAATAATAAGGGTAAAAAAACGGTCAAGGGCCGTTTTAATGTGGATATTTATCTGGTTTATAATGCTTATATTGGTGAGTACGTAAAAAATTCACAAAAAGTTATTAACGGCCTTGTGCGTGAAATTAAAGCTAAAAATGAGTAGATTGTTGAAGGGGCCTATGACAAACGTTTAATTCCTTTTTTTAAAGAATGGTCATTAATCATTAGATTTAAAGTTCCGTACTGGATTTTCGCTATATGTATAGTCAAACGATTGTTATTATCAAAGTGAGCAAGAACACGACCTAAAGAGACATTTTATAACACTCTAGAGCTATTACGTTTTGCTAAACAATTCGATAATCGTTTAGATAACTTCTTTGGCGTTCATCCAGAGTTTGTATCTAAGATCATTATTGTGAGCGATAGTCGTTTATGTATTGATAAAATTAAAAAACATCTAATGTAACGTGAATAAAACTAGTTTTATAACTCTCTCTTAGTAAGATGTTCTCTGAGTAGTTGAAAAGCATCAGTATTGTTATTCTGTTGGTTGAAAAGGTACTTATGTCCTTCAGTTAACTGACTGTAGAACTGCCCACTATCTGTTACTTTTAATATCTGCCAAAGATCAGACCAGCCTGTTTCATTACTGCGCTCTAAGGGAGAGAGCGAAATAGATAACCCTCTTGTCGTGCCTGAAAAAAAGATGACCTTATTATTTTCCGTTCTGAGCGCCAAGTGATTGATAAAATAACACTCACGATTATCTTTTCCTGCTAATAGATTAATAATTCCCTGAACGCCTAATGAAGATAAAATGTATTTAGTGTACAGCGAGGGGAAACCATTAAGAGAATTTATATGGAAGGTGCTGTCCTCAATAAAAACATAGGAAGAAGGGACGTGTGGAACCTGATTTAATTTAAATAGTAGGTTTTCTTGAGGATCATCAGTTTGTAACTCTTTAAAGTCGAAGCTTTTATGAACCAAGTTTATGTCAGCATGACTGGAAAAAATAGATTCGGCATAAGTGTATTTCTTTGAGTTAGACGTGTAAAAACAAAGGTTCATAATCAAGTCACAATTTCATCTATTTTACATTTGGCATGAAAACCATTTAATCCAGCAGAGAGCTACAAGAAGCGCTCACTCGCAGGCAGTTAAGTTTCTCAGTTTATTCCATTTCACTGTATTATAGTGCACTTAAAAGGTCAAGCTAGTACGCAAATTGTTGCTAATTCGAATTTGTAAAATAACGTATTAAAATAGGCTTAATTATCTGGGTGGTTTTAGGCTTGAGACTCGCCCTGATGGAATAGTCTGTTTTATTATTTTTCTGATTAGTCAGATTGTTATTGAGAAAAAAATTTATAGAAAATAAGACAAGTCTGAAAATGCATTTTAATTGGAATATCCGATTTGTTACTTTGTTGTTAAATACAAACACTTAAGTAACAAAACAGAAATATATAGTATTATGCTGTAAGTTGAGGCTATTGCATTTGAAAGACATTTATGAGAGTTTGTTTTTTAATTGATATAGAGGGAGTTTTGAATATCATCTAAATGCATAACAGTATATTAGCTACCTATTTCATATTCATAATAATGACCTGAAAATAATAATTATTAGGATGGAATTAATTTGGTTTTAATTTATATTGATTTTTTTTAGATATTTAACTTAATAGTTAAATTTTTGGTTGTGTAATTTGGTATCGTCAAATAAGAATTGCAGAGATTAATTTAAGTTATATAAAAATAGGGAAGGTTAAATATCTTATTTCAGATAATAAGATGAATTATTTATTCCGTTGCCAAGGAAATTAGCATCGAAGGATTGTTAATTAATAGTAATTAACCGGGCTATGACATCCAATATCTGAGTATTTTGAATTGATGTCAGGCATGCCGGCTTTTATTTCTTGGCAGCAAGAAATAAAAGAAAAACCCTTGCGATAACTGTCATTCAAGACAGTTTCCAAATTCCGAACAGATTCGTTGAAGTAGTAGTAAATGAAAGATAGCGTTGTTAAACAAGAAGGTATTGTTAAAGCTGAATTCCTCTCTCAAGCATTAGAAAATATAACCAGTGAGAATGATATTTCACAACAGACTCAAAACGTGAAGAATATCCCCAAGACATTGACACTGAGTGAATCATTCTGGTGCGAACGTCTTACTATGTTTCAGCCCCTTCAATTACCTTTTGAAAGCGCCGGGAGCCAGGCAGAACCCAAATGGGTAATGAGTCCCTGGCAACCACTACTACCCAAAAACAGTGAAGGGGATGCATGGCGGATCTTATTACAAGCATTCGTCATTTATCTTGCGCGTTTGACTCAGCTGGCTGAATTCCAAATTGGTTGGTGTGTGAATGAGGCAACTGTTTTAGCTCAGGCTTTGAATAGGGTGTTGGCAATCAGTTTTGAAAAGGAGGTGGCGTGATACTCATAAGTAAGGAATATTGGATAATTTAATGTTGGTGTGACAATCCGGTATATATGGTTTATACCGGATTGTTTTTGTTTTAAAACAAAATAAGAGAATTGATAATTTCCATGTGGGTTATTTAGTCAAGTTTTTTCTGTCATTGATAGTAATTTAATCTAATCTGGTTTTGTTTTTTTATTGATTTTCTTTGCTATATGTAAAAATACATTTCATTGTTGTTTTCATGAATCATTAAGAATAATTAATGTAAATTTTAAAAAAAATAGCCTTATATTATCTATTGTTAATATTGGTCAATATAATGTCTATATATTTCTCTGATATCTTGAAATTAAACTATAAATTAATAAATGTCGCAGGGCGTAAAGTAAATTACCTTGTAGAACAATTTACTTGGGGGATATTGTCATTGTAATGAATGATTCATTACATAGCTTATTGTTTTATAACATTAATGTTTGTTGTAATATAGTGTGCAATAAAGCCATTTCTAGTTTTAAATTGTTTCTTTATGGTATTAAATATAATAATATTTATATCGAATTTATAATCTTGTTATTATAAAACAATATAATGAATTTAATTTTAATTTGTATTGGTTCGTTTACGGTATTTACATTAATCATATTATTTATTTGTTGAAAAATAGTGTGTTATGAATTACTTTAACCCAGGCTTATATCTTCAAATAATTGAATATATAGGATGGCGTGTAAATGTTGAATAAGTTACATTTGTAATTGAAATATTAGTTAATTATTAAGATAAGAAATTTATTTTATAGATAATTATCAAAGTAAATTTTTTGATAATTGATGGTTAATTTATTCATTTTATCTTCATGAATTTTTAATTTGTTTTTGAAATAATTTTAACTAGATATTAATAGGAAATTAGATAAAATACAGGAGTGATTTGGTATTTACATATGATTAAATACAGTTAACGATTCCATTTTAAATGATGGAATTCAACGTCAGCCAATTAAAATTGCAGTCAACTAATAGAACTTATCTAAAAAACAGAGACAAAAATAAAATATTTTATTCCGGATTATTAAGATGAATTATTTATTCTGTTGTCAGGAAAATTAGCGTCAAAAAATTGTTAATTAATTGTTGTCAATCGGACTGTGGCATCCCGTATCTGAATGTCTTGAATTGATGTCAGATGTGTCCGTTTTTATTTCTTGGGGGCAAGAAGCGATAAAGAAATATTGGTAATGGTTGTCAGAAATGACAGTTTTCAAATTTCTAACAGATTCGTTGAGGTAGTAAATGAAAGATAGCATTACTCAAGCAGGAAGTGCTTTTAAAGCTGAACTCCTCTCTCAAACATCAGAAAATATAACCAACGTAAATAATATTTTGCCACCGACTCAGAATGTAAAGAATATTCCCCAGGTGTTTACATCCAGTGAATCATTTTGGTGTGAACGTCTTGCTGCTTTGCAACCCCTACAATTACCTTTTGAAACCACGGGAGAACAAGCGGAACCCCGTTGGGTAATCAGTGACTGGCAGTCCCCGTTGCCAAAAGATGGTGCAGAGGAGCCATTACGAACGTTGTTGCAGGCATTCGTTATCTATCTTGCGCGTCTGACTCAGCAGACGATATTCCAAATTGGTTGGTGCGTGGATGGAGTAAACGATAAGTCGGCAGATTTGGCGCCGGTGGTGCCAATGGTCGTTGAGATGGAGTTTGATAAGCCCTGGCATGTGGCAGCGAACTGGTTGGATGGTGAGTTGGCTCGGTTGAGCCGGTACCACACATTTAGTCGAGATCTCCTTTCGCGCTCTCCTTCATTGTGGTCTATTCCGGCATTGACAACTCATTGTCCGTGGCGGATTGCGGTTTCTGTCATAGCGGAAGGTAGGCCGTGTGATCAGGCGACGCTGGGCGAATTACTGACGCTCCAAATCAATGCGCAGGGCGGTTTTCGTTGGATTTACGATGAAAACCGCTTGAGCACGAAAATGGTTCTGCGCATGGGTGAACATTTACAGATGCTGGCAGCTTCAAAAAGGCAGGGAGAGGAAGTTCCTATCTGGCAGCTTAATTTGTTGTCTGAGGCTGAACGTACCCTGCTGCTGGAAACCTGGAACGCCACGGAAACCTCTTATCCTGACCCATTATGTATTCATCAATTATTTGAGCAACAGGCAGAACAAGCCCCGCACGCCACGGCGTTGGAATATCAACAACAGACCCTCAGTTATGCGCAATTGAATACTCGTGCTAACCGACTGGCTCATCAACTGATTGCGCTGGGCGTTACACCAGACCGGCGGGTAGTGATTTGTGTGGAACGCTCCCCGATGATGGTGGTGTCATTGTTGGCGGTGTTGAAAGCCGGCGGGGCTTATGTGCCGCTGGATTCAACTTATCCGCGGGAACGTCTGGCATATATTCTGAGCGATAGTGCGCCGTCAGTGGTGCTGGTTGATGAAGCTGGCCGGGCGGCGCTGGGCGAACAGGCGCTGGCAGGGCTGACGGTATTGGACCCGAATATCCAACTTGACCAGCCCGATAGCAACCCGCAGATTCCAGCGTTAACGCCACAGCACCTGGCTTATGTGATTTACACCTCTGGCTCAACTGGACAGCCGAAAGGGGTGATGGTGGAACATCAGGCGATTTATCAACGTTATCTGGGCTTTAATGACACCTATGCTGTCACCGCGCAAGACCGGCTATTGCAATTTGCCGCGTTTGCGTTTGATGTTTCAGTAGAAGATTTCTTCTCGTCATTATGCAACGGAGCCACACTGGTTATCCGGGATGATAGCTGGCTGGCCTCGATACCAGAATTTGTGGCCTTAACCCGGCAATATCGTATCACGGTGATGTCACTGCCGACTTTATTCTGGTCTGAACTGGCAGCCAGAGATCTTGGATTACCGCTGCCGGATTGTCTCCGGCTCATCATCATTGGGGGTGAGGCGGTGAAAAAGAGCGCCATTCAGGAGTGGTTTAAACAGGCAGGCCACCGGCCCCGGTTATTGAATGGTTATGGCCCGACGGAAAACACCGTGACGGTAACTTATAAGGATGTGTTATCCCCGGAAGATGCCCGTTCTATCGGCCGACCGGCTAAAAATGCCCGTATCTATCTGTTGGACGGATATGGCGAACTGGTGCCCGCAGGTTGCGTAGGCGAGATGTACATTGGCGGCGTGGGTGTGGCTCGGGGTTATCTTAACCGGCCAGCATTGAGCGTGGAACGTTTTATGCTGGACCCTTTTAGTCCGGTATCCGGCGAACGGATGTATCGCTCTGGGGATTTGGCCCGCTACCTGCCGGACGGTGATTTCGAATTCTTGGGCCGCAACGATGAGCAGGTTAAAATCCGCGGTTTTCGAATTGAACTGGGGGAAATTGAAACCCGACTGACGGAACACCCGGCGGTACAAGAGGCGGCGGTGCTGGCATTGGATGGCGATCAGGGCAAGCGGCTGGTGGCCTATGTGGAGGCGGAAGCGAATGAGCGATTAGCGGCTGATTTGCGTGAATACTTGAGTGCTATTTTACCTGACTATATGGTGCCGACGGCCTTTGTACGTCTGGATACCTTCCCGCAGACCCCGAGTGGCAAGTTAGATCGTCGGGCGTTGCCTGCGCCAGGGGAAGACGATTTTGCCCGTCAGATTTATGAAGCCCCACAAGGCAAGGCTGAAATCACCTTGGCGGCTATCTGGCGTGAATTATTGGGCATTGAACAAATCAGCCGTCATGACAGTTTCTTTGCGTTGGGTGGTCATTCCCTACTCGGCGTACAGATGATTGAGCGTTTGCGTCACCTGGGTTTGACACTGACGGCGCGTGATCTGTTCCAGTCTCCGGTGCTGTCGGCATTGGCTCAAACGTTGGGGCAGCATCAAGCTGTGATCGTGCCGCCTAACGTCATCACTCCAGCCACCACAGCGCTGACGCCGGAGATGTTGCCGCTGATTGATTTAACTCAGACTGACATTGATCGCATCGTCGAGCAGGTACCGGGGGGAATGATGAATATTCAGGATATCTATGGGTTGTCGCCATTGCAGGACGGTATCCTGTTCCACCACCTGTTGGAACAGGAAGGCGATCCCTATCTGGTGCTCTATCCGGTAGCTTTTGCTAACCGCTCTTTGCTGGATCGTTATCTGGCGGCGGTGCAACAGGCGATTGATCGCCATGATATCTTGCGGACGGCGTTTATTTGGCAAGGATTGTCAGCCCCGGCGCAGGTGGTCTGGCGTCAGGCTCGGTTGCCTGTGACAGAACTGACGCTAGATCCGGCTGACGGCCCAGTGATTGACCAGTTAACCCGGCGTTTTGATCCTGCGCAGTATCGTCTTGATTTGAGTCAGGCGCCGCTACTGCATTTTGTTATCGCTCAGGAAACCGATGGCCGCTGGTTCTTACTGGAATTGCAGCATCACTTGATTGGCGACCATGAAACGATGGAAGTGATGCATCGTGAAGTGCGGGCCTACTTTACCGGACAGGGGGAGCATTTGCTTGCGCCGGTGCCGTTCCGTAATTTGGTGGCTGAGGCCCGGTTGGGAGTGAGTCAGGCAGCGCATACCCGTTTCTTCACTGATATGTTGGCGGCAGTGGATGAGCCAACGTTGCCGTTCGGGTTGACGGGGGTGCATCGTGATGGATCTCAGAAGACGGAATCTCATCGGATGTTAGCTCCTGAGCTAAATGACCGTCTGCGCAATCAGGCTCGGTGTTTGGGCGTCAGTCTGGCGGCGTTGTGTCATCTGGCTTGGGCGCAAGTGTTATCGCGCACCAGCGGACAGGAGAAAGTGGTATTTGGCACCGTCCTGTTTGGGCGCATGGCCGTGGGGGAAGGAATGGGATTGTTCATCAATACCCTGCCGCTGCGGCTGGATATGGATGAGACCCCGGTACGGGACGGTGTGCGGGAGGCGCATTTGCGGCTGGCTGAATTGTTGGAGCATGAGCATGCGCCATTGGCGCTGGCCCAACGAGGCAGTGGGGTTGACAGCGGTACGCCGCTCTTTAGCGCCCTGTTGAACTATCGCCACAATGAGCAGCCAGATCCTTTAGATGAAACAATGGCCGGAATTGAATTCCTGGGCGAACAGGAGCGAACCAACTACCCGTTTGTATTGTCAGTGGAGGATGGCGGTTCTACTCTAGGGCTGACGGCTCAGGTAGTGCAACCGTTTGATCCGGAAAGCCTCTGCGGTTATATGCAACAGGCACTGGAGAGTTTGGTGGAAGCGCTGGAGCAAACCCCGGAAATGCCCGTTCGGGTATTGAATATCCTGCCGGAAGCGGAGCGTACCTTGTTGTTAGAAACCTGGAACGCCACGGAAACCGTTTATCCTGAACAGTTATGTATTCATCAGCTGTTTGAACAACAGGTGGAGAGAACTCCAACAGCAACGGCGCTGATAGCAGGAGATAAGGCTCTGAGCTATACAGAACTGAATACCTGTGCTAACCGGCTAGCTCGTCAGTTAATCGAACAAGGGGTTCGTCCCGGTGATCATATTGCGCTTTTGCTAGAGCGATCGATAGAACTGGTGGTGGCGCAATTGGCTATTCTGAAAGTCGGCGCTGTTTATGTGCCGGTTGATCCCAGTGTGCCGGATGAGCGGAAGAATTGGCTGATAAATGACTGTTCAGCTAAGTTGCTGATTACTGATGAACAATCTGAGATTCCGGTCGGCCTCTTGGTTCCGCTGTTTCGTCTCTCGGATGAGACAGACACGAGCAGAGAGCAAGATTGCTTCAACCCTGATTTACCGCATTCCAGCACTGATTTAGCGTATATTATGTACACCTCCGGTTCTACCGGGACCCCCAAAGGGGTGTTGGTGCCCCATCGTGCGGTGGTCCGGCTGGTCATTAATAATGGTTATGCCGAAATCAGTCAGGATGATCGAGTTGCCTTCACGGCTAATCCGGCTTTCGATGCCAGCACATTTGAAGTCTGGGCGCCGTTACTCAATGGCGGGGCATTGGTGGTTATTGATCGTGCCACGTTATTAACACCACAGGAGTTAGTGCGGGTTTTACAGGCTCACCGCATCACGGTTCTGTGGCTGACTATCGGGTTGTTTAACCGGCTGGCGGCAGAGTTATCGCCGGTTCTGCCGCAGATTAACATCCTAATTTTCGGGGGAGATATACCCGATTTACAGGTGATTGCTCAGGTTCTGGATAATCGCCCGCCGCAACAGTTATTACAAGCTTATGGTCCGAGTGAGGGAACCACTTTTACTACCATGTATCCTATCGTGGCATTAGCGCAGGGAGTGACTCGGATACCCATTGGTCGGCCGATAGCCAATACACGTATTTATCTGCTGGATGCTTACGGTCAGCCGGTGCCGACAGGTGCGATCGGTGAGATTTATGTGGGGGGAGATGGGGTTGCTTGCGGCTATCTTAATCGCCCTGATCAGACTGCTGAACGTTTCCTGACAGATCCATTTAGTGATCAACCGGATGCACGCATGTATCGAACCGGGGATTTGGCTCGTTATCTGCCGGATGGCAATCTGGAATTCCTGGGCCGTAATGACCAACAAGTTAAAATCCGCGGTTTCCGCATTGAACCGGGGGAGATTGAGAATCGTCTGGTGGAGCATCCGGCGGTGCGTGAAGCGGCTGTGTCGGCGTTAGGCGATGGGCCGGAAAAACGGCTGGTGGCCTATGTGGCGGCGGAGGCTCATGAGGGGCTGGCGATGAGTCTGCGTGATCACCTGAGTGCTATTTTACCGGATTACATGGTGCCGACAGCCTTTGTGCGTCTGGATGCGTTTCCGTTAACCCCGAATGGTAAGTTGGATCGCCGGGCATTGCCGACACCGGACAATGAAGCTTTGGCCCGTCAGGTTTATGCTGCGCCGCAAGGCGAAACGGAAATTGCGCTGGCGACGATTTGGCGTGAATTACTAGGGATTGAACACATCAGCCGGTATGACAGCTTTTTTGCATTGGGCGGCCACTCGTTGTTGGCTGTGCGGATGGTTGAACGCTTGCGTCACCTGGGGTTGACGCTGGCAGTGCGTGACCTGTTCCAGTCGCCAGTGTTGTTTGAATTAGCACAAACACTGGGGCAGCAATCGGTTATGGCGGTGCCGCCGAATGTCATTACGTCAGCGACAACGAAAATTACCCCGGAAATGTTGCCGCTGATTGATCTGACTCAGGCTGAGATTGACCGTATCGTCGGGCAGGTACCGGGCGGGATGACTAATATTCAGGATATCTATGCCCTGTCGCCGTTGCAGGACGGTATTTTGTTCCACCATTTATTGGCAAGCGAAGGTGATCCCTATCTGGTGGTCAGCCAGATGGCGTTTGCTGACCGGTCTCTATTGGATCGTTATTTGGCGGCGGTGCAACAGGTGGTTGACCGCCACGATATTTTGCGTACCGCCTTTATCTGGCAAGAGTTGTCAGTACCGGCTCAGGTAGTCTGGCGTCAGGCATCTTTGTCGGTGACTGAGTTGGCGCTGAACCCGGCTGATGGTCCGGTTTGTGATCAACTTGTTCAACGTTTTAATCCCCGTCAATATCGTCTCGATTTAGGTCAGGCCCCGCTGTTGCGTTTTGTGGTGGCACAGGAGACCGATGGCCGCTGGTTGTTACTGGAATTGCAGCATCACCTGATTGGCGACCATACCGCAATGAAAGTGATGAACCGTGAAGTACAGGCGTACCTTGCCGGACAAGGGGATAGCCTGTCTGACCCGGTACCGTTCCGCAATCTGGTGGCGCAGGCCCGGCTAGGGGGAGATCAGGAAGCGCATACCCGTTTCTTTACCGAGATGTTAGCGGAGGTGGATGAGCCAACGCTGCCGTTCGGGCTGACGGATGTGCATCGTGATGGATCTCAGGAGATAGAATCCCATCGACTGCTGACGGGCAGCTTGAACAACCGCTTGCGTAGTCAGGCTCGGCGTTTGGGCGTCAGTCTGGCGGCGTTATGCCATTTGGCTTGGGCGCAAGTACTGTCGTGTACCAGTGGTCAGGAGAAAGTGGTGTTTGGCACCGTCCTGTTTGGGCGCATGGCAGCGGGAGAAGGGGCAGATAATGGCATGGGGTTATTTATTAATACCCTGCCGCTACGGCTGGACATCGATGATACGCCGGTACGGGACAGTGTACAGACAGTACATACCCGGTTGGCGGGATTGTTGGAACATGAACATGCCTCACTGGCGCTGGCTCAACGATGCAGTGGAGTTGCCAGCGGTACGCCGCTCTTTAGTGCCTTGATGAACTACCGCCATAATGATCAGTCGGTTCCTTTGGATAAAATGATGGAAGGGATTGAATTCTTGGGCGAACAGGAGAGCACTAACTACCCCTTCGGACTGTCAGTGGAAGATGATGGCGCCACGTTGGGGCTGATCGCTCATGTGGTGAAACCGTTTGATCCGGATCGGTTATGCAGTTATGTGCAGCAGGCGCTGGAGAGTCTGGTGGAAGCCCTTGAGCAGGCCCCAGAGACACCAATACGGGCACTGAATATCCTGCCGGAAACGGAACGCACATTATTACTGGAAACTTGGAACGCTACGGAGACCCCATATCCAGAGGCGTTATGCATTCATCAGTTATTTGAACAACAGGTGGAGAAAACCCCGGAGGCCACGGCACTGGTGTATCAAGAGCAGACACTGAGTTATGCCGAGTTAAATGCCTGCGCCAACCGGTTGGCCCATCAACTGATTGCATGTGGCGTAACGCCGGAACAACCGGTGGCGATTTGCGTGACACGCTCACCGGCGATGGTGGTGGCATTGTTGGCGGTGTTGAAAGCCGGTGGAGCTTATGTGCCGCTAGATTCAACCTACCCGGCGGAGCGTCTGACGTATATCCTGAATGACACTGCCCCATCAGTGGTATTGGCTGATGCGATCGGACAGGCCGCACTGGGTGACGAGGCATTGGCCGGGCTGACGGTAATTGACCCGACTATCCAGCCTGACCAACCGGACAGCAATCCATTAGTGACGGCATTAACACCACAGCATCTGGCCTATGTGATTTACACCTCCGGTTCAACCGGGCAGCCGAAAGGGGTGATGGTAGAACATCAGGCGGTGTATCGACGTTATCTGGGGGTTAATCAAATCTATGCCATCGCTGCGCAAGACCGGGTGTTGCAATTTGCGGCGTTTGCGTTTGATGTTTCAGTGGAAGAGTGCTTCTCGTCATTATGCAACGGCGCCACGCTGGTGATTCGCGATGATAGCTGGCTGGCTTCAATGGCGGAATTTATTGCTTTAGCCCGGCAAAACCGTATCACGGTGATGTTTCTGCCGACTTTATTCTGGTCTGAACTGGCGGCTAGAGACAACGGATTATCGCTGCCTGAGTGTCTCAGACTGATCATCATTGGCAGTGAGGCGGTTAAAAAGAACGCTATTCAGGAGTGGTTTAGGCAGGAAGGCCACCGGCCTCAGCTATTGAACGCATATGGTCCGACGGAAAATACCGTGACGGCGACCTGTAAAGAAATAGTATCCCCGGCAGACGATCGTTCTATTGGTCGACCGATTCAAAATACTCGTGTCTATCTGTTGGACAAATACAGCCAACCTGTGCCATTGGGCTGCGTGGGCGAAATGTATATCGGTGGCGTGGGTGTGGCTCGGGGTTATCTGAATCGACTGACACTGAGCGAGGAACGTTTTATACCAGACTCCTTTAGTCCGATGTCTGATGGGCGGATGTATCGCACCGGAGATTTAGCGCGTTATCTGCCGAACGGTGAGCTGGAATTCTTCGGTCGTAACGACCAACAGGTTAAAATTCGCGGCTTCCGGGTTGAACTGGGGGAAATTGAAACTCGGCTGGTGGAACACCCGGCGGTGCAAGGGGCGGCAGTGCTGGCGCTGGATGATGAGCAGGGCAAACGGCTGGTGGCCTATGTGGAGGCACAAGAGCATGAGGGATTGGCGGTTGATTTGCGTGAACATCTGAAAGCAGTTTTACCTGACTATATGATACCGGCGGCCTTTGTACGGCTGGATAGCTTCCCGCAGACGCCGAATGGCAAGCTGGATCGCCGGGCATTACCGGCGCCGGGAGAGGCGGCGTTTGCTCGTCAAGTTTATGAAGCTCCGCAAGGGAAGATAGAAACGATGCTGGCGGCTGTCTGGTGTGAGTTACTGGGCGTTGAGCAGATTAGTCGGCATGACAGTTTCTTTGCTTTAGGCGGCCATTCATTGCTTGCCGTGCGCATGATTGAACGATTGCGGCGTATTGGTCTGGGTGTATCGGTACAAACGCTATTCCAACATCCAACACTCTGTGTTTTGGCTCAGTCTCTGGTTCAGCATGATGAAATCCGGGTGCCTGACAACGGTATTACATCGGATACGACGGTGCTGACACCGGCGATGTTGCCGCTGATTGATTTAACTCAGGCTGATATTGACCGTATCGTCGGACAGGTACCGGGCGGGATGGCGAATATTCAGGATATTTATGCATTGTCGCCGTTGCAGGATGGTATTTTGTTCCACCATCTACTGGAGAGTGAAGGTGATACGTATCTGTTAATCAGCCAGATGGTTTTTGCTGACCGGGCGCTGTTGGATCGCTATTTGGCGGCGATTCAACAGACCATTGCTCGGCACGATATCTTACGTACCGCCTTTATCTGGCAAGGATTGTCAATGCCGGCGCAGGTGGTCTGGCGTCAGGCCCCATTGTCAGTGACTGAACTGGTTCTGGACCCGGCTGATGGTCCGGTCAGCGACCAGTTAACCCGGCGTTTTGATCCCGCTCACTATCGTCTTGACCTGAGTCAAGCCCCGTTACTGCGTTTTGTTATCGCGCAGGAAACGGATGGTCGTTGGTTGTTACTGGAATTGCACCATCACTTGATTGGCGACCATGAAACGATGGAAGTGATGCACCGCGAAGTGCAGGCGTATCTGACAGGGCAAGAGGAGCATTTGCCGACGCCGGTTCCTTTCCGCAATCTGGTGGCGCAGGCTCGGTTGGGCGTCAGTCAGGAAGAACACACCCGCTTCTTTACCGAGATGTTGGCGGAGGTGGAGGAATCGACGTTACCGTTCGGGCTGACGGAGGTGCATCGTGATGGTTCTCAGGTGACGGAATCCTACCGGATGTTGGTTCCTGAGCTAAATGATCGTTTGCGTCGTCAGGCCCGATGTTTGGGCGTCAGTCTGGCGGCGTTGTGTCATCTGGCTTGGGCGCAGGTGTTGTCCTGTACCAGTGGTCAGCAGAGTGTCGTGTTTGGTACTGTGCTGTTTGGCCGTATGCAGGCGGGAAGCGGTGCTGACAGTGGCATGGGGTTGTTTATCAATACCTTGCCGTTGCGGCTGGATATCGATGAGACCCCAGTACGGGATAGCGTGCAAGCCGCCCATACCCGACTCGCCGGATTACTGGCGCATGAGCATGCGTCACTGGCGCTGGCTCAACGTTGCAGTAGGGTTGCCAGCGGTACGCCACTCTTTAGCGCACTGTTGAACTATCGGCACAATGCTTTATCGGCAACGTCAGATGAACTGATCAGCGGTATTGAATTTCTTGACGCACAGGAGCGAACCAACTACCCATTTGTGCTATCGGTGGAGGATTTTGGTGAATCTCTGGGGCTGACGGCTCAGGTCGTGCAACCGTTTAAGCCGGAGAGTCTATGCGGTTATATGCAACAGGCGCTGGAGAGTCTGGTGGAAGCTTTGGAGCAAGCGCCGGAGACACCGATACGCGCCTTGAACATCTTGCCTGAAACAGAACGTACACTGTTATTAGAAACCTGGAACGCCACGAAAACCGCTTATCCTGATGCGTTATGTATTCATCAATTGTTTGAGCAGCAGGTAGAGAAGACCCCGGAGGCGACGGCGCTAATAGCGGGAGATAAAACCTTAAGCTATACGGAACTGAATACATGCGCTAACCAGTTGGCCCATCAGTTAATCGAACAGGGAATTCGTCCGAATGACCATGTTGCGATCCTGTTAGAGCGCTCGATGGAGCTGGTGGTGGCTCAATTGGCGATTCTCAAAGCTGGCGCTGTTTACGTGCCGGTTGATCCCAGTATGCCGGATGAGCGGAAAAATTGGCTGATAAGTGATTGTGCAGCCAAATTGTTGCTCACGGATACACGGACTGATATTCCGGCTAACTTGACTATTCCGCGGTTGCGTATCTCGGATGAAAAAAGTGCGAACAGCGAGCAAGATCGTATCAACCCTGATTTACCGCGTTCCAGCGCCGAGTTAGCGTATATCATGTATACCTCTGGTTCGACTGGCACACCCAAAGGGGTTTTGGTGCAGCATCGTGCTATGGTTCGGCTGGTCATTAATAATGGCTATGCCAACATCGGGCCGGAGGATCGAGTGGCCTTTACGGCTAATCCGGCTTTCGATGCCAGCACGTTTGAAGTTTGGGCGCCGTTGCTTAACGGTGGTGCCTTAGTGGTTATCGACCGCGCCACCTTATTGACGCCACAGGAGTTAGTGCTGACTTTACAGGAGCGCCGCATCACGGTTCTATGGCTGACTATCGGGTTGTTTAACCGGTTAGCGGCAGAGTTATCTCCCATTCTGCCGCAAATTAAGATCCTGATTTTTGGCGGAGATATACCCGATTTACAGGTGATTGCTCAGGTTCTGGATAATCGTCCGCCACAACAATTATTGCAGGCTTATGGTCCGAGTGAGGGAACCACCTTTACCACCATGTATCCTATCGAAACATTACCGCAGGGAGTGAGCCGGATACCTATCGGTCGGCCGATAGCCAATACCCGGGTTTATCTGCTGGATGCGTATGGTCAGCCGGTACCGCTGGGTGTGATCGGTGAAATTTATGTCGGTGGCGATGGGGTAGCCCAAGGTTATCTCAATCGTCCTGAGTTAACCGCCGAACGTTTCCTGATCGATCCGTTCAGTGATAACCCAGAGGCACGCATGTACCGCACCGGGGATTTAGCTCGCTATTTGCCGGACGGTAATCTGGAGTTCCTGGGCCGAAATGACCAGCAGGTTAAAATCCGCGGTTTCCGCATTGAACCGGGAGAAATTGAGGCGCGTCTGGTGGAGCATCCGGCGGTGCGTGAGGCGGCTGTATCGGCGCTAGGTGATGGGTCGGATAAACGGCTGGTGGCCTATGTGGTAGCGCCCGAGGATAACGGGCTGGTGAATAGTTTGCGTGATTACCTGAGCAAAATTTTGCCTGACTATATGGTGCCGTCGGCCTTTGTGCGCTTGGATACGTTTCCGTTGACGCCGAACGGTAAGCTGGATCGTCGGGCGCTGCCGATACCGGATAGTGAAGCCGTTGCCCGTCAGGTTTACGTAGCGCCACAAGGCGAAACGGAAATGAGGTTAGCGGCGATTTGGCGTGAATTACTGGGGATTGAACAGGTTAGTCGGTATGACAGCTTCTTTGCGTTGGGCGGCCATTCACTACTCGCTGTACGCATGATTGAACGCCTGCGTCACTTGGGGTTGACACTGGCGGCGCGTGATCTGTTCCAGTCGCCGGTGCTGTCAGATTTGGCGCAAACGTTGGGACAGCATCAGGCCGTCATTGTGCCGACTAATGTTATCCTCTCGACAACCACGGCGCTGACGCCGGAAATGTTGCCGCTGATTGATTTGACTCAGACTGACATTGACCTCATTGTCGGGCAAGTGCCGGGCGGGGTTGCCAATATTCAGGATATCTATGCCCTGTCGCCGTTACAGGACGGTATTTTGTTCCATCACTTATTGGCAAACAAAGGGGACCCCTATTTATTAACCGGCCAGATGGTCTTTACCGAGCGAACTTTGCTGGATCGTTATTTGGCGGCGGTGCAACAGGTGATTAATAGACACGATATCCTGCGTACCGCCTTTATCTGGCAAGGGCTGTCAGTGCCCGCCCAAGTGGTTTGGCGTCAGGCATCCTTGTCGGTGACTGAATTGACACTGAACCCAGTCGATGGACCGGTTAGCGGGCAATTGGCTGAGCGTTTTGATCCCCGTCACCATCGTCTGGACCTGAGTGAAGTTCCGTTATTGCGCTTTGTGGTGGCACAGGAAACTGATGGCCGTTGGATTGTACTGCAACTGCTGCATCATTTGATTGGCGACCATACCACGCTGGACGTGATGAACCGTGAAGTACAAGCTTATCTGGATGGACAGGAGGAGAGCCTGCCGACGCCGACGCCTTTCCGCAATTTGGTGGCGCAGGCCCGGCTGGGAGTGAGTCAGGAAGCGCATATCCGCTTCTTTACTGACATGTTAGCCGGGGTGGATGAACCGACGCTGCCGTTCGGATTGACGGAGGTGCACCGTGACGGTTCGCAGGTGACGGAATCGCAGCGGATGCTGGCGCCTGAGCTAAATAACCGTTTGCGCAGTCAGGCCCGACATTTGGGTGTTAGTCTGGCGGCGTTATGTCATCTAGCTTGGGCGCAGGTATTGTCGCGCACCAGCGGACAGCAACAGGTGGTGTTCGGTACCGTAATATTTGGGCGTATGGCGGTGGGGAAAGGGGTTGACAGCGGTATGGGGCTGTTTATCAATACCTTGCCGTTGCGGCTGGATATGGATGATACGCCGGTGCGTGATAGTGTACAGGCAGTACATAGCCGGTTAGCGGGATTGTTGGAACATGAACATGCCTCACTGGCGCTGGCTCAGCGTTGTAGCGGCGTGCAGGATGGTATTCCACTGTTTAGCGCTCTGTTGAACTACCGACATAACGATCAGCCTGATCCTCTGGATGGAACGATGGACGGCGTTGAATTCCTTGGAGCGCAGGAATTTACCAACTACCCGTTTGCCTTGTCGGTGGAAGATTTTGGTGATGCGTTAGGGCTGACGGCTCAAGTGATCCAACCGTTTGAGCCTGAACGGGTATGCGGCTATATGCAACAGGCGCTGGAAAGCTTGGCGGCGGCGCTGGAACAGACCCCGGAAACGCCGGTACGGACATTGAACATTCTGCCTGAAACAGAGAGTACGTTACTGTTGAACACCTGGAATGCGATGGAAACCTCGTATCTTAACCCGTTATGTATTCATCAATTGTTTGAACAACAGGTAGAGCAAAGCCCGGACGCGACAGCGTTAGTGTATGAGGAGCAAACGTTCAGTTATGCCGAATTAAATGCCCGCGCTAATCGGTTGGCCCATCAGCTCATTGCGCTAGGTGTAGAACCGGACCAGCGGGTGGCGATTTGCGTGACACGTTCACCGGCGATGGTCGTGGGATTATTGGCGGTGCTGAAAGCGGGCGCGGCTTATGTGCCGCTGGACCCGGAGTATCCGGGCGAACGTCTATCACATATTTTGACCGATGTCTCACCGGTTATTTTACTGGCTGATGCCGTTGGGCGTACTGTGTTGGGCGAAAACGTGCTGACTGGGCTGACAGTGCTTGATCCGAATAGATTGCCTGACCTGCCAGACAGCAATCCACAGATACCGGAATTGACCTCACGACATCTGGCGTATGTGATTTACACCTCCGGTTCGACCGGTACGCCAAAGGGGGTGATGGTTGAACATCGGCAACTGGTGAGTCAAATTACTTCTTTGAACATGAAGTGGTCGCTTAACGCATCTGACCATATATTACAATTTTGCAACCCCTCTTTTGATGTTTGCGCATCAGAAATATTTTGCGCAATAACCTTGGGGGCACAATTAGTTTTGAGAACAGATCAGTGGCTCCTGAGTGCGCAGGAGTTCTGGCGTCTGTGCGAGTGTTATAAAATTACCTACCTTGCGATACCAGCCCAATTCTGGCGGATAATCTCAAATGTTAATCAAGGCGATATCTATCAGGGCCTAAGAATTATCTGCATTGGTGGGGAAGCGATACCTGATCATGAGTTACAACGCTGGCTATCGGTTCACGGTGAATACCCTGTTCTGGCTAATTGCTACGGTCCTACTGAGGCCACAATTACCACGACGACATCCTGCCTAAGCGAGGGGATGGGGCAGGCCAATATCATTGGTCGTCCGCTGCCGAATACACGTGTTTACCTGCTCGACGTACAGGGGCAGCCAGTCCCGTTAGGCGCGGTGGGGGAGTTGTATATTGGGGGCGCTGGTGTCGCACGGGGTTATCTCAACCGTGCTGAACTGACCGCGGACTACTTCCTGACCGATCCGTTTGATGATAATCCAAATGCACGGATGTATCGCACCGGGGATTTAGTTCGCTACCTGCCGGATGGCAATCTGGAATTCCTGGGGCGTAATGATCATCAGGTGAAAATTCGCGGCTTCCGGGTTGAACCGGGTGAAATTGAGGCCCGGTTGGTGGAGCATCCTGCGGTAAGTCAATCTGTGGTGCTGGCGTTGGGGGAAGGGCAGGACAAACGCTTGGTGGCTTATGTGGCGGCGCAAGCGGATGAGCGGTTAGCGAATAGCTTGCGTACTCATTTGAATGCCATTTTACCTGACTATATGGTGCCGTCAGCCTTTGTGCGTCTGGACGCTTTTCCATTGACGCCAAACGGTAAGTTGGATCGTCATGCGTTACCGGAGCCGGACAGTGAAGCGTTTGCCCGTCAGGTTTACGAGGCGCCACAAGGCGAAACGGAAACCGTATTAGCGGCGATTTGGCGTGAATTGCTGGGGATTGAGCAGGTTAGCCGGTATGACAATTTCTTCGCGTTGGGCGGTCACTCGCTGCTTGCGATGCGAATGATGAATCTTGCCGCTGGCCGAGGGTTGATTTTTACACTAAATACTTTGTTCCAATTCCCGGTGCTGGCCGAATTGGCATCGAAAATCACCTCAGATTTATTGTCTCAACCGCAAAGCAGCGCTATATCGGTGCGACCTGATGGGGCAGGATTGCCACTGTTCTTTGTTCCCAGTGGCATGGGTGATTATTCTTATGTCTTCGGGCTGGCTCAGCATATCCCGTCGGGCTACCAGATTTATGCGCTGCCCTGGCCGTCCATCAGTGAAGAACCGATGTTAACGATGGAAGCGCAGGCAGCCAGAATGATCGCCTTGATGAAAGCCGTTCAACCGGCAGGCCCATACCGGATAAGCGGTTACTCTTCTGGAGGGATATTGGCTTATGCCATTGCTCAGCAGCTTTTGAGCGCTGGCGAGCAAGTCAGTTTCCTGGGGTTGATTGATACGCCTGCGCCTCATTATTTTGGCAAAGAGGTCATGCAGTCCAAACATCATTTCCTTACTGAGCTGGCCCGGCAGTCAGGGGAGGCGTGCAAAGAAAAGATTGCGGCGTTATATCGGCGAATTGATGAGCTGAATTTGGTGCAGTTTATTGCTGCGGCGCAAGAATTGGCGTTATATCCAGCAAACCTGCGTGCTGATGTGATCGCAAAATGTTGGCAGCAGATCGAACGTTACGCGCAGATAGTTGCGGATTATGAGCCGCCAGCATTAGCAATAACGTTGCATCAGTTCTATGCGGCAGAATCTTCCCCTGCCGTTTCTTTTGTGACGGATGAAAAGCCGGAGTCCGTTAACATAGAACCATCGTTAGGTTGGGAGCGGGTAATGCCTGATACTTCACTTCAGTTGATTGCTACTCCGGGTAATCATTTTAGTTTATTGGAGGATGATAAAAATAAAACCGCGTTAGCTCAGATTTTGAATAGGGCGTTGGCAATCCACTATGACGAGGAGGCTTCGTAATACTGATATATTAAGGAAGTACTCAATTATTTAGTTCGAGTGTGATAATCCGGTATGTATTTATTATGCCGGATTTTTTATGCATTAAAATAGAATAAGGGAACTTATCATTCCCATATCGGTTATTTTTTTAGGTTTCTTTGTTATTATTGTTGCTATTTTATATTGTGTGATCTCGAACGGATTTTATTGTTGATTTTATTTTGTTTTGTTGATTGCCTTGGTATCAAAATTATATTTTTAATTGTGTCGTTATTGTTGGGAATATTTATTGTAATAGATAATTATGAGAAAATAATCGAAGATGTGATCATGGTAATGTGTTTTTTAGGGGGATATAGGCTGATTTAATGACCCTTAATTTCATGGCTCGTTTTTGAATATATTGGGTTTATTTTAAAGGTTCGTGATAATTAAAATCCCACCTATTAGGCGTGATTACTGCTGGCTGTTATTATAAGTGAACAACAAATACAGACAGTGCAGAGAGCCTGACGTATACACGTAATATGTGAAGGGTAATTCGCTTCGTTCTCTATGGCAAAGAATAGCAAATAAAATAGTCCTGTTGGATAGGCAATAAATGTATGTATTGGGAGAGGTATGTAATTGAATAATATTAAATTTAATCCCATCTTGCACTGCGTCTTGATAAATATCTCTGGGCGTCATAAAAATAACATCACAAAACGATTTAATTGGAATACATCTTGTTACAATCAGTATTTTATTGAGTTAATTATTATATATGCCACATTGTTTTATTATTGTGAAATAGTATGTGGTGATATTAATTGTAATTTGTACTGTTTCTTTACGGTATTGAATATAATAATGTTCTTATAGGAATAAGAATAGAGTATTTTATTTATTCAATTAAGCTTGATTATTTGTTCGGTTATTAGGGGAATTAGCGTGCAAAAATGACTAATTGTCCGTTATTAATCGAGCGATGGTGCGATTTTTGAATATCTTGAATTGATGTCGGATGCGTCCGTTTTTATTTCTTGGGGGCAAGAAGTAAGAAAGAAATATTGGTGATGGCTGTCGGGTATGACAGTTTTCAAATTTCTAACAGATTCGTTGAGGTAATAGATGAAAGGTAACATTGCTACAGCGGGAAATGTTCTTAAAGACGAAACTCTCTCTCAGATGTCATGTGAAAATATAACTCATAATACGTATGATACATCGATTCCATCACGAGAATGTGTTGTGGTGGGAGGAACAACCCTGGCGGTGTTTTGCGCCGAACAAATTTTGGCGGCTGGGCATACCATACAAGCAGTGCTACCTACTGATCCTGTTCTACAAACGTGGGCTGCCCAGCAAGGGATTGTTTGTGTGAACTCGGTTGATGCATTACAAGAACAAATCACGTCACAGCCTGTCGATTGGCTTTTCTCAATCGTCAACCCAATCATCCTGCCGGTGTCATTAATTGAACACATTCGTGGCGGTGCCTTTAATTATCACAATAGTCCCCTGCCGCGCTATGCGGGTAGTCATGCAACTTCTTGGGCGTTGTTAGCTCAGGAGACTCATTACGCTATTTCCTGGCACTGTATTGAAGGTGGTGTGGATACTGGCGATATTGCTGTGCAATGGCCGGTATCGATTGAAGAACAGGATAACGCTTTCTCATTGAATCTGAAATGTTACCAGGCGGCTCAGAAAGGATTTGTCGCACTGCTGAAAAATCTGGGCCGCGACGCACTGGTGACTCATCCTCAGGATCTTTCGCAACGGAGTTTTTATGCTCAGTCACGTCGCCCCGATGGCGGGGGATATTTGTGTTGGGAGCAGTCGGGCGAAGTCCTGTCAGCTTTAGTGCGGGCATTAGATTTTGGGGAGAATTATTTAAATCCATTGGGTTGCCCGAAACTATTACTGAAACAAGGCCCGGTACAAATTTCCTGGCTTCAGCGGTTGAACACGAGTTCCGAGGGGGTACCCGGTACGTTAATGAGTGTGGAGGAGGATGCCTGGCAGGTGACGACCGGCAGTGAGGATGTGCGGATCGGGGGATTCGCCACCCTTGAAGGGCAGTTGCTGTCTGCCAGAGAGCTTGCCGAGATATCGGGACTTAGACCGGGCAAACAGCTTCCTTTACTCTCCTCACAACAAGCGCAGAATGTAAAAGAGACCCTTCAAACACTCGCGCCTGGTGAATCATTTTGGCATAAGCGTCTTGCCTCGTTGCAGCCACTCCAGTTGCCTTTTGAAATGATTGAGAAGCCGACAGAACCCCGCTGGGGAATCAGCCCCTGGCAGCCTCCACTGTCGAATGCTGGAGAAGACCCATTACAGACACTGTTGCAGGTATTCGTTATCTACCTTGCGCGTTTGACTCAGCAGACTGAACTGCAAATCGGTTGGTATGTGGATGAGGCAAACGATAAACCAGAGATATTGACCGGGTTGTCATCGGTAGTGCCGATGGTTGTCGAGGTGGCGTTTGATAAGCCGTGGTCTGTGGTAGCTGACTGGATGGATAACGAGCTGGTCCGATTGGCGCGGCACCGCACATTTAGTCGTGATCTTCTCTCCCGTTCTCCTTCACTGCGGGCTATCCCGGCATTAAGAACAAGCCGACCGTGGCAGATCGCCGTTTCTGTGATACAGGATGATAAATCGAGTGATCAGGCGGTATCCGGCGAATTGCTGACATTCCAGATAAATTCGCAGGGCGGTTTTCGCTGGATCTATGATGAAAATCGCCTGAGCCAGGAAGTGATTCTGCGGATGAGCGAACATTTGCAGGTGCTGGCGTCATCAAAAAGGGCGAATGATGAAATCCCTGTTGGGCAGCTTAATTTGTTGCCAGAGGCTGAACGTAGGTTGTTACTGGAAACCTGGAACGCTACGGAAACCGCCTATCCTGACCAGTTATGCATTCATCAATTGTTTGAACAACAGGTGGAGAAAACCCCAGAAGCGACGGCACTGATAGCGGGAGATAACACCTTCAGTTATATGGAACTGAATACCCGCGCCAACTGGCTAGCTCGTCAGCTTATCGAACAAGGGGTGTGCCCCGGTGATCATGTTGCGTTTCTGCTAGCGCGTTCGATGGAGTTGGTGGTGGCGCAATTGGCGATTCTCAAAGCTGGCGCGGTTTACGTGCCGATAGATCCCAGTGTGCCGGATGAACGGAAAAACTGGTTGATAAGTGATTGTGCCGCCAAATTGTTGCTTGCCGATACACTGGCGGATATTCCGGCTAACCTGACTGTGCCGCTGCTTCGTCTCTCGGATGAGGCAAACTCGGGCCGTGAAGAAGATCGCATCAATCCTGGCTTACCGCGTTCCAGCGCCGAGTTAGCGTATATCATGTACACCTCCGGTTCTACCGGGACGCCCAAAGGGGTGTTGGTGCCGCATCGGGCGGTAGTCCGGCTGGTTATTAATAATGGCTATGCTGAAATCGGGCCGGATGATCGGGTGGCTTTTGCCGCTAATCCGGCTTTTGACGCCAGCACGTTTGAAGTTTGGGCGCCGTTGCTGAATGGCGGCGCATTAGTGGTTGTTGATCACGCCACTTTGCTGACGCCGCAGGTGTTTGTACAAGATCTACAGAGTCAGCAAATAACGGTTCTGTGGCTGAGTGTCGGGTTGTTTAACCGTCTGGCAGCGGAACTGTCACCGGTTTTACCGCAGATAAAGCTGCTGATTGTCGGCGGAGATGCCCTTGATCCCCATGTTATCGGCCAGGTACTGAACACCAATCCACCGCAACAGCTATTAAATGGCTATGGGCCAAGTGAGGGCACCACCTTTACAGCAACCTACCGAATCAATGCAGTCGCACCGGGAGCGACCCATATCCCGATCGGCAGACCGGTAGCCAACACGCGGATTTATCTGTTGGATGCCTATGGTCAGCCGGTGCCGTTAGGGATGGTCGGAGAAATTTATGTGGGTGGAGATGGGGTGGCCTGTGGTTATCTTAATCGGCCTGAATTGACCGCCGAGCGTTTCCTGACCGATCCGTTCAGTGATAACCCAAATGCTCGCCTGTACCGCACCGGGGATTTGGCGCGTTATCTGCCTGACGGCAATCTGGAATTCCTGGGCCGAAACGATCAGCAGGTTAAAATCCGCGGCTTTCGCGTTGAACTGGGGGAAATTGAAGCCCGGTTAGCTGAGTACCCAACGGTGCGTGAGGCGGCGGTGTTGGCACGAGGGGAAGGGCAGGATAAACGGCTGGTGGCCTATGTGGCGGCGGAAGCCCATGACGGGCTGGCGAACAGTCTGCGTGCTCATCTGCAAGCTATTTTGCCTGACTATATGGTACCGTCAGCCTTTGTGCGGCTGGATGCGTTTCCGCTAACGCCGAACGGTAAATTGGATCGTCGCGCACTACCTGCGCCGGACAGTGAAGCCTTTGCCCGTCAGGCTTATGAAGCGCCTCTGGGAGAAACGGAAATTGCGTTGGCGGCGATTTGGCGTGAATTACTGGGGGTTGAGCAGATAAGCCGGTATGACAGCTTTTTTGCTCTGGGGGGGCATTCGCTACTGGCGATACGGGTGGTTGAACGCCTGCATCACTTGGGATTGACGCTGACGGCGCGTGATCTGTTCCAATCGCCGGTGCTGTCAGACTTGGCGCAAACATTGGGGCAGCATCAGGCTGTGGCAGTACCGCCTAACGTCATTACGCCAGCAACTACGGCCCTGACGCCAGCGATGTTGCCGCTGATTGATCTCACTCAGGCTGATATTGACCGCATCGTCGGACAGGTGCCGGGCGGGATCGCGAATATTCAGGATATTTACGCCCTGTCGCCGTTGCAGGACGGTATTTTGTTCCACCACTTACTGGCAAACGAAGGTGATCCGTATCTGTTGACGGGGCAAATGGCGTTTGCTGATCGAGCGCTATTGGATCGTTATCTGGCGGTGGTGCAACGGGTGGTTGATCGCCACGATATCTTGCGTACCGCTTTTATCTGGCAAGGGTTGTCAGTCCCGGCGCAGGTGGTCTGGCGTCAGGCCGCTTTATCGGTGACTGAACTGACATTAAACCCGGTTGATGGTCCGGTCGGAGAGCAGTTAATCCGGCGCTTTGATCCCCGTCAGCATCGTCTCGACTTGAGTGAAGCGCCGCTATTGCGTTTTGTCGTGGCGCAAGAAACCGATGGCCGTTGGATTCTGCTGCAATTGCTGCATCACCTGATTGGCGACCATGAAACAATGGAAGTGATGCACCGCGAAGTTCAGGCATATCTGACAGGTCAGGAGGAGAGCTTACCGGTGCCGGTACCGTTCCGTAATTTGGTGGCGCAGGCCCGGATGGGGGGGGATCAGGGGGAACATACCCGTTTCTTTACCGAGATGCTGGCAGAAGTCGATGAACCCACGCTGCCATTCGGGTTGACGGAAGTGCATCGTGATGGTTCACAGGTGACGGAATCTCACCGGATGTTGGCTCCTGAGTTGAATAGCCGTCTGCGCGGTCAAGCCCGGCGTTTGGGCGTCAGTCTGGCGGCGTTGTGTCATTTGGCCTGGGCGCAAGTGTTGTCGCGCACCAGTGGTCAGGAACAAGTTGTGTTTGGCACCGTACTGTTTGGCCGTATGCAGGCAGCGGATGGCGCTGACAATGGTATGGGGTTGTTTATTAATACCCTGCCATTACGGTTGGATATCGATGAAACCCCGGTACGAGAGAGTGTACAGACTGCTCATGCCCGACTGGCCGGATTATTAGCGCATGAGCATGCGTCACTGGCGTTGGCTCAGCGTTGCAGTGGGGTTGCCAGCGGTACGCCGCTCTTTAGCGCCCTGCTGAACTATCGGCATAATGCCTTATCGGCAGCATCAGATGAACTGATTGGCGGCATTGAATTCCTTGGCATACAGGAGCGAACCAACTACCCGTTAGTGTTATCGGTGGAAGATTTTGGCGATGCACTGGGGCTGACAGCGCAGGTTGTGCAACCGTTTGAGTCGGAACGGGTCTGCGGCTATATGCAACAGACGCTGGAAAGTCTGGTGGAAGCCCTTGAGCAAACGCCGGACAGGCCGGTTCGGGCCTTGGACATCCTGCCGGAAGCAGAGCGGACGTTGTTGTTAACAACCTGGAACGCCACGGCAACCGCTTATCCTGATGCGTTATGTATCCATCAGTTGTTTGAACAACAGGCGGAGAAAACGCCTGACGCGATAGCATTAGTGTATGAAGATCAGACCCTTAGTTATGCCGAATTAAATGCCCGCGCTAACCGGCTGGCTCGTCAGCTCATCGAACAAGGGGTGTGTCCCGGTGATCATGTTGCGCTTTTACTCGCGCGTTCGATGGAACTGGTGATGGCCCAATTGGCGATTCTCAAAGCTGGCGCGGTTTACGTGCCGATAGATCCCAATGTGCCGGATGAGCGGAAAAACTGGCTGATAAATGATAGTTCCGCCAGATTGCTGCTGACCGATACACAGGCGGATATTCCGGCGGATCTGGCTGTGCCGCTGTTTTGTCTCTCGGATGAGACAGATACAGACAACGAGCAAGATCGCCTTAACCTTGATTTACCGCGTGCCAGCACTGAGTTAGCGTATATCATGTACACCTCCGGCTCTACCGGGATACCTAAAGGGGTCTTGGTACCCCATCGTGCAGTGGTCCGGCTGGTGATTAACAACGGCTATGCTGAAATCGAACCCAATGACCGGGTGGCCTTTGCCGCTAACCCGGCTTTCGATGCCAGCACGTTTGAAGTCTGGGCGCCGTTGCTGAATGGCGGCGCATTAGTGGTTGTCGATCACGCCACTTTGCTGACGCCGCCAGAATTTGTACAGGTTCTACAGGTTCAACGAATTACGGTTCTGTGGTTGAGCATCGGATTATTTAACCAGCTAGCCGAAGAACTGTCCCCGGTTTTGCCACAGATAAGGCTGCTGATTGTTGGCGGCGATGCTCTTGATCCGCATGTTATCGGCCAGGTACTGAACACCAATCCACCGCAACAGCTATTAAATGGCTATGGGCCAAGTGAGGGCACCACCTTTACAGCAACCTACCGAATCAATGCAGTCGCACCGGGAGCGACCAACATTCCGATTGGCCGACCAATAGCCAACACACGGGTTTATCTGTTGGATGCTTATGGTCAGCCGGTACCGTTGGGGGGGGTTGGAGAGATTTATGTGGGTGGCGATGGGGTGGCCTGTGGTTATCTTAATCGGCCTGAATTGACCGCCGAGTGTTTCCTTGTCGATCCATTCAGTGATAACCCGGATGCTCGCCTGTATCGCACCGGGGATTTGGCGCGTTATCTGCCTGACGGCAATCTGGAATTCCTGGGCCGTAATGATCAGCAGGTTAAAATCCGCGGTTTCCGCATTGAACCAAAAGAAATTGAGGCCCGGTTAGCCGAGCACCCAATGGTACGTGAAGTGGCGGTGTTGGTACGGGGGGAAGGGCAGAATAAACGGCTGGTGGCCTATGTGGTGGGATCAGAGAATGACGGGCTGGCGGATAGTCTGCATACTCACTTGAGTACCATTTTACCTGACTACATGGTGCCAACGGCCTTTGTGCGGCTGGATGCGTTTCCGTTGACGCCAAACGGCAAGTTGGATCATCGGGCATTACCGGCGCCGGACAATGAAATTGTTGCCCGTCAGGCTTACGCTGAGCCTCAGGGAGAAACAGAAATCGCGCTGGCGGCGATCTGGCGTGAATTACTGGGCATTGAGCAGATCAGTCGGTATGACAGCTTTTTTGCCTTGGGCGGGCATTCGTTGCTCGCTGTACGTATGATTGGACGCTTGCGTCACCTGGGATTGACACTGACGGCGCGTGATCTGTTCCAGTCGCCGGTGCTGTCAGACCTGGCGCAAACATTGGGACGGCATCAGGCGGTGAAAGTGCCGCCTAACGTCATTACGCCAGCAACCACAGCGTTGACGCCGACAATGTTGCCGCTGATTGATTTGACTCAGGCTGACATTGATTGCATCGTCGGGCAAGTGCCGGGCGGGGTGGCTAATATTCAGGATATCTATGCCCTGTCGCCATTGCAGGACGGCATTTTGTTCCACCATTTGCTGGAGAATGAAGGCGATCCCTATCTGTTGATCAGCCAGATGGCCTTTGCTGACCGGGCGCTGTTGGATCGTTATCTGGCAGCGGTTCAGCGGGTGGTTGATCGCCACGATATCCTGCGTACCGCTTTTCTCTGGCAGGGATTGTCAGTCCCGGCGCAGGTGGTCTGGCGTCAGGCCGCCTTATCGGTGACGGAACTGACACTGAACCCGGTTGATGGTCCGGTCAGTGACCAACTAACCCGGCGTTTTGATCCGCGTCAGCATCGTATTGACTTGAGGGAAGCGCCGTTATTACGTTTTGTGGCGGCACAAGAAACTGATGGTCGTTGGATCCTGCTGCAATTGCTGCATCATCTAATTGGCGACCATGAAACGATGGAAGTAATGCACCGTGAAGTGCGGGCGTATCTGGCCGGTCAGGAGGAAAACCTGCCCGCGCCTGCGCCTTTCCGTAATCTGATCGCGCAGGCCCGGTTGGGGATGAATCAGGCAGAACACACCCGCTTCTTTACTGACATGTTAGCGGGGGTAGATGAACCCACGTTACCGTTCGGGTTGACGGAAGTGCATCGTGATGGTTCGCAGGTGGCTGAATCTCACCGGATGTTGGCGCCTGAGCTCAATAACCGTTTGCGCAGTCAGGCCCGACGTTTGAGTGTGAGTCTGGCGGCGTTGTGTCATTTGGCCTGGGCACAGGTGTTGGCGCGTACCAGCGGACAAGATCGAGTGGTGTTCGGTACGGTGCTGTTTGGGCGTATGGCGGCGGGAGACGGGGCTGACAATGGCATGGGACTGTTTATCAATACTTTGCCGTTGCGGTTGGATATGGATGAGACCTCGGTACGGGAAAGTGTACAGACCGCCCATACCCGACTGGCCGGATTATTAGCGCATGAACATGCGTCACTGGCGCTGGCGCAGCGTTGCAGCGGCGTACAGGGTGAGATACCCCTGTTTAATAGCTTGTTAAACTATCGACATAATACTTTGCCGGTAATGTCAGATGATTTGATGAGCGGTATTGAGTTTCTTGGCGCACAGGAGCGGACCAACTATCCGTTAATGCTATCAGTAGAGGATTTTGGCGATGCTCTGGGGCTGACGGCGCAGGTCGTGCAGCCGTTTGAGCCGGAAAGCCTGTGCAGTTATATGCAGCAAGCACTGGAAAGCCTGGCGACAGCGCTGGAACAGGCCCCGCAAATGCCGGTACGGCAGTTGGACATTCTGCCGGAAACGGAGCGTACCTTGCTGTTAACAACCTGGAATGCCACGGAAGCCGCTTATCCTGACCAGTTATGTATCCATCAGTTGTTTGAACAACAGGCGGAGAAAACGTCTGACGCGATAGCCTTAGTGTATGAAAAGCAGACCCTCAGTTATGCGGAATTAAATGCCCGTGCTAACCGTCTGGCCCATCAGCTGATTGCGCTGGGCATAGAGCCAGATCAGCGAGTGGCGATTTGTGTGGCGCGTTCACCGGCTATGGTGGTGGGAATATTGGCAATACTGAAAGCCGGCGGCGCCTATGTGCCGTTGGACCCGGCTTATCCGGGTGAACGTCTGGTGCATATCCTGCATGACGCTGCGCCGACAGTGGTGCTGGCGGATAAGACCGGCAGGTCTGCATTAGGCGAGGAAACGCTGACCAGACTGACCGTACTTGACCCGAATACCTTGCCAAATCAGCCAGACAGTAATCCACTGGTGCCTGCGCTGACTTCCCGGCATCTGGCCTATGTGATTTATACCTCCGGCTCCACAGGGGTGCCAAAAGGGGTGATGATTGAGCACCGCAATACGGTTAACTTCCTGCACTGGGCTCAACAGGCTTTTGACGTGGAAGAGATCCGCGAAGTGCTGTTCTCAACGTCGATGAATTTCGACCTGTCCGTTTTTG
>NZ_RCWB01000039.1 GCF_018448885.1 Photorhabdus caribbeanensis
TGATCCGGGCCGGTCAATACCCGGACTTAACACCACTGCCGGGCAGTGTCCCGGAGAGTTATTTTGCTATTAACCAACTGATACGCCCAATACGAGTCATTCCCCGCGAAGGCCATTCCCTGCACTTCTATGGTGAAGGGCATTTTAATTCAACTTCCACCTTGGCCTGGTATGCTCGTTATGACCGGGGACCGCTGCATGTAACCCCTTTGAGAGGCAACCACCCGGCACTGGTCAGCGGGATCTGGCGAACCGATAGCCTGCCTGACCAGCAGTACTTCTTTGCTCAGGGTGCGATGTCTTTTGATGTTGAAGGTGCAGAGACGGGTACAACGATCTGGCATTTAATACGAGAAACGGAAAATATCACGGAGTAAATAATGCGCAGTGTAGTGGAAAGTAAAAAAATTATCCTTAAAGGTGATACTACAACAACTGGAGGCGAGGTTTTAAATGGCTCCGATTTGGTAAACCAACAACTATCGGTTGCCTGTAAAGACGACTCGGTGTTTTGTCCTGCCTGTAAACAAACCGGCGCGATTGCGGAAGGTTCTAACTTATTCAATATACAAGGAATACCTGTCGCGCTGGAGGGACACCTGGTTAATTGTGGTTGCCCGACCGGCGCTTGTCGATTACAGGTACGGTCATAACTCTCCAATGCTATACCCGTCATCTTTCAAGCTGCCTCTTTGTTGGCTGCACTCACTCACCCCGGTCACATAGTTACCTATGCTCCCGGGGATTCGCTCCCTGGCCGCCGCGATGCAACTTGAAATCCATAGAGTATAAAGCCTTTAATTGAAATACCCATAAAACCAGAGCAGGCTTTAAACTGGGATTAAAAGTTATTTTTTTAACGTATGATTTTAATCGGTATCTGGTTTTAATCGTTTTTTATCTTTTGGATATTAGCTTTTTGCGAGATTTAAACATTATGATATATCGTGGTTTTACGTTTAAACTAACATTAATCATATCCGATTTATTTTGATTGACACTGTTTTACCGGCATGGTTTTACTAATATTTTTTTACCAACATTGTTTTACTGGCAATTTTGCGAGTTTTTATAAATCAATCACCTTTTATCTTGCCTTTATAAATCACTAATCAATAGTTTGATAGTATAAAAACACCATTAATGCTTTTTAGGATAACTCTTTTCTAGCATTTAAATCCGGCTAAATTAATCGTTTTATCTCTTTTTTATCACATTTTTTATTGATTTGTTCGTAAAATGATGGTGAGAAAATACTTGAGCGTTAATCTATTCCATTATGTTATTTTACGTGATTATTGCTTTTCAACTCTCGGTTAATGATTAGTGAATTTCGATTAAATGTCATTAATCACGCTACTGAAAAATTTGATTCATTGTGTTAAATCAGTCTGTTGAATGAAGTATTTAACCTCTCCCTGTTTGTGTTTTTAAATAGTCATGGTTGGTTAGGTAAATATAAAATAAGTGAAGGATAGTATTGCTGATAAATGTTTGAACATAGCAAGGGGCAGCTTGAAAGATGACGGGTATATACCTTTTAAAAAGTTGGCATTAATGAAGTGCTTACTTTCTTAATCCTTATCTGATTAATCACCGGTAAAATGGAAATATAAGTAAAAAATAATATTAAAAATATGATAAACTTGATCTGTGGTTTTCACTCTTAGAGGCTGTTTTTTAATTGGAAATCTGCTTGATAAGTGATTTTTATTGATTAATTGTAGTAGGTTTAATGGTTTAATGGTTTAATGGTTTAATGGTTTAATGGTTTAATGGTTTAATGGTTTAATGGTTTAATGGTTTAATGGTTTTTACATTTTCTGAATTGTATTTAACATTCTTATTTTCATTAAACTGATATTTAGGTTTTCTGTCTTCTGTCTTCTGTCTTCTGTCTTCTGTCTTCTGTCTTCTGTCTTCTGTCTTCTGTCTTCTGTATTTTATCTTTTAGGTTTAAAACCAGTGAGGGTGGCAGAACTGATAACGGTATTAAGATTAACGCCCATTTCTTTAATCATTTTTAATGTTGCTAAACATTCTTGCTTTTCTGGGGTTAATCTAAAGGCCGCTCGGTTTTCTACAATTATGGTCTCTGATTGATAGGATATATTATTGTTATTAGGTTAGCACTGTCATCTTTTCACCTTGTTTAATCAGTTTAAAACCCGTTTTTCCTGATGTTTTCTCTTCCAATGTCCGAATGCCATCGGATTTTTTACCCGCTTTTAAAAATCCTTAATCAATTCTTTTTACTTTTGATGATTAAAGTTTTTACCTGTTTTTTCGTGGTTAGTTTGGCCTCTTTTCCAGCTTTTAAAACCACACTGACCAGATAAAAAAGGCTTTTCTGAATACCGGTTTTATCATTGATGAAAACTCAGTGGTGGTAATTAAGGTGTTAACAGTCAGCGATATGAAGGATGGTTTATATACCCGTGATCTTTCAAGTTGCTTCTTTGTTGGCTGCACTTACTCACCCCGGTCACATAGTTATCTATGCTCCCGGGGATTCCGCCGCGATGCAACTTGAAATCCATAGGGTATAAAGCCTTTACTTTAATTGAAATACCCGTAAAACCAGAGCAGGTTTTAAACTGTGATTAAAAGTTATTTTTTAACGTATGATTTTAATCGGTATCTGGTTTTAACCGGTTTTTATCTTTTGGCTATATGCTTTTTGCTAAATTTAAACATTATGATATATCGTGGTTTTACGTTTAAATGAACGTTAATCATATCCGATTTATTTTAACTGACATTGTTTTATAGATATTATTTTATCGACATAGTTTTACCCACATTGTTTTACCAATATTGTTTTACTGGCAATTCTGCGTTTTTTGTAAATCATCACCCTTTATCTTTTCTTTATAAATCACTAATCAATAGTTTGATAGTATAAAAACACCGTTAATGTTTTTTAGGATAACGCCTTTTTTAGCATTTAAATCCGGCTAAATTAATCGTTTTATCTCTTTTTTATCACATTTTTTATTGATTTGTTCGTAAAATGATGGTGAGAAAATACTTGAGCGTTAATCTATTCCATTAATGTTATTTTACGTGATTATTGCTTTTCAACTCTCGGTTAATGGTTAGTGAATTTCGACTAAATGTAATAGTATTGCTGATAAATGTTTAAACATAGCAAAGAAGAGGCTGTTTTTAGTCACGCTATACCTTTTAAAAAATTAGCATTAATGAAGTGCTCATTTTCTTAATCCTTATCTGGTTAATCACCGGTAAAATGGAAGTGTAAGTAAAAAATAATATTAAAAATATGATAAGCTTGAACTGTGGTTCTCATTCTTACAGGCTGTTTGTTTTTAATTTTAAATCTGCTTAATAAATGATTTTTATTGATTAACTGTGGTAGGTTTAATGGTTTTTACATTTGCTGAACCGTATTTAACGTTCTTATTTTCATTAAACTGATATTTAATTTTTCTGTTTTCTCCTTTTTCTATATTTGATTTTTAGGTTTAAAACCAATGAGGGTAGCAGATAGCTAACGGTATTAAGATTAACGCCGATTTCTTTAATCATTTTTAATGTTACTAAATACTCGTGCTTTTTAGGGGTTAATCTAAATGCCGCTCGGTTTTCTACAATTATAGTCTCTTATTTTTCGTAAACTTGTTGCAGTCAGGAAAAATCTTTTATTTAATAAAATAGGTTTAATGCGTTTAATGCGTTTAATGCGTTTAATGCGTTTAATGCGTTTAATGCGTTTAATGCGTTTAATGCGTTTAATGCGTTTAATGCGTTTAATGCGTTTAATGCTGTTAAATGTTTTGCTAAGATATATTCTTGTTATCGGTTTAACGCTGTTATTTTTTTTCGCCTTATTTAATCAATCTAAAACCTGTTTTTTCTAATGTTTTCTCTTCTAATATCAGTATGGTATCGGATTTTTACCCATTTTAAAAAAGCTTTAATCACTGCTTTTTACTTTTGATGATTAAAGTTTTTACCTGTTTTTTTCCGGGGTACGCTTGGCCTCTTTATCCAGCTTTTAAAACCACACTGACAGATAAAAAAGCTTTTCTGAATGCCTGTTTTATCATTGATGAAAACTTAACTTTGGTAATCAAGGTGTTAACAGTCAGCGATATGAAGGATGGTTTATAGATTAAAACCATCCTTTAAACTGGAAAGAATAACGCCTGTACAGGAGAAACAGGCGTTACCACATTTAACTTCTACCTGTTCCTGCTTTTTTACGGCATCTATCTACATCTTTCAGCAATTGATTGACATGATCATCACCAAACAGGGTTTCCAGAGTGGTATTCAGTTTACGCCGCCAGTTAGGGTATTCCATTACTGTACCTGGAATATTGACCGGTTTATCCATATCCAGCCAATCTTCGGGTTGCAGTCCCAATAGTGCGCAGGCACTGTGGGCAATGTAACGATGTAACCCTTGGTTTATTATCGGTGACATGTCTACCTCTTTTGCCGTGTCACCAATATGTTCCGGGATACAGCCGTAGCGATGTAAGCCTTCTAATAACCCTTGTTTGCTCGCTTGACGGTCAGTATGTAACCCTTGAAGCAGGTTTTTATCAGGATATAACTTGAGTGATTCCCCAAGTGTCAAATCGGCGCTTTGCCAGAATCCACGTAAAGTAGGTAAATCATGAGTGGTGATGGTCGCCATCGCTTGTATCGGGTAATCCTCTGGTGCACGGTATTCCCCGTTGCCGTGACGCTCAAAGTAGAGCACTTTATAAGAATAGACACCGCTATCGCGCAGTTTGCCTACAATCTCTTCCGGGACAATCCCTAAATCTTCACCAATGACCAGACAACGATGGCGTTGACTTTCTAATGCCAGAATTGCCATCAGATCATCCACTGGGTAGTGTACATATGCTCCTTTGTCGGCGGTTTCACCGTAGGGAATCCACCAGAGCCTGAGCATCGACATGACGTGATCAATGCGTAAGGCGCCGCAGTGGGTCATATTTGTGCGTAGCAGATTAATGAACGGTTGGTAAGCCTGGGCTTGCAAAACATGAGGATTCATAGGGGGAAGGCCCCAGTTTTGGCCCAGTGGCCCAAGAGCATCCGGTGGCGCTCCCACTGATGCTTTGGTGCAGTAGACAGCTCGGTTGCACCAAGTTTCCGATCCGCCTTCGGCTACGCCAACAGCCAAATCACGGTAAATTCCAATCGGCATGCCACTTGTCTGGCTTTGGATAAAGCAGTCTGCAAGCTGAGTATCGGCCAGCCATTGTAGCCAGAGGAAAAATTCCACTTCCTGCGGGTGAGATTGACAAAATGTTTGTACGGCTTCACCGTGTGGATCGCGGTACTTTTCCGGCCATACCGGCCAGCCCCAACAGGAACTATCTTCGGCATATAGTCGACAATGTAGCGCGTCATAGGCGGCTTGATAGTAGAGACACTCGCCACCCTGAATGACAAATTGGCGGAAAGCAGTTTTTGACGAGTCATGTTCTGGACGGGTGCAGAATTGTTGATGTGCCAGACGCAGTGCGGCCATTTTCAACGCCATAACTGTGGCGTAATCCACCCATTCCGCGTTGCGGGCATCCTGTAACATGCGTTGAGTCGTCGCTGTTTGCCACCATCTCTGTGCTTCTTCACTGTGTTTGAAATCCTCAACCTGACTAACATCAATGTAAATCACATTAAGCCAGTTGCGTGAAGAGGGGCTATAGGGACTGGCGCTTTCTGGCATGGTTGGATGCAGTGCGTGCAACGGATTCAACCCGATGAAAGCGCCTCCGCGTGCTGCTATCTCTTTCAGCATGTGCTTCAGGTCGCCAAAATCGCCGATTCCCCAATTGTTTTCTGAGCGCAGAGTATAGAGTTGCACACAGGCGCCCCAAAGTTTTTCCTTCCTTAGCAGGGCATCCGGTTCATAGCAGCGTTTGGGCGCCACGATAATCTGCATAGACCAGTATTGGGTTTCTTGTGTCAGAGTGAGACGGTGGTAGCCCAGAGCAAGCGTATCAGGCAGAATCAGTTGATGGCAGCAATGCCCTTGAAATTCCTCCCCTTGTTCTGTCTGTATCTGCCATTGGTAATGCCCTTCATCTTTTAAGGTGATAGTGAAGTGCTCGCCTTGAGTAAAAACTTTTACTGTCGGCAAGGGTGAAACCGGCTCGCTGGCCGGTTTGTTTTCACTTATCGCATCCAACAAGTAGTGTCGGGTTTCTGCTGGAATCGCTTGTGGTTTGCCATAAGCATTAATGTAGCTGGCGACAATGCCAGCCTCGGTCGCTAAATGATCGAGGCTTTTTTCCTCCATGATTTTTCCTTATCTCTTTGCTTGCCAGATGCGTTGTTGATAATCACGGATTGTCCGGTCAGAGCTAAACATGCCCATTCGGGCGGTATTTAGAATGGCGCTGCGCGTCCAGCTTTGAGTATCGCGGTACAAGGTATCGATCCGTTTATGCGCATCACAATAGGAGGCAAAATCAGCCAGTACCAGATAAGGATCGCCACCTTCAATCAGACTATGTAGCAGCATATCGAATGCTCGTTTGTCGCTATAGCTGAACTTGCCGCCAGCCAGAGCCTTGAGTATGCTGTCTAGATGTTGATCTTCTTTGAGTAGTTTCAGTGGGTCATAACCGGCAGCTTTTAAGGCTTTCACTTCTTCTACGGTATGCCCGAAAATGAAGATGTGGTCATTTCCGACCTGTTCGGCAATCTCAACGTTTGCTCCGTCTAATGTGCCGATGGTCAGTGCGCCATTTAATGCCAGTTTCATATTGCCGGTACCGGAAGCTTCTTTACCGGCGGTGGAGATTTGTTCTGAAACATCGGCAGCCGGTATCATGAGCTCCGCAACAGAAACTTTGTAATCGGGGATAAAAGCGATCTTGATGCGATCACGGACGATCGGATCGTTGTTAATTTTTTCCGCGGTCTGGTTGATGGCAGAGATAATGTTTTTTGCCAAATAGTAGCCAGGCGCGGCTTTCGCGCCAAACAGGAACACACGTGGCACGATATCCAGCGCCGGATTTTCCTGAATTTGTTTATAGAGCGATAGGATATGCAATAGGTTTAGATGCTGACGTTTATATTCATGCAAGCGTTTAATTTGCACATCAAAAATGGCATTTGGATCTAGCTTAAGTCCCATCACTTTATTGACATAATTGGATAGCAGGATCTTGTTGCTTTGTTTGATCGCTCGGTATTCTTCGCGGAAAGCGGCGTCATCTGCATAGGATTCAAGTGCTTTAAGGGCATCAAGATCGTTAACCCATTCGCGATTAAGCGTGCGGTCAAGCAATCCTGACAGTGCCGGGTTACACTGTTTGATCCAGCGACGTGGGGTAACGCCATTTGTCACGTAGAGAAACTTATTCGGCCAGAGTTGATGGTATTCAGGAAACAGATCCTTAACGATAAGCTGTGAGTGCAGCGCAGCTACCCCGTTTACGGCAAAGCCCGCGACAACGCAAAGATTCGCCATGCGTATCTGATGGTTATAATGTACAGCTAATTTTTCCCATACGGCTGGCTCGCCGGGCCAGGTTTTGTCCACCAACTTCTTAAATCGATAGTTAATTTCTTTAATGATGCCGTAATGGCGTGGCAGCAGGTGGCTGACTAGATCTTCGTCCCAACATTCCAAACCTTCTGGCATCAGGGTATGGTTGGTATAGGCGAAAGTATGGCTGGTTATCTCCCATGCCGTTTCCCAACTCATCTGATGTTTATCCAGCAGAATGCGCATCATTTCAGGGATGGCAATCGTTGGATGGGTATCGTTAAGCTGGATAACTTCATACTTAGGCAGATCTTCCATTTTGCGGCCTGCTAGCTGATGGCGACGCAAGATATCTGCGACGGAGCAGGCACACTGGAAATATTGCTGCATCAGACGCAGGCGTTTGCCTTCTTGGTGATTATCATTCGGATAGAGAACTTTTGTTAGCTTAGCGGCTTCAACGCCTTGCTGTTCCGCTGCCAGGAACTGCCCGGCGTTGAATTTGTCGAGATCGAATGGAGCCGCATGGGTTGCTTGCCACAGGCGCAATGGTTGGGTAACACTATTTCGATAACCAATGACCGGGAGATCCCAGGCTTCTCCAATCAAGGTGAATTCAGGTGCCCAAGTTTCGCGTCCATCATCTGTTATGACGATTTCGCCACCAAAATTCACCTCAACATCTAACTGAGCGTTGTGACGGAACCAGGGATAGGATTCTCGTTCCCAATTGTCTGGTTCTTCAATTTGTTGCCCTTGTTCAAAGGATTGGCGGAACAGGCCGTATTGATAATTCAGACCATAGCCAATGGCCGGCTGACCGACGGTTGCCATCGAATCAAGAAAACAGGCGGCAAGCCGTCCCAATCCACCGTTACCTAAAGCGGGGTCGGTTTCTTGTTCTAGAAGATCGCTTAGAATGATATTTTCTTCTGCCAGGTAAGCCTGAACGTCTTCATACCAACCAAGGTTAAGCAGATTGTTTGCGGTTAAACGGCCAATCAGAAACTCCATCGAGATGTAGTTCACATGGCGTTGTTGGTCGGAATGATCGATGACAGGGCATGCGGGCAACAGCTCTGACAGGGCCGCGCTAACGGCTTGCCACCACTGATGCTGAGTCATTTCCTGTGCTGAACCGAGGCCAAAGCGCTGCCATTGACGTGTCAGCGCAGCCTGAAACTGGGCTTTATCTAATCTGGACTGTTGCATGGAGTCTTCATCCTGTAGCTGAAAAGGAAAATTTAACCACTATGCTGAATGCTCTCAGAATCTAAAGCATCATCCTGGAGAGGTATTAGTCAGGGAGGAGTAGAAGGGCGTAGTCAGTAACTATCTTTCGTATCATTTTTATATTTATTGAGTTCATTTTTTTCCAGCGGATCGATTAAGGTAATTTGCTAATCGCTTCCATAACTTGTGTGTAGAAAATGGAATTTGCTGTTCAATAATGTGATAGGGTGCGCAACTTAATACTATGGGGTTCGCAAACATATTTGCAAAAGCCCTCTATTTCACTAAATTTGGTTGGGCCGATTAATGGCGTCATTACGGACCATGAAATAAATCATCTAATTAACATTACATATGGTTCCGGCGCAGGTTTTACTTATTTATCGCTTCTTTGGGCACGGAAATTAATGCTTATCCCATCAAAACTGAGTCGTCCTGTTCGTCTGAATAATACAGTCTTGCGTAAGCGTCTGTTAATCAGACTGAATGAGTCGTCTAATTATCGTCTTGTGCTAATAACTAGCCCCGCTGGTTACGGCAAAACTACATTGGTCTCTCAGTGGGCTGCTGGGCAGGATAATCTGGGATGGTATTCTTTGGATGAGAGCGATAATCAGCCGGAACGTTTTGCCAGCTATCTTATCGCAGCGTTTCAGCAGGCTACGCAGGGACATTGTGTTAAAAGTGAAGTGTTGGCCCAAAAACATCAGTATGCCAATTTACCCGCGCTTTTCGCGCAATTATTTATTGAACTTAGTGAGTGGCGGCGGCCTATTTCCCTGGTGATTGATGATTACCATCTGATTGTAAATAACATGATTCATGAGGCGATGCGGTTTTTCCTGCGTCACCAACCTGAGAATCTGACGTTAACCATCTTATCGCGTAATCTGCCTTCTCTTGGGGTTGCTAATCTGCGCGTGCGTGAGCAATTGCTGGAAATTGACAGCCAGCAACTGGCTTTTGATTATCAAGAAACGCAGCAATTTTTTGATAAGCGTTTAACCACATCCCTTGATGCTGACGATTGTAAGCGCCTGTGCAATGAAGTTGCGGGTTGGGCAACGGCGCTCCAGCTTATTGCGCTTTCAGCGCGGCAGTCGTGTGATGCCGCTGAACTGTCGGCTAAGCGTTTGTCGGGCATTAACGCCAGCCATCTTTCCGATTATTTGGTGGATGAGGTACTTAATCAGGTGGATAGTTCAACGCGTGAGTTTTTGTTGCGCAGTTCTATCTTGCGTTCCATGAATGATGGTTTGATTGTTCGTCTGACCGGCGAAGAGAATGGTCAGCAGCGTCTTGAAGAAACTGAACGTCAGGGGCTGTTTATCCAGCGTATGGATGACTCTGGCGAATGGTTTCGCTTTCATCCGCTTTTTGCTTCATTTCTACGTCAACGCTGTCAGTGGGAAATGGCGTTGCAATTGCCGGAGTTGCATCGCGCGGCCGCAGAAGGTTGGTTGGCGCAGGGGTATCCGGGCGAGGCGATTCATCATGCCTTGGCGGCGGGTGATACGGCCATGCTACGCGATATTTTGTTGCAGCATGCTTGGTCGCTGTTTAACCACAGTGAGTTATCTCTGTTGGAAGAGTGTATGAATGCGCTGCCTTATGAGCAGCTATTGGAGAGTCCGCGTCTGGTGCTGCTCCAGGCTTGGCTGGCTCAAAGCCAACATCGTTATTCAGAGGTCAATACCCTGTTAAATCAGGCGGAACAGGCGCTGCAACAGAAACAAATTGCTATTGAGCCGGATTTGCTGGCTGAATTCGATGCGTTACGGGCTCAGGTGGCGATGAACAGCGGTAAGCCGGAGATGGCTGATAAGTTGGCGAAACAGGCTTTGGCGGCACTGCTTCCGCAGAATGAATACAGTCGTATTGTTGCGACTTCCGTGGAAGGTGAAGTATTACATTGTAAAGGTGAGTTGGCTGATGCATTAGCGCGGATGCAACAGACCGAGCAGCTTGCGCGTTGTTTCCAGGTTCATCACTATGCGTTGTGGGCGCTGTTGCAGCAAAGTGAGATTTTATTAGCTCAGGGATATTTGCAGACGGCTTATGAAACGCAGAGCAAGGCATTTGAATTGATCCGTGAACAGCATTTGGAGCAGTTGCCGATGCATGAGTTTTTGTTGCGTATCCGTTCACAGCTTTTGTGGTGCTGGTCTCGTCTTGATGAAGCCGAAGATGCTGCGCGTCGTGGGCTGGAAGTGTTGTCTAACTTCCAGCCTCAACAGCAGTTGCAGTGTTTAACCCAGTTGGCTAAATGCTCTTTGACCAGAGGAGATATTGATAACGCCCGACGTTACCTAGCGCGTTGTGAAAACCTGCTAAATAATGGGCAATATCATAGAGATTGGCGTACGAATACTGACAAGCTGCGAGTCATCATCTGGCAGAGTATGGACGACAAAAGCGCCGCTATTCGGTGGCTGGCACAGACCGAGCGGCCAGAAAGCGTCAGTAATCATTTTAATCAGGGGCAGTGGCGCAATATTGCTCGTGCTCAGATTCTGCTTGGTTTGTATGATGAGGCTGAGTCCATTTTGGATACACTGAATCAACATGCGAGAGAATTGCAATTAATCAGCGATCTGAATCGTAATTTACTGTTGTGTAACTTGCTTTACTGGCATATCGGACGCAAAAGTGAAGCACAGAGTGTACTCATTGAGGCATTGTCTCTGGCTAACCGTACAGGATTTATTAGCCATTTTGTCATTGAAGGCGAGTTGATGGCTCAACAGCTACGTCAGCTTATTCAGCTCAATACTTTGTCTGAGCTGGAGTTGCATCGGGCGCAGCGTATTTTGCGGGATATCAACCGTCAACATCGTCATAAATTCGCCCATTTTGATGAAAGTTTTGTCACACAGTTGCTAACACATCCCGATGTTCCTGAGCTGATTCGCAATAGCCCGCTGACACAGCGTGAGTGGCAGGTGTTGGGATTAATTTACTCAGGCTACAGTAATGATCAGATTGCCGCAGAGTTGGATGTCGCGACGACAACTATTAAGACGCATATACGTAATCTGTATCAGAAGCTAGGGATTGCGAATCGCCAGGAGGCGATTCAGCAAGCACAGCAACTGATGCAGATGATGGGGTTAGGTGTGTGACAGCTGTTTTAGGATTCTAGCGAAACGGCCCGTCCTTTCAGGTTACGACTGAGTATGTGTGCTGATAGGGTTAGCGTGGTACCGAGTAGCATGACTAACGTCAGTGACTGTTTGAGCGAAAATGGTAACACCATCGCGATGAGCGAGAGAGCGGAGCCGACAGCCATCTGGACGAATCCTATCAGTGCGGAAGCGACACCGGCTTCATCAGAATAAGGTTCTAGTGCATAACTGGTGGCAGGCCCCATAACAAATGCCATACCTGTGCAGGCAAAAGAAACCGGCAACATATAGCTTAGCCAGTGTTGGCTGGCGACAGTCGGCAGATGCATGCCAGAAAACAGAGATAGGCTAGCCAGTGCCATTAGAATCGTCCCTACCAGCAGGCAGAAAGGACGGCCAATTCGATGAATGATTTTATTGGCGGTTAGGAAGGCGATCATCGTCCAGAGTCCGTTGCCGCCAAAAATCAATGAGAATGCTAGCGGTGAAATATGGCCCTCAGTCATTAGCACGGTTGGCGCAAATGAGACATAGGTAATCACTATTCCCATAATGCCGGCGTTAACCAGGGCAAAATGTATAAACTGGCGGTTGCTAATAATTTGAAAGTATTGCTTTAGTGGTAGCCCGTGAACTGGTTTAGTGTTAGCGGGGCGCGTTTCTGGCAACCAGGTAGCAATGACCAGTAGTGCAATAACCGAGTAACAAGTCAAAAACCAAAATGGCGCCCGCCAGTTGAAAATTTCGGCCAGAATACCGCCAAGTAATGGCGCGAGAGCTGGAATAATATTTAGCGTACCGTTAATAAATCCATAGGCTTTGGCCGCCTCATCACCGTTTAGGCGATCACGTACACCGCTAATGCAGACGACACTGGTACAGCAAACAGCGCATCCTTGAATAATTCGCGCTGCAATAAAAATTTCGGGAAAAGTAGAGAGCGCCGCAATGACAGAACCGATGATATATAAGGTGATACCCGTTAGGGCTACTGGCCGACGGCCAAATTTATCTACCAGTGGTCCAGCGATTAACTGACCTAGCCCCATAATTAATAAAAACAAAGAAATCGTTGACTGAATAACTTCATTGTTAACTTTAAAATCCTCGGCGATGGCCGGGACGGTAGGCAAGAATACATCGACACCTAAAGGTCCAAAAAGTGCCAGGCTAAGTAGTAGAAGAATATAATTTTGCATGTGTGTTCTTTTGAAATTTCAATAATGGTGGTGGTTTTATTGGTGGATAGGCTCAGTGGAATTGATTCTTTAGTGCGACCAAAGATCTTGGATACACCAAAAATCCTACTGGCAAATCATTTCAAGCTGGCGATAGGCATGTTCAAGGATCACGCACAGACTGAACCCTTTACTTTTTTTAAAGTCTGAACTTTATACGAGCTATTCATTGGTGTAAACCGACTAACTTGTATGGGTATTTTAAGTAGTAAGATCTTAAATACAGACAAATGACATCGCGCTGTAGCATCAGCGTGTTCTTCACTCGACGTTTCATGTCTGCTCAGTATGAAAAGCACATAGCTTCTGACAAATCAGAAATGATCGAGAATCTTTCATGACATTCTATCACCTGTCAGAAAATAGCCTTGAGAGATATAGATGCTCTTATCATCAGCGCAAAAGTTGGAGATGAGAGATTTTTAGTACAGCTTTACAGGATTTTTAACAGAATTTCTTGCTATAACCCGATAGATCAGCAGTTCTGCATGTCATTAATCAATCATTCAAAATAATAATGTATTTTATATAAAATACTTTAATTTTTTAAATGTTTTTTGGGTTTTTATATGTTCTTTGTTGATCTAAATTAATTTTTAGTAAATATTCTCTTACCTGTTGAAGATTATTGTGCTTTCTTATAGCTGGAAATGATTAATTAGGGTAATGAAATGATGGAAAATGGTAAACGGTTTGAAGATATGCTTTCTCGCTTTGTTGGGAACGGGCCTTATCTGGAAATTGATGGTGAAAAGTATATCGATGCAGCTTCGGGGACATTTAACCTTCCGCTTGGGTACACTAATCGTAGAATAACAGAAAAATTAAAACAGCAGATCGATAGATGTACACATCTGAGCTCAGCTTATACCCATGAAATGTCACAATATATTTTGGCTAAATTAGTTAAACATACCCCTGAGGGCATTGATAGAATATGGTTGCGCGATGTTTCCGGTTCTGGAGCAGTTGAATGCGCAATTCGCATCGCGCAAAAAGCAACAGGGCGTTCAGGAGTGATCTCTTTCTTTCTGGCTCATCATGGCCAGTCTTTAGCCACAGCGCAAATTTCGGGTAATGCTTTTAGAATTAAAGATTTCCATGTCAACATTGATGGTTCTTTAAAAGTTCCAACCCCTGCGAGTGTCATGTCAGAACTTGAACCAAATACAGAATCCAATCAATATTTTGACTTAGAACAATTTATTCAATTAGGTTCAAATGACAATATTGCTTGTCTTATTATTGAACCGATTCAAGGAAATGGCGGAAATAACGTTTTCCCTGTCGATTTTTTCCGTAAGATCAGAGATATCTGCCATAAACATGACATTATTATTATCGCAGATGAAGTACAGACTGGATTTGGCCGTACCGGGACATTTTTTGCTTCAACCGGTTACGCTAAAGAATTAGAACCGGATATTATTGTTTTCGCGAAGGGCGCTGGCGGCATAGGTATTCCGACCGGTGGCGTGTTGATGCGGAGTTCATTAGATGTATTAGAGTCATTCGAACATTCCAGTACATCAGGCGCTAACCCTCTTTCATTAACCGCTCTCAACGAAATTATCGATATCATCGAAGACGAACAAGTTCTGGAGAATGTGCAGCGTAATGAAGTTTATTTACGTGATGGCTTATTAGCATTACAGCATAAATACCCAGAAATTACGGGTGTTAGGGGCGTCGGTTATATGTTTGGCTTTGATACGCCATCACCAGAATTTGCAGCACAAGCGATTGCAATAGCGAACTCCCATAACTTGATCATTCGTGGCTCTCGTTATGGTAAAGGTCGTGCACTTAAAGTTCGTCCACCGTTAATTTGTACTCAGGAACATTTAAACGAAATTCTGCATAAGCTTGATCTGACTTTTGCTGATATGACGTTAAATATGTTTGACAACAAGGAGGTAGCGTAATGAAAGCACTTAAATTTAATCGGGTGTGGGATGTGCAAATTCAGGATGTTGAACCGTTACGCTGTGTTGAGCCTGATGATGTTGTCGTTGATATTGCGGTGTGTGGCGTTTGTGGTACGGATGTTGGGATTATCACCGGTTCTTATCCTGTTGCTATCCCGGGAACCACTCTGGGCCATGAAACAACGGGAGTTGTTGCGCAAATAGGGAAGAGTGTCACACGTTTTAATGTGGGGGACCGTGTTGTCATCAATCCAACTTATTCCTGTGGGCATTGTCGGATGTGCCAGACAGGCAGCCCAAATCATTGCGAGAAAAAATTGGGAACCGAAGCAGGGGTTTCCTATGACGGGGCATTTGCTGAACAATATTTGGCTAAAGAGAGTTCACTGATAAAGCTGGATGATCATGTCAGTATGGAAGAGGCATCACTGACGGAGCCACTCAGTTGCACACTGACTGGGGTTGATAAACTGGGCATTACTCATACTAATATTCGTGCAGCGGTAGCTGGCGCAGGTCCAATGGGGATGCTCTACATTTGGGCTTTACATGCCAAAGGCGTTAAGGCTTTCATGGTCGAGAAAAACGAAAGTCGTGTTCAATTTGCCAAAGAAAATCTACCGCCGGAATGTGAGTTGTATACTGATTTTGATGAGGCATTGACGCAACAATATGGCGATAAATTAGCGCTTATCGATCTCTGTGTGGATACGACCGGGCAGTTAACCGAATATATTTTTGACCATTTGGCGCCTGGCGGAAAATTGTTGAATGTCGCGCTTAAAGATAAGCACGCTAATCTTGATATCTTGAAAATTGCGGATAAAAGCCTTTCCGTGATTGGTTCTATCGATTCTCTGAATAACAGTTTTGAGCGTGCTTATACTATGATCCGTGATGGTGTTATTCCTGCCGGTCGTTTGGTCAGCCAAGTTTTTGATTTTAATGATTACTTGCAGGCTTTTCTCACGGTTGGTTGTGATATTGCGTGCAAAAGCCAAAAACCACTGTTTACTCCGAACTGTAAAGTGCTGATCCGTATTTCCGATCTAAAATAATGGAATGTTTCACATGGATAGATTTAATGTGATTTTTGATATCGATGGAGTCATTGTTGACAGTGAACAACTGCACTTTGATGTTCTTTGTGATTTGGCTCCTGATTACACGCAGCATGTACAACCACAGCAACTTATTGGCCTGAGTCTGGAGGAGACGTTAGATTACATTGGGGTGCCAGCTCAGCAACAGAAAGAGATCACTGCCCAAATCGTCTCTGTTTACAAAGATAAACTATCTAAAAGTTACCTTCGTCCAGGGATTTCCAAGTTGATAACGGCCTTACAACAGCACTGTATCCCTTTTGGCTTTGTTTCTACTGCGCCGCGGGAAGTCTGTTTGGCGAATATTGGATTACTGGAGTTAAATGAAAGCCCGGCTTTAATCTCTGGTGACGATGTTGCGAGGACAAAACCTCATCCTGATCCCTATCTTGCTATGTTGAAATTGAAGTCTATGGATGTTCATCAGACATTAGTGATTGAAGATACCGATTTAGGGATTACAGCAGCAACGCAGGCAGGTATTCCCTATGTGTATGCCTGGCCCCATGCTTTATCGGTTGCGGAACAGTATCAACAGGCAACTCGTATTATTGGGGCGCTGACCGATATTCCACAATTTTCTAAAATTAATTTTGGGTAACTTAATGCCTTCCATTATTAGTCATAGTGGAGGGCATTTATTTATATAGAAGGAACATGAGTTGTCTGATCAAAATATTATCTCTTTGGTAAAACAACCCATTATGGCGACACGCGCCGCTTTTTTTATTGCTGGCTTTAGTCTTGCAAGTTGGGCTCCCCTTATTCCTTTAGCTAAAGAACGGCTACAACTTGATAATGGCGCTATGGGGCTGCTAATGTTGGCATTCGGTATTGGCTCTTTCATCATGATGCCAATAGCGGGCATGTTAGCCGCACGTTTCGGTTGCCGGAAAATTTTCACTTTATGTGCTTTGATCGTGTTAGTGATGTTGCCAGGGTTAAGTGTATTACCGACGCCGTTGACGTTAGCTTGCGTTTTATTTGTCTTTGGTGCGGGTATTGGGGCAATGGATGTTGTGGTTAATATCCACGCTGTCATGGTCGAGAAAATGGCTCAGCGGCCAATTATGTCTGGCTTTCACGCGTTATTTAGTTTAGGCGGGATCGCTGGTGCAGGATCGGTGAGTGCATTATTGTCTCTGGGAATATCGCCTCTCCAGGTGATGGTAATGGCGGTATTACTGATTATTTTACTGCTATTGCCGGTATGGAGTGGGTTATTGAACGAAGCCGAAGCGGGTAATACGCCGTTCTTTGCTGTGCCTCATGGGATCGTGATTTTATTGGGCTTTCTCTGTTTTGTTGCCTATATCATGGAAGGCGCAATGCTGGACTGGAGCGGTATATTATTGACCAGCGTACATAATATCAGTAGTCATCAGGCTGGTATCGGTTATACCCTGTTTGCTATTGCTATGACATCGGGTCGCTTTATGGGGGATAAAATCATTGCCTTTTATGGACACCGACGGGTTTTTATTAGCAGTGCTCTATTGGCTACTTCTGGATTTATCCTGATTTACTCAGCATCGACTGCAACGATGTTAGGGTTCTCTTTCCTGATGATAGGCGCAGGATTATCCAATATAGCGCCAATGCTTTTTACTGCCTCTGGTCAACAGAAAATTATGCCTGATTCACTGGCGGTTGCTGCGGTTTCTACTATGGGATATTCAGGGATTTTACTGGGACCTGCAATCATAGGTGGGTTAGCGCATATTGTGACATTACACGGCGCTTTTGCTTGTATTGCTTTACTCTCTATTTCCTTATTTGCAGGATATAAATTGATTAATTCGAGCGGAAGATAATAGAGGAAGTTCCTATGGGTTTGTCACAATATCATTGGCTTAATGAGCCATCTGATTGGCAATGCGGAAGTGATTGGCTTAATGTCACCACAGATCATAAGACCGACTTTTGGCAGCAAACATGGTATGGCTTTGAACGTCATAATGGCCATGTTTTTGGGCGTTATGTCGAGGATGATTTTACCTTTCAACTCTGTATTGAAGGCTGTTTTGAACATTTATACGATCAAGCGGGAGTCATGCTATTAGTCGATGAGAAACATTGGTTGAAAGGCGGAATAGAATATTCTGATGGTCATGCCACGATTGGTAGTGTGTTGACACGTCATCATTCTGATTGGTCTATGGGTGTATTTCCTGGTGATGCTAGTAAATTCTGGTTACGTTTGACTCGTGAAGAGGGGTATTTAAGACTGCAATATTCCACTGATGGTTTACGATGGCCATTGCTGAGGTTGTCTCCTTTTTTTGAAGATAAACAACCGATCTTTGTTGGTGCAATGTGTTGTTCTCCAGAACGGCACGGATTACAGGTGCGGTTTTCTGATTTTCAATTGACGCCGCCAATAAAAAAACCATTGCACGATTTAAGTTAGCCAGAATTGTTTTCGGAGAATTGTGCAGGTTTTAAAACACCCGGAGCAATGTGCTTCGGGTGTTATATATCAAGTCAGATGTTTAAACTCTTTCTAGAATAAAGCCCGTAAAGTCAGCAGTTGCCTCTTCTGGAAGTTCTATAAATTGGTCTTTCATCATGTATATACGTAAAAGTCCCTCTTCATCTGTATTTAATTCAACTGAACCGGTCGTAAAGTTGAAGCTATTTACAACAAATGATTCAGGGCCAAATGTGCGATTTTGTAAACCAAAATATGCTGGCAATGCTCTTTGTGGTATTTTTTTTATCGATAAGCGTGCTGTAGCTGTCAGTCTATATCTAGCGTTAGGTTCCAACCCTGTTATTATTTGATCAATGACACCAGAACTGGAATAGCTTTGGATGCTAAGAAAATTAACCCCATTCTCGGATAAAACTTCTACAGTTTCAGGGTTTGGGATTCTCCAGCCATGATACCCTTCATCAAATGAGCCATTAACCAGTTCTTTATTAGCGTTTTTTGTATCAGAATAATCTGCGCGGTTTAGCATTTTATTCATATCCATATATGAGTCCTTTTAAATGAATAACGATTGAATTTTATTTTTCTTAATAGTTTTTTCTGTAAGTACTTTAGCAATAATAGGGAAATATTCAATCGTGTTTTTTAATGGAAGATTAGGTTTGTGATAATTAGTGTGAGAATAAATGAGGCGAAGAAATTATTACGATGGGGATTTGTTTTTAAATAATTGAGCTATATTTCAGTTAAAATATTACTTTATAATTTTTTGGTTTTTTTCACTAATATTAAAATACCCAGAGCAGTGAACTCTGGGTATTTAAAATGTTAAAATATATCGAAGTTAAATACTTAGGCTTTCTCTAAAATAAAACCGGTAAAGTCAGCGGTTTCTCCGTCTGGTCGAGGGCCAACTTGGTCTTTCAATAAATAAACGCGTAAAAGGCCCTTTTGATCTGTACTTAATTCTACCGAGCCTGTTGTAAAATCGGTGCTGTTTACAGCAAAAGAGTTGGGGCCATCGGTATGGCTCTGTAAACCAAAATAAGCTGATGAGGCCCATTCTGCTGATACGCGAGCTGTACCTGTTAGTTTGTATTTAGTGTTAGGTTCTAATCCTTCGATAATTTGATCAATGACGCCAGAACCGGTAACGCTTTGGATTCTGATAAAGTGAACGCCATTTTCAGATAAGATTTCTACTGATTCAGGAGCTGGGATTCTCCAGCCGTTATATCCCTCTTCGAATGAGCCGTTAACCAGTTCTTTATGAGAGTTTTTCTTGTTATCAGAATAATCTTCATTATTCAGGATTTCTTGTACGTTCATATATTAGTCCTTTTTAAGTAGATAGAAGTAAATTTAATTTCTTTCAGCGCGTTGTTTTTCGGGGGGCACTTTATCAATAATGGGATAATACTCAATTGTATTTTTTATTGGTGGTGAGTTGTAATTTGTATAAATTAATACAAGAATAAATGAGTTATAAGCGCTTATCCTGATAGGAGTTTATGTAGGCTAATTTGTTGCTCGTGGTAGAGTTCATTGTTGCAGAAATGTTATGTTTAAATATTGGTCACATTGAGAAAAAAATAGAATGAATAATGAGGTAATATTCATGGCTGTAGTATTAAAACATAGTATTAAAGCATAGCATTAAAACATAGTATTGAAATAGAGTATTAAAACTACATTATTAAAACGCCCGGAGTAGTGAGCTTCGGGCATTAAGATGTCAAATGATATTAAAGCTAGCTCTATTAGGCTTTTTCGAAAATGAAACCAGTAAAATCAGCGGTGACTTCTGCTGGTGGAGTATCAATTCCCATTTCGGTTTTTGCCAGGAAAATGCGTAAATATCCTTCTGTATCTGTACTTAATGTTACAGAACCGGTGATAAAATCCGTGGAGTCTACAACAAAAGTGTTATGATTAAAGGTATCATTCTGTAAACCAAAAATAGCTGGGAAGTAGTCTTCTTGGTCCTTGGGTGTTGATACGCGTGCTTTACCCGTCAGTTTATATTTAGTGTTAGGTTCCAATCCTTCTATAATTTGAATAATATAACCGGAAACAGAGCCGCTTTGGATTCTAAGAAAGTTAATTCCATTCTCAGATAAGATTTTTACCGTTTCAGGGGACGGGATTATCCAGCCTTTATATCCTTCATCAAATGAACCATTAACCAGTTCTTTGTTAGAATTTTTCTTATCAGAATAATCTGCGTTATTCAGTATTGTCTTTAGACTCATATATTACTCCTTTCTAAAGTGATAATGATTAATTTAATTTTGCGTAAGCGTTTTATTGCTCGATGAGAACTTTATCAATAATAGGATAATGTTCAATCATATTTTTTATCGATGCAGAATTGTCATTTGTATAAATTAATAAGGAATAAATAAGGGGTAATACAGATATATACAGTAAATATAGTATTTTCTATTTATTCAATATAGGTATAAACTGGATTTTCATACTCTTATTTCCGTGAGGAATATACGTATAGGTCAGGAAAACAAACATGGGTAAAATGGCCTATTGTAAAAGGATATTAATGATTGAAATGGATTTTTAATGTTGGTTGGATTGGTAGAGATAAAATATTTAATTTTATATTAGAGTAGGTCTTTTGAATAGAAATTATTTTGCAGGTGATAATAATGATAGATAATATAATTAATGGAATTATTGTGTGATATATTTATGGTGTTCAATGGGTGTGGGAAATAAAAGGAGTGGATTTTAATCTGTGAATATTGCCGCTTTGTTTTCTTTCTGTAATTGGTGGGTTTTATAATCTGCAATTTTTTATTCTCATATTAATCTTGGTTTTATATTGCGAACATTATTATCAATTATATTACTGTCTGGTATTGATTCCAGACAGTTTTTATATTAAATCCTATTTCGTGTGGTTATTGCCTGTTGAGGGCTTTTACTTAAAATCGAGTTATTTGAGAGGAGATCGAATTAAATTATCGACCTAAATAGCCATCCCAATCTTTCCATACTGGTTGTAACCCGGCTTTAATTAATACTTCTGCAATCTGATAAACAGAACGATTATCATGCGGCATAAATTGTTCCAATTCTTCGTGACTACTCTCTGCGTAACCACCGGGTTGGGTTTTAGAACCTGCACTAACATTGTTGATTGCCAGTGGTATGACGTGATCGCGGAAGAATGGGGATTCACGAGTAGAAATAGAAAGCTCAACATCTGGCGCAAATAGACGAAAAGCACAAATCAGTTGTACCAGTTCCGCTTCACTCATCAGCGATGCAGGCTCAATGCCTCCAGCACAAGGTCGTAAACGAGGGAATGAAATGGAGTAACGGCTCTGCCAATATGTGCGTTGCAGAAAGAATAAATGCTCCGCCACCATATAGCAGTCCGTCCGCCAATGACTAGAAAGGCCAATTAGTGCTCCTAAACCGATTTTGTCGATTTTTGCCCGACCAAGGCGATCGGGTGTTTCTAATCGCCAGTGAAAATCCCGTTTCTTACCCCGTAGATGATGCAACAGGTAAGTTGGCTCATGATAGGTTTCCTGATAAACCATCACACCATCTAGCCCCAGCGTTTTTAATTCTGAGTACTCTTCCTGTGTCATAGGCTGGACTTCCATCATGATTGAGCTGAAATATTCTCGGATAAGTGGCAGATAGCGGCGGAAATAATCCATACCGACCTTGCCCTGATGTTCTCCGGCGACTAATAACAGATTGTCGAAGCCCAGTGCTTTAATCGCCTGACATTCGGCAATAATTTCATCTTTATTCAGTGTCTTGCGTTTGATGCGGTTACTCATTGAGAACCCGCAATAGGTGCAGTCATTGGCACACAAATTGGAGAGATAAAGCGGTACATAAAAACCAACGGTGTTACCGAAACGTTGACGAGTCAGTTGTTGTGCCCGTTGTGCCAGTGGTTCGATATAGGGCTTCGCTGCTGGAGAGAGCAAGGCCATGAAATCGTCCAGATTTAATTTGTTGCTGCTTAATGCCTGTTCAACATCCTGCGCGGTTTTGCTATTAATGCGAAGGGTAATATCATCCCAGTCTAACTGCTGCCAGCGGTAACTAAAACTACCGCTCATAAGATGATGAATCATCAAAATGCCCCTAGAAAATCGGTCAGTGGACTGGATGCAACAGCATGTTGTTTTGGACTTGCCAAACCAGCTTGATAAGATAATTCACCCGCTTCAATCGCTACTTTAAAGGCTTGGGCCATTTTTATTGGATTACGGGCAACGGCAATTGCGGTGTTGACTAATACAGCATCCGCACCCAATTCAATCGCTGCCAATGCATGGCTTGGCGCGCCGATGCCGGCATCAATGACCACCGGCACTTGTGCTTGCTCGATAATAATTTGCAGGAAATCTCGGGTTAGCAGCCCTTGATTAGAGCCGATTGGTGCGCCTAAAGGCATGACCGCCGCACAACCCACTTCTTCCAGACGTTTACACAAAACGGGATCAGCACTGCAATATGGCAGCACGACAAACCCTTCTTTGACCAACATTTCAGCGCCTTTGAGTGTTTCAACCGGATCAGGCAACAAGTATTTCACATCCGGGTGGATCTCCAGCTTGATCCAGTTGGTTGCCAGTGCTTCACGGGCCAGACGGGCGGCAAATAGGGCCTCTTCTGCGGTTTTGGCCCCGGAAGTATTTGGCAGCAATTTGACGCCAAGTTTTTGCAATGGCGCCAAAATTGCGTCGTTACCGTTCTGCAAATCAATGCGTTTCATTGCCATCGTGACAAGCTGGCTGCCGGAAGCGGCTATAGCCTGAGTCATTAAATTTGCATTGGCGAATTTGCCTGTACCGGTAAATAGACGGGAATGAAAAGTCGTATCAGCAATTTTTAACATATCAACCTCCAGCAATAGCCTGAAACAAAAGGATATTGTCTCCATTATTGATCTGATGCGTATTCCACTCTGAACGCGGAATAATGGTTTGATTAATAGCCAGTGCCATTCCCGGTTGTGTTTGTTCAAGTTGTTCTAGCAATTGCTGTATAGCCAGAGGAGCCATAAGCTCCATCGGCTGGTCGTTTACCGTAATTTTCATGCAATATCTCTGCAAATCGGGCATTGTTGCGACGGGTTAAGTTGTAGTGTGCTCCAGCTTTGCTGTTTACCATCAAACAGTCGGAGTTTGCCGCTTAACGGAGAGGGAAGCCCGGTTAACATTTTGATGGCTTCCAATGCCTGTAATGTGCCGATGATACCGACTACCGGACCTAATACACCCGCGGTCCGGCAGTTCCGTAGCGGCTCTTCCTGTTCAGGGTAGAGACAGCTATAGCAGCCATGAAGGTAAGGGGGTTCAAATACCATAAGTTGGCCGCTAAAACCGACAGCACTGCCGCTAATTAATGGCTTTCGCGTTGCCACACAAGCGGCATTGATAGCGTGGCGGGTTGTCATGTTGTCACTGCAATCGAGAACCAGATCGACTTGCTTCATGATGGTTGTCAGAGATTCCAGGTTCTGACGTTGATTAAGGATCATTGTTTTTATCAATGGATTCAATGCATTGAGTTGATTGGCCGCAAGTTCCGCTTTTGCGGCAGGGATCTCTTCGGTGCGGTAAAGTATTTGCCGTTGTAAATTGGAGATGTGCAATTGGTCATCATCAGCAAGGTAAATTGTTCCTACACCTGCCCCGGCTAGATAGAGGGAAGCGGGAGCGCCTAGCCCTCCCAGTCCGACAATCAGGACGCGGCTGGATTTCAGTTTTTCCTGCCCTTCTGGGCCAATATCTTCGAGTAACAGTTGTCGGCTGTAACGCATAAATTCTTGATCATTCAACATAAGAACCTCTCTATCCCTTCAACTCAATGCCTTCAACCAGATGAAGCAGCTGTGCGGTGGCCTGGCGCCAATCCTTTGCTTTGGTAATGGCGCTCACCAGCGCCACACTGCCGACTCCGGTTGCAATGACATCCGGTACGCGTTCAAGAGAGATGCCTCCGATGGCGACAGTGGGATAGTCTGGTGTGCTTTCTACTTGGCGTTTCAGTGCTGCCAGCCCTTGTGGGGAAGATGGCATCTCTTTGGTCGTGGTTGGGAAAATATGGCCGAGAGCGATATAAGACGGACGCAGAGATTTGGCCCGTGCCAGCTCTTGTTCATCGTGGGTAGAGATTCCTAACCGCAATCCCGTTTTTTGGATGGCGTTCAAATCAGCGATAACTAAATCTTCCTGCCCTAGATGAACACCATAAGCGCCGTGCTTTATTGCCAGTCGCCAGTAATCGTTAATAAACAAACGAGCGTTATATTGGCGGCCGAACATAATGGCTTGTTGAATCTCTTCTTCCACCTGATCTTCTGGCAGATCTTTAATTCTCAACTGAATTGTGGTGACGCCTGCTTTTAACAAACGGGAAATCCACGCTAGCGAATCCACGACTGGATACAGGCCCAATTTATATTCGGTTGGAGCAAATGGCGCGTTAGGCAGATTGTTCATGAGATACATCCTCTACGCTGTGATACAACTCGCTGCCGTGGGCGCGGAATGCTTCAGACATCTGTTCCATACCCGCGGCGTAATCGCGTACTTCCTGAGAAATCTTCATAGAGCAGAATTTAGGTCCGCACATAGAACAGAAATGGGCAATTTTGCCGGAGGCTTGTGGCAGAGTTTCATCGTGATAGGCGCGGGCAGTATCGGGATCGAGCGCCAGATTAAACTGATCTTCCCAGCGGAATTCAAAACGTGCTTTGGACATGGCGTTATCACGGATTTGTGCGCCGGGATGGCCTTTGGCGAGATCGGCGGCGTGAGCCGCAATTTTGTAGGTAACTAGCCCTTGTTTGACATCATCTTTGTTCGGCAAGCCGAGATGCTCTTTTGGCGTCACATAACAGAGCATGGCGCAGCCAAACCAACCAATCATGGCCGCACCGATACCGGAAGTGAAATGGTCATAACCGGGGGCAATATCTGTTGTCAGTGGACCGAGAGTATAGAAAGGGGCTTCATGACAATGTTCCAATTCTTCCGTCATATTGCGGCGGATCATCTGCATAGGAATATGCCCGGGGCCTTCGATCATCACCTGAACATCATATTCCCAGGCAATTTTGGTCAATTCGCCTAATGTGTGCAGTTCTGCAAACTGCGCTTCATCATTAGCATCCTGAATGGAACCGGGGCGTAAACCGTCTCCTAATGATAGGGAAACATCATAAGCGGCGCAGATTTCACAAATTTCACGGAAATGTTGGTAAAGGAAGTTTTCTTGATGATGAGATAGACACCATTTCGCCATAATTGAACCACCACGGGAGACAATCCCGGTGAGGCGTTTGGCGGTCATTGGTACATAGCGTAGTAATACACCGGCATGAATGGTGAAGTAATCTACCCCTTGTTCCGCTTGTTCCAGCAAGGTATCACGGAACATTTCCCAGGTCAGATTTTCCGCGACGCCATTGACTTTCTCCAGTGCTTGATAAATAGGAACTGTACCGATAGGAACCGGGCTGTTACGTAAGATCCATTCGCGGGTTTCGTGGATATAACGGCCAGTGGAGAGATCCATTACCGTATCTGCGCCCCAACGAGTAGACCAGATTAACTTTTCTACTTCTTCCTCAATAGAAGAGGTGACGGAAGAGTTACCGATATTAGCGTTAACCTTCACCAGAAAATTGCGACCAATAATCATCGGTTCTGATTCAGGGTGATTAATATTGGCAGGAATAATCGCCCGACCGGCTGCGACTTCCTGACGGACAAATTCTGGGGTGATATTTTCCGGCAACTGAGCGCCAAAACTTTGTCCGGGATGTTGTTGGCGTAACACATCACCGCGGATACGTTCGCGTCCCATATTTTCCCGTAGTGCGATAAATTCCATTTCCGGTGTGATGATGCCTTTACGGGCATAGTGCAATTGAGTAACGCATTTGCCGATACGGGCTTTTAATGGATGAGGGCGATGATTAAAACGTAAATGATCGAGACCGGCATCCGCCAGGCGTTGCTGAGTGAAATCGGAGCCGAGAGTGGCAACAGGTTCAGTATCTTGGCGTTCATCGATCCACGGTTGGCGTAGTTTGGTCAATCCAACGTGTACATCCAGTTTGGCATCAGGATCGCCATAAGCGCCGGAAGTATCATAAACCGGAATGGCTTCGTTTTCTTCATACTGAGGTTCTTGTTTGGTGCCGCCAATTAACGTGGGCGATAACTGAATTTCGCGCATTGGGACCTGAATATCTTCGCGTGAGCCTTGAAGATAAATTCGTCGTGAATTTGGGAATGTCACGCCTTGAATAGAGTTAATAAATTCTTGAGCGGCATCGCGTTGTGCTTTACGTGGACGTGCCGGGGTGGGTTTGGGTGAAATATCAGTTGCAGGGATAATAGTGTTATGAGACATAGCAAATTCCTAACTGTGTTATTGGGAAAGTTGCTTGTCTGGAGCTCGCAGGGAGTAATAGTTGATGGCTGGACAGGCCCGTAAAAAATTGGGTGGGCTGACAGCGCTTGATTACTCTTGTTCCCTTCGCAGGTATTAACCCGATCAGGTTCCGCGGATCCCGAATTAACGGTCTCAGCCTGTGTATGCTGCGATAAAACAGCTTACGCTAGGCACTCCGACAAGAAAGTAAGCAGTAGTATAGAAGGGATTATGAAAACTACAACCCTTACTGATTGAAAGTATTTATAATGACCAGATTAATTGTTTCCAGCTATGTTGTTGTGCTTCGGTTTGTCAATGGGTATTGATGGTAATCAAAAAATTATTGTGTGATAACTGCCTCATTTTATAGATTACTTAGTGGATAAATAATAAATATTTTCTATGCTAAATATTTTCTATGCTAAATATTGTTTAGCTAAACGTTATTTTTTCGATGATAATTTATTGAGGAAATAGGTTATGAAAAACTTTGACTCTTCTAAAGTAGTTAAAATTAAATCACCATTGTCTGGTTGGGCTGTCAATGACAAAAACGATGATTAATTTATGATCATTCCCCTTCGTATTTTGTACGAAGGGGAATAATATGGAGCTTGAAGATGAATATCGCTACGACATGTTATCCGCATAAACAATTCCGCTCTGATTTCGAATTACAGATCCGTAATTCACTTGAATATTTAATTGAAATAACCGAGTCTGACTTTAAAGTTCCTGATGGATTTTTCATAAAATGGGATTTATGTGCTTCTCATTATTTGGCTATCGATGCAGCCGAAAAGGATAACAGGGAATTATGTATTAATTACATTCGGAATGCTATAGAAAAATGCCAGGATTATACAGAAAAGCCAGAGCTATCTATTAAAGCTTTGGATTATTTTATAGAGTCTGTGTTTGATATGAACATGCTTTTTAAAATATTGGAGCAGGATGATAAAGGAGTCAGGGTTGGATACCGATTTGCACATGAAGTAAAAGATGATATAGAGAAGATACAAGAAGCACTGGAATTATTGAAAACCTATGATGAAAATACCTATCTTGAATGTGTATGTTTTATTGATACAATATATCTTACAGGAAAAACAGAAGGGAATTATATCAGGTCAGGCTGCAACTTTAATATGTGGGGGATGATCCTACTTTATAGTGCGGATGAAAATAGTGTACCTTACTATATTGAGCATATCGTTCATGAATGTGCACATCATGCACTAAATATTATTAATGCTCAAGATTATCTTGTTTTGAATGATCCTGAAGAACGTTATCAAGCTCCATTTCGTGAAGATGGTAGACCCATGATTGGCATATTTCATGCCTATTTTGTACTTAACCGGATTTGTCAAACTTTATATAAAATATCTAATATATACTCTGGGATTTATGAAGAAGAAATTAGATCACGATTTAATACTGCATTGAAAAAATTCTTTGATACAAAAGAGATAATAGATAATCATGCAGAATTGACAGAAATCGGGCATGCTATCGCAGATAGTATCAGTGAAGAAATGAATAGGATTATTCCCAGTGAAGTTAAATGATGATTTTTGGAAAATACGATCTTCGGAAGCATTATATATTTTGAGTTCACGAATAATTGTAGCTCTGGTCACTTTAAGTCTTATTAAGAGTAACCAGCTAATATTGTCTTCGTATTTTCTTTTTGTTTATTTTCTTTCAAGAACGATCTCAGGTCTCGCTCTGTCACACCTTTTTGACCAGCTTGATAAGAAAAAAATTCTTGTTGTACTCAATCTTATATTTATTTTTTTAACAATATATTACCTTTATAACATTAGTTACGGTGGGGAAATATATTTTTTCTTCATCATTAGTATTATACTTGGCTTAATTGATGCTCTTTATTCTCCTGTTGTGAATGCTTATATCCCGTTTATTGTCAGTAAACATGAACTTGATGAAGCATATCGTAAGACATTTTTGTTGCAGGCGTCTCTTAATGTGTTTGGCATCGGTTTGGGAATGGCAGGATATGAAGTTATAGGGATAATTAATATGACATGGACGTTATGCGGATTAATTTTCCTATCCATATGCATTCTATATGGAGTAAAAAATCGGGGGACAGGGATTTTGCAGAAGAAGGAAGATAATCCATCTTCTGCACTTAACAGTATGAGGCTTTTCTTTCGTTATCGTTTTGAGCCATATTGGGCACTTTCATCCCTGTTAGTGAATATGATTCTGGTTCCATTTTCTTCTCTTGTTATTCCATATTTTGTAGAGTCAGTAAAACATTCAAGTGCTATTGTGATCGGAATAATAGAAGCGAGCGCTGCGATTGGTGCAATCTGTTCTTCAGTATTTTTCCAATCCTATTTTGAAAAAATATACGGTAAAGCTCGTACCGTTATTTGCTCGTTTTTCATGATAGGATTATGTCTGGTTGGTTTATCTTTGTTTATCAGTCATATAATCTGGTGCCTTTTGGCTTTTCTGATCGGAGTATCTGTTGTGCTGAATAATGTCAGCATAGAATCTAGTCGTTCCATCGCTATACCGGAAAGACATAGAGTAAAAATACAGACAGTTCATACCGCTTTTATTGGATTGGGGAATCCTTTCGGATTCATTCTTTTCTCTATGATAATAGAAAAATGGAGTTATTCTGTTGTACTTCTTATTGGTGGTTTTCTAATATGTGTTGTTTCTCTATTACTGAAATATATCCCTATGTTTGATGATTTGCTTAGTAAAGATAAAGAAGAAATAGACTCTATTTATGATAAAAATTATGGTGATTTATGAGCATATTGACAGAAATTAAAAAATTTTACCAAATTGATAAAGACAAGGTATATGATCGTCATCATTCGTCGCACTTGGTTAATACTGCAAAATTGTTAAATAAATATGGTTGTGAAGAAGTAGCATGTAATGCAGGAATGTTACATTCAATATATGATGAAAATTCAATATATAATAATTCTGGTGTGAGTTATAAAGATAGGGAACATATACAACAAATTGTTGGAAAGGATGTTGAGCTACTTGTTTATTATTATGGGCGAGTTCATTATGCAAAAAGTTATGATAATATATCAAAGAGTGGTAATGTTGTAACACTAAGAGTTCAGACTGAAGATATTTCTATTCCTGAAGATATATTCTCTAATTTGGTTAACGTCATTGTCGCTGACATACTTGAACAGATAATATGGTGTGTAGAAAAGAAAGGCATTTTTACATACCAAGATGCAAGGGAACACCTTAAGAAACTATTTCCGATATTATCTTATTGTTGTCACGGTATACAAATTGATTTTAATAGGTTTTGGAGTTTATCATGCAGAGCATAAATTCTATTCATTCAGAGATGGCTATTTTGCATAATAAATATATTATTGGTGTGATATCTCCCGATGATTTTTTCTTAACATTCAGCCAACTTGAGAGAAAATTAGCGGATTGCGTTATTCACACTCCAAATTGGGCGGAATTTGCCAAAGATATTTATATTGGGCATAGAGTATATAACAGTAATGTTAATGTTTTTACTGAAATTAAAGATCTTAAAAATATTCTTAGATCTTTAACTGATAAATTATTGTCTGATATTAGTGGCCTGCATTTTATATCTACAGATAAGCACCATCTTAAATCATTTTTTTCCGATTGCAATAATATAGATAATCTACATAGAGCATATGAAGTTAAACACTCGATTAATGATGTGAATAAGGAGGTTTTAAATAAAATTTTTCATCTTATAGATGAAATGATTGGAGCAAGAAATTATTTCGTGCAAAGACTAGGGTATAAAAATTTTGCTTCATATAAATGTAATTATCTTTTCAATAAGGATATTGAGAATATTAAGAACACATTGGAAATCTATTATCATAAACTTATAAATTCACTAAAAACTCTTTGTAATCATTTTGGAATTGATGTAAAACAGTTCACTGATCCTGCTACATTCCGTATGTACCAGAAAAATCTGGTAAATAGACTATCGTTGCCATGTTTTAATTTTCACTTGCTTGAAATACTTAGATTAATTTTTTCTTACTTAAATAAACATAGCCAGGCTCATTTTAGTATTGAATGTGAGTCAACAAATCGGTATATCATCCGTGTATCAACTCATAATGAGCGTTCATTTTGTTTTGTCATACAAGCATGTCAGATACAAGGTACAGTGACAGCGATATCTTGTGACAAGATTTTTGATAGCTCTGTATCAGTAACTTATCTCAAATCTGCTTTATTTCATCAACCATTGGGAATAGCTGAAATAAAAACGGTGATTCATGAAATTGGCCATCTGATTAGTATTGGTATGGCTAGCATTAATGGAGGTCTTTATCACAGTGATTTCCGTTCAACTATTGAAATACCAAGTCAGTTATCCGAACATATTTTTTTAATGAACTGGTTTGCAATACAGCTATGAATGAATCACAGAAAATGGTTTTTGATAACTTTATTTGTATGGATATTCTTGATGAGATGCGTCAGATAGAATTCGCGTTTATCGATCTTTATCTCCACAGTGGTATAGCTATACTCGACCTTATGCCAGAGAAATTGATAAACGGTTCTCCGTGTTTCTTCAATTATTCCAATATATTAACTAAGCCTGTTTATCTTGAGCATATCATTTCAGGTGGGAGAGAAGGAGCATACAGCTTGTATCCTCTGAACAATATAGTGGCACATTCCTTGTCTGCTACTATATCACCAACCTGCTTTTTGGATTACTTCATGAATGCAGAGATGCTGAATGACACAATACATTCAATAATTGTCTAATTAAAATAATGCGGCAAAACAGCTTACGCTAGGCACTCCGACAAGAAAGTAAACAGTAGTTATAGAAGGGATTCTGAAAACTACAACCTTTACTGATTGAAAGTATTTACAGTGACTAGATTAATTGTTTCCAGCCATGTTGCTGGTTGTTTTGTGATCAATTTCTCATGTTTATTAATTTTTTAGTGAACAAATGGAAAAAATTCCTTATGTTAAATAATGCTTGGCTAAGCGTTAATTTTTTAATTATAACTTGTTAAGGAAATAAGGCGTGAAAAACTTTGATTCATCTAAAGTGGTTAAAATTAAATTACCATTGTCGGGTTGGGCTGTTTTATGAAAATGGCTGACCAATGATCGGCATATTTCATGCCTATTTTGTACTTAACTATATTTGTCAAATTTTATATAAAATGTCTAATATATATTTCGATATTTATGAGGAAGAAATTAGATTACGATTTAATACTGCATTGAAAAAATTTTTGGATACAAAAGAGATAATAGATCATCTGGCTGTAATTCAGTCCAAATTTTTTCGATCTGAACATCCAGGATTAGCGGAAATATAAGTAATCGATATTTTGATGAGGGGGAGTTATTATATGAATACAAGTTAAAAACTCATTTAAATGAATGGATTTCATAAAGTGGTTGTTGTAAATATAATATTTGATCGTTTTTTCTTTTCTGATGTTTTATTCTTTAGGCTCTTCTATTAATGCATTCGATAAAGATTTGCCTGAGGAAATCTGAGACAATGTTTTTTGTAACTTGGTAGAAATACTATACCTTGACAATGAGTGGTAATGACTAACTGATAAAGACAGAGAAACAGATTGTGGCAAAGAAAAAAAAACGGCCTCACCATGATTCGTTATTTAAGCATTTTTTAACGCAGCCTGAAACGGCCAAAGAGTTTTTATCCCTTTATCTGCCCGAAGAGGTTCAGTTGTTGTGTGATTTAGCCACATTGAAACTGGAGTCCGGCAGTTTTGTGGACCGGCATTTACGTCAACTGCACAGTGATGTGCTGTACTCGGTTGAAACGGCTCGGGGGCAGGGCTATGTCTATTGTCTGATTGAACATCAGTCCACTCCTGACCCGTTGATGGCCTGGCGGTTGATGGGTTATGCCATGTCAGCTATGACGGCGCACCTGAAAAAAGGCCATACTGAACTCCCTTTGGTGGTGCCTTTGCTGTTTTATCATGGTGAGGTTCGTCCTTATCCTTACTCAAACCGGTGGCTGGATTGTTTTACGTTCCCTGAACAGGCTGCCCGCTTGTACTGCCAGGCGTTTCCGTTGGTGGACGTCAGTGTACTCAGCGATGAAGAAATCCTGACGCATAAAGGGGTTGCCCTGATGGAACTGGTGCAAAAACATATCCGCTGCCGGGATATACTGGAATGGGTCCCCCAATTGGTGGAACTCTTGAATGCAGGGTATAATACAGCCGAACAGCGCAATGTGGTGTTATACTATATTTTACTGAATGGACATACGCTGGATCTCTCACAATTTGTCCATCAACTGATTGAACAATCTCCGGAGCATGAAACGATGTTGATGACTATTGCAGAACAGCTTGAACAAAAAGGGCTTGAGCGAGGTATTGAGCGAGGCCGAGAGGAAGGTATTGAACTAGGCCGGGAGAAAGGTATTGAACTAGGCCGAGAGGAAGGCATTGAACTAGGCCGAGAGAAAGGTAAAGTGGAAACGGCTCGCGCCTTATTACGGCATGGCGTCAACCTGGATATTATTATCACCAGTACCGGACTGAGCCGGGATAAAATTGAAGCGTTAAAGCATTAAATTAATCTTCTTCTTTCACAGCAAAATGCCGATATTCAAGATCGGCATTTTTGTTCTCATTTATAGGGAGCGAAATGACACCTTAAGAGCATGGGGAACACGATTAGGTGGGTTGTTTGCGGAAACAAAATGACTTGTTCTGTTTCGTCAAGACCTCAATTTTATTGCAATATTCTTCCCCCAACAATTGGGTTGCCTGTTGAGAGATGACGGGTATAGATGGGATTATGGAAACCATAAACCCATTACTGATTGAAAATATTTACAGTGACCAGATTAATTGTTTCCAACCATGTTGTTGTGCTTCGGCTTTTAAACCGGCATCGGCATTGACTGTAATTACTTCGTCGGCAAACTGACACATTGGGAGATCATTAATTGAATCGCTGTAAAAGCGGATAATTTCAGGATAACTATTTTGCTGTTCCAGCCACTGTTTTATCCGTTTTACTTTACCTTCACGGAAAGTCGCAATACCGTCTATTTGACCGGTATAACAGCCATTTTCCATTACCATATCAATGCCCAGTGCTGTGTGAATACCCAATTCGGTAGCAATCTTTTTTACAATAAAAGAGACAGTAGCTGAGATAATAATGATTGGAATTTGTTGCTGTTGATACTCTGTAATTAGGGCTTTGGCTTGTGGGTAAAATCGTGGTCTAATTTTTTCGTTAACAAATTCAGTCAACCAAAGATCAACTTGCTCTTGTGGAACTTGATGCAGTGTTTGCAGGCTAAATGCCAGATAACCACTCATATCCAGTGAGCCTGAGCCGTAATCAGCCATCATTTTTTTATCTGCTTCGATAAAACTTGGATCAGTAATGATGCCTTTTTCCCACAAAAATTCTGTCCATATAGCACTGGAATCACCGGAGATTAAAGTGTCATCCAGATCAAACATGGCAAGTAGTTGTGACATGGTGTTGTGCTCCTCAAGTCTAACGTATATTGATAGTTGAGAATAATGCCGATTACTGTCAAAGCGAGCAATACGATCTTGATAAGAGTAATAAAGCAGGCTTTTTTGATTAAAAAGCGTATGATTTATACAGATATTAAAATTAAGATGTCATAGTGATGATGATGCAACGACAAATTACAGATACAGAACGTGGCTGGTGGGTTATCAGCGATGAAAATCGTATTTGGCTCCCTAAAGGCGAATTACCTTTTGGAATGGCAATTCAATGGTCACTGCAAGGAAAAATAGCTTTGCCTATCGGCGAGTGGCAAGGTGAGAAAGTTTGGCTTATTCGTCAGAAAATGGCTGCAAATATGGTTTCCTTACGGCAAATTATTGCAAGTGATCGTGGCTTGTTTCAATTAGCTGGCCGGGGAGTGCAATTGGCGGAGTTTTATCGCTCTCACCAATATTGTGGTTATTGCGGTAGTGAAATGCACCATAGCGTCAGTGAATGGGCTTGTCTGTGTCATCACTGCCATGAACGTTATTATCCGCAGATTGCACCTTGTATTATTGTCGGTATTCGTCGGGATGATCATATTTTGCTGGCTCAACATCAGCATCATCGTGGAGATGTGTATACAGTACTGGCGGGATTTGTTGAAGTCGGTGAGACACTCGAAGAAGCTGTCGTTCGCGAAGTGATGGAAGAGAGTAATATTAAAATTCGTAATTTACGTTATGTGGCTTCCCAGCCGTGGCCTTTCCCTCATTCATTGATGATGGCATTTCTGGCTGATTATGATAGTGGGGAGATCCGTCATGATCCGAAAGAGCTGATTAGTGCGGATTGGTATCACTATGAGCAACTGCCATTGATTCCACCACACAATACTATTGCTCGTCGGTTGATTGAAGATACGATTGTTCTGTGCCGAAATGTGTAATGTACAGTTTGTCGCAATTCAACGGGAGAGATCTACCTGTCATGTTACAATGACGCCTAATCAATTGTAGTCAGATTATATTGCGGCCAATAAAATAGATGGAGCCTGCCATGAATGTGCTGAAAAACGACCGTTATTTGCGAGCTTTATTACGTCAACCCGTTGATGTTACACCTGTTTGGATGATGCGCCAGGCTGGCCGCTATTTACCTGAGTATCAAGCTACTCGTGCTGAAGCCGGTGATTTTATTTCTTTGTGTAAAAACACTGAGCTCGCTTGTGAAGTCACTTTACAACCTTTGCGGCGTTATCCGCTGGATGCGGCAATTCTCTTCTCTGATATTCTCACCATTCCTGATGCTATGGGACTGGGACTCTATTTTGAAGCAGGTGAAGGCCCACGTTTTAAATTTCCTGTTTCCAGCCGTGCTGATGTGGAAAAATTGCCGGTGCCTGATCCAGAAATGGGGCTGGGTTATGTGATGGACGCAGTGCGTGCGATTCGTAAGGCGCTGGCGGGGCAGGTTCCTTTGATTGGCTTTTCCGGTAGTCCGTGGACACTGGCGACTTATATGGTCGAGGGTGGCAGCAGCAAGGCATTCACTAAAATCAAAAAAATGATGTATGTCGAACCTGCCATAATGCACTTGCTGTTGGATAAGCTGGCAGACAGCGTTATTCTTTATCTCAATGCTCAAATTAAAGCTGGCGCTCAATCTGTGATGATTTTCGACACCTGGGGGGGCGTCCTGACGGGGCGGGATTATCGGGAATTTTCCCTGCATTATATGCACAAAATTGTTGATGGTCTGATCCGTGAAAATGAAGGACGTCGTGTGCCGGTGACACTGTTTACTAAAGGTGGTGGACAATGGCTGGAAGCAATGGCTGAAACCGGTTGTGATGCGCTTGGTCTGGACTGGACGACAGATATTGCCGATGCGCGCCGTCGTGTGGGGAATAAAGTCGCTTTGCAGGGTAACATGGACCCATCCATGTTATACGCCTCTCCAAAGCGGATTGAACAGGAAGTTTCGACAATTTTGCAAGGTTTTGGCGCGGGTGCTGGCCATGTCTTTAACCTTGGTCATGGTATCCATCAGGATGTACTGCCGGAACACGCTGGTGTATTTGTGGAAGCGGTACATAAACTTTCAGCTAAATATCATCAGTAAGAATATGGTTAATACGAAAGCGTTACGTCAGGAACAAGTAGAAAAGGCTCAACAGGTTATCCGTTATGATGATTTTTCCCTGCCTAAATTGATCGCTGGTGCTGATGTGGGCTTCGAACAGCAGGGGGCGATTACTCGTGCAGCAATAGCGGTTCTCTCTTATCCTACTCTTGAATTGGTGGAGTATCAGATAGCCCGAATTGAAACTACATTGCCTTATATTCCCGGTTTACTCTCTTTCCGTGAATACCCTGCATTAATAGCTGCCTGGCAGTTGTTGAAACATAAACCTGATCTGGTGATGGTGGACGGTCATGGCATTGCTCATCCACGTCGTTTAGGTGTTGCCAGCCATTTTGGTTTATTAGCTAATGTACCCACGATTGGTGTGGCAAAACGTCGTTTATGTGGTGAAAGCGAACCATTGGGAGAACAGCCCGGCAGTTGCCAACCTTTGATTGATAAAGAGGAGCAAATTGGTTGGGTGTGGCGAAGTAAAAAACGTTGTAATCCGTTGTATATTTCTACAGGGCATCGAATCAGTCTTGATAGTGCATTGTTATGGGTGGAACGTTGTATGAAAGGTTATCGTCTGCCTGAAACAACCCGCTGGGCAGATGGCGTAGCCTCAAATAGGGTGTTTTTTGAACAAATGATACAGAAAAATCCTTAAATTCGGTGTAAGCATGTGGATATTCTTGAATTTCAGGTAAACTGCGGAGCAAATTGTGCATAATGAGTAAAAACTAATGTTACGAAACCCGATACATTTACGGCTGGAAAAACTTGAAAGCTGGCAGCATTTGACCTTTATGGCAAGTCTGTGCGAACGGATGTATCCAAATTACCAGATGTTCTGTTGCCAGACCGCGTTTGCAGAACCAGCTCTTTACCGCCGTATTCTGGATTTGGTGTGGGAAATATTAGTTGTAAAAGATGCCAAAGTGAATTTTGATAATCAGCTGGAAAAGTTGGAACAAGTTATTCCCTCAGCGGATGATTACGATATTTACGGTGTGTACCCGGCCATTGATGCATGTATTGCATTAGGGGAAACTATTCATGCTCGTCTGAGTGGTGAAACATTGGAGCATGCAATTGCAGTGAGTGAGATTTCAATTCGCACCGTTGCTATGCTTGAAATGACCCAGGCCGGGAAAGAAATGACCGATGAAGAATTGAAAATGTTACCTGCTATTGAACAAGAGTGGGATATCCAATGGGAAATTTATCGCTTATTGGTTAGCTGCGAAGAGCGGGATATTGAGTTGATTAAAGGATTGAAAGCTGACCTCCGGGAGTCAGGAACGAGCAACATTGGCATAAATTTAACGCAGTAAAGTGAAAAAACGTGATTTAATGCTTTAAATGCCATGTTCAAAGGCTTCACTTTTGCCCCCACTCTGTTCTACATTTGGGGGGTGAAAAGAAGTGGCTATCGGTGCGTGTATGCAGGGGTGCTGTCATTCGGCATATCCGTCGCACTCGATGCTTTGCAAACGATAAACACACTGTAAGGATAATCTATGAATAAGACTGAATTAGTTGATGCAATCGCAGAAAGCACAGACCTGACTAAAGCTCAGGCAAAAGCTGCTCTGGAATCAACTTTGAATGCAATCACCGAATCCCTGAAAGCGGGTGATTCAGTACAACTGGTAGGTTTTGGTACTTTCAAAGTTAACCACCGCGCAGAGCGTACTGGTCGTAACCCGCAAACCGGTAAAGAAATTACCATCGCGGCTGCAAACGTACCTGCTTTCTCTGCTGGTAAGGCGCTGAAAGACGCAGTGAAATAATTTCGTTGCAAAAAAGAAAAAATAGAAGGGGTATTATTTATCCCCTTTTGTTGGTTCGTCAGGGGCTGATGACACTAGGATTCGTCTTCGCGCTCAGCGCCTGTACCAATCAACCTAAAGAACCTTCTTTCAGCGCAAGTGGCTTCATTGCAGATGACGGCGTTGTCCGCTTGTGGCGTCTCAATGATCAGGATAGTAAACCTCGGGTGCTGATGAGTGTTTACAGCCCCTACCGTAATGACAATACCGTCGTGACTTTTTATGAATATAAGCAGGGCGATTTGCGCCAAATTCGTCGTGAAATTTTGAATGATAAAAATCCACTGTCTGAACAGCTTCGTTTGGATAAATCCGGTGATGTGATTTTTATGCAAAAACAGTCGAAAACGCGGCGTGAGCTACTTTCCAGCGATGATATTGTTCGTATGCAGTTTGACGCTAAACGGACGCTTGAATTAAGTGATGCGTTGATCGCAGGAAATGTACGTTTGATGCAAGGGCACTGGAATAACGGTAAAGTCACTACCTGTGCAGGTGAAACGATTTCTGTTGAGTTTGAACCTTACGCAAGGACATGGCTTGAACAGCGCGAAAAAAACAGCTACGGCCAATTAACCATTGCCTGGTTGGAAGCGCCTGCTGGCCGCGAATTATTGTTGGTAGCCAATAATGACTTTTGTCGTTGGGAACCGACGAAGGACAGCCTCTGACCTTCGTCAGTTTTATGATTACTTCAATCGGTTAATTGCCCGATATCCGATATCCTTACGGTAAAAACAGCTATTCCATTCAATCGCTTTTGCTTGTTGGTAAGCATTTTTCTGTGCATCTATAATGGTTTCCCCCAATGCTGTAGCACACAGAACACGTCCGCCGGCGGTAACAACATCATGGCCTTGCATTGCAGTACCTGCATGGAAAACTTTGCTACTTTCATTTTCTTGTTGGGGCAAGCCATGAATAATATCCCCTTTGTGATAATCAGCAGGATACCCACCGGCAGCCAGTACTACACCCAGAGCAGGGCGTTCATCCCAATGAGAAGTTTTACCTGCAAGCTCTCCTTTTGCTCCAGCTAGACAGAGTTCAACCAGATCAGAACGCATACGCATCATGATGGGTTGCGTTTCTGGATCACCAAAGCGACAGTTAAATTCAATGACTTTTGGTTCGCCATTTTCGTTGATCATCAAGCCGGCATAAAGAAACCCCGTATAGACATGCCCCTCAGCAGCCATACCATTAACGGTAGGGTAAATAATCTCTTCCATAATGCGCTGGTGGATTTCATCGGTGACGACCGGAGCGGGAGAGTAGGCTCCCATACCGCCGGTATTTGGGCCTGTGTCGCCGTCGCCTATGCGTTTATGATCCTGACTGGTTGCCATTGGAATAACATTCTTGCCATCGACCATAACGATAAAACTAGCTTCTTCACCTGTTAAAAACTCTTCAATAACAATACGATGGCCTGCATCACCAAACGCATTTCCTGCTAGCATATCTTTTATGGCGGATTGAGCCTCTTCCTGTGTCATCGCAACAATCACACCTTTACCCGCGGCCAGTCCGTCAGCTTTTATAACAATAGGGACGCCGACTTTATCCAGGTAGGCAAGAGCCGGTTCGATTTCTGTAAAATTTTGATAAGCCGCAGTTGGGATTTGATGGCGTGCCAGAAAATCTTTGGTAAATGCTTTTGAACCTTCTAGTTGAGCGGCAGCCTGAGTTGGGCCAAAAATAGTTAACCCGGCTTTTTGGAATGCATCGACAATACCCATTACCAATGGCGCTTCAGGGCCAACGATAGTCAGCCCAATATCATGGCTTTGCGCAAATACCAACAAACCGTTGATATCTGTCGCCGAGATGTCAATATTTTCGAGATTGCTTTCTAGAGCAGTTCCTGCATTTCCTGGCGCGACATAAATTTTATCAGCTAAAGGAGATTGAGCTGCTTTCCATGCCAGAGCATGTTCACGTCCACCGCTACCAACAATTAAAATATTCATCAGATTAACTCCTGCTATTGATTAGTGGCGAAAATGGCGCATACCGGTGAAAATCATAGCAATACCGTGTTCATCAGCCGCGGCAATCACTTCGTCGTCACGGATTGAACCGCCAGGTTGGATAATGCAACTCACGCCGACAGCCGCAGCAGCATCAATGCCGTCGCGGAATGGGAAAAATGCGTCAGACGCCATTGCGCATCCCTGAACTTCTAAGCCTTCATCGGCTGCTTTGATCCCAGCAATTTTTGCGGAATAGACACGGCTCATTTGGCCTGCGCCAATACCGATGGTCATATCATTTTTTGCGTAAACAATAGCATTGGATTTGACAAACTTAGCAACCTTCCAGCAGAACAGAGCATCTTTCATTTCTTGCTCAGTGGGTTGACGTTTGGAAACTACACGTAAGTTAGTTGCTGCTACCATCCCAAGATCGCGATCTTGTACCAGCAGGCCACCGTTAACTCGTTTAAAATCAAGGCCAGAAGTTCGGGTTTCCCATTCACCACATACCAGAACGCGGACATTTTGCTTGGTAGCTAGCACCGGTAGTGCATCTTTATTTACTGATGGGGCAATAATTACCTCAACGAATTGACGGTCGATAATGGCTTGTGCAGTTTTAATATCAAGTTCGCGGTTGAAAGCAATAATACCGCCGAAAGCGGAGGTTGGATCTGTTTTGAATGCGCGATCATAAGCTTCGTGGATATCTTTCCCAATGGCTACACCGCATGGGTTAGCGTGCTTAACAATAACGCATGCGGACTCTGTGAATTCTTTAACGCATTCCAAGGCTGCATCTGTATCTGCAATGTTATTATAGGAAAGCGCTTTACCTTGTAACTGAGTTGCAGTAGCAATAGATGATTCAGAGAGATTCTCTTCTATATAGAAAGCAGCATCCTGATGACTGTTCTCACCGTAGCGCATATCTTGCTTTTTAATAAAATTTAAATTCAGAGTTCGGGGGAAACGTCCTGACGGCTGAGTAGTGTCGCCATGATAAGAAGGAACCAGCTTGCCAAAATAGTTAGCAATCATGCTGTCATAAGCAGCAGTGTGTTCAAAAGCTTTAATGGCTAAATCGAAGCGAGTCGATTGTGTTAATGACCCCTGATTGTTGTCCATCTCTTCAATGATTTTTTCATAATCATGACTATTAACCACAATTGCGACATCTTTATGGTTCTTAGCCGCAGAACGAACCATAGTTGGGCCGCCGATATCAATGTTTTCAACAGCATCTGCTAGAGTGCAATCGGGTTTAGCGACGGTCTGAGCGAATGGATATAGATTCACAACCACCATATCAATCGGTGAGATTTGGTGTTGCTCCATGATTTCATCATCTTGTCCTCGGCGGCCAAGGATTCCGCCATGTACTTTAGGATGCAACGTCTTAACACGGCCATCCATCATTTCAGGAAAGCCGGTGTAATCTGAAACTTCAGTAACCTTTAGATCTGATTCAGCGAGTAAACGAGCTGTGCCACCAGTGGAAAGCAATTCGACACCGCGTTGAGATAAGGCTTTGGCAAATTCAACAACCCCTGATTTATCGGAAACGCTAAGCAGGGCACGACGGATTGGACGAAGCTGTTGCATGGATTTGATCCCTTGGATTTTGTAAGGCAGTAACATGTTATTGGGAAGAACCCACTATACCCGTTATCTTTCAAGTTGCCTCTTTGTTGGCTGCACTCACCCTGGTCACATAGTTCGCTATGCTCCCAGGGATTCGTTCCCTTGCCGTCGCGACACATCTTGAAATCCATAAGGTATATATCAGGACATAAAAAATGGGCACTGCAATAACATTTCAATATAGTCAGATAAAATCGTTTGATGATTTTAACCACCAGATTGTAACGAAAACGTTTGCGTGATGCTCGATAAATTTTCATCCAACTAGCCATTTGTGGATAAATCTGTTAGTAAGTAGGTAAAAAATAGAGTTTTGCTGTGGAATTAATCAAGCGATCAATTTTTTTTAAAATAACTATTGCCAGCACCGAAGAATTCCCTATAATGCGCCACCACTGACCGACACAACGCTGATAAACATTGTGAGGTCAGGCAGGGAAAGCGGCAATAAGCGCTTGACTCTGCGGGCGAAAAGCGTAGTATACGCAGCCCGGCTGAACGAGAATATGAAATTTTAATTCAGCCTGCTCTTTAACAATTAATCAGACAATCTGTGTGGGCACTCACAAGACC
>NZ_RCWB01000040.1 GCF_018448885.1 Photorhabdus caribbeanensis
TATGTGGGAATAACAGATTATCCACCGACTCATAACTTACGGAGAAAATGATGGAAACTGTAGATGACTTTGCCCAGTTGAAATCACAACTGACCGCGTTTACCTTCCTCAATGGCGATGGGCTGACCGTTTCTCGTCTGGGTCTCTCAATTACCCTGTTTTTTAAACAGGGTTACATCCTGGAGAAAAAGCAACGCATTCTGGCCTGTTACCAGCGCTTTCGCGAAGAGTTTGGCTCTCACCTGCGTTTTCACCGTCATGAGCTGGAAGGACTAAAAAAATATTCCCCAGAAAATATTGCCAAAGTGGAAGAAGGTATTCTTAATCAGAAAAAAAACCAGCTTTCTGGTTGGGTAGTCAGTGATGGTTTTACTGACAATTCTGTGGGTTTTTATGAATCATCCCCCTTTGTTTTTTTCTTCATTAAATCACTAATAAATAGTTTTCTAGTACATAGTGAAAAAATACTTGAATGTCAGTTTATTCTATTGATGTTATTTTACGTGATTACTGCTTTTCAACCTTCGGTTAATGGTTAGTGAATTTCGACTAAATGTCATTAATCACACTACTGAAAACTTTGATTCGTTGTGTTAAATCAGTCCGTTGAATGAAATGTTTAATCTTTCCCTGTTTGTCTTTTTAAATAGTCATGTCTGGTTAGGTAAATGTAAAATAAGTGGAGGGCAGTATTACTGATTTACCGATATACCCGTCATCTTTCAAGTTGCGTTTTCTCTTCCAATGTCAGCATGACATCGGACTTTTTACCCGCTTTTAAAACCACGCTGATAGATAAAAAAGGCTTTTTTTAACAATTGCCTCGTAAATCCTGGCCTAATGCGAGGGTGTCGCAAAAGGCCAGCATTGAAAATAAACCCGCAGAGATTTATTGCCTGTTATTGGAACTCCAGTCTCTGGATGCTACGTAAGGCAGAAAATACCGCTCTTTCTCCGCATGATAAATAAACCGCAATTTTGGGTAGATTTTTCTGACACCCGGTGTGAATGGAAAGCATCAGTTGTCGTAGAAATGTCGTCATGAAGGAACCGCGTTTGGAATGGGAACCTCAATCTTAGCTGATAAAGGAGAGCTTTTGCGGTACCTTCTTTACGGAGGGAACGTCACCCAAGGTTTTGCAGGGTATTCTCTAACGCTTGATGCAGTAATTCACGGTCATGGCGGTAGGGAACATCCTGTGCTTCGAGTATTTGCTGAGTGATAATTCGGTCGTTAAGGCCGCTGATATCTGTGCACGGGCCAACAATGACCGCATCAATTATCCGGCTGCCAATTTTGTTTTCCATTATTTCCAGCTTATCTTTCAGTGTCAGTTCAGCAGCGGCGGCACTTAATTCTTTGCCAAGATTACCGATATAAATCATATTGGCATAGCTACGACGCAGTGCTTGGGTGAGATCTTCAAGCAAAAGCAATGGCATCAGACTAGTAAAGAAGCTGCCTGGGCCGATGATAATCAGATCTGCCTGAGTAATAGCCTCCAATGCCTCTTTTGTTGCCGTCGCGGGAGGATAAAGCATCAACTCCTGAGGAATACAGTGCAACTGATCAACATTAACTTCGCCATAAATGGTGTTGCCTTGATCATCTATCGCCATCAGGTCAACGGGCTGTTCAGACATTGGAATAAGATGAGCATTAACTTTCAGCAAACTGCGGATTAAATTAATCGCCTCAAGGGGCCTGACACTCAGATGATCCAACGCTTTAAGCATCAGATTACCCAAGTTATGCCCTGCCAATTCGCCATTGCCGCCGAAACGGTATTCGAACATTGCCGATGCGACACTGGGTTCGGTAATAAGCTGATTTAAACAATTGCGGGTATCACCCCAGGCAATACCGCCTTCTGAGCGTCGGATTCTGCCGGTAGAGCCGCCATTATCTGTCGTGGTGACGATACCTGTCAGGCGGGAGCCTAATGATGAAAGAGAGGACATAACGCGCCCAAGGCCATGACCTCCGCCTAAAGCAACTACCCGATCTAAATCGGCTAATGTGCGGTTTCGCATAGAATTCCTGTTGCTAACTGAACGTATATTTACCAAATAATTTTAACGTAATTTATTATAAAACACGATTAACCAACTCGCGTTATGATTGGACGCAATGTTTTAATTAATCATCAATAGAAATTGCCTGCGATTTATTCTGCCACTGGCTAATTCATTGTATATTCAATTATATAACGAAGGCAGGTATTCGCATTTTCCTTTGTTAAGCGCTAGAATTTGTATTGGGAATGTAAATCATAGATGTTGAAATTAACTCCTAGCCTCTGCATCTAACTCACTTTTTACACAGCGATATGATGTTTTGGCCGTGACCATTGAGTCATCAGGATGTGAGGTAGAAATGCCCGCGTCTCCCGTGTTTGGAAGGGTGTTATTGTGGAACAACTCATAGACGCTTTTGCCCGTAAATTTTACTATTTGCGGCTATCTATTACCGATGTATGTAATTTTCGGTGTACTTATTGCTTGCCGGAGGGTTATAAACCCCGTGGACATCATTCCTTTTTGACATTATCCGAAATCCGCCTTGTTGGCCGAGCGTTTTCTGAGTTGGGTACCGAGAAAATCCGTTTGACGGGTGGCGAACCGACCATGCGCCGTGATTTCACCGATATTATTTCCGCTATCCGTGAGAATAAGTTGATTAAAACCCTGGCGGTAACTACTAACGGTTATCGAATGGAACGGGATGTTGCTCAGTGGAAACAGGCGGGTTTAACCGCAGTGAATGTCAGTATGGACACGCTTGATCCCCGCCAGTTTCATGCAATTACCGGACAGGACAAATTTTTTCAGGTGATGGGCGGTATTGATGCAGCATTTGCGGCGGGTTTTAATAAAGTGAAAGTCAACGTGGTGCTGATGAAAAATGTTAATGATATCCGCCTGCCCGCTTTCTTGAACTGGATAAAAAATCGTCCGATTCAATTGAGATTTATCGAGTTGATGGAAACTGGTGATGGTGGTGAAATGTTTCGTCAATACCACATTTCGGGGGAAACTATCCGGGAACGTCTGTTGCTTGATGGTTGGCATTTGCTTCAACGTTCACGCAGTGATGGACCGGCACAGGTTTTTAACCATCCTGATTATCAGGGAGAAATTGGTCTGATTATGCCTTATGAGAAAGATTTTTGTCGAAGTTGTAATCGGTTACGTGTTTCTTCAATAGGTAATCTTCATTTATGCCTGTTTGGTGAACAGGGGATACCACTGCGTGACTTATTGGCGAGTGAAGAACAGCTCGATGATCTGAAATTGCGTATTCAGGGTGGGCTGCGCCATAAACGGGAAACCCATTTTCTTCATCAAGGCGACAGCGGCATCACCCCAAATCTTTCTGTCATTGGCGGTTGATTTACCGTCTAGATATTGTTGTTTTTTCAGGAGCTGAGAATGTCTCAATTAACTCACATCAATTCTACCGGTGAAGCGCATATGGTTGATATTTCTGCTAAAGCTGAAACATCACGCGAGGCTCGGGCAGAAGCTTTTGTTGAAATGAAGCCGGAAACATTGGCAATGATTATTGACGGCAGCCATCACAAAGGTGATGTATTTGCAACCGCGAGGATTGCGGGTATTCAAGCGGCAAAGCGCACATGGGAATTAATTCCGCTATGTCATCCATTACAGCTAACTAAAGTAGAAATCCAGTTGGAGGCACAGACAGAATATAACCGGGTTAGAATTGAATCTTGTTGTCGTCTGACCGGGAGAACCGGGGTTGAAATGGAGGCACTGACAGCAGCGTCAGTCGCGGCTTTGACAATTTACGATATGTGTAAAGCGGTACAGAAAGATATGGTCATTGGGCCAGTGCGTTTGCTGGAGAAGATAGGTGGAAAATTAGGCCATTTTAAGGTGGAGCAATGATTAAAGTACTATTTTTTGCTCAGGTACGTGAGCTGGTAGGTACTGATTCACTGGATCTCGATAATCGTTATACAACCGTTGATAGTTTGAGAAAGGCGTTAATAGCAAAGGGAGAACGTTGGGCCTTGGCGTTGGAAGATGGAAAATTGTTGGCAGCGGTAAACCAATCTCTCGTTCATGGCGGGCACTTATTACAGGATGGTGATGAAGTGGCCTTTTTCCCCCCAGTGACTGGGGGATGATAAATGAAAAACACCCGCATTTTCGTTGGGCCGGAAAATTTCAATGTAGGGGATGAATATCAATGGCTTGCTCAATGTGATGAAGATGGTGCTATCGTCACGTTCACCGGCAAAGTCCGCAATCATAATTTGGGCGATAATGTCGGGGCGATGAGATTGGAACATTATCCGGGCATGACGGAAAAAACGTTACGGAATATTGTTACCGAAGCCCGCAATCGCTGGCCGTTGCAGCGAATCAGTGTTGTCCATCGGGTTGGTACGCTGCGCCCGGGTGATCAGATTGTGTTTGTAGGTGTAACCGGTGCTCATCGTCATATGGCATTTGAAGCGGCTGAATTTATTATGGATTACTTGAAAACGCAGGCGCCTTTCTGGAAAAAAGAGTTTTTGCCTGATGGTGAACGTTGGGTTGAATCCCGTGAGAGTGATCAGGAAGCCGTGAAACGTTGGTCATGAAAGTGTTAGCTAAATTCTGCGAAGCGCTTCGAAAAAGGATTGAATAAAAAGATTGCTATATGAGTAATTATTGAATAGTTAATTGTTTTGTTTATTTTCTATGATAATGTATAAAACTTGAGTGGGTTGTTGATACTGAACAACCTAGGTTTTTAATATCGTTATATAAAGGTAAGCTTCATGGATCGATATCCACGCTCTAATGGTTCGATAATCCAGCAAGCTGGAACCGGCCTACAAACTTATATGGCCCAGGTTTATGGCTGGATGACTTGTGGTCTGTTGTTAACCGCGTTTGTGGCTTGGTATGTGTCACTACATCAGGATGTTGTTTCATATATTTTTTCACACTCAATACTATTCTATGGATTGATTATTGCCCAGTTTGGGTTGGTTTTCGTCCTCTCTGGCATGATTAACCGCATGGGAGCTTCGTTAGCCACAGGGTTGTTTATGCTCTATTCGGCGCTGACCGGCCTGACGCTTTCCAGTATTTTCGTTATCTATTCTATCGGCTCCATTGCTAGCACTTTTGTCGTGACGGCGGGGATGTTTGGTGCGCTGAGTTTTTACGGCTATACCACCAAACGTAGCCTGAGTGGCCTTGGTAGCTTCTTGTTTATGGGGCTGATCGGCATCATTTTGGCTTCTCTGATCAACTTATGGTTAAAGAGTGCAGCGTTGACGTGGGCAGTAACCTACATTGGCGTCGTTATCTTTGCGGGCTTGACCGCTTATGACACTCAGAAGCTAAAAGAGATGGGTGAAGATCTGGATGTGAATGACAAAGAGAATTTGCGTAAATTCTCGATTGTTGGCGCACTGACGCTGTATCTAGACTTCATCAACATGTTCTTGATGTTATTGCGTATTTTTGGCGATCGCCGTTAATTGATATTTTCCAGTGTAGCTAAAGTAATTTTAGCTACACTGAGTTTTGGGTTTATTTTCTAATAACAAAGAATTATATTGCTTTATTGATCTAAAAATTCACGATTATATTTTTATGAATTGTGCTGATGCTTATGTTAAAAAAGTATTTATGGAATCAATAATATCTAAATAACTGGTGTGGTTATTTTTTTATACCGAATGATTCTTTTAAATTGGTTTAGCAGTTGATGGTGAGAAATGCCTATGAAGCATGTCTTGAATGCGGATTAACTCCACGTAATTCATATTTAACCTCAGCTTTGTTTAAAAATAGCGATATCACAATCCCATAAATTCAATCTCGGTTTTTTATGTTGGAATGTATAAGCAATTTTAGATATGCCTGAGGATCTCCATAATTTTATTTTCTTTAGCAAAAACTTTGATTATGCCTCAGGAGCTTTAAGCAAATCTCAGGCTATTTACTGAGGCATTATTACTCCAAATATAATAATTTTTTGTTATTATAAAATATACCGAATGAACTTCAAGATGCTTGAGCCGTCAGACATAAAAACATTTAAATTCAACAACATAATCTTTTTTCAAACATGCACTTTGAAGTATCTTGAGTATAAGTGGCGTAATTATAATGGTTAATATGTATTTTTATATGAATTATTTATGATTAATTGATTTTTTTTCATGATAATATAAATTGCTACAAAGGGAAAATTTATTACATCGGAGCCATGATTCACAATATTCTCACAAGAGAATTCAATGGGATTTATTATATGAATAATAATAAATTTATAAATTACAAGAAAATTATTAACATCTCAGAAAATGATTGGGAAAATGCAGAAAATAATAAGATATCAGGTTTAGATGTAAAGGTATCTGGTATAAATTATATGACAGACCAATATGGCCGAGATTTTCATCATTTCTGTACTACATCATATCTTGGTCTAGATTATCATAAAGATATATTAAATGGTGCTATAGACGCGATAAAAGAAACTGGGTCACTTCGCATACCTAACTCGAAGAATAGGTGTAAACTTTCCATCTTGGAAGATTATGAACAGGAATTGTCAGCGTTATTTAATGCCGAATGTTTAAGTACATTATCATGTAGTTCTGCAAGTTCAGGGATATTGCCTTTGCTTGCATCGGGTGTTTTCACTGGAAACGTAAACCCGGTGATGGTATTTGACAAATATTCTCATTATTCTATGAACCATTTAAAACCGTCATGTGCTGATGAAACCGAGGTGATAACAGCTCCACATAACGATATGGGTTATCTTGAAGATATATGTAAAATACATAAGAAAGTAGTTTATGTGGCAGACGGTGTATATAGTATGGGGGGTGTTGCTGACATAAGTTCAATAATGTATTTAAAAGAACGATATGGGTTATTCACCTACTTGGATGATTCACATGCTTTATCTGCTATAGGAGATAAAGGCTGTGGATATGTAAGGTCACATATTAAGGAGCTGGATGAAGACTCCATTATCGTTGCTTCTTTGGCTAAATCATTTGCAGCCAGTGGTGGTTTAGTCATGTTGGGCAGTCGTAATCAAAAGAAACTCATTCATCGCTATGGTGGCCTGAGTAATTGGTCTCAGAGCTTAAATTCAGCGGCAATAGGAGCTGGAAGAGCTTCAATTAGGATACATTACAAGCCTGAGCTTAAAGAGCTTCAGGAAAAATTGAAAAAAATATACAATTATTTGACAGTTTAATCACTACAGATCAATTTGGCAGTTCGACTGCAATACGATTAATTCAATGTGGTGATGCTGCGTTGGCAAATAAAACGGCTGCATTTCTAGCTGAAAATGGCTTTTTTACATCGTCAGTTTTTTTCCCTGTCGTTCCTCAAGGGCGGGCTGCAATTAGAGTAACTCTCAGAGCTGACATGGATAGTGATTTAATTAAACGATTTTGTTATTTAATTACTGATTTCTTAAGAGAGTCCTTATATCAAGAGAGTGCCACTTTAAACTCCCTAATAAGTGTAGCGTAAAGAAGATAATTTTATTGTGGGGAGGGGATAAAAATCTCATACCCCATATTAAATCTTCTCATTAAAATCATTTTCCAAGTGTACAAAACAATTATCGGTTCATAAAAATGAAAAAAAAATTATTATTAATACCATGTATATCCATTTTTATAGCCCAACTTGGTATGACCATATATCTCCCTGCTGTACCTGAAATCGCGTCAGACTTACACTTAAATATAAATCATACTTCATGGATGCTTTCATCATACTTAATTGGAATGGCTTCATTAATGCTGGTGTGGGGGGGAATATGTGATATTTTTGGGAAAAAGAAGTCAATGTTTTTTGCTCTTATTATATTATTTGCATGTAGTATTGGTGTGACGCTATCAACTAATATTTATTCTTTGATTTTAATTAGATTCTTTCAGGGAGTTGGAGCCGGTGGAGTTTCTGTTATTGCCAGATCAATTTTGCGTGATAATTTTAGAGGAGATGAGTTGGCAAAAGCATTATCTTACTTATCTATAGCATTTGTCATTTCTTTGGGAATTGGGCAATCGATAGGTTCTGTTATACTGACTACTCTGGGGTGGAAATCTATATTTTATGTTTTGGCTTTTGGATCATTAATCTCAATGCTGTTGTTGCCATCGGAAAAATATAATCACAGTAAAAATGAAGAAAATTCAGTATATAACTATATCAATTTGTTAAAAAATAAATATTATATATGTGCGGTTTTCATTGGTGGAATTGGCTATGGTGCAATTATATCATTCAATATTATGGCCCCATTGATTTTTAAGTTTAATTTTGGCTGGTCTGAAAGCCAATATGGTATTATAGGCATTCCAATCAGTATATCTTATTTACTTGGAGCGATAATTTTAAATCGATACATAGTATATTGCGGTAGAACTAATCTCATGAAAATAGGAATAATTTTAATTCTTATTGGTGGTGTGGTTATGTTTGTTGGGAGTATTGTGGGGGGCGTTCTGGAGATTATACTATATAGTGCTTATTCCTTAGTTGTTCTTGGGCAAGCGATAAACTACCCGATCAGTTTATCTATTGCCTCAGATAACACATCTGTAACAGGTTCTTCTGTGATGGCATTAATTGGTTTTATTCACCAAATCATAGCCGCGTTTGTTGGTGGTATAACCGGTCTTTTTTCATATAAAGAATCTTATATTCTACCTTTAACGATAATAGTGTTATCATCATTTTCACTATTTCTGTTTTATAAAGTTAATAAAAAATCTGAGAAATGATTATTGTCATGTATAAGTTAAAGTCTGGTTTTCCTTGATACCGGCTCAATTGGTTAATGTTTGTATAAAAATACTCTGATTGTTCGTAACCTGTCTACCACCGATATTTTGGTGGTAGGTTATATATTTCATTTCTATTCTTTGACTTAAGCAATCTTCCGTCTAAATAACCAATAAGCAAGATTACCGGTTGTGGCAGTAATAGCCAAAAGAGGCCATAGACTCCGCCAGATAACTGTGAAATCGGCATCTTTGAGATAAATTTGCTTGGTGATGTCGTTAAAGTGCCAGATAGGATTGATCCAGGTGATGTCTTGTAACCATCCGGGCATATTTTCAACCGGAGAAATATAACCGGAAATTAAGATGGCGGGCATGATAAAGACAAATACACCAATAAACGCCTGTTGCTGAGTGTAGCAAAGAGAGGAGATTAACAGGCCAAATCCCACCAGCGATAAACTGTAGATCAGCATAGCGCAGTAAAACAGCGCGAGTGAACCAGAAAAAGGAATTTGATAGCAGAAGATACCAATAGCTAACACTAAAGTTGCCTGAAAGGTAGCGACAATCACCGCAGGAACCGCTTTGCCAATGAAAATCTGCCAGGTGGTCATGGGTGAAACCAGTAATTGGTCCAGCGTTCCCTGTTCCCTTTCACGCGCAATTGACAGCGCAGTGACTGTTAATATCCCGACGGTGGTGATTAGTGCTACTAATGAGGGCACGACAAACCATTTATAATCCAAGTTAGGGTTATACCAGTTGCGGATCACCAACTCGCTATTATTGGCTTTCGGCAGGTTCCCCATCAGTTCCTGTTGATAGTTAAGAACAATTTCTTGGATATAGCCTGCTGCAATTTGAGCACTGTTAGAATTGCGCCCATCCAGTAGTACTTGGAGAGAAACAGGGTCATGGCTGGCAATCTTAGCACTGAAATCTTGCGGGAAGCGTACCAGTAGTAAGGCTTTTTGGTGATCGATTACCGGTTGAATTTCTTGTGAATGATCCAGCAATATCACGTCAGGAAATGCTTTTGATTTTGCCAACCGTTGGGTGAGCTCAATAGAGGCTTTGCCTTTGTCTTCATCAAAAATAGCAATAGTCGCGTTGGTCACATCAAGGGTTGCTGATAGAGGAAATAAGATCATCTGGAAGATAACCGGCATAACCAAGATAGCCCGTGTTTGCGGATCTCTGAGTAGAGACTGCAATTCTTTAATAATCAGAGTGTAAAGACGATAAAACATGCTAATTCCTTCTTAATCCAGACGCCGCTGGGTTTTCCATGCAGTCAGGCCAATAAACACAATAGCGGAGGCGATCAGTAATAATAGATTTATCATCAATACCGTGCTGATATTTCCCGCCAGGAAGAGCGTATGCAAGCTACTGACAAAATAACGAGCCGGGATGAAATAGGTCACTACCTGAATGAAGGCGGGCATGCTGTTTATTTCAAAGATGAAGCCGGAGAGCATAATTGCAGGTAGAAAAGCGACATTCAACGCTATCATTGCTGCATTAAATTGGTTGCGTGTCACCGTAGAGATCAAGAGTCCGATACCAAGAGCAGTAGCCAGGTAGAGGCTAGTGATCGCAGACAATATCCATAGCGAGCCTCGGTAGGGTACATCTAGCACGAATATGGCCACCAGCATACAGAGTAGCATGGAGAATGATCCAAGCATTTGGTAAGGCAAGAGTTTAGAGAGCAGTAATTCGGTACGGGTAATTTGGGTAGAAAGCAGGGCTTCCATTGTACCTCGTTCCCATTCACGAGCGACTACCAATGATGTCAGGATGGCGCCAACCACGGTAATGATGATGGTGATTGCGCCGGGAATGATGAAATGCTGGCTAATTGTTGCCGAATTGAACCAATAACGGACCTGCATATCAATCAATGGATTAGCCGCGTTTCCCTGATCTTGCCCTCTTTGTTGTAGCCAAATCTGCCATACTCCTTTGGCATAATTTTGTACAAAGCTTGCGGTATTGGGTTCACTGCCATCAGTAATGACCTGAATTTGTGCTTTACCATCAGAGCGGGCAAGTTGCGTATCGAAATTAACAGGAATGACAACCAGTCCGCGTATTTCTCCTGATTGCATCATATTAATTAATTGCTGACGATTATCACTGATTTTGGGTTCAATATAAGGTGAACCGGCAAAGGCTTGTATCAACTCACGAGCATCTTTACTTTGTTGTTCTACCAGAATACCAAGACGGACGGTACTAGAGTCGAGATTAATACCATAGCCAAAGATAAATAGCAGAATCAATGGAATGACAATGGAAATTAATCCGCTGGTGGGATCGCGTAAGATCTGTTTTGTCTCTTTTATGCAAAGTGCTTTCAGTCGCCACCAAGAGAAGCGGACAGCTTGCTGTGGAGCATGTTGCTTTGGGCTATTCATTGTGGCTCCTCATCATAATTAATGACCAGATCAATAAATGCCTGTTCCATTGATGGATCAGGATTTTCATCGGTAGCAACCAATTGTTTCAAATCATCCGGCGTTCCGGCGGCAATCAATTTACCGCGAAATACCAGCCCTATTCGGTCACAATATTCAGCTTCATCCATAAAATGGGTAGTCACCATCACGGTGACGCCTTTATCTACCATGCCGTTGATATGTAGCCAGAATTCGCGTCGTATCTGTGGATCAACGCCAGAGGTTGGCTCGTCCAGAAACAGAATGTCTGGCTCATGCATTAGTGAGCAGGAGAGGGCAAGGCGCTGTTTATATCCCAGAGGCAATTGGTCGGTGGTTTGATGTAAAACCGATTTGAGATTGAAAGCGTCGATCATGCCGTTAATTTTCTCTTTTTGTTTACGTCCTTGCAGACCGTAAATGCCGGAGAAGAATTTCAAGTTCTGTTCAACCGTCAGGTTGCCGTACAGAGAAAATTTCTGCGCCATATAACCCAAATGTTGGCGGGCTTTCCCGGAGCTGGTTTTAAGATCCATGCCTAATACCAGAGCCTTACCGCTAGTGGGTACCATAAGGCCGCACATCATTTTGAATGTGGTGGATTTACCCGCGCCGTTCGGGCCAAGCAGACCAAAGATTTCTCCACGTTTCACCTGAAAATCAACATGGTCAGTGGCCGCAAAATCGCCAAATTTTTTAGTTAAATCCTGTGCTTCAATCACCGTTTCTGTCGGGTTAGCTGCAATCCGTGGCATGATCTCTGCCAGTTCTGAACGGCGGGTAGAGCCGCCACCGAGTAAATCGATAAAAGCATCTTCAAAGCGGGGGGCTGCTTTAATGATTTCAGCATTTGGCAGTTCAAGCCGATTAAGCAATTCTTGCGGCGAGACATCAGGTTTGAGAATAAGACGAACATATTTCCCTTGAATCACGCCATCTGTTACTTGTGGCAAGGTAAGGGCACGTTGCAGTGTTTTTCTACGGGAGTTCTGTTTAGTATCAAGTAGAAAAGAGCGTCCGTACATCTTTTGGGTTAATTTTTGAGGCTGCCCGTTGTAGAGCAACTTCCCTTGATTAAGTAATAGGACATCACGACACTGTTCAGCTTCATCCAGATAAGAAGTGCTCCAGAGGATGAGCATGCCATCATCTGCCAGTTCGTGAACCATGCGCCAGAGTTCGCGGCGGGCGATGGGATCAACCCCAACGCCGGGTTCATCCAGCAGCAGAACTTTGGGTTTGCCAAGCAGAGTACAGGCAAGCCCCAGTTTTTGCTTCATACCGCCTGAAAGTTTACCTGCCAGGCGCCCGGTAAAACGGGTCAGATCGGTAAATGTGAGTAATTGCTCATAGGTTTTTTTACGTTCATCACCCAGTACGCCACGCAGATCCGCGTACAGATTCAGGTTTTCTAATACGGTGAGATCTTCATACAGGCCAAATTTCTGCGGCATATAGCCCAGTTCAAAACGCACTTGTACGCCATTTTTTATCGGATCAAGCCCCATTATTTCAATCGAACCACTATTGGGTTTCAGTAAGCCCGCTAACATGCGTATCAGCGTAGTTTTTCCCGCGCCATCCGGCCCTACGAGGCCGGTAACAGAGCCGCCGTAGATCTCTGCGGTTAAGCTGGATACCGCAGGATTATTCAGGCCGGGAAAAGTTTTTTCGACTTTTTCTAACCTGATCGTATATGCAGAGCTGCTCATGACAGCCCCTTATTTATCTGAATCGGAAAAATGCAGAGTCACTGGCATACCTTGACGTAGGGCCTCATCTGGGTCGGTGACAATAATGCGCAACCGATAGACTAGATCGGTACGTAGATCAGGGGTTTCTACATTTTTGGGCGTAAATTCGGCTGTGGGTGAAACAAAACCAATTTTGCCGTGATAAGGTTGATCTTTGCGGCTGTCGGTATAGAGTAAAATTTCACGTCCGGGCGTTGCCAGCCCAAGATGGCTTTCACTGATATAGGCTCTTACCCAAACCGGGTCAGTCAGAGAGAGCGTAAACACCGTATTGCCTGCTGCCAGCATAGTGCCTGGTTCAATGGCGCGGGTTAGGATAGTACCCGGCGAGGGAGAAGCCAGTTGAGTATCTTGTAAGTCCAATTCAGCCTGAGCAACAGCCGCTTCGGCTTGAGCAAGCTGGCCTTTGGCTTCTGCAATTTCTTCTTTACGATAACCGGTTTCGAACTGATTCAATTTATCTTTTGCCGCTTGTAACGCGGCTAACGCTTGGTTACGGTTCGTTTTAGCATCATCTAATTCGTTGGCTGAAATAACTTTGCTTTGCCATAGACCTTGTTGGCGTTTGAAGAAACTATCGGCGAAATGCCAGGCAGCTTCACGTTGTGCAACTTCCGAACGGACTTGGGCAATTTCTTCGGTGCGATAACCTTCTTCCATCATAGCCAGACGTGCTTTAGCGCTATCTAGAGTGGCTTTCGCTTTATTGAGAGCGTTAATAAATGGCCCATTGTCCAGTTGGCCGATCACTTGATTAGCCATAATGGTATCGCCTTCATCGACTTGCAGGCTGGCGAGTTTACCACCAACCCGGAAACTCAGATTAACAGTACGTATATCTACGTTGCCATAGAGAGTCAGAGCTTTATCATTTTTACCTTGATAATAGTAACTTCCTAAAATAGCGCCAAGAACAACGGCGACCACTAATATTGCCAGTGTGAATTTATTTTTGTACATGATATTCCCTGTTATTTTATTTATTCGAATTCTGTTTTTTCAGGCCATTCAGCAATAAATCAATATGTTGGATAAGGATCTGATCAATCAATTTATATTCTTCTGGCCCAATATTATTCCAGCCAGTTTGGCGTAATAAGGTTTCCCTTGCCATTCTGAAAGTGAGAATTTCTCCCATGAGTGCATGGGCATGCAGCATGGTAGAGAGCTGATGTTCATCGGCGCCGATATAGCTGGCAATCAATTTATTTAATCTATTATGGAGGGGAGCGAGTGCTTGCTCGTGGATTAGAGTATAGGCATCCGTTGGGGCGAGTTGCTCTCTAGCCATTATCCGGCTGATATTGATACTCTCTTTTTCAATCATCAGACGATTAACGCCAAGAAATCCTTCGTGAATTAATCTCAATATATTTTCCGGTGAGTCTGTCGTTGATGATGAAAAAAAATCATCAATCTCTTTAAAAAGATGAGTGAACTCCTTCTTGATTGTATCAGTAATATACTGGGCGACTGCCTGATAAAGCCCCTCTTTAGATCCAAAATAGTAGGCTATGGCAGCAATGTTCTGTTGAGCGCGTAATGCGATTTCCCTAGTCGTTGCACCGGTCAGTCCTGATTTACCGAAAATTTCAAGGGCTGCTTGGAGTAACTGTTGTTTAGCTTGTTCGCCTCTGGCGGTTTGGGTGTTGTTGACTGACATGGACATGCATCCTGTTGCAAATAATCAAAAGACTTAAACAAAATATCAATCATGGGCTAACTCTATACTTATAGTAAATCAATGTAAATTGCATAAAAATGTTATGGATCATGAAAATTACCGGGTAAATAGCTGTAGTTTTAGTTGCACCCACAGAAAGTATATCTGATATAATAATTCAGATATGGCGCATTGCAGTTTGTGTTTTTTCCTTTGTGGTATTTACCACGTCTGATTTTCTTCCCATAAAACTGCCCCTGAATAGCGTTCAGGAATGGTGAAGTCTGGAGCATTTCTTATTTATGAGTTTTGAATCACTTGGCTTAAGTGCTGATATTTTGCGTGCCATTGAAGAACAAGGTTATTCCGTGCCAACGCCAATCCAACAGCAGGCAATCCCTGTCGTATTAGCAGGTAAAGATTTATTAGCGAGTGCTCAAACAGGCACGGGTAAAACCGCAGGTTTTACCTTACCCATGCTGCAACGGTTAAATGATTCCCCTATTCAGGCGAAAGGGCGTCGGCCGGTCAGAGCATTAATCCTGACGCCAACCCGTGAATTGGCTGCTCAAGTGGGAGAAAATGTACGTGATTACAGTAAATACCTCAGATTGCGCTCTCTGGTTGTTTTTGGCGGTGTTAGCATTAACCCTCAGATGATGAAATTGCGGGGTGGCGTGGATATTTTGGTCGCAACACCGGGCCGTTTACTGGATCTTGAACATCAAAATGCAGTTGATTTATCGCGGGTAGAAATTCTGGTATTAGATGAAGCTGACCGTATGCTGGATATGGGATTTATTCATGACATTCGTCGGGTGCTGAATAAATTACCACCGAAACGGCAAAATTTGCTGTTTTCTGCAACTTTCTCTGACGATATCAAAAACTTAGCCAATAAGTTATTGCATAACCCTGTTAGTGTTGAGGTTGCACGTCGTAACTCCGCTTCTGAACAGATTGAACAGTTTGTTCATTTTGTCGATAAAAAGCGTAAAGGTGAGCTGCTCTCTTTCTTGATCGGTAGTCGTAACTGGCAGCAAGTTCTGGTGTTTACCCGAACCAAACATGGCGCAAACCGTTTGGCAGAACAGTTAAATAAAGATGGTGTAACGGCTGCGGCTATTCATGGCAACAAAAGTCAGGGGGCGAGAACCCGTGCGTTGGCTGATTTTAAAACGGGTCGCATCAGGGTATTAGTTGCAACAGATATTGCTGCCCGCGGTCTGGATATTGATCAACTGCCTTATGTGGTGAATTTTGAATTGCCTAATGTCGCCGAAGATTATGTCCACCGCATTGGCCGTACTGGCCGGGCAGATGCGACAGGGCAGGCACTTTCTTTGGTCTGTGTTGATGAGCACAAGTTGTTGAAAGATATTGAGCGTTTGCTAAAACGGGAAATTCCTCGTATGGCGATTCCCGGCTATGAGCCAGATCCCACCATCAAGGCCGAACCTATTCAGAATGGCCGCCAGGCACGTGGTGATAATCGGCAGAAAAATAGCCATCGTCGTTCTGGGGCGCCTTCGCGTCAGCGTAGCCGCAATCATGATGGGACTCATAAATCGCTTAACGCTAGAGGTTAATTAATGCGGGTTTTACTGGCTCCGATGGAAGGTGTGCTGGACTCTTTGGTCAGGCAACTTCTGAGTGAGATTAATGAGTATGATCTGTGCATTACGGAATTTTTACGGGTTGTCGATAGCCTATTGCCGATAAAATCTTTTTATCGGCTTTGTCCTGAATTACGTAACCAAAGCCGGACACCATCCGGCACATTGGTACGGATTCAGCTTTTGGGTCAATATCCACAGTGGCTGGCGGAAAATGCGGCACGCGCGATTGAATTAGGGTCCTATGGGGTTGATTTAAATTGCGGTTGCCCGTCAAAAACGGTCAATGGTAGCGGTGGTGGGGCAACGTTGCTAAAAGATCCTGAACTGATTTATCAGGGGGCGAAAGCGATACGTGAAGCAGTACCTGCTCATTTGCCTGTGACGGTTAAGGTTCGCTTGGGTTGGGATAGCGGTGATCGGCAATTTGAAATTGCTGATGCGGTACAACAGGCGGGCGCGACGGAAATTACAGTTCATGGGCGAACCAAAGAGGATGGTTATCAAGCGGAGCGTATTAACTGGCAAGCGATTGGTGAAATTCGTCAACGTCTTGCTATTCCGGTTATCGCTAATGGTGAGATTTGGGATTGGCAAAGTGCGCAGGATTGCCTGAGTGTGACAGGCTGCGATGCGGTCATGATTGGGCGGGGTGCGCTTCACGTTCCTAATTTGAGCCGAGTGGTGAAATATAACGAGCCCAAAATGTGCTGGCAGGGCGTTGTTCAGCTATTGCAAAAATATATCCGGTTGGAAAAGCAGGGTGATACCGGGCAATATCATGTTGCTCGGATTAAACAGTGGCTTGGTTATTTGCGCAAAGAATATGAACAGGCAACAACGCTGTTTGAGGAGATAAGAAAATTAAAAACATCTGCTGATATAGCGCATGTGATCTCTTTGGTATAACAGATGATTAAGAGCAATTTAAAACCGCCCATTAGGGCTATTATTTTGCTCTTTCTCTACTATAAAAAGTGAACTTGGGCAGCGTTCAGACAAAAGCATGCCTATGAATATGTAAGACTGTTACTCTTTTTGAGGATTATTTTTATTCCACTCATCACGAGTTATTTCCCATGTCTCCGAGAGCATTCTTCCGCTAACAAAGTCTCTATTTTCTAGTCTTATTAATCGCATACCACTTTTAATTGATATTTTCCTTGAAGCAATATTTTCACTGGATTTAGGTGCTCTGAGTACGTTGCGATTTAGGGTATTAAACCAAAAATCGGTAACTACTTGGACTGCTTCGGTCATAAATCCATTTCTATACCATTGTGGGTCTAGCCAGAAACCTCTATTATTATTTTCTTGCTCATATAGCGATATCATTCCTATTATTATTGATGGATCATCCTTCCTTCTTATAGTCCAAAACCATGCATCTCCTTTTGCCATTGATGGTAGCGCGATATTATTTATATATTTCATGGCGCCATCATCTGGGTAGGGCCACGGGGTGTTTGCTGTAAGATAGCGAACAATTTCCCATTGAGGAAAGATGTTTTGAATTTGTATATGATCCTTACTTTCTAAAGGAGATAATATTAATCTTTTGGTTTCTAGTTTTTGGGGTTGCATTTTGGTTTCCTTTTATAATGTTTTGTTTTATAAAAAAGTAGCAAAAGGTGTTAATTGAAATATTAATAATTTCACCTGTTTTGTTAGATAATAATGAATTTAATTACCATTATGTGATATTTTTGTCAAAGAAATTTTAATTGGTGTGATAATGGTTACTATGACTGATTTGGGCACGTTGGGAAAAGAATGGAACCTTTAATCAAGGTTCCATTTTGGTTAAGTTATAAAAAGAGTCAATACGATAGAATTAACAGGTATTATCTTCATCTTGAATGAGAGATGAGAGGAAGCTTCTAATATTGCGAGATTGACCATCGTTAATCACAACAATATCGTAATCAGTCGGTGGATTAGAACGATCATTAACTATAGTAAAACTCATGTCATACTCTTTGGCATAAGCATCAAGGTGTCTAGATACTAGTTTTTCAATTAAACCTTGAGAAGGTTTTAAATCAGGTGCAGTAAAAGCTAAATCTGGCGTCAGTTGAGTGTAATTCTTATCCTTCACGACCGAGATAAGACCATTAACGATTAAAGTGGATATTGGATAGAGAACCTTAATTTCTTCTAATCCTTTTACACTCCAGGCTAGGGTGACGATATCTTTACGATTGTGGACCCGGAGAAAATTACTTTCATAGCTAGATAGTAATGTTCCATTAAAAACAGATTCACTATAGGATGCAAAAACATCGTTACCGGCAGTTGGGGCAGCAAAGGAGGAAACATGAATACGAATATTATTATTTCCTTTATCAATATAACGTCTCTTTAAATACAGACCAAGCGTAGAGGCCATCACACCGCCTAAACTATGTCCCGTAAGAATAATATTATGTACGCCTTCTTCCAGAGCAATTTTATCAATTGCTTCAATCAGTGATTCTCCATAACCAGCAGGGTTATTGCTCTTTATTTGGTTGATAATATAATCTAAAGTTATATGGGTTCCTTTTGAAATTTTAGCATCTTTGGGGGCTTTTGAATCCCAAATTGACCAGTTTTCAGTTGTACCTACATTGAAGTTTTCATCAAACCAGTTAACAGCAGACCATGATCCACGAATAACAATTCGATAATCGTTTGGATTGTTGAGATCTTTCACAACGAATAAAACGTGATCATCTTTTTTATCTGTAACGCTTTTTTTCTTATTAACATCAGCACTACCAACACGAAAAACAGCAGGTCCCCAAGTGATAGCGAATCTATTTGCTGTTGCTTTACTACTTGCTAATGATTTTTGAATATTTTCTGAAACGATAGTCGGCTCTGGTTGATTCGTTATTATACTTCCTGAGTTAATAATAAATCCTAACGCGAGGTTTATTTTTTGATCTTCAAGAGAAATTGTCATTTTCATTTCCAATTTTTAATGTGATGAATGATGATCTGATGTGTTAGCTTAAACATCAATGATCAATACTTTGGGTTTTTATTTAAATAACAGAGTAAAAGTTAATAATTGTCTTTAAATCTGTTAAATGGGAGTATATAATTTTTTAAAGTTATTTTATTTAACAAAATAAATTATCTATTATGAACTTTGAAATAGTCGATAAAAATTATGCTATGCTTTTGTAAGATTATATTAACTATTGGGAATGATAACGTGAAGGATGTGGATATATATTATCTATGGAAAATAATTTATATTGGTATTTACAAAAGTGAGTGATAGTGAGTTGCTGTAATTAGTGATAAGTAGGAAAAATAATTTATTTGTTCTATTTAATTATACCCTATGGATTTCAAGATACATCGCGATGGTAAGGGAGCGAATCCCCGGGAGCATAGAAAACTATGTGACTGGGAGGAGTGAGTGCAGCCAACAAAGAGGCAACTTGAAAGGTGACAGGTATATAATTTATTGCAATTAAATGGAGCCTTTAATCAAGGCTCCATTTAAATCAAATATAGACATAATAAGATAAATTTATGTAATATCGATTTTATCCTTGGTTAGAGATTTGAAGAGATCAATAATCCTTTTGGATAGGCTATCATTAACCACAACGATATCGTAACTAGTCGGTGTCACTGGAGCATTCTCAGTTCGAATGAAACTCATGCCATAGCCTTCGGGATATGCATCGATATGTTGATAACCTATCTTATTAAATAAGCCGTGAACGGTGTCTGGAGTCTTTATAATAGTAAAAGAGTAATCTGGAGAGAGCTGGGTGTAATTTTTATCGAGGACAAGAAGAATAACAGCATCAACAAGTAATTTGATTGCTATATGTGGATAGATAGTCTTAATTTTATTTAAATCTTCGATAGCCCATGCTAGGGGAACAATATCATGATTATTATGAATTCTCAGAAAATTACTTTCATAAGAGTTAGGGCTTAATGTTCCTTTGAAAAAAGAGTCAGAATAGGATGCGAAAATATCATTGCCGGCAGTTGGGCCTGCAAAGGAGCAGACGTGAATACGTATATTGTTGTTGTTGATGTAGCGCCTTTTAAGATATAGGCCAATAGTAGAAGCTAGTAAACCTCCCAAACTATGCCCCGTGACGGTAATATTCAGTAGCTTATCTTTCCCTTCTTCTGTGGTAATTCTATCAATTTCATCGATTAGTAATAGTGATACGTTATCTTTATTAAGAGGCTTGCCATTAATAAGAGACTTTAATGCTAAGTCTGTTCCATAGGAGATCTTAGCGCCTTCAAATTCTTGGGGGATATTTGTGTCCCAATTTGACCAGTCTACAGTTGTAGCTACAAGAAGATCTTCATCAATCGCATTAATCTTGGACCAGGTTCCTCGAATAACAAGGCGATAATCACTTGGATTATCGGTATTTTTCACAATCATTACAACGTGATCATATTTTTTATCATGGTATTTTTCATCAATGCGAAACACTGCTGGTCCCCAAACGATAGAGAATTTATCTGCCGTTGTCTTACTGCTTTTAAGTGATTTATTAATATCAGACTCAATGATGTTTATTTTGTCTGGTTTGTCAGAAATTTCTCCAGAATTAATAATAAGGCTTAATGCGAGATTTAGTTTTTGTTCTTCAAGAGATATAGTCATTTTTACCTCTCCCCCCAATTTTTTATGTGGTAAATGTTGAACTAATGTTTGGGTTCAAACATCAAGGTTTAATTTTTTAGTCTTCCGTTTAAGTAAAAAATATAGTTAAGTTTAAAGTTAATAATGAATTTTGAATCTGTCAAATGTGTGCAAAGGATTTTTAATATTATTTTATTTGGCAACATGTAAATTATTTATTATGAAATTAGAGGTAAGTGATAATAATGATATGCTAAATGATTTCATGAAAATATCATTACACCTTCGAAAGGTTACGTGAAGTTATTTTGTATATAATACTGCTTATGGAAAATAATTTATTGCGATGAATGGAACCTTTAATAAAGGCTCCACTTATATCTTATATGATGGGATAAAGTTATGTAATACTGATTTTATCCTTGGTTAGAAATTTGAAGAGATCAATGATGCTTTCGGATAGGCTATCATTAATGACCACAATGTCGTAATCAGTCGGTATATTTAAATTGTCATCAATAGTGATGAAACTCATGTCATACTCTTTGGTATAGGCACGAATATGTTGATTAACAATATTGACCAGTAAATCGTCAAATGACGCTATTGGTAATATTGGAATCTGTGAATGGATAGGGAGATTTGGGAAAATTTGTGTGTAGTACTTATCAAGGACGGAAAGGATAAGAGCATTAATTGTGACAGTTAACACTGGATAGATAGCTTTAACTTCCTCCAAATCTTTTATATGCCAGGCTAGGGGAACGACATCTATGCTATTATGAATTCTGAGAAAATGACTTTTATAACCGGCTAATGATATATCATTGAAAATAGATTCAGAGTAGGATGCGAAAATATCGTTACCAGCAGTTGGGCCTGCAAAAGCACAAACATTAATCCGAATGTTGTTGTTTCCTTTATCAAGATATCGTCTCTTTAGATATAAACCAATGGTAGAAGATAGTACGCCTCCTAAACTGTGTCCTGTAACAGTAATATTTTGTATCCCTTCTTTCTTGGCAATTTTATCAATGGCATCAGTGAGCGATTCTCCATAACCCGGAGGATTGTTGCTTCTCAATTGATTAAGAATATAACCTAATGCCATGTCAGTTCCATAGGCTATCTTGGCATTTTCAGGTGATCTTGCATCCCATCGTGTCCAATCTTGAGTTTTACAGACAATAATATCTTCATTGAGCCAGTTAATATCGGACCATGATCCCCGAATAACTACGCGGTAGTCATTTGGATCATGGCGATTTTGCGCAATGAATAGAACATGATCATCCTTTTTATCTATAACGCTTTTCTTCCCGTCAACATCATCAACGCGAAACACTGCGGGTCCCCAAATGATAGTGAATTTATTTGCTGTTGCTTTACTGTTTTCCAATGATCTTTGGATATTTTCCGAAACAATGCCCGGTTCTGGTTTGCTAGTTTTTATACCTCCAGAGTTAATAACGAAGCTGAGCGCGAGATTTATTTTTTGATCTTCACGAGAAATAGACATTTTTACTCCTTATTTTTTCATGTAATAAGTGTTAATGCGTGGTATCGGTTTAAATATCAATATTTAATTCTTTTGCTCTTCTATTTGGACAAAAACAGAATTAAACTTAAAGTTAATAATAACTTTCAAATCTGTCAAATGATTACATGGGTTTTCTGATATTATCTAATTTGACAAAAATATGAATTATTTATTTTGCAATTAAAAGTAAACGACTAGAATTATGTATTGAATAATTACGTTGGAATATTATTGCTATCTTTTTGGGTTATGTTTTTCTTAAGGATGATAATATGTAAATAGTGTTGAGATTATCTCTGTGAATAATATCATTGGGAATGATTATAAATCTAGTGATATTCTAATGATATATGGGGGAGGTGATTTTATTATATTTAAATTATTTTTTAATGGAACCTTTGTAATAAGGCTCCATTGAATTTAGATAAAATATATACCCGTCATCTTTCAAGTTGCCTCTTTGTTGGCTGCACTCACTCACCCCGGTCACATAGTTATCTATGCTCCCGGGGATTCGCTCCCTTGCCGCCGCGATCCATCTTGAAATCCATAGGGTATAGATAAAGCATAATCAATTTATACGATATTGATATTATCATTCAGGCAACGGTATAAGTAAGAAATAAGCGACGATATCTTGAGATAGATTACTATTAATAACCACAAGATCATCAATAGGTGGTTGAGTACCGTCATTAACCTCGACTAAATTCATGCCATATTGGTTGGCATAAGCTTTAATATGTTGAAAAACAACTTGCTTATTGAGATCTAATTTTAAAATAGGTGCCGTAAAAGATAAATCTGGCGTGAGTTTGGTGTAACCCTTATCTTTCACAAGCAGAACAATCTTTTTAAATCTGTCAATTAATTTCTCATCTAATTTAATTAATGGCTCATAGATAGTTGGAATCTTTTCTAATCCGTCCAGATTCCAGATGAGGGAAATGACATCTTTTTGATTATGGACCCTTAAGAAATGGCTTTTATAGCTGGTTGCTGACGTGTGGTTAAAAACAGATTTAATGTAAGATGCAAAAATATCATTACCGGTATTTGGGCTGGCAAAAGAGCAAACATGAATACGAATATTGTTGTTACCCTTATTAAGGTATAGGCGTTTTAAATATAATCCAAGGGTAGAAGCGAGAATACCACCTAAACTGTGCCCAGTGATAGTAATATTATGTATGCCTTTTTCCGAAGCAATTTTATTAATTGCTTCAATGAGTGATTCTCCATGACCAGGAATATTGTTACTTTTTACTTGATTAACAATATAGTCTAATGCGATATGGGTTCCATAAGAGATCTTGGCGTCTTTAAACTCTTCAGGGATATTGTGATCCCAAAGTGACCAATTTACGGTTTCGTGTACAGCAAAGTTTTCAACCTGCCAGTTAACATCAGACCATGATCCACGGATAACGATGCGATAATCATGGGGAATTTTGCGATTTTTTACAATGAATAAAACGTGGTCGTCCTTATTATTTTTAGTGTTTTTTCCATTATCAACACGAAAAACAGCGGGTCCCCAAATAATAGAGAATCTATTGGCAGTGACTTTGCTCTTTTCCAATGATGCTTGAATGTTTTCCGCAACCATAGCTGGTTCAGATTTTTCGGTTATTATACTCCCTGCACCACTGATAAAGCTGAGCGCGAGATTTATTCTTTGATCTTTAAGAGAAATAGTCATTTTTACTCTCCATTTTTATGATATAAATGTTGACATTATGCTTTGGTAAAAACATTAATATTTAACTCTTTCAGTACTTAGTGCATTAGGATGTTTTATTTTTCTTGCTTTGTCATAAAGAGTTTCAACACATTTTGGTGTTGATCTCTTCATATGCCGTTCATACCCACGATTTATTGATAAGAATGGCTGGCAATAATTAGCTCCTATTGGAATAGTAGCTTAATCTTATTTTTAAATAAAAAACAGAGTTGAATTTTAAGTTAATAATAATAATATTTGAATTTGCAAATGTATTTATCTCATTGTTTTATGTCATTAATGATTAATAAAAAATAATAGTAATTGAATAATGAGGAATTAAATTAATAAATGGGGTTGTGAAATATAACGATACGTGAATTATTTGATTGACGGTTATCTGATGATCGAACAATATATCTATTTGTTTATGCTAAATAATTAAAGGGCATAGAGATGCCCTATGGTATTTAATTATTTCTCAAGTGGTAGGGTATTATTGTCTGCTCCCCATTCAGCCCATGAGCCATCATATAAATAAACATCCTTCTTGCCGATGATCTCTAAACCTAGCACCAAAACGGCAGCGGTCATACCTGATCCACAACTGGCGATGACAGATTTGGTTAAATCGACATCTTGTTTATGGAAAATATCTGTCATTTCACTTACTGATTTAAAATGACCATTTTCTACTAACATGGTCCACGGAACGTTTTTACTACCGGGAATATGGCCCATTTTTAAGCCAGGGCGCGGTTCTGGCGCTTTGGCTTGAAAACGGTCTGTTGCTCTGGCATCGACAACTTGGATCTGTTGATCATTGAGCGAATCCAGAATTTGTTCCAGGGATTTCACTTTGTCAGCATCGAAATCGGCATTAAAGATTTGCGGATTGCGTTTCACTTCACCTGATTCTGTTGGCAATCCTGCCTGTTGCCAGCCTTGTAAACCGCCATCAAGAATACGGACGTTATGGCTGCCGAATATCTTAAATGTCCACCACGCGCGAGGGGCGGAGAACATATTGCCTTGGTCATAAATCACGACTAAATGATTTTCACTAATGCCCATTGCGCCAACAGCCTGACTAAAAGTTTGCGGATCGGGCAGCATATGGGGCAATCCACTTTGATGATTGGCAACTTTGTCTAAATCAAAAAATTGGGCGCCGGGAATATGAGTATCCAGCCAAAGTTTATGGCAATCAATTTGTTGCGGTGGCGGTGGGGCGGTTGCATCAAGGATGACAATATTCTCATCATCAAGATGATCTTTTAACCATTGTGGAGTGACAAAATATGCGTTATTCATGGGGTCCCTCACTTGACACGAAGATAAATGGATAAAATATAAGTGTTACAGCCCGTTATTGTTGTTGTGTCGGTGCTGTAGTGGTTTCTTGCTGTTGATTGGTTGGTGATTCTAGCGGTGTGGTTGAGCGGGTGTACATATTAAGGCCCGCTAAGAATACGCCGCCAATTGAACCAAATGCAAAGATAGCGATGAAAATGATAAGGAACTTTTTCATTATTGTTCTCAGGTGTTGTAGAAAATAGGAAGTATATAGCGTTCTGAATAGCTGGCAAGGTGCTCGCCAATTTAACAAACGAGTTGATTGCCGCCTCGACATGAAGCTGATTTCATTTCTGCTCTGTGGGACAATAGCACCCCGGTTGTATGGCAGAGAATTCAATGGCACTTTCCAATTCAATAAAAAATCAGATAAGTCAGTGGTATAAAGCATTACCTCAACATATTGATGGTTTTATTTCTCGTGCTCCGCAACGACAGATGATTGCCGAAGTTGCAAAAACGCTTGCGGATCAGGAAGGGCGTCATTTGGTGATTGAGGCGCCAACCGGCATCGGTAAAACCCTTTCTTACCTGTTACCTGGCATTGCTATCAGCAGAGCTGAAAGTAAGCCATTGGTTGTAAGTACGGCAAATGTTGCTTTACAAGATCAGATTTACAGTAAAGACCTGCCACTGTTGCGCAAAATTATTCCTGATCTGAAATTTACCGGTGCTTTTGGTCGTGGTCGTTATGTTTGCCCTCGCAATCTTGAAGCTATTTGTGCAACCGATAGCGAGCAGATTGATCTTATGTTTTTGGTTGAGGACAAAACAGAACTTGCTAATAGTGAAGAGCGGGAATTGTGTCGTCGGTTGCGTAGTGATTACACAACCTTTGCTTGGGATGGGTTGCGTGATCACCATAAATTGGCTTTATCCGATGCTTTGTGGGGGAAAGTGAGTACCGATAAAGCAAATTGTTTGGGGCGTAACTGTCAGTATTATCATCGTTGCCCATTTTTTATTGCTCGCCGTGAGATCGACAATGTGGATGTGGTGGTGGCTAACCATGCGTTAGTGATGGCGGCATTGGAGAGTGAATCGGTACTGCCTGATGCTAAAAATTTGCTATTAGTACTCGATGAAGGACACCATATACCGGATGTTGCCAGAGATTCTCTGGAGGTTGAGGGGGAAATCACCCTGTTTCAACTTAATGGTCAATTGGATACTTTTGTTCGTCATGTCGAGCAATATCTGGTGCAATTCCATCCGGCAAAGCCGCCACGCTTAGCTAATGCTAGTCGCCTGAATGAACACAGTGAAAAACTACGGGAATGCTTTAGAGAGCTTGCGACTATCACTCAGGCGCTTTTGCCGGAAAAGAATGAAGTAGATGAGTATCTGTTCGAGATGGGTAAGTTACCGGATAACTTGTTACTTTGCTGCCAGCAGCTATTTAAGCTGACTGACGGCTTACGAGGGTTGGCAGAAGCGATACTGAATGATTTGACTGAGCGGACGGCTAAACAGGATATTGTCAGATTGCATCGGTCTATTTTGCATACCAGTCGTACGCTTGGATATTTTGAAAATATGACTAAGCTGTGGCGTTTGGCAGCATTGGAAGAGTCATCCAGTGCACCGGTATCAAAATGGCTTAGACGCCGTGATGAGAAAAATCAATCACACCTCTATTTTCATTGTGCCGGTATCAGAGTCAGCGAACAGCTTAATCAACTGCTTTGGCGTAGCATTCCTCATGTGGTCGTGACATCGGCAACGCTTCGTTCTCTGAATAGTTTTTCTCGTATTCAGGAGTTGACCGGGTTAACTGAAAAAGCCGGGGACCGTTTTGTCGCGTTGTCATCACCTTTTGACCATGTACGGCAGGGCAAACTGGTTATTCCCAAAATGTCATTGGAACCGACTCTTCATAATGAAGCTGCTCATTTACAAGAGATGGCGAGTTATTTCAGGGGGCAATTGCTGAGACAGCAACATAAAGGCATGTTGATTTTGTTTAGCAGTCAGAGGGCGATGGATATCTTTCTCTCTTATGTGACAGATTTACGCCTGATGTTACTTGTGCAAGGGGATCAGCCACGTTATCGGTTAGTGGAAACACATTGTCAGCGTATTAATGAAGGGCAATGTAGTGTACTGATTGGATTGCAATCTTTTGCGGAAGGGTTGGATTTAAAGGGCGATTATCTGTCCCAAGTTCACATTCAAAAAATCTCATTTCCGCCGGTGAATAATCCGGTCATTATTACTGAAAGCGAGTGGTTGAAATCACTTAAACGTTATCCTTTTGAAGTGCAGAGTTTACCAAGTGCTTCTTTTAGCCTTATTCAGCAAGTAGGAAGACTTATCCGTAGTCATGAATGTTATGGTGATGTGGTGATTTATGATAGGCGCTTACTGAGCAAAAGATATGGCCCAAGATTATTGCAAGCGCTGCCCGTTTTCCCCATTGAGCAGCCAGAAATTCTTTCAGAGGCGGAAATTGGGGGACATGAAAAAGGGTAATTGAAACTCACACTTGACGAAAATAAGGCGATTCTTGTTGTTATTGGTAGTAACGTTTAACGTGTTGGTATTCCCTATCACCATAAACATATTATTCGACTGAGAGTATTCGCAACCCCTAAAGGTGAATATTGGTTACGGCGTTTAAATCACGATCATGTCCAATCCCGCAACCGTAAACTTACTTGCTGAACTGCCCACGTAGCGAGAGGCCCATTCCAAGGCCTCCAGGCTCGGTTGTAAAATATTTCAATGCAATTGAAAATATTAGCACTGATAAAGTTGCAAGTCTTGCAGGCAGATATGTTCTCTAACTCGTTCCTTTTAAGATTGTTAAAAAATCATTTGGTCACGGCATTATCCTAGTGTTTAGCTCTGGTGTACCAGGGAAAGTTTAACTTGTATTGCTGCTTGCAACAGGACTATATTTAGACAACCTATATATTAACATGAAGATTCAATCACTTATCTACACCACGAGTAGTGGCTATATAAACACTCCATGCAGTGGTCCATCCCTCATTAACATTACCGTTTGAATTCTGTTCGCCGCGAACCACCTGATATCCGTAAGGTGGAAGAGTAACTGGAGGATAAGAATCATAAATAGTAATAATGTCTGTTATTGCTTTCTCATGGTTGTATTCTTCTTGTCGATAACATAGATAGATTTTTTTTGTACCCATTCCCCAGTTTATATCCTGTGGAATTTTAATCCAGCCTTCTTCGCTTTCTTCGCTTTCTGAGTGAATACCTTCCTCTGCTATTACCTTCATATCGCTAACACATTTATGACGTTGTTCATTGTCGATAATCGAGTTGAATGACACCCTGTGGTAACACAGATAAATATAGGGAGTGCTTAGACTTTTCGTTCCTCCCAGCCAGCCAGGATAAGCACACCCTCCTGCTAATATATAATTTTCAGGGATAGGTGCTTTTGAAATAATGATTTCGTCAATATAATCTGCATGCAGTTGCCGCTTAGCTGACTCTCTTGGTCCCCAGACGGTTTCGAAATATGTTTTAAGTTTCTTCTTTTGTACTGATGTTGTACATAGTTCCCAAATCCCCGTCAGTGGTTTGGAGTCTGTAAAGTTAACTAATTCAGGGGCACTAGGAACACTGGTTTTCCAATCATCAAATGCTTTTTTTGCTGCTGCTATTGCTTCTGATGAAGGTTGCTCTGCATTTGTCGCGCCACCGAAAGGATCAAATTGAGACAGATTACCGCCAATGGAGTGGGTTTTCGTGCTGGATGCTGAACGAAATTTCTTTATGTCTTCCTTAAGTGAATTCTCTGTACTAACAGAGAGACCGACAAATCCGGCGAATGAGGCTGCTGCAACTACGTCAAGAGTGTTTGTTAGATTCGAAGTATATTTGTCCGTAGATGATGAATATTGTGCGCAGCCACCCATAACCACGCCGCTAAGAAAGTGAGAGCCCCAGGTATTAAAGAGGTCATCTATATCCTCCTCGGTATCTGCCTTATCAAGGGCCGTTTTAACACTTTCTTTAAGAAACTCTTTTAACGCTTCCGCTGAACCTTTGAGTACATAGAGGCCATAAGTATATTGAATGCGGGAAAATGCATTTTCAGAAGCCGTCAGACTGTCTGTGGCAAAATCGACACCCAATGATGCGCTAAAGAATATGTAGTTACCTTTAATGCGGCTTTTACTGGAAATACTGCTTTGATATGACTCAATTGATTCTCCTGATGCATTGGTATATTTCAAATCTCCGGCACTATAACAATCGACATAACGGGGGACTTTTAGAGTCTTTCCGAGGATGGTGATCTTCTTGAAGTTATCTTCACTTGCGTTGACTTTTTGTTCATCGAAAAGCGAGTTAATACAACTTCCTACGTTGCAGTACTTACCAAAAACATCATAACCAGTGCCGATCATTTCTGCACCGACTACAACAGTATCATCGAATAGGGCCAGTTTTCGGAAATAGTTTCGGTCACGTATATCGAGATCTCTTTCGCTGTTTCCCTGCTTTAGTGGTTTTCCTGTTTTATCATTAGACATAATAGAACCTCATATTGGTAGGGAATAAATTGGCAATAGATATCGCCGCATTTTTGATGAGAGTTAGGAGTTTTCATACCTATACAAAAGAGTAGAGAAGAAGTGAAAAACATCAACAAGATGATGAAAATAATGACATGTGCATCCTGAAATATACGCTATTAGATAATCAAATAAATATTGCTATCAGGGTAATAATTTGTCATATCATGTATTTTTAAACTTAACGTACCATCGCGATTCAGCTCATCTAAAATATCAATCACTGTTGATAATCTCGTGTTTTTACCTTGAAATTCATTGTATAAAGCATTTCCCGATAAGGTGTCTGTATAAAATCAGTCGGTAGTTCTCATACAATCACGTAATGTCTTTGCGTGTGGTTTTCAGATTGTGTAAGCCTTTTGGTGTGGTAAAAAAATGTATTATTTAGCGTGAGTGTCGAGGGATTTCCTTCTGGAGTGGTAGTGCAAAAATGGTTATGAGAGTGATCGACTATTGCAAGGTTGCCGGTTAGTGGAAACACATTGTCAGCGTATCAATGAAGGGCTGTGTAAAATTGAAACTCACGCCTGGCGAAGGCAAGGCCGATTCTTGTTGTTATTGGCAGTAATATAGCAATATGAGATTGCTTTAGTCTTAATATGACCGAAGTTTATGTTTTTATCGGGTAATAGAATCGCCCCCGTACAGCTTTTTTCCAGACAGTGTTGTCCAGTGGTGCGATATCATTGTAATCAATGTCATTATCAGGCTTGTCAGACAGCACATTAAGTTCAGATTTCCGTGTTTCAGTCAAAGGTGGCAATTCACTTCGTTTGTATTTAACTATGCTCATAACGTTTCCTCTTATTCCGCGTTGTTTTTCGTGCGAATGACCTTGATACCATCTTCAAAACGAATCCCATTCTAATGGTAGTGAAATCCCAAGTTGTTCCGTAATTGTTGGTCCCAGACCGCAATAACAAACCCTGTTGTATCTATTGCAAACGCACTGATAGTCAATGTAAGTAATGTTGGTGGCATAGATTATCTCCGTAGCAAATGTCTACTGATGGCATTTAATATGAAAAAGTGTTTTAATAACAAAAATGTTTAAAATATCAACATTTTTTTCTAAGAAAAGCAACGATGAAGGCAAATTCAGAAGAGTTGACAATTTTCGTGTCAGTCGTGGAAAGCGGGAGTTTCAGTCGTGCGGCGGAACATCTGCAATTAGCAAATTCCGCCGTGAGCCGTTCTATAAAAAAGCTTGAAAAGAAACTGGGCGTGAGTCTGCTCAATCGCACAACACGTCAGCTTAGTCTAACCGAAGAAGGTGAGCGTTATTTCCGCCGAGTTCAGCATGTTCTACAAGAAATGGCCGCCGCTGAAACTGAAATTATGGAATCTAAACACACACCAAGTGGTTTATTACGTATCGATGCTGCAACGCCAGTCGTATTACATTTACTGATACCGTTGATTAAACCTTTTCGCGAACGTTACCCAGAAATAACGTTATCGCTGATTTCTTCGGAAACTTATATCAATCTGATTGAACGCAAAGTGGATATTGCTATTCGTGCAGGCAGCTTAACCGATTCCAGTCTACGAGCTCGGCCACTTTTTTCTAGCTACCGAAAAATCATCGCCTCGCCTGAATATTTGAAAAAATATGGCATACCGCAATGCATTGAGGAGTTGGAAAACCATATTTGTCTTGGTTTTACCGAACCGGTATCACTTAATACCTGGCCGATAGCTTGTCAGGACGGACAGCTACATGAAATAACAGTGGGACTTTCTTCCAACAGTGGTGAAACTCTTAAACAACTATGTGTAACGGGTAATGGTATCGCGTGTCTGTCTGATTATATGATTGATAAGGAGATTGCTAGTGGTGAACTTGTTGAACTACTGGTTGAAAAGCGTTTACCCGTCGGGATTCCTTTCAATGCTGTATATTACAGTGATCAGGCTGTAAGCATCCGAATTAGAGCCTTTATCGATTTTCTGAGTGAATATGTAAATGACTTCCGTAAATACTTTTGTCGTTGAAGCAAAAATCAATCTTTGTAAAGATTAAACCTGTGGCAATATCTGTGCCTGAGCTCGTAGTGATATATTTACCTCATCGTAAACTTCCTACTCGAAAAGAGTAGGAAGGTATCTATCTATTTCTACTAGCTTATAGCCAAATAATCGGTATAACCTTCCGCATTGCCACCGAAAAATTTTTCTTTTATCGGCAGGTTTAGTTCTAGCCTATTGGAAAGACGGTAGGGTAAATCTGGGTTAGCAATAAAAGGGCGACCAAATCCGATCAAATCCGCCCAGCCTTTAGTTAGTGCTTCTTCCGCTCGTTCCAAAGTGTATTTACCCGAATATATCAGCGTGCCGTGATAAAGGATGCGAAAAGCTTCTTTGAAGGTTACTGGCATGACGGGAGCGTCTTCCCAGTCAGCCTCCGCAATATGAATATAGGCTACCCCGATATCATTCAGTACACTCGCGGCAGCCAGATAAGTTGATTCAGGGGTATCATCTTCTGAACCCATCAGGGTTGTGAGTGGCGCCAGGCGGACACCTAGCTTATCTTTCCCTATTGCGGTAGCCACTGACGCAGCGACTTCTCTCAAGAAACGTAAACGATTTTGTAAAGTTCCACCATATTCGTCATCTCGTAGATTAGTCTGAGAATCAATAAACTGATTAATAAGATAACCATTCGCTGCATGAAGTTCTACGCCATCAAAACCTGCTGCAATAGCATTATTTGCCGCTTGAACATAATCATTTACGATATCTGGAATTTCATCAAGTGTCAGTGCTCGTGGCTGCGAGTGTTGTACCATTTCACCCATACCATGTTCAGGTCCACGGCCTTCTACATCCAGAAAAACTTTTACCCCTTTTGCTTGAAGGGCAGAGGGAGAAACAGGCGCAGAATTATTAGGTTGTAGAATCGTGTGTGAAACACGTCCCACATGCCATAATTGAGCGAAAATTTTGCCTCCTGCCATATGTACTGCATCTGTTACTTTTTTCCATCCTATTACCTGCTCAGACTTATAAATACCTGGCGTCCATGCATATCCTTGTCCCTGTTGGCTAATTTGTGTACCTTCGCTGATAATTAGCCCCGCACTGGCACGTTGGGCATAATATTCAGCCATCAAATCAGTCGCTACACCGTTTGTTCCCGCCCGCGAACGTGTCATTGGCGGCATAACAATGCGATTAGATAACGACAAACCATTCAGAGAATAGCGTTCAAACAGCATAATATTCCTCACTCTTCATTAATCATTGATTTTAATTTGTGTATATGGAGATATTATGCTCCGCGAATTCTTGCTAAAAAGGCTTATTAGTACAAAAGACTTTTGCTGTAAATGTAAAAATGTTCGAGTTTTTATATCTAAGTAAATATGTAAACAGCTCCCGAAGGAGCTGAAATAAACAAATATTATCCTGCAACGTTAAGGGACTACCGAGTTTATTAAGAAGCAGGAGTAATTAATTATCCCATTGCGGAGCAAGCTCTTTCGGACTAACGAGACGTTCGTTACGGTCAAGTGTGGCGATAGCCGTCATATCGTCTGCATCAAGTTTAAGCTCGGAGGATCTCAGATTGCTTTGTAAATTTTCACGCTTAGTTGAAGAAGGGATCACGCTATAACCTAATGCCATCGCCCAAGACAAAATCACCTGCGCAGGAGTGGCCTGATGTTTTGTGGCTATACGTCCGATAACCTCATCTTGAAGAGCTTTACCATAAGCGAGGGTCATATAGGAAGTGATATGAATTCCGTGATTTTTTGCCCAAGCTGTCACATGACAGTTTTGTAGATAGGGAGAAAGTTCAATCTGGTTCGTAGCGATGTGTTCAGCACCTACTGCATTAATAGCCTGTTGCATGAGATCAATCGTAAAGTTTGAAACGCCGATTTCTCGTGTCAACCCCATATTTTTAGCAGCCAGTAACGCATTCATCGTTTCATCAACACTGACAGCGTTATTTGGGGATGGCCAATGGATTAGCGTCAAATCAACATAATCAGTGCGCAGCTTAGCTATACTCTGTTTAAGACTTGGTATCAGTTTTTCTTTGCTTAAATTTTCTGTCCAGATTTTTGTCGTGATATAGATATCTTCACGGGCTACACCGCTTTCTTCTATGGCTTGTCCTACCGCGGCTTCATTCTCATAAATCTGTGCTGTATCAATCGCACGATATCCCAATTCAACAGCATTTTTTACTGATGTGATCACAACATCATCTTTCAGACGAAAAGTACCTAATCCAAATGTAGGAACAGACATAATAAACCTCATGTAATATTTAATTCATAAAGGTTTTATTATCATGAGATAAATTGCAATAAAAAAGAGCAATAAACGCAGAAGTCTTTTGCTGATATGACAAGAATATAATCTGAATTAGTTTAAATAACTTATCTAAAATTATATAAATTTGCAGATATTTATGTGTTCATTTAACGACATATAGTCGGTTTTCTGATATTTTTTATATTGTTACACTTGATATTCGTTAATTCATCAATAGGGCAAATAAGCTATTAGAAATAGTAGATTCCTTGAAGAGAACTCAGTCCGATGTAATTGAAAGTCTCACCACTCTTCTTATATCCGTATTCTAGTTTTTGTGGACGATGCAATCAGCCACCTTATACAACTGCGTTTTGCTAAATATGAATTAACGTTTACCTACTTCGAGGCCCCTCGTGGATATCTGGAAAAACATGGTAAACCACTGGTACCTATGATGGTGTGTTACGACAGTCTGGTGGGATGTAGAAGATGGCGATTACAGGGAAGATCAGCCTTAAATTTCTGCTTATATTATCGCCATCCAGACTTTATCATTCTAATCACTCAAAGACTAAGCTATCGCAGCAATATGCGAGAATTGGAATCCTGTTGCTGCAATTATGCTACGCAGAGTTTTGAGTGTCGGATTGCCTTTCGGCGACAGTGTGCGATACAGCGTCTCACGAGAAATGCCTGCTTTGTCAGCGATTTGAGCCATTCCTCCACGCGCCTCTACTACGTGGCGCAATGCCATTAGAAACGCTTCTTGCCCGCCTTCTTCATCCATATCAACAAAAGCCTGATGCAGATAGTGCTGCGCAAATTCAGGGTCTTCGCGGAGAAGCTGCACCATCGCATCACCATGTAAACGTGCTTTGGTCATAATCACCTCTTTAAGTAATCTTTCAGGCATGCAATAGCCTAATCTATATCAGCATCTTGGGTGCGTTTATCGCCTCCAAATAATAGTAAAACAATCTCATTACCAACCTGGCTGTAGTAAACCCTGTAGCCAGGCCCTTGATCTATACGAAGCTCCCAGATAGCTTCTCTGCATGGTTTATGATCACCAAAATTTCCTGTGACCATCCGGTTAACCCGCGACGAACTTTTTGATTCCGCTATCGGGTCACGAATCCCTTTCAGGAACTCTATATACAAATCCCGATTGTCGGGAGTGAGATAATGTTTAATCGTATTAATGCGATACACTGTAGCTTTAAAGCTACAATTTTGTCAATATAGCTTAGGTTTTATTATTCGTCTTTGCCCACATTTTTGAATACTATATCACCTATAAGTGATATAGATGGAAGTCAAGTATTAATACATATTAACGATAAAACTGGGTATAACATAGGTGTAGAAAGAGATGTCGGTATTGAGATTGAATAATTTTATAAAAAAAATATTTATTATATTTATTTGTTTGGGGGTGATTTTAATTATCCCTGTTTTATTTGTGAATATTAATTTGTCATATACGAAAAATGATTTTATTAAATATAATATGTTCACTTTTGATGAAATTAAAGGAATGCCATTTATTTCAAGTGACTATATTATTTATTACGATTCACCTGATGGGACAAAACCAATGATTAACGAGGTTGTATTTTCAAATGTTAATCCGAATCGTAAAATAGAGCTAATAAACTATATTGAAAATATAGGATTTATGAAGAATGGCGGTGAGGATTGGAGCAAAGGTAATATTTTTATAAAGATAAAACAAGGTGATACAGATCGCACGGTTTTGTTCTCCGTTGAGAAAAATTAAATGCTACCCGGAAGATGAAGAGGGAATAAACTCCACCCACGGTATGACCAAGCCGGAGTCAACAAAAGGTCATGGTAGAACCAGTATTTTCTGCATTATACGATATTCAGGGGCAATTGTTCTGATATTGTGAACCATTTTTAGCCTGCTATAAGTTGGCGGTACGAATAACAGGTAATAAATCTCTGTGGGTTTATTTTCACCCTTAGCAAAAAACGCAGACCTTTTGCGACACCCTCTTCATGAAGAGGGTTTTCGGCTAATTTGGTAAATAAAATTGATAGAAAAGGCGATTTATCCTACTTTTTTCAGAAAACAGGTTTTCAATACTAACCCTCTGATTTTGTCTGCGTTACATTCGATTTCATCTTCACGATGAGTAAGACGGATATTTTTAATCACAGTGCCACGTTTTAACGTTGCTGATGTGCCTTTCACTTTTAGATCTTTGATGACTTGTACAGAATCGCCATCATTAAGTAGAGTGCCATTGCTGTCTTTTACTTCGGTATCCATTTTATTATTTCCTCAAGTTATTTCTGAAAATAAGTGTGGATTATAGACAATTTGTGCTGATTTTTAAAGGATATGGTGAAATTTGTCCATGTGGAGGGCATTTTATGATGTTTTACTGTGTCGGCGTCTTGGGTAATGAAAGGTTAATGTAGACAGGCCCCCGTTGTTAACAGGGGCCTGTAAGTCTCAGAGCTCTTAATATGACGGCTCTTTATATTTTACTGCTCAACGCTTGCTTCAATAAACCATAAGAATTTGTCGAGATCTCGGGAGGCGGCGGTTAACATATCTGCGGTGTTTTCATCCTCGACTTCATCCATCGCTTTGCGGATATCATTAGCGACAACTGCATAACGGTCGGCCAATTCTTTTAGATGGTCTTGTACGTCATGGATATTTGTTGGGTAGCTTTTCAGTATTGTGTGTCTATTAACTTCTTGTGTAGTGCCTAGAGCTGTTCCACCAAGTTGTACGACTCTTTCTGCAAAAATATCCGTGTGTTCAGTAATCGCGGTACGGAAGGTATCCAGCATTTCATGGATGGAAATGAAATTTTTGCCGCGTATGTTCCAATGTGCTTGTTTTGTAAGCAGAGAAAGATCAATAAATTGGATCACCATGTGGTTCAGAATTTCAATGGTTTCCTGTTTAATATCATCATCGATATCATTGCGAGTATAAAGTAGTGTGGATATCCCTGTTTTGATTAATCTTGCAGTATCCATAATAGTTTTCCCTTGGTATTAATAATGAGTTTTTTATTGAATGAGACGAATGTAACTCAATATTAGTCTTAAATCATATAGCTTATTCCTATTAAATCAATAGTTAATTTTATAGGAAAATATTTACTATTAAATTCTTAAGATAATATCGAAAATTATAATAATTTATCAGGTGAATTGGTGTGAATAATGTAATCATGAAGGAGTTCATCTATAAAAAAACCGGAGAATAACGTTATTACTCCGGCTTCCATTTTATTTCGATTAAATAAAGTGATTAATCGACTTCGGTGATTTTAGGTTTTCCTTTTGCCGTTGACGCAGAACCAATGGAGGCAAAAATAATACAAAACAGTGCCAGCCATTGCGTTATAGTTAAATGTTCATTTAGAAACACAATACCAGATAGCGCACCCAGTGCGGGTTCAAGACTCATCAGAGTACCAAATGTCCGTGCAGGTAAACGGGTCAGAGCGATCATTTCCAGTGTATATGGGAATGCAGTAGACAGAATCGCAATTGCCAGTGCCAGAGGGAGAATGGACACATCAAATAATAGTTCTGGCCCTGTTTGGATCAAACCGACAGGGAAAAATATCATCGCAGCGATAAATGAACCAATAGACACAGTTGCTGCTCCATGACCTGCACCGGCGCGTTGGCCGAAAATAATATACAGTGCCCAGCAAACACCTGCGCTGAGTGCATAAACGATCCCTATAGGATCTAAACTATCGATATTATTATTGCCAATGGGTAGTAGGAAAGCTAAGCCAGCGATAACCAATGCCACCCAAAGAAAATCTATTGGTCGGCGTGATGAAAACATGGCTACAGCCAGTGGGCCAGTGAATTCAAGAGCCACGGCGATGCCTAAAGGAATAGTTGTCAGCGCCATATAGAATGTATAATTCATCGCGCCAAGAGCAATACCATATGTCAGCAGCGGCATGATTGATTTTCGGCTAAAACGCAGGCGCCAGGGTTTAAAAATAATAAACAGAATGATAGTTCCAAGACCTAGGCGCAGTGCGGTAACACCCGGTGCGCCGATGACCGGAAACAGCGTCTTGGCAAGAGAAGCACCGCTCTGAATTGATGTCATGGCAAGCAGTAACAGTATTACAGGTATTAATGGAAAGGCACTCTTTTGGAGCTTGGAAGAAGACATCCGGGCAAAACCTCAATTAAAATCAAATGATCTGACCGATAATCTTCGCAGTGAAACGTAGATAACTCAATAGGTTTAGAGAATATAATTTTAGCGAAATATTTTTCATTTATTAGATCATATTATATAGTTATAATAAAATTAAATTTCATTATTGGAATATAATTCTGATATAAATTCACATCACATTTTAATATGTTGATAACTTAGAGATGACAAGTGATGAAGGTATTTACTTCAATCTGGTTGATGTTTGATCTCATATCATAATAATTAAGTATAATTTATGATTAATGCTAATGTATTGAATATGAAAAAACCATTCTTATTTTGGTTTTCTTGGCATCAGTTTTATAAATGAGTTGTATGATGGTGATACTAACGTATAATCTTGGTTTTCATGTGAAGATAAAGTAACAGGAGCTGAAATAATGGAAAGTATTGCTGTTTATTGTGGTTCAAGCCTAGGTATTTCTGAAATCTATAAAGAAAATGTCATTATCTTCGCAAAGGAATTGGTTAAACGTAATCTTACGCTTATTTATGGTGGCGCCAGTGTAGGTATTATGGGAACTGTGGCTAATACGGTTTTGGCAGAGGGCGGGAAAGTGATTGGTGTTATTCCAACATTATTGGAAGCACGGGAAATATCACATAAAAATCTGACTGAATTATACGTTGTTGAAACTATGCATCAGCGTAAAAACAAAATGATTGAATTAGCTGATGGTTTTGTTGCTTTACCTGGTGGTTTTGGTACGTTGGAAGAGTTTAGTGAGGTATTTACCTGGAGTCAGATTGGGTTACATACGAAACCTTGCGGTATTCTTAATATTAATAACTTTTATGATCCGCTCATTGCTATGATTAATAAAATGGCTGATGAACAATTCTTGCATGAAAAATATCGTCATATGGCAATAATTGAGCAAGATCCCGCCATCTTACTCGATCGTTTTGATGCTTATCGGGCACCATCTGTAAAAACATATTAAAATCAATTTTATAATAAAAAAACGATATTATTGTAATGCTGTAAATAAAGAACTAGAAAAAAATTTGAGCTGATAAGGGAATTAAAAATATGGATATACGATCCATTTTAATGAAAGGGAGAATGATAAAGAAATGAGAGAAATAATCAGCATTCATCTTTGGTTAAGGTGGAGAAGATATTATTTCTCGAAATAAATAAACCATTCCTGTTGCATAAATATTTTACCACAGGAATGGTTGTTAATATTAATGGTTAATATTAGCTTACAATCATATATTCTACTACTGGATTGTTACCGCCATCTGCTGTATAGGATAAGTGTAAATCATCACCTAAATAATCGGTTGAGATTGAGTAGCTGCTGCTGCCAATCAAAGGATTGTTCCATGTAATATAGATGCTATAAATTTCGCCTTTGCTATCTACAAATACGTAGGTACAACGCCCTGCAACACCACCTAACAGGCTGTTTGAATCACTTCTCCAAATCGCTTTTCCAGGCGTGTTATCATGGCTTCTATTAATTACTTGAGGAGGAAGAGTGGTCCACTCACCTTGATCCAGACGGATAGAATCCTGAATAAGTTTAAGTTTGTATGGTGATTTGTTAGTTACTTTTGCAATAACGCTGATTGGTGCTTTTAAGGAGATTGCTTCGATCTCTGACATAATATTACCTCTTGTAATTGATTTTAAAAATATAATTAATAAATTCCAAGATTTTAATTAAACCTGTTATGGTTATATAAAATAACTTGGGGCGGAACCAACCTTCTTAGCTATATTTGATAGCTTGTTTTACTTCTTATTAGAATTCCGTTTCTTTATGTTTCCTGAGTTTCTATTTTTTTATATCTCGGTCTTTTGATTTATCTTTATCACCATTTTATTATCGTTTTTAATAATTTTTATCTTTTTAAAAGATTAAAGTTAAAAACAAACTATCTATTAAATGGTGTAGATAAAAATCTTTATTTCCCCTCGATGTTTTTTAAGATACCTTTTCTCTCGGATAAAAGTCAATTTTTTTACTCTTTGTGTTTTATTATAAAATAACAACCGGTTAATTATATTTTTGTACTTAAAAACGTAGATATAAATGATAAAATATGTCTATGTTTTTAATAACTAATATATAAAATAACTATAATGGCAAATAAAAATAGGCTGCCAGGTTTATGATGAATTAATAATAATTTGGCGGATTCGACTAATAAGCGCAATTTTTCAGAAAGGCGGTCAGTTGCTATAGTAGGCATCTTTCCCGCCACAGGAGAATGCGCTATGGCCTATACACAACTGACCGAGACAGAAAGATATCAGATT
>NZ_RCWB01000041.1 GCF_018448885.1 Photorhabdus caribbeanensis
CTCAAGGGTTAAAGAGCCTCGGGCAAGTTTCAGAACTATAAAGGCGCCAGCAGTTTGTCGCTGATAGTCTTATTGATAACCTGTATGAACAGGCAACGTCGGGGATATTCCATTACTGTTAAGATAATTGAACTGATAAGTCATTTTATGTGTTTAATATCCAGTCAGGAACATATAACAAAAAACTTAGGTTGTCCCGTCTGTTTAGGTGATGAATATTTGATTAACTTAATAAATGTGACATAAATCCCAAATTTTTTAACTCGCTACGCTCACCAAAAATCCAATTTCAGTGAAGCTCAGGTTAATTAATATTCATCAAATTCTTCAATGGTCACTTGCAGCGATAATATTTTCCCATTGCGCAATAAAGTGACAGGAACAATGCTGCCGGGTCGTATTTCAGCGACTTGATCCATTGTTTCAACCGCAGAAATAGCGGGTTTGTTATTGACACTGGTAATGATATCACCCACTTTAATACCGGCTTTTTGCGCAGGCCCGTTTGTAGTCACCTGAAATACTCGTAACCCTTGAAGCTGGTTAATATTGCCGTTAGAAGAGCGAATATGTGGCAGCTCCTGCGACGTTATGCCAATAAAACCGCGGATAACCCGTCCGTCACGGATAAGTTTCTGCATAATCTTAGTGGCGAGTTCAGTTGGAATAGCGAACCCCAATCCTTCTGGTGTTTCACCATTTTCACTTTTATCGAATGATAATGTATTAATACCCACTAGCTCGCCAAGGGTATTAATCAAAGCCCCGCCAGAATTACCCTGATTAATGGAAGCATCGGTCTGGAGGAAATTTTGACGGCGGGTAGGGCTTAATCCAACTCGACCAGTAGCGCTAATAATCCCTTGAGTAATGGTTTGGCCTAAGTTGTAAGGATTACCAATGGCTAAAACGACATCTCCCACATGCGCGACTCTATTTGGATTAATCGTTATGACTGGCAGGTTTTCGGCATCAATTTTCAGGACAGCAAGATCCGTTAAGCTATCAGAACCTATGACCAGGGCTTCATAAAAATGACCGTCTTGCAGTGCAACAATAATTTGTCCTGCATTATTAATGACGTGTTTATTGGTAAGAATGTAGCCCTTATCACTCATGATGACGCCAGAACCAAGGGTATGGTTTTCCCGGCCTTGATGAGAAAAACTTCCCATGTTGCTGCTGTAGACGTTAACCACGGCGGGTGCCGCCCTACGGACACCTTTATTAAAGCTGAATGGAACTTCGTCATTACTGTTACTGGTAATTGCAGATGTCAGCCCGCTAGGGCGCAGTGATGGAATGGCAATCAGTAAAATTACAGCGACAAGTAATCCTAAAAAAGCAGAGCGCAGCAACTTGGCAATCATGGGTATTATTCAGTGTGAGTTAATGAGTCATGGCAGGATAACATAGAAATTAACAGATACCGCATTATGCTGTATCTCGGATTGCTAGCTTTTAGCGCATTTTGCTACAACCTGCGAGATTTTAACACTGTTTTTACTATCTTTAACTTTTCGTTTTAGCGCTTTTTATTGACTTCGTAACGTTCAGATTCACTCAGATTAAATCATGTGGGTTTTCTTTTTTTCATGTGATTTAAAAGCAAGGAGTGTCAGATATTTTCACTCATTCAGGTAATATGATAAAACAGTAGTTAAAAAAACGTTTATGGTCTGTCAGCGGGGGTTTAAAATCTGGAAAAAGTAGTAAGCGTATTATGAAAAAGCAGGTAAAAACTTTAATTGTTAAAGGTGAAAATAAGTGATTAAGATTTTTTTAAAACGGGTAAAAATTCGATGCTATACTGATATTGGAAGAGAAAACATCAGGAAAAGTCGGTCTTAAATTGATTAACCAAGTGACAGCGTTAATCCGATAATAAGAGTGAAAATATTTAACAGGATTAACCACATTAACCACATTAAGCTAATTTGCCTTAAATAAGAGATTTTACATGGTCTGTAAGAAGTTTACGAAAAATCGGAGGTAATCGTAAAGACAGCCGGTAAACTTTTAGATTAACTAGATTAAAAATGATTAAATAAGTAGGAATTTATCCCAATATTATTAACATATCTGTTATCTGTTATCTGTTATCTGTTATCTGTTATCTGTTATCTGTCCTTGGATGCATTTTTGATTAAAAAAATAGTAAAATTATAGAAACGAGAATCGTTTTACAGGCTCCATCTTTTTAATATGGTTAACTTTATCTTTTTACTTGTATTTTCTGTATTTAGTCGTCGAAAACGCTTTTTTTATCGGCAATTAATTCAGTAAGGATTAAAAAAGTAGGTATCCCATTAATACTAGCTTTTTAAAAGATACAGAGTGAATAAAGGTGGTCTATTCCTTGCGTGATCGTTTAAAAGCAAGAATACAGAGTTAGAGATTTAATATAAAAAGAAAAGTCGGATTTAACCCAATAGATACACTTTTTATAAAGACAGTTAATTGCTTGTAATAAAAGTCTATTAATCATTAACAGAAAGTTGAAAAGCAGTCAGCAGGAAAAATAATATTACTCGGTATGTTGATATTAAAGTGTTTTTTCACTGCTATTTTACTAAGCAATTTATAAACATAACGCAATAAAAAGAAAGATAAAACGGTTAATATGGTAGGATTTAAGTTTTAAATAGAGAGTTGATTATCCGAAAAAATATAAGGGGGTATCTTTAATGTCATCAGGCTATTTACTGGCATAATTTATGCGGATAAAGTAAAGGGTGATGGCTTATAGAAATCTCTCAGGATTAAGAGTAAACAGCATCAGCAAAGATGAAAAGCGGCTATGATTAACGTTTGTTAAATGTAAAACACGATATGCTTGATGATTAAACTTAATAAAAATCAGGTATTAAAAGTAGTAAAAACAATGGTTAAAACCTTATACCGATTAAAATCAGAGGTTAAAACAAAGGGTTATATTTTTTCATAACTTAACGTGTCTTTCTTCCACAATATCCAACCGTTTGGTTAAAAAGTCAGAGTCAGTTTTTTCTTGTTGCGAAAAGGAATTCCAACTGGGTTTAACCGGTCGCAGAATAATGATATCGCCTTCACGAATAACGTTCACTCCCTCGAAATCAAGGTCGCGAGGTAAACGTACAGCTCGGTTATTGCCACTTTTAAATATTACTACGGTTCTCATATTGAGTTCTCCAGAAAAACTATTTACAGGATCACCTATAGTGAGGGATATCAATGACTTTAAGACACAGCATTACGCTGTGCCTTAAATGGAATTTTTACTAAAAGTATTAATTTCTCAGTAACAGATAGATACTCTCTTCACCGCGAAGAATGTTCAGCGCTATGACTGGCGGTTTAGAATCAATCACTTTGCGCAGTTCATTAATATTCTGTATCCGTTCATTATTGATCCCAACAATCAGGTCATTTTTCTGTAAGCCAGATAACGCCGCCGGTGAGTTTTGAGCAACACTATCGATTTTCACACCATAAGTCCCTTTCACTTCACCATTGCTCAGGGTTGCACCTTGCAGGGCAAGAGTCAGATTTCCTGCTTTGGTTGTTTGACCTTCACTGCTTTCTAGCGTAACTGAAACCTCCATTGGCTTACCTTTACGCAATAAACCAATTTTAATTTCTTTACCTGGTATCGTTGTGCCGATTTTGGCTTTCAGTTCAGCAAAGCTACTGATCTTCTTACCATCAACGGAAACAAGAATGTCGCCGGATTTAATACCTGCTTTCGCTGCTGCGGATTTTGGTAATACTTCACTGACAAATGCCCCGCGCTGTGCATCAATATTGAATGCTTTGGCGATATCGGAATTCATTTCCATGCCTTTAATACCAAGAATACCGCGCTTGACTTCACCATGAGCGATAAGCTGTTCACTCAGGGTTTTTGCCATATTACTTGGGATTGCAAAACCGATACCGATGTTACCGCCGCCTGGGGCCAGAATAGCGGTATTGATGCCTATTAATTCACCATTCAAATTAACCAGTGCGCCGCCGGAGTTGCCGCGGTTAATAGAAGCATCCGTTTGGATGAAGTTTTCTAACCCTTCCAAGTTCAGACCGCTACGCCCTAATGCAGAGATAATGCCGGAAGTTGCAGTTTGACCAAGGCCAAATGGATTACCAACCGCAACAGCAAAATCACCAACTCGGAGCTTATCGGAATCGGCCATAGTAATTGCAGTTAAATTCTTAGCATCTTTCAGTTGCAGCAGAGCGATATCCGTCTGAGGATCTCGGCCTAACAATCTGGCTTCATATTCACGTCCATCATTCAATTGGACACGGATTTTATCTGCATTCTCGATAACGTGATTGTTGGTTAATATATAACCTTTGGCGGCATCAATAATGACACCTGAGCCAAGCCCTTGGAATGGGCGGGTACTTTCACGGCCCATCGGTAGATTTGGACCAAAGAAGAATCTGAATTCTTCAGGTATACTTTGTTCCTGTTGTACTTGCGTACCAGAAACATGCACGCTGACAACGGCTGGCAGGACTTTTTCGAGCATCGGTGCGAGGCTCGGCAACTCCTGACCGGCGATAGCAGCAGGTAAAGCAGCACTACTGATAGTAGGGACCGAAATTGTAGACAATCCGATACTGATTGCTAACGCACTAAGGAATAAGTGTTTTCTTTTCATCTAATTTTGTTCTCTTGTGTACCTAAGCCAGAAGGCCAATTGAAGTTAATTCCGGCAAGCTGCCATGATTACTTTATGACTGTTAATTATTAAATAAAGTTCATCGGGCAAACAGATTTTCCACAATTCTTTACAGGTATTTACATGATTGAGAAACAAAAAAACAAAACTTACGGGTAGATAATAGATTTTACATCTGAATCAATGCTGTGGCACAAAACATGCCACAGCAGAAATTTTTATTGGTTTTTTTCATTCATCGGACGAAACAGGCCGGAAGCACCATCGGAATAATCTTTTGGTGGCATTTTAACTGGAGCTTGATCGTTATCCGCTTCTGATTCAGTCAATCGATAATTGAATGGGTTATCTTGTACTGGCATATTCGGCATCAGTTCATGAGAGCTTTTAGCCATATGCTGATATAACTGACGATAATCGCGAGCCATATTGTCGAGTAATTCTGCACTGCGGGCAAAATGACCAACTAATTCTTTACGGTACTCTTCCAGTTCTGATTTATTATTCTCCAGTTCTGTTTGTAAGGCTTTCTGCTGGCGCAGCTTAGTGTTACCAAAACGCATAACTAGCGCTCCGATAACAAAACCAACTACCAATCCAATCAGTGCATACTCCCAAGTCATAGCTACTCCTTCATCAACATCGTTGTTCCGCAGAATGTTTCACTTAATTATCGTCACTATAACCGTTAATCTAGTTAGAGTGGAATATTGATCATGATTTACATTTGTTTGTAGACCTTATTCTGAACCTTATTGTAGACAATTGATCCGGTAATAAGGTCAATCTGAATCATAAAAACGATAAAAAACGGGCGATTATTTTAAGGATTGTTATTGTCATGCCATCATTGATTACCCCTTCATCATACTATCAAAAAAACCTTTCCGAAGGTAAATACCAACCAGATGAGGTTCAGCGTCAAGTCGTTGCTCAATTGGATACCATTCATCATGCTCTGATTTATGCTTCTCTCGGCAAGCCCGTGAAACGCCAAAGCTTGAAAGGACGTCTGAGTAAATTGCTAGGGAAGCCGACGTCAAGAAGCTGTACACCTGTTCAAGGGCTTTATATGTGGGGAGGCGTTGGTAGAGGAAAAACTTGGTTAATGGATATGTTTTACCAAAGTTTACCCAGTGAAAGAAAATTACGTTTGCATTTCCATCGTTTCATGCTGCGAGTACATGAAGAGTTAAAGGCATTGCAAGGGCATGAAAATCCGCTGGATATTGTGGCGGATGGTTTTAAAGCAGAAACAGACGTGCTTTGCTTTGATGAGTTTTTCGTTTCCGATATTACCGATGCTATGATTCTCGGTACATTGTTGGAAGCGCTGTTTGTCAGGGGAATTACCTTGATTGCAACGTCCAATATTCCTCCTGATGAACTCTATCGTAATGGTTTACAGCGAACTCGCTTTTTGCCTGCTATTGAGCAGATCAAAAAATACTGTAACGTTATGAATGTGGATTCGGGTATTGACTATCGGTTGCGCACCTTGACACAAGCTCATCTCTATTTCTCGCCATTGAATGAAGATAATGAACGAGCGATGAATCGAATGTTTATTCTTTTGGCCGGTAACAGCAGTGAACAAGCTTCGGTGTTGGAAATTAATCATCGGCAGATGCCTGTGATTCGTAATGCTGATGGTGTATTGGCAATTGGATTTAAAGTTTTGTGTGAAGATGCGCGTAGTCAGATGGACTACATTGTTTTATCAAAACTTTATCACACTGTTTTGTTATATCAGGTTCCCGCGATAATGCCGGGTAATGAAAATGCCGCTCGTCGTTTCCTGGCGCTGGTTGATGAGTTTTACGAACGCCGGGTAAAACTGATCATTAATGCGGCGGTGCCGATGGAGCAAATTTATCAAGGGGTGTTGTTGACTTTTGAATATCAGCGGTGCTTATCTCGTTTACAAGAGATGCAAAGCGAAGAGTATCTGAAATTACCTCATTTACCTTAATCGTATATTGCAGATTCAAAACTGATTTTAAATATTCAAATTGGGGTCGATTTTTATTTTTGACTTCTCTATAATCTTGCGACCCCACGTTACGGCAATGTTTTTTTCCCAAAAACTTGCAATAGTGCCGGCATAGGCTATTCGAAGGGGTAGGTTTGCTGGACAAGAGTCGTGTGAACCTCAGCAAGTTTCTGAACCTTGAGTGTTCACCAACGTGTAACTTATTATTGGGTAAGCTTTAATGAAAACTTTTACAGCTAAACCAGAAACCGTAAAACGCGACTGGTATGTTGTTGACGCAGATGGCAAAACTTTAGGCCGTCTTGCAACTGAAGTGGCTCGTCGTCTGCGCGGCAAGCATAAAGCGGAATATACTCCGCATGTTGATACCGGTGATTACATCATCATCGTTAATGCAGAAAAAGTTGCAGTCACCGGCAACAAGCGTTCTGATAAAATCTATTATCACCACACCGGTCATATCGGTGGTATCAAGCAAGCGACCTTTGAAGAGATGATTGCTCGCCGTCCTGAGCGTGTAATTGAAATCGCGGTTAAAGGCATGCTGCCAAAAGGGCCACTGGGCCGTGCAATGTACCGTAAACTGAAAGTTTACGCCGGTAGCGAGCACAACCATGCGGCACAGCAACCGCAAGTTCTGGACATTTAATCGGGATTATAGGCAATGGCTGAAAATCAATACTACGGCACTGGTCGCCGCAAAAGCTCTTCCGCACGTGTCTTTATCAAGCCAGGTAGCGGTAATATCGTCATCAACAAACGCAGCCTTGAAGTTTACTTCGGCCGTGAAACAGCGCGCATGGTTGTTCGTCAGCCGCTGGAGTTGGTTGATATGTTGGGTAAACTGGATCTGTACATCACCGTTAAAGGTGGTGGTATTTCTGGTCAAGCAGGTGCAATCCGTCACGGTATCACCCGCGCACTAATGGCGTATGACGAAACTCTGCGTTCTGATCTTCGTAAAGCTGGCTTCGTTACCCGCGATGCTCGTGAAGTTGAACGTAAGAAAGTTGGTCTGCGTAAAGCACGTCGTCGTCCACAGTTCTCCAAGCGTTAATTTTTTGTCTTTATGGCAATTATTTAATGTGCAAACCCGTCTTTGTGGCGGGTTTTTTACTTAATTATCCATACACTTCCCCCAAAATGTACAAAATCTGGTAAACTAGTGCCAATTTTTGCCTCATCCATTTGTCTGCCTATTATCTGAACGATGGTAATTGCGTTGGATAATAATTGTGTTGAGTAGCGCATTCCGTATTCACCGTTGCGGCGCAGAAACATAAAGGGTGAGAATGAATAAGTAAGAATAGTCGTGGTCGTATGGGGCTATTCATTCCTTTTTTAGATAAACTTGGAGGTTTTCATGGCTGTCGCTGCCAACAAACGTTCGGTAATGACTCTGTTTTCAGGCCCGGCCGACATTTTTAGCCATCAAGTGCGAATTGTATTGGCGGAAAAAGGTGTCAGTGTTGAAGTTGAACAGGTTGAGGCAGGTAATCTGCCACAGGACCTTATCGATCTGAACCCTTATCAGACAGTTCCGACTTTGGTTGATCGTGAGCTGACGCTATATGATTCCCGCATCATTATGGAATATCTGGATGAACGTTTTCCTCATCCGCCATTAATGCCAGTGTATCCAGTTGCTCGTGGTTCCAGCCGTTTGATGATGCACCGCATCGAAAAAGACTGGTACTCCCTGATGCATACTATTGAAGAAGGCAATTCTCAAGAGGCCAATACTGCCCGTAAACGATTAGCAGAAGAGTTGCTAGCAGTGGCGCCAATATTTAAAGAGATGCCATTCTTTATGAGCGAAGAATTCAGTTTGGTTGATTGTTATCTTGCTCCTTTACTGTGGCGTTTACCGGTATTGGGTATAGAGTTACCGAGTTCTGGCACTAAAGATTTACAAATTTACATGCAGCGTGTCTTTGAGCGTGATGCATTCTTGGCTTCATTAACCGAAGCTGAACGTGAAATGCGCTTGCAATCCAGGAGCTGATTTATGGAGCTGTCTCAAATGTCTCCCCGTCGTCCTTATTTGTTGCGTGCTCACTACGAGTGGTTGCTCGATAATAATATGACTCCGCATTTGGTTATAGATGTGACTTTACGCGGAGTTAATGTACCGATGGAATATGCTCGCGACGGGCAAATTGTGCTGAATATAGCGCCGAGAGCTGTTGGTAATCTTGAGTTAACTAATGATGAAGTACGTTTCAATGCCCGTTTTGGCGGTGTTCCCCGTCGGGTTAATGTGCCGATGGCGGCAGTTATAGCGATTTATGGCCGTGAAAATGGGGCGGGAATGATGTTTGAGCCTGAAGCAGCTTATAAAGATGAATATCTTTTTAAATCTGCTTCAGATCAGGATAAAGCGGGTACTTCTGCATCTGCGACAGATAATCTGGTATTAGTTACGGATACACTGAGTGATGCCGAAGATAATAGTGGAACTTCACCTGATGATGAGCCACCAAAACCAACGAGAGGGCGCCCTGCTTTACGGGTAGTAAAATAAGCGTTAAAAGAGGGGGCGGGTTTGCCTCCTTATTTTTTCAAATTTATTAATTATAATTCTGTATTGTAGGCTTTTTCTAACTCCCAGAAACAATCTTCAGCTCTGTCTTTAGCTTTGCGATTTGTGATAGCGCCTAAGCTCTTTTTGACCTTATCTACAAACTCTATTTTATTATCTTTGCTTCCTAGTTCTGGTGGGATTGTGCAGATATCAGCCAATGATATATTGTTTTCTTTATCTGCGTTAGCAAGGACCTCAACAGGATTATTAATTAATGCCAGGGATAATGCGTAGCGCATCTCTTTGGCAAAGTCCAAGTGCATGCTTTGCGTTAATTTGAAAGCCAGTTTTATCCATTGACTATCACCAGTAGTAATGTTGTGAATGATTTCTTGCCTGGCTCCCATTTCACCTAATTCTGCTACTACAGAGTTGGTACCTCTGTTTATAATTTCTTTGGTAATGTTTTCAGGTGTTAATGGATGTGATAAAGCAAGTGCCGTTTGACTGGTAAACAGCATTGGTGATAATAAAGTTAGGGTTTTTATTAGATTCATTAATATTTCCAGTGTTTATAGTTAAGTGAATATCCTAGTGTTTATTCCTATTAGTTAGAATATATTATTTAAATTATACATTTATAAAAAATAATATTCTAAAATATTATATATAACAGTAATAAATGTGGAATATTCATTAAATTCACTTACTCTTTTGTCTAAGGGCAATCCAATTAATATAAGTTATCGAACTGATAATAGAAAGAGATGGGAGCTGAAAAGCTCCCTTGGTTGATTAGATGTTTAGATAATCAAGAATGCCTTGCGCGGCTTTACGCCCCTCGGCAATTGCGGTTACAACGAGATCTGAGCCACGCACAGCATCTCCACCAGCAAATATCTGCGGATTACTGGTTTGAAAGGGAATGTCTGAGTGCTCTGGTGCGACAATGCGCCCTTGTTTATCCAAGGTTACTTGATGATCGCTTAGCCAATTCATGGTATGTGGTTTAAAGCCGAATGCCATGATCACTGCATCGGCCTTAAGCAGGTGTTCTGAACCTGCAATAATTTCAGCTTGGCGGCGTCCATTCTCATCAGGTTGACCTAATTGAGTCCGTACCATTTTTATGCCACAAACTTGGCCTGAATGGTTGATTTCAATACTGACGGGTTGCAGATTAAACAGAAACTCTACGCCTTCTTCCTTGGCATTTTTGACTTCACGCTGGGAGCCTGGCATGTTGATTTCGTCGCGACGATAAGCACAAGTAACCGAAACTGCTTTTTGGCGAATCGAGGTTCTGACACAATCCATTGCAGTATCACCGCCGCCAAGTACTACAACCCGCTTACCTTGCATATTGATGAAAGGTTGCGATTGTAGGACGGGATACCCCATCAAATGCCGGGTATTGGCGGTCAGAAATGGCAGAGCATCATAAACACCATCAGCATCTTCATTTACCAGCCCTCCACGCATTGACTGATAGGTTCCTACACCAAGGAATACCGCATCAAACTGCTCAGTCAGTTCAGATAAGTCAATATCTTTGCCTATTTCAGTATTGAGCCGGAATTCAATTCCCATCTCAGAGAAAATTTCACGGCGGCGTATCATGACCTCTTTTTCCAGTTTAAACGCCGGTATGCCAAAGGTAAGTAGTCCACCAATTTCTGGGTGACGATCAAAAACAACGGCTTGTACGCCATTACGGGTCAATACATCAGCACAAGCTAGCCCCGCAGGACCTGCGCCAATAATCGCAACCTGTTTGCCCGTTGGCTGAACTTGTGACATATCGGGCTTCCAGCCCATAGCAATCGCTTTATCATTGATGTAGCGTTCAATATTACCAATAGTCACGGCACCGAACTCATCATTCAGAGTACAAGCGCCTTCACACAGGCGATCCTGTGGACAAACACGACCACAAACTTCCGGCAGGCTGTTTGTTTGATGAGATAAATCAGCCGCTTCCATAATACGTCCTTCATTGGCAAGTTTAAGCCAATTGGGAATGTAGTTATGAACGGGACATTTCCATTCACAATAAGGATTACCGCAAGAAAGGCAGCGATCAGCCTGTGTTTGTGCCTGAATTGCTGAAAATGGCTCATAGATTTCCACAAATTCTATTTTGCGGATTTTCAGCGGCTTTTTAGGCGGATCGACACGTTGTAAGTCGATAAACTGATATACATTCTGGCTCATCTTAGCTCCTTATTGCGCTTGAATTCGCAACTCTGCGGAAGAACGACTGCGATGTCCCAGCAGGGCTTTCACATCACTGGATTTGGGTTTCACAAGCGCGAATTTACTCAGCCACTGTTGCCAGTTAGCAAGAATATCTTCACCGCGTTGGGAGCCGGTCAGGAGGACGTGCTCAGTGATAAGCCCTCTCAAGTGTTCTTCGTGAATAGCTAAGGTAGCTACTGCCAGTACTTCGACTAACTCTGGGTTAACCCGTTTGCGGAAATCGTCATTTTCATCCAAGACATAAGCAAAGCCGCCGGTCATTCCTGCACCAAAATTTATTCCGGTGCGTCCGAGAATACAGACGATACCTCCTGTCATATATTCACAGCCATTATCTCCGATACCTTCTACAACCGTAATCGCCCCTGAATTACGAACGGCGAAGCGTTCTCCTGCTCGTCCGGCAGCAAACAGTTTGCCTCCGGTTGCGCCGTAGAGACATGTGTTGCCAATGATGGTTGCCTGATGACTTTTGAAGGCAGACCCCACTGGCGGGTGTATGACAATGCGGCCGCCAGCCATACCTTTACCGACATAATCATTGGCATCGCCGATAAGTGTTAGCTCCAGACTGCCGGCATTCCAGACGCCAAAACTTTGACCGGCAGTACCATTGAAATGAATTTTTATTGGCGCTGCGGCGACTCCCTGATTACCATATCGAGCAGCGATAAAACCGGAAAGGGAAGCGCCCACTGAGCGATCAGTATTACGGATATCGAAATAGAGAGTTTTACTTTGTTGGTTCTCAATATAGCTAGCGGCTTGAGCCAGTAAATTCTTATTCAGGGCCCCATTATCGAATGGTGGGTTGTTTTCGGTGCAATATAATGTTTTGCCCTGATGGGGTTCAGCGGTTGCCAAGAGCGGATCAAGATTGAGTTTGCTCTGTTTTGCTGAAATACCTTCTAGTACTTCAAGCAGGTCAGTCCGGCCTATTAAATCAGTTAGCTTTTTGATGCCCAATGCAGCCATGATCTCTCTGGTTTCACGGGCGATAAAGCGGAAATAGTTCATTACCCGCTCAGGTAAGCCGTGGTAGTGGTCGCGACGTAATTTTTCATCCTGAGTGGCAACCCCGGTTGCACAATTATTGAGGTGGCAAATACGCAGATATTTGCATCCAAGGGCAACCATCGGACCAGTACCGAAGCCGAAACTTTCAGCGCCAAGAATGGCCGCTTTAATAATATCTACGCCGGTTTTCAACCCGCCATCAACTTGTAAGCGGATCTTATGGCGTAATCCGTTAGCAACTAGCGCTTGTTGGGTTTCCACCAGCCCCAATTCCCAAGGGCACCCGGCATATTTCACTGATGACAATGGGCTGGCGCCGGTACCGCCATCATAACCTGCGATAGTAATTAAATCGGCATAAGCTTTGGCAACGCCAGTGGCAACAGTACCAACGCCGGGTTCTGAAACCAGTTTTACTGAGATCAGCGCATTAGGGTTGATCTGTTTTAGATCGAAAATCAACTGAGCTAAATCTTCAATAGAGTAAATATCATGATGCGGTGGTGGCGAAATAAGGGTTACGCCGGGTACGGAATAACGCAGTTTCGCAATGTACGGTGTCACCTTATCACCCGGTAATTGCCCGCCTTCTCCGGGTTTAGCGCCTTGTGCGACTTTAATCTGAATCACATCAGCGTTGACCAGATAAGCAGGCGTCACACCAAATCGACCGGAAGCAACTTGTTTGATACGGGAAACCTTTTTTGTTCCATAACGTGCGGGATCTTCTCCGCCTTCGCCGGAGTTGGAAAAACCACCTAGCGTATTCATGGCTTCGGCCAGAGCTTCGTGTGCTTCGGGGCTTAATGCGCCAATCGACATCGCTGCGGTATCAAAGCGTTTAAACAACTCTTCGGCGGGTTCTACTTCTTCAATAGGTAGAGGTTTATCTTTTGTTTTTATCGCCAGTAAATCACGGATGGTAGTAATTGGGCGTTGATTAACCAGACGAGAATATTTCAGGTAATCGTTATATTCGCCACTATGAACCGCAGCCTGTAAAGTGCTGACAACATCGGGGTTATAAGCGTGGTATTCGCCGTTATGAACATATTTCAGCAATCCGCCCTGATCGAGGGGGTGACGAGCAAGCCATGCCCGTTTGGATAAGTTTCGCAGATCCTGCTCAAAATCGCTGAAATTAGCACCACCAATGCGACTGACGACGCCGTTGAAGCAAAGCTCAGTTAATTCGGAATGTAAGCCGACAGCTTCAAATAGTTTAGAGCAGCGATAAGAGGCGATAGTCGAGATACCCATTTTCGACATAATTTTATATAACCCTTTATTGATACCATTGCGGTAGTTGAGCATGACATCAGCATAAGGTTTGTTAATTGTGCCATTATCGACCATTTTGGCCAGTGATTCATAAGCCAGATAGGGATAGATCGCTGTTGCGCCAAATCCCAGTAGTACAGTGAAATGGTGTGGATCACGGGCACTTGCTGTTTCTACTATCAGGTTGGTATCACAGCGTAGGTTTTTTTCTACCAAGCGGTGTTGAATAGCGCCAACAGCCATCGGTGCAGGTATAGGTAATTTCTCCGGCGTAATGTTGCGGTCAGATAATACCAACAATACTGCGCCATCTCTGGCGAGTTGTTCTGCCTGGTCACACAATGCAAACAGGGCATTTTGCAAATTGGTTTCTTGTGGGTTGAAAGTTAGATCTAATCGTTCTGCGCGATAATGTGGACTTTGTTGCGTTATTAATTGATGAAAATCAGAGTAGAGCAGAATCGGGGATTTAAAACTTAATCGGTGTGCTTGCCCCTCTGCTTCACAAAATACGTTCATCTCCCGCCCAATGCAGGTGGTGAGAGACATAACATGAGCTTCGCGTAGTGGGTCGATAGGCGGATTAGTGACTTGAGCGAATTGCTGGCGGAAATAGTCATAAATAATCCGTGGGCGGCTGGAAAGGACGGCAAACGGTGTATCATCTCCCATTGAACCGGTCGCTTCCTGACCATTCTCTCCTAAGACACGGATGATTTGATCTAGCTCTTCGTTGCTGTAGGCAAATTGCTTGTGATAGACCGCTAAGGATTGATCGTTCAGATCCCGGCGGCCAGTTTGATCTTCCAGTAATTCTTCAAATGGAGTCAGGCGTTTGACGTTTTTATCCATCCATTCTTTATAGGGATGGCGGCTTTTCAAGTCATTGTCTGTTTCTTCTGCATGAAGGATGCGGCCTTGGCGGGTATCAATCACGATAAGTTCACCGGGACCAACGCGCCCTTTTTCCACCACTTCGTCCGGTTGATAATCCCAGATGCCGACTTCGGAAGCGCAGGTGATCAGCTTATCTTTGGTGATAACATAGCGAGCCGGACGCAAGCCATTACGATCCAGATTACAGGCAGCGTAGCGTCCATCGGACATAACGATACCCGCAGGACCATCCCACGGTTCCATATGCATGGAGTTGAAATCAAAAAAAGCCCGCAGATCTTCATCCATATCAGGATTGTTTTGCCATGCGGGAGGAACCAGCAATCGCATAGCACGGATTAAATCCATTCCGCCGTTGAGAAACAGTTCCAACATGTTATCCAGCGAACTGGAATCTGACCCGGTTTCGTTGACAAAAGGGGCTGCCGTTTGCAGATCAGGAATAAGCGGTGTTTTGAATTTATAGGCTCTTGCTCGTGCCCACTGGCGATTACCGGTGATGGTGTTTATTTCACCGTTATGGGCGAGATAGCGGAAAGGTTGTGCCAATGGCCAGCGTGGGACAGTATTGGTTGAGAAGCGCTGGTGGAATAGGCAAATTGCCGATTCCAAGCGTAAATCAGCCAGATCGGGATAGAAACGGGGCAAATCTGCCGCCATGCATAGCCCTTTATAGATAGTCACCAGATTGGACAAACTGCAAACATAAAAATCGTTGTCGCTAATGCGTTTTTCTATTCGGCGGCGAGCAACGAACAAACGGCGTTCTAAATCACGCGCCCGCCAGCCTGCTGGAGCATTAACAAAAATCTGTTCGATTCGGGGGAGGCTTGAAAGGGCTATTTCGCCCAGAATATCACTGTTGATGGGGACTTCACGCCAGCCAACGACTGACAGAGTTTCATTTTGTAGCTCTTGTTCGACGATTTCCCGGCAGTTTTGTGCAATCTGGGGATTTTGGCTGAGAAATAGCATTCCGACGGCGTAATTACGGGCTAAATGCCACTCTTGCTCCTGTGCAACCATCCGAAAAAAACGGTCAGGTTTTTGCAACAGTAAACCACAACCATCACCGGTTTTGCCATCTGCCAGGATTGCCCCACGATGTTGCATTCTTGCCAAGGCATGGATAGCGGTACGTACTACTTTGTGGCTTGGCTCCCCTTCAATATGGGCTATCAATCCAAAGCCACAGTTATCCTTTTCTTGAGATTTGTTATATAGCATATATGAACCTCCCGAGGTTCTGTCCGACTCTCACAGAAACTCACAGACATTTGTGAGATTAATATTTTACTGGCGTCTGAATTGCGCCCTCAATCAACCACCACTTGTTTATTTGTGATAAACAGGTGGTGACTTAAATGATATTGTGTCACTGCATAATTATGGTTCAGATGAGAATCTGACAGATGATTTCCAGTGACTTTCCAAGTTAACTAGAAATATAAATCAGGTCAAATATCACCGGGATAAGATAAGTATAGGTGATAATTAAGGCTAACATTATAATTTTTAAGTAAAAAATTTAATATTAGAGTTATGTGATATAGATCATGTTAGGATTTTAATGTGATTTATATCACTAATATTAGTGTAATATCTGTTTTATATATGCTGTTAAACTTTTATTTATTAGATTTAAAATCTAACTAATATAAACTTTAAAGAATTAATGTGTATTTTTGTTTCTTTATAAGAATAAAGTTTTATCTTTTTGGGGGTATTAAAGGAGTAAAAAAGAATTTTATGCTTATTTTGTCAATGTATTCGATTATTTATTCATATTTGGATTGTGCGAAAAGACCGGCAAGAGTAAAAAGCCAGAATAATGTTTGGTAAGTCATAACTAAAACTATTAAATAATACTATTGTTTTACCAGGTCAACAATTTCTGTTATTCCTTCAACGAAGTGGCCGGTCTTTTACGGTATGATCTGGAATGGTCATATTTAAGGGAGTTTTTATGAAATGAAGCTGCTCAGGGGCCTGGCCCAATATTATGTTGATTTAATGATGAAATTGGGGTTAGTGCGCTTTTCATTACTACTTGCATCCGCACTGGTTGTTCTTGCTATGGGTGTACAGATGGTAGTCACTTTTCTGCTTCAAGGAGGAGTGCAAAGTATTGATTTAGTCCGTTCAATTTTTTTTGGTCTGTTGATTACGCCCTGGGCCGTCTATTTCCTTTCGGTTGTTGTTGAACAGCTTGAAGAGTCCCGCCAACGATTATCCAAATTAGTTGAAAAGTTGGAAGTGATGCGTCAGCGTGATCGGGAACTTAATCAGCAATTAAAAGACAACATTATTAAGCTTAATCAGGAGATCTCTGTAAGGGAAAAAGCTGAACAGGCGCACCTGATATTGTTGGATAAACTCAAAGAAGAGATGAAACACCGTGAGCAGACACAGATTGAATTGGAACAGCAATCTGTATTATTGAAATCTTTTCTCGATGCCTCTCCTGATTTGGTCTATTACCGCAATGAAAATAATGAGTTTTCTGGTTGTAACCGGGCGATGGAGTTGCTGACGGGGAAAAGCCAGAAACAGCTTGTCGGACTGACGCCAAACGATGTTTATGACAAAGAAGTTGCTCGCAAGGTAATGAAAACTGATGAAAAAGTGTTCCGTCATAATGTTGCACTCACTTATGAGCAGTGGCTGGTTTATCCCGATGGCCGAAAAGCCTGTTTTGAACTTCGGAAAGTCCCTTTTTATGATCGGGTGGGAAAAAGACATGGGCTTATGGGATTTGGGCGCGATATAACGGAACGTAAGCGCTATCAGGACGCTTTGGAGAATGCAAGTAGGGATAAGACTACTTTTATCTCAACGATTAGCCATGAGCTTCGTACGCCTTTAAATGGCATTGTTGGTTTGAGCCGTATTCTGCTCGATACTGAGTTGACGTCTGAGCAAAATAACTATCTGAAAACGATTCATGTCAGTGCGATCACACTTGGTAATATTTTCAATGACATTATTGAAATGGATAAAATTGAACGGCGTAAGGTGCAGATTGATAATCAGCCAATTGATTTTACCGGTTTTATATCCGATCTAGAAAACCTCTCTGGGCTACTGGTGCAACCGAAAGATATTAAATTTGTAATGAACCCAGAACTGCCATTGCCTGCCAGAATTATGGCGGATGGCACTCGCTTGCGCCAAATTCTGTGGAACTTGATTGGCAATGCGGTGAAATTTACGCAGAAAGGGGAGATCAATGTTCGGATCTGGTACGAAGAGGGGGAGCGCCTGCTGTTTGAAGTCACAGATACGGGGATTGGTATCCCATATGATGAGCAAGAGAAGATTTTTGCGATGTATTATCAAGTGAAAGGCAGTCATGGTGGTTGCCCAGCAACGGGAACTGGTATTGGATTGGCGGTATCCAAGCGTTTGGCTCAAAGTATGGGAGGGGATATTGTGGTGGAAAGTGAGCCGGGACAAGGCTCTCGATTTACACTGTCTATCATTGCGCCTGCTATGGAGGAGAGTCTTCTATGCAAAGAAGAGACAGAAGATTGCCCACTTCCGGCTTTGCATATCTTATTGGTAGAAGATATTGAACTGAATGTGATTGTTGCTCGCTCTGTACTGGAAAAATTGGGTAACAGCGTGGAAGTCGCCATGAATGGTAAAGATGCGCTAGAAATGTTTAACCCAGAAGAGTTCGATCTGGTATTGCTGGATATTCAGCTACCCGATATGACTGGATTAGATATTGCCCGTGAATTACGTCGGCGATATGCCAAAAAAGATCTGCCCCCATTGATTGCACTGACGGCAAATGTCTTAAAAGACAAAAAAGAGTATCTCGATGCAGGTATGAATGGAGTGTTAAGTAAACCCCTTTCTGTGAATGCGTTAACCGCCATTATTGAACAATATTGGGGGGAACAATCTGTGCATCATATGCAGCCGAAAGAAGAGGAGTCAGGATTGATGAAAAAAAATGAAGATTTACTTGATACAGAAATGCTTAATCAATACATCGAGCTCGTTGGGCCTCAGTTGATTTGCAATAGTTTGAGTGTGTTTGAAAAGATGATGCCGGGTTATTTGTCTGTTCTTGATTCGAATATGACTGCCAAAGATCAGAAAGGCATTACGGAGGAAGCGCATAAGATAAAAGGCGCTGCGGGATCGGTTGGATTGCGTCATTTACAACAACTGGCTCAACAGATTCAATCACCTGATTTACCGGCATGGTGGGACAATGTTCAGGAATGGGTTGATGAGTTAAAGCAAGAATGGAGAAACGATACGGAAATTTTGAGAGAATGGTTGGCGGAAGCTGAAAAAAAATAACCCCAACCGAGGTTGGGGTGCGCGAATACTGCGCCAACACCAGGGAAAACTTTTTACACGCCTATCTAATAGATCTTTGGTTGCGGCGAGTAAATGGGGAATTCTCCGTACATCATACAAGTACCAACATAGCAAAGATAAGATTTTTTGTTACAAGATTCATTAAAATCTGTGATGAAGATTGGTGTTTAACCCCCTAAAGGGTTAAGCAATAATCTACTACAAATGGAGTGAGGTATGAAATCAGTTGCGGTTGTCTTAAGTGGATGTGGTGTCTTCGATGGTAGCGAAATTCATGAGTCAGTATTAACTATGCTTTCTTTAGACCGTTTAGGTGTTAAAACGAGCTTTTTTGCACCTGACGCACCACAACTTCATGTTATTAATCATATTAACGGTGAAGAAATAGGGGAAGAACGTAACGTTCTACAGGAATCTGCCCGTATTTCGAGGGGGAAAATTCAGCCTTTATCACAAGCAAATGCAGATGAATTTGATGCCCTGGTAATTCCTGGTGGATTTGGTGTTGCTAAGAATTTATGTGACTTTGCCGTTAAGACAGTTGATTGCGAAATAAATAAGGATTTATTAAGTTTGGTAAGGGCTATGCATAAGCAACATAAACCAATGGGATTTATGTGCATTGCCCCCGTTATGTTGCCAAAATTACTTAATAAATCGGTGAAACTAACTGTCGGCAATGATCCTGAAACGGTTGCTCAAGTAGAGGCAATGGGAGGTGTCCATATAGTTTGTGGGGTAAATGATGTTGTTGTTGATTTAGAAAACAAAATTGTGACAACACCAGCCTACATGCTTGCTGAATCTATTTCTCAGGCAGAAGTGGGAATTGATAAACTTGTCAGAAAAGTATTGGAAATGACTGAGTAACTGGATGCGAAATCCTTTTCAATTTTTATGGTACTGGCTTAAAAAAATCGTAATCTCAGTTATTATCTTATGGATAGTTTCTGTTGTTGCATTTTCATTTTTGCCAGTGCCGTTTTCTATGGTTATGGTTGAGCGCCAGATTAGCGCTTGGTCATCAGTTAATTTTTCTTATATATCTCGTTCTGACTGGGTAGGGCAAGGACAAATATCGCCAAATATCGCATTGGCTGTTATTGCTGCGGAAGATCAAAAATTTCCACAGCATTGGGGATTTGACTTTGATGCTATCGAAAATGTACTTGAACGTAACCAAAATAATTCTGGCAGACTCAGAGGAGCTTCAACGATTTCTCAGCAAACGGTCAAAAATTTATTTTTGTGGGATGGACGTAGCTGGTTAAGAAAAGGGGTGGAAGCCGGGATGACTTTTGTCATTGAACTGGGATGGTCAAAAAGTAGAATTCTGACTGTTTACCTTAACATAGCAGAATTTGGTGATGGAATTTTTGGTGTTGAAGAGGCATCCAGACACTATTTTCATAAATCGGCCAGTAAATTGACGGCATCGGAAGCGGCTTTACTTGCTGCTGTATTGCCTAATCCACACCGCTATAAAGTTAACGCACCTTCGGCTTATGTTTTACAGCGTCAACAATGGATTTTGCGGCAAATGCGGTTGTTGGGCGGGGTGAGTTACCTTGAGAAAAATGGGTTAATGCAGAGTGATTGAGGGAAGAATCGAGAAGTTATTTGGTTTGATATTGGATGATAAAAAGAGGTAAAACGCCGACGCCAAAAAATGACGCGGCCTAATACCTGGATGTTTGACCGATTTATCGTGTCATCGTCTTCAATCAATATGGTTAATTCAGATAAGTGAATGCGGTTGTCACCCGCTTAACACCGTTAGTTTCGCTGGCAATTTTTGCTGCGGCATTACCTTCCTGTTTGGTCAGAATGCCCAATAAAAAGACTTCGCCGTTTTCCGTAACGACTTTTATGTTAGAAGACTTAACCGAGTCACTAGCCAAGATTTTTGAGCGTACTTTAGTTGTAATCCAAGTGTCTTTGGAAGCTGTACTTAATTCAACGGGTTTTCCCTGACGAATTTCATTGTAAACAGTATGTGCTCCATCAACCCGCGATGCTATCTGTTTAGCTCGGTCTGAAAGGTTTGAATTTGGGCTTTGACCTGTTAGTAAAACTTTTCCTTGATAGGCGGTGGTAATAATACGGGTTTGCTCTTTGAGCTGTTTATCTTTGCCAAGCGCATTACTGACACGGGCTTCGAGAGTACTATCATCAACCTGTTGACCAACTGTTCGGGGATCGGTTGCTGTTTTAGTCGCTACAGCGGCAGAGCCTACCACGACTGCACCAATACACCCCTGTAACATCACAGCAGTACAAATTGTTGCTAATAGGGAGAAAAATCGCATTATTTGGCTCCTTAGTCATCCTGATGGGGAAAGAGTGTATTATCGATTAAGTCACATAGGCAGTTAACTGTTAGCATATGAACTTCTTGAATTCTGGCGCTGCGATGAGATGGGATACGAATCTCTACATCTTGTGGCCCGAGTAAGCCGGCGAGCTCACCGCCATCGTAGCCTGTAAGGGCGACAATCGTCATATCGCGGGTTACTGCGGCTTCAACGGCTTTAACAATATCACGGCTATTACCATGTGTGGAAATCGCTAATAACACATCGCCGGGCTGACCTAATGCCCTTACCTGTTTAGCATAAATTTCATCATGCTGTTTATTGCTTGAAATTGCAGTGATAACCACATTGTCTGCGTTAAGCGACAATGCAGGCAGGCTTGGACGTTCAGTCTCAAACCGGTTGATCATATTGGCTGCAAACCGTTGGGCGGTTGCGGCTGAGCCGCCATTACCACAGCAAAGAATTTTGTTACCATTCAGTAATGACTGAACCATCATCATTGCAGCTCGCGAAATAGCATCAGGTAATGCTTCTGCGGCTGCGATCTGAGTTTGAATACTTTCTGTAAAACAGACTTTAATTCTATCCAGCACGTTTATAACCTACTCAGTATCATTTTAACGAGTGAACTCATTTTGATTGAAGGCATTTTGCAACCAGTCAAATTGTTGACCAGTAATAGCACAAATATCAAAGCGACAAGAAGAGGTTTCAAAACATTCACCCCGTTGCAACAACCATATTGCGGCTGCGTGTAATAATTTTTTACACTTGCTATGGGTGACTGTCATTAGGGCATCTCCATGTTGTCCTGATTTGCGGAAACGGACTTCAATAAAAACCCAAGTTTGCTTGTCTTTCATAATCAGGTCAATTTCACCACCGCGAACTTTCACATTTGCGGCGATAAAAGATAATCCTTGTTTTTGTAAAAACAACTTTGCCTGCGTTTCATAGTTGCGTCCTAGCAAATAACTTGTCAGCTTTTTTATTTTCATCCTGCTTTTTTATTTTCATTCTCTGAAATGAGTCATTTGAATTGAAAGGCCGCTTGGTGACAAGCGGCAAGTAACTAAATAGCCGTGATTTGGCCTTGATGATATTTCATCCATGAAAGCTGTCGGAAAATGGTGCAGTTTTCCTGAACGGACAGCATCCCGGAAGCACCATTGAGATGGAAATCACTTTGAAGTTGAACCTGACTGAATTGATTTGCTAATGACCAGGCATCAATGCCCATAGCGTAAAGGCGCATCAAAGAGTAATCATTTGCAAATTTATTCGCTGCTTGCTGCATCAGTGGCAGGTTAGCGCCGGCGATTAAGGGAATATCACTGAATTGCATTCCTTCCATCTCCAGGCGGAAATCGGGGCCAACGCCAGCCTGATTACTGCGGGAACTTGCATAAAGGGCGGGCTTATCGCGGGAACTGATCGCCATATCAATCATTGTCTTAATCAGCGTCAGTTCATCTAGGGTAGAAACAATATAGACTGCATCTACTGGGCCGCCGGTAGAGGCAGGAACGACGTCGGTGTTTATCTGAGGGATTTCCAGATTACCAATGGCGATTGATGTAGGTTGATTGCTTGTAACATTGACCGCTGTTCCGGTTAGGCGGATACCCGTACCCCTATTAATTAATTGTTTCAGTTCGGCGGAAGAGCCAAAGGTTTGTTGCAGAACAGTATGCCCCCCTTGTTTTTGCCATTCCTGTGCAAAGGCATTGGCAATGCGGTCGCCAAAAGCTCCTCTGGGGACCAAAATCAGAGGATTCTGTTTCTGTTGCTGCCAAATGTGTTCCGCGGCATTTTTCGCTTCATCTTCTGGTGATAAAGAAAAATAGCAGATATTGGGCTGTGGTTGAGCATTATCTAACTCGTTGAGTACTAGCATATTTAATGAAGGATTTATCTGAACGAGTTTAACCACATCGGGTTTCAGTAACGGCCCGACAACTAAATTCACGCCGTCTTGCTTAGCCTGAATTAATAAATTTTCCAATGGCTGGCTTGCTGTGTCATAAATTTTGACCTGTTGGGTATTAATCGGCGCATTGGCTATGACCGGTGTTGTCTGAATAGTTGGTGTTGCTGATTCTACGGGCGCCGCTTCACTGGGGGACATATCGGTAGAAACCACGCCATCTGACGTACTATTGTTGTCTGCTATAGATAAATTTTCCGGGTTTTCTGTTGGCAATGATGGACTTGGTAAACCGGCCTGAGCATCGAGAAAACCTTGGCGAATGGCTTCACCGAATACTTTTGCTTGACCACTTAATGGCAGGAACAGAGCAAGATGGATATTCGTATCTTGCTGTTGGATGGCTGCTGATTGTAACTGCGTTGGGAGTGACAGTGCGGCAGGGTTTTGTGGATAACGAATTTTCCAGTCATGGATAGCCGCCTGTAGTTTGTCAGAGTCCTGTTTGTTATCCTGATAGGCACTGAGTAAGTCCAGCCAGCCTTGCAGAACATTTTCATCAGCGTTGATGACTAACCCACGGCGTTCTTGTGGTGAAAGACGAGTCAGCATTTGCCAGGTATCATCAATATTTTTTTGATGAACCGTACTTTCTTTCAGAAGTGATTCCTGAGCGATATAAGCACGGATAACATCAAGAGAAGGTTCGCCATGAGCGGCATCAATGATGGATTGATAACGGGCGATTTCTGTACTGATTTTGTCCTGAGTTTGCGAAGGTTGTTGCCCCTGTTGGTCAGGCGCGGTACATCCTGCGATGATCATAACTGTCAGCATAGCTGAACAGACTAAACCAGTTTTGATACGCACAAAAATTGAGGAAAGCATACTGTATCCAGCGATGTTTTTTTCAAAGATGCTCAATTTTAAATCGGCCATTCGGATGAAACAATGAATCAACCTAATCGAGCAGTGGTTACGACATCCACGCTATATGTTGTGCCAACCCCCATTGGAAACCTGGGTGATATCACTCAGCGTGCGCTTGAAGTTCTTGAGCATGTCGATCTGATTGCTGCCGAAGATACGCGACATACTGGCTTGTTGCTTCAACATTTTGCCATTAATGCGCGCATGTTCGCACTTCATGATCATAATGAACAGCAGAAAGCAGATCAATTAATTACAAAACTCCAACAAGGGCAAAGTATTGCATTAGTCTCTGATGCAGGAACGCCCTTGATTAATGATCCTGGTTATCATGTGGTCCGCCGTTGCCGTGAAGCCGGTATTCATGTTGTCCCGCTTCCGGGACCTTGTGCGGCGATAACCGCTTTGTCTGCTGCGGGCTTGCCATCGGATCGTTTCTGTTACGAAGGATTTTTGCCCGCAAAACGTAAAAGCCGGAGTGATACTTTGCGGGCTTTGGAAAAGGAGTCGCGCACATTAATTTTTTATGAATCCACTCATCGTCTGATCGATAGTTTGGAAGATATGGTTGAAGTATGGGGAACTGAACGTTACGTCGTTCTGGCGCGGGAATTGACAAAGACTTGGGAATCCATTCAGGGGATGCCAGTAGGTGAACTTCTGGCGTGGGTTAAGGAAGATGAAACCCGTCGCCGTGGTGAAATGGTATTGATCGTTGAAGGCTATAAAAAACGGGATGATGATATTTTGCCTCCAGAGGCATTAAGAACGCTGGCACTGCTTCAACAAGAATTGCCATTGAAAAAAGCGGCTGCATTGGCGGCAGAGATTCATGGCGTGAAGAAAAATGCACTTTATCGTCATGGGTTGGGACAGAATGAAGAATGATAGCAATTGCTAAATTAGGGCGGATAGTTGGTAAATGCCTATACATCGTTAAACAAACCTCTTATAATCCGTCGCGGAGTTGACTAGACAGTCGCTGCTTTATCATTAATCCTTTGGACGATGGATAGAGGAGAGGAAAGTCCGGGCTCCACAGGGCAGGGTGCCAGATAACGTCTGGGGGGTGAAAGCTCACGACCAGTGCAACAGAGAGCAAACCGCCGATGGCCTACTTAATGTAGGATCAGGTAAGGGTGAAAGGGTGCGGTAAGAGCGCACCGCACGGCTGGTAACAGTCCGTGGCACGGTAAACTCCACCCGGAGCAAGGCCAAATAGGGGTTCATTAGGTACGGCCCGTATCGAACCCGGGTAGGCTGCTTGAGCCAGTGCGTAAGTACTGGCCTAGATGAATGATTGTCCACGACAGAACCCGGCTTATCGGTCAACTTCAAAAAGTTAGCCCTATTAGATTGAAATCTGATGGGGCTTTCACTTTTTTAGGCCGCCAGATCAATTAACAATCCCTGAAATTCAGTATCTGCTTTCAAAACTAGTCGATTTTCTTCATGAATAAAAGCGCCATCTCCGCATTTAATCAAAGTATTATCCCTGGAATTGCCTCTTATTTTTATATTGCCGTTTAGAGATTGCAGATAGGCATTTTTTCCTTTTAATTGCAGATGATGAGATTGATTTTTAGTAAGGAAAATATGATTTACCCAAACTTGCTGACGTAATTGCATACTGCCATCTTCTGCGGTTGGAGAAGCTAGCATAGCTAATGGTTGTTCTGGTAACTCCATTCGTTGCAATGGTAAGCTTTCCTGTTGAGGAAAGGCATTCAACCAAAGCTGTAAGCGCGTCAGTGGTTTGTTAGTACTGGCATTATGTTCACTGTAGCTGATGCCTTGACGGGTAGAAAATAGCAGACATTCTCCCTTGCGGGCTCTGATGTAGTTGCCTTCGCTGTCACGGTATTCTGCTTCACCTTGTAGAATAATATTCAATATATCCACATGTGGATAGGATTTAGGTTGGAAAGCGGCTTTGGGGGCGATGACTTCTTGATTGAGTACACGTAGTGCGCCATAACCTAAAAACTTTGGGTCAAAATAGTGACCAAATGAAAATGTATAACGAGCCTGTAGCCAACCATAGTCAGCTTTTCCACATTGTTTTGCTGTTCTATTTATAATCATGATGGCAGTTACCTGAAAAAAACACATACTAAGAATAGTAATTATCTGGACGGCGAAATGTTAGCCAGTTAATCTGGTCGCCATATTCAAATTTCCTGATTGAGAAAAATATGAGCAAAGAACGAGCGCTTACACTGGAATCTCTCCGGGTCATGGATGCGATTGACCGGCGGGGAAGTTTTGCTGCGGCTGCGGATGAGCTTGGCCGCGTTCCTTCTGCACTTAGCTATACGATGCAAAAATTAGAAGAAGAGCTGGATGTAGTACTGTTTGACCGTTCGGGTCACAGAACTAAATTCACCAATGTTGGTCGTATGTTGCTTGAGCGTGGACGCCAATTGCTTGAAGCGGCTGATAAATTAACCGCTGATGCAGAGGCATTAGCGAGAGGTTGGGAAACTCACCTGACAATTGTTTGTGAAGCGTTGGTTCCGGCTTCTTCATTATTTCCATTAGTGGGCAAACTTGCTCAAAAATCGAATACTCAGCTCTCTTTATTGACTGAAGTTTTGGCTGGTGCATGGGAGAGGCTGGAAACGGGTCGGGCGGATATTGTTATTGCACCAGATATGCATTTTCGCGCATCGGCAGAAATTAATTCCCGTCAGCTTTACAGCATTACCAATGTTTATGTCGCTAGTCCTGATCATCCTATACATCAAGAGCCGGAGCCTTTGTCCGATGTCACGAGGGTGAAGTACCGTGGTATTGCTGTAGCAGATACAGCGAGGGAGCGCCCGGTATTGACGGTTCAATTGTTAGATAAGCAGCAGCGTTTGACGGTCAGTTCTCTGGAAGATAAACGCCGTGCTCTCTTAGCCGGGCTGGGCGTTGCTACTATGCCTTATCCTATGGTGGAACAAGATATTGCAGAGGGGCGTTTGCGGGTGATTAGTTCTGAATACAGCCATGACACAAATGTCATTATGGCATGGCGACGAGATAGCATGGGAGAAGCTAAGTCTTGGTGTTTACGGGAAATCCCTAAATTATTTGTTAGTCGGTAAGTAGAAGTGATGCGAACAATCAAATTAGAAGATAGGCTGTAAAAAACATGATTCGATGATTGTTTAACAAAATATGAAATTGTGGCACAACGAATCTAACATTCGTAAATGGCGCCAGCCAGTACAGCAGACTGTCTGGTTGGCTGTGCTGCTCTTTTTGAGCAGAGCTGACATCATTGGTAGGTGTAAATTTTGTCTGAACCCAAGTTTTTTGATCTCTATTCGATGAATATTGATGGTTCTATTTTTTGGGTACCAGACAGTGATGAAAACAGGGAGACTTTCGGATTTATTAATAACACCAGAACTGTTTTTCTTTAGGTCAGAATGGTTGTCCTGATGTTAATATATTCTTATATGGTTGTTGGCTCTATTATTGTGTATCTTTTCTTTAATCAATGGCAATAAATAAGACAGGCCATAGTGCATTTTTCTTTGGCAAGAAAGATGCTACTATAGCGACTGCCTGACTTTCTGAAAAATTGTACTTATCAGCCGAATTCGTCTCCATTTGTTATTTTTAGCCAAAATAATTTTTTGCCATATTATATTGTTTGATAAGATCATCGGTATTATCGTATGTGACAGACCAGCTGCTTAGATTAATTGTTGTGTTATGTTTAGCACTGTCTTTGTTCTTTTTTTTATAATCTTTTATTTGTAGTCTCCAACGTATTCCTAATACCCCAATTCCATCGCCTGTGTCTTTTTCTTTATCGAAATTATCTATTAGTAAGAGGAGTTTTATTCTCCACCCGGAATCATAGTCTTTGATATTGTCATCATTAATTGAGCTTAGGAGATTTGTTAGCGCAGATTCCATATCTGTTTTGTCCAGTGGTTCTACTAGAGTCTCAGAAGATCCCTTGGCAATTTGGATAAAGGCACTTTTCACTGCCTCTACGTTATCATATTTATCTGTTGATGCTGGTGGATCATCCTCATTTCCTGAAAATGTACTACAATTTTCCCCTAGCCATTTAAAATGTTCCGGTACACCAATATAAATTAGTTTCGTTTTGTATCCGAGGGCCTCATCTTCTGGTGACCAGTTAGCTTTGGATGTATGTACGAAATTCTCATCAATATACTCCCCAATTGCAAATGACTGTGTACTTCCTGTAATTAGTTGTTTTCTTACGTCTTCAATATATCCTGTGAGTAAACTTTCATCAGTAAGTTCACATGTTAGTCCAAGAGCAGTCAATTGTGCCTTTAAGTCACTTGCGGATAGTTGGTCTGGTGTGTCTTTTCTTAATTTTACATTTATTTTTTTACCTTGAATAATCATAAACTCTCCGTTATTACTTTATGGGAATTAAATGTTGATTTAACAATGCGTTATAGGCACATTGATTAATGTGGACTCTCTTTTTCTAGCTTAGAATTTTATGATCTATAAATTAATTCAATGCCTCTTAAATTGCCAAGTCTTACGCAAATGTTAACTTCTAATGCATTGAGATAAGCATTATGACTCATATCATAGAGCCCATAAACACCGTTACCCTCTGTAATACCGGGGGTTAGATATGTATCATACCATTTCCCTTCTACTAATACATTCATGGCTGGTCCATTTCCATTTTGATTGCTTGTAATATTTATACTGCTTATAGATGTGTTAGCAATTAATTTACCGTCGCAAACATCCTTTAATTTTCCTGCTCCGGCAGCATAAAATGGCATTAAACAAATAATGGTATAAGCAATTGAATTATATTTCATTTGTCTTCCCTATTCGTTTATTGTATGAAGGATTCTGTGAATTATCTGGTACAGGTATTTTGGTGAAATTAAAACACAATTATTAAAATACTAACTATTAGTCTGAGTGACTATCAATATTTTTAGTGGGTGTCCTATTAATTAAGTGATTTTCTAATGTATGTAGTTATGTGTCAAGTTGTTTTTTTCAGTTTTTTTGTCAATTGATAATATTGTTGATTTATCTCTTTAAATACGCTTTTTTATTTAATGGTTATAGGATTTTTTAATTTCAATCTGCAATTTAAAAAACAATTTGTTGTTTATTTAAAATCGACATAATTAATATTATTTTACGGAGAAAGTGGTTGTAATATAATAATTGTGGCTATTGTTAAAATGGTTTTTAGTTTAATGTGATAATGTTGATTTTTTATTATTTTATTGTCTGGAATATAATGGGTGATAATTATGTGAAGAGAATATATTAATAGTGAAATTAAATAATAAAAATATGTGAGTTTTAATTTAAATATCTATATAAATAATTATCCTACGTTGTAATAGTAATCATTTATTATGAAGTTATTTAATTGTAATAAGAGTGAAAGGATTTTTTTAAATGTGGTAATGTCTGATTTATGCTGAAATATATTATAACCTGTTTGTGAATATAATATTATTAATGTATGGTGATTTATTTGATTTTAAGATATTAAATGAAATGAATTTAAATAATTATATTGTGATTAAATAATCTTTAAATATATTAAAGTTAATTTTTTTATTTAAATTAGCATTGTGGGTGTTAATAGAATTTACACTGAAAATCCTATACTCTTTATATGAAATTTTTAAGGGTGCTTTTAACATTTTAATTTGTTATCTAACATGGATTTAATTAATTCCTGCTGAGAAATGAGGTGGTTATTTATTTTGATAAAATAACTATTTTACCAGAGTCATTGTGATTCAATAGAAGTTGGGCCTATTGATTAAAGTGAGCCGAAAGATCTTCGAGATCTTTCGGCTTGCTATTTACCTTTATGGATATTGGATATCTGGCTGATAAAATCCTTGAGCGAGAGTGGGATTTTGATCGTTTCGCCTTTTACCTGAAAACTGTTATTTTTCAGATTCATAACAGTCATAGCAGGAGATTACCAGTTTCTCTTCATCAAGCGGTCAATACTGAATTTACCAGGGCCTGTGATAGCCAGTAACAGATAACCTCCACCGATGGTCAGGTTTTTGAGAAACATAGTCTGGTTCATGCTTTCAGCAAAATTGCTGTGGAAGAGAATGGCAGTCAAGATACAGAAACCAAAGGTAAATAACGCGGTGGTACGAGTTAAGAAACCAAATAGAACTGCCAGACCACCACCCAATTCAAGTAAGATCGTCAGTGGTAATAGAAAGCCAGGGACGCCCATAGCATTCATATATTGCTGAGTACCCACGTAGGAATCACCTAATTTTCCATAACCTGCGACGATAAATAGAATCGGCATTAAAATGCGAGCCAGTAACAGGGCACTATCTTCAAATCTTTTCATTAACAACTCCTGAGACACTGAAAAATAATAATAATTTGTTTGATGATTAGCTTGTATCAACCGAAAACAGCACAATTTGTTAATCATTAACGGATGGAATGTATACTAAAGAGAGATGAGCTTAGTTGTAAGCAAGGATTATTAACAATTTTATACAAAGTTTTTGAATATAAGCAACCAAAGTGATCATCAATGAAGGATATTATCAAGAATTATTACCATTTTTATTTCAATAGTCGAATGATATAGCGAGACAAATGATAAAATTTCACAGGATGGCGAAGGCTATATAAAGAGATGGCGTGGATTGCGGGTCGCAGATAGGGTTTTAACGACAAAAGCTTTTGCCAGCTTTTGTCATAAGGTTCAGTAAAGCTCTTCCAGAGTTGTGTATTGTTGGAAAGTTCAAGTCGTTGTAGCTGGATATCTCTGAGTAGCTGCTGTTTTTTCAGCTTTTTCTCCTGACGTTGTTTACTCATTACTGTAATCCTCCAGCATTTCTCGGTCGATCTTGAGTTGCTCGCGAGTAGCGCTAAGTAATGTTGAACTTTTCGCTTTCCTGATGGTCCATATAAGGCCAATAAGCGCCAGAACGAGTAGTGTGCCAGTGGTGCTTGCTAATACGATAAAACGCCAGTTGGGATCGATAGCCCAAAAAATCATAACAAGTAAACACATGAGGCCGAAAGCAGTGAATAGCAATGTTAGGCTGGCTATGACTATCAGTTGTATCAAAGTGGCTTTTTCTTTTTCCAACTCTACAACAATAAGTTGTAAACGAGTTTCTACTATCTCGACAGCAACAGTAGCAATACGTTGGAGAATATCAAGGACCCCTTTACCGGGGCCTTGAGATTTGGATGAGTTACTCATATTAGCGTTTAGCTAATAATACACCTAATATGGCACCGACCGCAGTACCTATACCGATGCTTGTCCACGGCTTATCATGAACATAGAGATCGGCACGGCCCGCCATATCTTTTGTTTTCTTAACAACCATATCGCTGGCATTACCGAGTTTAAAACGAGTATCTTTGATGACTTCTTCTACTTTGTTGCGAAGTTCTTCCAACTCAACTTTGGATTTGTCACCAGAGCTTTGGATCACTTCTTCCAGTGTTTCTGCGAGTGATTTTAGTTCAATGCGTAGATCTTCAGTAGTTTTGATCTGTGACATGTAGATTACTCCTTATTTAAGGTGTGTATATTTGACTTAGTTAGCCGCTTTTCCTGATGCCGGAAAAGACTATCCTTAAATATAGCTTATATTTTGAAAGATGAATGAAAAACATTAGAGTTATTTCACTATTCTGCTGCAAACGATACTTCTATCTACAGCAGGGAGGGATATTAGGTTTTATTGGTATTAATTACTTTTTTTGAGGGGATTGGCAGGTTTTTTTACGCCACACAACTAACAAACTGCCGCTAAAACCAATAATGAGTAAAGCAAGTGGTAGTAATATCAGGAAATTCATTACCAAATCTTCATACTGACGGAAAATGGGGGTTTTACCAAGTGCATAACCTAAAGAGGTAAGGATCATGACCCACAGGAAGCCACTGAGCCAGTTAAAAAACTGGAAACGGCTGTTTTGTAGACCTGTCAGGCCCGCAAGTGTTGGAAGAAGAGTTCTGACAAATGCGAGGAAGCGGCCGAGAAGTAAAGCAGACAGACCGTGGCGGTGAAAAAGGCTGTAAGCTCTTTGGTGGTAGTAGGCTGGAAGGTGAGAGAGCCAGCCTTGCACTATTTTGGTATTTCCTAGCCATTTTCCCTGGAGATAACCGACCCAACAACCTAAGCTTGCTCCGGCAGTTAATATTACAATCGTCAGAGGGAAACTCATTGCACCTTTGGCAATTAATACGCCAACCAGTATAAGCAGGCTATCTCCTGGCAGGAATGCAGCAGGAAGGAGGCCATTTTCAAGGAAGAGGATCAAGAATAGCATGATATAAATGGCCCATAATAGGGATGGATTGGCCAGAGTTTCATAATCTTGGTACCAAAGTGCATATATAAGTTCTTTTACTATTTCCATCAGGTGTTCCTAAAATGCCTTTGTTCGTTCATCCTGAAAGCATGAGGCTAAACTGATTAAATTACGTCCTGTTTTACGTTATTTGGCTGGTTTTAATACCTTTTTACGCCGTTGAAAAAGGCAAATGACGCGGCCTGTGCCACTGTAACAAAATCAGGGGTGACTAAACAGAAAATTTTGGTGATCAATTGAACGTTCATTAAAATGGGATAGGAAATAGGTTTATGAGGTTGGATGAATTGCGTTTTTTCCTACTGTTTTTATTATCATTTTTTTATTTTTTCAGTGGTAGATTGATTCTTGTATAAATTTGATTTATTTTTCACCACAGCAAAGGGGAGTAACTTCCTTAGCCGGTTTATCGTCATTACGATGCAACAGCATCCGGTAGCCGGGCAACCCTGAACTTATACCTAATGGTGCATTTTCTGTGTTGTAAGTGAGACCTTGCCAGAAGGCGAGGGTTGCTTGCAATACATCCATCTCCACGATGTGGGGAAGAAATATAGCAGCGGCTGGCGTCTTCTGAGACTTCAGCCGTTTTTGTTTGTGAGAGAAAGAAAATGAACTCTGTGGGTAGCCCTCTTTTATGGGGAAGTTTTGCTGTTTTAATGACGATTATGTTGTTGCTGGATCTATCCTTACAGGGGCGTAAGAAAGAGCAGGCAATGTCGTTTTTCCAAGCCGCTGTCTGGAGTGTAATCTGGGTAAGTTTATCGCTCTTATTTGCATTAGGATTATGGTGGTATTGCCGAGAAACCGTAGGAGAAACTGTTGCTAATAGTCAGGCAATGGCTTTCCTTACCGGGTATTTACTTGAGAAAGCGCTTGCTGTTGATAATGTATTTGTTTGGCTGATGTTATTTAGCTATTTTGCTATTCCGGCAAATTTGCAACGTCGGGTGCTTATTTACGGTGTTTTAGGCGCAATTGTGCTGCGTACCGTGATGATCTTTGCAGGGAGCTGGCTGGTTTCTCAATTCAGTTGGATACTCTATCTGTTCGGCATCTTTCTGCTGGTTACTGGCGTTAAGATGGCGTTAGCAAAAGAGGATGGTTCCCCGATAGGCGATAAACCTTTTGTCCGTTGGCTAAAAGCGCATATTCGCATCACTGATAATCTTCACGGAGAGCGTTTCTTTGTGAAAGAAAAAGGTTTGTTATATGCGACTCCACTAATCTTGGTCCTGATTTTGGTTGAAATTAGTGACGTTATTTTTGCTGTAGACAGTATTCCTGCTATTTTTGCTGTGACTACAGATCCTTTTATTGTTTTGACCTCTAATCTTTTCGCTATCTTAGGATTACGTGCAATGTATTTTTTACTGGCAGGTGTAGCAGAGAAATTTACAATGCTGAAATATGGTTTATCAATCATTCTGGTATTTATCGGTATTAAAATGCTAATAATAGATTTTTATCATATTCCTATGGGGGTTTCTCTGGGAACTGTAGCGAGCATTTTAACAATAACAATGATTATTAATGTTTGGGTAAATAAGTACAAAACTAAAGAACTCCAGTAATTAGATAACTATTTTTTAACAGATAACCATATCTTTCTTGAATGAGAAGATATGGTTTCTTCTGGTCTTAAATTGCTGCGAAATGGTTAAACATAAAAACAAATAATTGTGTTTTGTAAATGTGTAAATTGCCGTTTTGATCACACAAATGTGAATGAGTTGTTAATAAGTGCTGGCGAGGTTGTATATTTTAACTATCGCAGCTTTTCACTACTCTTGGTTTCCCTATACTGAGGAAGCAAACACAAAAAATATAGGCTTAACAGAACTGTTAATAAAATGGATCAGCTATGGAAAAACAAAAACGTGGTTTCGTGTATTACATTGTACAAGGGAGCCTGGTTAAACAAATTTTGATAGGTTTAATTGCAGGGATACTGTTAGCGTGGTTGACGCCTTCGGTTGCCAAATCAGTCAGTTTGCTTGGAACGTTGTTCGTTGGCGCCTTAAAAGCAGTAGCCCCGGTATTGGTATGGATTCTGGTTATGTCTTCTATTGCTAACCATAAAGAAGGCCAGAAAACTAATATTCGCCCGATCCTTATCCTCTATATCTTGGGTACTTTTTTTGCTGCGTTAGTTGCCGTGGCCGGTAGCTTTATATTTCCGTTGCAACTGGTGCTAGCTGTTAATGATGCTCAGATGTCACCTCCTGAAAACATTATGGAGGTGATTAAAGGGTTACTGGTTAATGTTGTCGCTAATCCAGTAAACGCGTTACTGAATGGTAACTATATCGGTATTCTTGCTTGGGCTATTGGTCTTGGTATCGCACTGCGCCATGCAACGGATTCAACGAAATCTCTAATTCATGACATGTCTGAGGCGGTTACTCAGATTGTTCGGGTGGTCATTCGTCTTGCACCGATTGGTATTTTTGGTCTGGTGTCTTCAACCATCGCAGAAACGGGATTTGGCACCTTACTGGGATATGTCCAATTGCTGGTTGTATTACTGGGTTGTATGTTGGTTATGGCACTCATTGTAAATCCATTGATTGTTTACTGGAAAATTCGACGTAATCCTTATCCGCTGGTATTTGCTTGCCTGCGTGAAAGTGGTGTAACTGCATTTTTCACTCGCAGTTCGGCGGCAAATATTCCAGTGAATATGGCGATGTGCCGCCGTATGAATCTGCATGAAGATACTTATTCAGTTTCCATCCCGTTGGGAGCAACCATCAATATGGAGGGCGCTGCGGTGACAATTACGGTATTGACTTTAGCCGCGGTCAATACGTTAGGTATATCGGTTGATCTGCCTACAGCATTTCTACTGAGTGTGGTTGCTGCAATTTGTGCCTGTGGTGCTTCTGGTGTGGCGGGGGGATCGTTATTGTTGATCCCTTTAGCGTGTAGCATGTTTGGGATTTCCAATGAAATGGCTATGCAGGTTGTGGCAGTCGGTTTGATTATTGGTGTATTACAGGATTCCGCGGAAACGAGTCTGAACTCTTCTACCGATGTATTGTTCACTGCTGCTGTTTGTCAGGCTGAGGATGACCGTCTGTCATCGGATCAGTTAACTTAACGTAATTTATTTAAGTATTCAGGTTTAATCAATCAAGGTAAGAAAAAGTAAAATGTCCGCGCCAGGAATGGCGCGGCTTGAGGATTTACTTTGTTTTTACGATTTGTCTGTGACTGCCATTATTCATCATTAAATTCTAAGTCCTAACCGAGTACCTTGATCGATAGCCCGTCTGGCGTCCAATTCGGCAGCAACATCTGCCCCACCAATAAGATGCACAGTTTTTCCCGCTTGCTGTAACGGCTGATACAAGTCTCTCAGTGGCTCTTGTCCTGCACAAATAATGATGTTATCTACGGCAAGACAGCTCTGTTCCCCATTACAACTAACATGTAATCCTTGATCATCTATTTTTAAATATTGCATGTTGTTTAACATTTTTACACCACGCAGGTGTAAATTAGTTCTGTGTATCCAACCTGTTGTTTTACCGAGTCCTTCACCAACCTTTGTCGGCTTACGTTGCAATAAATAAATTTTCCGAGGAGAAGATTCTGCTTTAGGGCCTTGGGGGGATAAACCGCCACGATGTGTCAGATTATGGTCAATGCCCCATTCTTCACTGAAAGCGGTACTATCAAGGCTAGAACTTTTTCCTGGTTGACTCAGATATTCTGCGGTATCAAAGCCGATGCCACCCGCGCCAATGATAGCTACACGTTGTCCGACATTTTTCTTATCCTTTAGTACATCTAGGTAGCTCAGTACCTTTTCGTGATGGATACCATCGATCGTGAGTTGGCGGGGCGCAATGCCGCTGGCGATAATCACTTCATCGAAATCAGAGAGTGTTTCTGTTGTGGCAGTTTGGTTCAACCGTACATCAACATGATGAATTGCTAACTGACGCTGAAAATAGCGTAATGTTTCATGAAATTCTTCTTTACCAGGGATCTGTTTAGCAATATTAAATTGTCCGCCAATCTGTCCGTCACGTTCAAACAGAGTGACATGATGACCACGACTGGCAGCGGTTACTGCGAATGACAATCCGGCAGGTCCGGCACCGACAACCGCCAGTTTTTTAGGTCTGATAACAGGTTCGGCGGCCATTTCTGTTTCGTGGCAGGCGCGGGGATTAACTAAACAAGAGGCTATTTCACCGACAAAAATCTGATCCAGACATGCCTGATTACAGCCAATACAAGTGTTAATCTCGTCGGCTCGTCCTTGTTGGGCTTTCATAACAAATTCAGCATCAGCCAGAAAAGGTCGTGCCATAGAAACCATATCGGCACAACCTTGTGCTAGCACTTGCTCTGCAATGTTGGGATCATTAATTCTGTTTGTTGTGATCAATGGAATAGAAACTTTTCCCATTAGCTTTTGCGTTACCCAACTGAATCCAGCACGGGGAACCATAGTGGCAATCGTTGGAATCCTAGCCTCATGCCAGCCGATACCGGTATTGATAATAGATGCCCCCGCTTGCTCAATGGCAACCGCGAGTTGCTCGATTTCCTGCCAATTAGATCCCTCTTCTACTAAATCCAGCATTGAAAGCCGGTAGATTAGAATAAATTCTCGTCCAGTTGCTTGACGGACAGCTCTAACAACCTCCACGGCAAAGCGCATTCGATTTTCAAAACTTCCGCCCCATTTATCTTGGCGGTGGTTGGTGCGAGTAGTCAGGAACTGGTTAATCAGATAACCTTCAGAACCCATGATTTCTACGCCATCATAACCTGCTTGTTGTGCCAGTTGAGCACAATGAGCGAAGTCAGCAATGGTTTGCTGGATGTCCTCTTCTGTCATTTCGCGAGGCATGAATGGATTAATTGGTGCTTGAATGGTAGTGGGGGCGACAAGGTTAGGTTGATAGCTGTAACGGCCGGTATGTAAGATTTGCATTGCAATTTTTCCACCAGCCTGATGAACTGCATTTGTAATAACTTTATGATGAATAAGGTCTTCTTCATCTACCAGAAATGCAGTGCCTTTTCCTATAACACCTTGTTTATTTGGTGAAATTCCTCCTGTGACAATCAATGCCACTCCTCCGGCTGCCCGTTCAGCGTAAAAGCGGGCAAGCTTCTGGGCACGATCAGGATGTTCCTCTAACCCGGTGTGCATTGATCCCATCAAAATGCGGTTTTTCAATGTAGTGAACCCTAGGTCTAGAGGGGTGAACAGGTGAGGATAATGGCTCATTGCAATCTCCATCGGGTGTTTGTCAATCATAACCAGATTATTATTGTGTCCTAAACCACTAGTCAAAACCCTAAGTGGTCGGATGAGTAATGGTTCAAATTTAGATGGAATAAGGTTAATTGGGAAAAAAATGTTAAATGAATGTGATGAAGGTCATGAAATCAGGTTCTTTCATAAATTAGTGAAAAGAATCTGACTGCAAAAGTTGTTGATGTACTCCTTGTTGATTGGAACTAGAAAGGTTAACCAGATCACAAAATGGGCCAAATTGATTTCAGACGTTCACTTTCCAGGATAATCCGTGGCATAGTTTTGTATTCTTACATGAGAGAATATGACTAATTCAGCCAGGAGGTTTGTTTATCCAGTTTTAGTATTTTTTTGAATGATGTGGTAGTGATTTGAATCTGAGGAATCTCCACAAAAATGACGGGCATAGAAAAACATGATCTACCGATTGAACCGATAAAATGGAAAGCGAGCCTTTGGGAATTAGGGTAAGTCGAAGCAAATCAGGCAGACGATTATTGATGCTTGAGTTTATTTGCACTGCTGATATGAAACTTCTAACGTTGATGCTTAAAATTGGTTCTATCACCCGTTTTTCTCAGGTTTGTCCTACAACGCGCCAAGATAGAACGCGTTGTAAATCAGGGAAGCACTAGTAGCCGTAAAAAAACAGACGATGAAATGGCTCAAACGTTAGTTCATCGCTCTGATTTTTTGTCTATTGATTATGCTCTGTTGAGCAGAATATTTAACATACGGCGCAACGGTTCGGCTGCACCCCATAGTAGTTGATCGCCGACAGTGAGGACAGAATAAATCGATTCATCGTTAAGTGACATTTTCTTATAGCGCCCGACACCTACGCGTAAAGAACCGCTAATAGCGGCTGGAGTCAACTTGCTAATGCTCTCTTCTTTGTTGTTGGGCACGTAGCTTACCCACGGATGCGCATTTTGCACTAGTTCAACAAATTCGGTTTCGCTGACGTCGCGTTTCAACTTCATAGTGATCGCTGCGCTGTGACAGCGAATTACACCGACGCGAATACACAGACCGTTGACCTTGATAGTGCCGGGTTGGAGACCTAGGATCTTGTTGGTCTCTACTTCACCTTTCCATTCTTCCCGGCTATTGCCGTCACCGAGATCGCTGTCAATCCAAGGAATGATGCTACCTATCAGAGGCACACCGAAAGCCTGTGTCGGCAATTCTGGGCTGCTAATCAGATTGGTAACTTTTTTTACCAAAGGCAGTATTGAGCTTTTGTCGGTTAGATCGTCTATGCTCAAGTATTGGCTAATGTATGAGTTTTGTGCTATCAGTTCACGCACATACTTGGCCCCCGCGCCAGAAGCGGATTGGTAGGTCATTAAGCTCATCCATTCAATTAGGTCAGCTTTCACGAGGCCGGCTAGTCCCATAAGGCTCAGCGTAATAGAACAGTTTCCGCCGACGAAAAGTTTGGTGCCTTTGCTAACTTCATAATCAATCTGGTTACGGTTGACCGGATCGAGAATGATGCAGGAGTCCCTATCCATGCGTAGTGCCGAGGCGGCGTCAATCCAATAGCCTTGCCAGCCACTGGCCTTGAGAGCTGGATAAATTGCTTTGGTATAATCGCCGCCTTGGCAAGTAATAATTATGTCCATTTCCGTCAATGCGCTGACTGCGTTGGCGTCTTTGAGTTGATAAGTAATGCCATCAATGGTAGGACCAGAGGAGCCAGCACTCGATGTACTATAAAAGTGAGGGACAATGCCTTGAAAATCGTTTTCTTCTAGCATGCGTTGCAACAAAACAGAGCCTACCATTCCCCGCCAACCAATTAAGCCGACTTTTTTCATCATAATATCTTACCTGTGTTAAGTTATGGCATTGTTGAAGATTTGTTATACATTGGCGATAGGATAATGTCATTAAAGATTGCTGAGCACTTAAGATAAGTTGTAGATGAATTTTATCGCCAGTATAAAAATGATTAACAGCGCTAACCTTATCAACGAATTACACAAGTAGCATCCGCATGGTGAATGATAATGTGTCGTGAATGGCACCGTAATAGAAGGAGAAATAAGAAGTTTCCCCACTGCTAGTTGGAGGTTTAATCAGCTCATTCAGTTTTTTCATGTTATACCATGATGGAAATGTGTTCAGTATGAATACAGGGTGGGATCTCACACTTTTAATAAGGTTATTTTGGTTAAATAAAAATCAGAACATGACTTTTTATAGGTATTTCTCTCATTAAAACGTTAAGATCTCTCTCTTCCATAAAAAAGCGATCCTAAT
>NZ_RCWB01000042.1 GCF_018448885.1 Photorhabdus caribbeanensis
CGAAACAAAATAATTCCCATTGAGGAATAAAGAAGCGGCAAAAATCATCGACATCGCAGAAAATTTCAACTAACTTGTTCATAGCCTGTTCCTCCCCGGAGCTGTTTCGGCGTGCACCAAAACATTGCTCCTGGAACAGGCTTCATGTCAATTTCTTATCCAGAATTCGGGTTATAGTACAACAGGAAGTGATTCATATATACCCGTTATCTTTCAAGTTGCCTCTTTGTTGGCTGCACTCATTCACCCCAGTCACATCGTTATCTATGCTCCCGGGGATTCGCTCCCTTGCCGTCGCGATGTATCTTGAAATCCATTGGGTATAAACTTTCTTTTTCCATTAATAAAAAGTAAATCTGTTTATACAAAGGCAGCAATACCAGGGCAGTTGTATTGATTACCCCAATATAACTGATGGCCAGGTAGTACACTCTAATTAATAGACATTATACCTTCCAGAATGATATTCGATTTATCGACCTCGAAGTGCTTGTCTCGGGGCTGGTAATGAAATGGATACCTCCCAAAATCGGCTCAGCTATTTGCTTTATAACTCAAGCAATCGAGTGCAGCAGAATTCTGACAGAATGAGTTGTATAAACTCTAACATCGTATGGTGTTAGGGATCTTTCTTTGCCGTCTTATCTAATAAGTTTCATAATCCTTCTTCACGTCGTGTAATAGGATTTAACCTGCGTCGTGATACTAAAGTGCTACCAAGATCGTAAAGCACATCTTTCTTCTAGCGATATTCTCCCATCACCAAAAGCGGATATCGCAACCATAGTATGCATCAAAAAATTAGCTTTATTTCAATCTATAATAATCTATTTCATTTCTTGATTATTTTTCACGTAGAAATTTTTTATTGGTGGAAATCATAATAACATAGAGTATATTTTTTAAATTAAATTTTAGTTACTTAATTTTAGCTCTGAATAAAAAATTGAACTAAATTCTTGCTCCAATATCAAAACTCCCCTCCAAGAAAAACTAATCTTATTTGGAAAACATATTTGTACGATATTAGTATAAAATGGCACTGGGATAGCATCAAAAGTGGTATATATACAAATTACTACCTGCATGATGAAAATACAAATACCTTTAATTATAAAAAACAGGCTTACACTGTTGGTTTAGATAAACGTTTTGCCATTTCCAAGTAAATAATCCGCGCTCGTTCGTTGAAGCGCCATATCATTCAGATCAATCGTGATAAGCTTTACATTTGTTACAGCAAAGAATTAGATGTGATTGACTGGCTAAAATGTGAACTCAATATCAAGAGATAAATAAAATGAATAATAAGTATAAATTAATTTTTTTGGCGATTGGCAGTGCCCTATTGACCGGATGCGTCATTAAACCTGGTCATGATAAAGCAGATATTATTGATGTTCGTGTCCTGGCTATGAATGACTTTCATGGTGCGCTGAAAGCACCAAATCCCAACAAACCAGGTGGTATTGAACATATGTCCACGCTAATCAAGGAACTAAAGAAAGAGAGACCTAACAATATTGTCGTTGGTGCTGGTGATATGATCGGCGCAAGCCCATTACTCTCTTCAATGTTCCATGATGAGCCAACGATTGAAACGCTATCCAAAATAGGCTTGGAAGCAACCGCTGTTGGCAATCATGAGTTTGATAAAGGTAAAGATGAACTGCTGCGTAAACAGAATGGTGGCTGTCATCCTGTGACTGGCTGTCAGGGGCCAAAGCCATTTACGGGGGCGAAATTCCAGTATCTGGCAGCAAACGTCACCGTTAATCAAACGGGTAAGACACTACTTCCTGCATATGTCATTAAAAAATTTGAAGGTATTCCGATAGCTTTCATTGGCCTGACTCTGGAAGGTACCCCAAAGATCGTGACACCAAGTGGAACCGAAGGTTTGAGCTTCGCTAACGAAGTTAAAACCATTAATGCTTTAGTACCTGAGCTACAGAAACAAGGTGTTAAAGCAATAGGCGTTCTGATTCATGAAGGTGCGGGACAAAAAAGTGATGGCAAGCCGATTAATGTCAATGCCTGCAATGCTTTAACCGGTGAAGTGCTGGATATTGTTAATCAACTGGATAAAGAGATTGATTTCGTTATTACTGGTCACACGCATCAGGCATATAACTGTGTGATTAATGGTAAGCCAGTCACTTCTGCACAGGCTAACGGCGAGTTAATAACTAGCTTGGATCTAAAACTGGACAGAACCACTAAGGATATTATCGATTTTAAAGCGGAAAATATTTCGGTTGATAACCATAAATATGAAAAAGATCCAGAAGTGACGAAGGCATTAGATATATATGAAAAAATAGCCGCTCCATTGGCAAACCGAGTCATTGGTAAGTTGGATAGCAATCTGAATAGGAAAACTAATCGTGCTGGTGAATCTTCACTGGGCAAAGTGATTGCAGATGCACATTTGTATACTGCTGCCTCTAAAGAGAGCGGCGGCGCCCGAATTGCATTTATGAACAGCGGCGGTATTCGTGCTGATATGACTCGTGGTGAGGTAACTTACAGTACTATCTACGCTGTTCAGCCATTCTCCAATGTATTATTAACCAAGACGCTAACTGGTGAACAAATTAAACGTCTGCTAGAACAACAATGGAATCATTCACGTTCGCAAATTTTAGCGGTTTCTAATGGCTTTGAATATCAGTGGAATAATGCCAAACCAGTAGGCAATCGTGTTATTGCCAACTCGATGAAAATCAATGGTGAACCTATTGAATTAAATGGAAAATACCGTGTGGTCGCTAACGAATTTCTGGCAACAGGGGGAGATAACTTCTCTGTGTTTAACGAGGGTATTGATCCTATATATAGCGTGCCTGATGTTGATGCTGTAATGAAATATTTCGTTGAAAAATCTCCCATTGCTTATCCTAAACAAGATCGCATTGTTAATGTGAACGAATAATAATTAACAACCTATTTCGTTAAGCTATTTTATTAATAATACCCGACGAAATAGGTACAGCGAATACATACATTTTATATTTTTCGCCGCCCCCTGTAACCGCGATCCACCGCCCTTTTCCGGTAGATGAAAAGGGTAAAAACAGTCACACGAAAAATAACTAAAAGGCGACGTATACACCTACGTCGCCTTTTAATGACTGCTCCCCGCCCAATTAGGTATAAATATCTACACGAAATGAGCGTTTATAAATCACATAGCAGCTTTAAAGATTGCAACAATTTCTTCATGGGTAGCTTGAGTGGGATTAGTCAAACAACATATATCTTTCAAAGCATTAGTTGCCAACATTGGTAAATCTTCTGGTTTGACATTCAATTCCGCTAAACCCGACGGAATACCAATATCTTTTAATAACTTACGAATTTCAGCAATACATGCCGCAGCCCCTTGCTGATCATTCATAGCGCTTACATCTACCCCCATCGCAGCGGCAATATCTTTCAAGCGACCCGCAACCGCTTTAGCATTGAATTCTTGAACATGCGGCAACAAAACAGCATTACATATGCCGTGTGGTAAATTATAAGTACCACCCAATTGGTGAGACATGGCGTGAACATACCCCAGTAATGCACTATTAAACGCCATACCCGCCAAGAATTGTGCATAAGCCATGTTTTCACGTGCTTCTATATTGCTCCCATCTGCAACTGCCTGGCGTAAAGAGTGGCTAATCATTGAGATTGCTTTCAATGCACAAGCATCCGTTATTGGGTTAGCCTCAGTAGAAACATAAGCTTCAACCGCATGAGTCATTGCATCCATTCCAGTTGCGGCAGTTAACCCTTTCGGCATGCCCACCATCAATTCTGGATCGTTCACAGACAAAACAGGTGTTATTTTCTTGTCAGCAATGGCCATTTTAATATGGCTTTCAGTATCGGTAATGACACAGAAACGTGACATTTCTGACGCAGTACCCGCAGTAGTATTAACTGAGATTAATGGCAAATGCGGTTTAGATGAACGACCAATACCTACATAATCCCGGATATCTCCTCCATTAGCCGCGACCAACACAATCGCCTTTGCACAATCATGTGACGACCCACCACCTAAAGAAATAACGCAATCGCTATTATGCTGACGCAGCATACCCAAACCTTCCTCAACGTTAAGTGTCGTCGGATTCGGATTGGTACCATCATAAACCGCATTCTCAATATCAACATCAGATAATAAAGATTGAACTTTTGCTACTACTCCAATTTCATTTAAAACAGGATCCGTCACAATCAATGCTCGCTTATAACCATCACCTTTCATCGCATTTATCGCTTCAACCAAACAACCCGCACCAAACATATTTACTGAGGCCATAAAAAAAGTCGTAGTCATCATTGATAATTCCTTAATATTAAAATAGTTTTAGAGTGAAAATATATAAAAATTAAAATTTAAAAATCACCTAATGGAACTACAGATCATTGCTCTTGCAATAAACATAAATAATAGTTCTATTTAAACCACATAATTCAAAAAATATAAATATATACACCGGTAGAGTTAACATGATGTTTATTAAAATAGATATTTGATAATTTTCCCTCTTGGGAATATATGTAATTGGCAATATAATAAATACAATAATCGATAAGATTGATATATCAATTCACAAAATTATTACTTAGGAGTTTATTTTGTCCTCTAACGAAATATTTAATCGCCTGACTGCATTACTCGATAATCATCATGCCAGCTACCGGGTGATGGAACATCCAACCGCCGGACGTTCCGAAGAAGTTGCAAAAATCCGAGGTACGCAACTTGGACAAGGGGCAAAAGGGTTAGTTTGCCATGTTAAAGGGGAAGGGTTCCGTCAATACGTACTCGCTGTACTGCCTGCGGATCAACAAGCAGATCTCTCTTCACTGGCAAAACAGATCGGTGGCAACCGCGCCTCACTGGCAAGTCCTAAAGAAGTTTTTGAGCTGACTCAATGTGTGTTTGGCGCTATTCCACCTTTTAGTTTCCATCCAGATCTGAAACTAGTCGCAGACCCTTTATTGTTTGAACGTTTCGATGAACTGGCTTTTAATGCCGGCAGTCTTGAACGCTCAGTGATTCTTAACACTGAAGATTATCACCGAATTGCACAACCTGAATTGGTGAATTTTTGCCGGGTAGAATAAATACTATTGAGAAAAATGATATTTATTAAATAGCCTATAGAAATAGGCTATTTAAGATAATATTTTAAACATATTCATTTAAAGTGGTAACTATCCGCCCCATAAATTTATATCACGAGATAAAGTCATTCTTATTTCTACATTATATAAACATTAAACAGAGAGGTATAATTATCAAATACCATGAATATCTAATTATTCACTATTGAGCCATATACAAAAAATTACCAATTACACTAGGGGATAATTCCCCACCCAAATAAAGGTGTCTTTCGATAGGAATTTTCAATTATTTTTGATTTCAGAACCTTTATTTCAAATATCGATACAAAATGATATGTCAATTATATTAATGTTATATTGGCAACAATTTAATATGCCTATTCATTATATTTTATTAAATACAAGAACCCACACTCATTGTATTCTCATATCGCTTTCAAAAAGAAAGATGACGTTTTTTCAAAATAAAGTTTAAGGAATAGAAAAATATGACTAATAAGTTAGTTACAGGTGCAACTTTTTTCGATAGAAAATACTTTCTGGGTGAAGCGCACCATTATCCAGAAAACGATATCATTATTCCACTGCCTTATGATCTCAACGATAGATTCCGCTCAGTAAGAATTGGAACACTATCAAAAGTTTATGCATGGCGTCACCAGAGCGATTGGGAACCAGGTCAACGCTATCGTGAATGGGAATACGATCATCCAGATATCGATAGAGAAATTAGAGGATTATCTAAGTTCAAAGTGGCGCCAAAAGATACCTGCTTAGTTGCATTAAGACTTATTGATGATACTCATTCAGGTATTAAATTCTCAATGTTCACGAATACACATTGCGTGGGTCCAGTTGAAACAACAACTGATGATGATTATGCATTGGTTGGTATACTGCCATTTGAGACCGAGTTAGTCACTGCCATTGCAATAAGAAATACCAGTACTGGAGTATATATTAATAACGGATCATTCTATTTCTATCGTGATGCAAATGGTATTGTTACTATTGATGAGAAAGCTAATTTCCCTAAAAATCTCAGAATAGTGAGTGTAGGCGGTAATCGTTTCGATATTCATATTATCAGTACCGATTTTTCTTACTAATCCGGTCATAATGTAACGATAATTAATCGTCGTTTTCAGACAGGCTACGTTCTGAAAATTTAAGCAACACCGTTGCGGAACATCATCAAAAACCGCAACGGTGTATTCATTTTTACCAAGACAATAAATTTTTAATAATTAGTTAGTCATTCACTGTTATTTTTCTTTTTTCATGAAAATTTATAACTGAAAAGTTAAACAATAATTTAATCTAAAAAAAGATTAAATTAAGACCCACTAGGAAAAATGATCATAAGATATTTATTTTTAGATAAATACTCCCCTAATGATTAATTATAAAAATTATAGAAAAATCCAACCATTACATTATTACATATCTGATTATAGATATTTTCATAATATTATAAATTAAAAACAATCTCATAACATCTACTCAAAACAACAAACATGAAAAATATTCAAAATTAAATTGAATACTAATATTAATATACAAAACTGATTAAAAGCATCAAATTTTCATATTTCAAACAATCAGTTGGACTATATTAATGTAATTATCAAGATATTATTCGGTATTTTTTAAACAGCTTTACTTTATGCATTTTTATGCTAATTTTAATATTAATCTATCGAATATTATTCCTTTCTTGACTGGATATATCACATCTAAAGATAAGGAACTAATAAATTATTAGTAGCAAATATCAAATAGAAAAGGCTAATTTGTACAAATAATAGAAACGAGCAAATACTATATATTTCACATTAATACAACCAGATATACTTTCAGAAAAGCATTACATAGGAATTTATTAACAGAAACATTATTTCTTGGCAACCTATATATTACTTACATTAATTTTAAGGAGTAAAAGAATGACAAAAGAATTAATTACCGGCGTCACATTTTTCGAAGAGAAAGACTATCAGGGTAAGTCACATGATTACCCAGAGCTAGATAAAATTATATCGCTCCCTTCCAATCTTAACGATAAATTCCGTTCAGTAAAAATTGGCAAGTTATCAAAAGTCCATGCGTGGCGCCATTACAACGATCCAGAGAGTAAATATTATGAGTGGGTAGTCGATAATCCAGATATCGATAGAGAAATTAGAGGATTATCTAAATTCAGAATTATGCAGAAAGATACAAAACTGGTTGCAGTAAGAATCATCGATAATACTCATTCAGATATAAAATTCTCTATGACCATTAAGATATTTAATGGAGAAGAACAAGAAACAATCGACGTTAACGCCACAACAGATGATAATTATACTGTCGTTAATGAACTATTGGTACAGAAAGAGATAGTCACTTCAATTTATGTAAGAAATGTCAACACCGGAGAATATATTGGTAACGGGTCATTCTATTTTTCTTATGATGCTGTCGGTATTGCAACTGTCGATGAGGGCCTCAATTTCCCTAAAAACTTGAAGCTGGTTCATATGGGAAACAATCGTTTTGATTTTCACATTATTAGTACTGATCCTATTGCTTAATTCGGGATTAATGTGACAATCATCACACTCAGATAAGTCATATTCTGAAATTCAAGCTACGCCGTTACGGTACATTTGTTAAAAAAACCGCAACGGCGTGTTCCAGACGATCGCGAAAACTAAAACCACATCATATCTGATGTAGCCTCTTCACGTTCCTGGTCAATCGATAATAATCGGGCTTACTCCATCCATTCAGTATGGAAAATTCCCTCTTTATCAGTACGCTTATAAGTATGAGCACCAAAATAATCACGTTGAGCCTGAATTAAATTAGCGGGCAATACAGCAGAACGATAACTATCGTAGTAAGAAATAGCCGCGGAGAATGTGGGGGTTGGGATACCATTCTGCACCCCATACGAAACAACATCACGCAGCGCTTGCTGATATTCATCAACAATTTTCTTAAAGTAAGGCGCCAGCAACAGATTAGCAATATCCGCATTTTCGTTATAAGCGTCAGTAATTTTTTGCAGGAATTGAGCGCGAATAATACAACCCGCCCGGAAAATCCCGGCAATTTCACCGTAATTGAGATCCCACTGGTACTCATCAGATGCCGCTTTCAATTGCTGAAAACCCTGAGCATAAGAGACAATTTTACCCAAATAAAGCGCACGGCGAACTTTTTCAATAAATTCGGCCTTATCACCTTTAAATGGTTGTGCTTCCGGCCCGCTTAAAACTTTAGCCGCAGCAACTCGCTGATCTTTTAGAAAAGAGATATAACGTGCAAATACCGATTCTGTGATCAACGTCACTGGAATACCTAAATCCAGAGAGCTCTGGCTGGTCCACTTACCCGTGCCTTTATTTGCGGCTTCGTCCAAAATCACATCAACCAAATATTGGCCTGTTTCATCTCTCTTACGGAAAATATCAGCCGTGATTTCAATCAAATAGCTGCTCAATTCACCATTATTCCAATCAGTGAAAATCTCAGATAATTCTTCATTGTTCAGATGCAAGGCATTTTTCAGTAAGGAATAAGCTTCTGCAATAAGCTGCATGTCACCGTATTCAATGCCATTGTGAACCATTTTCACATAATGGCCGGCGCCATCCGGGCCAATATAAGCCACGCAAGGTTCACCTTCCGCTTTAGCCGCGATCTCTTGCAGAATTGGCGCCACCAATTCATACGCTTCTTTCTGGCCGCCAGGCATAATAGATGGCCCTTTCAATGCCCCCTCTTCACCACCGGAAACCCCGGTACCGATAAAATTAAAACCTTGAGCAGAAAGCTCGCGATTACGACGGATAGTATCCTGAAAATAGGTATTACCCCCATCAATCAAAATATCACCTTTATCCAGATGTGGAGTCAAGGAAGCAATAGTTTTATCGGTTGCTTCGCCAGCCTTAACCATGAGCAGAATACGGCGCGGTTTTTCCAGTGAATCGACAAATTCTTCGATAGTGTAACTTGGAACTAATTTCTTCCCCGGATTTTCGGCGATCACTTCGTCAGTTTTATCACTTGAACGGTTAAATATAGATACGGAATAACCACGGCTCTCAATATTCAGTGCCAGGTTACGCCCCATCACCGCCATACCGACAACACCAATCTGCTGCTTGGACATGAATAACTCCTGTCTGATGATAATTTTGCTCACCAATAATAATTAGTGTGCAATTTGTTAATGTGATCACATGTTAACTCAGGATCAGTCCTAATGGATAGTTATTGGTGCCATCGATGCCGCTACACCTCATTTTTTGGAAAAAACTTCCCAAGATGAAAAATCAACTATTGAAATTTGATGAGGCAATGCCCATTATTCATTATTCGGCATAAGCCGTCATAATTAGAAGGTAAAACAAACTGTATGGAATGGATCGCTGATCCGACGATATGGGCTGGACTGGTTACTCTTATCGTTCTAGAAATTGTCCTTGGAATCGACAACTTGGTCTTTATTGCCATTCTGGCAGATAAACTTCCTGAAAAACTAAGAGACAAAGCAAGAATTACAGGTCTGAGTTGCGCGTTACTGATGCGTGTCGTACTGCTTTTTAGTCTTTCCTGGCTGATAACGCTAACTCATCCATTAATTACGCTTTGGGAACATCCATTTAGCGCCCGCGACCTGATTATGCTGATAGGCGGCCTTTTCTTACTGTTCAAAGCGACGATGGAACTCAATGAACGGCTGGAAGGCAAAGACCCCCACTCAGGACAACAACGCAAAACATCTAAATTTTGGACGGTTGTCGTTCAGATAATTGTCCTCGACGCTGTATTCTCACTGGATTCAGTGGTTACTGCTGTTGGTATGGTAGACAACATCGGTATCATGATCGCGGCAGTCACCATTGCGATGTTCCTGATGATACTGGCAAGTAAACCGCTAACCACTTTCGTCAATGCTCACCCGACTATCGTTATTCTCTGTCTGAGCTTCTTGTTGATGATCGGTTTCAGTCTGGTAGCCGAAGGTTTTGGTTATCATATACCCAAAGGTTACTTGTACGCCGCTATCGGCTTCTCCATTATGATTGAAGCCTTGAACCAATTTGCTCAGTTTAACCGCCGCAGATTTCTTACTGCTTCCCGTTCACTACGCGAAAGAACAGCGGAAGCTGTTTTACGTATCCTTAGTGGTAAACATGAAAATGCAGAATTGGACAATCATACCTCTAACCTGATTTCTGATAATCAGGAAGTGTTTGATCCACAAGAACGTCAAATGATTGCCAGGGTTTTAGGCATGGCGCAACGCAACGTCAACAGTATCATGACTTCCCGTCACGATGTGGAGTACCTTGATATTCACGCGCCAACCGAAAATCTGACGCAAATACTGCGTAAAAGTCCTCACACACGCATTGTGGTAACTGATGAAAATATCAGTGACGAACCATTAGGTGTTGTCCATGTTATTGATTTATTGAATCAACAGCTCAACCAACAGCCTTTTGATTTACACTCGCTGATAAAACAACCGCTGATTTTCCCTGAACAGCTTTCACTACTCCAAGCATTGGAGCAGTTCCGCCAGGCACAAACTCACTTCGCGTTTGTTGTCGATGAATTTGGTTCTGTGGAAGGTGTGGTGACTTTGACCGACGTCATGGAAACTATCGCGGGTAATTTACCGGTAGATGGCGAAGAAACTGATGCTCGCCATGATATTCAAGCGACCGAAAATGGTGGTTGGATCGCCAATGGTTATATGCCGCTGGATGATTTGATCCTTTATGTCCCTTTGCAATTGGATGAAAAACGTGAATATCAAACCTTGGCAGGTTTACTAATGGAGCATTCACAACATATTCCACAACAAGGTGAGCAATTACAGATTGATAATTATCTGTTTGAACCGTTGGAAGTGACCAGTCACCGAATTAATAAGGTAAAAATTACCCCTCTGGCGTCAGAGGAAGAAAATAAAGAATAACCCAGTGTTATTGATCACTCATCGTATCTGCCATCACTGAGTTTTTCCTCAGAAACAAAATAAAACCCGGTCAGTTTAAACTGTACCGGGATTTTTTTAGCCTTTGCTATCTATCAATATCATATGTGGAACTATATACGAATACTGTTAATGATTTATCTAACTAAATTAAATAATTTTATATTTAGAACAAAAAATCCATAGCTTCTCAATTCAACAAACTTCATATACACTTGCCAATCAATAATATTATTCATCAATTTACAAGGATATTACATGAATATAACTCTCGCTAATGTGGATAAAGACAATTATGAAGATGTCTGTGATCTAACAGTAACCGATGAGCAATGTGAATATGTCGCAGAAAACGTGTGGTCACTGGTTGAATCAAAATTCAATCCCTCATACCAAACACGTGCAATTTGCCTAGATGGCAAACCTGTCGGATTTTTTATGTGGGTACCTGAAACAGATAAAAAGACATCAATTTGGCGATTTATGGTGGATCGACAATATCAAAACAAAGGTATTGGACGCCAGGCAATGCTGCTAGCCCTTAATGAAATTAGGCAATCAAATGAATTAAAAGAAATAGAAATCTGTTATAAGCCAAGCAATACTGTAGCAAGCAACTTTTACACCAGTTTTGGCTTTGTTGAAGTCGGCATGGATGAAAAAAATGAAGAGATGTTAGCAATTATTAAAATTTAACTCATAAGTTGAAATCTACCCTTGTACTGAAATTGACTGCTCAGACAACGATAAGAATTCATTTAAGCACCTAGTTAAGCATAATAGCCAACTGCCAGATTGAGCGGTCAAATCAGGCATGAGTTATTAATACAGCTAATTACTGCTACGTTCAACCCAATCGTTAATAGCCTGCTTTACCTTGTCCTCCAACTCATTACGTAGCAGTTGCTCAATATCCAAGTTGTATTGCAGACTACTCCAATTACCGTAAACCCGCAGTGGTACTTTCATTTTCCGCAGACGACTAACCAATTCATTATCTTTGCCCCATCCTTGTGTTATCTGAACTTTTAAAGCGACATCAACATCTTGTTTAAGTAGATTAGCCTTACCCTGTCCATCAATATTTAGCAGATCAGAGACCGCATGAAGCCGACTGATTTTTATATCACCTCGATTCAATACCGCTTTAACATCAAGCTTTTTGGCTCGGGTAAAGTTATCCATATTATCAGGGACATTCACTTTATCCGTTACACGAGCAACGGATTGCTGAACTAATTGTGGGATATTTAATCCATACATTTTAGCATTAATTAAACTGAAATTAATATCACCCTGCCAAATATGCGAAATCGCATAACCATCATACCCTTTACCAGAAAGATCCGCATTCAGATTGAATTTACCACTAAATCCTTGCGGTAAAGAAAATGCTTTGAGTACCGGTTCCAGTTCTATATTCCGCAGTAAAGGTTTTGCATGTAACTTAAGTTGATTACCCGTTGCATCTAAAAAAATCGGAATAGAGAAATCACCACCAAATAATTTGCCATTCAGAGTAGAAACTTCAGCGATACCATTATTACTTGTCGCTTTCAATATCAGGTTATCGATCTCCATGCCTCGATAAACAAATTTATCCGCATTGATAGTCACATTAGCATTAAAATCATTTAAAAATTCAGCGTTATAGTCAGGCTGGGCAGAGCTTGAAACAGCGATCACCGGTTTAGCAGAATTATTCTCTACCTGGTAATAACGTTTAACCTTTGGTCCCCCTTTCGGAAACAAATCCCATCCCATCAAATTATCTAAATTCAGTTTTTGGGAAGATAAATCTACCTGATAATCCGCGTGAGCCCCCAACATAGCTTTTATACTGCCATGCAGTTCACTCTCATTCGCGGTGAAATTTAGCGTCTGTAAAGAAATTATTTGCGGTCCATCTGTCGTCTCTTTTTGATAAACAGCATGTACTTTTCCTGAACCACTAATTCCTTCCTTCGGTATACCTGCGCCCTGGAGTTGATAATCAAAGGAGTCAATATTACCCGCAATACGATATGGATAATCAGTAATATCGACATCTGCACTAAGATTAAAGGCCAAGTCTTGCTGATTCTTACTGACTTTGCTACTTAACTCCACGCTAATATGGTTTTGGTCATCCCGTTCCATTAGCAGATTAATATCGCGGACATTTAACTGTTCATGATCATCTCGCTGCCAAATAAGTAAACTATCCGCGATCTTAATTCTGGCAATATCAAGCTTCCAACCCTCACCCTTCGCAGCAGGATTGACGGTACTCTCTTTTGGTGCAATAGGGGTATTCCATTTTTTCTGAGACTGACTCTCCGGGGTTACTCTTAATATCGCCCCTTTCAACATCACCTCTTTAACGGCAAGCTGATGAGAAAGAAGCGGCCACAACTCCACATCAAGACGCATATTTTCTGCCATCACTGTTGGCAGCGCCGCTCCTGGAGCCGTTAATGACATACGCCCAGTGATGATGCTCAGTTTTGGCCAGACATGCCAGCGCATACCATCTTGCAGGACGAGTTGGTAGCCACTCTTCTTTTGCACCTGTTTGACCATATAAGCACGAAAGTCATTCGGGTTTACTAACATGACTAATGCGGCCAGACCAGTAAGAATCACAACCAGCAAAATAATCAGTGTCGTCAGTAATCTCTTCATGACTTCCTCAGCTTTTTTTGTCAAAACAGTCAATGCAACTCAATAGCCGATAAAAATATTAATCTTCATCAATACGGCTACCCACCGCACCCTGTTGGTTTTTATATTTCGCATCTTGACGACGGTTATATGGACGGTCAGCGGAACCAGACAACGGTTCAAAACTCAAAGCGCCGATAACCATACCCGGACGTAACGCCAGAGGCAACTTACCGGAGTTATAGAATTCGAGAACAATCTGACCATGCCAACCCGGATCAATCCGATGTGCCGTCACGTGCACCATCAACCCAAGACGAGCAAGAGAAGAACGGCCATCAAGCCAGCCCACTAAATCGTCCGGCAATGTGACGGATTCCAGCGTAACAGCCAGTGCCAACTCGCCAGGGTGGAGGAAAAAAACCTCATCGTCAGACAGGATAATTTCATCACTCATCACACGATCAAGCGCAGCACTGACCTCATCTTTCGGGCCACTCAAATCAATATATGCCGCAGTATGACCACAGAAAACACGAAACTGATTCCCAAGGCGCACATCAGCAGTTGCCCCGTTAATGCGTTCAATCGGCGGACGTGGAGCAATGACCAATTTACCTTCATCAAGCCATTTAATTATGTCGCGGTCACAGAGTCGCATTATTTCCTCTCAAATACGATGATGCTTATCAATTCAATGCCTGACAAGCAAAGTTTTATTATTCGCAAAACTGACCAATTTTGGCTTTCAATATATCAATCGCGACTCGGTTTTTACCTCCGCGCGGCACAATAATATCTGCATATTGCTTTGATGGTTCAATAAATTGCAGGAACATTGGACGCACAGTTTTATGATATTGCTCAATAACCGAATCCAGAGAGCGTCCCCGCTCATGCACATCCCGCTTAATACGACGCATAAGGCAAATATCCAGTGGCGTATCAACAAAAATAGAGAAGTCCATCTCCTGACGCAAGCGTTTATCCGTCAATAACAGAATACCCTCCAGAATAATAACCCTTTTCGGCGCAAAATGAATCGCTTCTGGTTTACGAGTATGAGCAACATAATCGTATTGCGGTAATTCAATTGATTCACCCATTTTCAGCGCTTGCAGGTGAGAAAAGAGCAGATTGTGATCCATTGAGCTTGGATGGTCATAATTAGTCTTATAACGCTCTTCCATTGATAGATTGCTCTGATCTTTATAATAGCAATCCTCTGGTATAATGCCGATATTGTGATCACCAACCTGAGCACGTAATTCACGATAAAGTGTATTAGCGATGAGACTTTTACCTGAGGCAGATGCACCAGAAATTCCTACAATTGTGCACTGATATGCTTCGTCAGCCATAATAGAGATAACCTGATTCTAGAAAAAAATGGGAACAAAGCACTTATGAGTGCTAAGTTTGGCGAGATTATAGGGAGTTAATGGTATCTGTTCCAGTGTAAACAAGATAAGTCTCACTTTTTTCGAGGCGTTTCGCATAAAAACGATGTAACGAGGGAAATCGTAACGAGAGAAATCAGACAAGCACGCTCTCCCCACGCAAAAAACGGGCAATGAAAACATCCACCGCCCGTTATCATCAATCAAATGCCAGCATTAAACAGCACGGAACGAAATTTCTGTTGGTATCTTCTCACCTTGCCAATACATCTGCGCTGAAATATTTGCGGCAATTTCGCGATAAATATCCGTAAATTCACTATCAGGATCACTGATAACCGTTGGCTGACCACGATCAAGATCTTCACGCAGTGAAATATGCAGAGGGATTTGTCCCAATAATTTACAGTGATATTTAGCGGCCAATTTTTCTGCCCCACCCGTACCAAAGATAGGTTCCGAATGACCACAGTTGCTACAAATATGCACACTCATATTTTCGACAATCCCCAGTACAGGCACCTTCACTTTCTGGAACATGACGATACCTTTCATTGCGTCAATTAAGGCAATATCCTGAGGCGTTGTTACCACCAGCGCTCCCGTTACTGGAATGTTTTGTGACAAAGTGAGCTGAATATCACCGGTCCCTGGTGGCATATCGATAACCAGATAATCAAGATCCGGCCATAATGTATCCTGTAACATCTGCATTAATGCTTTACTAGCCATTGGACCACGCCATACCATTGCATTATCGTCTGTTACTAAATAACCAATAGAGTTAGTGGCAAGGCCATGCGTCATTATCGGCGCCATATGCTGCCCGTCCGGAGAAGTCGGGCGCTCTTTCGAGGTTCCCAACATACTCGGAACCGAAGGGCCGTAAATATCTGCATCCAGAATACCGACCTTTGCCCCCTCCTGAGCCAATGCCAGCGCCAAGTTCACGGCTGTGCTGGATTTACCCACCCCGCCTTTACCTGAACTGACAGCCAAAATATTACGAACGCCATTAATTCCCGGCAGATCATTAGCACGACGTAATGTGCTGATATCATGGATCAATTTCCACGCTACCGATTTTGCGCCAGTTACCGCCTGTAATTTTTCCGTTGTCGCCGCTTTTAACGCCTTAAAACCGCGTTGCCAGACAAACGGCATCAGTAATTCAATGTGCAAGACATCATCAAGCATCGTACAGTGATGTAGAGCCTTCAATGTTATCAAATCACGTTCTAGTGTCGGGTGTGTAAAAGCAGCAAGTATTTTTGTTACCTGAGATTTCAGCAGGTCAGGATTGGTCTGCTCGGGGGATTGTGAGTTCATCCCGGCTCCTTTGATGATTATCATTAGCTAAAAACCATCTCTCCATCATAACAGAACCCAATGCATTCGGATAAGATTGGCGATAAAAACCCGCTTCCTGCTCACTAATTCAATTTTTATCCTATAAAACTCGCTGAGATTAAACCTTACCCTAGCGACAATTTTTTTGATCGGTTAACATCAAACTTCCTTTTTCACTTATTGGAAGTCAGATCCTTACTATGTCTCAAGTCGCAAAAAAATTATTGGTGACGTGCGCGTTGCCATATGCTAACGGTCCAATCCACCTCGGTCACATGCTGGAACATATCCAAGCAGATATTTGGGTCCGTTTTCAACGAATGCGCGGCAAAGAGGTTCACTTTATCTGTGCCGATGACGCTCATGGAACGCCAATCATGCTGAAAGCTCAGCAAATGGGTATTGCTCCTGAAGAGATGATCGCAGCAGTGAACCAAGAGCATCATCAGGATTTTACTGGCTTTTCAGTGAGCTATGATAACTATCACTCTACGCATAGTGAAGAGAACCAAGCATTCTCAACTAAAATCTACCTCGAATTGAAGAAAAACGGCCATATTAAGAATCGTACTATTTCTCAGTTATATGATCCTGAAAAGAATATGTTTCTGCCGGATCGCTTTGTCAAAGGTAGCTGTCCGAAATGTAAGGCAGAAGATCAGTACGGCGATAATTGCGAAGTTTGCGGTTCAACCTACAGCCCAACTGAACTGATCAACCCACGTTCTGCTGTCTCCGGCGCGACGCCAGAAATGCGTGAAACAGAACATTTCTTCTTCGATCTGCCCGCATTCAGTGACATGTTGCAAGCCTGGACCCGTTCCGGCGCATTACAGGAACAAGTTGCCAACAAAATGCAGGAATGGTTTGAATCCGGTTTACAACAGTGGGATATCACCCGTGATGCTCCCTATTTCGGCTTTGAAATTCCTGACGCGCCAGGCAAATATTTCTATGTCTGGCTGGATGCTCCTATTGGTTATATGGGCTCTTTCCAAAACCTGTGCGACAAACGCGGAAATCTAAGCTTTGATGAGTTCTGGGCAAAAGATTCCACCGCCGATCTGTATCACTTTATCGGTAAAGACATTGTTTATTTCCACAGCCTGTTCTGGCCGGCCATGTTGGAAGGCAGCGGTTATCGCAAGCCAACCAACGTGTTTGTTCACGGCTATGTCACCGTCAACGGTGCGAAGATGTCCAAATCCCGTGGTACTTTTATTAAAGCCAGCACTTACTTGGATCATCTGGATGCAGACTGTTTGCGTTATTACTATGCAGCCAAACTCTCTGCTCGCATTGACGATATCGATCTGAATCTAGAAGATTTTGTTCAGCGTGTTAACAGCGACATCGTTAATAAAGTTGTTAACCTAGCCTCCCGTAATGCGGGCTTCATTAATAAACGCTTTAACGGCAAGCTAGCGGATAAACTGGCTGATCCGGCGCTTTACCAACAGTTTATTGATGGGGCAAAGGTGATTGCAGAAGAGTTTAATAGCCGCGAATTCAGCAAAGCAATCCGCGAAATCATGGCACTGGCTGATTTGGCAAACCGTTATGTGGATGAGCAAGCGCCGTGGGTGGTGGCAAAAGAAGAAGGCCGTGATGCCGATCTTCAAGCTATCTGTTCAATGGGCATCAACCTGTTCCGCGTTTTAATGACTTTCCTGAAACCTGTTTTGCCAAGTCTGGCAGAACGCGCAGAAGCTTTCTTAAATACAGAACTTACCTGGCATGGTATTGAGCAACCACTGCTGGATCACCAAGTTTCTGCCTTTAAGGCCCTGTTCAATCGCATTGATATGGATAAAGTGGACGCTATGGTTGCAGCATCGAAAGAGAGCATCAACACACCACAAAAAGTCAGCGGCCCATTGGCAGAAGATCCGATTCAGGACACGATCACCTTTGATGATTTTGCCAAAGTTGATATGCGCGTCGCCCTTATTAAACAGGCTGATTTTGTCGAAGGCTCAGATAAGTTGCTGAAACTGATGCTGGATCTCGGTGGCGAAACCCGCCAGGTATTTTCGGGTATCCGCTCCAGTTATGCTGATCCAAAAGCGCTGGAAGGCCGTTTAACCATTATGGTTGCCAACCTGGCGCCACGCAAAATGCGCTTTGGTATCTCGGAAGGGATGGTTATGGCCGCCGGACCTGGTGGAAAAGATATCTTTTTACTCAGCCCTGACAGCGGCGCCCAACCCGGTATGCAAGTGAAATAATAGTTAATTTATTTCACTAATATTTCTACCCACGGGGATCAGTAATGGTCCCCGCTTTTATTTTAATGTGAGCTAATGTGAGCTTTGACACATTCCCAAGGTTAATTGTATGATGAATACCTCACCAGAATTAGGAAGTGTGTTATGTCGTTTCGTGAAGTACTGATTATTGGTTGGCAGTACCTGCGAGCATTTGTTCTGATTTATTTGTGTTTGCTGACAGGCAATGCCATTTCTTCCCTATTACCTATCAGTATTCCCGGCAGTATTATCGGCATGTTGATATTGTTCGTTTTGTTGGCTTTCCAACTCATTCCTGCTCACTGGGCAAAACCAGGCTGTAGTCTGTTACTAAAAAATATGACCTTACTGTTTCTGCCTATTGGCGTAGGCGTGATGAATTATTACGACCAACTCAGCCAACAAATAGTTCCAATTGTTTTTTCATGCCTGATCAGTACCGCAATTGTTATGATTATCGTTGCTTGCAGTTCCCATTATGTTCATCGTGAACGGCCAATTATGGGTTCCGAGTCAGAAATTAAAAGTGAACAACAGAAACAAGAGAAACAAGAGAAATAAGAATGTTAAGTCACATTTGGTGGTCACTGCCATTAACATTGATTGTATTCTACACTGCAAGAAAATTTTCACTGCGATGCAAAATTCCTATTCTGAACCCCTTATTGGTTTCTATCGCCATCATTATTCCAATATTGTTGATAACCCACACTTCTTATGAACACTATTTTGCCGGCAGCCGAATTCTAAATGATCTACTCCAGCCCGCCGTGGTTGCACTGGCATTTCCTTTATATGAGCAGCTACATCAGATCCGCGCCCAATGGAAGTCCATTATCAGTATCTGTTTTATCGGCAGTATTGTCGCTATGGTGACAGGCACTGCTATTGCCTTGTGGATGGGTGCTACGCCTGAAATGGCCGCTTCGATATTGCCTAAATCCGTCACAACGCCAATAGCAATGGCAGTAGCAGATGCCATTGGCGGTATTCCGGCAATCAGTGCTGCTTGCGTTATTTTTGTCGGCATTCTCGGGGCAATATTTGGTCACAACCTGTTCGATCTTTTACAGGTAAAAACCAAAGCATCCCGTGGCTTGGCAATGGGAACGGCATCACATGCTTTGGGAACTGCCCGCTGTGCAGAGGTCAATTTTGTTGAAGGCGCATACAGCTCATTGGCATTGATGACCTGCGGTATCATTACTTCACTAACAGCCCCCTTTATATTCCCGGTGCTGCTATACCTATTTAGCTAGTTTAACTGTTAGGAAATTTGATATTAATCGCTTGATTACCCACTTCAATTACATAAGTCTCATTCATCTATATGATATTGATCACATTGCAAATCTAATCAGACAACTTAGAATGATTCTTGAGTTAATTCGGAGATCACACTATGCAAGCTCGTTTTCATCCTATCTGGGTACAGCTACCCGCTAAACTACAGGATGCACTTTTACCTTACGCAGGAAACAATGACTTTCCTGCCATGCTTACTGCTGAACAGGCTGAATCTATTAAGAAAGCCTGCGGTTTTGACGACCATACCCTGGCTGTTGCCCTGTTGCCACTCGCAGCGGCATGTTCCCTGACACCAATATCACATTTTAATGTCGGCGCCATTGCCCGCGGTAAAAGCGGAAATCTCTATTTTGGCGCGAATATGGAATTTGCTGGCGTGCCACTACAACAAACGATTCATGCTGAACAATGTGCGATTACCCACGCTTGGTTATTGGGCGAGAAAAAACTGGTATCTGTTACTGTGAATTACTCTCCGTGCGGCCATTGCCGCCAATTTATGAATGAACTTAATAGTGGCGCCCAATTAGAGATTCACCTGCCAAAGCAGCTACCTTCAACATTAGGTCATTATCTGCCAGATTCTTTTGGCCCAAACGATCTGGGCATCAAGACGTTGTTGATGGACCCGGTTAATCATGGTTATAAACTAGAAACCACGGATACATTAGTCCTGACTGCATTAGATGCAGCAAACCAGAGCTATGCCCCATACAGTAATTCCTACAGTGGTACCGCGCTTTTGGGAAAAGATGGAAAAATTTATCCTGGGCGTTATGCAGAAAATGCCGCATTTAACCCAAGCTTACCCCCATTACAAGCAGCGCTGATTCTGATGAACATTTCTGGTGGTGATTGCCTGGCTATCGATAGAGCAGTGTTGGTTGAAGAAAAAAACTGTGATTTATCCCAACGGAGTGCGACTCAATCTATACTTGCTACACTCGGTTGCAGCAAATTTGATTACTACACTTTCTGAATTCAGTGGAAAATTCATTTTTCCCTCTATGCAGATAGAGGGTTTTCCGCTATAAAAAACGATTATCGTAACATTTTATTAGCCAAATCTGGATGTTATCTCTCATTTTTACTCATAATACCTCTAATTAAGTAACATTTACTGTACATATTTTTCCTATCTCTTAAGATCTGTAGCTAGCCTTGTTATCCATTTAGTTCAAAGAGTAAGATTCATGGAACTGGAACACGAAAGTAAACGTCCACTATATATTCCCTATGCTGGCCCAATTCTGCTGGAATTCCCCCTTCTGAATAAAGGCAGCGCTTTTACTAAAGAAGAACGCAGCAACTTTAATCTTTACGGTTTATTACCGGAAGCGGTCGAAACCATCGAAGAACAAGCTGAACGTGCTTATCGACAGTATCTTGATTTCAAAAATGATGCAGATAAGCATATTTATCTGCGAAATATTCAGGACACTAACGAAACCCTGTTCTACCGCCTGCTGGATGCACATTTGAACGAAATGATGCCAATCATCTACACGCCAACTGTTGGCGAAGCCTGTGAGCACTTTTCCGATATTTACCGCCGTGCCCGTGGCCTGTTCATCTCATATCCAAACAAAGCACATATTGATGATATGCTGCAAAATGCGACCAAACAAAATGTAAAAGTTATCGTTGTCACCGATGGTGAACGTATCCTTGGTTTGGGCGACCAAGGCATCGGCGGCATGGGTATTCCTATCGGCAAGCTCTCCTTGTATACCGCCTGCGGTGGTATCAGCCCGGCTTATACACTGCCAGTCGTTCTGGATGTAGGCACCAACAACCCACAACGCCTGAATGACCCGTTGTATATGGGTTGGCGCCACCCGCGCATCACCGGTGAAGAATATGATGAATTTGTAGACGAATTTATTCAGGCTGTTAAGCGTCGTTGGCCAAACGTACTGCTGCAATTTGAAGATTTCGCACAGAAAAATGCCATGCCGCTGCTTAACCGTTATCGCCACGAGATTTGTTGCTTCAATGATGATATTCAGGGAACCGCCGCCGTTACGTTAGGTAGCTTAATTGCCGCTAGCCGCGCGGCTGGCCGTCAATTGAAGGATCAAACAGTTACCTTCCTTGGCGCAGGTTCCGCCGGTTGCGGCATTGCAGAACAGATCGTCGCCCAGATGAAATCCGAAGGTTTAAGTGAAGAGCAGGCTCGTGCCCGTATTTTCATGGTTGACCGCTTCGGTTTATTGACAGACAAATTGCCAAATCTATTGGATTTCCAGAATAAGCTGGTACAGAAAAGCGACACATTGACTCAATGGGATGTGAACAGCGACGCCATCTCGTTGCTCGATGTTGTCCGTAATGCTAAACCGACGGTATTGATTGGTGTTTCAGGTCAGTCAGGTTTGTTTACCGAAGAGATCATCCGTGAAATGCATAAACACTGTGAACGTCCAATCGTCATGCCGTTATCGAATCCAACTTCCCGCGTTGAAGCCCGTCCTGAAGATATCATCAACTGGACGGATGGCGCTGCTCTGGTTGCAACAGGTAGCCCATTCAATCCGGTAAAATATAAAGATCAGGAGTATCCAATCGCCCAATGTAACAATGCCTATATCTTCCCTGGGGTTGGTCTGGGTGTCATTGCGTCAGGGGCTAAACTGGTTACTGACGGTATGTTAATGGCAGCAAGCCGAACACTGGCGGATTGTTCACCGCTGGCCCAACAAGGTCAAGGCCCGTTATTGCCACTGATTGATGATATTCAGGAAGTGTCACGCAAAATTGCTAAACAAGTCGCCAAAGAAGCACAAATACAGGGCGTTGCCACTGTCACCTCAGATGGCGCACTGGATGAAGCAATTGAACGCAACTTCTGGAAACCTGAATATCGCGTGTATAAACGCACTTCATTCTGATTCTTATCGCTAGAAATATGCAAAAAGCCTGTTAGTTTACTTTTACTATCAGGCTCTTTTCTTACCGTCAGTCTAATACGGGCTTGCCGTTTAACGGAGCCAAAGATACCCCTCAATCTGAAAAGCTAATATGCACAAAACAGCAATAAGCGCCTTATCAGGCTACTACGGCTAAAGAAGGCCAAAGAGAAAACTTGCTTCAAAATTTCAGGTAAAGTAGCCTTTAACAAATTCAGTCATTAATGTGTATAAAAAGGCAAAAGCATGTGGAAGAGCCTGATAACTAGTCTGTTATTCATCACAGGGATGCTGATATTGACAGCTATTGCACTTGACCGCTGGATTAGCTGGAAAACAGCCCCCTATATCTTTGATGATCTTAAACGACTTCCCGAACGCGAAGTGGGTATAGTGCTTGGTACGTCTAAATATTACCTTTCTGGTGCCCCAAATCAGTACTATATGTACCGTATCCAAGGAGCCGTTAACGCTTATAACAGCGACAAAATTAAATATTTATTACTTAGTGGCGATAACGCTCAACAAAGCTACAACGAACCTGTCACCATGCGCAGAGATTTGGTAAAAGCGGGTATTCCTGCTGCAAATATCGTACTGGATTTTGCTGGTTTCAGAACGCTTGACTCAATAGTCAGAACCCGAAAAGTTTTTAACACTAACGATTTTACGATTATCACTCAACGATTTCATTGCGAACGAGCACTGTTTATCGCTATGCATATGGGAATTACCGCCCAATGTTATGCAGTTTCTACACCTAAAAATATGGTTACTGTTCGATTACGTGAAATTATCGCTCGCCTTGGCGCCCTGACTGATCTTTATATTCTGAAACGTGAACCTCGTTTTCTCGGCCCTCTGATCCCCATTCCAGCTCCGCACAAAGTACCAAAAGGCATGACTGATTACCCTGCCGTAACCCCGGAAGAATTACGGGCAATGGACAAAACCCAGCTTAAGCAGAGCGGGCCAACACCGCAGTAATCTCACGCCACCACTGTTCTACCGGCCCTTGCGGGTGACAACGTAACCACCAACATGAAAACAGAATATTCACCGCCCAAATAGGAAGAATAAATGCAAGTAATTCCAAACGACTAAATTGACCAAAAAACCCAAGATGATAAAACAACAGAGTGCAGATTAAGGTTTGTAGCAAGTAATTACTCATCGCCATTCGTCCAACCTGACTGAGCCAGTAGTTAATTCGCCAGCATGAAACGGCTGGCCAGAAACCATATATCAAAGCCATATAACCCAGCGCCTGAAATGGCGTTACCAACTCAGCAAGGATATAACCGACAATACCTGACCAAAAGTAATCCCAATCATAGATATATTGGAACCCGACAGAGAATATTTGAACAGCAATACTAAGTGGTATCAGCAATAGCGCCACATTTCGATAATGGTTTACTGAAAATTCACCTTTTAACCAACCATTACGCACTAATCCCGCACCACATAACATAATACCGATAAGCTGCCAGCCATACTGAACAAACAGCATGATCATCATCAACATAACCTGATTAAAACGCTCTTTTACTGCCAACCATCCCCCAGATGTTTTCCAATATGTTTCGTATAACATATGGAATTCAGTCGGCTGCCAAGAAACACCGTCAGATTCGCCGCTGGAAAGAAAGCCGAGAAAAAACAATAACGCTAATCCGATCAGATAAAAAATAGCGCCTTTCATAAATAACCTGCTGCTGGCGCTATTTTGGCTAATCAATTGAAAACTGAAAAAACCAGCCAAACTATAAGAGAGCAAAATATCGCCATCCCAGAATAGGATGCCATGCCCCACGCCAACCAGAGCAAGTATAGTTAATCGTGGGTAATTCCAGATTTTGCCCCTTGGTAATAATAGCTCTAAGGTCGCTCCAAATAAGAAGGCCAAAATACACAGGAACTTTCCCTGAACAAAGACGCTAAGTACAGACCAGACAATCAAGTCAGTTAAAGAAGCAGAACCATTATATGCCGGATTCAAATAAGCGGCGGATGGCAAAGCAAAACCGGAGATATTGAGCAGCAATATCCCCAGTATTGCCAGACCACGAATACTATCCAACGAGTCAATTCTCTGGCGGGCCATTCTTATATCCCGATGTAAAAATTACACATGGCGAGTCGTGCGTAAAAACTCTTGACGGGTATTTTGGCTAGACTTAAACAATCCACCCAAGGAAGTTGTTGTCGTGGTACTGGTTGCATCACGGATACCTCTCGCTTTCACGCAATAATGGACCGCATCAATCGATACAGCAACATTATTAGTGCCAAGCAGTGTCTGTAATGCAATCAAAATCTGTTGAGTTAGACGTTCCTGTACCTGTGGCCGCTGCGAAAAAAACTGCACAATACGGTTAATTTTAGACAATCCAATGACTTTATCTTTTGGAATATAGGCAACCGTCGCCTTGCCATCAATGGTGACAAAATGGTGTTCGCAGGTGCTAGTCAGTGTGATATCACGCACCGTCACCATTTCATCCACTCTCATTTTATTTTCTATCAATGTGATTTTTGGGAAATTACTGTAGTCCAACCCGGAAAAAATCTCATCGACGTACATTTTCGCAATACGACCGGGGGTTTCTGCCAAACTGTCATCACGTAAATCGAGATTCAACAGTTTCATAATTTCCGTCATATGCTCCTCAATACGCGCTTTGCGCACTTCCGGCACCAACGCCTGACCACGCAAAGGCGTTTCAAGACCACGAGCTTCCAGCGCCGAATGCACAAGTTCAGCTTCTTTACTTAAGGATGACATTATTTTCTCCAAAGATATTACTTTTCATCATCTGGCGGGTAGTAAAATGAATGGATATTCGAGTCATGAAGACCATAACCGAAACAATTCACTACTAACAGGTCACTATTGCCCACACTGTAAATGAGCGCGTGGTGATTATCCAGTGATTGCTTTTCATAATTATATGAATTTTTTACACACGCACTTCACTGGTCGGTTTATTCCTGTTACAAACCAATAACCCCGCAATGACCAAGGTAATCAATGCGACGTATAACGCAGGCTCCAATCTCCCGGTTATTGCGGTAGAAACCGCAGACAACATCGGCCCAACAAGCTGTCCAACCGCATATCCGGTGGTTAATAATCCGGCCATATAACGGCTATGTTCTGGCGCTAATTCACGCCCATACTGAAACGCCAGTTGCACTACACACATAAAACCACCACCAACCAACAAAGAGCTTAATGCCAGGCCACCTATTCCCGGAATGCTTTCAGCGATAAGAATGCCCGCAGCCTGAATCCATAAAGTGATCGCAAGCCGGATTTGCGTTGTCAGCATATGACGGGTCAGAATAGCAAAACCGATGCCGATAACTGCGGCGCCACCAAATATTGGCCAGACAAACTGCGCAAACAAGCTACCGGGGAAACGATCACTTGCCATTTGAGAAAGAAAAGTTGCAGGCAAAATATAACCAAACCCCGCTAAACTGTAACTCCATACCAGCCGCTTAATTGCAGGCGTCAAAGTCAGTTTCTTCACCTCGGCCTGTGAACGGTGTAACTCGCCACTACGGGGCAAATGCCGACTAATATAGATACTACAAATCAGTGCCAAAATGCCATATAACAACCACGCTTCGGAGACGCTCACTTGCCATGCCTGAATACCGATGGCAAGGATACCAGTAACGAATATCCCGACGCCCGGTCCCGCAAATATGGCAGCGCTCAATGCAGGGCGATTCAATTTAGCCAACTGTTCATTGGCCCATGACGCCACCAATACCAATGTCCAGCCACTTGCCCAACCAATAAAAAAACGGGCAATACTGTGTAATATCGTCCCATACAGTAGCGCAGAGAGAAGCGTGATAATCACCGCTCCCCACAATCCGGCCCAAAGCCGATATTCAATCAAACGGCGCGCCCGCATCGCATCATAGGAGCCAGCCAGATATCCCAAATAGTTAAAAGCCGCAACGATGCCTGCCCCGGTCAAACTAAACTGGCATTCTGCGATCATTAAAGGCACTTGAGGAGTGAAGGCAGTACGCCCAATTCCCATAGCGACGACCAGCGCCAAAAATCCACTCATTGCGATATGGAAAGCGAGGTAGCGGTGACTTTGTTGAGAAGAAATTGAATTGTTCATAGCCATAAAATATTATTTTTTTAATTTATTTTTCATAAGCCATAACAGAAATCAAATACAACATACACTTTTAATTAACAAAGTTCCCAGAAAAACGTAAATTATTTCTGCCCATAAATAAAAAATCAGTAAGCAATTAATTACAGTATCTGGAACGTCAGCGTATATGAATTTTCGTACCCTGCTCCATTTATTTACTTTACCTCTAATAAGTTACCTCTATTAAGATTAAATCGAGTTTTACAACACAACATTCGCTAAATTAGTCAGGCTTCCACACAATAATGCCCAAAATAGTGCTAACAAACCTGCAATAAGAGATATGATTTATCATGTTATGTACAAATATTAATTAAGGAGCATTTTTATGTATAAAGCATTTCAAGGTAAGACAGCCATTGTAACCGGTGGTGGAACCGGTATAGGACGGGCTATCAGCATTATGCTGGCAGAACAAGGTGCTGCTGTTGCAGTGATCTATTCGCAAAGCGAACTTGAAGCGCTGGAAACAACAGAAACCATTATCAAGGATGGGGGACAAGCTATCGCGATAAAAGCGAATGTTGCCGACGAATCGGCTGTGCAGGCAATGATAAACACCGTCGTGGAAAAATTTAGCGGGATCGACTATCTGGTAAATAACGCGGCGACAACCAGACAACTTCAATTTGAAGATCTTGATGCCATATCTAGCGATATTTGGGATACCATTATTGATGTTAATGTGAAAGGCACATTTTATTGTTGCCGGTATGCAGCGCCTTATCTTAAAGCAAGAACCGGGAGCGCTATCGTGAATGTCGGTAGTATCGCCGGTGAAACGGGCCTGGGTTCTTGTATCCCCTATGCCGCTTCCAAATCAGCGGTTCACGGACTAACAAAATCTTTAGCTCGGGCTCTGGCTCCATCGGTCAGGGTTAACTGCGTAGCGCCAGGCGCCGTTGAAACAAGATGGTGGAAAGGGAGAGAAGAGAAGATGCATACGCTTTGCACTTATTTACCCTTAGAAAGAATTTCAACGCCAGAAGATGTTGCAGAAATAACCTTGATGTTATTAAACGCAGAATCGATGACAGGACAAATCATAACAGTTGACAGTGGTCAAACTTTATAAGCGCTTACTCGCTTTCTAACCTGGCTATGACAACAGCAGATCCCCTGACGCCAGGTTAATCGTCGTGTTCTACATACTTATCACATGTCGCGGCGTTTTGGATAACCGACACCAATATCGCCGCGTTTATGGAACATACGATCAAAATCAAATACCACTCACACATATGATGATCTCTGCCATAATACCGTTAATGAAAAATGTTATCTGGGAGCATCACTTATGGATCACTGTCATACCTCTGGATTGATCTCTTTGCAGCAGGCATTGGAAAAACTTCTGACGCAAGTTACACCACTGACTGACACAGAAACTGTCAGCCTCCCGCAAACATCAGGACGCATCATCGCAACAAATATTATTTCTCCTATCAATGTCCCCCCTTTTGCTAACTCAGCAATGGATGGTTATGCCATACGCCATGCGGATTTAAATGGCAATAAACCACTGCCTCTGGCAGGAAAGGCGCTGGCAGGCACAGCTTTTCAAGGAGAATGGCCGGTTGCAACTTGTATCCGCATTATGACTGGCGCACCGATTCCCACGGGTGCTGATACGGTCATTATGCAGGAACACGCAGAAGTTACTGATGATGGCATCGTTTTCACTCAGCCAGCCAAACAAGGTCAGAATATCCGTCTGGTTGGCGAAGATATTACTAAAGGGGCGGTAGTACTACCCGCAGGCAGTAAATTATCCACCGCTCAGCTACCCTTGATTGCATCTTTAGGCATCACCGACGTTGAAGTGGTTCGCAAATTGAAAGTCGCCATTTTCTCAACGGGTGATGAGCTACAAGCTATCGGGTACCCACTTAAGGAAGGGCAAATTTATGATACCAACCGTTTTGCCGTTCGATTGATGCTGGAGAAACTGGATTGCGATGTTATTGATTTAGGGGTTATTGCCGATAATCCCCAAGCTTTACGCCATGTTTTTGAGGAAGCAGATCAAAAAGCTGATTTAGTCATCAGTAGTGGCGGCGTTTCTGTAGGTGAAGCAGACTACACCAAGCAGATACTGGATGAATTAGGCGAGATCAGTTTCTGGAAACTGGCCATTAAACCGGGTAAACCTTTCGCTTTTGGCAAACTAAAAAACGCCTGGTTCTGTGGTTTGCCCGGTAATCCAGTTTCAGCCGTCCTTACTTTCTATCAATTAGTTCAACCTTTAATCGCGCATCTATCCGGTTTTACGGCATGGCAACCCCCTATGCGTATGCACGCCAAGGTCATCACGCCATTGAAAAAGACACCGGGAAGAATGGATTTTCAACGGGGTATTGCTTCGGTGAATAAACAAGGTGAACTAGAAGTTCGTACGACGGGACATCAAGGCTCTCATATATTTAGTTCATTCAGTCAGGGGAACTGCTTCATTGTTCTGGAGCGTGAACGCGGACGGGTAGAAGTTGGTGAAGATGTTGAAATCGAACTATTTAATCACTTACTGAAAAATGAATAATGACCATTGAACTAACAGACGCAGAAACCCTACGCTATAACCGTCAGATTGTTCTACGTGGGTTTGATTTTGACGGTCAGGAGAAATTGAAATCTTCGGCGATCCTGATAGTCGGCGCGGGTGGTTTAGGTTGCGCAGCATCCCAGTATTTGACCGCAGCAGGTGTGGGAACAATCACACTACTGGATTTTGATACCGTTTCTCTCTCTAACCTGCAACGGCAGATCCTGCATCGGGATGAGCGCATCGGCATGGCTAAAGTGCATTCAGCCCAGTTGACGCTCCGGGCAATAAACCCACATGTAACGATTAAAACCGTTAATGGATTACTGGAAGATCAGGCGCTAGATGAACTTATCAGCCAGAATGATGTTGTCTTGGATTGTACTGATAATGTGGCAATCCGCGAACAACTGAACCGCTTGTGTCTGGCAAGGAAAACGCCTCTGGTTTCCGGCGCAGCTATCCGCATGGAAGGACAACTGACTACATTTACTTATCAGCCAAATGCCCCCTGCTACCGTTGCCTGAGCAGACTATTTGGCGAAAACAATCTAACATGTGTAGAAACAGGAGTTATGGCGCCATTGGTAGGTACCATCGGTACATTACAAGCAATGGAAACCATCAAACTCCTTACTGGATATGGCAAAGTCAACAGCGGAAAGGTTTTACTGTTTGATGCAATGACAATGCAATTTCGTGATATTAAATTACTTAAAGATCCCAATTGCGAAGTGTGCAACAGTTAATCTATCCACCGATGGAAATAGCAAGCAATAGAAATAACAAACAATAGAAATAACACGCCCCGGTTATCTCAACCAGGGCGATTTATCTCATAAGATTATTACTCAACAATTCCCTGGCTTCTTAAATACTCATCATAAGTACCTTTGAAATCAATGACCTTATTAGATTTAATTTCCATAACTCGGCTTGCCAATGAGCTAACAAATTCCCGATCATGAGAAACAAATATCAAAGTACCTTTATACAATTCAAGCGCAAGGTTCAGGGATTCAATGGATTCCATATCCAAGTGGTTTGTTGGTTCATCCATTATCAGAATATTTGGCTGTTGCATCATCAACTTACCAAATAGCATCCGCCCTTTTTCACCACCCGATAACACTTTGACTTTTTTCTTAATGTCATCTTGGCTGAACAACAAACGTCCTAATACGCTACGAACAGCTTGTTCATCGTCCCCTTCTCTCTTCCATTGGCTCATCCAGTCAAAAACCGTCAGATCGCAGTCAAAATCACTGGCATGATCCTGAGCATAGTAACCAATGCTACTATTTTCAGACCATTTAACCATGCCACTATTTGGCTCTGTTTCACCAACTAATGTTTTCAGAAAAGTCGTTTTACCGATACCGTTAGCACCGATAACCGCTATTTTCTCGCCAACCTCCAGCAAAAGATTGAGATTTTTAAACAGAGGACCATTGTCATAACCTTTAGTCAAACCATCCAATTCCAGAGCATTACGGAACAATTTCTTATCCTGCTCAAAACGGATATAGGGATTCTGACGGCTGGATGCTTTAACTTCTTCCAACTGGATTTTATCAATCTGACGAGCGCGGGAAGTCGCCTGTTTTGATTTAGAAGCATTAGCGCTAAAACGGCTGACAAAAGACTGTAATTCCGCAATCTGTGCCTTCTTCTTCGCATTATCCGCTAGCAGACGCTCACGGGCTTGAGTGGCGGCAACCATATATTCATCATAATTACCGGGGAACAGACGCAGCTCACCGTAATCAAGATCGGCCATATGAGTACAAACTGTATTCAGGAAATGACGATCATGGGAAATAATGATCATGGTGCTATTTCGTTCATTCAGTATTTGCTCTAACCAACGAATCGTATCGATATCCAGGTTGTTCGTAGGTTCATCCAATAACAGAACATCAGGATTAGAAAACAGTGCTTGAGCCAGCAATACACGTAATTTCCAACCCGGCGCCACTTCGCTCATCAAACCGTAATGCTGTTCTACTGGAATACCAACACCTAGCAACAACTCTCCGGCACGCGCTTCTGCACTATAACCATCCATCTCGCCATAAGCGACTTCCAGATCCGCAACACGATAGCCATCCTCTTCGCTCATTTCAGCCATCGCATAGATGCGGTCACGCTCCTGCTTTACCTGCCACAGTTCCGTGTGCCCCATAATCACGGTATCCAACACCGTGTACTCTTCAAAAGCAAACTGATCCTGACGCAGTTTACCAATACGTTCATTAGGATCGGTGCTGACATTACCGGCAGTGGGTGTCAGATCACCACCCAAGATTTTCATAAAAGTGGATTTACCAGAACCATTCGCGCCAATCAGACCATAACGATTACCGTTGCCAAACTTGACAGAAATGTTTTCAAACAGGGGCTTACTGCCAAATTGCATGGTGATGTTGTTTGTACTTAACACTGCATTCGCTCTTACATTTAGAAACAAAAGGGAAATCGGAAAAATCAATAGCGGCACATTATGCCACAGTAGAACGATAGTATCGCCTATAGTTATATACCCGTCATCTTTCAAGTTGCCTCTTTGTTGGCTGCACTCGCTCACCCCGGTAACATAGTTATCTATGCTCCCGAGGATTCACTCCCTTGCCGTCGCGATCCATCTTGAAACCCATAGGATATATCTGTTTCTGCAACAAAAAGTAGGAATATGATAGGTAAATAGTTTGAAATGATCGAAGAATATAGATGAAAAAGTTTAATGTTACCAATATATTGGTTCTGACTTATCCAAATGTGAAACTGCTTCGCTGAATACCGAATCCCAATTAGAACCGACTCAACATTAATTCTTTTGTAGTGTTTCGATCATACCGGTAATCACCACCAAAATGATGGTTTACATTTCTGGCCCATGTATTGACCTTGCTAAACAAGCAGCCATTTTTAATTTTCAATGAAATATTTTTCATGCCAAACTCTCTCACCCTCTTCATTTATCCCTATTTAATTAACTTTTTGAAAAAAACTACTCTTTCTGTCTCAACAAACCCAAGAGACAAATGAAGAGCCAATGATTCCTCATTATTTATATCAGCATCTGATGCCATTTCAGTACATCCATGATCCTTAGCCCAATTTTTAATATGAGTGATAAGTCGAGTTGCTAAACCGTTTCTTCTTAATTTCGGGGAAATATAGATCCCTTCAAGGTAAGCGACAGGTGAGGAATTACATCCATTGACATATTCAAAACGCAGTGAAGCCTCTGCAAAACCGCAAAAATCGCCTAAATCCGACTGGATCATAAAAGCAATCTGGTTATCAGAATTCAAAATCGAGTTCATTTCTTCACGGTGACTTTCTTCTGATGCCGTGGGCCATAATGCACTCCGTAAATACAACCACTCATTAAAATTATGGTTGTTACTCACTACAATCTGATAGAGATTATTTTCCGACTGAATATACGATGATTGTTGATATTTATTATCCATTCTTGACTCAAGCATTTTTTTCTATTTAATTTATATCGTACTGCAAATTCATTCACTAAAACAGAGTTAAAATTTTAGGAGCAGCCCCGGCATCCCAAGGCGCTCCTCCAATTCAAAGGCTTGCTTGCAAGATCTGGCGACTAATATCTAACGTAATGTCTCTATTTTCACCCAATCGAGTCAGACCGTGAGCTTCCAATTGTTTCACCACCCGCTCAATGTCATCAACACCAAGGTTGTAATCTGACAAATGGGTCTGAATTCCTAAATCCTCGAAGAAGCTGCGAGTATATGCAATAGCTTGATCAATCCGTTGTTCTTCATCTCCACTGGTAATACCCCAAACACGCTCACCATACTGCAACAATTTGGCGCGTTTGCTTTCCCGGCAGATTTTCAGAGTAGCTGGCAGGATAATCGCCAGTGTTCGAGCATGATCAATACCGTAAAGCACTGTTAATTCATGACCGATGAAATGTGTGGACCAATCCTGCGGCACACCTGCACCAATCAAACCATTGAGAGCCAAAGTCGCGACCCACATTAGATTGGAGCGGATCTCGTAATTATCCGAGGTGTTCATAGCCTGAGGGCCTATTTCAATCAATATCTGCAATAGCCCCTCAGCAAACCTATCTTGCACCATACCATTAGCGGGATAAGTCAAATACTGTTCCATAACGTGTGTGAAAGCATCAACCACCCCATTAGCCACCTGACGTAACGGAAGAGTATAGGTTTTCGTTGGGTCCATAATGGAGAATTGAGGAAAAATAAGCGAACTCATAAAATCCAGCTTAGCTTGTTTCGCTTTATTGGTAATCACTGCTCCATTGTTCATCTCTGAACCCGTCGCGGGCAGCGTCAAAACGGTACCAAACGGCAGAGCGCTCTGGACAAGAGAGCCCCCCTCTTCCAAAATACGCCAAGGCTCTCCTGCAAAATTCACAGCCGCCGCCACAAATTTAGTGCCATCAATCACAGAACCACCACCGACAGCAAGCAAGAAATCCACTTCACTATTACGTATTAATTCAACAGCTTTCATCAATGTTTCGTAAGTCGGGTTAGCTTCAATACCACCAAACTCCTGGATAGTTCTATTAGCCAACGCACTCCTGACTTCATCCAATGTTCCGGTTTTTTCAGCACTGCTACCGCCGTATAGAATCAGTACCCGCGCATCCCGTGGCACCAAGTTATCAAGACGGCTAATAGTCTCTTTGCCAAAAACGATTTGAGTTGGGTTGTAATACTTAAAATTTCGCACAACTACCTCACTATAAGTCGAATATGACCTTTTAATATGCCTAGTGGCATTTAATTATCAGGACCGACACGGACGACTAACTTGCCGAAATTATGGCCTTGTAACAGGCCAATAAACGCCTGTGGAGCATTTTCCAAACCTGATACCACTTCTTCACGATATTTTATCCTGCCATCATTAAACCATGCGGATATATCACGTGAAAATTCATCAAAATGCCGAGTATAGTTATCAGTAACAATGAATCCCTCCATCCGAATTCGCTTCCGCAACAGTTTATTCATCAACAAAAACAAGCGATCTGGCCCTTCTGGAAGGTTAGTGGAGTTGTAGTAAGACACCATTCCGCAAACCGGAACACGGGCAAAGTCATTCAGTAACGGCAAAACAGCGTCAAATACCTTGCCGCCCACATTTTCAAAATAAATATCGATTCCCTTTGAACAAGCCTTGCACAACTGATCCGCAAAGTCTGGGGCATGGTGGTCAAGGCAAACATCGAATCCCAATACATCAACAGCATGGCGACACTTTTCTGCACTACCTGCTACGCCAACGACATAACAACCTTTAAGCTTGCCGATCTGTCCCACCGTTGCACCAACCGGCCCCGTTGCCGCAGCAACAACTAATGTTTCACCTGCCTTGGGTTGACCGATATCCAACAGCCCCGTATAAGCGGTAAGGCCAGGCATACCGAACACACCTAATTGATAGGATGGGTGAACAGGCGATTGGCCTAAGTTGATAAGACCCTTACCATCGGAAACGGCATAATCCTGCCAACCGCTATATGCCAGTACCCAATCACCCACCTGATATCTCCGATGATTTGAAGACACTACCCGACTCACTGTTGCACCAACCATAACGCTATCAAGTTCCACCGGCGGCGCATAAGATGGTTCATCACTCATTCGCCCACGCATGTAAGGATCTAGCGAAAGAAAAACGCTGCGTAACAGTAGTTCTTTCTCCTTTATCTCAGGGATAGGTTGCTGTTCCAGACGAAAATCAGTCAATGTCGGGGAACCATGCGGACGTGAAGCCAAGACGATACGGCGATTTATTTGTTGTGTTTGAAACATTCATCTTCTCCTTCAACATTAAAAGTCAGTATCATTGGGATACCCAAAAGTAGACCAGTCGTCTAATTATTAGGTATAAAAAAACACTGATGAATAGTGACTTCCAACAGTGTTTTTATTCGCTATGCATTCAATAATCGCTTGGTGGTAGCCATAGCACTTTGTAACGGTACGCTATTCTGGGTGATCTTCGCCATCAGGCTGGCTCCTAGCCAAGTCTGATATAGCGCCTCAGCCAGCGGAAAGGCTTCCTCAACAGCACAATCCAATCCACCTTCATGGACAATGCTTTCCACTACAGAGGCAAGGCGCATAATGATATTCTTTGTCCCATTCTCCAACACCAGACGCATCGCTACAGATAGATCACTCACCTCAGCACCGAGCTTAACCGCCAAACACTTTTGCCCACAAACAGTACCGTCTTCTGACGGCTCCAACCAGCCTTGCCAATACTGCATTAAGTTCTCTTTCGCTGTCCATTCCTTACGCGCCATGATGTTATCCATCCTTTCAAGATGGTGCGTAAAGTAATCTTCAAGCATAGCGGCGCCAAATGCCTCTTTCGACGCGAAATAATGGTAAAACGAGCCTTTCGGCACTTCTGCCGCTTTTAAAATTTCATTAAGTCCGACGGCTGAAAAGCCTTTACATCCAATAACTTGCTGGGCAATGTCCAGGATGTGCTGACGGATATCTTGGGGATTTCTATTCGTTTGCATAAACATAACTTATACCGAATTAGACCAGTCGTCTACAATTTAAAACAAAAATTTTCAGTCTGCAAAAAGATTAGGAAATTCCCTGGTAACACCACTTGCTACCAGCTTCTTACTGATTTATAGCGCTATTTTAAAGCACGAATTACACCGGAAGCTTATCAATAGAATAATCCATCATTAAAAATAGACTGCTTTGATTTTTTACTTTTAATAAGATATCAAGAAGCTTCCTGTTGGTACTCTGAATGGCAAAACGATATTGTGATGTGATTTAATTTGATGCAGAGTGTGCCATCAAATCAAACACGAAGAAGAAAATTAAGAAAAATCAATAATGCCGCACCGCAAATAAACATATTAATGATCAATGACATTACATTTATAACAATTTCATTTTTTTATGATATTTTCATCAATGATGTAATAATCCCTGTAGTGAATATAATATTAGCTCATTATCCAAATATCTGTTAATCAATAAATCAGCAAACTTATTAGCAATAAGAAAAACTTATAAAATTAGTGCGTTTATCGCCACCCAAAACAAATACAATCTGTTAATAAGTTACACTCATTCAACATTACAATACATTAACATCTCATCAATACAATGATGAATTAATGTTCATAAAAATAATAAAACTTGGATTCACATAATAAGTGCAACATCGTTAATCCGGAAGTAAACATGTTCGTATTCCTTTAAATAATTCATTCGGGGTTTTCCCTCCCCGGGTTTTTCGGGGGCGATTATTTAATCGGTTTACCACAAA
>NZ_RCWB01000043.1 GCF_018448885.1 Photorhabdus caribbeanensis
GTGATTAAACAGAATACCAGTATAAAAGACAGTCAGGCGGCTAAACGTCGAAGAGCCATTTGGTCAGGGGAATTCCGTAGTCAACTTATCTTTGATTAAATTAAATACAAAGTGGAATCCCGCCCTGAATAGTAAGGTAAGTAACTAATGATAGCTTGTAAAGAAGAGATGTTATTCAAGATAAAACTTTTATGTTTGGATAACATTAGAATACAAACATAAGAGCACTGGTGTTAGTAAAACCACTAGGTTGTTACACCAGAACGAAAAATTACCCTTGTGGAGGCTAGATGTTTATGGATAGTTTAAGATATGAAAAGTTCAGCTATTTCAATCATAATGACGATTTTTTCGACTCATTAAAAGAAAGTTATATTGAATTTCCTGATTGGTTAAATAAGAAAGCTAGAAATAATGAATCAGCTTATGTATTGTATGATACTACTGGTAAAATAGAAGGGTTTCTTTATTTAAAACTTGAGAATAATGTTTCAGATGTTGATCCTCCTTTACCTGGTAATACTCATCTTAAAATAGGTACATTTAAATTTGAATCAAAAGGGACATTACGTGGACAGCGTTTTATAAAGAAGGTATTCGATACAGCAATAGTGATGAAAGTTGATAATATCTATGTGACTGTTTTTGAAAAACATGATTACCTTATTCGCTTATTTGAAAAATATGGTTTCTATAAGCATGGCGAAAAACATACAGACAATGGTGTAGAGTTTGTATATGTTAGAGACTTAACATTGACAAATGGTGATATTCTTCTTGATTATCCGTTGATAGTTAATAAAGAAAAAAATAAATATTTATTATCAATATATCCAGAATTTCATACACGTCTTTTCCCTGATTCGCGGCTTTTCACTGAGTCACCTGATGTTGTTCGGGATGTTTCACATACTAATAGTATTCATAAAATATATATATGTGCAATGAAAGATGTTCTTCATATGAAGAGAGGGGATATTATTGTTATATATAGAACGGCTGATAAGCAAGGGCCAGCACGGTATAGATCTGTGATTAGTTCACTTTGCGTTGTTGAAGAAGTCAGGTGTATTAATGAGTTCTCAACGTTAGAAAGCTATATTGATTATTGTAGTAAATTTAGTGTCTTTAGTGAAAATGAATTAATTGAAAAATATAAAATAAGAAAGTACCCGTACATAATAAGATTTACTTATAATATGGCTTTACCCAAAAGAATTATTCGTGATAGACTCATTAATGAAGTTGGTTTAAATAGTAGTGATTATTGGGGTATGATGAAATTAACCGATGATCAATTTAATAAAATCATCAAACTGAGTGAAGTTAATGAAAGTTTTATTATCAATTAAGCCTGAATATGTTGATAGAATACTTGATGGTTCAAAGAAATTTGAATTTAGGAAAGTTGCTTTTAAGAATAATCAAGTTCAATCCGTTGTTATATATGCAACTATGCCGATAGGAATGATTGTCGGTGAGTTTGAAATTAAAGAGATCATTTCTAACTCTCCTTCCGTTGTATGGGAAATGACTCATAAATTTGCAGGTACAACGAAGGATTTTTTTGATAGTTATTTTGAGGGAAGAGAAAAGGCTGTCGCAATTAGTATTGGTAATGTTAAAAAATACGATAAGCCTTTGCCTTTAAATATGCTTGGTCAAGGGATAACAGCGCCTCAATCTTATCGTTACTTATCTGCATGAGGTTTGCTCTACCAATAGGGGTATTGCTCTGTCTATCTCCTATGGATTTCAAGATACATCGCAACGGCAAGGGAGCGAATCCCCGGGAACATAGATAATTATGTTACCGGGGTGAGTGAGTGCAGCCACAAAAGGCAACTTGAAAGATAACGGGTATATTAGGCTTGCATGGCTTAGTTAATAACCCACTTATCTCACCATTAAGGGATCAGTAAACTTGATCCTTGCGTTGCCCGACTTTCCAGAATCTGATGTGCCCTTGTCGCTTCATTTAGCGGGAACTTCTGATTTTCTGGTACGTCCACATTAATTTTGCTGCTGGCAATCAGATCAAATAATTCTTTGCTCGCCTCATCTAACTCTTCGCGCGTTGAAATATAGCCGGCGATAGAAGGGCGGGTAACGAACAGAGAGCCTTTCTGATTTAAAATCCCCAAATCAACACCGGTAACTGGCCCGGATGCATTGCCAAAGCTAACCATTAATCCGTGGCGTTTCAGGCAATCCAGTGAATCCAGCCAGGTCGATTTACCAACAGAATCATAAACTACACCGACTTTTTCGCCGTTGGTGATTTCATAAATTCGTTCGACAATATTTTCACGGTTATAGTTAATAACCTGCCATGCACCGGCATCTTTAGCGCGTTGTACTTTCTCTTCAGAACCGACTGTTCCAATCAGTTTTGCACCCAAAGCTTTTGCCCATTGGCAGGCAATTAGCCCAACGCCACCGGCGGCGGCATGAAACAAAAAGGGTTCGCCGGACTGGATTTTGTAGGTACGGCGTAGAAGATAGTAGACTGTCAGCCCTTTTAGGAAAGAAGCAGCAGCTTGTTCGAAGGAGATGGTATCTGGCAGAACAGCGACTTTGTTTTCCGCGACATTGTGCACTTCACTGTAAGCGCCTAAAGTTGATTGCGCATAAACTACCCTGTCACCCACTTTTATGGTCGTCACAGCGGAACCCACTTTGGTCACTACGCCTGCGGCCTCAGTGCCCAGACCGCTTGGTAATTGTGCCGGTGGGTATAGCCCGCTACGAATATAAGTGTCGATGTAATTGATTCCAATCGCTCTATTTTCTACTTGTACTTCATCGTCAGCAGGAGCTCTGGGGGTGAATTCACAATATTGCAGGACCTCAGGGCCGCCAATAGAGGAAAATTCGATATGTTTTGCCATGACTCAACCTCATCAATGTAAGGGGAATGTATGCACGTAGTAATTGAATTCATTGTAAATGGGCTTTAATGTGCCAGAAATAATTACAAACTATATGTAATTACTCAAGGCACTTCATAGCGTATACTCTGTGCTGTTGTAAATTTATCAGTGGATTATTGCGGGATTCATGGCGGGAAAAAAATCAACTCACAACAAAATGGCTGAACCAAAAGATCGCCAAATGGAAGGGCTGAAACTTCCGCCACACTCTTTGGAAGCAGAGCAGTCTGTGTTAGGTGGTTTAATGCTAGACAACGAACGTTGGGATAATGTTTCCGAACGTGTTACTAGCAATGATTTTTTCAGCCGCCCACATCGGCGCATTTTTGCTGAAATGCAGCGGTTGTTGGAGATGGGTAATCCCATCGACCTGATTACATTATCGGAATCCCTTGAGCAGAGTGGGGAGCTGAATAATGTAGGGGGCTTTGCTTATCTGGCTGAATTATCTAAAAATACGCCAAGTGCGGCTAACATTAATGCTTATGCGGATATTGTCCGCGAACGTGCTGTTGTCCGCGAGATGATCGCTGTCGCAAATGAAATTGCAGATGCAGGTTATGATCCTCAAGGCAGGAGCAGCGAAGAATTATTGGATCTGGCCGAATCACGGGTGTTCCAGATCGCTGAAAATCGCGCCAGTAAAGATGAAGGGCCGAAAGGAATAGAACAGATCCTTGAAGAAACCGTCGAGCGGATTGAGCAACTCTATCAACGTCCTCATGATGGTGTCACCGGTGTTTCAACCGGTTATCAGGATCTGGATAAGAAAACCGCAGGCTTACAAAAATCAGACTTGATCATTGTGGCTGCGCGTCCTTCTATGGGTAAAACCACTTTTGCCATGAACCTGTGTGAAAACGCAGCCATGATGCAGGACAAGCCTGTTTTGATCTTTAGTCTTGAGATGCCCGGCAACCAGATCATGATGCGTATGCTGGCATCCCTTTCACGGGTGGATCAAACCCGTATCCGTACCGGTCAGCTTGATGATGAAGACTGGGCGCGGATCTCCAGTACGATGGGGATATTGCTGGAAAAACGCAATATGTACATTGATGATTCGTCTGGCCTGACGCCTACCGAAGTCCGTTCCCGCGCTCGGCGCGTCTTCCGCGAAAATGGTGGATTAAGTCTGATCATGATCGACTACCTGCAATTAATGCGGGTTCCGGCCTTATCCGATAATCGTACTTTGGAAATTGCGGAGATTTCCCGTTCACTCAAAGCCTTGGCTAAAGAGCTTCAAGTGCCGGTGGTTGCACTTTCTCAGCTCAACCGTAGCCTTGAGCAGCGGGCAGATAAGCGCCCGGTTAACTCTGATTTACGTGAATCCGGCTCTATTGAGCAGGATGCCGACCTCATTATGTTTATCTATCGTGACGAGGTTTACCATGAGAATAGCGACATGAAAGGTGTAGCTGAAATCATTCTTGGTAAGCAGCGTAACGGTCCAATCGGTACAGTTCGTCTAACGTTTAATGGTCAATGGTCGCGGTTTGATAACTATGCCGGACCAAGTTATGACGACGAATAAGTATTAACCACCAAAGAATTAATCAATTTAAGGAATAGAATGAAAGCGGCAACCGCAATTATTGACCGCCGCGCTCTGCGACATAACTTGCAACGGGTAAGGGAGATTGCTCCTAAAAGCAACTTGATTGCAGTTGTGAAAGCAAACGCTTACGGCCACGGTTTACTGGAGACAGCACATACGCTGGACGACGCTGATTGCTTCGGTGTAGCGCGAATTGGTGAAGCATTGACATTGCGTCATGGTGGTATCGTCAAACCGATTCTGTTACTGGAAGGATGCTTTGATGCGACTGACCTGCCAGTACTGGTTGCTAACCATATTGAAACGGTGGTTCACAGCATTGAACAGTTGGAAGCACTGGAGCAGGCTAAGTTATCTTATCCGGTAAAAGTATGGATGAAACTGGATAGCGGGATGCATCGCTTAGGTGTAAGGCCGGAAGATGCCGAAGAATTTTATCAACGGTTAAGTCGTTGTAAAAATGTACAGCAGCCTGTCAATATTGTTAGCCATTTTGGCCGTGCTGATGAGCCAACGGTAGACACAACTTGCCGGCAGATAGCTTGTTTTCAGGCTTTTTGTGCGGACAAACCGGGAGAAAAATCTATTGATGCATCGGGAGGTATCCTGTTGTGGCCGGAAGTTCATCAAGATTGGGTACGTCCTGGGTTGATGATGTATGGTGTATCACCATTGTCTGATAAAACGGCCACGGATTTTAACTTGATTCCAGCAATGACCTTAAAGTCGAGCTTAATTGCTGTTCGTAAGCATAAAGCTGGCGAGTCGGTTGGCTATGGTGGGACTTGGGTTAGTGAACGTGATACTCGTCTTGGGGTTGTGGCTATCGGTTATGGTGATGGTTATCCGCGCAGTGCGCCTACGGGAACACCAATATATATTAATGGCCGTGAAGTGCCGATTGCTGGCCGAGTCTCGATGGATATGATCTCTGTTGATTTGGGGCCGGATGCGACAGATAAAGTGGGTGATGAAGTGGTGCTCTGGGGAGATGTGCTGCCGGTGGAACGGATTGCTGAATGCACTGGTATCATTGCTTATGAGCTGGTGACTAAGCTCACTTCCAGAGTGGTGATGGAATACTTGGACGAATAATGTTGTAGATTATATTGTTTATTAAATAACTAACTGATAAGGAGTAGAGCCTGATGTTCCAGAATGTTGATGCTTATGCTGGTGATCCTATTCTTTCGCTGGCTGAAGAATTCAAAAAAGATCCTCGTGCGGAAAAAGTTAATCTGAGCATCGGGCTGTATTACGATGAGCAGGGTGTGACTCCGCAATTGCAGGCGGTAGCTACCGCAGAAGAACAACTTAGAGCGTTGTCACAGACTGCTTCTCTTTATCTGCCGATGGAGGGATTGGAATCGTATCGTCTTGCGGTTCAGGAACTGTTATTTGGTAAAGATCATCCGGTGTTGAAACAGCGGATAGTGGCAACGATTCAATCATTAGGCGGTTCTGGCGCTCTTAAAATTGGAGCTGATTTTTTGCATCGTTATTTCCCTGATTCAGAAGTGTGGTGCAGTGATCCAACTTGGGAAAACCACGCAGCTATTTTTGCGGGGGCTGGCATTAAGGTGAACTATTACCCTTATTTTGATACACAGACTAAAGGGGTAAAATTCAATGAAATGCTGGAAACATTCAGGAAATTGCCGGCAAAAAGCATTATTGTGATGCACCCTTGTTGCCATAATCCAACCGGTTCGGATCTGACCTATGATCAATGGGATCAAGTTGTTCAGATTGTTAAAGAGAGAGAATTACTGCCATTCCTTGATCTTGCTTATCAGGGGCTTGCGGATGGGATGGAAAAAGATGCTTATGCCATTCGTGCTATGGCGACAGCCGGTTTGCCTTGTCTGGTGAGCAACTCTTTCTCCAAAATATTTTCTATGTATGGTGAGCGAGTAGGTGGCTTGTCTGTTATTTGTGATGACGAGCAGACCAAAGAGCGGGTATTGGGGCAGTTGAAAGCGGGTGTGCGTCGCGTCTACTCTAGCCCACCGAATTTTGGTGCACAGGTTGTGGCGAAAGTACTGACTGATCCTGCTTTGAAGGCACAATGGTTAACAGAAGTTGAGCATATGCGCTTGCGTATTTTGGAAATGCGCACGGTGCTGGTGGATGCTCTGAAAACCGCATTACCAGAGAAAAACTTTGAGTATTTTCTGAAACAGCGCGGGATGTTCAGCTATACCGGTTTTAGCCAGAAACAGGTGGATCGCTTGCGCCAAGAATTTGCTGTTTATCTGGTCGGTAATGGCCGAGTCTGTATGGCGGGCGTCAACCATCGTAATGTTGCACGTATTGCTGAAACATTTGCGGCGGTAAATAATAGATTCTAATATAAATAATCTGTTATTGATGATAATGATCGATAATTTGTAGAATAGCAGTACATCTCTTTTTAGAAGCGCACCATAATATGGTGCGCTTGCTTTATGATTCAACTAATTGAATTTTAATATTTTTATTCTTATATTTTTTCAGCCTGCAATTATTAGTGAAACTAGTAACTGATATCACTAATCTTAAATAGCGTTTACTATTACATAAATAATGATAATCATTATTACTTGAGATAAATCTGTTTTTGCTCTAATTTTCTGTTTGCATATACAGTGATTCTGTGTGCTTTTTATTTGATAAAAGAGGAGAATACGATGGGTGAGGGAGATAGAAAGGACTATGACCATAATATGCAGATGGTAAGTAGTAAAGGAGGGGACGGAGAGGCTCTAGCTAATCATGACACAATGACTGTGACATCAGATCGTAGTTCTGATCGAGGATGGGGAGGTGGCGGTGGAAACTCAGGAAATAATGAACGGGTTGACCGTACAGGAAAAAATAAGGGGGTGAATCTATCCTTGTTTCCAGAGGCACAGGCATCAGCGGCTATCGGCGCTCAGCCGATGAACATTGCTCTAATTGATGGGCTGTGGGGATTTACATTATTCCAAAAGCAGATAGCTGGCACTGTGAGTTCAATATTAGCACGATTGGCAAGTGTTGCATTGGACGCTGCACCCTATGCAGGACGTTTTGCTGGTGTGGCAGTAGGAGCTATGTGGCCGAAGAGTTTAGACGTACCTGAAGATGCAAAGTTTAAGGCAGAACGGCAGAGGATGATTATTCAGGCAATGCAAGCCAGTCAGGTTACAAAAATGCCAGTATCTAAGCTAGCTACAATGTCCAGTGTAGTCACTGATATTCAAGTACAGGATGTCATTGAGAAAGATAAGCAGACATTGGCAATTGTTAGAACATCGACTAAAGCTGTGAATGTGCCTGTAGTTAAAGCGGAAAAAACTAGACGACAGAATGTTTTTACCGCAAAAGTGGTTCCGGGTATGCCTCCAGTGCATATCAGAATAAGTGATCCTCCAAGAAGAAATATATTTAGTAGAAAAGAGGTGACACCTGTAGCTAATGTGCCAGTCACATCATATACACCCACGCCGGTTAAAAATACGGTAGATGCAATTGTCCATTTTCCGGTGGGTTCAAATGCAGAGCCAGTGTATGTTTCAGTGACGACAGTACTGAAACCGGAAGAAATGAAAAAACAGGCCGCAGAAGCGAAGAGGCAGCAGGAAAAGTGGGAGAAAGAACATCCTGTTGAAGCAGCGGAACGGCGACTTTATGAAGCAGAACAAGTATTCAAACCGCTTGATAAAATTTATCAGGAAAAGCTGAAGATATTAAACCAAGTAAAGAATACGCCGGAAGGAAAAGCGTTGGCAGATCCTGTAAAAAATCCACTTGTTTATACAAAGGATATTGAGATAGATGGGAAGAAACTTAAAGTAGAGATAAAAACGGATGACAAAAAAGGTTTGGATATTCTTTTAAAAGAAGGCGTAAAAGCATACATGTTAGCTATGACGCGTTCAGATTTTGAGAAATTGCAGGGTATTAAAGATTCTAAAGAGGCTCAATTACAAACGAGTGCAGCACTTTTAAAAGCGATACACTATGAACGTTTTGGTCATCGGTTGTTAGACGCTTGGAAGAAAACAAATCCAGTGCAAAGGGAATTTAACATTGCAATGGAAAACCGTAAAAAAGCGGAACAGGCAAAAAGTGAGGCAGAAGAGAACCTGGATAAGGTAAAAGAAAAGAATAAATCTAAAAACTTAGTTATTGATGATAAAATACGTGATCAGATATCTAGTCGTGGATGGACTGAAAAAGATATTAAAGATGTTGTTGCAAAAGGACCAACTGGAAAATCAACAGATAATCGTCGACCTAATAAAACGCCAGATAAATTAGGAAGGAATGATACAGCGACAGTATATGGTACTCCTCCGAATGGATATATAGTAGTAAATGATAGAACGGGAGAAGTTACTCAGATAGCTGATAAAACGGACTCTGGTTGGAATGCTGATAGTCGAATTAAGTGGAGTAAATAAAATGAGTATATCTATAGATAAGTTACGTGTTTATACTAATCCTAATGAATTTTTTACCTTAGGTGGAAGCGTGATAATGAAGTTAACACCTCAAGCGGCGATCGGAGTCTGTGAAATTGCCACTAATAAGAATTTAGTAATTTCACGTATTGAAGGTTTTATTTGGCATCGTAACACCGGAAAATTTGAAGCTAGGTTAGATGCTATTTGGGACGGATTAATGAACCCAGAAAATGATTTAGAGAAGGTGAAAAAAAATAATAAAGAAGCTATAGAAAACATCCGGGAAGATGAAAAAAGTGGACATGATGTATTTATTATTACTATAGCTAAAAAGCAATAAGTTACTAAATAAGATTCTAAAATAGTGCTACATCTTATATCACTCATAATTTCATATATAACAATGGGTTGAAGAATGCCATGTGTAGCGGAATTATGAAACGCTATTTTAGATTATAGCTACCTTTTTTGAATTGATCCCAAGATGTCAGGTAAGAGTCGGGGATTAATAAGGGCTGAGCTCTATATATTGAGTAGGGCTTGGTCCTTTGAAGTTAGGTTTGATCTTGTTGTAATTGTAATATAGAATATATTATCATTATTTTTTAATTTCCTTTCCGATATAATGACTAAAAGTTAGCTAGGGAGAGTATTTTATAGTACTATTTAGCTGTGCTATTCTTAGATTATATTAGTTAAAGGATAGCTAATAACACGTCTTATTCAATAAGGAAGCTAAATGGAAAAGTTACATCGTTGGGAAAAGAATGGTTATATTATTTCTACGGATAAATATGAATTAGATATTAACTTGATTCACCAATTTCTGGCAAAAACGAGTTGGGCAGAAGGAATTGATAAAGAAACTGTGAATTTATCAATTGAAAATAGCTTAAATTTTGGTTTGTACAAAAATTCCCGGCAGATAGGATTTTCGCGTATTGTGACTGATTTCGCGACCTTTGGTTATTTATGTGATGTTTTTATCTTGGATAATTATCAGGGATTAGGATTAGCACGCTGGATGATGGAATGTTGTCTGGAGCATCCTCAAATAATAAAGCTTAGAAGAATTATGTTGGTTACTACCACTGCTCCTTGGTTATATGAAAAGACAGGTTATTCGCCGGTAAGATCAGATAACTTTGTTTGGCAAATTGTTCGTCCTGATATTTATAAGGAAAATAATATTTAAGGTCATTATATAAATCCATTGATTAACTACTATGAATGAAGAATTCACGTAGGTAGAAAATAATTCATTGTGTCAATATACATATATAAATTTCTATGGGAGTCATGTTAATCAAGATTTGGTGAATTGATCAGTTTTCCAAAAATACTACCATATGAGTATGATCTAGCTCTCGCTATTTATTGTGAAACAGATCAATTTTTCATGAAACATGTTTCAGATGGTGAAAATTATTTTTCACCATTTCAAGGTATATCCAAACATTTGTTAGCTTTCGACAAGGATTTACTTAGTGCTTTGTTTTATTAAATTTATTTCTAATATAGAACACCGGTTGATTATTAATATGCAGAAAAAAAAGATTTTTCAACAGGATTTAACTTGATGGTTATCACATAAAATAGGGCTGATAATCCAGTCATAAACTCTTACGATCATTCTCCCAATTTCGTTGTAAAATAAAAAATCCCGCTTTACTATTTTTCCTTTAACACATAAAACAAACGTGTGTTTAAGAACAAACAAGTGTCCAAAAATGACGAATCGGGAAAAACAAATATTGCAACTTCTGAGACGAGATCCGTTGATCCCACAGCAGGAAATTGCCGATATTTTAGGTATAAGTCGCTCCGGTGTTGCTGGTCATATCATGAATTTAACGAATAAGGGATATATAAAAGGTAAAGGTTATATTTTATCTGATCATAATTATGTGGTAACGGTTGGTTCTATTAATATGGATGTTTACGGTTATGCGTCGGATAAACTCATTTATCAAGATTCTAACCCAGGAAAAATAAAATGTACCCCTGGTGGTGTAGGCAGAAATATTGCCCAAAATATCGCGTTATTAGGTAAAGAATGTCATCTTATTTCTGTTGTTGGCGATGATTTCTATGGTAGCACTTTACTGGATCAGGCCAGATGCGCAGGTGTTAATGTCAACTACTGCTATAAGCTTTATGGTGAAAATACCTCGACATATGTCTCCTTATTAGATGACGGTGGGGAGATGTTGGTTGCCATCAATGATATGCATATTTTGGAAAAATTGACGCCATCGTTGTTAGCGAATCATTGTGATCTTATTCAACACGCTGGCGTATTGGTTATTGATTGCAATTTATCTGAAGAGGCTTTGGTTTGGCTGTTGACTAATGCCCGAACGGTACCGGTATTTGTGGATACGGTATCCGCATTTAAAGCACCTAAGATTAAAAACTGGCTTTCCTATATCCACACTTTAAAACCTAATTGCCTGGAGGCGGAAGCACTGAGTGGAATGAAAATCACCCAACCTGCCGATGTTCCGGCAGTGGCGCGGTGGTTTCACGATCAAGGTGTGCGGCGGTTAGTACTCAGCATGGGGGCAGAAGGTGTCTACTTTAGTGAAAGCGATGGTGTGGCAGGTTGGTCACTTCCCATCAGTATCAAGATTGTCAATGTAACAGGTGCTGGAGATGCCATGATGGCTGGACTGGTGAACTGCTGGCTAGAAAATATGACGCTGGCAGAAAGTGTTCGCTTTGCTCAAGGGTGTTCCGCGCTCACGCTCTCCTGCGAATTTACCAATAATCCAAATCTGTCAAATGGCAGTGTCCAAAAACTGTTGGAAGTATAATCATGAAAAATCATGCTATTAGCAATAAATATTTGGATATTTCCCCGGAAGTTACAGAGGCTTTAGAGAATAACCGACCAGTTGTGGCGTTGGAATCTACTATTATTGCTCATGGAATGCCTTACCCGCAAAATGTCAAGACTGCGCTACAAGTTGAACAGAAAATCAGGGAAAATGGCGCTGTTCCTGCAACAATTGCTGTTATCAATGGGATGATGAAAGTAGGTTTGTCGCATGAAGAAATAGCGTTTTTGGCTAGAGATGGTGACAAGATAACTAAAGTCAGTCGTCGTGATTTACCTTTTGTTATCGCGGCCGGAAAAAATGGCGCGACGACGGTAGCTTCTACCATGATTATTGCGGCAATGGCCGGGATTAGAATCTTCGCTACCGGCGGTATTGGTGGTGTGCACCGGGGAGCGGAACAGACTTTTGATATTTCGGCGGATTTACAGGAATTAGCGAAAACCAGTGTTGCGGTAGTCTGTGCTGGTGCTAAATCCATTTTGGATCTTGGCCTGACAACAGAATATCTTGAAACTCATGGTGTGCCGCTGATTGGCTATCAGACTCACTCTTTACCAGCGTTTTTCTGTCGTACCAGCCCATTTCCCGTCAATATTCGTCTGGATTCCCCAGAACAGATAGCTCAGACGATGGCAGTAAAATGGGAGACTGGATTACAGGGCGGTTTAGTAGTTGCCAATCCAATCCCTGAACCATACGCCATGCCGGAAGCGGAGATCAATGCTGCTATCGAACAGGCAGTACGCGAATCCATAGAACAGAGAGTAAATGGCAAGGCGTGTACGCCGTTTTTGTTATCCAGAGTGGCTGAGTTAACTGGGGGTGATAGCTTGTCTGCCAATATTCAGTTGGTACTTAATAACGCTGAACTGGCAGCGAAAATTGCCTGTTGTTACTGGGAAAACAGTCGTTACAGAAAACAGAGAACAGGAAACTGAACACAGGAAAAAGGGGCTTAAATCGCCCCTGTTTGCAGATTATGCTTCTTTCTTCAATATAGGTTTCAGGAAACGTGCAGTATGTGATTTCTCACATTTGGCAACCTCTTCTGGGGTACCAGAAATCAGAATCTCACCGCCGCCGCTACCTCCTTCTGGGCCAAGATCTACGATCCAGTCAGCGGTTTTAATCACATCAAGGTTATGTTCAATAACCACAATGGTATTCCCTTGATCGCGTAACTGATGCAGAACCGCTAATAGCTGCTGAATATCCGCGAAATGCAAACCTGTTGTTGGCTCATCAAGAATATATAACGTCTGCCCAGTTCCGCGTTTGGATAGTTCACGCGCCAGTTTTACCCGCTGCGCTTCACCGCCTGATAACGTTGTTGCTGATTGACCCAGACGGATGTAAGAAAGACCAACATCCATGAGGGTTTGTAGCTTACGGGCCAGAGCAGGAACTGCATCAAAGAATTCACGAGCTTCTTCGATCGTCATATCCAATACTTCATTGATATTCTTGCCCTTATATTTGACTTCCAGTGTTTCACGGTTATAACGCTTACCTTTGCACTGATCACAAGGTACATAAATATCAGGCAAGAAGTGCATTTCTACCTTAATAACGCCATCACCTTGGCAAGCTTCACAGCGTCCACCTTTAACGTTAAAACTGAATCGTCCAGGTGTATAACCACGGGCGCGTGATTCAGGTACGCCGGCGAATAATTCACGGACTGGTGTAAATACGCCGGTATAAGTTGCTGGGTTAGAGCGAGGGGTGCGGCCAATCGGACTCTGGTCAATATCAATCACTTTATCGAAATGCTCTAGCCCTTGAATATCGATATAAGGTGCAGGGGTGATATTGGTCGCGCCATTTAACTGGCGTTGGGCAATCGGGAACAGCGTATCATTGATTAGCGTTGATTTACCGGAACCAGAAACCCCGGTAATACAAGTAAATAACCCAACTGGCAGATTGAACGTCACATTTTTCAGGTTATTACCTTTCGCTCCGATCAGTTTCAGCACCTTTTTCGGATCTGCCGGAATACGCTTCTCTGGGATGGCAATTTCACGCTCTCCACTCAGGAATTGACCTGTTAGTGAATCTTTGCTCACCATAATGTCTTTAACTGAGCCTTCCGCCACGATTTCACCACCATGTACGCCTGCGCCGGGGCCGATATCAATGATATGGTCGGCAGCCCGGATGGCATCTTCATCATGCTCAACCACAATCACGGTATTTCCCAGATTGCGCAAGTGGATTAGCGTTTCCAGCAGGCGTTCATTATCCCGCTGATGCAACCCGATAGAAGGTTCATCAAGTACATACATCACTCCCACTAAACCAGCGCCAATCTGGCTGGCAAGGCGGATACGTTGAGCTTCGCCCCCGGACAGGGTTTCGGCAGAACGGGAGAGAGTCAGATAATTCAGACCAACATTAACCAGGAATTTCAGACGGTCGCGGATCTCTTTCAGCACTTTTTCAGCAATTTGCGCACGTTGACCACTGAGTTTAATGTTTTGGAAAAAATCCATCGCATGGCCGATACTAAAATCTGAAATTTCCGGCAGAGTGGTATTCTCAATAAATACGTAACGGGCTTCTTTACGTAAGCGAGTTCCGTGGCAGGAAATACATGAACGATTACTAATATATTTCGCCAGTTCCTCCCGAACGGCGGTGGATTCCGTCTCTTTATAACGGCGCTCCATATTATGCAGTACGCCTTCGAACGGATGGTTACGCACGGTGGTATCGCCACGGTCATTGGTGTATTTAAATTCGATGGATTGTTTACCGGAGCCGTACAATACTATTTTCTGAATATTGGCGCTGAGGGAATTGAAGGGCGCTTCGATATCGAATTTATAATGTTCTGCCAATGAACGTAGCATTTGGAAATAGTAGAAATTACGGCGATCCCAACCACGAATTGCACCACCGGCCAGGGAGATATCACCATTCTGAATGACTCTATCGGGATCAAAAAATTGCTGAATACCTAAACCATCACAAGTCGGGCAAGCCCCGGCTGGATTATTAAAAGAGAACAGGCGAGGTTCCAGCTCACTCATGCTATAGCCACATGCAGGACATGCAAAGTTAGCGGAGAAAATCAGTTCTTCGGCTGTATTATCATCTATATTGGCGACAATAGCGGTGCCGCCTGAAAGTTCCAGCGCTGTTTCAAAAGATTCAGCCAGGCGTTGTGCCAGATCGGCACGAACTTTAAAGCGATCAATGACCACTTCAATGGTATGTTTTTTCTGTAATTCTAATTTCGGCGGATCGGATAGATCACAGACTTCACCGTCAATACGGGCGCGGATATAACCTTGTGCTGCCAGATTATCCAACAACTTAGTATGCTCGCCTTTCCGCTCTTTCACGATCGGCGCCAGCAACATCAGACGATGACCTTCTGGCAGTGTTAGCACATTATCCACCATCTGACTAACAGTCTGTGCCGTCAATGGAATATCGTGATCTGGGCAACGTGGTTCACCTACACGGGCAAACAGCAAACGCAGATAATCATGAATTTCGGTAATCGTCCCCACGGTTGAACGTGGGTTATGGGAAGTGGATTTCTGCTCAATAGAAATAGCCGGGGATAACCCTTCAATATGGTCAACATCAGGTTTCTCCATCAGTGACAGAAACTGGCGCGCATAAGCTGAAAGCGATTCCACATAACGACGTTGCCCCTCGGCATAAAGCGTATCAAATGCCAGAGAAGACTTACCAGAGCCGGACAAACCGGTGATAACGATCAGCTTGTCTCGGGGGATTATCAGATTGATATTTTTGAGATTGTGGGTACGTGCGCCCCGAACTTCGATGTTGTCCATGAACCATTTCCCGGGTTATTCATACGTGCATAAATAATAATAAGTGAGTTATTATTACACAGAGTTGACTGATTAGATATACAGTATTTAAGTGAAATAATGTAATAAGTACGGAATTAAATTACGGTGAGCTTCGCAAAGTTCGTTCTAAAGCGGCTGCGTTTCATTTTTAGTGTCGCATGTTAAACTGTGTTGCTTAATAATTGTAGAAATTCATTTCATCAGGAGTATTTTCATGGCCAGCAGAGGCATAAACAAAGTTATTTTAATCGGGAACCTGGGGCAAGACCCGGAAGTCCGCTATATGCCAAACGGCGGTGCAGTGACTAACATTACTCTGGCGACTTCTGAAAGCTGGCGCGATAAACAGACCGGCGAGATGAAAGAGAAGACTGAATGGCACCGGGTTGTTTTATTTGGCAAACTGGCGGAAGTCGCGGGTGAATACCTGCGTAAAGGTTCACAGGTTTATATTGAAGGTTCTCTGCAAACCCGCAAATGGCAGGATCAGAACGGTCAAGAGCGTTACACCACGGAAGTAGTGGTAAACATGGGGGGGACCATGCAAATGTTGGGTGGTCGTGCTGGTGGTGGTAGTTTCCAGGATAGTCAACAATCACAAGGCGGTGGTTGGGGACAGCCACAGCAGCCACAACCACAGCAACAATCTCAGCAGTTCAGCGGCGGCGGCGCTCCTTCGCGTCCAGCTCAATCCTCTGCTCCACAAAGCAATGAGCCACCAATGGATTTTGATGATGATATTCCGTTCTGATTTCGATATTTTTCTTTGTAAAACAAATGGTTATCATGTTGCTTTGTGGTAATCATAGGCTGTTGGAGTGTCTATTGCAAGCCTGACTAATCCTTACCCAGTAATGGGTTTGAACCTCAAAAGAGAGAGGGGAGTGCATCAGGTCAGGAAAAGGCTGGTTGCGGGGAAATAATTTACTTTGCGCCAGCCACTCTTGTTTTACATAAACAAATGCTTTTGCAACAGGTTGATGTGTGACTGCTTCCCGCCGTAAACGGCAAGGCTTCCCACTTCTCAGGCCGCTATCGTCGATATAACGGATTTACGCTGACCTCCGTGGGCAGAAACGACGAGTCCCGCCGTCTATAATGCTGTTGTGCCCCTGCTTTGTATAAAGCGTACGCTGCCAGTCAGAACACGCCGGAGTAGCCAGCCCAGAGCCCCTTGAGCTTTTCGCCTTATATCCCCATCCGCACTGGACGGGGGTTTACGGCGGTTTTTGCTAAGTTAGACAAGAGTTCAGACACTGGAGACGGTGCTGGCTGGGCACTTACACTCAAAGTGTGGAAGGCCCATTTTTAACCTATTGTTGACATTCATAGTTAACATTTCTGCTCAGGTGATGAAATTCAGGGTTCTACACCACAAAGTGGAATTAATTTTTAATGAGGTCGCTGCCACAATTTGGGATCGCGAGGCGTTGTTATCGCCACCCGAGACATAAGCGCCTGCATTGCGCCGGCCATTAATAAGGTAATCTTCTCTCCACGGTTAGTTCTTTGTCTGCATTCCCAGGCCCGTACTCCTGCTTGTTGCACTTTAATGCCGATTTCACGATAGATACCATGAGCAGAAGCTATGACCCAGGCTGAACGCAAAGGTAAACCAACAAGCCCTGTCAGAGCGGAGGTATAATAAGACTCCGCTTCTACAATCAACCGGGATGCCACCCGAGCTAGTGCAGGACGGTTTTCGGTATAAATAAGCGTGTCTGGCAGTAGCCCTTCCTGGGAAAGCCATTCAAGCGGAAGATAGCAACGCCCGGCCTTCGCATCCTCAATAATATCCCGAGCAATGTTAGTTAACTGAAAAGCAATTCCTAGATCGCAGGCCCGATCCAGCACACTCGCCTCGCGAACCCCCATAACCCTTGCCATCATCAGCCCAACCACTCCCGCGACATGGTAGCAATATCTCAGAGTATCATCCAATGTCCTGTAAGGCTCACAGAGTACATCCATTGCGAACCCTTCCAGATGTTCGAAAGCTTGTTGCTGAGGGATGTCATGACTCAGTGCTACTATCTGAAAGGCTGCAAAAGCAGGTTCGGTCATCGGCAAACCGTCATAAGCCTGCCTCGTCAGGTATTGCAGCATTTGAAGTTTCTCGCGGGCGCTATGCTTATCAACACTGCTTATTTGTTTCCCCAGCTCTTGCCCGTCTATTATATCATCACAATAACGGCACCAGGCGTACAGCATCATTGTGCTGTGTCGTGTTGTTGTATCGAAAAGTCGGGTGACACTGGCAAAACTTCTTGAACCTTGCTCCATTATCTGAGTAACGTGTTTAAGTAGCGCGGGATTCATCTAGCGATATCCTCTAACATCAATGTGGCTGTGGCTTTTGCTGATCCAATCACGCCGGGAATACCTGCCCCAGGATGCGTGCCTGCGCCGACGAGGTACAGATTATCAATGCGGCTGTCCCGATTGTGTGGTCGGAACCAAGCGCTTTGTGTCAGTAACGGTTCAAAGGAGAAGGCCGAACCTAGATGGGCATTGAGTTGGTCACGAAAATCAAATGGGGTAAAAATACGATGAACGACTAACTGCTGGAGCAGGCCGGGCATATAGTACTTTTCCAGATACGCGAAAATACGGTCACGTAAGCGTGGCCCTTCTATATCCCAGTTTAAATTAGCTGTCCCCAGGTGTGGTACAGGGGCCAGAACGTAGTAACTTGCGCATCCTCGGGGAGCAAGGGATGGGTCAGTAACAGAGGGGGAATGGAGATAGAGTGAAAAATCCTCCGTCAGTCGGCCATGATAAAAAATATCTTCGATGAGTTCCTTATAGCGTGGACCAAAGCAAACTGTATGATGGGCTAATTGCGTATGGTGATGATTCAGACCGAAATAAAGCACGAACAGTGAGTTGCTCATTCGTTTACGCACCAGTGTTCGGGCGCGGGCTATTCCGACCGGATGCTGACCCAACAGGTGCTTATAGGTATGAATAACATCGGCATTTGAGGCCACAACGTCACATGTCATATTTCGTCCATCAGTTAATTGGACACCTGTGACCCGATTGTCATGGGTGGTGAAGCGTTTTACCTTTGCGTTAAGCTCAATTTCTCCACCAATGTCAGTAAACAATTTCACCATTGCCTCAACCAGGGCGCTGGTTCCTCCACGCGGAAACCAGACTCCCCATTCTCGTTCCAGCGCGTGGATCAAAGTATAGATAGAAGATACAGCAAAGGGGTTGCCTCCTACCAGTAGCGAGTGAAATGAAAATGCCTGGCGCAGGTTCTCATCCTTGATAAAGCGCGCCACCTGACTATAAACACTACGCCATGCGTGTAGACGTAGCAACTGTGGAGCCGAACTCAACATGTCGCGAAAAGAGAGGAAGGGCGCCGTTCCAAGTTTCAGATAGCCTTCATTAAAGGCTTCCCGGGAATAGTCCAGAAAGCGTCGATACCCGTTAACATCTTTTGGATTAAACGTATGGATTTGTGCTTCCAGATGTTGCTGATCATTATCGTAATCAAACATCTTACCCGACTCCCAACAGAGCCGATAAAAAGGGCGCACGGGAAGTAAATCGACGTAATCAGCCATACGTTTACCAGCCTGTGTAAACAATTCTTCAATGACATTGGGAGCGGTGATTACGGTGGGGCCGGCATCAAAGGTGAACCCTTGTTCCTTATAAACATAAGCGCGTCCACCTGGTTTATCCCGTTGCTCCAAAATACGTGTCGGAATCCCCGCAGACTGGAGCCTTATTGCCAGTGCCAGCCCACCAAAACCCGCACCAATTACCAGCGCTTTAATCATAATAAAAACCCTGAAGCTGCTTGTGTTGTTTAAACATTGCCTTTAGAGCACCCTTTATCGGCACTGGTGGTTTACCTATGAGAATCCGGGCTTTATCGACGGAGTTAAGTTGCTCCGCATAGAAACGCGCAATCAGATCTGGGGAAAGTTGATAAAAACGTTGCATCACTTTCCAACGTTGTTGTGGATCCCCAGCGAGGAAGAGCATGCGATTTAGAAGACGGAAAAAGCGCTGATGTTGCCACTGCTGTCGTGCGTAATCCCTGAGGGTAATGAATAAGGAGGTATCGGTAAGCTCCGGCAGAGCAACAATACGATCTGCCAACCGAATGGCGTGTGGCAGAGAGTAGCCTGTTGTGGGGTGAAACAGAGCTGCACGCAACCCACAGGTGGGCTGTCCTGCTAGTTGTGCCCAGAAAGAGGTAAAATCTCCCGTAAGTGTAATTGGAAGACAACCGCTCTCTTCTCGAATGAGTTTACCCAGTTTCCAGCCATGCTTCTTCGCGTACTCTGCAATAGTTGCTTGCGACAAGGCTTTATCAGGTGGCCTCCGATCAACGTAATGAGTATCCTCTATCAGCAGACGAGTTGAGGAGAACGGCAGGACATAGATAAATCGATAACCAGTGTCCTGCCCCACACTGGTATCCATTAAAATCGGGTGGGTTAAAGAGTGCGACTCTTCCAGCTCCCATTCCTGACCAAAAAATGCCTGGGCGCCACTCCCCATAAATGGTCCTGGTCGCCAGCCTCTCCCGTCAATGACTGCGCCGGCACTTAGAGATGTGCCGTCCTGTAAGTAGACTTTCTGTGGAGTTAGCTCCTGTACCAATACACGAGTCTGTATACGCTCGCCCAAATACGCATGGAGTATGTTTGCAAAGTGTTGGGATGTGATACTGAAATATGAATGTGGCAATGTGCGTTGAAATGCTGGAAAAATGACGTCGTAACCTGACCAGCGATAGGTGATCAGCGGTGCTATCCACCTATGTTCGGCCTCAGTAAGATCATGTTGATGAAATGACCACGTGTGATTGCCTCCTATTGTTTCTGTGCTTTCAATAAGCAACACTCGCAAATGGGGTTTACACTGCTGGAAACGCATTGCGATCAGCCCGTTGGCCAATCCTCCTCCCACCAAAATCAGATCCCAGTCGTACATCATTTTGTTGATCCTCCGACAATCACAAAGTTATTAACCTCATCAAGAGTCACATACATCACGGAAATTCGTGTTTGTTGAAAGAGATTAAAGATATTCAGTCATAGCTGAAAGACTCATGCTGGTAGCAAAACAGCTGTACGCAGCGCAGCAATATCGGCGCTTCCTGTGCAAAAGCAGGCGACTTTTATCTGCTCAATAATTAATTGGAAATGTTCTATAACTGCATCAGTGGAGAGAGCTGCACTATGTATGACGGCAGCGGCTTGGCCGACCAATTGTGCCCCCATGCAATAAGCTTTGGCAGCATCAACACCATTTCTGATACCGCCAGAGGCGATCAGAGGCATATTTGGGAGTGCCTCGCGTATTTCACGCAGTGCTGTCGCGGTCGGAATTCCCCAGTCAGCAAATGCCATAGCTAATGCGCGATGATATGGTGTGGATGCTCGTTCTGCTTCAATCGCTGCCCAACTGGTTCCCCCAGCCCCGGCTACATCCAGCATACTGACTCCAGCTTCTGCCAATTGGCGTGCAACAGGAAGCGATAAACCTGAACCTACTTCTTTAACAATTATAGGAACCCCAAGTTTTGTTACGAGTTGTTCAATAGCATATAGAATATGGCGCCAGTTACGGTCTCCTTCCTGTTGCAGCGCCTCCTGTAGCGGATTCAGATGGATAATTAGAGCATCGGCTTCAATCATCTGTACTGCTCGCAGAGCATAATTAAATCCGCGCTCGCCACGAATTTGGGCTGCCCCGAGATTAGCGAAAAGGAGAATATCAGGAGCTATCTGACGTAGTGAGCGACTAAGCCCATCGTTTGCTTCATTTTCAAGAGCAACACGTTGCGACCCGACCCCCATTGAAATTCCTAATATTTGAGCTGCCTCTGCAAGATGATGATTAATCGCATGAGCACGATGAACCCCTCCGGTCATAGAGCTTATGAGCAGTGGTGCCTGCAAAATTTTTCCAAAGAGGGAACACTTAAGATCTATACTGTCTAGATCCAATTCTGGCAGAGCACAATGCTGAAATCGCCACTCAGCAAACCCCGTACTTACTTGGGACTTAGTTTGAGGAGGACGGAATATAATATCCAGATGCTCATTCTTACGCTGAGTGTGATCGATCTTTTTCATTTTTTTCGGGCCAAGGTTGAAATTAATTAAACATCGCAATATTTTTATCAAACCAGTGTCGTATAAAATATCGTGAAGCTAAATTTCTGCGATACACCACCGCCAAATATTTATCAATGTATCTGATGTGCCTGCGTAAGTGTTTATACACTTTAGATTTTCCGAGTAGCGTAACCATTGTTAACTTTTCCTTATCCTGATACATATCTTTCCCTGTATTATTCAGGTCATCACTCAAGTCATCCAGTAATTGAAACGCCTGCCCCAGATGTTGTGATATATGACGTAATGCCTGGCGAGTTATATCAGGTGCATTCACAGCAATTGCCGCTAATTGAAATGTTGTGTCGAAAAGCAAACCCGTTTTTAAATTGTTGGTGGTAGCAATGGCATGATAATTACCAGCACATAATGTATTGTTCAGATCGCGAAACTGCCCTTGGACAAGACCGTTTAAACCAACTGCATGGGAAAGTATGGCGACAGCAGCGGATTTATCGTATTCAGAAAGGTTTGTTTCTACAATGAGGCCAAAAGCTCGGCTCAGCAAGGCTACAGCCGCTAGGATCGCTACACTTTCACCATACTGCCGGTGAATAGCCGGGCGCCCGCGCCGATACTCAGCATTATCCATGCAGGGAAGATCGTCTAAAATTAATGAGGCTGCATGCACTATTTCAATTGCAGATGCTAACTGTAGAAAGTCAGTCTTCCAGGGGTTTTCTCCAAGATCCAGGACTATGAGCAGCAATAAGAGGGGGCGGATACGTTTTCCAGACACCAGTGTACTTTCTCGCATGGCTGCGCAGACTTTATCATCTGGCGCTCCTGAAGGCAGTACCCGTTCTAGATGCTGTTGTAGTGCACTTTGTAGCTCCAGTAATGTCTCTTCGTAATTCATAGCTCGTGCAGTACTGACGTTCATAAATATTTCCCAAACCACGTAAATAATTTCACTAAGCCATTTGAAAAACAATGATAAGCTTATATTACAATAGGCTTCAGGCTTATAGCATAACTTCATTTATCCAGCAGTGATGCATTCCCATTGGAATATGGTGCGGCAAACGTAATCTGCACACCATTGAGAGATCATCAGCATTTAAAACTACGACATCTGTGCAGTGCAATTTTTCGACATAAACCTTAAAAATAAGCCAACCATCATCTTCTTTAACAGCACCCGGTTTGGCTACAAAAACAGGTTCTTCCGGCAAATCATTATCAAAACTGTGGCTTAATACACTCTTATTAAAACAATCAAATTTAATTATTGATCTCCCTTCACTTTCAGAATCCCCCCAACAAACGAACCAGGCATATCTGTGCTGTCTACCACAGACTGTAGGGTTTATGGCTGGGAAATCAGTATTCCCCCTGAATAAAATTTCTTTATCAACATTCCCGGATGCAGTGCATAAAGTAAAACGACAAAGTTCTGAACTATTATTTTTAAATATATTCTGTGTAAATACTGGGAATGATCTCCAAAATGAGGCGTCGAAAATCACATTCCCATCGGCATCTTCATAGCCATTTGCGAAATGAAAAATAAATCCAGGCACTGCATCATAGAATTTCACATCATGGCATGCTCTTGAAACTAAAAGAACCCTGCCATCTTCACTTTCACGTGAATTCATGGATGCAAGGATGCTTTCATTGCCAATTACATTCCTCAACTTAAGATTTATATTCGGCCCACCTAAAAAAAATAAAAAGTAATTTTTTGTCACTATGAAATCATGAATTAAATACCTTTTTCTAAGCGGAATGTTGCGTATAACCGTCATATCGCCGGCACTGTCTATTTTGTATAGCGTCAACTTAGATCCAATACCATATGTCACACCAAATCCATATAAATTATCATCATTTGGTATTTTTTTAGGATGTGCTGTAAATGGTACTTCACGAAGATTAAGTTTGGGAAGGAAAGAAAATCGTGTTCTTAGCTTTCCAGAAAAGTCATATTTTGAAATTGTCTCAAGAGTTACCGGATTAATTAAATGTGGCATCCCTCCTTCCCATAACGCCAGAAGTTTATGAGAGTGATACACAATATTTGTATTTGCCGGATTTTTAATAATAAAAAATCTCATCCTGAGTTTTAGTTTTCTGGGGACGGTTCCAACGGAGCGATACAGTAACCTTTGAGCTTCTTCCTCTTTTAAGTATTCCTTTGTTAACACATGTCTGTTTCTATAGAATATCCCATTATCACTGAACGTTACTTTAAATATCATCCCATCTCCATCAAATGGATGATTATAATATTCGTCTCCTCTATGCAGGCGACCGGGACCAATTCTAAAGAAAGTACCTTTTAACTCTGAAGGAACCTCTCCCTCAATAGGAACTAATTTTGAATCAAGTTCCTCCAACTGAGATTGAAAGGGGTTAATATGGTTTTTCGAGAATACAAAGTCGCTCAAGTCTTCACCTCTATATTTCCAACCAAATAATAGGTAATGATTTAATACCGGAGCTCTATAAGAAGATATAACTATACTAAAATAACAGTACTGTATTGAAGATGAACAGAACTATTTTTTCCCAAAGGGATTTTTGTAACTGAAATCACGAAGAAGAATTTTTCTATAACTATAAACAGTAACACACCTTTGGTGTGATGGCGTACATGTAGAAGGGTGACTGAAATATTAGGAGCAACGCTAGATAAATGTGTACTCAGGCTTGGAATGTGAGCGAGTGTAAGTATGAACTGTCCCCCAAATGTTGGACATCAATCCGTACATAGGGGGCAGTTTAAAAATGGAAGGTTTATACCCGTCATCTTTCAAGTTGCTTCTTTGTTGGCTGCACTCGCTCACCCCGGTCACATAGTTATCTATGCTCCCGGGGATTCGCTCCCTTGCCGTCGCGATGCATCTTGAAATCCATTGGGTATATATGTATTACGAAATATCGATCAAACCAAGATCATTGCTTAATGTCGTACCGCTGATATCGTAGCTGGCAAGTATTTGGCTTCCTTTTTTGTATAAAAAAGCTTTGCGGGCTTCATTATCATTTCCCCATACTACAAATACATGCATAAAGACTATTGAGCCATCAGGAACGCCAAGATCGCCTGGGTCAATAGTATCTGTTAATCCAAGAGTAATATTATTACCTTGTTTACTTAAATGCTTTTCACCGTCGCCATCCATATAACTAAATTGGATTCTGGCAACAAATCCACCTGAATTTTTAAGACTCATCTTGCCGATTTCTTGTAATGTCATTACAGTCTCCTTTTGAGAAAAAATTAATAACATTTAGCTATTCAACTACATAAGCCGTTTAAGATGTGTTAAATAAAAGTAAATCTTAGTGAGTGAAATAAATAACACATTAAAACCACTAGGACAAATAATTATCATATATTTTCTATGAAAAAACAAAAATTATCTTGATAAGTACCAATAATAAATAATTTCCTTTCGTTAGATATTTAATCTAGTCCCTATCTTTTCTTTATAATACAATGAGGTATTTATTTTATATAATAAAGACTTTATTGTTTTAATTGGTAATGATTTCAATTTATAATGTTTGGCGGTTTATCATAGTAATTGAGAAATAATCACACTGTGAGTAAATAATTTCGTATTTCTTTAATAACTTATTAGATGTTTTACATCCTGATTTTTTCTCAGTCGATTATCTAATTGGTTTATAACAATCATTTATTTCTTAACATTTAATTAAAGTCTGTACATTTGCATAATAAGCGAAAATGACTTTATCTAAAATTATAAGATAATTTTTTAATTTAAAAATAATTCATTAGGTGTTTAGTATCCTAATGCCTGATGTGGGAGATTATTCAGTTTATTCATAACGAATCTTATTTTCCATTTTGTCACCGATAAAAAGTTTGTTCCTAATATCTTCTTCCCTTTATTAAGCTATTCAAGTAACTCTTCATAAAGATTTGGTAGGATGCCGCTGGAGAACGCACTTCAAACCAGCGGCCTACTCTACAGGATTGACCCAAGGTAAATAGGGTAAAAAATGTCTTTACTACCTTGTTAACCTAGGGCTTTTTGTCTGAGTTTGTATCGAATCGACTAAATGACACACCAGTGTATTGGTTTGGTCATCCTTTATCGTAAAAATATTAATGGATTCGTATGTAATTTATTGATTATCAGTACAAATCCCCTTCAATACGTTGGCATGATATGCGATATGCTCACCGATAAAACTGGCGACGAAATAGTAGCTATGATCATAACCGGTGCGCAGGTTCAGTGTGTAGGGATGCTCAGTGCTTTCGCATACATCTTTCAACAGCTCGGGGCGCAATTGCTCTTCAAGAAATGGGTCATCGGTACCGATATCAATTAACATATGCAATGGCTCGGCGTTATTAGCCAGCAGCTCGACTGCATCATAGGTTTTCCATGTGTCACGATCTTCTCCCAGATAAGCACGAAAAGCTTTTTCTCCCCAAGGAACCTGAGAAGGAGCGACAATCGGTGAAAAGGCCGATACGCTGTGGTAACGATCTGGATTGCGTAGCGCGATTATCAGTGCGCCGTGGCCTCCCATCGAATGGCCACTAATGGCCCGAGCGGTTGTCACCGGCAAGTGTGCTTCGATCAGTACTGGCAGCTCTGACACCACATAATCATACATGCGATAGTGCGGAGCCCAAGGTTCTTGTGTTGCGTTGAGGTAAAAACCGGCTCCCTGACCTAAATCATAGGCGTCATCATCTGCAACTTTCTCACCGCGAGGGCTAGTATCTGGGGCGACAAGGATAATACCCTGTTCGGCAGCGTAGCGTTGAGCTCCTGCTTTAGTGATGAAATTCTGCTCATTACATGTTAATCCCGAGAGCCAATACAGCACCGGTAATTTCTGATGTTCAGCCTGAGGAGGAAGGTAGACTGCAAAATTCATAGTACAGCCAAGCATGGTCGATTCATGCTGATAAACATCCTGCCATCCTCCAAAACAAGCGTGGCGTTCAATCCTCTCCATTCTTTTTCCTCTCTGTAAAATCTACAGGTTCACTCATTTGACGGTGAACCTGAGGCTATCGTTTTCTGTTTTGTTAAAAACCGCTTATTACAGCATGGTCTTTAACTCCCTTAGAACAGCTTAGTAATGGATAACTGTACGAATTGATTTTCCCTCATGCATTAGATCGAATGCTTCATTGATGCGTTCGAGTGGCAAGGTGTGAGTCACAAAAGGCTTTAACTCAATTTCACCTTTCATTGCCTCTTCCACCATTTTAGGCAACTGACTGCGGCCTTTGACACCACCAAAGGCGGTGCCTCGCCATGAACGACCTGTGACTAGTTGGAATGGTCGGGTTGATATTTCCTGCCCTGCACCGGCCACACCAATAACCACTGATTGCCCCCAACCACGGTGTGCGCTTTCGAGTGCGGCACGCATCACATTGACATTACCAATACACTCAAAAGTATGATCTACTCCCCATTCTGTCATCTCAATAATGACTTGCTGAATAGGTTTGTCGTAATCATTTGGGTTCAGGCAGTCGGTTGCACCGAACTGTCTTGCCAGCTCAAATTTTGCTGGATTTGTATCGATGGCAATGATCCTGCCAGCTTTTGCCTGACGAGCGCCTTGAATTACGGCAAGGCCAATGCCGCCGAGCCCAAAGACGGCAACGGAATCACCGGGCTGTACTTTAGCGGTATTATGCACTGCACCGATGCCGGTAGTGACACCACAGCCCAGTAGGCACACTTCTTCATGATTTGCTTCCGGGTTGATTTTTGCCAGTGATACTTCGGCTACGACTGTGTATTCGCTGAATGTGGAGCATCCCATATAATGATAAATAGGCTGCCCTTTGTAGGAAAAACGGGTTGTGCCGTCCGGCATTACGCCTTTTCCTTGAGTTGCTCGCACGGACACACACAGATTGGTTTTTCCTGATTTGCAGAACAGGCATTCTCCGCATTCTGCGGTATAAAGAGGGATAACGTGATCACCGGGTTTAACGCTGGTGACGCCTTCACCAACCTCAACGACTACGCCGGCGCCTTCATGCCCGAGTATGACAGGAAAAACGCCCTCTGGATCATCCCCTGACAGGGTGAAGGCATCCGTATGACATACACCGGTATGACTGATTTTGACCAGCACTTCACCGGCTTGGGGCGGGGCTACATCGATTTCAACGACTTCAAGGGGACGGCCTGGTCCGAATGCAACAGCAGCTCTTGATTTCATAAGCTCTCCTTCTGAATAGACAGTGCTACGCGTTTGCGAATACAGATTAATAAAGTCAATCGGGTTATCAGCGAAGATATCTTTGTAATAGTTTGCTAAGAATATGATTTCGCATCTGTAGAAATGGTACAAAAATTTTAACATTAATACGTGTTTTTAAAATAGCTTACTAGAAATAATTGGAAAACTATGATTTGTCATGATCACAGATGTCCTTTTAGGAAAAGGCGGGTTGGGGAGAAATAACCTAACTTTGCACTAGCCATTGCGAGTTCCATAATATTCAACATAGCTCTACTGGCTGGAAAAATATTGGTTAAGCAACGAGATTCTTGGGAATTATTCACAAATAAGCCAAAATGTCTACTGGAATAAGAGTGACTCCAATGCTTCCTCAGGGTTAAATTTCTAGTTTTATCAGGTGTGCTGTAATTAAAGGGATAAGATGTGAAATGTAATTAATTTATAAAAGAGGCCCTCATAAATGGAGGGGCTATATGTATTACGAAACATCGATCAAGCCGAGATCATTGCTTAATGTCGTGCCGCTGATAACATAACTCGCAGTCAATTGACTTCCTTTTTTGTATAAAAAAGTTTGACGAGCTTCATTATCATTTCCCCATACTACAGACACATGCATAAAAATCATTGCGCCATCAGGAACACCAAGATCGCCTGGGTCAGCAGTTTTTTTTGCTCCAAGATTAATATCATTACCTTTATTACTTAAATGCTTTTCACCATCGCCATCCATATAACTAAATTGGATTCTAGCAATAAATCCGCCTGAGTTTTTAAGACTCATCTTTCCAATTTCTTGTAATTCCATAACAGTCTCCTCTTGATATTTTGAGAAAAGTAATAATAACATTCTGTTATTCAACTACATAAGTAGTTCAAGATGTGTTAGAGAAAAAATAAATCTTAACAAGTGAATAATAAGTAACACATTAAAACTACCAGGGCAAATAATTATTATGTGTATTTTGGAGAAAACAAAAATCATCTTAATTAGAGCAAAAAATAAGTAATTTTTTCGTTAGGTGTTTAATATAGTCACCATTTTTTCTTTATAATGCCAATCTAATGAGATATTTGTTTTTATATAATAATATTTTTATTGTTTTGATTGGTAATAATTTCAATTTATGATTTTTCATAACTTATTATAATGGTTGTAATGTAATGACGATGTGAGTAAATAGAACTGTATTCTTTTAAATAATTCATTGGAGAAGGAGATAAATTAACAATTGAATATAAAGATTTTTAGTTTAATATCTTTTTCAATTCTTGATGTCTCCGAAGAAAATAAGTATTACAATTCTGTCTTTTAATCAATCTATGGGAAGTCATTTTCATCGAGATATTCTAGCAACCCAGAATTATTAGAATATCTGGATACTGGTGAGTTAGCTGAATTTTGAGAAACGGGTATATTTACCTATTTTTGTCCTTTCATTTCCTATCTGAACTGGCTGTTCAATACTCAGCTTCAACTAAGTATTGAACTCATTCACTTTTGCGAGCATGATCGCAGTTCATTCACCAGTTTAGCTAATAGTTATGACTTCACTCACAGCACTGCAAACAGCGATATCAAAACTCACCGTCTGGCGTAAAGGCGATCAACGCGCACCACATAAGCCATTACTGCTATTGTATGTGTTGTCTGAGTACAAAAAAGGGCATGAGCAACTGTTTAATTACGGTGATGAAATTCATCAACCACTATTACAATTACTCACTGATTTTGGCCCCAATCGCAAAGAACACTATCCTTCAATGCCTTTCTGGCGCTTACGGAGAGATGGCTTTTGGGAACTGAAAAATGCAGAACATTGCACGCCACGTTCGGGAAGCAAGGAACCGCCAAAACGAGAGCTGATTGAGTATCAGGTTGCCGGAGGTTTTGATTCTGCCAGTTTTCAGTTATTGCGCTGTCAGCCTGCACTTGTTGATGAACTGGCACAACAGATCCTTAATGAACATTTCCCTGAAAGCGTTCAGGTAAGCCTGGCTGAGCGACTAGGTTTTGATATTAACAAGGGGCTAAATAGCCGTGATCCACGTTTTCGTGGTATGGTTTTACGCGCTTATCACTACCGCTGCGCCGTTTGTGGCTATGATTTACGTCTGGATGGTTCGCTGGTTGGTCTGGAAGCTGCCCACATCAAATGGAAACAGTTCGGTGGCCCTTGCCTAGTGGAGAATGGTTTGGCACTTTGCACACTTCATCATTCCGCTTTTGATAGAGGTGCAATTGGTATAGACGAGAATCTGAAGATTAAGATCTCTGATGGAGTCAATCGTAGTCCGGTTGTTGAGCAATTGTTCTGGGCCAGAGATGGCGAAAGCCTTTATCTGCCGCGTAATCGTCAGTATTATCCGGCAGATAGATTTATTGAATGGCACCAGACTCAGGTATTTAAGACATAAATAAAGTCAATTTATGTTGCAGATATCAACTATCTAGACATTTTGATGTTTAGATAGTTATATCATGCGCTATTCCCCAAATCCCTCACATTATCTTTCCGGCCCTTTTCCAACCCGTTTGAATAACTCCATACCATTGCAACATCAATCCAAACCGTATTAAATCCCTGCTCATATAGAAATGATACTTATCGTGTGGCGGAAATAGAGGGCCGTAGTTCTACAGAGGTAGCTGATAAAATCTCCGCCCTTTCGAATTACTAGCTCTGGTCATTTTTATGTAGCTGACAAGAGGGTATATTTATAAATGGAGCCGCAATGAAACTCTCAGATCTTGGTAGCAGAATATGTATCATAGGACCATCAAATAGCGGGAAATCCACACTGGCTAATGCAATTTTGGAAAAACTCAATCTGAAAGCCACGCATTTGGACCAACTTTTTCATTTGGCTGATTCAGATTGGCAACCGCGCCCTTATGATGAATTTATTACATTACACGATAAAGTAATAAATGAAGACAAATGGGTTATAGATGGAAACTATAAAAAAGCGCTTCCTCAGCGTCTTTCTAGAGCTACCGGATTAATTTTATTAGATATCCCTACCTTGTTAAGTTTGTCTTGATATATGAATAGGATTTTATTCCAAAGTCACCGACATGGTGGTCTTTCTGGGGCTAAAGAGCGCATAAAATGGGAGATGATACATCACATTATTTTCGCCGTACCCAAAAGCAGAAAACGTCATACTGAAATTTACGAAAGCTTATCAATTCCCAAGATAAAACTCATGTCAGTGAAAGAAATTAATCAGCAATATAAAGAATGGGAGCTTTCTCATTATTTAAATCGATGAGAAAGGAAAACAGCAGTAATTTGTATAAAAATAATCATTGAACTACATCTTGCATTTGATTCTTTCTTATTCAGAGTAGTTCATTACCCACGTTTTATTAGAGTTTTGGTTATCCTTGGATAAACTCATATATGTGTCCATCATATAAAAGAGATTGTTAAATCGAAAAAAGGCAAAATATCTGGCTTGTTGCTATTATCTAGATATTGCTCATGGTATGGCGAAGGCTGTGGCCTGTTAGTCTGCCATTATAGCCAATACGTTTTATTGCGTAGTTGGTGTTGATTTTACTCATCGGTTTTCTGGAATCATTATGACCAGACAATATCCGTCAATAATTTCCTGTAATTCCAGCAGTAATGCTTTTTCCTGACTGGATAACGGCACAAGGTGGGGACGGTGTACCATATATTTGTCATAATGCTTTGTTCCATTTTACGCAACACACTCAGTATGTCTTTGGATTTAATATCAGTGATAGTCCGTTTGCCAATGTGAGGGAAAACGTCTTTTTTCAAGTATTCGGCCCTACAGGATTCGACATTAATCATATCTGGCTTAACCTCGCCCGTGTTTTCCCTTACCTTTACCCCCGAAATAGCTTTCGTCTATCTCGACCTCACCTTCAAATAAGGAGTGTTCATCGACATAATCAGAGATAAGGACTCTGGGGCGGTGAAGTTACGTATTAATTAGGGGCTCCCTGATGTTTAAGTGTTACCGCCATATCTGCCAACATACAGTTCCAAATCTCGATACCTCTTGTACTCAATTCGTTCTTTTCTAAGCGTTCATCCAGTAATGTGGATATGCGTTGCTTCCAATCATCGCAATGGCGCCTCAGATCTATTAATACGTAACTATCCACAAGAGCCCTAATACTTTGAAAACCGCCTGTAATATCGATTCGTATCTCGCTGTTATCCGCGCGCACATAGAACCAATCTCTAGCATTTTGCTGAGAGACCTTTTTGCGAATTTGTCGACCAATCTATTGAGGTGAGTGTTGTTAGTGATGTTAGCTCTTATAGTTATTTGCCCCCTCTTGAAGTTCTTTGTAGATGGATGGAAACTGTTTTATCCAGAGCCTCAATAACATCAAAAACGATGTTGTATGCTACCGAAATAGCCCATGAGCATTCTTCGTTCTCATCGGTGTTAGGTAGATTATTCGTAACCAAAGAAAGAACAGCGCGTGCTTTCTTCAACTGCGCTGACTGCTGGTCGATATCAGTAAAATCGATGGTCATTATTTGCCTCCTTTTTGGGCCAATTCTTCAACCAGACAATGAGCAACATTGCCGGTTAATTTACTAAGGAAAGAGTAAATAGCTTTAAGCTTAGAAATCAGTCATCCGATGCGGGTAACTTTCCAACATTCAGCAAATGATTTCTGCCTGTCATGCTTTTTCTGCCACCTAAACCAGAGTAATTGCATGGTTCATGTTTGCTTTTCCATCTGGAGTACGATTGCGTCTGGTAGGCCGTCCAGAATGGTTATCACTGAATCAACCATGTCTGGCACTTACCGTCGTCAGTGGTCAGCGTTTTCATCCAGACAGCACTGTCTGAGCCTGCTGTATCCGGCTAATCATTTCCTCAAGGGACATTTGACGATAGTTCATGTTGTTACCTCCTGTACATTGAGGCGAATATGGGTAAAGCCATCCGGCTGTGCCTTCTGTAATGCGTGTTCTCTGGTGGAGGAAATGACCTGATAGCTGATGCTCACTATCAGTCCGTGTTTATTGACACCATAACCTTTGATCTGGAAATAGTTATGCATCGCTAACTCCTTTGAAATCATGTGCCTTACGGGCGGTATCTTCGATGATGCTGAGCAGTTCTATTTGAACCATACGTTCTTCTTTATTGCTCGTCAGAAACTGAGCAGCAGCGGCCAAGCATTCTATTTTATTCATCGCATCAACAAGATCGATAGAATTACACATGATGCACTTCCCGATTCAGTAAGTGGGTAGTAAAGGATAAGGTGAAATGAAGCGTCAGAATGCGGTGGGCTTCCAGTTCGGTAGAGGTCTCAACATAGATGTGATAAGGTTTGATCGTCATGTCAGCGCGTGACAGGGCCAAAAGACGATAATTAATCTCAGGGTGAATTTTGATTAAATATCCAGCCTTTAAAAAAGGGAATGGATGTGGAATGCCTTCACTTTTACTCATCAAACACTCCGGTTATCAGTAGGTATTGCCAGATGTTTTAATATACTTTGATTACTAAAATAAATTGTATAGCCTAATTCTTTGTTATATGAGTAGCTTACTCAGTTGCATAAATTTACTATATAAATAATTTCAAAATAAGACTATTATTATCAATGAAATCCTTGATGACGTTAAAACTTTGGAAAATTTCGTTATTCATTATTATCTATCCTATCTTATGCTACGGACGGCCCATTTAGACATCACTAAAATCATAAATATATGTTTGTTATCTAAAAAGTTTATATTCATGTTCTATGTCGGTAATCCGTTAAAAGGAAATCTTTATACTTATCTGGTAAAAGTGCAACCTCTCCCCAATTAAGCTCTTTTGTCCAATATCCAGTCCCAACGGAAGTAATAGGCGCATAAAAAACAATGATACGATTTTCTGCTCTTCCAGAAACTATCCCTCTGGGTTCAGCGAATTTATTCCAGACTCTAACTCTGAAATCTGCATAATGCTTAGGAGTATTAAGTTTTAACCAAACGGTGGAATGATTAGTGTGTTTATTTATCTCCGTTATTTCACCAAAATAGAAATTTGGGATTTCAACTTCATTGTGTATATCGTTAACATCTTTCAACGAATCACAAAAAAGATAACGATTAGAATGTCCTGTTTCATCAACAACAAAGATCTCTCTATAATAATTATTTCTGAAGTTGGCACAGAGAGATTGAACACTTGTTATTTTGCTTGGGAGTTTAAAAGTCTGGCCATTATGTCTTGATACAGGAACGTCAACTATTCGTCCATCTTTGCTTTCGAAGTGTGTCTCAAACGGTTCTTCGTCACTATCATAAGGTTCTCGGGGATTGTTTTCGGGTCTCTCCTGAATAAATCCATCGATAACGATCAATTCTTCATCTTCAATCGCTTTCTTGGCTTCTTCCTCACTTGAGTACCGTTTGCCAGTAATAGCGCCACTTCTTAAAAGACAGAAAGGTGCATCTGGAGTTGGCAAATGTCTGAAAAGAGCGTCACGCCCATCAGACATAACGGAAGATTCAGGATCTGAAGGTACCCTTATGAGAGGTTCGTAGCATTGAGGACAAATCAAGTTTCCCTTCATAACTAACTGATAATCAAGAGGCTCAACTTCATTACGTACAAGCTGAGCAATACTATGAATACGTTTATCCCAGTTAGGATCATAATAAGCGTAAGCTATGCGACGACTAGTCATACGAAGAAATCCTCTATACTGTAAGTCTCCAATCCTATAATGAATAACAAAATAAAATGTGAAATGAAATAAATTTTAAGTATTTTCTGATTGAATGTGTGAATTTTGCGTTATTATTGGTATTGAAATAATTTAGTTGGTAGGTGAAAATTACCTTATTCTTTACAAAGCTGTTAAGAAAATGAAACGTTTATTTTCTGCACCTACAGGATTCTATAGTGGTTTTTATTTAATTGCTTTTGAAAATTTTTATTTGGTTCAATTATCTAACATTCCACTATAATTCCCCAAAATTGTTTATGGCTTGAAAAACGTGATTTACATGAATAGCTTAATGCATAATTAATACAAAATGCTCATCGCTATATTGGCAAATAGTAATAAAGTATAGAATGTAATAATAACGTTTGGCGGATTCGACTAATAAGCGCAATTTTTCAGAAAGGCGGTCAGTTGCTATAGTAGGCATCTTTCCCGCCACAGGAGAATGCGCTATGGCCTATACACAACTGACCGAGACAGAAAGATATCAGATT
>NZ_RCWB01000044.1 GCF_018448885.1 Photorhabdus caribbeanensis
CTTGTTCAGGCAGGCAATACATCACTTTTTTACGGAAATATTACCGGAACTTGCCGGGAGTCTGTCACGCCGTATTAATGACAATTTTCAGATTCTGAATCCTGCATCTTCAAGTTAAGTGGGTATATACTCTATGGATTTCAACAAAATGCATCGCGACGGCAAGGGAGCGAATCCCCAGGAGCATAGAGAACTATATGACCGGGGTGAGTGCAGCCAACAAAGAGGCAACTTGAAGGATGACGGGTATATAGAATTAATGGGAGGAATCATGCCATAAAGGTCACTCTGATAAAGTCCTCTCTATGGCACAATCACAACAAAATACTACAAATCAAAATTATTTTTTATATTTCTCAACCAGAGCCAGCGCTATCGATTCAGTTTGCGCATCAGGATTACCGCTAATGTCATCTGGCCTAAAATGCATCTGAAATGCGCTGATTGTCTTACGGGTATCTTCATCAAGCACACCGGTTTGTGGAATAGTGTAGCCATATTTAGCCAATGTCTTCTGAATTAACTCAACAGAAGCACCATCATTCCATTTTCTACCCGCCATATACTTTTCAACCGTTGCATCGTCAGGCCATGCACCGATACCTTGTTCAGCTAAACTCTTCCAAGGAAAAAGTTTGCCTGGATCATACTTTCTCAAAGGGGCAATATCACTGTGACCAACGACATTAATAGGTTCAATGCCATAACGTTGAATAATATCTTTCGCCAAACGTGTTAATAGATCGATCTGCTGTTTATTAAACGGATACCACTCTTTCTCAAGTAGCATTTCCGTAAAGCCTTTATTAACAATTTCAATGCCAATCGAAGTGTCATTTAAGTCCTTCCGACCATTCCATCCACTGACGCCAGCATGCCATGCCCTCTTGTCTTCAGGAACCAGTTGCAGAATAACAGGCTTTCCTCTCGCATAATCCGGTAGCGATGGGATCAAATAATGAGCACTAACACCGCCTTGAGTGAGTATACGTAAAGAATCTTTATCATCAACAGCAGTATAGTGGAACACCAAAAACCTTACTCTGTCATTTTGCCCTTGTGAAGGAAAAGAGCTATCAACTTTATAAGTGCCCCGATCTTCCAGGCTGGAACACCCCGCCAATAGCATAAATAAGCCAACTAATATGATCTTCTTCATCATTTCCCTGTCCCACCTATTAATTGAAAGCAAGATAATAACACAAAGGAATCAAATGAATACAAAATAAAATTTATGTTTTACATGATTTTTTTATAAAACTACCAGTTTTGCTCTTGTCATAGAGCCACAAGCAAAGATGCCTTATTTCCATAAGTTAGATGGAAATAAGGCAAGAATAACAAATGAAACGTGAAAGGCTATCAGCCGCTATGCTGTTAAATAGTATTAACTATACTTTGCTCCAGCATTTCACTTGTGGCCAGCCGCTTGGTTCGATCGGGCAAGCTTTGCCGTTTCTTCCCAAATACCAGCTTCGACCTTTTTCTGAATTTCAGGATACTGGTTGATATCAAATGTCGGTAACTTGCCGACACGTCTCTGTTGGTTGTAATCTTTTGCGAGTTTAAATGCGACGCCAGAAAGCAACAAAATAGCGGTCAGATTGGTAATTGCCATCAATGCCATAGACAAATCAGCCATTTTCCAAACTAAAGGCAATTCAGCCAACGAACCAAACATCACCATACCCAACGCCGCCAGACGTAAGATAAATAAACCAGCAGTATGATTACGTTCAAGGAATACGATATTGCTTTCAGCATAAGCATAATTTGCAATGATTGATGTGAATGCGAAAAAGAAGATAGCCAGTGCAATAAATTCAGATCCCCAATCACCAACAGCAGAAGACAATGCCCGCTGAGTCAATTCTATTCCACTTATTCCTGAAATATTGCCATCAAGCACACCCGATGACAGGATGATAACGGCAGTAGCACTACAGATAACCAGAGTATCCATAAAGACACCTAGCATTTGCACATAACCCTGAGATGCTGGATGAGGAGGATACGGAGAAGCAGAAGCAGCAGCATTGGGCGCTGAACCCATCCCTGCTTCGTTTGAAAACAGCCCACGCTGAACACCTTGCGTCATCGCTTGTGCAACACCATAACCAACAGTGCCTGCAACAGCTTCCTGCAAACCGAATGCGCTTTTGAAAATTAATGCAAACACTTCCGGCATTCGTTCAAAGTTATGCCCGACGACCCAGAATGCCAGAATCAGATAAGCTATCGCCATGAAAGGAACAACTAACTCTGCAACCCGAGCAATAGAGCGCAAGCCTCCAAAAATAATGATCCCGCTAAGAGCCACCAAACCGAAGCCGACATACAAAGGATTGAAATCGAATGCGAAAGCAGCAGCCTGAACGATGGAATTTGCCTGAACAGCATTAAATACCAGACCAAAAGCAATAATGAGGAATATGGAAAACAGAACGCCCATCCAGCGTACGCCAAGCCCCTTTTCCATATAGTAGGCCGGACCGCCGCGGTAATTCCCCTTATCGTCTTTTGTCTTGTACAGCTGGGCAAGTGTACTCTCAATAAAAGAGGTTGCCATCCCAATCAGAGCAACCATCCACATCCAAAAAATGGCGCCAGGACCACCCGCCGTTAAGGCGATTGCCACGCCAGTAAGATTACCGGTCCCAACCCGTGCAGCTAAGCTGGTACACAGAGCCTGGAATGATGAAATACCTGCGCTGTCAGATTTTTTACTGTTTTTCAGTACTGAAAACATGTGCCCAAAATGGCGGATCTGTATAAAACCTGTACGTATAGTGAAATAAATACCAGCCCCAAGAAGAAGATAAATCAACACGTAGCCCCAAAGGATACTGTTAAAAAAGCTAATTAGTTCCGTCAAGATAGTCAAAATATTTTTCCCCTTAAATTAGTAAACCCAGTCTGACCATAAAATCGTATCCGGCAGAATTCATTGCGCTTAATATGCCTTTATAATTAACAAGTAACGCAATGCTGTATAAGAAACACAGAGATACAAGTCAGGAAAACGCTATGAATGTAACACAAGTTTGAAATTAATGTGTAATGTTTACTGACCTTTTTACATTATCCATCAGATTAAATGAATGTTTGGTGTACTGTTTTTGACTGATAGTGAGATAGATATGTCATGCAATCGACTATTGCCCGTCAGCCACTCCATACACTTTTGGCTATGCCTCCTACTTATGATTCACAACAAGCTACATATATGAAACCAACTACTATTATGAAGCCCACAACTATGGTCCTCACACAATAGCCCTTCACAAGTAAAAGAAGTTCTACTAATGGGCCGCTTGTTAATTAAATCAACAACCAATTAATATCAAGAAAAAAGATTTAAAAATAAGATATTGTGACCAATTTTGTGAGCAGATTATCAGCTTTAACAAAAAAATCGCTACTAATTTAGAAAAATTCGTCTAGTGACATCCATCACATAAAACATTAAAAATCAAAAAGATAAAAAACTCACTTATCAGATCACAATGAAATACCAGCACATACACTCAATGTAGGAAATATCATTCTAATAAATAGTATAACATACAAAAAACTAATAAGAATCTCAGACTATATCTGACATTTATCTGTCAGTTTCCTCAACCACAACAACAAATGATATTTTTTCCTTAGCTATTTGTGTTAAGTTATCATTGACATTAAAAAGTTTTTAACGAATGTTCCCCACTTCTTCATCTGATTATAACGAATACCTTTCTGCTTATTTTTCTATTCTCTGAATATCTTCAAATATATATCTAATCACTCCTATTACTCTATTTTCTATAAGATGGCTGCCCAATATTTCCGCAAAAAAATCAAAATGAAATGATCATAAAATCGGCATAGAAAAATCCTTTTTTATAAAATTTCACAGGGTACTCTGATTGCCTTTTGGCAGTAAATAACGTTTATTCGGCAAGTTCCCCAGTCGCGCCAAGACAAATTTGATTAACTGTCAGATAGACTGAACGTTGAATAAAGCTTGTAGAAAATTGACCGCATGAACAACAGAATTTAAGTAAAACCGGGTACGCTGCAAAATAAAATCATTACAATGGTATCACTAATTTAAATTTCCCTAAGACTGAGCACTGCGAACACAGGTATCTTGGGTAAATCACAAAAATGCAAGACTCAACTTTGGCAATTCACCGTGATAACCAGTAGAGATAGTTTGACCCGCCATTTTGTTACAACAACTCGTTCGTTGAATACCTATAAGCATCAAAATTCTCCCAAATAGACAGCTACATGATTAATCACCTCCTCATTAGGCTATAAAAACAGCAGACTTACCCCAACCATGCATAGCTAAAATCAACTTTTATTTTACATTTACCCAACATTGTGTTTTAATTTCCATAAATTATTATTTCATTTTGAAACTATTTTATAAAAAATGTGAAAAAACTTCTCTTATATGCAACATAAAACTGGATCTTTTATTATCTACTGCTAATATTTTCATTTGTTATCTTTTACAAAAAAAATATGTTTATGAAGTTAATATTGTACAAATATCTCACTTTTATTCTAAATGCATAATTTAAACAATATACGTTGAGGTTATGAATGATGTTAAGAAAAAAAAGGAAGAATCCCACTGATAACAATTTACCTATAAGAGTCTATCGTGGGAGATCTAAATATGAATACCACCCTCCATCAGGAGGTTCAATATCCATTTGTTGTTTAAGTTCACCATTGTCTGTCGTTTGGGAGGAATATGAAAAAATTCTTAATAAGGAAAAACAATAACTAAATAATAACACTTCAAACTATTATACAGTAAGTACTCTATTTACAGTTATAAAACCAGCGGGAGAACACACTCCCGTTAGCGTTTTTCGCCTAAATACACACGTAATAAAGATTTTTACATGCTATTAAATTAACTATCCAGTTTTAACTTCTTACACCTACTTATCACTCCTCCAACCAAGCTGATCATTCCGTTCTTTCTCAAGATAGGTATCTTAAGTCCTCGACTCTGGTTGGCATGAAAACTTTCATTGGGTCTGGAAAAAAAATGGTCAAATATTTGCCAGAAATTCGCAATTCTCTATCAAGTTAGATGATTGCGAATTGCACTTTAATCAGCACTAGCAGAACCCTAAAGCGTCCTTTCTCCTAAAGAATAAGATCAACAAACATTGCCGCACAGATTTCCAACTCTTTCTTCGAACCGGGCAAGCTCTTCTGTTAACGGGGCATCAAGCCTAAGCATATACGTCACCAGTTTAGGAATACCACCAGCGAATGGTCTTATGGCTACATCGCAATGCCGAGTCAAATTGAGCTGTGACTCTCCCGCCACGCCAATCCCATACCCAGCGGCCACCAGAGTTAACAAAAGGTCAAAACTGGCAACCTTTTCGGATATACATGGCGCTAACTTTGCATTTTGGAATATAGACAGCACCGGCTCCAAATATCCCTCATACGCCTCCTGACCACAGATGATCAGTGGATAACGTAAAAGTTCATCTAACGGCACCTCTTTATACGCTAAAAGCGGATGCCTGATAGGAATAGCCGCCACCAACGAATCATACCAAGCCGGCATGGCAATGATGCCATCGCCTACTGTCACAGATTGAGCAAATCCCACATCAAAAAGGTTGTCACGTAATCCATTCATGTGTTGAGCCAGGGGTATCTCGTGTAAGCGAATGCCCATCCCTGGCTCGTCCTCACGGCATTTTGCTAACAATTCGGCTAACTTGGGTGATGTAACACCATCGGATAACGCAATACGAAGCTGACTATGGAATCCAGCCGAAACGGCTTTCACACTATCACGAACCTGACCAAGTACGGAAAAGATGCGAGGAGCCTGCTCCAGTAAAATTTCCCCGGCACGTGTGAGCCGGATATTCCTTGTGGTACGCACGAATAACATCGTACCAAGATCGGCTTCCAAGTTTTTAATTATCCTTGATAGCGGTGATTGTTCTATATGCAGGCGCTCGGCAGCTCTAGCGAAATGTAATTCTTCTGCTACTGCCACAAAGCACCGTAAATGTCGTAATTTCATATATATGCAACCTCCATCTTTCGCTAAACAGACTTATTCTTTCTGAACGTGTCTTATTCGTTCTTTCAGATCATCTAAATACACATTCAGTTTTAGCTGGTATTGTCCCGTAGGTGAGATCAGGGCCCATATTATCAATTCCGAATTACATAAAATCTCCTTTAGTAAATATGCTACAACCGATCTCTGGGCAAGATTTACCTATCCTTAGTAAAAACTGTATCTGACAATTGTGAAACAGTTCTCTAGCTGGATACCGCCCCTAAAATTAATTAATTTACTTAATGAATAAGCCTCAAACTGTACGTCAATACATTTACAATAACAATAAATAAGACTCATTCTTTCTTTAACTACTCCCTGGAAAGATAGGTATTAAATATTCATATCAAGAAATTAAAAGAAACTGAAATAATGGACAACATATCTAACTTAATGAGCAATTTCACAGCGTAAATAAGTGGAACAGGAAAACACGAATCCTAATACCGGCTTACTTAATTAAGACTTAAAAGGTCTTAAAAATGACTGCAAAGGTCATGATACCCGCCACCATTTTATTTAGGATTCAGATAGAAAGGGGCTAAATACTGGTGGTCCGTTAAACAGAAATGCGCATTTTTCTAAACAGATCATAATGAACCATTTAGTTACAATAACGAGGTACCTACTGTGGAACCAAGAGATTTGGAAATTTCTACACACGGGTTTGCAGATGGAATATCCATGCAATTAGCAAAAAAACGCGCATTACATGGACCCAATGAGACTCTGACCAAAACAGAACTTAACCTTATCATAGATAAAGCTGCTATATCATTCGGAGAATTCCTGACCGCTCTTGGCGTAGACTGGCAAAATGATCCTAATTCGAAAGACACGCCGAGACGTGTTGCAAAAGCTTATGTACTTGACCTATGGAAAGGTCGATACAAACCAATGGGGCCTATCACTACATTTCCGGCAGATAACTACGATGGTATTGTATTCGACGGCTGGATCGCTCTCGACTCCATGTGCTCTCACCATCATCAAGCAATCAGGGGCTATGTTCACGTTGCCTATATGCCAAGTCAACATGGCCGTGTCCTTGGCCTGTCAAAACTAAATCGAATCGTCGAACATTTTGGCAGACGTGGGCTCATACAAGAACGATTAACAGCAACAATCCACAATGCCGTGAACCAAGTCTGTGAAAGGAATCAGGGCGTTGCCGTTTTAGTCGATGCGTCACACAACTGTGTAAGTTGCAGAGGCGTACGTCACCAGAAAAGCCGGATGAAAACACAAATGTTCTCAGGTGTATTCACCGATGCTAATTCACCTGCCAAGCAAGAGTTCTATGAATTGATTAGAGGTATCGCATGACAATTCAATATATTACGCGCAAAGGCTCTTTTGACTCCGCTCATCGAGTTATGAACGAGAGGGTGAAATGCTTCAATATCCACGGACACACTTATCTGTATGAACTCACTTTCTCATTTGAACAGATGCAACCCATTGGATACGCGATAGATTTCAAAGAGATAAAGCGTATCGGCGCAGCATGGATTGATGAATATTTGGATCACGCCTCGATTCTTAATCCCAAGGATGCAGATTTTATATCCGCTGTTCATGCTACGCGCAGTAAATTCAGACTCATGAGTCTAAATCGCAGTGGAGAGTACTGCAATCCAACCGTTGAGAATATTGCCAAAGAGATATTCCTCACTATGGAGGTTCTTTTTAATGAATGGGATAATCTCAAAATTCACCACGTCAGACTCTACGAAACCCCCAATTGTTTTACCGATTGCAATGCCGATTCAATTCATGAAGAGGAACGCAGCGCATTTCTCAGCCAACGCTTTGAAGAGCTGAAAGCTTATTCACAAGCAATGGGCCGGTTTGAATATGACTCAAGAAATATTATTACTTAAGATTCCACTTATAGGCGCTTATAAAGCAATAAACCACAGTGAATGGATGTAACGAGGAGTTACCAATATAGGCAACGATATCTTACGGCTTGTTCACCTAATTATTGTTAAGTATCGAAACTGTCAACAATAGAGACGTCCATTTATCAACGTCCCTCGATTTCTGGATGAACAGAAAGATACCGTAGCCAAAAAAGGGAAGAAAATAGCAAATGCAAGGATGAACTGACAGTAACTTGCAACCTTACTGCAAGTTACTGGATAACAGCCGCCGCTTTGAAAATATACTCTTTGAATAGCAACGCCAGCGCCGCAGCAACAATAAACCATTGAAGTCGATCAAATTTACCTTCAAGTTTATCAAAGCGTTTATCTATAGATTCAAAACGTTTATCCATAACTTCAAGGCGTTTATCTATTAATTCGAATCGCTTATCAACAGATTCAAAGCGTTTATCAATAGATTCGAAACGCTTATCAAGTGACGCAAAGTTAGCCTCAGTCTCACGGCGCAGATTATCCACGCTTTCCTGAGTTGCAAGATGTTGCATATTCTGCCCGCGATGCAAGAGAGCATTTAACACATCACTCGTACTAAACTCTATTTTTTTATCATCTGAGCCACTCATCTTTTACCTCCTCTCCCCATCAGACAGAACGAATATTAACCTTAGTATACACTCTGTCATATGTGACTTGCAAAACTCCACGCTTAATAAAGCAATAATATATACCTTAAGTCATTGAGATTTTCCAATTAAGGCCATAAAGCATAAAAAGGTAAAAATAACAGGTAATTACCTGAAAATAGAATGAAATTACAAAGCATGACGTAAAATAAGTACGTTTGTCGCCGCTATTTTTGAGAATTTTACAGCAAAAAAATCTGTAAATTCAGAAAACCCCACGGCAGCATTAGCTACCGTGAAGTTTTTGCAGAATGACGGATTACATATGCTGAATAATCGCGTCACCAAATTCGCTACATTTCAGCAATTTGGCGCCTTCCATCAGACGTTCGAAATCATAAGTCACGGTCTTCGCGGCAATCGCGCCTTCCATACCTTTAACGATCAGATCTGCCGCTTCTGTCCACCCCATGTGGCGCAACATCATTTCAGCGGAAAGGATCACAGAACCTGGATTCACCTTATCCTGACCGGCATATTTAGGTGCTGTACCATGAGTTGCTTCAAACAGAGCACATTCATCACCGATGTTTGCTCCCGGAGCGATACCGATACCACCCACCTGAGCCGCCAGCGCATCAGAAATGTAGTCACCATTTAGGTTCATACAGGCAATCACATCATATTCAGCAGGACGCAGCAGAATCTGTTGTAAAAACGCATCTGCGATGACATCTTTGACAATGATATCTTTACCGTTTTTCGGATTCTTAATTTTTACCCAAGGGCCGCCATCCAACAGTTCACCGCCGAACTCTTCACGAGCAAGCTGATAACCCCAGTCTTTGAAAGCACCTTCGGTGAACTTCATAATGTTGCCTTTGTGAACCAGAGTGACAGATTCACGGTCATTATCAATTGCATATTCGATGGCAGCGCGAACTAAGCGTTTAGTGCCCTCTTCAGAACAGGGTTTCACACCGATACCACATTGCTGTGGGAAACGGATTTTATTTACGCCCATCTCTTCTTGCAGGAATTTGATCACTTTATCCGCTTCGGCAGACCCCGCTTTCCATTCAATACCGGCGTAAATATCTTCCGCGTTTTCACGGAAAATAACCATGTCAGTCAATTCAGGTTGTTTAACCGGACTTGGCGTACCCTGGTAGTAACGAACAGGACGGAGACAAACATACAGATCTAATTGCTGACGCAATGCTACGTTCAGAGAACGAATGCCGCCACCAACCGGCGTCGTCAGAGGACCTTTAATGGCTACGCGATATTCACGGATCAGATCCAACGTTTCATCCGGCAACCAAACATCTTTACCGTATACATGAGTAGATTTTTCACCGGTGTAGATTTCCATCCAGGAAATTTTACGCTCACCTTGATAGGCTTTCTGAACCGCTGCATCGACTACTTTCAACATTGCAGGGGTAACATCGACACCAATCCCATCCCCTTCGATATAAGGGATGACCGGGTTATTCGGAACAACCAGTTTACCTTTAGCGTCGACTGTTATTTTTTTACCTTCCGCCGGAATAACTACTTTGCTTTCCATTAACCTCTCCTTTCAAGTAAGCGTAATACCTTGTTAATTTTTTGTAAGGGACGTGTCAATACTACTTGAATATTCTGCGAACGCCAATTGATAGCAGACTAATGTATAATACCCCTTCCATTTTATGCAGTGATCTATGATGACAAACTTCACCATTAAAAAACACAAACTTAACCGATTCAGCCAAAGAAAAATATCACATTCTGTCAAAAAACCAACCGCACCTCGTCGCGTGTTGATATTTAACAAACCTTATGATGTTTTACCCCAGTTCACTGATGAAATGGGCAGAACAACACTAAAAGACTTTATCCCATTCCCAAATGTGTATGCTGCCGGGCGTTTAGATCGTGACAGCGAAGGATTATTAATTCTGACCAATGACGGCAAACTTCAAGCACAGCTAACCCAACCGAATAAAAAAACAGCCAAAGTTTATTATGTGCAAGTTGAAGGCATTCCAGATGAAGCTTCTCTCGATAAGTTACGCAATGGCATCATATTAAAAGATGGCCCCACCCTACCCGCAGGCGCTGAGTTAGTTCATGAACCAACATGGCTTTGGCGTCGCCAGCCACCAATTCGTGAACGTAAAAATATTCCGGTAAGCTGGTTAAAAATAACACTTTATGAAGGCCGAAATCGTCAAGTGCGCAGAATGACAGCACATATCGGTTTCCCCACACTTCGGCTGATTCGTTTTAGTATGGGAAACTTGCAATTAGGTAAGATGAAATCTGGTGAATGGAAGGAGATCAATTTTGTTTAGTCCCCACGTCACAGTTGCCTGTGTTGTTCATGCCCAAAATAAATTCTTGGTCGTTGAAGAGACAATTAATGGCAAAGCATTATGGAATCAACCCGCTGGTCATCTTGAGGCTGATGAAACATTGTTACAAGCGGCGGAACGCGAATTGTGGGAAGAGGCCGGTATTCAGGCTAAACCACAAGCACTGCTGAAAGTTCATCAATGGGTTGCACCAGACGGCACCCCCTTTATTCGTTTTCTGTTTCTGGTTGAAATGGAACAACAAACCGTAGCCAATCCACAAGACTGTGATATTGACTGTTGCCACTGGGTTACAGCCGAACAAATATTCAATAGCCATTGTCTCCGTTCTCCTCTCGTCGCAGAAAGTATCCGCTGTTACCTGCAAAACGAAAAATATCCTCTCACCCTATTGGACAGTTATGTTTCTCCGTTTATTTAATAACAAAACAGTAATACGTTTGATGCGCCACTGTCTGCAACGTGTTAAAGTACGGCGCTTGTTTTTTTCTCCAGTGAGATTCCCATGTCAGATAACAGCCAGAAAAAAGTCATTGTCGGCATGTCCGGCGGTGTAGACTCCTCCGTTTCCGCCTATTTGCTACAACAGCAAGGTTATCAAGTGGCTGGCTTGTTCATGAAGAATTGGGAAGAGGACGATGATGAAGAGTACTGCTCAGCCGCGACTGATCTGGCTGATGCCCAATCCGTTTGCAATAAGTTAGGCATCGAACTTCATACCGTCAATTTTGCTGCCGAATATTGGGACAATGTTTTCGAGCATTTTCTTTCTGAATATCGCGCGGGCAGAACACCTAACCCAGATATTCTGTGTAACAAAGAAATTAAGTTTAAGGCATTTCTGGAGTTCGCTGCTGAGGATTTAGGCGCAGATTACATCGCAACAGGTCATTATGTCCGTCGCAAAGATATTAACGGTAAAAGCCAATTATTGCGTGGGCAGGATAACAATAAAGACCAAAGCTATTTCTTATACACTCTGAGCCACCAGCAAATTGCTCAAAGCCTCTTTCCTGTCGGTGAACTGGAAAAACCGGAGGTTCGTCGTATCGCCGAAAAAATCGGTCTGGTGACGGCAAAGAAAAAAGATTCCACCGGTATCTGTTTTATTGGCGAGCGCAAATTCCGTGATTTCCTTGGCCGTTATTTACCTGCCAAACCCGGCCCCATTATGTCTGTAGATGGAGAAACCCTCGGTGAACATCAAGGGCTGATGTACCATACGCTGGGCCAACGTAAAGGTTTAGGCATCGGTGGAACGAAAGAAGGCAGCGAAGAGCCGTGGTATGTCATAGATAAAGATGTTCAGAACAATATCCTGATCGTGGCGCAGGGGCATGAACACCCTCGTTTAATGTCTACCGGCCTTATCGCTCAGCAGCTTCATTGGGTTGACAGAGAGACATTAACTGAAAAAATCCATTGCGTCGTCAAAACACGTTACCGTCAGCAAGATATTCCTTGCACTGTCACCCCCATAAACGAAGATAAAATTGAAGTCCGTTTTGCTAACCCTGTCGCCGCAGTCACCCCCGGCCAATCAGCCGTCTTTTATCAGGGTGAAGTTTGTCTTGGCGGCGGCGTGATTGAACAACGTTTGCAGGAGTAATTGTGGCAAAGAATTATTACAATATCACACTGGCATTGGCGGGAATTTGCCAGTCAGGTCGTCTGGTACAGCAACTTGCTCATGAAAACCAGTGTGATACCGATGCTGTCGCCACTATGGTTAATAGCATCCTGAACACTAACCCGACATCTGTTTTAGATGTGTTCGGCAATCATGAGCGCAATCTGCGTACTGGGCTAAACGCATTGCTAGGGATGTTTAATAGCTCTAACAATGGTATTTCTGCCGATCTCACCCGCTATATCTTGAGTCTAATCGCACTGGAGCGCCGACTAAATAAAAATCAGGCAGCTTTCGATGCACTGGGTAATCGCATCAGTTTGTTAGAACGCCAGCAGGCACATTTTGAACCTATGTCAGAAGGGATGTTCAACGCGTTGGCCGGTATTTATGTCGATGTTATCAGCCCAATAGGTCCACGTATCCAAGTAACAGGTTCCCCGGATATTCTGCGCAATCCGCTTGTACAAGCGAAAGTCCGGGCTATTCTACTGGCTGGCGTCCGTTGTGCTGTCTTATGGCAACAAGTTGGCGGCGGTCGCTTGCAATTAATGTTTTCTCGTCAACGCCTGATCCAACAGGCGAAAGATATTCTTTCTCATTGTTAAATAAAATCCGGGAGTTGCTACCAATGGAATTGTCCTCACTGACTGCTGTTTCTCCGATCGATGGCCGCTACGGCGATAAAGTCAGCGCATTACGTACCATTTTTAGTGAGTTTGGCTTACTGAAATTTCGAGTGCAAGTTGAAGTACGTTGGCTGCAAAAACTGGCGGAATGTGCTGAAATTAAAGAAGTTCCCGCTTTTGATACAGACGCAAACGCTTACCTGAATGAGATTATCGCAAATTTCAATGAACAGGATGCAATGCGCATTAAAATTATCGAACGCACCACTAACCACGATGTCAAAGCGGTGGAGTATTTTCTGAAAGAAAAAGTTGCACATGTTCCTGCACTACACAAAGTTTCTGAGTTTATTCACTTTGCCTGTACTTCTGAAGATATTAACAATCTAGCTCATGCGCTGATGCTACAAACCGCTCGTGAAGAAGTACTTTTACCACAATGGCGTCAGATAATTGATACCATCAAAAAAATGGCGAGTGAATATCGAGAATTACCACTGTTATCTCGCACTCACGGCCAACCGGCCACCCCTTCCACAGTTGGCAAAGAGTTTGCCAATGTCGCTCACCGGATGAAACGCCAATATCGCCAACTGGAACAAGTCGAAATACTCGGCAAAATTAATGGCGCCGTGGGTAACTATAATGCCCATATAGCCGCTTACCCACAGGTTGATTGGCATCAGATTAGTGAAACTTTTGTGACTTCACTAGGCATCAAATGGAACCCATACACAACTCAAATCGAACCTCATGATTATATTGCTGAATTGTTCGATGTTATCGCCCGTTTCAACACAATCCTGATCGATTTTGACCGTGACATTTGGGGTTACATCGCACTTAACCATTTCAAACAGAAAACGGTTGCCGGTGAAATAGGTTCTTCCACTATGCCACACAAAGTCAATCCAATTGATTTTGAAAACTCAGAAGGCAATCTGGGGCTGGCAAATGCAGTATTTGGTCATCTGGCAAGTAAGTTACCGATTTCCCGCTGGCAACGTGATCTGACGGATTCAACCGTATTACGTAATCTAGGTGTTGGCCTCGGGTATGCTCTAATCGCTTATCAGTCTACGATGAAAGGCTTAAATAAGTTGGAAGTCAATGAGCAGCACTTGCTGGACGAGCTAGATCAAAACTGGGAAGTACTTGCTGAACCTATCCAGACAGTGATGCGTCGCTATGGTATCGAAAAGCCTTATGAAAAACTCAAAGAACTTACCCGTGGTAAACGCGTCAATGCTGAAGGAATGAAAATCTTTATCGACGGGCTGGATTTGCCGGAAGAAGAGAAAATTCGTCTGAAAGCCATGACACCGGCAAATTATATTGGCCGTGCCATTACACTGGTTGATGAATTGAAGTAATTTATATTCAACAGACGGATAAAACATCCGTCTGTTGCTATCCTTATATAAACCAATCCCAAACACACTTTAAAGTTATATTCTCTATTTCGATTTAACGTCTTGCTGTTACAGATCCATGTATCTAACATGTTCAGCCAGAACCATTGCATTGAATTTTTTACCGGCAGTTTTGTCTATATAACAGTCCGAATGAATTGATTGTTACAATACTGCCTGCTGGAGTTGAGAAGGATTATTCCATGCGGATATTGATCGTTGAAGACAACATGTTACTGCGTCACCATTTAACGGTACAGCTTCGTGATACCGGTCATCTAGTTGATGCCGCGGCAAACGCCAAAGAAGCCGATTATTACCTGGTCGAGAGCGAACCCGATATTGCTATTGTTGATCTTGGCTTGCCCGGAGAAGATGGGCTGAGTTTGATCCGCCGCTGGCGCCAAAGAGATGAAAAACTCCCCATTCTTGTTCTGACTGCCCGCGAAAGCTGGCAAGAAAAAGTCACGGTTCTTGATGCAGGAGCGGATGACTATGTTACCAAACCCTTTCATCTTGAAGAAATTATTGCCCGTATGCAGGCGCTCCTACGCCGTAATAATGGGCTGGTTTCTCAGATTATTGAATTTCCACCTTTCAAAATTGATCTGTCACGCAAAGAATTAACAGTTTACGGAAAGAGCGTTAAATTAACGGCGTTTGAATACCGAATCATTGAAATATTGATGTGTAATAGCGACAAAGTTGTCACTAAAGAGTCATTAATGCGCCAATTATATCCCGATGCTGAACTGCGCGAAGGCCACTCCATCGATGTTTTAATCGGCCGACTCAGGAAGAAAATATTAGATATCTGGCCCTATGAAGCTATCGTAACTGTCCGTGGTCAGGGCTATCGTTTTGATGTGTAACACTTTCATAGGCAAAAAAGTGCTTAAGCACAAAAAGCAGCCTTTCTCACTCCGTACCCGGTTTTTAATGGCAACGGCTGCGGTTATTCTTGCTCTTACCATGTCTTACGGTATTGTTGCCATTGTCGGTTATCTGGTCAGTTTTGACAAAACTGCTTATACCCTGCTACGCAGTCAGAGTAACCTATTTTTCAGCCTTGCTCAGTGGAATAATAATAAGCTGGATATTTCAGTACCCCCGAATTTCACCCTGAATAACCCATCATTAGTTCTGATTTATAACAACAAAGGCACCATCCTTTGGCGCCAACGCCATATCCCAAAAGTCGAAAACTCTATTCCTAGTGAATGGTTAAAAGAAGACGGTTTATATGAACTGGATACTGACTTAAAAAGCAGCCGCGACTTACTAAAAAATTCAGCTAACACACAAGGGCAATTAGGTAAACTTGATGCACTTGACGAAAACGAAGATAACGAGCTAACTCACTCGGTTTCCGTCAACAGATATAGCGCAACAGCTCATCTGCCAGCATTAACTATTGTAGTCATCGATACCATTCCACAAGATTTACAAAAAACGGTTATGGTGTGGGAATGGTTTGGTTATGTATTGATTGCCAATCTTATTCTGGTTATTCCATTGATCTGGCTTGCAGCACATTGGAGTTTACGGCCAATTAAATCGCTTATTCATCAGATCAGTTCGTTAGAAAAAGGTGAACGGGAAAAACTGGATGAAAATCCACCGACAGAGCTGCGGGGGCTAGTTCGTAATCTTAATGTGTTGCTCAATAATGAACGCAACCGCTATACAAAATATCGGACAACACTGGCTGATCTGACACACAGCTTGAAAACGCCACTGGCTGTTTTACAATCAACTCTTCGTTCTTTACGTGACAGCAAACAAATGACTATTCAACAAGCAGAACCTATCATGCTGGAGCAAATTGGCCGTATTTCTCAGCAGATCGGCTATTATCTACATCGAGCCAGTATGCGCAGTGAACATAGCGCCATTATGCGAAAAGTTTCTTCTGTTCCTGCTCTACTTGATAGCCTGTGCAGCGCTTTAACAAAAGTCTATCAGCGTAAAGGAGTCAGCCTCACGTTAGATGTCTCACCGGAGATCACTTGGCTTGGTGAGAAAAACGACTTTATGGAAGTCATGGGTAATGTGCTGGAAAACGCCTGTAAATATTGTCTTAAATTTGTTGAGATCTCTGTGGCGATCGATCATGATTCGGTCATGATTATTGTCGATGACGATGGTCCTGGAGTGCCAATTGAAAAACGAGAAATGATTTTCCAGCGAGGCCAACGTGTTGATACTTTGAAGCCCGGTCAAGGGCTAGGATTGTCAATTGCTTCTGAAATTATCGAACAATATAAAGGTGATATCAGTATCAGTGACAGCCCACTTGGTGGCGCCAGAATTTGTGTTATATTCCGATGCCAGCAAATTAATGATGACGATTAGTTAAATATGCCAATGCAGTCTGATACTGGGTTTAACTATTCGTTATAATACCCTGAAATTCACTTCACACTCAGGATGTCACTATGGACTATCAGTTGAATCTGGACTGGCAGGCATTTTTGCATAATCATTGGCAAAAACGGCCTTTACTGATTAAACAAGGCTTCCGTCAATTCATTGATCCCCTTACTCCCGATGAACTAGCGGGTCTGGCTATGGAAAATGAAGTTGACTGCCGCCTGGTCAGCCAGAAAAATGGCCGTTGGGATGTCTCTCATGGTCCATTTGAAAGTTACGATCATTTAGGTGAAAAAGAGTGGTCACTGCTGGTACAAGCGGTTAATCACTGGCACCATCCTTCCGCCGCATTAATGCAACCATTCCGCGTATTATCTGACTGGCGGATAGACGATCTGATGGTGTCCTTCTCCGTTCCCGGTGGTGGTGTTGGTCCGCATCTTGACCAATACGATGTGTTTATCATTCAAGGAATGGGCCGCCGTCGCTGGCGCGTTGGGGAAAAGCTACCAATGGAACAGCGCTGCCCTCACCCCGATCTATTACAGGTCGATCCCTTTAATGCCATTATTGACGAAGAAATGGAACCCGGTGATATTCTCTATATCCCACCTGGATTTCCACATGAAGGTTATGCCATCGAAGAGTCACTAAACTATTCAGTTGGTTTCCGCGCCCCCAATTCCCGAGAACTTTTCAGTAGCTTCGCCGATTATGTGTTGGCTAATGATTTAGGCAGCTATCGTTACAGCGACCCTGATCTGACTTTCCGCGAAAATCCAGCACTGGTCCAGCCGCATGAACTATCAGCGCTACACGCCATGATGAACGAGTTATTGGCACAACCTGACACTTTCCAGCACTGGTTTGGTGAATTTATCTCTCAATCACGACATGAACTTGATATTGCGCCACCAGAACCACCTTATGAAAGTGATGAAATTTATGAATTAATGAAACAAGGTGAAAATCTCCACCGCCTTAATGGACTACGAGTTATAAGGATTGGTGATCAGTGCTTTGTTAACGGTGAATTAATAGATACGCCTCATATTAAAGCGGCTGATGTTCTTTGCCACTATTATGAAATTAATGCCGAAATGCTTGGTGAAGCGATAGATGATGTTCGTTTTATCAGGCTGCTCACTGCATTGGTTAATAGTGGTTACTGGTACTTTAATGATTGATACCTCACTTCAAGAGGTTAATTTCAATAGAGTTATCAAAGATCATTAATTCTGTTTAGCACCTAATTTAGTTATTAACTCGCTGCCTTTGAATCAGCTCCTCTGATTCAAAGGCAATTTTGGGATTTGTCTATTAAAGGAAAACACAAATAAATTATGGTGTTGTATCACTCAAAAAGAAAGCAAAACCTATTGATTTATCTCATATACCGGAAAACAAGCAAATTATCGACTTAGTTAATGCTGCACAACGACTGACTTATTTCCGATTTTTTGGACAACAATGCAGTTAATTCAGCAATACGCATGACAACACTTACAGCCTGTTCCATACCTTCCAACGAAACAAATTCATGTTTACCATGATAATTATACCCTCCCATAAATATATTCGGGCAAGGTAGACCTCGGAATGATAATTGCGCGCCATGAGCACCACCACGAATAGGTTTAATAACGGGTTCAATATTACAATCTAGCATTGCCTGTTTGGCAATCTCAATCACATGCGGATATTTGATAACTTCATCATGCATATTGTAATAATTGTCATCGATAGTCAGTTCGATATAACAACCCGGATGCAACCCCTCACCAACTTTTTCAGCAATTTTGATCATTTTCTTTTTACGCTCTTCGAAGTTATTCCGATCAAAATCACGAATGATATAGTGCATTTCAGCACGTTCAACCGTGCCTTTAATACGTTGCAAATGATAGAAGCCTTCATATCCATCGGTATGTTCCGGTGTTTCTTCTGATGGCAATGCCTGATGGATATGGATCGCCAACGATAAGGCATTGATCATCACATTTTTAGCATTACCAGAGTGAACATTATTGCCAACAATCTTAACGGTCACTACCGCTGCATTGAAGTTTTCAAATGCCAGTTCACCTACACCACCGCCATCTACGGTGTATGCCCATTCAGCATCAAATGAATTAATATCAAAATAGCTTGCTCCCTTACCTATCTCCTCATCAGGTGTAAACGCAATCCGAATATCACCATGTAAGATATTGCTATTTTTCAGACGAACCATTGCAGTAATGATTTCTGCAATACCCGCTTTATCATCGGCGCCAAGCAGTGTTTTACCATCGGTGGTAATCAGCGTTTTCCCCAACATGTTATGCAAGACAGGAAACATAACCGGCGATAACACTTCATTACCCGCCCCCAGCGCAATTTCACCACCTCGATAATTTTCCAGCATTTGCGGGCTGACATTTTTTCCAGAGAAATCAGGTGAAGTGTCAAGGTGAGCAATAAAACCGATAGCAGGTACAGGCCAAGATGTATTGGCAGGTAATGTCGCCATCACACAACCATGAGCATCCTGTACCACATTGGAAAAACCTAATTCGATCAGTTCCTGTTTCAGCGCGTTAGCGAGTTCGAGCTGTCCATGACTACTGGGAATAGTCTTCGCTGACGGTTTTGACTGAGTATCAAAGGATATGTATTTAAAAAAACGTTCTAGTAATCTGTCCATTATTCTCTTCCCCCAGGGATTTTGTTACCCATTATGAGGAAGAGAAACACAATAATTATTGCGTCAAATCAGCTTTAAATTCTTTAATACTATCAATTAACCTTTTGACATACTCATCTACGATCTTACTGGCAGGGCCATAATGCTTTTCATCAAATAAACTTTCTACTTGACTCGGTTCCAGGTTCAGCTCCACCGTGTGCGCCCCTGCCAGTTTAGCTTCATGTACAAATCCAGCCGCAGGATAAACATGACCAGAGGTGCCGATAGCGATAAAAATATCTGCCTGAGCCAATGCAGAATAGATCTGTTCCATCTCCAAAGGCATTTCACCAAACCAAACAACATGTGGACGCAATGGCGAGGGGAACTGACAACAATGGCAGCGTTCATCTGTCGTCAAATCACCTGTCCACTCAAACACCTGCCCAGATTGGCAACAACGAATTTTGAACAACTCACCATGCATATGCACCGTGCGATAGCTGCCCGCCCGTTCATGAAGATTATCGATATTCTGAGTAATCAACAAAAAATTATCGCCAAACTCATGCTCCAACGCTGCTAAAGCATAATGCGCTGCGTTCGGTTTTATTTCTGATTGCTGAAGTTGATGACGCCGAGCATTATAAAATGCCTGCACCAATTCTGGATCTTTCTGAAAACCTTCAGGTGTAGCAACATCTTCCACCCGATGTTCCTCCCACAATCCATCAGAGGAGCGGAAAGTCCGAATACCCGATTCGGCCGAAATACCGGCCCCCGTCAATACCACGATGTAAGGTTTTTTCATATTAAGCGCCAATCGATTATCCCTATAAAAAATCCGGCTACGAAATCTCTGCTGTCTCAAACGCTTAACCTTACGAAGCCGGCCAAGCCGACTAAGCCGACGACGAACTCGCATACTGATTTCCTTCAAGATTTCTTAAATGCTGCTTAGGTTTCTGTTTTTTACACCATAACGCTTTTGGTTAGCTCATGCCAATAATAGATTAATTATTTCCCACTTAAAATTCGCGCCGGATCAAGTCTACTTGCCCGTCTTGCCGGATACCAACTAGCGAATAAACTCAGAATCAGAGCCGTCGCCAGAACATACAGAACATCCATGCCATGTAACTCAGATGGCAGGAAATCAATGAAGTAAACATCACCGGAAAGAAATTGATGCCCGATCAACTTTTCCAACCCATGAATAAGCGCTGTCAGATTCAGTGATGCCAACACACCGGCTACAGCACCGGCAATACTGCCTGTCATACCCGTCAGTAACCCATACCAGAGAAAAACTGCTCTAATTTGCCTATCTTTAGCGCCGAGGGTTCGCAGGATAGCAATATCACTACTTTTATCTTTTACCGCCATAATCAAGGTAGAAACGATATTAAAACACGCCACGCCAATCACCAGAATCATCGCCAGATACATAATGCTACGTACCATCTGAATATCATGATACATATAGCCATAATTTCTCATCCAACTACTGATATAGACATACTCCTGTGATGCTTCCCCAGCAGACCTTACCCGCTGATCAGCAGCAAATACATCATCAACCTTGAGAGCAATGCCTGTGATCCCTTGACCATACTCCAAATATTGTTGAGCATCAGCCAAAGGAATCAGAGCCAAGCTATGATCAAGCAAGCCGCTCAATTGAAAAATTCCGCTAACCTGTAAACGAATTCGTTTTGGTTGCAACAATTTCATCTCAGGATCATTGTTCGGGATCATAACAGTCAGCCAGTCACCCGGCTTAACCTTCAAGGCATTAGCAACTCCCTGCCCCAGAATGACCTGTTGATGACCAGCCTGAAAATTTTGCCAGGCGTTATCCTGTACAAATTGTGGTAATGAGCTGACCTGAGCCTCAGTGGCTAAATCAACCCCTTTCACCTGAACCGCATGCAAGCTGGCGCCTTTTTCCATCAATCCAGTGAAAGTAATATAAGGTGAAGCAGCAACCACGCCGGTTGTGTTTTTTACCCGTTCCAGCGCAGGCTGCCACTGTTCAAAAGGCTGGTGGACCGTATAAATTTCACCATGAGGCACAACAGAGAGGATGCGGTTTCTCAATTCTCGTTCAAAACCATTCATAGCGCTCAAACCAATAATGAGAACAGCAACGCCAAGCATAATCCCTAGCGTAGAAATCACAGAAATCAGAGAGACCATACCACCACGGCGGCGCCCACGACTAAATCGCAAGGCTGTAACCAAAGAGAGGGGCAAATTCGCCATTACAACGCCCCCGCGAGGGTCAATTTATCCTGTAAATAGCCATCACGCATCTCCACCTGACGATTTAATCTGCCGGCGAGATTTAAATCATGGGTGACAACCAGAAATGCCGTGCCTTGCTGCCGGTTAAGCTCGCCCAGTAATGCAAAGATGCTATCTGCATTATGTAAATCGAGATTACCGGTAGGTTCATCCGCTAAAACTAAAGAGGGCTCATTAACCAATGCTCTGGCAATTGCCACACGCTGGCGTTCACCTCCTGATAATTCTGATGGACGGTGATGAGCCCGCTTCTCCAAACCAACGGCCGCCAGCATTTCTAATGCTTTCTTTTGCGCCTGACTACGATTTTTACCGCCAATCAACAACGGCATAGCGACATTCTCTATCGCATTAAAATCTGGCAACAGATGGTGAAATTGATAAATAAAGCCCAATTCATGATTACGCAGTTCTGCCCTAGCCCCAGAGGACATTTTATTCAAAGAGCGCCCTTTAAACAGGACTTCACCAGAAGTCGGCGTATCCAACCCACCAAGCAAATGCAGAAGCGTACTCTTACCTGAACCGGAACTTCCCACAATCGCCATCATTTCACTCTGATTGATAGCAAAAGTGACATTTTTCAGCACTTCGGTCAGTACTTGCCCTTCCTGATATTTTTTACACAGATTATTACACAACAATAGTGGTTGATTATTCATAACGCAAAGCCTCAGCAGGTTGGACGGCAGCAGCACGCCAGGAAGGATATAACGTAGACAATAGGGCAATCACCATCGCTGAAATTGCGATTGTAACAACTTGTAGCGGTTCAATGGCAACAGGCAGTTCAACACCTGATGTCAACAGGCCAATCAGCGGCATTAAGTTATTAAGCTGACTGGAAAGTAGAACACCAAGCCCAGTTCCCAGCAAAGTGCCGATGATCCCGGCTCCGGCTCCCTGGATCATAAAAATCGCCATCACCTGACGCCGTATCAGTCCCTGTGTTTGCAAAATCGCCACTTCTCCTTGCTTTTCCATCACCAGTAAACCAAGCGAAGTAATGATATTGAATGCAGCCACAGCAATAATCAGGCTTAACAATAAGCCCATCATATTTTTTTCCATCCTGACCGCTTGGAAAAACTCACCTTTACGTTCGCGCCAATCTTTCCACAACAACCCTTCAGGCAAGGTTTGTAAGCTCAAACTATCTACAGTCAATGGTTCTGAAAGATAGAGACGCCAACCAGTAATGTTACCTGGCGGATAGCGCATCAGACGAGCAGCATCTTGCTGATTAACCAGAATCTGTGTGCCATCGACTTCGCTATTAGATGTAAAAGTACCAATAACAGTAAATAGACGCTGACTCGGAATACGCCCCATTGGCGTCAACTGACTTGCACCAGGCACCATCAGGCGAATGCGATCACCACGTTTTACGCCAAGCTCCCCGGCTACTCTTTCGCCCAAAATGGCATTGTAGTTACCGGGCGCAAGTTGATGACGATCAGCGCCAATCAAATATTCAGTCAGCGGCTCATATTCATCAGAAGTGATGCCCAACATCACACCGACACCGACATTCCGGGCGCTTTGCAATACCACATCCCCCGTCACCAATGGTGTAATCTTGTTAACCTGCTTAAGATCCGCAAGTTCACTGGCAGGATGCGCTTTTGGGTCTAGCGAACCGTTTGCCGACGTCACAATTGCCTGTGGCATAAAGCCAAGAATACTGTTTTCCAATGAACGCTCAAAACCGTTCATCACAGACAATACTGTAATTAATGCAGCAACACCGAGAGTAATACCAATTGCTGATAGCCATGAAACAAACCGACCAAATTTGTCAGCCGCCCGGCCACGCATATACCGTAAACCTATAAATAATGAGACAGATTGAAACATGAAATCTGTTACGCCCCTGTTGCCAAAGCAAAGTGTTCGGGGATAATAAAGGGTAGTTATATTTTATGGAACCACCAACACCCAGATTCTGTGGTTTTTTTATTTTCTCTCAACCAGCCTGCGTGTTTACTCGAAGACTATATATGCGTCGAAAGCCGTTAGGAATGGACTGAATCATAGAGAATACATTTACGCTTATGTCCTCAAAATATCGTTATGAACTTCCTGAACGCCGCGGTGATAACCGTCAATTAGGTCGACTTATTGGCGCTGCTTGCGCTGTAGAGTGTGCTGAGATTATCGAACGCCATCAAGGGCCTGTCGTACTGATAACTAAAGACATGCAAAACGCCTTGCGTCTGCATGATGAAATCCATCAGTTTACCGACTGCCCGGTTGATCTTCTTTCCGACTGGGAAACACTGCCGTATGACAGCTTTTCTCCCCATCAGGAAATCATTTCCAACCGTCTGTCTACACTTTACCGTCTGCCGACGATGACCAAAGGTGTTTTAATCCTGCCGATAAATACCTTAATGCAACGGGTTTGCCCTCATGAGTACCTTAACGGACATGCGCTGGTTATGCATAAAGGTCAGAGACTCTCACGGGACAAACTCCGTACTGAACTGGAACAAGCTGGCTATCGTAGTGTCGAACAAGTTCTTGAGCATGGCGAATTTGCTACTCGTGGCGCACTACTTGATCTTTTTCCAATGGGAAGCGAGCATCCTTATCGTATTGATTTCTTCGATGATGAAATCGATAGCTTACGCATTTTCGATGTTGACAGCCAACGCACGCTAGCTGAGGTTAAACAAATCAACCTATTGCCTGCTCATGAATTCCCAACAGATAAAGAGACTATTGAACTGTTTCGCAGTCAGTGGCGGGAACGTTTTGAAGTCCGTCGTGACAGCGAGCATATTTATCAGCAAGTCAGCAAAGGTACGCTACCGGCAGGGATAGAATACTGGCAACCGTTGTTTTTCAGCCAACCTCTGCCTGCATTGTTTGATTACCTGCCTGATAACACACTGATTCTTAGCCAAGAAATCAACAATGCCGCTGAACGTTTCTGGCAAGATATTCAACAGCGCTTCGAGAGCCGTAAAATTGATCCAATGCGACCTCTCCTCCCCCCAGAAGAGCTTTGGCTTCCGGCGGACAAATTATTCTCAGCGCTAAAAAACTGGCCCCGTATTCAACTTAAAGCGGAAGAATTGAGCAAAAAAACGAGTCACGTAAATCTTGATTATCAATTACTGCCCGATCTCTCCGTTGTTGCGCAAAATAAGGCGCCGCTGGATAAACTTCGCCGTTTTCTGGAACAATTCAGTGGCTGCGTAATTTTCTCCGTCGAGAGCGAAGGACGAAAAGAGACATTACAAGAACTATTGTCGCGAATAAAGATTAAACCAATTAAAATCAATAAATTAAATCAGGCGCAACAACCTGGTCACTTTTTGATGATTGGTGCCGCTGAACATGGTTTTATCGATACGAAGAATGAAATTGCTCTGATCTGTGAAAGTGACATGCTCGGTGAACGTGTTGTTCGCCGCCGTCAAGACACCCGCCGCACGATTAATACCGATACCCTGATCCGTAACCTTGCTGAATTACGCCCCAATCAGCCGGTGGTCCATTTGGAGCATGGCGTTGGCCGCTACCAAGGGTTAACTACGCTGGAAGCAGGTGGTATCCAAGCTGAATATCTGATCCTAAGTTATGCCAGCGACGACAAACTCTACGTTCCGGTATCTTCCCTGCATCTAATCAGCCGCTACGCAGGTGGGGCTGATGAAAATGCCCCATTACACAAATTGGGCGGAGAAGCATGGAACAAAGCTCGCCAGAAAGCAGCCGAAAAAGTGCGCGATGTGGCCGCGGAACTGCTCGATATTTATGCTCACCGCGCCGTAAAACCTGGATTTGCTTTTAAACATGATTGGGAACAATACCAACTGTTCTGTCAGAACTTTCCATTTGAAACGACCCCAGATCAGGAACAGGCGATTAACGCCGTTCTGAATGATATGTGTCAACCAGTCGCTATGGATCGCCTAATTTGCGGTGACGTAGGATTTGGCAAGACCGAAGTCGCGATGCGCTCCGCATTTCTGGCAGTCCATAATGACAAGCAAGTGGCGGTCCTGGTTCCGACCACCCTACTGGCTCAGCAACACTTTGATAATTTCCGCGACCGCTTTGCTAATTGGCCTGTACGTATTGAGATGATATCCCGCTTCCGCAGCGCCAAGGAACAGCAACAAATCGTTGAAATGGCAGCCGAAGGTAAAGTTGATATTATTATTGGCACGCATAAACTGCTACAAAGCGACCTGCGTTGGAAAGACCTTGGTTTGTTAATTGTCGATGAAGAGCACCGGTTTGGTGTTCGTCACAAAGAGCAGATCAAAGCCATGCGTGCCGACGTCGATATTCTGACCCTCACTGCAACTCCCATTCCACGAACGCTTAATATGGCAATGAGCAGTATGCGGGATCTGTCAATTATTTCGACCCCACCGGCTCGTCGTCTGGCAGTTAAAACCTTCGTGCGTGAGTATGACAACCTAGTTGTGCGAGAAGCCATACTGCGTGAAGTTTTGCGCGGTGGTCAAGTCTACTACCTCTATAACGATGTTGAAAATATTGAGAAAGCAAAACTGCGTCTCGAAGAGTTAGTACCAGAAGCACGGTTCGCCATTGGTCATGGGCAGATGCGTGAACGAGATTTGGAACGAGTGATGACTGATTTCCATCATCAACGATTTAATGTTCTGATTTGTACCACAATTATTGAAACAGGCATCGATATTCCAAGCGCCAATACCATCATTATTGAACGTGCTGACCATTTTGGCCTGGCCCAATTGCATCAATTGCGTGGACGCGTCGGGCGCTCCCACCATCAGGCTTATGCTTACCTACTGACGCCACATCCGAAAGCAATGACCACCGATGCACACAAACGTCTGGAAGCGATCGCCTCCCTTGAAGATTTAGGCGCCGGTTTTGCACTAGCAACTCACGACCTTGAAATCCGTGGAGCTGGCGAACTCCTGGGTGAAGAGCAGAGTGGTCAGATGACAACCATCGGTTTCACTCTCTACATGGAGATGTTGGAAAGTGCTGTCGATGCACTAAAAGCAGGCCGTAAACCTTCACTTGAAGACTTGGCCAATAGCCAAACTGACGTTGAATTGCGGATGCCTATTTTGTTACCTGATGACTATATTCCTGATGTCAATATGCGTTTGTCTTTTTATAAACGCATTGCCAGCGCCAAAGATGAATCAGAATTAACGGAATTGAAGGTTGAATTGATAGATAGGTTCGGCACATTACCTAATCCGGGGCGTCATTTATTACAATCAGCAGCTATTCGCCTGTCAGCTCAGAAATTAGGTATTAAACGAATAGAAGCCCATGATAAAGGAGGATTCATCGAGTTTAGTGAGAAACATAAAGTTGATCCAACTTATCTTATCGGTCTGTTACAGAAACAGCCCGAAATCTACCGGTTAGATGGCCCCGCTAAACTGAAATTCATCATAGATCTGAACGAAAGAATGGCACGCCTGGAATTCATTCAGCAATTACTTGATACTTTTAAACATCATCAAATCTGTCCTTAAATTATTTCCACTTCCCCTATGATTGATTGCCAGCCTGTGGGGAAGTACTGCGATTTTATTCACATTGCATAACTCTTTTTTTCTATATAACCCCGTAAAAATTGAGATTAATATTCATTTTTACTATTGAATAATTATGCCGTTATTCATTTATAAATATTTATTCTAAAATAACAATCATATGACAATATCTATATGAAATGAAGATGACTAATCTGATTGGATTAGAGGAAAATTTTATTTACGAAAAATAATAACTAAATATGGTCATAATCGTAATAATAGCCTTTATTATCAACCTCATGCAGCAGTTTACTTTAATGATATTTTCTTCCTTTAAAACCATAACTTCTAATTATAAAAAACCACATCATATAATTATTAACAATATATTAATAGCGAAAAAACGCCTTATTTACCTTATTCAGAATCAATTTCAGAAAAAAATGACTAATAAAAAATTATCCTCAATCTCGTTTCACATCGCTCATTTAACTTTAACTAGTATCCAACTTAAGTGATCGTACCAGTTGGCGAATGTTTTAATAACTCTATTAAACGGTGCCTTAATGTAACAATCAATCAAATATATTGACTAATTATATAAATCATATTCAAACATATTGTTTATTACTAAATAGATTATTAGATATTCTTAAATATTATATTATCTTTTAATTGCATTATCTTACACTTCGCCTATACCAATTAGTTGAACCGCTATTTATCTATTTTAAAAATAGATATATTTGCAACAAATATATGAGAAATCGTAATTATGCAAATTACCACCGCTAATAATATTACTTCAGAGAATGTTTCCACCAGCAATATTTCTATACAGATTCTGCGTGAGTTATTGCAATATCGCAGACGCCTTACTGACTCAGGGAGGGATTCGGCTAAAGAAGAAGAGATTGTTAAAACTGTACAATTGCCTAGAATTGAACAATTTATCAAGAACAAAAAACCTATAGAATTTATTTTACCAGCATTCCCAACAAAATCACCAAACAGAAATAAAGTGCTTGGTACTGCTCCCGATATGGCAGAGCGTCTATCTTTAATTTTTCTTAATTCTCTTTGCCAGCGTATCCAACTTTATTATCCGCCTGGCGCCCGCATTATTATTTGCTCTGATGGGCATGTTTTTGGTGATCTGATTCGTGTCAATGATACAGTTATCAGTCAATATCATGAAGATATTAAACAATTACTTCATGAAGTGGGTGCTATCAATTTAAGTACATTTAACCTTAATGACGATAAAGAACTCTGCGAACATAGTGACGATTTCAATTTACAGAGACATCTGTTAGTCAAACATTATGCCCGTTCAGAAGAGTCTATCAAAGATGAACTGTTGCAAAATAGTGATGGATTACAATTATATCGTGCAGTCACCCGCTTCTTATATGAAGACAGCTTATTACCCGGCTATACCGGCTCAAACAATGCCCTACAAAAAGATGCCAAACAAAGGGCCGTCGGTGTTATTCAACGAAGTTGGGCGTGGGGAAGTTTATTAGATACTCATTTTCCAAAAGCCATACGTTTATCTATTCATCCTCAGCCAGCAAATAGCATTAAACTTGGTATTCATATGATGCCAACCCGGGATGATTGGTTAACCCCTTGGCACGGTGTCGCAGCCAATGTAAATGGACAATTCATACTTATGAAACACAAAGAAGTCCAGATGATGGGTGGAAAGCTAGTTAATATTCATGGAAAACCCAGTCACTATGTGATTTAAAGAGAAATTATAATTTAAAGGAAAATAGCGATGACAGAATTAAATAACTTCCAGACAGAAGAGATAACCCCATTTGGTTTAAAAATTACGCCTCAATATTCTGATCAACATATTGATACATTATCAGTGGAACAACTGAAAGAACTAGCGAGAAAACACCATCTGCTTATATTACGTGGTTTTAAATCTGATTTATCTGATCACGAAAAATATGAAGCATATGCCCGTCATTGGGGAGAAATAATGATGTGGCCGTTTGGTGCTATTTTAGATGTTCGTGAACATCAAGATGCTACCGATCATGTTTTTGATAACAGCTACATGCCGTTGCACTGGGACGGTATGTATAAACCGACAATTCCCGAATTTATTATGTTCCATTGTGCCCACGCACCTGAAAGTGATCAGGGGGGCAGAACAACCTTTGTTAATACTCGTCGTGTTGTTGCCAATGCAACTCAACAGCAGCTAGAACTATGGAAAAATATATCGATTACTTATCGCATTAATAAAGTCACTCATTATGGCGGAGAAGTTCATTCTCCTCTACTGGAAGAACACCCAGACGGAAATGGATACGTTATCAGATATAATGAGCCAGCAATAGATGGAGAAAAATTCCTGAATAAACATGCTATTGAATACCATAATATCAACCCTGATCAAGTAGCGGAATTTCAGCAAAATTTTATCAATATATTATATGATAAGCGCCATTTATATGCTCATACATGGAAAAAAAGCGATCTAGTGATTGTGGATAATTTCTCTCTGTTACATGGGCGTGAAGGATTTACTTCAAAATCAGAACGGCATTTACAGAGAATCCATATTCAATCTGATCCAGTATTTAATAATCTGGCGTTAAGATCATAGTATTCTTATATATACCCGTCATCTTTCGAGTTGCCTCTTTTTTGGCTGCACTCGCTCACCCCGGTCACATAGTTATCTATGCGCCCGGGGATTCACTCCTTTGTCGTCGCGAAGCATCTTGAAATCCATAAGGTATAGTAAAAATGGCTTACTGGATTCACTGGATAGGTGGGCCATCTTAATCTCGCAAGGGTATTATCGCTCTTGAGTAAATTATTCAATGATTAATAAGAATTTCGCCGCACACTTACGAATCAAGTAACAATTAAATGGTCTGAGCTCAGCAAAATACAGTACTCAGACCTTGATGAACGAATGATTTAAATTGCCTAACTTTTGGGAGCAATTCACAAGGTCGAGTTAGTTTTGACTGTCATATTTTTTGAATAAATATGGGTTGCAAAAAACTCACCTACTCTTATTTAACATCGTTTGCAAAATAGTTTAATTTTAATCATTACTTTATAAATGTTCTTTTAACTCGAATAGATATAATAAAATAAGGAACCCATATACATACATAAAACACAGTTCTAAAAAATAAGAAGAGATAACTATAATCCAGTTTTATTTCATATACATAATGAGCCAATGCTAAATCGGTTATTACAAATAATGAAGTAAAAACTAAAAGGATAATGTAAAATAAAGGTGTTTTTTTCTTCTTTTTAAAAAAAAGAATTGATGTATAAAGTGCAACTCCAAAAATAATGGTAAAACAAATAAACTCAAATCCTATAAGGATACGTAATTCACCTAGAAAATCATAACCAGAGATCAGGATTGTCATTGTTTTATATGCACTAAATAAAGAACTTAATATTGCAAAGATAATATTTATTGCCGGAAAATAGAGAAATCCGCCGATTCCACTCAGCTCTTTCTCCTCACATGTGGCACAAAAATCTGATTCATGTAATGCTGGATTTTCACATTTAATACACTTCATAAAACTTCTCCAAATAATAACCTCAATCCAAAGATTGATTATTAACTTACGTAAATCGTATAGGTGATAGTATATAAACCAACAACTTATTAGCTCTATAAATACCCCTATTTTTAATAACCTTATTTACATCTCCAAGTGAAAAAAGAAATATTCCATCTATAAAAAACGACATAAGCACTTTATTACCAATTACAGTACTAACTGCGCTACCTAACATTGAGATTGTAGGATCTTCCCCTTTAACTTTACTTCCTAAATAAGCGCCTCCTGTATTAACAAGGGTGCTAAATAGTGTTCCTTTACCTTGAGTTAATGCGCCTGTTCCTACCTCTATAGTATATCTATTGCACTTATAGTGTTCTCTTGGGAGGATTTACCTTCATTTAGCATAGCGGTACCCAGACTGGATGCTGACCGACCGTAATCCGCCATCCCTTTGGGTAAGCTCAGGGCATTATTATCCGCAACAACCCATTCCATTGCGAAGTTGATTACCGAACACCGATTTTCCCTGCGCACTCAGTCAGTTACCACCCATTTTTTCCAGTGAGGTTTGAGGCTCGACCCACAACGCCCCGACGCGACTTTTTAGCCTGTAAGCCACTTTGCTCCGACTTAATCAACTACACCTTAAATGGTCAGATGGTTGTCCAACATTTACAGTGTAGTTTACGAAGCCAAGGTTTATATTCAGTCAACTGGAGTTGCTATATATCGTTCGAGTACATAGACGTCACTGACATCACATTCTGGGTAAATCCATTTTGCCCAGTTATCTATAATCCATTGGGTGCTTAATCCCCTTGTTTCAATTAAACTACATTCTGCTGGTAGTTTTACCAATATCAACCCAGCCTTATATCCAGAAGAGACAATTAGTCCATATGGGCGTTCATCGTCCTGAGTTTCAAAAACCATAAAATCAACTTGTTCTTCATAGGGCCATGTTGCCGGCAACCTGAATACGGTTCCTCTGGATATATATTTTTCTATATGATCGATGAGTTTCATTATTAAAAGTTTCAATGAGTCTTTTGGTTCTATTCCCGCATTACGGCGATTTCCATCACCACCAAGAGTATGTTTAAGATTTGATTTATAAACTAACTCATTATTCGCTGTCACTGGATTAGGTACTGGTACAGCACTTCCTTTGACTCCTTTTGCTCCAGATTTACTGATCCCTCCGGCCGCTCCCGCAGACGCCGCAATTCCCGTCTACCCCATAATCTTCACGATTTCCTGGGTGGTTTCTTCTGAGCCTCCGGTGATTTGGGCACGATGGAGCACTAAATTCCGTGATGCGTCAATATTCGACATGGCACCGCGTAAATCTGCCCATTCCCGCACTTCTACTGGCGTGAGGGAATCCAGTCCCTGCATTCTGGCTTTTTCCTGAATTTCGCCTATCCGAGCACTGTAATCACCTTGCAATGCCCGCAGCTCTTTAGCAACGGCAACGCACTGGTCAGCCCCTGAACACGTTGCTATCCGCTCTTGAACCTTGTCATATTCCTGCCGATATTTATCCCTGACAGTCGCACGGCAACTGCTATCACCCTGACAATTAACCAGTTCCTCACTTCTTGAACGATTCTGGTCAACGCTTAGATGATTATTGTCTACAACAACGCATTCCATTGCGAAGTTGACTGCCGAACACCGATTTTCCCAATGCACTCAGTCGGTTACAATCAATTTTTCCCGGCACGGTTTGATGCCCGGCCCATAACGCCCCGACGCGACTTTTTAGCCTGTAAGCCACTTTTCTCAGACGTAATGAACAGCCCCTTTTAAATGCCGGATGATTATCTAGCATTTGGGGGCAGTTCACTGTGGTCGGAGCTAGTCCAGTTACTCTAATTAATAGTCAAATTTATCAGCTAGTACACCTGCTGCACCTACACCACCCGGAGTTAATGCCTCAGCGACCTAAATATCTTCATTATTTAGGCCAATTGCTGGCGCAGCTTTACACCCTTCCATTGCATCTCGTGCCATTGCAGCAATTTCAGTTGTGGCGGCCACAATCTGGGCACCACCGGCTATGCCATTCCTCCCGCAGAGACAATTAGGTTTCCATCAGCTATACCTTTAGCAATATTAGCCTTGCACGTCGTATCGCAATCTGGTGTTTTACTTAACCAGAACCCAAGATCCGAGCCGGCTGCTGCGCCAAGGACATTATTATTCGCCACTATTGTCTATGTACGGCGATCTTTCTAATATTTCCTCAATTTTTTTCTTGGCTCTTAATACCCACTTTTTATCTAATACACCTAATATTTCTAGCTCTTTTTTAAAATAAGCTCTACGAAAATCTTTACTTTCATCATTCCTATTCTTTAATTCATATTCAGATGCCATTTGGCTAGCTACACTTTCCATTATCCAATATAGCAGCTCATTTAAATCTTCAGTTGTTTGCCTAAATATTTCATATTCTCTTTCAGAGTAAATAATATGATATTGATTATTATCAATAACTATATATCCAGAACCATCACCAACAGGCTTTGAATAAACTATCAACATCGATTTAGGTGCATTAATCTTAGCACCTAAAGACCACACTTTTTCCTGTATTTCATTTATGGTTAGCATTCTTTACTTCCTTTACATATCCATTTTTTATAAGCCAATCAACATTTACCCTCTCAGGGAAATTCGGCAATATCTGAACTCCTCCTCCAGGCTGATCAAACGCTGGCGCAATTTTGCCTTGCAGTACCGGAAGTGGTTTAATTACTTCATATTCATGGTATTTTCCTGCTTTAGAACCAGGAGCCAGTGCTCGATTTTCATAAGGAACTCCTTTGGGAGACAAAAACGCCCCATTTGCACTACCATATCTATCCAGTCTAGTACCTACAGCTAAAACATCTTCTTTCGGGGGTTCAGCAAATCCTAATTTAGGTGGCCAATTCCATTCAGTATTAGATTTTCTAAATTTATCATAGGATGAGTATCCTCCCGATTCACTATCTGTTATAGCACTATCTTTATTAAAGTTTCTTGATGTTTTTTCTGAGCCAGATGACACCTCTTGATATTTATTCAAAGACAAATACATTTTAGCTGCTGCAAACTGTATCAGCTTCGCTTCACTGGTAGGTATCCCTCCGGCAACAATTTCCGCCGCTTTCTGTGGCGTCATCTGCTCATTTGATAACACGACATCCAATGGAACACCAAAGAAATTACCCCACGCAATAATCAAACCTTTTGCTGGGTCCTGACCATCAGGGACTTGCCCTTTTAGATAGTGAGTTAAGGCTGCGTTGATTTCTTCGGGTGTTGCCCCAGATTGGGCCATTTTTTGAGCCAGTGAACCCGCACCTTCAAAATGTTTAGCGCCTTCGGCACCGAACAAACTTCCCATGCTAAGGGCATTATTATCCGTAACAACGCATTCCATTGCGAAGTTGATTACCGAACACCGATTTTCCCTGCGCACTCAGTCGGTTACAACCCGTTTTTTCCAGTGAGGTTTGAGGCTCGACCCACAACGCCCCGACGCGACTTTTCAGCCTGTAAGCTACTTTTCCCAGACGTAATGAACTGCCCCCTTTTAAATGCCGGATGATTGTCTAACATTTGGGGTACAGTTCACATGGATGGGATTTTACTTTAGGCAGTAATAATAATTTATTGTCGAAGTGACAATGTTTTTCACTGTTTCTTTTTCTAAAATAATA
>NZ_RCWB01000045.1 GCF_018448885.1 Photorhabdus caribbeanensis
TCCGCGGTAAAAAAATGACAGCGTAAAATAGCCATCATTTAATACGTGGCGTTAGAGAGAACAATAGACCGCTTCCAGCTAAGTAGGATGGAGTGGAGACAAATAACAGAGAATTTCGCTCTCTAGGCATTATGACCACAAGTGCACGATATTTATCAGATGAATATGAAAAGAATGTGATTAATGTCACATGAAATGGCTAATTAATCGCCATCAATATATGGAATGAATAAAAATAGCCGTAAATTCTCACCTGATGCAAAGGCAATATAAAACCCCAAAAGCATCAAGATATTAATCCGAAACATTTGGCTGGCGATAAATAAGCTCTAATAGTGGTAATACACACATTTTTTTCATTTCAGGCCGTTGTTGCAACCAGACGTGAGAATCCTTCCCCAACGTCATCACAAAGCAATTCGATATTTCAACTAATCTGAACGCCCTACTAAAGGAAGCTGTTCAAGCATCTCTTTAAGATTCATAGCATCCCAAGGAAGGTGTTCTGCAATCCCAAGCCCAACAACTTTAGCCCGAGAAGCTACTTTTTGGATAAGAGCCAACACATCGGGAATGTTAAGTTTACCTTTAGCGATACCACCGAAATCATGCTCACCGGCCCCCGGACGAGCGAACAATACGGAACGGAAGTTATTTTCATCCAGTACATCCAAATCAATGTGAATGGCCAAACATTCGATTTTTTCTTCTTCAATCCATTTCATCACCGACTCGCCTCCCGCTCTGACATCATGCGGAGAACAGGTTCTGATTGCGTTGTCAGCAATGAACTTTTTCTCATATTCCAGCGGGCTGTGTATTCCTGCGATCATGACTCTCCGGGAAGGTACTGGGCAAACCACTGTGGTGGTCAGATCGGGATCGCCATTACCCATCAGTGCGCCAAGAACGTAAGCGTGAGCATTCTGAAATTGAGCAGGAGTCATAACATCAGGATGTGAATCAATCCACAGTACCCCTAACTTCTCTCCCCAACGCTCACTCAGCCAGGCAAAAGGGGCGAGATCAACCAGACAGTCACCACCAAACGTGACGATATTATCTGGCTTATGTTCACGAATAATTTTCCAGACGCTACTAAGCTGAGTTTTAAGTACTTCCCTTCCTACGATGCCATTTTCTACAGAGAGGGGACCGGCTGGTTCCTGGATGGGTACATGAATAACAGGGACATCCGTTTCCGGTGCAAGCCAGTTCAGCATTTCCGCACCAAATTTGTATGCTGGGTTATTTCCCCCTTGCCACTGCGGCATAACCAGCCTGATAGTCTTTGAACCGCTAGTCATTACTATACTCCTTTGCATATATGTAAAGTGTATTCAAAATCAGCTAGGCTGACGCCTCATCGACATTCCCCTCCTGCCTTATATCGGCTGGAGTAACTTTTTTGAGGTAAAGATGGTTTGCAGTCTGAACCATCCGTCAATCGCTTCTATCTGATATCTGACCAATGACTACTCTACCGCAAAAAACAGCAAATAAAATAACCTAATGGGATAGGCAGTAAGTTGCTGAATAAGATAGGATCTTGAGTTGCTAAACACTAAATTAACCTTATCAATCTATTAATAATAAGAAGGCATTATGTGGTTCTCCAGATTTAAACAGGCTTTTATCGCGCTTTTACTTCCCTGGTTACTAACGGTGGCAACCCAAATGGCGGGAAGAATTTATCTTCTCTTCACTTATGGCAGTTATCAGCTTTTTACTGACTCTACTCAAGACGTGGAGCGAATGTTCTGGATCGGAGGACTGTTTGATATTCGTATTGCCAGTTTATTGTTTGTGCCCTGTCTGCTAATTGCCAGCTTATTTGCCATTAATAAAAATAGTTTCAACATATGGCAACACGCCTATCCGTGGTTGGCAACAACACTCAATACTGTGGTCGGCGCTTTGACGATAAGTAATGTTTACTACTATGCCACTTATGAACGGCCGTTCGATATTTTCATCTTCGGCTTAGTCGAAGATGATACGCAAGCCGTGCTGCACACCCTATGGAACGACTATCCTGTTATTGAAAGTTTGCTCTGTTTAGCTCTGTTCGCAATGACTGTTTTCTGGTCCTGTCTGCTCTGGCAACGCTACCTTATTTCACGCACAGAGCGCAAAACCAGTCTGCCCGTTTCTGCTATCGCGACGCTGGTTATTTTGACTGTCTGTTTCGTTGGCATGCGTGGCTCCATAGGTACCTTTCCACTACGTCAGGCCAATACACAAGTTTCAGAAGTTAAAATGCTTAATATGCTGACGCCTAATGGTCCAATGGCGCTGAACTGGGCATTTAATGATCATTACAAAAATAGCGACTTCCCTGAAGCAACAGATGCACAGGGTAGCTGGTTATTAAACCATTTTCTGGGGAAGTCAACCCCCGCAAATCTGTCACCGTTTATAGCTAAAACTGCCGATAATCCCACCGCTCAAAAAAATCCGCCTCACGTAATATTTAATGTCATGGAGAGTATGGGTTATCACCTACAAAGCTTGGATCGCCCAGATCTTGATGTTTTTGGCACCCTGCGCCAGCACTGGCAAAACGACTGGCGTTTTGAACGCTTCGTTTCCGAAGGAGATGGCACCATTGACAGTTTGAGCCGTTTCTTGATTCGCAGCCCGAACAGTGCAATCAGTCAATCCACAGCGCAAAATCTCGACTTCACCAGTAATATGTTTAAACCCTATCTGGCGAATGGTTACAAAATTATCTTCGTCACATCCGGTAACGGCGCATGGCGTAATTTGAATCAGTTCCTGCCAAACCTGGGAGTCAGTGAATTTATCGATCAAAATGGGCTGAAAAATCGCTATCCAGAAGCCAAATTCGATACCTGGGGCGTGCCTGATGAGTTTATGTTCCGTTATATTGAAGAGCGTTTAGCTCAGGCAGAAAAGAACGGGGAGCATGTTCTGATTATGTCGTTATCTACTACCCATCACCCACCGTATAAATCGCCTCCGAGCTATCAGAAAACCGACATCAAACTGAGTGATACCGAGAAACAACGTTTAAGTCATTTGGCTAGCGGTAATGAGTTACAAGAGGTTTTTCATACCCTGCGTTACGCCAATGATCAATTAGGACAATTTATTAGTTGGGTAAAATCTCAATCATTGGCTTCCCATACCATTATTGCGGCAACTGGGGACCATAATATTCGAGGCATCAGTTATCCAGATGCTCATGAACTGGCAATCGGCCACGGCGTACCGTTTTATCTCTATGTGCCGCCCGCTTATCGCCAAAACGCAATTTTTGACGCGACCAGAGTCGGCAGTCATAAAGACATTTGGCCAACCCTCTATAATTTGAGCTTGTCACATACAGCTTACTACCGTACTGGCTGTAATTTGCTGGCTAAACATCTAGATCCTATCTGGTGTCAAGGATATAACCCAGAAGTCACTATTACACCACAAGGGGCCTATATCATGATTGGCAAAGGCGAATTTCGACCGTGGGCAAATCAAACGGGATTATTACTCGGTGAACCTCAGCCAATGACAGCCGACCAAACCAAACAGTTCCAACGTTGGCAGGTATTTACCGATCTCCTTGCATGGCAATTAAATCGTCAAGTTCACCACCAGCAATAATTGATATTTCCGTGAATCCCTTTAATTTCGGCCTATAAAGGGATTCATCCTGATGAATATTGCGATCAGCCTTTTACTCCTCCGGCGGTCAAACCACTGACCAACCAGCGCTGAGCAACCAGGAAGACGATGGTAATCGGGAGTGCTGAGAGCACAGCAGCGGCGGCAAAATCTCCCCAAAGATAGTTCTGTGGGTTAAGGTACTGCTGCATGCCCACCGCCAAAGTGTAATTGTTCACATCTCGCAGAAGCAGTGAGGCAACAGGCACTTCCGTAATCACACCAATGAAGGAAAGAATGAATACCACTGCCAAAATCGGTACCGAAAGCGGCAGCAGCACCATACGGAAAGCTTGCCACGGCGTCGCGCCATCAAGCGCGGCAGCCTCTTCCAAGGAGCCATCAATGGTTTCGAAATAACCTTTAATCGTCCAGACATGTAATGCAATGCCCCCCAGGTAGGCAAAAATCACGCCACCGTGGGTGTTAAGGCCGATAAACGGCACATATTCCCCTAGCCGATCAAACAGGGCATATAGCGCCACCAAGGAAAGCACCGCCGGGAACATCTGAAAAATTAGCATGCCTTTCAGTAAGGTACTTTTACCGCGAAAACGCATACGGGCAAAGGCATAAGCACAGGTCGTTGATAAGGTAACGATACCTACAGCGGTAATAAAGGCCACCTTAACAGAGTTCCAGAGCCATAGCATAACTGGGAAAGGCGGCGGTGTAACACGGCCATCCGGTGATACCACACTGTAGCCAAGCGCCAATTTCCAATGTTCCCAGGAGATACTTTCCGGGATCAAACTCCCCGTAGCAAAGTTTCCCGGCCGCAGGGAAATAGTAATCACCATCAATAGAGGGAATAAGATCATGGCAATAAAGGTTAACATCAATAAATGTGTCGCCAACAACCGCCATTTCTGTGATTTGGGTTGAACCATCGCCATTCCATTCCCTCCTTAGTCAAATTTAATACGGGTGGCTTTCAGGTTAATAACCGCCAGTGCGCCAACCAACAAGAAGATCACTGTAGCAATCGCCGCCGCCAAGCCAAAGTCCTGACCACTACTGCCGTCGAAAGCAATACGGTAGGTGTAACTCACCAATAAATCGGTATAGCCTGCTGGCGTCGTGGTACCAATCCGATCTGGCCCGCCATTGGTTAACAACTGAATCAGAACAAAGTTGTTAAAGTTAAAGGCAAAACTGGCAATCATCAGCGGCGTCAATGGCTTAATCAGCAACGGGAAGGTAATCTTAAAAAAGTTCTGAAACGGCCCAGCGCCATCCATTGCCGATGCTTCATACAGATCATCGGGTATTGCCTTCAACAACCCCATGCAGAGGATCATCATGTAGGGATACCCAAGCCAAGTATTCACCACAATCAACATGGTTCGCGCCATCGTCGGATCGGTAAACCAAGCCGGTTTAAGACCGAATAGACCATTAAGCAACAGATTGATCTCACCAAAACTCTGGTTAAATAATCCCTTGAAAATCAAAATAGAAATAAACGATGGCACGGCATAGGGTAAGATCAACAACACGCGATATATAGCACGACCTTTCAGCGCTTCCCACTGTACAATGCAAGCCAAAACCATGCCAACAGCAACTGTCAGTACCACAGTAAGCAGCGAAAACACAACCGTCCAAACGAAAATAGCGAGGAATGGTTTCTGAATACCTTCATCCTGTATCACACGCAGGAAATTTTTCCAGCCGATGGAAACAGTAAATCCTGGCGTCAAAGTCTCATTTCCCCATTTTCCCTCTGCATTGACAGATTGATAGAAACCGGTATCGGTATTGGGGCGATAAAGCGTGCCTGTTTGATTATCAGTGAGAGCCTTGCCATCTTCCCCAAGCGAGTATTTAGGATGTATACCAGAGAATTGACGTAGCGAACTCATTTTCAGTTGGCTGCCATCCGGTAAAACAGCCACCAACTGGTTCAGTGCCTGTCGATTCTGGGTGATCGTGCGCAATGTCGCCGCTTCACCGTGCTGAATGTTATCCTGCTCATATAAATGCAGAGTCGTCTCTTTGGCGGCTGACAAAGAAAATGGCTCTGATACCAGTTGCTTAGGCTGATCCGGTACGCTCAGCGCCAAAACCCACAGCTCCGATTTTGGATAGAGCTTAAAAGTCAATGTTTGCCCTGACTGATACTGACGGCTCATCAGGACAGATTGTGCGCGTTCAAAAGTCAGTTGATTGATACTACTATAGTTGGTGAAGGCGATAGCAATGGTGCAAATAAGCGGAAACAGTACAAACAATCCCATTCCGGCTACACCCGGATAGGTATAGCGCCAGGCATAAGTATTACGGTTGGAAAAAACATAAATCCCCATACCTAGCAATACCAGTGTCACCATTGCAAACAGATACTCTCCCTGTGAGTACATCAATACCACCAGATAACCGGTAAAGAGTACACACAAGCTCACTGCAAACCATTTCAGAGCAGAATGCTGCCACCATGATGTTTTTTCGAGCGTCGCTGACATAATGCTCTTCCTTTTTACTACGACGTAACAACTTTGCGGATAGCTTAATCAATCTTCCTGCAAACAGGCATCCTTACTGGTTGCAGGAAAGAGACACCCTTTCAAAAGAAGAGCGCCCACAGGTTACAACTAGTTACTTAGTTATACGGGTTTCTGCATCACTTAATGCGGCATCAACGGTCTGACGACCAGCCAGCGCATTAACCACAGCGTTGCGCATGGCATACCAAAAACTGCTCATTTGTGAGACGTTTGGCATGATTTCGCCTTTTTGAGCATTTTCCATCGTGGCGGCAATACGCGGGTCCTTAGCCAGAATATCGTAGTAGGATTTCAATGACACGGCCCCCAATGGCTTATCCTTATTCACCATCTCCAGACCTTCGTTGGTCAACAAATAGTTTTCCAAGAACTCCTTCGCTAGCTCTTTATTCGGGCTGGCAGTACTGATGCCTGCCGTCAATACACCAACAAACGGCTTAGATGGATGACCTTTAAAAGTCGGTAATAACGCCACGCCGTAATTTATCTTGCTCTTGTCGATGTTAGCCCACGCCCACGGACCGTTGATGGTCATCGCCGTTTCGCCTTTGTTGAACGCCGCTTCAGCAATGGAATAGTCAGTATCCACGTTCAGATGCTTATTTCTCACCAAATCTATGATGAAACGCAGCCCTGCTTTGGAACCCGCATTATTCACCCCGACATTCTTCACATCATATGCGCCATTTTCCAACTTGAAAGCATATCCGCCGTCCGCAGCAATCAACGGCCAAGTGAAATAAGGCTCTTGCAGATTAAACATGATGGCGCTTTTGCCTTTGCTCCTCAGTTCCTTATCCAGAGCCGGGATCTCTTCCCAGGTTTTTGGCGGTGTCTTCACCAAGTCTTTATTGTAGATAAGAGAGAGGGCTTCAACTGCGATCGGATAACCGACTAGTTTACCGTCGTAGCGTACAGCATCCCAAGTGAACGGAAACAGTTTGTCCTTAAGGTTTTGATCTGGCGTGATTTCTGTCACCAGACCAGATTGCGCGTAACCGCCAAAGCGATCATGAGCCCAGAAAATAATATCCGGCCCATCGCCGGTTGCTGCAACTTGTGAATACTTCTCTGCAAGCTTGTCTGGATGTTCAACCGTAACATTGACACCCGTATCTTTTTCAAACTTCTCACCAACTTGTGCCAGGCCATTGTAGCCTTTATCACCGTTGATCCAGATAACCAGCTTACCTTCTTCAATTTTTGCAAAAGCGGAAGCAGATAACGCTAGCGTGGCTAAGGCAGAAAGCGCTAAGGTACGAGCGCTCACTTTCAAAGTTGTTTTTATCATCATTCCGTCCTCATAGTTTGAAAGGTTCAGAGTGAACTGTTTTGTTACATTGGCGGAGAGTGCTGAGCTAGTGTGCAATCAACAATGGAAAGACTCATCCTCCCCTACTCTACGCCCTACCCGGAATGGCTGTGATCTCTATTCCAAAAACAGAAGAACCGTGCCGTCGACCACAAAAAGGGGCATCTTTTTTTGCGAGAATTATCACAAATTATCCCTTAGCTCATACCTCACCACCTCAGCAACGCTTATCTCATCCTCCTGACTCCTCCCCCATAAAAAACTTCGGTATGGAGGATTTACTCACCCGCCATCTTAAACACACTCTGGTTTATTGTTTTTCACCGCAAATTGTGGTGATAAGTCCGGGGGAGCACATGTCGAGCGTCACATTACATAATGTATCGAAGGCTTATGGTGAAAATATTATTTCCAAGAACATCAACCTTGAGATACAAGAAGGAGAATTTATCGTTTTTGTCGGCCCATCGGGTTGTGGGAAATCGACAATATTAAGGATGATTGCGGGTCTGGAAGATGTAACTTCCGGTGACTTGCTGATCAACAACATCCGAATGAACGATGTGCCGCCCGCCAAACGCGGCGTTGGAATGGTTTTTCAGTCTTATGCACTGTATCCCCACCTGTCTGTTGCAGACAATATGTCATTCGGCATGAAGCTGGCCGGCGCTAAAAAAAGTGATATTCAGCAACGGGTAAAGCAAATTGCCGAGATGCTTCAACTCGCTCACCTGCTTGATCGCCGCCCTAAAGCCCTATCAGGCGGGCAACGTCAACGTGTTGCTATTGGCCGCACGCTGGTCGCTGAACCCAGTGTTTTTCTGTTAGATGAACCGCTTTCCAACCTGGATGCCGCGCTGCGCGTCCAAATGCGCATTGAAATCTCACGCCTGCATAAACGATTGCAACGTACGATGATTTATGTCACCCACGATCAGGTTGAAGCGATGACGCTGGCCGACAGAATCGTAGTACTGGATGGTGGAGATGTTGCTCAGATTGGCAAACCTCTTGAACTTTACCATTACCCGGTTAACCGCTTTGTCGCCAGCTTTATTGGCTCACCTAAGATGAATTTCCTGCCAGTTAAAGTCTCGGCTACTGCTATTGATCAGGTACAAATTACTCTGCCCAATCGGCAACAAATCTGGCTGCCCGTAGAAAGCAAGGGGGTAAAAGTAGGCAGTAATGTCTCTCTGGGGATACGCCCTGAGCACCTCCTGCCAAGTGATATCGCTGATGTCACGTTGGAAGGCATAGTGCAAGTTGTCGAACAGTTAGGCAATGAAACCCAGGTTCACATTGAAATTCCGGCCATTCATCAGAATCTGGTTTACCGCCAGCCTGATATTGTGCTGGTGGAAGAAGGATCTACCTTCACCATCGGATTACCTCCCCACCGCTGCCATTTATTCCGGGAAGACGGAACGGCATGCCAGCGTCTGCATAAAGAACCCGGTGTTTGAGCCTGAGCTAATCAAAAAACGAAGGAGAACGATGATGAAATCAATGCATGTATTACCTATCTCACTAACCATTATGGCCGGATTACTGTCTATCCCAGCATCAGCCGTAGAATTCCACGGCTACGCTCGTTCTGGTATTGGTTGGACCGGCAGCGGCGGTGAGCAACAGTGTTTCAAAAGCACTGGCGCACAGAGCAAATACCGTTTAGGTAATGAATGTGAAACCTATGCTGAACTTAAGCTAGGTCAAGAGCTATGGAAGGACGGTAATAAGAGTTTCTACTTTGATACCAACGTGGCTTATTCCGTGGCGCAACAAAATGACTGGGAATCCACCGATCCCGCGTTCCGTGAGGTCAATGTTCAAGCGAAGAACGTCATCGACTGGCTACCGGGTTCAACACTGTGGGCAGGTAAACGCTTTTACCAGCGCCATGATGTACATATGATCGATTTCTACTATTGGGATATCTCTGGTCCGGGCGCGGGTCTGCAAGATATTGATCTCGGCTTTAGCAAACTCTCTCTGGCTGTCACCCGTAATACCGAATCTGGCGGTTCTTATGGCTGGATTGCTGGCCAACGCGATCAAATCCCCACCTCCAATGATGTCTACGATATACGCCTATCCGGCCTGGAAGTTAACCCCGGCGGTAGTCTGGAGCTTGGTCTTGACTATGGACGCGCCAACGCGCGAGATCACTACAAACTCGACCGTAATGCTTCCAAAGATGGTTTCATGTTTACCGCCGAGCATACCCAGAGCATGTTAGGAGGCTTTAACAAATTTGTCGTACAGTACGCAACCGACGCTATGACCTCCTACAACAGTGGTCATTCCGAAGGCGCCAGCGTAAACAATGACGGTTATATGCTACGCATTTTGAATCATGGCGCGATTAATCTCGCAGAAAAGTGGGATCTCATGTACGTAGCGATGTATCAGGATACCGACCGTGATAACAACAATGGCAACACATGGTATACGGTTGGGGTACGTCCAATGTACAAATGGACATCGACGATGAGCACCCTGCTGGACATTGGTTATGATAACGTCAAATCCCAACGTACTCATGACACCAATGATCAATACAAAATCACCCTCGCCCAACAATGGCAGGCAGGTGACAGCATTTGGTCCCGTCCGGCCATTCGTCTGTTCGTCACCTATGCAAAATGGGATGAAAAATGGGGCCATGCGAGCAACAAAGACGGTTACATTAATGGCATGGCCTACCGTGATACCGCAACGCATAAATTCAGTCGTGGCGACGATGATGAATTTACCTTTGGCGCACAATTCGAAGCTTGGTGGTAATCCGGTTACAACGATTTGATCTCAGATCAAATGATTTGTAATGGTTAACGCCTTTTAGACTGATATGTCTCCTAACCGAGGGGTGGGTATCAGTCTCTTTTTTTCAACCGAACAAGGGTAAGAGATGAAAACTAAACTGCTATCATGTTGCCTTAGTGCTATATTTTGTAGCACATTTCCTCTTATAGGGTATGCAACGCCCATTACCGCAACTCAAACACAGGATATTGTTGCCCCTTCCCTCTCAACAACAGCATTGCAAAAACTAAGCTGGCAACCGATTAATACCAGCGATACTCAGACCATTATCCTCAATGCGGCCTCTCAGCATCTTAATGAGGGAGATATTCAGGGACCGATAGCAGCATTCGCGCTGCCGGCAAACCGGGGCTCTCTGGATATTACCCTAAGCAGCTTAGTGCAAGATAAACAAGTTTACGTGCCAAATGTTTTAGTCCTGGATCAAGGGTTACGCCCCGCCGCATTTTACCCGAGCAGCTATTTCCCCTATGAACGTCCGGGAGTGATGTCCACCGATCGACTGGAAGGAACGCTAAAGCTAACACCGGCACTGGGGCAACAACAAATTTATATACTGGTCTACACCACTGGTACCGATTTGCAGAAATCCACCCAAATGGTTGATCCCGCCAAAGCTTACGCTCAAGGCGTCGGTAATGCCGTTCCCGCGATTCCCGATCCCGTTGCCCGCCATGCGCAAACAGGTACGTTGAAGCTGAAAATGAGATCGGAACAAAACGCTGGCAATATCACGATTGGTCAAGTTTTCTCAAGTCCAGCACAAGAACCGATCATTGTCGGGCCAACACAAGCCACCGTAACGCCATCTACCCCGCAAAAGGTCAAACCGGTCCTGAGTGATACAGAGCGTTATTTCAGTGATGCAATTAAAAAAGAAATTAGCAATGGCAATATCGATAAGGCACTCAAATTGCTGGATGAAGCGGAGCGCCTTGGATCTTCAACTGCACGAGAAACATTTATCAACAGTATCAAAAACAAAGGGTAAACAAATGCTCTCCGAAGAGGAGGGCATCAGATTTAACTCCTTTTTACACACATCCCCCGGAAATGGGGTTTTTATGTATACAACTAATTGTTATGACAGATATCTATACACAAAACACCCTTTAAAGGGGTTTTACAGTAGAGATAATAAAGTGGATAGGCTCACAGCAATTAACAAATTAGATGAATTCAGCAAAATGGGAAGAGCCATTTTCCTTTTACAGGATTTGGAAGTCATCTTTGCTGACGAGACTTCTCGGACATTGCAAAAATCTATTGATCGCCTCATCAAAGCCGGACTGTTACTTCGCATTACCAAAGGGGTTTATGTCTATACGCGGGCCAGCATGGGGAGTTATCCCCTGGAGACTATCGCCAAAAATATCCGACGAGGCAAATATAATTACATCAGCCTGGAGTCAGCTTTATCTCAATATGGGTTCATCTCACAAATCCCAATCGACCGCCTGACAATCATGTCTACTGGCAGAGCTGGAGAGTTTAAAACACCGTGGGGAGTCATTGAAATCACCCACACCAGCAGAGAGCCTAGCGAAATTCTGAAAGCAACATTAGAAAGCCGTGGCCCCCTGCGTATCGCAAAAAAAGAGACTGCTCTGCGTGACCAAAAAAGAGTGGGGAGGAATATGCATTTAGTTCAACTAGAGGAACTCAACTATGTCTAGCCACGTTAACTTTAACGCCATTATTGCTACCACTGAGCCGTTTGCAATGAATGCGACTTAAGGGTTCCTTCTATTTCCTTTGTTTGTTGAATCAGTATCAGCCAGTCTTCATAGAGTTGCTTCAAAACCCTGCGTGCAATAGCAGTTAATTCATTATTTACATCCTCAAGTGCTTCAGGCAGCAGAGCGTTGCGGAAAAACGATGCCATATTCTGCTGCCAATCCTCCGATTTGACTAGAGATAGATAGCAACGCGTTTTTGAACTAATAACTGTCGTACATTAGATCTGAGCTAATACAGGCAAAGCCTTAGTGATTCTTAACAGGAAATTATCTTCATAAAGAAAGGCAATAGAATTTTTTATTGCTTGATAATCTCTTATTTTACATTCGTCAATAATGAGTTGTAATTTTTCAGACAACTCAGGAATACTACCTGATTTATAAAGTTCACCATTAAAATCATTGATAATATCACTCGGACCACATTGACAATCTGAACTTATACAATAGATACCATAAGATATTGCTTCCGCTAATACCATGCCAAAGCCTTCATATTTTGAGGTTAAAATAAAAGCTGATACCTCTTTTATATTATCCATCACAAATTCCCACGGCTGATCTTGCCAACCGTGCCAAATAATATTGTTATTTATATTGAGTTGTGAAGATAATTCTTTTAAATACCCCTCATCTTCACCAGAACCTACCATATGTAACTCCCAATAACCATGCAATTGTGAAAGAGCTAAAAACAGTTCAGTTAAATTTTTTGACTTATAGGCAAGAATTCTGCCAACATATAAAAATTTAGCTGTGTGTTTTGGTTGAGGAATGATAAAGGGGTTTATTTTGATGGGATTGAAAATAAGATGAAGCTTGTCTGTTTTTATCCCAAAGGATAACATTTGATCTCTTAAACCAGAACTAATTACCAGGTGCTCGTCGGCACAACATAAATCTTTAATTTTCTGTGGGGTAGGATTTCTAATGGAAGTATGCAGCCAAGAATAAGTTTTTACCGGGAAATTAATCTTTTCACAAGAAAGTCGAGCAATATTGCAAGATGTTGTGTCTAAGCTTATTAGCATCTCGGGGTAAAATTTTTCTAATATCAAGGATAGTTCGCATGCTATGTCCTGACGAGACTCGCAATTGCTTGAAGCCAGGGAGATATGTTGAGCATGAGATAGCCAAGCACGATTCTCAATTATATTGGTTTCATTTAATGATATGAAAATGAAATCAATTTCAATATTGGCACGGACAATCAAATTGATTAAATTCGAACATACCGTTTCTACTCCACCATATCCATTCAAGAAAATATCATGGTATATTATGAATATTTTTTTCATTACAAATCCTTTATTGAATTAACCAAAAACGCTCTTGCACCTTTATTTCATTAATAGAACGATGATATTTTTCTAATGAAATTAAAATATTTGATTTATTACCAAATAGAGGTTCTAATTGCGTCTCATAAAATAGAATGTTTTGCGCTTTTTCGTTTAAATCAATATCCACCAATATGGCACGCTTATCAAACTTGTTATTTCTTAATAAAGCATTTTCCAAACTATCAGGGTTAACAATAGGGTATTCACCTAAAACATAAGGGAAATCTTCATAAAGTAATATTTTAAACTTACGTGAATCTTTTATATTATGCACAAGATTATTGATTATGATGTGGTCTACATGTCGGCCTATTCCCAAAGGAGCATAGATATAATCAGGTTGATAATTTAGTAATATCTTGTCAATGAGTTCTTGAGCCATATCGGATGCATAATCTGATTTATGTATCTGGCCCTTATAAATCATGGCGGAATTTTTATACATAGGTTCACCGTATTGATCGGTTCTGTAAATGCAATCTAAAATTTTACCATGTATTGGAATAGCTGATAGTTTATTGCAAAAATCAATATCCTCACCAGCTCGCTTTGAATAAAGTTCTATAAATGAATTCATATTATCATTATGTTCAGAGCGTAAGTAATGAGATGTAAGATTTTCATCATATTCAGTAAAAAATGTTAAAATAATTACCTTTTGATTTTCTGAAACTAATTTATGTATTAAACCGCCAGCGCTTAAAGCTGCATCATCTAAATGAGGTGATAGAAATAGATGTATCATTTTAAAACTCCATGCAAAAGTTATTATATTTTATTTCCATGAGTACAATATAAATAGCGGCGAGATCAATGCGTATCCCATCCCTATTTTTTATAAAATCTGAGTTGTCAATATTCGGCTTTTCCTGGCATTGAACTCTTTCATCATTGGCATAAAATTCTTTCATTATATCAAACCAGCCAGCATGGATTCTTTTTGCAGCAATTTCTATTACGCTGTCACTGTGGCCTAATATTGTCATTAAATCAGAAAAAATAGTATCGTTTGTAGCAAGTAATGTTTCATAATTAAAATTATCAGACACAATATTATTGTCGTATAAATAAGTATCTTTTATTACTTCCGATATAATACTCAGGTCACTTATTATTAATCTTTTCTCAAATTTTTTCTCTTTTTCAGTGAACTCTTGATAAGGTTTTAAAAAATTAACTTGTAAGTCGTATTCAATCTCAAGTTTTGTTACTGAGTCTTGTATAGCAGTTTTATTATCGACTAAATATTTTGCACACCATAAATCGTGTATACAAGAAGCAAGAATATCTAACTTATCATCCTGTCGCAAGAACATACATATTTCAGAAAACAATTTAATTTGTGAACTATTTAACTGACAATTTAAATTTATATGGTTAGGATTAAATATAAATGAAGCTTGCTTTAATCTTCTCTGAATCTCTTTGGTTAAATATGTTGAATTTAGATTGATTTTGCTATCCAGCAGTTCTTTATTATTTTCTTGACTCATGTTCTATCTCCTATCCTTTGTTCATTAATCTTATTTCTGTTGACGATATATCTAAGCGAAATAGATTCTCTGGAATAGATTCAAATAAACATCGATGTTCTTTTCTAATATTCATTAAATCATCAACAGTATGATATTTATTATTAAAAAAACGTCCAGCCACCAGAAATCTACAATCATTATTCTGAATTGTCATAAGCGCTTTTTTTAATCCCTCTTCACCGCCATAATAAATAGGATTATTAATTTCTTGGCATAAATCAGCGCCAATAACAAAAATTGCCCCCTGGTAAATATGCGATTTTTCAGTAAAAATTTTTGCATCACTTAAAACTATATCACCTTTTCCCTTGAATTGTCTTATCCTCTCGAAAATTTCATCGGTTGAAATGGCAAGTTTTACCGCATTCTTGATTGACAGTTCATAATATGGTTTTCTTTTAGTCATCGCTGTAGCGATTTGTTTTAATTCTTCATGGCCTTTATGAAGTGGATTGAAAGAACCAGATAAAATTAAAGTATCTTTCCAGTCTATGTTTGTATTGTTAAAATCTCCGTTGCTATCAATATGGATATAATTCAACTTACCATTAATTAAATCAATTAGATAACGCTCATTCTTGTTAGTCATATTTATCCATATTCTCATATGCTATTGTTGTTAATTAAATTCATATCGCTTTATTATATAATCACATATTTATTAATGTGCCATTATTATATTATTTACCAATGGTGATTAATGATATATTTTCACTCTTTTAAAATAAATATCAAATTGATTTCCCTGGTGATTTCCAGACCATTTGTTAACGGTAATTTATTGTTTTTTAACATTAAAACCATTAACTATAAATGTTTTATTCGCAGCTCAGCTTATTACTAAATCGCCTACCCCCCCTAAATTATTCTCATTAATTATCAGTATCTTCTCTATAATTTTCCTCAGTGATTTCAACTAAGGCAGACTTTATTTTTAAAATATCTTCCATTGTATGCGATGTATCAAGGCTAACCCGAACAGCGCCATCAGGATAAGTTCCGAATTTTTTATGCGCTAACGGTGCACATTGTAACCCGGGACGGGTAATAATATTATATTTGTTTTCTAGTATATAAGAGACTTCTCCGGGATGATAACCTTCTACGGTAAAAAGAATTGTTGGCAACCCAACTTTATGTTTACAGATTAATTTTACCCTCTTTAATTGTGATAGCTCATCTATAAGGGTTGTACGCAAAGTTTGTAATTGATTTTGAATATTCTCTATCCCAATTTTTTTTAAACGTCTTATAGACGCTAACAATGAAAGTATGCCAATAGTATTTTGTGTTCCTGATTCATATTTGTATGGTATTCCAGTTGGCTGTGTTGTCAATCTTGATAATACACCTGTCCCACCTTGAATTAATTCACTATGAGAAAATCCATTATCAAGAATAAAGTACCCGCCAATACCTGATACTCCTCCTAAGCTTTTGTGCCCGCTAAAAACAAAATAATCAATATTACCTTTTGATAAATTAATTGCTTGTGAACCAAAAGATTGTGAACCATCAACTAAAACCATCGCACCGTATAAATGTGCCAGTTTCCCTATCTCATCTATATTACAAAAGGTACCAATAGTATTGGAGCAACTATGAACCACTAATAACTTAGTTTTCTTATTCTTTAATAAAATCTCCAAATGCGACATATCAATTTCACCATCTGTCACATCGATCAATTGACTACTTACCCCAATATCTTTTAAGTGGTTTATCGGTCTAAGTACTGAGTTATGTTCTAAATGGGTAGTAATGACATTATCACCTGGCTTAAGTGTGCCTTTTAAACATTCGTTGAGTGAGTACGTTGCTCCTGAGTTAAAAATTACTGTCCCATGACCATTTAATTTTGTTTGTTCAATGAATTCGTGTCGGCACTCTTCAACGAGTTCCGTAACCTTTTTAGATTGTTGCGATAAAGATCGCCCTGGAGTTACGCCAAGAGTGTCTAAATACATATTTATTATGTCTTTCACTTCTTGTGACTTTGGCCATGAGGTAGAAGCTACATCTGCATATAACATTATGCAACCTCCATATGGTTACTAATATATAATTTGAATTTTTTAGCCGTCGCATCCATCTCCTTTATTCCTTCATTATCTCGCCAATCAGATCTTTCAGGTACATTTAAACTATTTGCCAATACTGTTCTTATCATTCCTCTCTCAATGAAATCTGATTCACCTATCGTAAAAACATACTTATTACCACTATCTTCAACATAAATATAGGGGCCATTCTCACCGAACATCTTAAGTTCATCCAATGAGTCTATTGTATGCATTTTAAATTGATTCTTTAATCTATTATGAAGATCAATCTCGGTAGGGAAACAACATAAATGTGCATGGTAACAATACTTTTGATTCGGGTCCATGATGATACAACCGCCGGCGCGTCCATTTTCATAGCAAAGAGGATTGCTTATATTATAATATTCGCGATAAAAATCATTTATTATATTCTTAAACTGTTTCAGTTCTTTTATCGCCTCTTCATCGTATATTTCTGCAAAACAACGGTATCCCCCTAAACTAGTCTCACATTTATTGGTGGCAATTATTATATAGCCCTCAATTATCTGACCTTTAGGTACGAATACATAAAAATATTTTCCTTGTAAAAGTATTTTATCTTTTTCAAAGGAAGATTCTGGGTGACAAAAAATACATCCCATTTTAAACTCCTTTATCGTTTGTCAATTCTACTAATAAATATATCTTCATGACACAAATTGAAATCTTCTTCAGTATGCCAGGCAATCATCATACTAAACTTATTTATAATACTATGTTTATTCAGTCTACTTTGTAGCTCAGAATAAATAGGATTTGGTAATATTATTCTGCATTTTGTCCTAATAGCAAGACAAGAATCAATTATAGCTAAAACTGCATAGGGAGCGGTGTTTGACAAACCTATCACTTCTACCGAGGTATCATCAAAACCTAATATCGCTAATTCTTCCCCAACCGTTAACAACTTAATATCATTGTAGCGAGGACACTGCTTTGAATAAGCAATCCAATTGTTATTTACTTCCCTGCCGAAAAAATTGATTTTATTAATACTATCAACTTCATTAAAATCACTCAGGTCTACATCGATTTTAGTACATCCTTCTACTACTATTTCTATAAAATCAAAAACATTTACCCTACTACATAGGTATTTTTCAAAAATCTTTGAATAACATTTGATCTTTCTTTCATCTGAGTAACAAACCGTCGCATCTACATCATTACTATGTGTTTGTTTAGCGCTTTCTATTATCAAAGTTCGTGATTTTACACTTTCATCTATCCCAAAATCGCTAAGCATATTAATGGATACGCGCCTGTGTTTAAGAGTGAATTCACACCTTCTTGTTATAAGGATTGACAAACATATATCGTTTCTTTTATAAAGAAATGCTTTTATCTCACTAGAAAGATTATATTTCTTTTCTTTCAGGTTTTTCCAAATAAAATAATCTAAGCTCCCTATATCACGCTTATAAAAATCATTTATTAGGATATAATTTTCTTCCGTTATATCTTCATAATTCAGGTTTATTCCACTCTCCATTATTTTGCCCATTATTTATATTGGTGACAATTGCTGCTCATTTTTAGTTTATATTTATTTGCGAGTATATGAATCATGAAATATTGTATTTTATGACCTGTATCATAATTTAAAGATCCAACAGCAGAAAAAACTGCGATTATTTATCCTGAAGAATTAAATTTAAGTCTTCATCAATCATGCAAGAATATGGATAAAAATAGACACCTTAAATAGAATAATCTTTCATAAATTCTATGTGATGGGACTTTGAATGAAATAATTATATTGACCAGACTCTTAAATTAAATACGATGAGCTATTTCTACATACCGAATAATATCCGTAACATAGCCAAGGTGATTTTGCCGGTACCAAATTCATGGAATACTTAATCATTAGTGTATATACCCTATGGTGACGGGTATATTCCGATGAGCATGAGCGCTGCTTTGAGTCCGTCGATCCCCTGCTGAGGGGACTGAATATTAACTGGTGATCGGTGCCACAACAGCAAATCCAGTATGTCCGCCAAACATCTTGCGAGAGATCACAAACACAGGGCAGCGCTTTATGATTTCCTTTCCCGCGCTCGGATCAAAGTCTAATGAAACAATACCCCTTTGTCTGATACGTATATCAAATCACTTCCTTACCAACAGGATTAACGTCAATCCATTCTCTATCCTTGTCTGTCACCGTGAAACATTCTTTAGGACTGCCGGCTAACAGTGATTCCAGCGTCAACTCTGTTTGTGAAACATCACGGGCCTCGCGGATCTGATAAAGCCCTATTTCCCGCTTCATTTCATCAACTTTTTTAGCAATTCTACGGCGGCTTTCAGGGCTGCGTTTTTCAAGCAATTCATCAAGTGTGGTCATACTCAGTTTTCCAAGATAGGTGGGGAATTAATTCACACGGTTATTTTACCTCTTGTTTTTACAAGAATTTCATTAATAGAGTCAAAAGGGTTAGTAATGCACTAACCCCATTAGTACAGAAAATTACAACGTAATTTGTGGGTTCTGGATACCACAGGCTTGCGCATAGCGCACTAATGTTTCTATACTAGCTTTTGTTACATTATTTTCCATTTTCGTCACCGTTGGCGGCGTAACCCCCATTCTTTCCGCAACTTGTGCGCGAGTCAGTCCAGCAAACTTACGCCACTCTGCAAGTGTTTCTTGCAATCTTTCCTTACGTTCTTCCGCTTCATAAGCGGCTTTAAATTCAGAGTCTTTCATCATTTCTGCTAGAATCTCTGAATGTGTCTTATATTTCTTCATGTTTCATTTCCTCCAATCTGCGAAATGCTAAAGCTATCTCATTTGGGTTGATTTTTTGTGTTTTCTTTATATAAACTCGCAGAATATATATTTGCTTTCCTGTCTGATATACCCATAGTCCGCGTGCTATATCTCCCCCCATTGTTCGAATTTCGTAAAGACCATTTCCCAAATGTTTTGTGTCCGGTTCACGTAGTGAGCGAGGATCTTTTTCCAGCTTTCCAATCAACCTTACAAGTTTTACCCCTACTTTTGCTGGCAAAGACTTAATTTCTTGTTCGGCCTCATCATGGTATTTAACTATAAACACTCTAATTTCCTCCTAATGCAAAAAATTAACCCAAAGGAAAATTTTCATCAAGAGGAAAATTGCATTTTAATGAAATATCACTTCTGACTAGATTTCTTGACTATAGATTTTTATCTATATAGCATTTGACCTATATTGAACAATAAGTAATCATGTAGACTATCAAGACGACGGACATCTTTTGATGCGTTGTTCGATGCTCTGGATGGCGCCGACAAGGCCAATGTACTAGCTTCAATAATAGCACTTCGGGAAAGAAGCCCTATGTTACCCAAGCCATATGCAGATACTGTGAACGGTTCATGCCACAGCAACGTGAAAGAATTACGTGTCCAAAGCAAAGGAGACCCACTCCGAGCATTCTTTGCGTTCGACCCCAAGCGGAGAGGAATTTTGCTTTGCGCCGGTAACAAAACCGGAAACGAGAAACGGTTTTATGAAACGATGATTCCGATTGCTGACCGTGAGTTCACGGCATATCTGGAAAAGCTAAAAAAGGAGTAAACACTATGGCAAGAACTCTTGATCAAATATTAGCAAACGAAAAGCCCGAAGTTGTTGCCAATGCACAAGCTGCGGCAACGGAGATGTTGCTAAACATCCATCTGGCAGAACTCCGTGAGCGGGTACAAAAGACTCAAGGAGAAATAGCTCTGGCTCTTGGTATCAAGCAACCCACGGTTTCTGACATGGAGAAGTTTGGCCGCGACTTGAAACTGTCTTCCCTCAAACGTTACGTTGAGGCAACAGGTAGCAAACTGCGTCTCGATATCGAGTTACCCGACGGTACCCACTACGGATTTTCCATTTAACCACAAATGCTCCGCGGATATATTCAAGATCAATGTCCACATCGACTTTTTTACGTGTCAGATAATTGTGAGGAACAAGGTCTGCAAGTGAACGCTTTTAGGAAAGAAAAATTTGAGGAGAGGATTCTTAACGGGGCGGCAAGGTCCATTTGGTAAACTGAACTCGATTAAAACAGAGCGCCAAGTAAAAATTGGCGTGTTATCAACAAATTGAAATGCCCTCCTTTTTGGAGGGCATTTAGTTAGCTAGCGTGTTCTAAGAATTACTTCTTATCGCCACCAAAACCGGCATTCAACAGTTCTGCCAAGTTCGCAGTAGCCTCATCGACACTCACTTGTGGCGCCTCAGCAGGCTCATTCAAATGACGACGACGAATGCGATCCTGATGGTAAGCATAACCGGTACCAGCAGGGATCAGACGACCAACGATGACGTTTTCTTTCAAGCCACGCAGTTCATCACGTTTACCTGCAACCGCAGCCTCAGTCAGTACGCGGGTCGTTTCCTGGAACGATGCCGCAGAGATGAAGGATTCAGTCGCCAGAGACGCTTTGGTGATACCCAACAGGTCACGGCCATAAGTTGCAGGCACTTTACCTTCTTGCTCCAGCTTACGGTTTGCCACTTTAACGCGGGCATATTCAACCTGTTCGCCTTCCAAGAACTCGGAACTACCTGCACTTTCAATGGTCGCTTTACGCAGCATCTGACGAACGATAACCTCAATGTGTTTATCGTTAATCTTAACCCCTTGCAGGCGGTAAACTTCCTGAACTTCGTTGGTGATGTAACGAGTAACCGCATGAACACCACGCAGGCGCAAGATGTCGTGTGGAGACTCTGGACCATCAGAGATGACGTCACCACGTTCAACCACTTCACCTTCGAACACGTTGAGCTGACGCCATTTAGGGATCATCTCTTCGTAAGCATCACCACCATCTAATGGGGAGATAACCAAACGGCGTTTACCTTTGGTTTCTTTACCAAAGGAGACAATACCGCTGACTTCAGCCAGGATGGCAGGCTCTTTCGGACGACGTGCTTCGAACAAGTCAGCAACACGTGGCAGACCACCGGTAATATCTTTCGTACCGCCGGATTCCTGCGGAATACGCGCTAAGGTGTCACCCGCAGAGATGCTTACGCCATCGTCTAACTGAACAATCGCTTTGCCCGGCAGGAAGTATTGAGCAGGCATATCAGTACCTGGAATCAATACATCGTCACCTTTGGCGTCAACAATTTTCAGTGCCGGACGCAGATCTTTACCACTACCGGTACGCTCCGCACTATCCAGAACAACCAATGAAGACAGACCGGTTAATTCGTCAGTCTGACGGGTAATGGTCTGGCCATCTATCATGTCAGCGAAACGGATGATACCAGATACTTCACTGACAACTGGCATGGTGTGCGGGTCCCAGTTAGCAACGGTTTCACCGCCGTTAACAGTTTCACCATCACCTTTACCCAGTACCGCACCGTAAGGTACTTTGTAGCTTTCTTTCGTACGGCCAAATTCGTCGATCAAACACAGTTCGGTGTTACGGGAAGTAATTACCAGTTTACCTGCGGAGTTGGTCACGGATTTAGCGTTAAACAGTTTCAGGCTACCTTTGTTACGCACCTGAATGCTGGATTCCGCTGCCGCACGAGACGCCGCACCACCGATGTGGAACGTACGCATCGTCAACTGTGTACCCGGCTCACCGATGGACTGAGCCGCAATAACACCAACCGCCTCACCTTTATTGATAATGTGTCCGCGAGCAAGGTCACGACCATAGCAGTTAGCACAAACACCGAAGTCAGTTTCGCAACTTACAACGGAACGTACTTTAATGCTGTCAACGGAGCTCTCTTCTAACAGATCACACCATTTTTCATTCAACAAAGTATTACGCGGCACCAGAATGTCAGCAGTACCCGGTTTCAGAACATCTTCCGCCGTCACACGACCCAATACACGCTCACGCAGTGGTTCTTTAACATCACCACCCTCAATAACCGGCGTCATCAGAATACCGTCGTGCGTACCACAGTCATCTTCTGTAACAACCAAGTCTTGCGCCACGTCAACCAGACGACGGGTCAAGTAACCAGAGTTCGCCGTTTTCAGTGCGGTATCCGCCAAACCTTTACGAGCACCGTGGGTTGAAATGAAGTACTGGAGTACGTTCAAACCTTCACGGAAGTTCGCCGTAATTGGGGTTTCGATGATGGAGCCGTCTGGCTTAGCCATCAAGCCACGCATACCCGCCAACTGACGGATCTGAGCGGCAGAACCACGCGCACCAGAATCAGCCATCATAAAGATGCTGTTGAAGGAAACTTGTTGTTCTTCCTCACCATCACGATTAGTGACTGTTTCGGTAGACAAGTTTTCCATCATCGCCTTAGCAACACGCTCGTTTGCCGCAGCCCAGATATCGATAACTTTGTTATAACGTTCACCGGCTGTAACCAGACCTGACTGGAACTGCTCCTGAATTTCAGCAACTTCGGCTTCGGCTTCTGCAATGATGCCCGCTTTTTTCTCTGGGATAACCATGTCATCGATACCAACAGATGCACCTGAACGCGCAGCGTAGGCAAAGCCGGTATACATGATCTGGTCAGCGAAAATAACCGTTGGTTTCAGGCCCATCACGCGGTAACACGTGTTCAGCATTCTGGAGATAGCTTTTTTACCCAATGGTTGGTTAACCAGTGAGTAAGGCAGACCTCTTGGTACAATCATCCACAGGATTGCACGACCAATGGTCGTATCAATCAAACTGGTATTAACTGTGATATTGCCTTCGCCATCTTTCACTTCTTCAGTGATACGCACTTTAACGCGGGCATGCAGAGAAGCCAGCCCTGCGCGGTATACGCGCTCAGCTTCTTTCGGCCCAGTCAGCACCATGCCTTCGCCTTTCGCGTTAACACAGTCACGGGTCATGTAATACAGACCCAGAACAACGTCCTGAGACGGAACGATGATTGGCTCGCCACTCGCTGGAGACAAGATGTTGTTAGTAGACATCATCAGCGCACGCGCTTCTAACTGGGCTTCCAGTGTCAGCGGTACGTGAACAGCCATTTGGTCGCCGTCGAAGTCGGCGTTATAGGCCGCACACACCAGCGGGTGCAGCTGAATCGCTTTACCTTCGATCAGAACCGGTTCGAATGCCTGAATACCCAAACGGTGAAGTGTCGGCGCACGGTTCAGCAGAACCGGGTGTTCACGAATAACTTCATCCAGGATATCCCATACCACCGCCTCTTCACGCTCAACCATCTTTTTAGCGGCTTTAATCGTCGTCGCTAAACCACGCAGTTCCAGCTTGCCGTAGATGAATGGCTTAAACAGCTCCAGTGCCATCTTCTTAGGCAGACCACACTGATGCAGACGCAGGTAAGGACCTACGGTGATTACAGAACGACCGGAATAGTCAACACGTTTACCCAACAAGTTCTGACGGAAACGACCTTGTTTACCCTTGATCATATCAGCCAGGGATTTCAACGGACGTTTGTTAGAACCGGTAATTGCACGACCGCGACGACCGTTATCCAGCAAAGCATCAACCGCTTCTTGCAACATACGTTTTTCGTTGCGCACGATGATATCTGGCGCAGCCAGATCCAACAGGCGCTTCAAGCGGTTGTTACGGTTAATAACACGACGATAGAGATCGTTCAGATCCGAAGTGGCAAAACGGCCGCCATCCAGTGGAACCAATGGACGTAAATCCGGTGGCAAAACTGGCAGAACTGTCAGAACCATCCATTCTGGTTTGTTGCCAGACTGAATAAAGGCTTCCAACAGTTTAATGCGTTTGGTCAGCTTCTTACGTTTAGTTTCAGAGTTAGTCTCGTTTAACTCTTCACGCAGCGTTTCACACTCATTTTCCAGATCAAGATTTTTCAGCAAAGACTGGATCGCTTCTGCGCCCATCTTCGCATCGAATTCATCACCAAACTCTTCCAGTGCATCCAGGTATTGCTCTTCTGTCAGGATCTGACTGCGCTCCAGGCTGGTCATGCCGCCTTCGACAACCACATAGGATTCGAAGTACAGTACACGCTCAATATCACGCAGTGGCATATCCAGCAACAAACCGATGCGAGATGGCAATGATTTCAGGAACCAAATGTGTGCAGTTGGAGAGGCCAGTTCAATGTGACCCATACGTTCACGACGAACTTTAGTCTGGGTAACTTCTACACCACACTTCTCACAAATTACACCACGGTGTTTCAAGCGCTTGTATTTACCACACAAGCACTCATAGTCTTTTACCGGTCCGAAAATACGGGCGCAGAAAAGGCCGTCACGCTCAGGTTTGAACGTACGGTAGTTAATTGTTTCCGGCTTTTTCACTTCACCGAATGACCACGAACGGATCATATCTGGCGAGGCCAGAGCAATTTTGATCGCATCAAACTCTTCGGTCTTAGTTTGCGCTTTCAGAAACTTCAATAAGTCTTTCACGAAATGGCTCCTGTCGGAGTTAGACCTGTCAGGAGAGCAGCCCATGCCGCTCCCCCCTATGACCAGTGCAACCACTGGCTGGTAAACTGCCCGTCATCTCCATTCAGGGCAGTACCAGCCGGAATACGATTTATTCGTCTTCCAGCTCGATGTTGATACCCAGAGAGCGGATCTCTTTCAACAATACGTTGAAAGATTCCGGCATGCCTGGCTCCATCTGGTGGTTGCCATCCACGATGTTTTTATACATCTTGGTACGGCCGTTAACATCGTCGGACTTGACGGTGAGCATTTCCTGCAAGGTGTACGCAGCACCATATGCTTCCAATGCCCACACTTCCATCTCACCGAAGCGTTGACCACCGAACTGTGCCTTACCACCCAGCGGTTGCTGAGTAACCAGGCTGTACGAACCGGTTGAACGGGCGTGCATTTTGTCATCCACCAGGTGGTTCAGCTTCAGCATATACATGTAGCCAACAGTAACCTGACGCTCAAATTGCTCACCGGTACGACCATCAAACAGGGTAATTTGACCAGAAGTTGGCAAGTCACCCAGTTTCAGCAGCTCTTTAATTTCTTTCTCTTTCGCACCATCAAACACCGGTGTTGCAATTGGCATGCCTTTTTTCAGGTTTTCTGCCAAACGCATAACTTCTTCATCAGAGAAAGTGCTCAGATCAACTTTCTGACGGGTTTCATCACCCAGGTCATAAGCTTTCTGGATAAATTCACGCAGTTTGGCAACTTCCTGCTGCTGTTTCAGCATCGCATTGATCTTGTCGCCAATACCTTTCGCAGCCATACCCAGATGCGTTTCCAAGATCTGACCAATGTTCATACGTGATGGTACGCCCAGTGGGTTCAGTACGATATCTACCGGCGTGCCGTTTTCATCGTAAGGCATATCTTCGATCGGGTTGATCTTGGAGATAACACCCTTGTTACCGTGGCGGCCCGCCATCTTATCACCAGGCTGAATCTGACGTTTAACCGCCAGATAAACTTTGACGATTTTCAGCACACCTGGCGCCAGATCATCACCCTGAGTGATCTTACGGCGTTTAGCATCCAGTTTTTTCTCGAACTCAGCTTTGAGTTCGTCATACTGTTCAGCCAACTGTTCCAACTGATTCTGTTTCTCTTCATCAGCCAGACCCAGTTCTAACCAACGCTCACGAGGCAGTTTATCCAGTTTTTCAGCTTCGATGCCGCCAGCAATCAAAACAGAACGGATACGTGCAAACAGGCCAGCTTCAAAGATTCTCAACTCTTCTGTCAGGTCTTTCTTCGCCTGACGCAGTTGCATCTCTTCGATTTCTAAAGCACGTTTATCTTTCTCTACGCCATCACGGGTAAATACTTGTACGTCGATAACCGTACCGGATACGCCATTTGGTACGCGCAGAGAAGAGTCTTTAACATCAGACGCTTTCTCACCGAAAATAGCACGCAGCAATTTTTCTTCTGGCGTTAGCTGAGTTTCACCTTTAGGTGTCACTTTACCAACCAGAATGTCACCGCCGGTCACTTCCGCACCAATATAAACGATGCCAGATTCATCCAATTTGGAGAGCGCAGCTTCGCCCACGTTAGGGATGTCAGCCGTGATCTCTTCAGGCCCTAATTTGGTATCACGAGATACGCAAGCCAGTTCCTGGATATGAATGGTTGTAAAGCGATCTTCTTGGACAACACGCTCAGAAACTAAGATGGAGTCCTCGAAGTTATAACCATTCCACGGCATGAACGCTACGCGCATGTTCTGACCAAGCGCCAGTTCACCTAAGTCAGTGGATGGGCCGTCAGCCAGTACGTCGCCACGTTCCACCGGTTCGCCCAGAGAGACGCACGGCATCTGGTTAATACAGGTGTTCTGGTTAGAACGGGTATATTTAGTCAGGTTATAAATATCAATACCTGCTTCACCCGAATACATCTCATCTTCGTTTACTTTGATAACGATACGAGATGCATCAACGTACTGAACCACACCACCGCGTTTAGCAACAGACGTTACACCGGAGTCAACCGCTACCGCACGTTCCATACCTGTACCAACCAGCGGCTTATCAGCACGCAGAGTAGGAACAGCCTGACGTTGCATGTTTGCACCCATCAATGCACGGTTGGCGTCATCGTGTTCCAGGAATGGGATCAAGGAAGCACCAACGGAAACCACCTGCTGGGTGGAAACGTCCATATATTCAACCTGTTCACGATTGAATAAGCTGGATTCGCCATAACTACGGCAAGTTATCAGATCTTCAACGAAGTGGCCTTCATCATCTAATACGGTGTTGGCCTGTGCGATAACGAAGTTACCTTCTTCAATCGCAGACAGGTAATGAATTTCATCCGTAACAACACCATCACGCACCAGACGATATGGGGTTTCAAGGAAACCATACTCGTTAGTCTGCGCATAAACAGACAATGAGTTAATCAGACCGATGTTCGGACCTTCCGGGGTTTCGATCGGACATACACGGCCATAGTGGGTTGGGTGTACGTCACGCACTTCGAAGCCAGCACGCTCACGAGTCAAACCACCTGGGCCTAACGCAGAGATACGGCGTTTGTGAGTGATTTCAGAAAGCGGGTTGTTTTGGTCCATGAACTGAGATAGCTGGCTGGAACCAAAGAATTCTTTCACTGCGGCTGAAATCGGCTTAGCGTTGATCATGTCCTGAGGCATCAGTGTATCCAGATCGCCCAGAGACAGACGCTCTTTAACTGCACGTTCAACACGTACCAGACCTACACGGAACTGGTTTTCCGCCATCTCGCCAACAGAACGGATACGACGGTTGCCTAAGTGGTCGATATCGTCGACTTCACCTTTACCATTACGGATATCAATGAGTTTCTTCATGACATCAATGATGTCATCTTTACTCAGGATACCGGAGCCTTCAACTTCTTCCCGGCTCAATGAGCGGTTGAATTTCATACGACCAACCGCAGAAAGATCATAGCGATCTTCTGAGAAGAACAGATTTTCAAACAGATTTTCTGCCGCTTCACGGGTTGGTGGCTCACCAGGACGCATCATGCGATAAATCTCAACCAAAGCACTCAAACGGTCATTGGTTGGATCAACACGAAGTGTCTCGGAAATATATGCACCGTGATCTAAATCGTTGGTGAACAGTGTTTCGATAGATTTGTGACCAGACTGGCTCAAACGTGCCAGCAGATCTAAAGAGAGCTCCATGTTAGCAGCACAGATAATTTCACCTGTATTGACATCAATGTAGTCTCTTGCAACAACTTTACCCGCAATATATTCAACAGGAACCTCAATACGGTTCACTTCGTCTTTTTCTAACTGGCGGATATGACGTGCGGTAATACGACGGCCTTTTTCAACATAAACCTTGCCGTTTGCTTCAATATCAAAAGAAGCGGTTTCACCACGCAAACGTTCTGGTACCAACGTCATTTGCAGTCTGTTGTCACGAATTTCGAAAATCGTTTTACTGAAGAACAGGTTCAAGATCTCTTCAGTGCTGTAATCCATTGCACGCAGAATAATCGTTGCCGGCAATTTACGGCGGCGGTCAATACGTACAAACAGATTATCTTTTGGATCGAATTCGAAATCTAACCAAGAACCACGGTAAGGAATAATACGCGCGTTATACAATACCTTACCGGATGAGTGAGTTTTACCCTTATCGCTGTCAAAGAATACACCAGGACTACGATGTAACTGGGAAACAATAACCCGCTCAGTACCATTGATAACAAAAGTACCGTTGTCAGTCATGAGCGGAATTTCACCCATGTAGACTTCTTGCTCTTTGATGTCTTTGACCGTGCCTTCCGGTGCTTCACGTTCATAGATAACCAGACGCAACTTCACGCGCAGAGGCGCAGAATAAGTTACACCACGAATCTGGCACTCTTTAACATCAAACACTGGCTCACCAAGACGGTAGCTAACGTATTGCAGCTCCGAACTGCCGCTGTAGCTCTGAATTGGGAATACAGAACGGAATGCCGCTTCTAAACCATTCTGGCCTTCTGGATCTTGCTCGATAAACTTCTGGAACGAGTCAAGTTGGATAGAAAGGAGATAAGGTACGTCCAACACTTGGGGACGCTTACCAAAATCCTTACGAATACGTTTTTTCTCGGTATAGGAGTAAACCATAGGGTTCCTCAGCTCGCTGATCAGTGACCCACTCTGCCCGCCCTAAAGGACAGCTCTTTACGACACTGTTTTTTCGAACAGAAAATTGAATTATTTTCCGTAATACTCATTGCTATTACTCTTAAATCATTTCATTGCGTTACCTTACTACCGAGCTACCCGAGTGGATCGTAGCTGAGAACGCAGTATATTAAGTCGTCAATAGGAAAAAGTATTTGGGGGTTAATTAACAGCCAAACAGTGGAAATGCTGCTAATGCCCTACAGCGCAAAAAGGCTGGTGATTAAAAAATCACCAGCCATCAGCCTTTAAAGTCAGGCTGCTAACTTAAAACTAAACTTACTTAACCTCAACAGAAGCACCTGCTTCTTCCAGAGATTTTTTCAGTGCTTCAGCGTCATCTTTGCTGATGCCTTCTTTCAGTACTGCTGGAGCGCTTTCAACCAGATCTTTCGCTTCTTTCAGACCCAGGCCAGTTGCACCGCGTACTGCTTTGATAACAGCAACTTTGTTGCCGCCAATAGCAGACAGGACAACATCAAACTCAGTTTTTTCTTCAACAGCTTCAGCCGCACCAGCAACAACAGCTACCGCTGCCGCAGCAGAAACGCCGAATTTCTCTTCCATTGCAGTGATCAGCTCAACAACATCCATAACGGACATTGTGGCAACTGTGTCCAGAATTTGTTCTTTAGTGATAGACATAACAAGTGTTCCTAAAATTCAGAAATAATTTATACGTTAAAAAGCACGAAGGAGACCTGGCGATTAAGCCGCTTCTCTCTTCTCGCGTAACGCAGCCAGAGTACGAACCAGTTTGCCTGCAACGGCTTCTTTCATGGTTGACATCAGGCGTGCGATTGCTTCTTCGTAAGTTGGGAGTGTCGCCAAACGGTCAATATTGGCCGCAGAGATAAACTCACCTTCAAAGGCTGCTGCTTTAATCTCGAATGCTGGATTCGCTTTCGCGAACTCTTTGAACAGACGAGCAGCGGCGCCCGGATGTTCGTTAGAGAAAGCAATCAAGGTTGGACCAATAAACGCTTCTTTCAGGCACTCATAAGCAGTACCTTCAACAGCACGGCGGATCAGTGTATTACGCACAACACGGATGTAAACGCCAGCTTCGCGACCTGCTTTACGCAGTTCAGTCATTTTATCTACAGTAACGCCACGGGAATCCGCAACAACCGCAGACAGCGCGCCTTTGGCTACTTCGCTGACTTCAGCAACAATCGCTTGTTTGTCTTGAAGATTTAGTGCCATTAGCTTTTTGCTCCTGGATTAACCGGGAAAACCCCGGAACTCACATAACTCACAACACCAAAAGTGCCTGAGCTCTAAAACACGGTGAGCAGAATCCAGAAATGAATGTCATTTGGCTCTGTCACCGTCTACGCAGGAATATTAAGTAATTACTTACACCTGCGGTCTTGGACGGGGCTTGGATTAGGCCAAGCTCCAACCGAAAATTTTTTATTTAGCTAATAAAAAACTTACTAGCCAAATACAAGGCGCCAAATTTTAGACAAATCTGACGCCAAGGTAAAGCGATAATCACATTCAGCTAAAATTAAGCTGAAGCGTTCAGACCTGACTGGTCAATAGCAACACCTGCGCCCATAGTAGTGGACAGGCTAACTTTCTTAATGTAAACACCCTTAGCAGAAGATGGTTTAGCTTTTTTCAGCGCAACCAGCAAAGCTTCCAGGTTTTCTTTCAGTTTGTCAGCATCAAAGTCAACTTTACCAATGGTGGTGTGGATAATGCCGTTTTTATCGTTACGGTAACGAACCTGACCCGCTTTAGCATTCTGTACAGCTTCAGCAACGTTAGGAGTTACAGTACCTACTTTAGGGTTTGGCATCAGACCACGTGGACCCAAGATTTGACCTAATTGGCCAACAACGCGCATTGCATCTGGAGAGGCGATAACAACGTCAAAGTCCATTTCGCCTTTTTTAACCAGTTCAGCCAGATCTTCCATACCTACCAGCTCAGCGCCCGCTGCTTTAGCAGCTTCTGCATTTGCGCCTTGGGTAAATACAGCTACGCGAACGGAACGGCCAGTACCGTGAGGCAGTACCGTTGCACCACGTACGTTCTGGTCAGATTTACGAGCGTCGATGCCGAGGTTAACAGCAACGTCAACGCTTTCTACGAATTTAGCGGTGGCCAGCTCTTTCAGCAAAACAACGGCTTCGTTAATGTCATACTGCTTAGTTGCATCCACTTTTTCGCGGATTGTGCGCATGCGCTTGGTCAGTTTAGCCATCGATTAACCCTCCACTACCAGGCCCATGGAACGAGCAGTACCTTCAATTGAACGCATCATTGCTTCAACGCTGGCACCTGTCATATCCGCAGCTTTAGTTTCAGCAATTTCACGAACCTGCGCGCTGGTTACTTTACCAACTTTGTCTTTGTTCGGTTTGCCGGAACCTGATTTAATGCCCGCTGCTTTCTTCAGCAGAACTGCCGCTGGAGGGGTCTTAGTAACGAAAGTGAAAGAACGATCAGAATAAACAGTGATCACAACAGGAATTGGCAGACCTTTTTCAATGCTGTCAGTTTTAGCATTGAACGCCTTACAGAATTCCATGATGTTAACACCCTGCTGACCGAGAGCAGGACCTACTGGAGGGCTTGGGTTAGCCATACCAGCTGCAACCTGCAACTTGACATAGGCTTGTACTTTCTTAGCCATTGATAATTTTCCTCTATGTGGGTGGTATCGCCTTTATTTAAAAGGCTCCCCTGTTATTTCAGCCCCGCCTGATCCAAGCCAGGCTACTAAAAAACAAAAGGCGCGAAATTGTATGTTAATTTCTCACCTATTGCAAGCCAGCAAAAATATGCTCGAAAATTACGCCTTTTCTACCTGGCTGAAATCCAGCTCAACAGGTGTCGCACGACCAAAGATAGAAACTGAAACTTTCAAGCGGCTCTTCTCGTAATCGACTTCTTCTACAACACCATTGAAGTCTGCGAATGGACCATCGCTGACACGAACCATTTCGCCTGGTTCGAACAATGTTTTTGGCCGTGGTTTATCACCAACCTGTTGAAGACGATTCATAATCGCATCAACTTCTTTATCACTGATTGGCGCCGGACGGTCAGATGTGCCACCGATAAAACCCATGACGCGTGGTACGCTGCGAACAAGATGCCATGTTGCATCGTTCATGATCATTTGTACCAGCACATACCCAGGGAAAAATTTGCGTTCACTTTTGCGACGCTGACCGCTACGAATCTCAACAACTTCCTCTGTTGGCACCATCACTTCGCCAAAAGAATCTTCCATATCATGTAATTTGATATGTTCACGTAAAGATTGTGCAACGCGACCTTCAAACCCGGAAAATGCCTGTATAACATACCAACGTTTTTTTGGGGAATCTGACATCTTAGAACCTCAGGCCTGTAATAAATGAAACTAAACGCACCAGGATACCGTCAAGACCCCATAGGATCAAAGACATCAATGCAGTGACTGCCGCAACAATCAAAGTTGTATGCAGCGCTTCCTGGCGAGTTGGCCAAATGACTTTACGCATTTCAATGCGGGCTTCGCGGGCGAAAGCCAGTGTGGTTTTCCCTTTCGCAGTCCAGAGCGCAGCCGCTCCCGCAAGAGCAACAATAACAACAACCGCCATCGCGCGTAGAGGAAGGCTATACTCCCGATAAAGGTAGTTTCCAACGATAGCAACCGTTAATAAGGCTGCCACTAATAGCCATTTCATTACCTCAAGACTGCGCCTGCTTTCTTGAGCATCGCTATTCGCACTCATAAACCAACCTGTAACTATGATTTAAATAGATAGCCAGCTTGCCTCGCAAGAGCAAAACAAATCAGACCGAACCAAAAAATTTGAGTGATTGTATCTGACTTGGCGCCATAATTCAGTATGACATTGTATATCTGAGAGAGATATAGCCAATTCGTTGCATCAGAGCCTATCTCACCAATAATTAAAAACAACTATTGATGAGATAGGTTCTTATTAAGACAACGTACAAAAAGGGCATCGGTTGATGCCCTTTTAGTGTAATCACATCAAAAAATTATGCGATAATTTTAGCAACAACACCAGCACCTACAGTACGGCCGCCTTCACGGATAGCGAAGCGCAGACCCTGGTCCATTGCGATTGGCGCAATCAGGGTCACTTTCATCTGAATGTTATCACCTGGCATCACCATTTCCACGCCTTCTGGCAGCTCGATTGTGCCGGTTACGTCAGTTGTACGGAAATAGAACTGTGGACGGTAGCCTTTGAAGAATGGCGTATGACGGCCGCCTTCGTCTTTGCTCAGAATATAAACTTCTGATTCGAAAGTGGTGTGTGGCTTGATTGAACCGGGTTTTGCCAGTACCTGAC
>NZ_RCWB01000046.1 GCF_018448885.1 Photorhabdus caribbeanensis
ATTAGGATCGCTTTTTTATGGAAGAGAGAGATCTTAACGTTTTAATGAGAGAAATACCTATAAAAAGTCATGTTCTGATTTTTATTTAACCAAAATAACCTTATTAAAAGTGTGAGATCCCACCCTGCCTTACTATTCGATATTTATTTAATATCCATTAAGCAATCAATAACTTCTGGATACCTTAGTCCTTGTCTACCGTTAATAATCATAATATATCATTATTAAAAAAATAGAAATGCCTAATATTAATACATTTCGTGCTGAATAATACCTAAAAAAACAGTTGCTATGTACTTACTATCAGCAAGAATCACGTAAACTGGGATATTATTGCTCGGAACAGTTGTCCAGATCCCAATATGACAAAATTAATTTATTCGAACAGCATCACAATATTTAGCAAAGATATATGGATATCTATTTTTGTTCGATAATGAAAAACTAACTCGAAAAAACAGATTAAAGCACAGTAAAAAATCACGCAATATCCATAAATATTTTAGTGCTCAATTCTCATATATGACTGTGCCTTTAACAGTAAAATGAGCGGATATTACATCCGCTCAGTCACCATAGCTAGTGCCTTTTCCACAATAGAAATATCCGCACCCGGTTTATGGGCATTCTCACTAAGATGACGACGCCACTGACGCGCCCCCGGAATTCCTTGAAAAATACCTAAAATATGGCGGGTAATATGCCCCAGATATGTTCCTTTTGATAATTCCTGCTCTATATAAGGATAAAGTGCTTTGACCACCGCAACGGTATCAACCACCGGCATTGAAGCATCAAATAATTCATGATCAACCTGTGCCAGAATAGACGGGTTCTGATAAGCTTCACGCCCAACCATAATTCCATCCACATATTGTAAATGCTGTTTCGCTTCTTCCAACGATTTAATACCGCCATTAATAGCAATCGTTAATTGAGGGAAATCCTTTTTCAATTGATAAACTCGTGGATAATCCAGCGGTGGAATCTCACGGTTTTCTTTTGGACTTAAACCAGAAAGCCAAGCTTTACGAGCATGAATGGTAAATATATTGCAACCACTGCGTTGCACAACAACATCAATAAAATCACATAGGAATTGGTAACTGTCCTGTTCATCAATACCAATACGGGTTTTAACTGTCACCGGCACATTAACCACATCCTGCATGGCTTTGACGCAATCAGCGACCAGTTCAGCTTCCCCCATCAGGCAAGCACCAAAACGGCCATTTTGCACCCGGTCAGAGGGGCAACCGACGTTTAGGTTAATTTCATCATAGCCACGTTCCTGTGCAATCTTCGCACAATGCGCCAACACCTGCGGATCACTGCCACCCAGTTGTAGTGCTATCGGATGTTCTTCTTCGCTGTATGCCAGATAATCGCCTTTACCATGAATAATCGCCCCGGTTGTCACCATTTCTGTATATAACAGCGTTTGCTGACTTAATAAACGATGGAAATAACGGCAATGGCGATCTGTCCAGTCCAACATCGGAGCTACGGAGAAACGGTTAGGACTATATTTGACTGTTTCTCTATCTTTCTCGCTGAATTTAAACGTTTTTTGAATTTCTTTACTTTGGTGCATTGCTATACTTTTTTAGATTATTTTGGCATTCTCAGTACCCCATAAATAAGGGAATATACTGCGGAGAATGATATTAAATTACGGCCTACTATAGCATAGTGAAACGTCCCCGTACTGATGACACTATTAGGTATCGTTGACAATTGACGTTAAGAAGTATCACAGGTGATTTAATGTAGAGCCGTACAATTTGCTATCAGGAATATTTTGGGGAAACGCAGAGTACGTTGACTTTAGCGTAATTATTTCAGCTAAAGGGATAAACGGGACCAAAGTCCCATTCCTTTTACTGATATTGAACGTTGAAGTTAATAACCGCGCCACACGCTGCCGCATAACGTTCCAAGGTCTTCATACTTGCGCCAAGAGGATTTTTTCAAGCCCTTGTCGGCCTCCTTATACGCAGCGATAGACTCCGCGTCATTCAACATCAACTCCTTCAATTCGATCAGTGATATTGGTTTCATTTGAACTCCTTAAGCCTCGTATGGGCTGTCTTGATGGCTGCTGCCGGGGTTTTGTCGGTCTTCTTCACGAATGCATGTAGCAGATAGATATTCTGACCTCTTGCAAACGCATACAGTGACCGGGTAATGTTTTTATCTCCTCTACCCTTTCGAGGTTACCTGATTGTGCTCATTTTCTCCCTCAATGTGACTACACATGGTCCTTCTATTTATGTTATTTTATATCCATATAGGTATAAATCAATGCACGGAATCTCGCGTAATGAAACCTCTTTATTGGGTTGGTAGCAGTAAAAAAGACCTCCAGTCGCTTCCCGATGATGTTCAAGACATTTTTGGCTATGCCCTACATGTTGCACAGACTGGGGGAAAACATTCGCAGGCCAAGCCATTGAAAGGATTTGGTGGTGCCGGTGTATTAGAAGTCGTAGAAGACTACATTGGCGACACTTACCGGGCGGTATATACCGTTAAATTTGGAACTGCTATCTATGTTCTGCATGTATTTCAGAAGAAATCATCGACAGGGATAGCAACACCTAAGCCAGATACGGATAAAATTCGTGAACGATTGAAAATCGCAGAAGACCATGCCAGAGGAACATAATATGAACCACAATATCGAAGTCAGTAGCGGTAACATTTATGCCGATCTCGGTACGGCAGATGCCGAAGAAATGCAAGTCAAAGCACAACTTGCTACCACCATCGGCAACATCATTAAAAGCCGCCGCCTAACACAGGAAAAAGCCGCACAATTGTTAGGCATGACTCAACCCCGCTTATCTAACATGCTACGTGGGCAGTTCCGGGGGATCAGCGAGGCAAAAATGCTAGATTGCCTGAATCGACTAGGGCGGGACGTTCAGATTGTGATCGGGAAACCACGCCGAACACCCGGTAGCCTTAAAGTCGTTTTTTCTTAATACAACTTTCACAATAGCCCAATCTTCTGGGCTATTTTTATCTGTCGTGCATATACTCAAGCTCAGTTCTTGTCAACAGATCTGACTGGTACCGAACCTTTGACTACAGCCCTTTTTCGTACAGTTCCTAATCCTGCTGTCGCTCAATTAAATCATTTTAAGCTGGTTGATAATAAAAGGATTCGCCTGAAGCAACAACAACAGTTTTCTTGATGCGCCAGTGGGATAACGGCGTTGGCTTTCCCAACTTTTCACCAAGTCATAACTTACCCCGACCGCCACAGCAAAATCTTGCTGCTTCAAGCCGGTAGCTTCGCGTATTGCTTTAACATCAATTTCGGTGAAAGTATGAACATGTTCCGGTTTCGGTGTCAGCTCACCATTCTCAATTTTCACCATTTCTTCTACACTGGCCAGCAGATCGGCAAATATTTCATCTTTCATGCGATTTCTCCGCTCTTTAAGCGTGGGAGTTACTCCCCATAAATAACGCAACTAATTCAGCCCATCCGAAGATACCTCACTACACTTGTAACGACACTACTTACTTCCGGCCAGCAGATCAGTAAATAATTATTCAACACTACTTAATCAGTGCCAATATCATCATGCCCTTCTTCGAATTCCCATTGAATATTATATTTATCTATAAAATAAAAATATCTGATCTTACCTATAATCTCACAAGTTTCTTGTTTTAAAACAGAATTTTTTTCATCCTCTTCGTTAAAGAAGATAAATTCATCACTGGTAATTTCATCTATTTTGTATGGCTTATATAGTGGTGATGAATTTATTAATTTTACATCAGGCGAATTTTTTATATGCTCAAATACACTATCTATGTTTTTTACTCTAAGACAAATATGCCCAATACCACCAATATCATTGGCTTCTTTTATTTCAATTCTTTTTGTTCCAATTGGGCTGTGATATTCCATTAATTCAATAAAAATCCCAGTCCCAGGAATTTCCAGAAATGCTATTGATACATCAACCTGTTCAGGGTTATCAATAAAACCGGCTGATTTTGCAAAACCCTTATTTTTAAAATGAGGAAAGAATTGCCTAGGTATTGCACCAAATAGATTTTTATAAAAATCTATTGCCGCCGTCATATCATCTACAACAATATTAATATGACCTAATCCTTTAAAGTCTATCATTATTTTCCTCCATTAATTTATATGGAATATAATTCCCATGAAATAACAAAATAAAAAATCAGCAAATAAAGTTATCAATCATATCCATTAAAGTCAAGTTATAAATCATATCATAATCATTTAATCAACTTAGAAATAGTCACCATAAAAATAAAAAACAACCAAAAGGAAGTTAGTTTAAAGCAAATAATCAACAATTAAGGTTTAAGTTTAAAACCGGATATCCCCCAAAAATCAAACAGGTCAATTTTTGGGGTGGATTAAAAAATTGCGTCTATTTATCCCTTTGGTTTTTCCGGCCAATCAATATCCATTCCCTGTGAAACATCTATCCGATTAAGTATGACTCTGTATTCTTTCCATGCCAATAAAGCTGTTTTCTCTTCCTCAATCGCAATACCTAAATCAACAGCGTCTTGCAGTGGCGCAATTTGATTGGTTGCCTCAGCAATGAGTTGTTGTTTTTGGAATTCAGCATGTTGCCGTAATTCATCTTTCGTTGGCGGGGGAATATCTGCCCACTCTGGCAAACCGTTTTTATTTGCTACACGGTGTTTTCCTTCTGGCGCATGATTAGCAGCATATTCCTGATAAACATCGTTACTGACTTCTATAATATCATCCGGCAGTGAGCCAGAAGCAATATAATTTTGTTTCAATTCTACCGGGTAGAAAGCATTTGTTTTTGCACTGTAATAATACATAATTAATATCCTATCGCTATCCAAAAGAATGGGCTATCCCATTTGGCATTTACCCAAGAATTTAATAAATCGAAAGATGAATGATCAATTACATTTACATAGCCAACAGATGCCCCCATAAAACCCATTTTACTTTGAATAGAGTTAATATTGACGGCGTAATGCGTATTGGAGAAACTAATTGGCAATTGAATACGTTCTATATGGCCAGCATCAATGACCTTAGTACGACCCCATTGGTAAATAACGCCTGTATCTCCACATTTCCACCAACCATTAATCGCTTTACTGGCAGTATTCTTATTACCTTTGGCATTAACTTGGTTATCTACTTCTTCTTTTGTGTATACCCCAATATCCACAGCATCCAGATCAATATTCTCAGATAATTCCTTACCATTCACCTGCCGAATATTAGGTACTCTGCTATTAATATGCTCACTAAGCGAATTTACTATATTTTGAGCCAGCTTTTGCGTAACAGCTAACATGTCACTATCACCAAGTACATCTGTAAGCTGAGTAACACCTTTTTGTGTTAATGAAGCACTTGGGATTTCTATTAAAGCTTTTTGCTCTAAAGCTGTATTTAATTGGGTAGTGAGCTTGTCTATATCACCATCATCCAAAACATCATCACCACATTGTGTAGAGATAAAATTAGCTACTACTGATGATATAGTTGACGATTGACGCAAGACCTTATTTAATAAATCAATGGAAATAACATTGGGTAAAATCCCCATATTCAATTCCTGACTTCCTTCATATTCCTCCTGAGAAACAATATTCGCATCCGGGCCAATGGAAAAGGCTTTAAAATCATTCTTATTACTCATGAGTTCTCCTTAAGGAAAAAACTTATGTTTTCATTAAATAAGACTTTGAGATAATGAAATCTAAAATATCTACCTGTTCATCGCATATAATTTTAGAACGCATTTCAATAATAGCCTTTTTCTGATAATGAATGATGAAATATTTTTATAACTTAGTGTAATTAACTATTTTCTTATAATTAATAAAGGTAACAATTAAATATTTTAAAACAAGTTTATACCAAAATCTGATTATTTACATTCAGCATCCCCCTCTGTTTGAACTACTCCCCAAAACTCAGGTAAGCAAATAAAATAACTCACCTTACTTTAATTTGAATTTTGTGATACTCCTCTCATACCAAAAATCTCCAGTTCCAATAGGCTTTATCAGCTTATAAAAACATTCTTAAGGATTTATTAGCTTGAATTATCCAGAATAGGTCTATTCTTAATATGTGGACAAATTCTATTGTCAATACTTATTAAACCTACTAAGTAAGGGAAAATTATATGCCATCAAGAAGAGACGTCATAGTTGGAGGATTAAGTCTTGCTGCTGCCGGTACGCTATCTGCTGTATCCTCAGCCAACGCTGCAACTGCTAACATAAAACTGACAGGAGCCTACAAAACAAATAGTGCAGAAAAATCCCTTGATATTATTAATCTTTATGACCTGGAAGAAGAAGCGCGTAAATTGATTCCTGCGCCCCAATTTGGCTATATCAGCGGCGGCTCAGGTGATGAATGGACTCTACGTGAAAACACCAGAGCCTTTGACGATTTCCAAATTATTCCCCGCTATCTCGCAGGAATAAAAGAGCCTGACACAACAACCGAATTGCTCGGCAGTAAAGTGGATATACCTATTTTCATTCCCCCAATGGCAGCACATGGGCTATCTCATACGACTGCTGAATTGGGAACAGCAAGAGGCGCTGCCGATGCTGGCACACTGTTTACCGCACAAACTCTGGCTAATTCACCTCTTGAAGAGATAGGGAAAGTGAGTAATGGCCCCAAATGGTTCCAAATTTATTTTACCAAAGATATGGGCATTAACCGCGAAATGATACGCCGAGCCAAAGCAATGGGGGCAACAGCAATCGTCTTTACGGTCGATTTAGAGTGGAGTGGTAACAGAGAAACCGATAAACGTAATAAATTTGTTTTCCCACATTCATTACCATTTCCGAATATTCCAGGCGTTCCCGCAGGGGCAAGCTTATCAGAGATTACAGCGCTCTTTAAACGGGATCTTGATTTTAATGACCTGGAGTTTCTCGCCAAGGAATCAGGTCTGCCAATCATCGTAAAAGGTATTCAATCCGCCGAAAATGCTAAAGAATGTGTTGATCACGGCGCCGCAGCGATTCAAGTTTCTAATCACGGCGGCCGACAGTTGGATACTGTCCCGGCAGCAATCGCTTCATTACCACACATTGTTGAAGCTGTTGGATCTAAAATCCCAGTCTATTTAGATGGCGGCATCCGCCGCGGTACCCATGTGTTTAAAGCTCTCGCATTAGGCGCCAAAGCTGTCGCTATCGGCAGGCCCATTTTATATGCGCTGGCATTAGGTGGAGCGCCAGGCGTAACTTCCGTTTTAAACCTGCTTAAAGATGAGCTAAAACTTTGCATGAAGTTAGCAGGATGTGCAGCCATTAAAGATATAGAGAGAAAATTTATTAGCTTGATTTAACCCATTAACTAGTAAAGCAAATATTGGCCCCGTTTCATTTGAAACAAGTGATTTCAGGAAACGGGGTGAATTATGTTACCTTTAGAAATGATAGATACCATAATGAAAAAATCCGTTCTCTCACTTATTACGCCATATTCCCTATATTAATTATTTATTTCCCTTTGAAATGTTCTTCAAAGGGAAAGATTTCATGTAAATATTAATGGAGTACACGAGACGCTGACAGCTCAGTAATATCAAATTCATAACTTTGTTCTTCCATGTTACTACGTAAAACATCTTCTACTAATGCAGAAAAGCCTGTCATCATCTGTCTTTCCATAATAACGCCTTTTGGTTCAGGCCACGGCAAACTCGCAATTGGCCAGTCACAATGTGACTTATAATAGTTAAATTGTTCCAGCCGTTCTTTAGACCGGTTAAAATCATTACTCCAGTAAGCATTTCCTAGCCGAAAATTTGTATAAAACTCATCAAAATTACCGAAGATTTCATAAACATAATCAGCGGTTTTCAGCATATTTTTCCATGCCATTTCTTCACTGATATAACCGGCACAAAAACAGTTACGACTTAAAACAATCGCCAGCCACAAATCAAATCCCCACACTAATGCAGGAGGACGTTTATTAATAGGTTTGGCACATTTATGAATATAATCAGGTGTTACTTCAACTAATTTGGCAAGCACTTTAAACATTTTCCCATCACTAAGAGCAACATCAATAGCAAAATGTTTTGAATGTACCCCTTCCCACAAACCCGTTAGCATTTTCATATACCCTTCTTCATCAATAATTCCCCAGTCGCTATATAATTGGAATTGATGTTCCTGGGTCAGAGATAATGGAAGCAGGCAGTAACGATAGTTATCATGGGCAACCCGTGACTGTAGAGGATAATGCTCTAGAGTTTCACTCCAAAAACCTAACCAATAATCACTAACAATATTTAACCGTAATGCCTGCCGCTTCTCTTCTGGTAAAAGAGATAAACCTGCCTGTTGATAATAACGCCGTTGTTCCCATTCAGGACGCTTAACAATGCGATAAATAATCACAGAGAGTAACATTACACCCAATAATGCTACACCGCCTACTTGTGCCAGAAGTAAATAGTCGGTATCAGGGACAGATACATTACCTATTATAAATAAAACAATTGCTACAGATAATACAATACCCATACATACTGCAATTACAAATAAAATATTAATCAATGCATATAATGCTCTTAGAAAAGGTAACTTTCTTTTTTCACAGATAATATGCTTCATTACCTGATAGCCTTTGACAGGGAACTGTCTATAATGAGGCTGATTTTGTAAAAGCTCTTTCATCACAAATGCTTCCTTTCCGAAAATTATCTGTCATATACGATAATTCTTGTCTGCATTATCATAAACTTCAAGAAAACATTATTTTTGCTATTAAGTACCAATTTAGCCAAATTAACTCCATCAGGGGACAATCACAATGAACTTTACCGGATAATATTTTCTATTGAAGAAACATGATAACATCACAATATTATTATCGTACTGGTTGTAAGAGGCGCAATGAAATTGATTAATCAAAAGAAGTTACTGGAACAGGCCGAAGTTATTTGCCAGGCTCGTGGAGTCCGTTTCACTCCGCAACGACTTGAGGTTTTGCGTCTCATTTCAGAGCAGCCAGGGGCAATCAGTGCTTATGATTTACTGGATTTGCTACGGGAAGCAGAACCGCAGGCCAAACCGCCTACCGTATATCGGGCACTGGAATTTCTGTTGGAACAGGGGTTTATTCATAAAATAGAATCCACCAACAGTTATGTCCTATGTCACCATATTGAACAACCAAGTCACACCTCAGCGATGTTCATTTGTGACCGTTGTGGTTCTGTTACGGAACGAGATGGTGGAACCGTCGAATCCGCCATCCAACAACTAGCAAAAACAGCCGGGTTCAGTTTACGCCATACCATCATCGAAGCGCATGGCTTATGCTCACCTTGTGAAGAGATCGAATCCTGTATTAAGCGAGATGAATGCCAGCATGACCACAGTATTGAAGTAAAAAAGAAATAGTAAGTAAATACTTACTTTTGGTACAGAGCCAGACTGAAATAAACAACCGCAGAATCACGTTTAAGATAATCATGACCAAAACGATAAATTCAATAACATGATTCTGCCGGAATATTGCAATTCTTTAACAATCTCAAAAACAACAATCTAATATTTTACTATCAAGACCAATTGCCGTTACGAATCACCCCAACCGCCAATCCTTCAATTGTCAGACTCTGTTCACGCAAATCCACCACAATTGGCTTAAATTCGGGGTTTTCTGCCAGCAATTCAACTCTATTCCCAGTCTGTTTAAAACGTTTTACCGTCACTTCATCTTCAATGCGAGCAACAATAATCTGCCCATTACGAACATCTTGTGTTTTATGCACGGCCAATAGATCACCATCCATAATCCCAACATCTTTCATAGACATACCGCTGACCCGCAACAGGAAATCTGCACTTGGCTTAAACAGTGCCGGATCAACCTGATAATGACTTTCAATATGCTCCTGTGCCAACAGTGGTTCACCTGCGGCTACACGGCCAATTAACGGTAAACCAGATTCTTCAACCAGCAAACGGATACCCCTAGATGCCCCAGCGACAATCTCTATCACCCCTTTACGAGCCAATGCTTTCAAATGTTCCTCAGCCGCGTTAGGTGAACGAAAGCCAAGACGTGCTGCAATTTCAGCACGCGTTGGCGGCATCCCCGTTTGCGAAATATGGTCACGCACCAAGTCATAAACTTGCTGCTGCCTTGCGGTAAGTGCTTTCATTTCGTCCCCTGTTTGTTTATACAGTCAATATGTGAGTATATACAGCTAAATAACGATTGGGAACCTACCAGGGTAGAAAATTAGCCAATTATAATATAATACCTAACTATTAAACTAAATCATGCCATAAAATAGCGCCAAAGGATGGTCCCCCAGACAATTAATGACAGAATCATCGTTAGAAAGACAGCCGCCGATCCCATATCTTTCGCACGACCAGACAGTTCATGGAACTCACTGCCAATACGGTCAACCACTGCTTCAATAGCACTATTCAAGATTTCCATAATCAACACCAGCATCACTGAACCAATCAATAAAATGCGTTCAATTGCGCCGATGTCCAGATAAAATGCAACCATCATAGCCAATATCGCTAAGATTATTTCCTGCCGGAAAGCTGCTTCATTTTTCCATGTTGCCCTAATGCCTTTCATAGAATATACGATTGCTTTCATGATACGGGCCAAGCCCTTGGATTGATTCGCCATAAATTATTCACACCAAATATAAGGTTATTTGACACTTTCCCCTTTTATTATTGTCTTAACACAACAGATCTCAACACCCGTTTCTGATATGCTGGCAACGTGTTGCTAACAAGAGGCTTCAAGATATTTATGTCAAGTTGGCGTAAAATATATTATAAATTATTGAATTTACCACTAAAAATACTGGTAAAGAGCAAACTCATCCCCACAGATCCTATTACTGAATTGCGGCTCGATACGACACGCCCGATTCTGTACGTGCTGCCGTATCACTCCAAAGCAGACTTACTGGCATTACGTCAGCAATGTCTTGAACAGGATCTGCCGGACCCATTAAATTCACTGGAGATCGGAGACACTGAACTTCCTAGCTATGTATTTATCGATAATGGCCCACGTGTATTCCGCTATTGTGCGCCAAAGCAAGAATCCGTAAAAATTTTCCATGATTATCTGGATCTGCATCGCAATAATCCAAATCTGGATATCCAAATGCTGCCAGTTTCTGTCATGTTCGGCCGTTCCCCCGGACGCGAAGGGCAGAGCGCTCCACATTTGCGGCTACTCAATGGTATCCAAAAATTCTTTGCTATTCTCTGGCTAGGCCGAGATAGTTTTGTCCGCTTTTCAAACACAGTATCGCTACGCTATATGGCAACTGAGCATGGCACTGACAAGACTATTGCCCATAAGCTGGCTCGCGTGGCACGAATGCACTATTCACGTCAACGCCTGGCAGCCGTTGGACCGCGCCTGCCGGTTCGTCAGGATCTGTTTAACAAGTTACTAGCATCAAAAGCGATAGAAAAGGCAGTCTCTGATGAAGCCCGCAGCAAGAAAATCTCACATGAGAAAGCCCGGCAGAATGCCATTAACATGATGGAAGAGATTGCTGCGGATTTCTCTTATGAAACGGTACGGCTGTCAGGCCGTGTACTGGGTTGGACCTGGAACCGCCTGTATCAAGGGATCAATGTTCACAATGCTGAACGTATCCGCCGTCTGGCTCAGGATGGCCACGAACTGGTTTATGCTCCCTGCCACCGTAGCCACATGGATTATTTATTACTCTCCTACGTGCTCTATCATCAGGGCTTGGTACCGCCCCATATCGCCGCGGGCATCAACCTGAATTTTTGGCCGGCAGGGCCAATATTCCGCCGCCTTGGTGCATTTTTCATCCGCCGCACGTTCAAGGGGAATAAACTCTACGCCACGATATTCCGGGAATATCTAGGTGAGTTATTTGCCCGAGGTTATTCTATTGAATACTTTATGGAAGGCGGTCGCTCCAGGACAGGTCGTTTACTCGATCCCAAAACGGGTACGCTGTCCATGACGTTACAAGCGCTGTTGAGAGGCGAGTCACGCCCAATTACCATTATTCCAATTTATATCGGCTACGAACATGTGATGGAAGTTGCCACCTATGCCAAAGAGCTACGTGGCGCAACCAAAGAGAAAGAGGGTTTTTTCCAGATGATACGCGGTTTGCGCAAACTTCGTAATCTGGGGCAAGGCTACGTGAACTTTGGCGAACCCATCCCGTTGATCCAATACCTTAACAACCATGTTCCTAGCTGGCGCGATTCTATTGATCCAATAGAATTCCATCGCCCCGAATGGTTCAATCCGACAGTCAGTCAACTGTCTGAGAAGATTATGGTAAATATCAACAACACTGCGGCGGCTAATGCAATCAACTTGTGTTCAACTGCCCTGCTTTCGTCACGTCAGCGAGCACTAACTCGTGAGCAACTGCTTGAGCAACTGGATTGTTATATACAGCTCATGCACAATGCGCCCTACACTGCCGATGTCACTGTACCAAAGAAAACCGCGGAGGAGTTGTTAGAACACGCTCTGCAAATGGATAAGTTCGAGGTAGACAAAGACAGTATGGGTGACATTATCATTCTGCCACGTGAGCGTGCAGTTTTGATGACCTACTACCGCAACAATATTCAACATCTCTTAGTACTGCCATCACTGATTGCCTGCATCGTTATTCATCATCGCCGTATCAGCCGCGAAGCGTTGTTAAACCAAGTCGCGATCATTTATCCACTACTTAAAGCCGAGTTGTTTATGCGTTATAGCAAAGCAGAGCTGCCGGAAGTGGTTAATACGCTGATCAACGAACTGACCCGCCAGTCCCTTATCTGCAACAAGGAGCATGGCATGCTGGTGCTTAATCCAGCACGTATCCGCCCCCTGCAATTGCTGGCAGCCGGCATCCGTGAAACACTGCAACGTTACGCCATCACACTCTCTTTACTGAACGCCAACCCAATAATCAGCCGGGGAGTGCTGGAAAAAGAGAGCCGGATGTTAGCGCAACGTCTGTCGGTATTGCATGGCATCAACGCACCTGAATTCTTTGATAAGGCGGTATTTACTACGTCGGTAAATACACTGCGTGAAGAAGGTTATATCAGTGACAGTGGTAATGCGATTACAGCAAATACCCAAGAGCTGTATCAGGTATTAGGTGAATTGATGTCACCGGAGATTCGTCTTACTATCGAAAGTGTCAGTTTGCCGCCAGAGCATAACGATACCGAAGAGAGTGCCAAGGAAGGATAAACTTCTAAATACTGGTGATAATGGTTATTCACATTATCACCAGATGTTTCAGACATAGCTGAAAAAGATGCCAAGGAATAACACCAAACCTACATAGTTATTATTGAGGAATGCCTGAAAACAAAGTGTTCTTTCCCGGTCGGCAATCAGTTTCTGCTGATAAATAAATAGCGTACCCGCAAGCAACAGTGACCAATAGTAGATGCCGCCCAGATTCATCATATAACCCACCAGCACCAGCACCAGTAACATAGCGAGTTGCAATAAACCTATAATCAATTTATCGAAACGACCAAACAAGATCGCGGTGGACTTAACGCCAATTTTTACATCATCGTTTCGATCGACCATCGCATACTGTGTATCATAAATAACCGACCAGAAGATATTAACCAGGAATAATAACCAACACTCTAGTGGTAAGGACTCACTAACCGCAGCAAATCCCATCGGAATAGCCCAACCGTAAGCTGCCCCTAACACAAACTGCGGAAGATGACTAAACCGTTTAACAAAGGGGTAAAACCAAGCCAGAGCCAACCCGACAACTGATAACCCGATCGCCATTTTATTCAAGGTCAACACTAGCCCGAAAGAAATCAACGCCAACACGACAAACAGGATCTTACTCTCTTTCTCGCTAATAGCGCCACTAGGCAGCGGGCGTGCTTTTGTCCGTTCTACGTAACCATCAAATTTTCTGTCAGCAAAATCATTGATTACACATCCTGTTGCACGCATCAGAAACACACCGGCAGTAAAGACCAATAATATGAGCATATCCGGAATCCCTTTCCCGGCTATCCACAAAGCCCAGAAAGTCGGCCACAACAACAATAATGAACCTATAGGTCTATCAATGCGCACTAAACGGCAATAGGCCAGCCATTTACTTTGCGCCATACTTCCCGCCACTTCTGTTTCCCCCTTTTAAATTTTACCTTTATATACAGGTGATTCCGGTAAAAAGACTTCGGTTAATAATAATGGCTTGCCTGATAACCTCAGCAATGATCGTCTTGCCCAACGGTTCCCCTGCCGCCCTACATGAATATAGTCCCGCGTCAATTTATTACCACTAAAAAGATACCGTCCCAGTGGGATTGTTCCTAAATCAACCAAACTTTCATCAGGGCCGGTTAATGTTGCTTCAGGGATTAACGTTCGTCCCAATAGCCAGGGGATATTATCACCGCACAGTACGATCTCACGCAGCCAATATCTTTGGCTTGTTGGCAAACATTCACTTTCATCAGAAAGTTGTTCCCCAGTAATAAAACATTCTCTGAATGGTATGATTCGCACACGGTTACAATATTGCTCAAAACGGCGGGTCATTGAGCCCAATTCCATCAACCAGTCTAAAACCTGATCAGACAAAATGGGCGAATCCACCGAAAGCCATTGAATAGGCGCCGTTGTTAATATTGAATCAGTTGACATACGATTTTCCATTAGGACAAATTTCTTTTATCCGGAAGTACAATTGATAACCGCAGAGAATACCACGTTGTAGGTATACAGAATAAAAAGTTATGACGGATTCTATAAGTATTGTTGACCAAAAATAAGCGAATTATGTTCATCATAATTCGCTCATATCAATTAACTTCCTGATTCAGAATAAGTGATTAACGCCATGCTTTAAAACGGTTAATTAACCCATTTGTCGAGCTATCGTGGCTGACAACCCTATTATCATCCTTAAGTTCTGGCAGAATACGGTTAGCTAATTGCTTACCTAATTCAACCCCCCACTGATCAAAAGTAAAGATGTTGAGAATCGCGCCTTGTACAAATATTTTATGTTCATACATGGCAATCAACGCCCCCAAACTAAATGGGGTAATTTCACGTAACAGAATAGAATTAGTCGGGCGATTTCCTTCAAACACTTTAAATGGCGCAACATGTTCAACTTCAACCGCAGTTTTGCCACTAGCGACAAATTCAGCATCCACCTGCTCACGAGATTTACCGAAGGCTAATGCTTCTGTCTGAGCAAAGAAGTTAGATAACAATTTGCTGTGATGGTCACTCAATGGGTTATGGCTGATGGCTGGCGCAATAAAATCGCAGGGGATCAATTTAGTTCCCTGATGAATAAGCTGATAGAATGCGTGCTGACCATTTGTTCCAGGCTCTCCCCAGATAATTGGGCCGGTTTGGTAATCCACAGGATGACCATTGCGATCGATATATTTACCGTTAGATTCCATATTACCTTGCTGAAAATAGGCAGCAAAGCGATGCATGTATTGATCGTATGGCAGAATCGCTTCAGTTTCTGCGCCAAAGAAATTGTTGTACCAAATACCAATTAACGCCAGCAATACAGGAATATTCTGCTCAAATGAGGTATTGGCAACATGCTGATCCATTGCATGCGCCCCACTAAGCAATTGTTCAAAATTTTCAAACCCGACAGAAAGTGCAATAGACAAACCAATCGCTGACCACAATGAATAACGGCCGCCAACCCAATCCCAAAACTCAAACATATTTTTGGTATCAATACCAAATTGCTTAACTTCCTGCTCATTTGTGGAAAGCGCCGCAAAATGCTTTGCAATATGCCCTTCATCACCCGAACTTTTTAGGAACCAGTCACGGGCAGAGTGAGCATTGGTCATCGTTTCCTGAGTAGTGAACGTCTTGGAAGCAATGAGAAACAGCGTCGTTTCCGGGTTAAGTGCTTTCAAAGTCTCCGCAATATGGGTTCCATCAACATTAGAAACAAAATACATATTCAAGTGATTCTTATAAGGTTTCAGCGCTTCCGTCACCATATAAGGGCCAAGATCTGAACCACCGATACCGATATTCACAACATCAGTAATCACCTTACCGGTATAACCTTTCCACTCGCCATTAATCACACGTTCACTGAAATCTTTCATTTTTGCCAACACCGCGTTGACCTGCGGCATAACATCTTCCCCATCAACCACAATCGGGGTATTGCTGCGATTACGTAGCGCAATATGCAGTACAGCGCGATCTTCCGTACGGTTAATTTTCTCACCAGAAAACATACTGCGAATAGCCCCGGCAACATCCGTCTCTTTAGCAAGTGCCTGTAATGCTTCTAATGTCTCCGTTGTGATGTGATTTTTTGAAAAATCCACCAAGATCTGGTCATCAAATGTCGCTGAGAACTTAGCAAAACGATTTGGCTCCTGTTCAAACAATTCACGTATGTGAATATCCTTTATCTGCGCAAAATGCTGTTCTAATGCTTTCCAAGCTGAGGTTTGACTAGGATTGATATTTTTCATAGCTATGCTCTCTATCAACTGGCTGTAATTAATTGGGAGTAAAGAAAGATTGTAACCTGTAATTCTATGATTCAAGCCTCTTTTCCTTTAATCACTGATATTGGTCAAAACGATTAGGTTTTTCTAGTTCTATTTGCTGAGGTGTATAAAAAATAATTACCTCTCTCGACTATCCTCAATTTATTTTATGATTCTCATCGCGTTATGAAAGATATTGATGTAACTCTTCACCCCGTTGACTCAAACCCGTTAACCCGATATTTCTAAAAGACTATCCAGTTAACAGAAGGTTATCGCAATGAGTGCTGTTTCATCCCAATGCCCTGAAATTGGCGGGCATGTAGTCGCAAAATTTGGTGGTACCAGCGTGGCAAATTTCGATGCCATGAATAACAGTGCAGATATCGTACTGGCAAATAAAGCCGTACGTGTGGTTGTGCTATCTGCTTCCGCCGGTATAACCAACTTATTGGTTGCATTAGCGGAAGGTTGCGATGCAGATAAGCGGGCTGACTACTTGAAACAGATCCACTCCGTTCAATACGCAATTATTGATCGTTTGCATGAACCCGATACGATTCGTCAAGAGATTAATCGTCTACTGGAAGATATTAAAACCCTTGCTGAAACCGCGTCTCTGGCAACCTCTACGGCTCTGACAGATGAATTAGTCAGCCACGGTGAACTAATGTCCACACGATTGTTTACCGAATTGCTTCACCAACGCGGTAAAGATGCCGAATGGTTTGATATACGCAAAGTGATGTATACCGATGATCATTTTGGTCGTGCTGAACCAAACCATGAACAACTTCAATCGTTGGCAACAGAACATCTTTTACCACGTCTGAAAAATACCTTGGTTGTCACCCAAGGTTTTATTGGTCGTGAAAAGAGCGGTCGTACCACTACACTGGGACGAGGCGGCAGCGATTATACTGCGGCACTCTTGGGAGAAGCCCTTGGCCTGAAACGCGTTGATATCTGGACAGATGTTCCGGGCATTTACACCACTGACCCGCGAGTCGTTCCAACCGCCCAACGAATTGATAAGATTGCCTTTGATGAAGCGGCGGAGATGGCAACATTTGGCGCCAAAATCCTACATCCGGCAACACTGTTTCCCGCTATTCGCTGTGGCATTCCAGTATTTGTCGGCTCTAGTAAAAACCCACAGGCCGGCGGTACCCTAGTTTGCGATACTACAGAAGCCGCGCCGCAGTTCCGCGCTATTACTCTACGCAAGCAACAGACGTTACTGACACTACACAGTCTGAAAATGCTGCACGCACAGGGATTTTTGGCCGAAATATTTACCATTCTGTCACGTCATAATATCTCGGTGGATTTGATCACGACCTCCGAAGTCAATGTGGCATTAACACTCGACGCCACTGGTTCCACCAGCACGAATGGCAGCCTGCTGACCAATGCACTGATGACGGAGCTTTCGACGCTGTGCCGAGTTGAAGTGGAAAAAGATCTGGCGCTGGTGGCACTTATTGGTAATCAGCTTTCTCAAACCAACGGATTAGGAAAAAAGGTTTTTAGTGTGCTGGAAAGATTCAATCTTCGTATGATCAGTCATGGCGCCAGTAACCACAACCTGTGCTTGCTTGTTCAAGGCAAAGATGCAGAACAAATTGTTCAAACGCTTCATCGGCGTTTGTTTGAATAAGTATAATTTTTCAGGTATTTGATATTCCGTTCAGTCAAAAGGCTGAGCGGAATATTACAGTGAATCCATTATTTTACTCGCTAATAATTTACTATGTAGAAATCTCAGTACAGACTTCCATATTAAAAGAGCAGTAAACATCGTCTTAAGTCAATAAAAAGGAAAATAAGGTAACAATAATCTGTAAATAAAAAATTCAAATATATACGTAAAATTGAAAATAGATTCACTATAAAATATATCAATAATCAAGCAATATTAACTATGACAGGTGATCAGCCTGGTATTTCCTCCTCTGATCACCTGTTACCTAACATTAAAAAAAGCTTTTTATAACTTAGATACTATTAGTTGTTCGCAATGTTGACCATAATGCTTTCATGGCTTTTCCTCTGGGGAAAGCAATATATTCCGGTTCAATTAACGACGGCCGCCAACTCATTTTATATTGACGTTGCGAAGCAGCAGGATAAACAATGCCGCCTTTTGATGACAACCATTTAGCAACTTTATAAAAGATTGCTGAGTCATTAATATATCCCTCCTCACCGAACTCCACCAAAGGGGTAAAGCCCAAATGAAGGTAGGAAACTACGCCCTCTTTCAGGAAGTCATTAATCGCCGTTTCATTAATAAATTGCATCGTGCCGTCGGGTATATCCGGTTTTTTTCGAGATAGGTTATGAAACCATCCCGATGTCTCTCCCCAAGTGTAACTGTAAACAATATATGCCTGAATTTGTTCTCCCTGTGTTGCAATATAGACTCTATGCTCGCCTGAACTCACTTCTACGGTGTTGAAATCAATCACCAATTTTTTCAGGGCCTTCGCGTGTTTTTCTTTCAACCAAAGCTGATTAATATATTCTAGTTGTGGTTTAAATCGATAATATTCCTCTTGCGAGCAGATCTCGCGAACGGAAATCCCCGCTCTTCTGGATTTACTGATTTTATTTCTAAGCTGCTGAAACCGCTTGCCTTTCATGTCATATCCATCAAGGCTCAATGAATAACTCGCTCCAAGCTGGTTCACAGAAAAACCATTATTTTTCAACAATACAAAATCACTCTCATCACCGTGCAGAAAAACCGGGAAAGCCCGCTTTTCTCTGGTGAAGTTGAGAAAAGAGTGTAAAAGCGCAGCTCGTTCTTCGACAGGAGCCAAAATACCGCCTACACACATATGCAGATTTTTGTCCTGGAAAAAACCCATAGCCCCCTTTTGATTAGTAAACCAATATGTTTCACTATTGAACAACAGGCTACTCAATGGGTGCTTCGCATAGCAAAGCATTTTTCTGAGATGACTGTTGCCAAGAACATCTTGAGCGTTCCCGGTGGCAATAATCTGAGGAGCATCAAGCAACATGCTCATAACGCTCACCTTGATTATTTCGGGAATACTGGACAGGGATGAACCCATGCTTCCTGGCGATATCCCGAATCGCCAATGCATCATTATAATCAATAGATTTACCGATGCTTTGATGAACACTCACCCCTTCAAGCGCCACAGCGATAGTCTCTGATAAACAGGCGAGATTTACCCCCGCAGGTACATCGATCACGTTGCTATCGCTATAGGTCACTTTCTCAGGCTGATAGACCAACCCCCCTTCGTAAATTTGACGATTGCCGTCCCGAATGAAATCGAAAGGTCTGGCCGCATCAAAAACGATAGCGGAATCTTTCAAGTAATGTGTATTCAAGAAAGGCTTTCCTTCACTCGTTGCCGAGACGATAAAATCAGCCTGATTCAAGGAATGTTCATAACTCTCTATCGCTTCCAAACCAAAGGCACCAACAACTTCAAGAACTTGCTGATGTAATACTTGTGCATCTGTCACCCCCGGATTTTGTTTAAAAAGCCATTTTCTCATCTTATCCATGACTGAATCTGGCTGGATAACATCATGAGTCCTTAATACCGAGGAGAGCAGTGCTTTAGTCAGTTCAGAGAGCAATACGCGTGCTTTATTTGGACGACTAACCAAAATAATCCGGCCAAAGTTATGCGCTAAACCAATGACTGAAAGCCTGCCTACGGAGCCTCTGGCGCCTACTACCGCCAATGTTTGCCGGGATGCATTTTCTGTCAACATTGAGCGTATCCCCTCAATCACCGCCATCGCTGTCAGAGAGTTGCCATTAGTCAATATCCTGCCCTGCCGATTATTCACCAAACTATGACCACCGTTAGTAATAACCGAGGTGTAAGCCCCTAAACCGACAATTTCAGCACCATTTTTCTCTGCCACATCAAGATATTCCTTCATCAATACCGCCCGTTCTTTCGCCGATAATGCCATCATATCTTCGGGACTGATAGGTGAGAAAAGGAGCATACCATTGGCATATGCCGCTGAACTTTCAACACCAAATTCAATAGCGACATCAGGATTAAAATCAATCGAGGAAACCTGCATGATCCAGTCACTGAGCTGTTTCTGCTGCTCCAGCGTGTAATTCTCCTTTATTGACAGGCAATAAGTGTGAGCAAGCTCATTGACCGAAGTAGTATGCATCAAGAAAGCGAATTTCTTACCCTCCACCAATCCAGAGACAGGCGCTTTAATCTGAGCAATATTATTGTTTCTTGAAATTGGATAACTCACCGAAGGTGGCGGGAGATTCGCAATAGGTATGTCTATCAAGTGTGAAAAAAGAATGTCATATCGTCCATTCTGAACCAGTTGACATACCTCATCAAAAGCCGTGAAAAACGTCTTGATATCCTCTTTGGAAACGTTAAGTGGTGGTTCAAAACGTACAGAACAAGGGCGAGACATTAACGGCATGGTGAAAAGGCCATAATATTTCAATAAGAAACTACAAATGATATAAGCCAGACCACCGCTTCTTTGACTGAAATTAATAAAGATATTAGAAGCCGCTTTGCTGTCCTGTATTTCAAGACCACGCATCAACCCAGCCCCTTGCCAGTAAAAATGCTCTGGGTATTTAGCAGACAATTGTTCAAGACATTCATCAACATAGCGGCTGACTTCTTGAATATGGGTTAACGCCTTACCATCATCTTTAGCCAAATGCTCAATAACAGCAATTCCCATCGTTGCGGCGAGAACGTTATTAGCAAAAGTGGAGCTATGTTTTCTATCGAACTCAGATAAATAAAGCTCACCTGAATATAACATCGCACCAATCGGCGAGATACCAGCCCCTAATGCTTTGGAAAACAGGATCACATCCGGTTTCAAAGCATAGAGCGTGGCTGCACAGAATGCCCCAAGTCTACCGATACCGGTCTGAACTTCATCAAATACTGACAATGTGCCATTTCTTTTACACAGTGCCAAAATATTGGATAACGTCTCTGGTGGAATGACTTTCATTCCACCTTCTCCTTGCACCGGTTCAATGATAAATGCGGCAAATTCCCGGCTCTCCAGCTTTCTTTTTATTTCATCTAAATCTTCACTATCAACCTGCTCATATAATTTATCATCGTAAATGAAATCGGCTTTAAACCGACTTGATCCTGTAGCGGATAATGCCGAATAGGTTTTACCGTGAAAACTGCGATTTAAACTCAGAATACGCTTTCTGCCGGTAAACAGACGGGTAAATTTAATTGCAGCTTCTACTGTTTCAGCGCCGCTGTTAGTAAAAGTACAGTGGGTATATTTTTCCTTATCTATTTGCTCTGCAAGCATTTCAGCTAATAGCCGTACCTTTTTGTGAATATTGGGTTGAAAGAAGATAGGTTCTCTATTTTCAGTGAATCTATTAATTTCAGCGATAGCGAAATCAGGATTATGCCCAAATGGCAGTGCGCCATATTGAGCCAAAAAATCCTTAACAATCCGGCCGTCCGATAATGTAAGCCGGTTATCTTGAGCAGACTTAATGTCCAATTCAAGGCCCACAGAGTTTAATAAATTCTCACGATATTGATTAACAAACATAGTTTTCTCTCTTTTTTTAGGTGCACAAAGTCATGCTGTAAACAGCACGAAAAAATCCTTGAGTTATAAATAGGTGATTCTAAAAAGTAATTAATCTTGTTGCATGATCTGGTTAATCATTTGGAATTCTCCTATCGGATGAAATTTAAATAACTGTACTGCCAAATAGAAATTCATAATTTCTGGTGTTGTCATTACTTTAACCCCACCACAACATCGGAATATGAAGCTGGCAGTTTCTTCAAGGATCTTTTCCAAGGTATAACGTAACGCAAGAATCTTATGGACGGCATTTTCATCCTGGCTAGCATAAAAGGCAATAATCAACATCTGGTCGAGAATGACATTAGTTTTATAATTAGCTTGAGTCAGGCTATATTTTATGGGCTGCTGTTCTACTATTTTCTCAGGAATAAAACGAGTAAGCCCATCAAGAATTCCAGAATAAGTATTTGCAGCAAAATAATTAAATAGTGATAAGCCGTAGGAAAGCAACAGCTGTTGTTCAATTCCCTTATAATGAGAAAGTCGTTTAGGTGATACTTCGGCATCCAAAAATTTGATTTCTTGATTATCACTTTCAGTTAAAATTCCCAATTTCCAAAAAGGAATAACCTTAAGATTCTGCGCCGATTTAGAAATCAGCACGACTCTCATCTCATTGTCATTATCGGTATCGCAGACTGATAACACATAATAGTCGGCAATCGAAGATAGAGAACAAGGCTTCTTCGAACCATTAACAAACAGCGTTCCCTCTTTTGAATTCATTTTAAGTGTTGGTGTAAAAATATTCGTTCCGGGTAGTCCCTCTGCAAAAGCAGAAGCAACCAACGCTTTTGACGCCATGACTTCATTCAATAATACGTTGCTGTCTTCGAATATGTCATTAAATTTACTGCAAGCCAGTACAATATGATTATGCATTGTTAAGGCAATCCCAACAGCGGGAAGCCACGCAGAAGCTTCACGGATAGTATTACCCACTTGATGAAGCCCATCGATACTGGATTGAGCCATCAAACGTAAGCATTGTGAGGCAGCCTCAGAACCCAATAACAATCTTTTTAATCTATCTGGTGTCAAATGTTGGTATTTCCCGCTATTCTTCCTGAGTTCTTCAACAATATTTGTCATTTTTAATTCTCCTTTAGCCTACTTAAATAACCTGCAATAAGGCCAATATCTACGCTAAGCCCATATACTTAAGGCGTGACTGCTGCATCTGTTCAACTAAGGAATGAGATAGCTCAAGGCGAGACTCCACCGTAGAATCGGACAACAACATCCCAGGCGATAATTCATAACCTTCAATCAAACGCAAATGGTTCTGCATACCCCGTTGATAGAACATTTCACGCTCTACAAACAAGTCATCAACAGATACCTGGCTCCATAACGCCAATCCTTCTTCTATACACTCAAGAGCCGATGGCTTTAGAGAACTATCATTTTCGAGCGCCATCTTGACGATATTTGCACACACCGTCAGATGTCTTAATTCATCAGCATTAGCTCTGGCCTGTGTCTCAGCCGCCGCAATATCAAAAGGTCGCCACTTGATCTCACTGAGCTCCGAAGTTGGCGCCAGCACGCCTTCTAGAACGACAGTAATGATTAGCACGCCTGCAATATAATCATTTTTCAATATCACCCATTTGTCGAAATAGGTTCTCAATGTCTCCAACATATTGGTCATTTTTCCTCGTAAGAGGCTTTCCATCTTCCCGGCCACATTATCGATATCCGCAAAGCCTATTCTGACCAGATGTTCTCTGAATAATTTAGCATGTCTACCTTCATCAAATATCTGAGTCAGCATATAATCGAAGTTGATATTGTCAGGCGCCTTATCTGCGAGTAACAATAATGCTTTCGTTGCTTCATATTCCGAAATTGATTTAAAAGAAAGCTCTCTGATCAGAGACTCCCGTAAATCGCCCGGCAAATAGGTTAATTTAGGATCATTGGCATAATCGGTTCTTTTTCTTTGTTCAACACTTATCTGCTCAGTGAACCATTCATCCAAACCCCAATCTTTTGCCTGCATCTCTATTTCCGATGCCTGTTTAATTAAACTCATAATATAAATGCCTCTCTAAGTAAATTATCTCTCTACAATGATCTATTTCAATGAACTGTGGGTTGCTTAAATATATTAATAGACAACTTAGGGAAATTTCCCAGTACGCCACGATCCAGGCAGATATGGACAAATAGTGCAATAACGCTGTAATTGTCCTTAAAGAACCAGATCCAAAGCAAACTAACCAAACTGAGCGTGAATACATTGTGGCAAATATTATAAATGGTATAAAAAGCTGAAGGAGGAGTTTCCTTTTTATTCAGCAAACTCCAGATCCGTCCTGGGTAATAACCAATAATATCAATCAGAAAAAACAACAAAATAAATTGCCACCAATTTATATAACTTTCAAGCTGCCAGGTCAGAAATAAACTGATAAAAAACAATCCTAGAAATTCCCAACGCAGAATTTTCAATGTATTAATCATCTCTATTCTCCATTATTTCTCTTTTCATGATTGCAATAACATCTCCTGGTTGTTTAATCCAGGCGCTGTGAGGATTACCTTTTAAAGATAAAGTTATTTCCCTAACTTCTGCGTTAGGTATAAGACTCGCTAATACTTGAGTGGACTTCAACGGAGCCCAATCATCTCCTTTCAAACAGATATAAACAGCCTTGGATAAATTTTTATTCTCCTTACCCTGATAAGCACGGACATGATGATAATTTCCCGTACAAGCAGTTCTGGCCCAATCCCGCATTAATCCCTTAGCTTCTCTTATGCCAAAACCAATCTTTTTCCCAGGGAGATAACCATATAACGCAGTCAGAACATTAAAAATAATCGCTGCCGTTATTATCTGTACCCTCCCCATTCCTTGCCAGTTTTTATACCACACGTTCCCGGTTGCCACACAAAACAGAGAAAATGGCCTGTCAGTTGAGCAGGCAAAGAGTGTCGCAATATGCCCGCCAAGACTGTGACCAAAGACAATAGGAATTTCATTGCTATTTAATTCAACAGCCTTGTCTAACATTGTCGGCAGATAATCCCGCAACAGATCGGAATAGTTATAGTCATTTTCTCGACTTGGTTTAGGTTGACTGTCTCCATAGCCTGGCATATCAGCAGTAACAACCTGAAAGCCCTCGTTTACCAGTTGTTGTATTAGAGTTTCATATTTCCTGATTTCCACACCAATAGCAGGTAACAATATAACAACTCTGCCATGACTATTTCCCTGATAAACTTTATAATTACAGAGAAAATTACCAGCCACTTTAAAATAATTACCGTTAATATTATTTTTCATATCTATATGCTCTCAACAACTACATCACGCTCCAGTGACTAGTATTAGCGATAAAGTCGCCAAAAAAATTTATGTTTTAATATGCGATAGATGTCAAATAGTTGTCCATCTCGCCAAGCTATTAGTGATTTTCTAATTTTTTATTAACCAATATAAATTCCCCCTTATACTTTCTTAGTAACAGGCTATAGATAAATCAAGGAGCATATATTATTTTATAAATTATTTTCTGGAAAAATTATTTTACACATTAGAAAAATTTAGTTTCAAATGTAAATCATACCATTTAAATATTAATAAATAAGTGATAAATCAATAATAAAATATCAATTTTAAATGTATTAAATTTACATAAAACAATATTGACAGAAAGCTATAACCATATAAAACAACAAACAGTTAATAGCAAGAAGAGATAATCTTAGTTTAAAGAATACATAATAAAAATGAAATTTATTCATGAATCAATTCAAAAATACATTCAAAAATTATTTCCCAACATTACTTTCACAAATTCGCTTACATTATTTTTATATATATTTTACATGGCGATATTATTAATACCCATGAATTATATCATTGCCACTATTTAATTGATAAAATTAACCAGTCATTCTATTCTTTTATTCTATGACTGGTTCTATATTAGTTTTAATTATAACGACTAATTGTATAGAATTAAGCTATTCGTTTCCAAAAACTGACTATAGCAGATCCTAAAATAAGTATTGGCAGAAGAGAGATAATACTACCCACTATAGGAGCATGTAATCCGATAGAAACAAGGTATATAATTGGAACATAAAGAATAGATGTAATGTAGGTACAGATAATTAATAAGATCAATGCAACGCTAAATTTATTGAACTCTCGCAACATCAGGTCTGTTAATAAAAACAACAAAACAGGTAATGTGATAAGATAAGATGCAGTAGGTACAATTAATGCTACGATAAGGCTAAATAATCCAGCAAGTATCCTTAAAATGCTCTGGATATTTGATACCGTTCGTGGTGAAGATGAAAGCCATATATTTCTTATTGCTAATGAGATAGAGAATAAAAATGTTAAAATACCTGTAACGAAAGCGGTAAATACAGACATGATAATAAGCCCAATATAGGGAACAGGAAAGTAAACTGCATCTACACTTTCTTTAGACAGGTTAATCTCATCTTTTACCGCGAAATGCGCCCCCAAATCCCGAATCGTTCGCTGATATCGCCACAAAGTTCCAAGATTAAGATTTTCAACAGTATCACTCATACGGTGGTAATGCTCATAACCCAAGACCGTAGCAAAATTCATCCCAGTAAACCCTCGATCCAGAAAGACGCTAAAATCTGTGTTATTCTGCAACATTTGGTACACAAGAGGGCTAAATGAAAAAGCTACTGGCTTATCAGCACTCCGATTCCATTCTGAAACAAGAGCAAGGTTCTTTGTTGATGTCTCAAATAAGAGAGGCACGCCATTATTTCCTCGGGCATCAAAATTAAAAACAACATCTATTGGTTGAGTAGCGATCTCATTAATATTCTTAACAAAGTGATACGCACCGAGTAATCCTAACTCTTCAGCATCAGAGAATAAGAATATGACGTTGTTTTTTATATCCGTTCTTTCAGCAAGATCCCGCATTAACTGGAGTACCGAAGCGACGACCATACCATTATCACTGGCTCCTGGCGCAGTCCTAACACTGTCATAATGCGAAACGAATAATAAAGTTCCTTTTGGCGAAGGAACTTCCAACTTTGCGATAAGATTCGTTCCAGTTAATTCCGATTGCTCCTCCACTCGTTTTGCAAAGTTGCCGGTATTTATCCTGGTAAACTCTTTATCAAAAGCTCGACGTTGTTGACTATTAAAACCTGAATATATTCTCTTCTGCCGAGAGGGCAAATCATCGGCCGAGTAATGAAATGTCTGTTCAGTGACGCTATATCCTATATTATTCATTTCTTTAATCAGGTAATCCCGAACTAACGCTTGCCGTGTTGAAGCCGCAGGATGAGGTTCCGCGGCAATAATACCAAGTGTTCTCATCACATTCTTGAACCCGCTTTCTTTGAAATATTCAACAGGAACTTTATCAGGAAGTACCAAACCGATACCCTGAATAATCGCAACAATTAAAGCTGCTAAAAAACAGATAATCAAAAAAATTCGTTTCATTCAACTCCCCCATTCCGATAATAATAACAAAATATTATCCTTGATATAATTAATAATGCTTTCTCATATTTTCACAATTGAAATAAAAATATAAAGATTTAATTCAGCCTAATTTAGAACAATATAAAACATTATTTGTAACAATAATATACGCTCTTTTATAATTATATAATCAAAAAATGGTTAGATAAAAACCATATTTCCTATAAATTACCCAAGGTATTATTTACACATTTTTTATGTTGAAAAACCATTAATACAATTAGCTAATTCCTAAAATATCTATTATTCCATTCTATGAAGATTACCCGGATAACAGGAATCCCAGTTTACATACAGAAAATATTCACAAAATTTTAGCAATTTATATCGTGCTAAACCAATAATGTCAGCTCTTTATATCTATAGAGATGAAACCATCTTAATATTAATAATATTGTATATTTATAGTGAATTAACTATCATAAATTCACGAAGCGATAAGAAATGCAACTCTGAAAAAGCAGCAATCAACAAGTAACTAAAGTATGCGATTACTGACCATTCGTCACTCTTGTACATCCGGCTCATATTTGCTAAAAGTCCCAAGCCAGCGTTGCCTATCATCGCGACTCCAGGCAACATCTTGAGATTTCTTTAAATCTCAATGATAGGTAGCATTTTCCACACATCGGATGAGTGTTTTTCAGGTTTATCGTCCATAATGAGAAATGAAAATGAATTCCATCTTATTATTCAGAGGGTATTTCGATGAGCACTGCCGTTACCAGTAAAAAAACAAAAAAGACTAAGATTACGGCGAATAATGCTGTTGCTAACGGGCAAGTACAGTCATTAAGTCGCGGCCTGACTCTTTTGGAATATATTTCCGAGTCACCCGGCGGTATCGCCCTGACTGATTTAGCCCAACAAGCCGGATTACCAAATTCCACCACGCACCGCCTTCTCACCACCTTGCAACAGCACGGTTTCGTCCGTCAGATTGGCGATTTAGGGTTGTGGGTTATCGGTTCACACACTTTTATTGTCGGCAGCAGCTTCTTACAGAGCCGAAATTTGTTGGCACTCATTCACCCGATCCTTCGCCGCTTGATGGAAGATTCCGGTGAAACGGTTAATTTAGCTATTCTTGATCACAGTGAATATGAAGCGGTTATTGTCGATCAGGTACAGTGTAATGCATTGATGAGAATGTCCGCCCCTATCGGAGGTAAGTTGCCCATGCATGCTTCCGGGGCTGGTAAAGCATTCCTTTCAACATTATCAGATAATCAACTGGTTCAGTTACTGCATAAGAAAGGGCTTCATTCTTACACACAATATACCAAGACAACCCCTTCGAGCTTAAAAGAAAATCTGGAGCAAGTACGTAAACAAGGGTATTCATTCGATGATGAAGAACATGCTTTAGGTCTGCGCTGTATTGCTGCCTGTATTTATGATGAGCATCACCAAGCCTTTGCGGCTATTTCCATTTCCGGCCCAGTCTCACGGATCACTGATGATCGTATCACCGAACTCGGTGCTTTGGTGATCCGTGCAGCAAAAGAGATCAGTAAAGAATATGGCGGGATTCGTTAATTCTTTTTCTTAAATTATCATATTCTTCTCAGGGCATTGATTTTTTCGTGCCCTCTCTTTTCAGACCAATAAATTTAACTTAATTTATCATCCCTCTGAAAATATTATCGGCAATATAATAGAATAATAACGAAATTATTTAACTGGTTTGGAAATAATATCAATTAAAAATCAGATAAAGAGTCCGAAAATAATTATACTTCCGGACTCTTACATAATAGCAGGATAAATTAATAGAACATTAACTAATTAGAATCATGCTTTTGATAAACTCCAAGTACCTGTTCCGTTACCTCGATTAGAAAGACGTGAAGTATATACATTATATAATGCGCCAACAGCAGTAGCATTAAAACAAGTATCGAGAAACCCTCCGCGTACATTACTATAACCATTCAGAAAACGGATAACATCACCTTCACGAACCTTACCATCATTTCCAATAGTTGCATCTGAAAAAATGTACCATGTCAGAGTCTCAATCTGACGTGCTGCTTTATCTGCCGTATAAACATTGTAGAGTTCAGGTGATGGCGCATAATCATTAGTGCCGAGATATCCCCCATTATTCTGGTAAAGATTGAAAAGAAACACAATTTCACCACTATAAATCTCTTGCCCTACACTTTTTCCGCTCGCAGACAAAATTTGCCATGTACCCGTACCGGTACCCGGAGCGCGGTTCGGCGAAGTAGCCGTGTATACGTTATATTTTGCGCCTTGCGCGGTTGCATAACCATTAGTGTCCAGATAACCACCATTTCCATTATTAAAATTGTTTTTAATATGAATTTTATCGCCGTATAAAATTACACTAGCCATGATTATATCCTTAAATACTTTCACGAAGTTATATGTGTGTTATATGAGAACTTTCATGTACTTAATTAAGAGTTAAAAATATCAATTATTTTTAAAATCACTATCCACGTCTAAAAAACCTTGATTTCCAAGCTATATAAAATTATAGAACCTCCACAAATACGTGGATCTATTTTAGTTTTTTAAGCAATCATTAAATACCTATTTTCAACTCACATTCCAATTATGCTTTCTTAATAAGAAATATATTTCATATTGAATCACAGGCTTATTCTTATTAGGAATATTCATATCAAGCACAAGAAAAACAAATCGGAATGAATTTATATTTAATTTAGAAAAATAATTTAGTGAGGATAATAATATCAACGATTGGTGAAAACGGCGGTTGCCAACAGCAATCGCCAACTCCCAATAAAATCAGGCTGAAACTTTGGCAATAGAGCCAGTTTCTATCTCAGTGCGTTGACTGAACCGCTGCTTACAAAATATTTTCGGAAATATAATAAAATCATTTAATTAATTTATAAATAATATCAGTAAAAAATAAGACAAAGAATCCGAAAATAATTATACTTCCGGATTCTTACATAATAAAAGGATGAATTAATAGAACATTAATTAATTACAATCATACTTTTAATAAAGTCCAAGTACCTGTTCCATTACCTCGGTTAGAAAGAAGTGAAGTATATACTCCATATAGTTCTCCAGGAATATTAACATTAAAACAAGTATCGAGGAATCCACCATGTACGTTATTGTAACCATTAAGAAAACGGATTACATCGCCTTGACGAATCTTACCATCATATCCACTTGTTGTGTCGGAAAAAATATACCACGTCAGGGTATCAATCGGACGTGCTGCTTGATCCGCCGTGTAAACATTATAGAGTTCAGGTGACGGCGCATACCCATTAGTGCCGAGATATCCCCCATTATTCTGGTAAAGGTTTACAATAAACACCGCATCACCACTGTAAATCTGTGTTCCTATGCCCTTTCCGCTCGCAGACAAAATTTGCCATGTACCCGTACCTGAACCCCAGGGCGGGATTCCACTTTGTATTTAATTTAATCAAAGATAAGTTGACTACGGAATTCCCCTGACCAAATGGCTCTTCGACGTTTAGCCGCCTGACTGTCTTTTATACTGGTATTCTGTTTAATCAC
>NZ_RCWB01000047.1 GCF_018448885.1 Photorhabdus caribbeanensis
CTTGTTCAGGCAGGCAATACATCACTTTTTTACGGAAATATTACCGGAACTTGCCGGGAGTCTGTCACGCCGTATTAATGACAATTTTCAGATTCTGAATCCTGCATCTTCAAGTTAAGTGGGTATATAATTATAAATAGAATTAATGGTGACATTATAAGTAATCTAGCTAATATCTGTCCCAAAGCATATTCTGAATAATATAATAGTATTGATTTTGGCATTATAATTAGTCTATCTATACTGCCATCTTCAATATGGAATGATAAATTTTCTGGAAATCCGGTAATACTTGTTAATTGAAATATAATAACAGACCATAATATATAAATTATTATCTCATCATGTGTATAGTTAACAAAACCATTTGATTTTGTCATGGTATCCCAAAAAGATAGTTCAACTGCATATAATGTTAAAATTATAAATAAGTAACCAAATATTATATTCTTTGCCCTAATGGTTTCAATAAAAGAAAATTTAATTATCACAGAAAAGTCCCTCTAGATATAGCGCATTCTTTTCTTTCGAGTTATTTTTATTTAGATTTATTTTTGATATTTCACCATCCTTCAAGAAGATAATATCTTTGCAAACATCCGCAATATCTATCATATTATGTGAGGTGATTAGTATTTTACTTTCATTATTTTTGGCATAATCTTTTAATATATTGCGTAATAGAATTTGTGATTCTATATCTAATCCGATTGTTGGTTCATCCAATATCAGTAATTTTGGCCTATTAAGAAAGTGTATTAATAAGTTAGATTTCACAGATTGACCTAAAGAACACGTTTTTGCTGGTTTTTTTGCTATACTTCTAAGGTTCAACATTTCTATCATATTCTCAATACTATTCTTATCATAATTACGTTTATATATCTTAGAAAAAAGCTCAATATTTTCATAGAGAGATAACTCCTCCCAAAGCATTGATTTATTGCCAAAAACGATACCAAGATTAGATAAAAGATTAAGAGGTCTGCCACTTGAATTAATACCAAAAACGGTAATGCTTCCAGAGTTTGGAGTTAAAATACCGGAAATTAGTTTAATTAAAGTTGTTTTCCCTGCGCCATTCTTCCCCAGCAATCCTATAATCTTACTATCGTCAAATATTTCAATATTTATATTTTCAAATAAAACCACTTCGACTTCATTTAATGAAAATATATTTTTAAAAATATTTTTTTTAATTTCTCTACTTTTATAACTAAAGCATAAATCAGTGATTTTTATCATTTCAATTCACTATTTTGTAAGTAATATGTCATTATTATTCATGATATATTATTTTGCTTTACTATTTACACCATGAACAATAAATTTTTCTTTATCTATATTAATTATTCCTTTCGCATAATCTTGAACCAAAAATAACTTATCTAATACTTCACTAGTTTCTAAATGCCAACTTAAAATATAGCGACTGTAACTTAATTTATATTAAAATTAATATTTGCTGTCAAATTAGAAAACATGTTTGTTAACAAAAATTCTGAATCACATCACAGAGCGGATTATTTATTAGCGGCTATACTTACTCTTTTATGTAAAAGGTTAAAATCACCGGCCTCAAGATAAAGATAGTTTGTCTTTCACAGTCAAATTACTATGTGGATATTTATACCCAAAAGGGCATAATATTTAAGTTCTGAGCCATTATCAGTGTATCATTTTCTCTGTTCTCTGTTCTCTGTTCTCTGTTCTCTGTTCTCTGTTCTCTGTTCTCTGTTCTCTGTTCTCTGTTCTCTGTTCTCTGTTCTCTGTCGCAGACAAAAGATTTCGCGATAAATTACTATAAATTGGTTATTTTGTTTAGTATATTAAACAAATTTGGGCGAATTTTCGGACTAAAAACCAAAATTTTCGATTTTGAAACCATATACTAAACAGAGAGTCAGCATAATGAACCAGTATATTGATTTTAATTCAACCATTTATCCGTTCCCTCCTAAACCTGCTCTTCTCAGTAAGGATGAAAAAAAACATTGCCGTGAAAAAATTAAACGCCTTCTGAAACAGCAGGATGCTGTTATGGTTGCACATTATTACACCGATCCTGAGATCCAGTCTTTGGCTGAAGAGACAGGAGGGTGTGTTGCCGATTCATTGGAAATGGCGCGTTTTGGTAATAAGCATTCAGCCTCTACTTTATTAGTTGCCGGTGTGCGATTTATGGGAGAAACCGCCAAAATTCTCAACCCTGAGAAGCGTGTTTTAATGCCAACGTTGGAAGCTGAGTGTTCTTTAGATCTTGGTTGCCCTGAAAAAGAGTTCACCCAGTTTTGTGATGACCATCCTGATCGTACCGTGGTGGTTTATGCAAATACATCAGCAGCTGTTAAAGCACGAGCGGATTGGGTTGTGACTTCAAGTATTGCTGTTGAATTGATCGATTATCTGGATAGTCAGGGCAAGAAGATAATTTGGGCGCCCGATCGCCACTTGGGCAATTATGTCCGTAAACAAACAGGAGCCGATATTCTTTGTTGGCAAGGAGCTTGTATTGTTCATGATGAATTTAAAACTCAGGCTTTGATAAGGGTAAAAGGTTTACATCCCGATGCAGCGGTGTTGGTTCATCCTGAATCACCGCAAGCTGTTATTGATCTGGCTGATGCTGTTGGTTCGACCAGTCAATTAATCAAAGCAGCGCAATCTTTGCCGCATCAGAAACTAATTGTGGCAACAGATAAAGGTATCTTTTATAAAATGCAGCAGGCATGTCCTGAGAAGCAGTTATTTGAAGCGCCTACGGCTGGAGAAGGGGCGAGTTGCCGTAGTTGTGCTCATTGCCCGTGGATGGCAATGAATGGCTTACAAGCCATCGTTCAGGGTCTGGAACGGGGAGGGGAGCAGCATGAAATATGGGTTGAAAAGGAGTTGCGGGAAAAGGCATTGATTCCTTTAAATAGGATGCTTGATTTTGCAACTCAGTTAAAATAGAAAATTGAATAATGAGCGTAATATTTTATTGTAGATAATAATAGGATATAACAGATGGATTTTTTCAGTATTAACAACATATTAGTCAATATACCTCTGGGAAAGGGAGGATATGATTTATCGTGGATTGAGGCAGTAGGTACGATTGCGGGTTTGTTATGTATTTGGTTTGCCAGTCAAGAGAAGATAATTAATTATTTGTTTGGACTAATTAATGTCACATTATTTGCTGTGATTTTCTTTCAAATTCAACTTTATGCCAGTTTATTGCTGCAATTATTCTTCTTTGCGGCAAATATTTATGGTTGGTATGCCTGGAGCAGGGTGAATGATCAGCAGCAGATTGAACTTAAAATACGTTGGTTAAGTTTGAATAAGGCGGTAATAATTAGTCTGATTTCTGTGCTATTGATTGCCATTATGACTTTTAATATTGATCGGGTCTTTGGCTATCTGACCCAGATTGCCGTTACGATTATGCAAAAATTTGGCTTTAATGTTCAGATGCCGATGTTGGAGCCGGATGCATTCCCATTCTGGGATTCGACAATGACGGTGCTATCCATTGTGGCAATGGTTCTGATGACCCGCAAATATGTTGAGAACTGGCTGGTGTGGATAGTTATCAATGTGATAAGCGTTGTTATCTATTTCCATCAAGGCGTGCTGGCAATGTCGTTGCAGTATGTGATTCTCTTGGGCATTGCATTTAATGGCTCCCGTTTGTGGATTCAGGCAGCTAAGAAGAACCATTCTTTGCCATTATCTCATATGAAATAGTTTCTTAACTATGCCAGAGAATTGTTTTGTCGATTTCTGGCATATTTTTAGGTATTTACTTTGATAATTCTCATTTCTGAAGATATTTCAACCATAAGAATAGAGTTAACCACATTTGACAATATCTTGCTATGTCTTGAGTTAAGCATTGATTTATTTATTCTCTACAAAGAATATTTACAGTTTGGCTTCTAACAGTTAGATTAAAATCACAAGATTACTTTAATTAAATATACAAAGATGTTGATGAGAGAGGGCTATGAATTATCAGAATGATGATATAAGAATTAAAGAGATAAAAGAATTATTACCTCCTGTGGCACTACTTGAAAAATTTCCAGCAACTGAAAAGGCTGCATTTACAGTACGTAAGGCTCGCAAAACGATTCATCAAATTCTGACGGGTGAAGATGATCGTCTGTTGGTTGTGATTGGGCCATGTTCTATTCATGATCCTAAAGCAGCAATGGAATATGCCGGACGGCTGAATGAATTGCGTGAGGAGCTGAAAGAGGATCTGGAAGTTGTCATGCGAGTTTATTTTGAAAAACCGCGTACAACCATTGGTTGGAAAGGGTTGATTAATGACCCTCATATGAATCACAGTTTTGATATTAATGATGGTTTGCGTTTAGCCCGTCAGTTGTTGCGGGATATTAATGACATGGGGCTACCGGCTGCGGGTGAATATCTGGATATGATTTCTCCACAGTATTTAGCCGATTTGATGAGTTGGGGGGCAATTGGCGCTCGTACAACGGAATCTCAGGTTCATCGTGAGTTGGCTTCTGGTCTTTCCTGCCCGGTTGGTTTTAAAAATGGCACCGATGGTACGATAAAAGTTGCCATTGATGCGATTAATGCGGCAGGTTCCCCCCACAGTTTTCTTTCTGTAACTAAGTGGGGACATTCCGCGATTGTGAATACCAGCGGAAACAATGATTGTCATATTATCCTGCGTGGCGGTAAAGAGCCGAATTATAGTTCTGAACATGTTGCTGCCGTGAAGCAAGACTTGGAAAAAGCAGGTTTGCCGGCAAGGATTATGATTGATTTCAGTCATGCCAATAGTTGTAAACAATTTAAAAAGCAAATGGATGTGTGTTCAGATGTAAGTCGGCAGCTTATCGCTGGGGAGAAAGCGATTATTGGCGTCATGGTAGAAAGTCATTTGGAAGAAGGAAATCAGAACCCAGATAGCGGCTTGCCATTGGTATACGGCAAAAGTATTACTGATGCTTGCATTGGCTGGGCTGACACTGAAATTTTGTTACGTCAATTGTCGTCGGCAATAAAAGCGCGTCGTGGCTGATAACATTTTTCCAATGTGAAAAAACCGGAATCGACAACTCCGGTTTTTTATGTTGGCTGGAAAATATGCTGTCAGCAATTTTTTATAGCAAGAAAATTATTTTGCCTTACCTTGGTTAGCTACCGCAGCGGCTTTTGCTGCGATTTCATCCGCGTTACCCAGATAGTAATGCTTGATTGGTTTCATGTTTTCGTCAAATTCATAAACCAAAGGTACTGCTGTTGGGATATTTAGCTCAAGAATGGCTTCTTCGCTCATATCGTCCAGATATTTAACCAACGCGCGCAAAGAATTACCGTGCGCTGCGATAATCACTCTCTCACCTTGAGCAACACGCGGTTTGATAACTTCTTCCCAGTAAGGGATCACACGTTCAATCGTCGTTGCCAGGCTTTCAGTCACTGGTAACTCTTCTGGTTTCAGATTCGCATAACGTGGATCATGGCCTGGGAAACGTTCATCATCTTTAGTTAAATCTGGTGGGGTGATAGCAAAACCACGACGCCACAGTTTAACCTGATCATCGCCGTATTTAGCTGCGGTTTCTGATTTGTCCAGACCTTGCAGAGCGCCATAATGACGTTCATTCAGTTTCCAGCTTTTTTCAACAGGCAACCACTGTTGATCAACTTGATCCAGAATGTTCCACAGCGTATGGATAGCGCGTTTTAGCACCGAGGTGTAAGCAAAATCAAAAACAAAACCTTCTTCTTTCAACAGTTGCCCTGCTTGTTGAGCTTCGGCGCGACCTTTTTCAGATAACGCGACGTCAGTCCAGCCAGTGAAACGGTTCTCTTTGTTCCACTCGCTTTCGCCATGTCTTACCAGAACCAGTTTAGTGACAGCCATAGCTTAAACTCCTTAAAAATCAAACTTAATGATAACTGAGCACATTATATTGCCCTATGCACCGGAACAGCAATCAATAGTCTTGTTTCAAACTTTATTTGCTTGCAGATTGCTGAATAGGTACCGGACACGTTTATAGTGCGCTCACCAACTTGATTGGGTAAGTAAAGAACAGCAAATGAACCAAATTGAGCGCGAAATGGAACCCAACAGCGACCCACAGACGGCCACTCCACATCCATGCTAGCCCATATATTAATCCTGCAAGTGTAGCAAAAATCATCAATAATGGGCCGCCGACGAAGTGTGCGCCACCAAAAATCAACGCGGTGATGATCAGGGCAAAATAGGGGTTCATCCATTGACTTAACCTCTGTTGGATATAGCCACGGAATAGTGCTTCTTCTGCCAGAGAAACGAAGAAAATATTTGCCAGCATAAACATCGGCAACCATTGTGGCATATGCAGTTCAACCGCTAATCCTCCGAGAGCTGTTGCAATACTCAACAGTACGGGAATCGCTGTAGCTAAGATTATCCATGCATAAGGCTGAATTTTGGTCAATGGCTTTGTTGTAAATAGGCCAGGCATACAGCATAACAACAGGAAAGGAATGAGGGCTTTGTCAAAGTTGAAATACATTGAGAATGAGGCGCTATGAGGACCTATTTGAACTTTATCGAGATATTTCAGGTTATTAAAACCGGGGAGCAGATGCAGGAATAATGCCGCTGCAAAGGCGAGTAATAGCAGTTCAGTTGTTATTTTAATGATGTTATTTTCCTGAAAATAGATACGTAGCGCACCTAACAAAACAATAATCGCAATAGTGGCGATTGCCGGATAAATCATAGTTTGCGTGACGAACCCGGTAATAACCGCGGCTAGTAGAACGATAAGTGCAGTGGTGCGGTGTATAGCTAATAACGCTAGTGATGTAGCAAGCAAACCCCAAATCATATAATTTCCCTTTATTTTTAACAAATTAAAAAACGATCTGAAAAGCAGATCAAAAATTGATGACGGATGTTATTTAGTGATCGAAAAATAATAACGTATATTAACTAAATTGCGATGCTTTTTTCACTAGTTCGGAGGGAAAATCCATCGGTGATAATTATTTTTTTGGCAAAATTTAGCCAAGATTGTTGAGACGCTGAAATCAGCCAACATGATGAAAAATCACTGGCAGGCGTTCATCTGGTGAAAGGGGAGCAGTGGTTCGCCAGTTCGAAAACCGGTCATTGCTGCGGTCACAAAATGGCAGAATTGCTGTTCAATAAGCGCTTCTGGCAATACCCGGTTTGTCATGTCGAACATGGCCGCGATATCAATGCGGCGATCAGCATTCAGCGCAAAGACATTGCCGAATTACAAGCGGCGGGACTCGTCGTCTCTGCCCACGGAGGCCATCGTCAATCCGTCATAAAGACGGTTGCGGCCTGAAAAGTGGGAAGTCTCGCCGCTTGCGGTGGGGAGCGGTCACTGGTTGATTCTTTCTGTTTTATAACGATATATGTCGCCATCAGGAATAAATATCAGCCGATGAGTAATGCATTGCGGCGCATCTTCCTGATGATGAGAAACAAACAGTAGCTGAGTATCGCCGTCAGCAATCATGATATCAATAAAACGTAATATTAACTGACGGTTGAGTGGATCAAGCCCTTGCAGAGGTTCATCAAGAATCAATAAAGCCGGATGTTTAACCAGTGCGCGAGCTATTAGAACCAGCCGTTGTTGTCCCCATGAAAGGCGGTGAAACGGCCCGTTGGCAATCTGAGCAGATAATCCCAGTAAAGCTAGCCATTCATCAGCAAGTTGCTGTTGGCGATCTGATACTGTCTGATAAAGACCGATTGAATCGAAGAAACCAGATAGAATCACATTACGAACACTGATACTGACACGATATTCCAGATGAATGCTGTTGCTGACATAACCAATGTGACGTTTGATATCCCAAATAGTTTCGCCGCTACCGCGTTGGCGGCCGAAAAGGATCAGCTCATTACTGTAGCCTTGAGGATGATCTCCGGTAATCAGACTCAAAAGCGTTGATTTCCCGGCGCCATTTGGACCAATAATCTGCCAATGTTCGCCTGGATTAACTTGCCAATCTAGTCCATGCAAAATGGGTTGATCATTATATTGAACGATACCGTTACGTAAGATAATCAGCGGTTGATCGGGCGGTAGCTGATCATCGACAGGAAATTCATCTGTTTCAGGTAAATGAATACCGTCCAATTTTTCACTATGAGCCAGTTGAGCGACCAGTGAATCTGCCATCACTTTTTCTTTGATGCCAACGGAAGTTAGCTGGCAATCCGCTAGTACGCCAATCTGATCAACAAAATCTGGGATTTCACTGAACCGGTTAAGGATAAGCACTAAAACGATTCCTTTTGATGACAATTTTTCCAGTAATTCAGCGAGTTGACCACGAGCGAATAGATCAAGACCATTAAAAGGTTCATCAAGGATCAGCAAATCAGGCGAAGCCATCAGTGCCTGACAAAGTAATGTTTTGTGGGTTTCACCGGTAGAAAGATATTTAAAACGACGGGAAAGTAAATCCATAATACCGAACTGTTTTGCCAGCTCCAGGCAAAGTTCATTATCTTTATGATAAAGCTGGATAATTTCTGCCGCAGTGCGGCCGGTATCATCTTCATTATCACTGAGCATATCAGTATTATTGCGTTGCCATTCTTCTTCCGTCAGTTTTTGTAATTGTTCTTGCGAGACGCGGGCGCATCTGTGAAATGAGCAATTTCGTTCGCCGGAAAGTAAAACGAGTTCATTTGAAAGCGCACGGGCCAATGATGATTTTCCGCTACCATTAGCACCAATGAAAGCCCAATTTTCGCCAGAGGTTATTTTTAGTGATGATAACTGCAAGGTACGAGTATCACTTAAACGGAAACAGCCTTGCGTTATTTGCAATTCAGACATCTTTTATTCCTTTTTAAGCAACGCGAATATCTTCCCACAAATAAGCGGAATGCCGAAGAATGTCAATATTAACTTTTAATTAACATTTAACATCGGACACTAGGGGATATGTAAGGTATGTAGTGCCATGATATCCCTGAATATTTTGAATTGTTCAGTGATAATAACCCTAATTTTTAACACAGAGTGGCAATAATCACCTGGTCAGCATGAAAAAGTGCAGTGATTTTATCTCCAGGATGTAGTTTCAGGTTATTGACTTCTTGATTGGGCAGAGTAGAACAAAGGATTTCACCGCCATCAAGGGCAATAATAATTTCGGTGTTCTCTTCGCCCATTTCAATGTTACTGATCTGCCCTGTCAGGGCATTGTCGAAATGACCGCTAGAGAACCGCTCTTTAGTGAGTTTCACCCAAGGCGCTTTAATGAGCGCCAATACCTCTTTACCTTTTACCAAGCCAAGACGGTTAGCACTTTGTTCTGTTAATGCCGCGTTCAGTGATGTTTGGCCATCTGCCAGTAAGATGCGGATATGTTGCTGTACCTGATTATGGTCACGGTCAGTAATTGTGCCAAAGAATTGGTTGCGGGCGCTGGTTTGCAGAGAAAAACGGGAAATGGCAGCTAACAGGCTGTCGAGGGGAAGTTGGTCATCTTTTAGCGCATCAAAGGCTTTTTGCTGAATTTGTGTCAGTAGGTCGTAAAGTTGCAATAGACGTTCGCCATAATGGGTAAGATTTGCTCCACCGCCGCCTTTACCACCTGTAGCACGGTTCACCACTATTTCATCTGCTAACTGATTCATTTCGTTAATAGCATCCCAAGCACTTTTATAGCTGATCCTCGCCAGTTTTGCCCCCTGGCTGATAGAGCCGGTTGCTTTAATCTGTTTAAGTAATAATATTCGCCGTGGATCGGCGAATAACCGTTGTTGTAATTTCAGTGTCAATAGAATTTCGGCTTGCATAATAGTTTTTTTCAGGAAATATAATCGTAAATTTTTATTGGCTAACCCAGAAAAACGCACGTTTAGCCGGTTACTGTTGTTTGTCTTTTGTCTAGAATAGTACTAATTATAGCGGTATTACCTGCTATGGTTAAAAATGTGTTATGTTTCTGGTTCATTAAATGAGCCATTGTGTGAGGCTGCCATGTTTGAGTTGATTAGAAGTATGGCTTTTGCCCTGGTCATGGTACCGGTGGTGATGGCTGGAATTTTAGGTTTAATTTATGGTCTTGGGGAACTGTTTAATATCGTTTCCCGTATTGGTCGTTCTGAAAAGTAAAACTAATATTTTTTACACCAGATGCTATTCTGATTACCCGGTGATTTGCCGGGTAATTTGTCTTAATTAATTATAATCAATTCCATTTTATTCATTTGGTTATTCTATTACAGTATTTTAATTCGAATTAAATTAGACAGTAAAAGTTGCTCACAATTTGCCGATTAATATTGGAACACTCTTCCATTTGACGTTATATCTTGTTATACACAACGAACTAATGGGTAAGAAACAGGTGGAAAACAAATGAAAAAGAGTTTTGGCAAACTGCTCGTCGGCGTTGTCGTTTCTTTTGCTTTGACGTGGCAGGTGTGGGCTACTGAAAAAGTCACGTTGTTCGCTGCTGCCTCGTTGACTAATGCACTTGATGATATTGCGGCGCTGTATAAGCGAGAGCAAAAAGGTGAAGTGGCAGCTTCTTATGCTTCATCTTCCACTTTGGCTCGTCAGATTGAGCAAGGTGCGCCGGCAGATATTTTTATTTCTGCTGATCAACAGTGGATGAATTATGTTGCTGAAAAGAAACTGATTATTGATGAAACTCGGTTGACTATGTTGGGAAATCAGCTCGTTTTGATTGCGCCGAAGGTGAGTAGACTCAATAAAGTTGACATTAATAAAGAAACCAAATGGAAATCTTTGTTAGCAGGCGGCCGACTTGCCGTTGGTGATCCCGATCATGTTCCTGTGGGTATTTACGCCAAAGAATCTCTGCAATATTTGGCAGCATGGGAGACGGTGAATCCGCTGCTAGCGCGTACCAGTAATGTGCGCAGTGGTCTGGCGCTGGTGGAACGTGCTGAAGTTCCATTGGGTATTGTTTATGGTTCAGATGCCATTGCGAGTGATAAAGTCAAAGTGGTGGGGATCTTCCCGGAAGAGAGCCACAAACCGATTGAATACCCAATGGCGATAATCAAAGACCATAGTAATCCTGCCGTTCTCGATTTTTATGAATATTTGAAAACCCCTGAAGCCGTTGCAATTTTTAAACGTTACGGTTTTCACCCACTTTAGGAATAGATTTTTTGGTCATGTTGAGTGAATACGAATGGCAAGCCATCATCCTGAGTCTGCAAGTTTCAGGTATGGCGGTATTACTTAGTCTGCCATTTGGGATCTTAATGGCGTGGATTCTTGCTCGTTTCCAGTTTCCCGGTAAATCGTTACTCGACAGTATGATCCATCTGCCGCTGGTGCTGCCGCCAGTGGTAGTGGGTTATTTGCTGTTGATCAGTATGGGACGTCGCGGATTTATCGGTGAATGGTTATATGACTGGTTTGGGATCAGCTTTGCATTTAGTTGGCGTGGGGCTGCACTGGCTTCTGCTATTGTTGCTTTTCCGTTGATGGTCAGGGCGATACGTCTGGCATTGGAAGGTGTTGATCGACGGCTGGAACAGGCCGCTCGTACTTTGGGAGCGAAGCCGTTGAAGGTATTTTTTACTATCACATTGCCGCTCTCTTTGCCTGGGGTTATTGTGGGCACGGTGTTGGCATTTGCCCGTTCGTTGGGTGAATTTGGCGCAACTATCACTTTTGTGTCCAATATTCCAGGCGAAACGCGGACGATCCCTTTGGCAATGTATACCTTGATTGAAACACCTGGAGCAGAAACTGCCGCGGCTCGTTTGTGTATCATTGCCATTATTCTGGCGTTGATATCACTGATGGTTTCTGAATGGTTAACTCGTTGGGGAAGGAGACGTTTGGGAGCAACATGTTAGAGCTGGATTTTGAGCAACAACTTGGCGATCTTCATTTACAGGTCAATACACAACTACCCACTGAGGGGATCACTGCGGTTTTTGGCCTCTCAGGCGCCGGGAAAACTTCCCTGATAAATGTTATTGCCGGTTTGATACGCCCACGGAAAGGGCGGATTGTCCTCAATGATCATGTGCTGGTTGATATTGCAAAAGGTACCTGCTTGCCGCCGGAGCAACGTCGTATAGGCTATGTTTTTCAGGATGCCCGGCTTTTTCCTCATTATCGAGTAAAAGGTAATCTTCAATACGGGATGTCGCCGGAGATGAAGCCGGAATTTGATAGCATTGTTAGTTTGCTAGGGATTGATCGCTTACTATCTCGTTTTCCTCTTACCTTGTCCGGCGGTGAAAAACAGCGGGTTGCTATCGGCCGTGCTTTATTGACGGCGCCGGATCTGCTGTTAATGGATGAACCGTTGGCCTCGCTGGATCTCCCCCGTAAAAGAGAACTATTTCCTTATCTTGAAAAGCTGTCTGAAGAGGTCAACATTCCGATTTTGTATGTCAGCCATAATCTGGATGAGATTCTGCGCCTGGCAGAAAATGTACTCGTCATGGATAACGGAAAAGTCAGGGCAACAGGAAAATTGGAAGAGGTTTGGTCCAGTAGTGCGCTACGCCTTTGGTTACAGAAAGATACCCTTAGCAGTATTCTGAATGTTTCAATGGTTGAACATCATAATCGTTATGAAATGACAGCGGTGGCACTGGCTGATCAGGCTTTATGGTTGCCGAAAATGGATGTTCAACCGGGAACCGATTTGCGTATCAGAATAGATGCTTCAGATGTTTCATTGGTACTGGAACCTCCGCGCGGCAGTAGTATTCGTAATGTTTTAGCGGTGAAAGTGGTTGAATTTTTTGATGATAATGGACACGTTGATGTCAAATTGGTGCTGAGTGGTCACTATTTATGGGCAAGAATCACGCCGTGGGCAAGGGATGAACTTAATTTGCGGTCTGGGCAGTGGCTTTATGCTCAGATAAAAAGTGTTTCTCTTAATCGACAACTGTAGTTTCTGCTATATACCCTATGGATTTCAAGATGCATCGCGACGGCAAAGGAGCGAATCCCCGGGAGCATAGATAACTCTGTTACCGGGGTGAGTGAGTGCAGCCAACAAAGAGGCAACTTGAAAGATGACGGGTATAAATAACAACGGGGAGCTTATCGGAGGGTTCCCCCGGACAGTAATTTTGTCAGATAAGCAATTAAAGAACATATTTGCGAATAACTTCGGCAATACCCGGCTGAGTATTATCCAGCGTCACTAGATCGGCTTGTTCTTTAATAGCATCCTCACTGTTACCCATAGCGACACCGAGTCCGGCGGCTTTCAGCATACTCAGGTCATTAAAGTTATCACCAAAAGCAATAACATCTTTCATCCTCATTCCCTGTGATTCAACCCACTGTTTCAAACGCATACCTTTACTGTTACCTTTCTTGGCAATATCCACTTGATCGAACCATGACCATTCACACGAAAGACCTGTATCACTTTCGATTTGTGCAGTCACTTCCCGCAGTTTTGCTAAATCAGGAGAGCTGGTGGCAAATTTCCAGATAGACTGTACTTCATCAATAGCATGCTGAAAGCTATTAACATGTCGCATAGTTGGGCGTTGAGATTCAGGTAGGGTTTCCGACCATTTCATGGTGCGGACAACTGTGTCATACGGTTCTTCATATAACATAGCGTCATCCACATACATCAGACGGTGAATATCTGTGTTTTTTAAGTGAGCGAGAACTTTTATAGCTTCCTGAGTTGACAGTGGATCTGAGGCTAAGACTTTCTTTTCATGGTAATCATACAGATAAGTACCATTACAGCAGATGGCAGGAGTATCGAGTTGCAAAGCCTGATAAAAAGGGTGGATAGCGACATGATGACGGCCAGTCGCAATCAGCACCTTAATACCAGCTTTACGTGCTTCATTTAGTACAATGAGTGATTCTGGCAGGATATTTTTTTGAGGATCGAGTAGTGTACCATCCAGATCCAGTGCAATGATGCGATATGACATAAATTAGCCTCGTAACTATATATAATGTAAGGATATTACATTGAAACTGAATAAAGCTACACCAATTGTGCGGTGAGTTTAACTGATAAAACCAATTGAGTCGTTACAGCGCAATAAAATGGTAATGGATAATTAAGGAGTGAAGATGAAACAAGTGGTTTATACGGCGAGTCCAAACAGTTGTCAGATTCATGTTTGGAGCCTGAATAATGAAGGTGAGTTATCACTGATTCAGACAGTTGATGTACCGGGGGAAGTACAACCAATGGTGGTTAGCCCGGATCGTAAACATCTTTATGTTGGCATCCGACCACAATTCAGTATTGTCACTTACCAGATTGGTTCTAGTGGGGAACTGGTACAGCGGGGGATTTCATCAATACCAGGTAGCCCGACTCATATTTCTACTGATAAACAAGGTCGCTTTCTGTTCTCTGCCTCCTACAGTTATAACAATCTGAGTGTCAGCCTAATTGACGAACAGGGTATTGTGGGTGAACCTGTGCAGGTTATTGCAGGCTTGCAGGCACCGCATTCAGCTAATATTGACTGGGATAATAAACAACTATTGGTTCCTTGTCTGAAAGAAGATCGTATCCGTATTTTTGAGCTGGCAGAAGAGGGTTATCTGACAGAAAAACGTGCTGAGGAAATGACTACAGCAATGGGGGCTGGCCCTCGTCATGTGGCATTTCATCCAAATCAGCAGGTGATTTACTGTATTAATGAACTGGATTCTACGGTGAATGTTTATCGCAAGTGGGAAAAATACCGGACTGTTCAGACGATTGATTCATTGCCAGCAGATTTAGCGGGTGTTCGTTGGTCTGCGGATATTCATATTACACCGGATGGACGCCATCTTTATACCAGTGAACGGACTTCAAGTTTGATCAGCCATTTTGTTATTTCACAAGATGGTTCTAATTTGACGCTGGCAGGGCACTATGAAACTGAAACTCAGCCGCGTGGTTTTGCTATCGATCACAGTGGAAAATATCTGATTGCATCCGGTCAAAAGTCTGACCATATTTCAGTCTCTTCTATTGATAAATATACCGGTAAATTGACTGAATTGACGCGCTATCCAGTAGGTAAAGGCCCAATGTGGGTAACGGTGCTGGCCTTGTGAATTTGATGAGAGTATTGGATATTAACGGCGATCGTGTGTGCTGGTTAAGGTTTAATCTGGTAGACATTGATGTAAATAACCGATAGTTACCAGCTCAAGTTTGAGCTAATACAACTCCAAATTTTGCAGTTATTCAACCGGACAGATGCAAAAATGGTTTTCTATGTCTGCCCGGTTGCTCTAAATTCATCGACTAAATTTTCTGGTCATTTATGTTGCAAAATTTCTTGCGAAAGTTTTCTACAAGATTTTTGCATTGAAATTGCCATTTTTGTCGGATTTTACATGCAGAAATAAACTTGCAAACAGTTTTTCACTATGATTTGTTGCGCTTATTTATGGTTAGCCACTCTAACGAAGTTAAGTTCGTTCAACATTTTTTGCATTGGGATACTGATTTTTACTCGCTTCTGGGGTAAATCTTACTAGTGTTCCAGTACTATAGTTTTGAATATTATTTTTCATGTCCTTAGAGTTGGCAAAAAATATAGTTTTATCCTTTTGGCTTTTTATCAGGGCATATCGGGTATCGACTATTTTTACTATTTCTCCTATATGAGTAACATCTAATTTATTTTCATCTCCCCATCCTGTTATTATTGGTAGAGATGATAGCCCCGTAGATAATTGTTTATTTTTCCAAAGAGAATGAATACTACATAATTCACTCATTTTGATGTTATTTTCAATAATGGATAACAGTTTTAAATTAGATGGATTGATCCACCTGATAACCTTTAAGCACTTCTCATAACTTTCAACAACCTTATTAATAATATGTTCCATTTGGTATGCATTTTTAGAGCGCCACAGAGGTTCATGATGTGACAACCGATTTTGGATCTTGTTGATTTCTTTTAATTCATTGCCTATACTATTAATAGAAAGAGGGCGCTGAGTTTGTGTATCTAGAGCATATGGAAAAACTAGTCCACGAAGTTCAGGCCATAATGTCAGATATGAATTTCTTTGTATATCGTAACTATTATTTACCATTGATACCCAAAAACCTAGTGTGAGTTTTGCAATATAATTCTCTGGGGTTAATGTTTTCCCATCTTTTTGTAGTTGTCTTGTTGCTGACAAAATGTTCCTATATGCCTCGGCATTATTTTTTTGAGTGAAGACATTAATAAACCAGAGTTTATCAATCTTGTTTTTTTCTACTTGCCATTGTGCTTGGTTAAACGTATTTTCAATTTTTATCTCTTCGTAACGGATATATCCTTGATAAATGGCATTGCGTAGGGAGACTTCGATAATTTGGAGTGCGGGGAAAAAAGCACTGGCAAGTTGTTTGTTCCACAGATAGATGCCTAAGCATTCTTCTTTTGTCATTCCACCTAATACAGGAAGCTGATAGGTAGAAAATCTGTAACTCGATAGTGAATCTATAATTGTTGTTATGGTCATAGTTGTTCATTTCCCTGTAGAGTTGTTTAACTATACCTACATTAAGGCTTGCTTTATATTCTATGTAAAGCTGGTGTTGACATTTTTGCCGATTTTCTGGATAATCTTTACCCAGAGGCAACTCTACTTGTGTAAGCACCCGCCCCTACTCATTGCGAAGGTTGGAGTGTGAAGAAATTTTTCAAAAAGGCTCCTAATTGAGAGCCTTTTTTGATCGAACTGAAACTTAGCTTTATTAAATAAATTCAGAAGAATTTATTTAATAAAGAAAAATTACAAATTAATTGTACCAGAGACAGCCTTTGTCAGGCGTGAAAGTTGCTCTGGTTGAATAATATAAGGCGGCATCAAATAGATCAGCTTGCCAAATGGTCTTATCCAGACGCCTTGAGAAACAAAATGGTGCTGCAACACCGCCATATTCACGGATTGCTTCATCTCCACGACGCCAATTGCACCTAATACCCGAACATCAGCCACTTTTGCATGGTGTTTCAGTGGCATCAACTCACTCTTTAATTGGTTTTCAATTGATTTAATATGTTGTTGCCAAGGGCTGTGTAATAACAGTTTCAAACTGGCTTCTGCCACGGCACAAGCTAATGGATTGCCCATAAACGTTGGGCCATGCATAAAACAGCCTGCTTCACCATTGCTAATTGTTTCGGCCACCTTACGGGTTGTCAGTGTTGCTGATAGTGTCATATAACCACCGGTCAGCGCTTTTCCTACACATAAAATATCCGGCTCAATTTCAGCATGTTCACAAGCAAACAATTTTCCTGTGCGGCCAAAACCGGTGGCAATTTCATCCGCAATTAATAGAATCTGATGCTGATCACAGAGCATTCTGACCTGACGCAGATATTCAGGATGATAAATGCGCATTCCTCCAGCACCCTGTACGATAGGTTCAAGGATCACCGCGGCAATATCACGGGAATGCTGCTCCAGCAAAGTACGAAATGGCATAATATCCCGTTTGTCCCATTGAGAATCAAATCCGCATTGAGGCGATTCGGCAAACAGATGGGGAGGCAGATAGCCTTTGTAGAGGTTATGCATTGAATTGTCGGGATCACAGACCGACATAGCGCCGAATGTGTCACCGTGGTAGCCGTGCCGTAATGTCAAAATACGCTGACGTTTCTCACCTTTTGCTTGCCAATATTGCAACGCCATTTTTAACGCCACTTCCACCGCAACAGAACCTGAATCCGCCAGAAAGACACATTCTAGTGATGGTGAGGAGATTGCGACTAATTGCCTGCAAAGTGCGATTGCAGATGGATGGGTAATTCCACCAAACATGACATGGGACATTTTATCAATCTGAATCTTAGCGGCTTGGTTCAGTACCGGATGGTTATATCCATGAATAGCAGCCCACCAGGAAGACATGCCATCCACCAGCTTACGGCCATCAGCCAACTCTAGTTCCACTCCAGAAGCGCTAACGACAGGGTAAACCGGAAGAGGGTTGGTCATGGAAGTGTAGGGATGCCAAATATGGCGTAGATCAAATTCAATATCGGAAGCAGTCATAAGGCTCAATGTAAACTGATTTTCTTAAAATTGGTTGACAGTATATCGGCAATATTTAAACTGGCTACACTTTTTTTCACACTGGAGATGTTATTGTGATTGAGCGTAAGCAATGGACAATTAAGCAGGCGCAAGAGCTGTTTGATAAACCTTTTTTCGAATTGTTATTTCAAGCACAGCAGGTTCATCGTATCTATTTTGATCCACAACAAGTACAGGTCAGTACACTACTTTCCATCAAAACCGGGGCATGTCCGGAAGATTGCAAATATTGCCCGCAAAGTTCCCGTTACAAAACAGGTCTTGAAAAAGAGCGGTTGATGGAAGTGGAACAGGTGATTGATTCTGCTCGTAAGGCTAAAAATGCGGGTTCGACACGTTTTTGTATGGGTGCCGCGTGGAAAAATCCCCATGAGAGGGATATGCCTTATCTGGAGAAGATGGTTAAGGAAGTCAAAGCCCTGGGAATGGAAACCTGCATGACACTGGGCATGCTGAATGGTTCACAAGCGCAGCGGTTGGCGGATGCAGGATTAGATTACTACAACCACAATCTTGATACCTCCCCGGAATTTTATGGCAACATCATTACCACTCGAACCTATCAGGACAGATTGGATACCCTTGATAAAGTACGGGAGGCCGGAATAAAAGTGTGTTCTGGTGGTATTGTCGGTTTAGGGGAAGCGATCCGTGATCGGGCCGCGTTATTGGTACAACTGGCAAATCTGCCAAAACCGCCGGAGAGTGTCCCCATCAACATGTTGGTTAAAGTCAAAGGTACGCCACTGGCTGAGAATGAAGATGTAGATCCTTTCGATTTTATCCGCACGATTGCTGTTGCCAGGATCATGATGCCGTCTTCTCATGTCCGGTTATCCGCAGGTCGTGAACAGATGAATGAGCAGACACAAGCGATGTGTTTTATGGCTGGCGCTAATTCTATTTTCTATGGCTGTAAGTTGCTCACTACACCCAACCCTGCGGAAGATAAAGATTTACAACTGTTTCGCAAGTTGGGTATTAATCCTCAGCAGACTCAGACGGCATTTGGTGATAATCAGCAACAGCAGCATTTGGCTGAAGCCATCATCAATGCAGATAACGAACAATTTTATAACGCGGCATTATAATGGATTGGTCAGCTTATCTTTCCCGGCAATTGTCTGAGCGTCGGGATACTTCTCTATGGCGTCAGCGGCAGGTCAATCAGAAATCGGATGGGCGTTTCTTGTATACCGTTGATGACAAATATCTTAATTTTTCCAGTAATGATTACCTTGGGTTAAGTGCCAATTCCTCGGTCATTGCTGCATGGCAGCGGGGAGCTGAACAATATGGCGTTGGAAGTGGGGGATCAGGTCATATTACGGGTTATACAAAAGCCCATCAGCTATTGGAACAGCAATTAGCTGACTGGTTGGGTTACTCAAAAGCATTACTATTTATTTCAGGATATTCTGCGAATCAAGGGGTCATTGCCGCGTTAATGACGAAACAGGATCGGATTATTGCCGATCGTCTGAGTCATGCTTCATTAATGGAAGCGGCGATGCATTCTCCGGCTCAATTACGGCGTTTTCTTCATAATCAACCTGAATCACTTGCAGATTTATTGGCAAAACCTTGTATTGGAAAGACGCTGGTGGTGACGGAAGGTGTATTTAGTATGGATGGTGACTATGCGCCGCTGGCAGATATTCATCAGCAAACCAAAATCTCTGGCAACTGGCTAATGGTGGATGATGCTCATGGTATTGGCGTCTGTGGTGAGCAGGGAAGGGGAAGTTGTTGGCAGCAGAAAGTCAAACCAGAGATCTTGATTGTCACCTTTGGTAAAGCATTTGGGTTGAGTGGTGCCGCGGTGCTTTGTGATGAGCAGACAGCAGAATATCTGATTCAGTATGCCCGTCATCTGATTTACAGTACTTCTATGCCTCCCGCACAAGCACTGGCGCTTTCTGAAGCTGTTCGGCAGATACAATCTGGTGATGAATTACGTCAACGATTGCAACAGAATATCAATTACTTTCGCCAGCAGGCGCAGAAATTACCCTTTAATCTGACCGATTCAACCACAGCGATTCAACCATTGATTGTGAGTGATAATGAACTGAGTGTCTCCTTATCTCAATATTTGCAACAAAAAGGGATTTGGGTTACAGCCATTCGTCCACCAACAGTACCACCGGGCGGTGCCAGATTACGTATTACCTTGACGTCCAGCCATACGCCACAGGATATTGATATGTTGATGGAGGTGTTGCATGAGTTCCGTAGTTGAATTTGTTAATAAACAGGCGATTGCTGGAGCATTTGGTCGAGCAGCGGCTAATTATGATGTGGTTGCGAAATTACAGCAGCAAACCGGTGAATTCCTCATGCAACAAGCCGATGGACATCCTGGTAAGTTAGTCCTGGATGCCGGTTGCGGTACAGGTTTTTTTAGTCACCGCTGGCGGCAACAGGGGAAGCAGGTTATTGGGTTGGATTTGGCATCAGGTATGCTGATTCATGCCCGTAAACAGTTGGCGGCGGACTATTATCTACAAGGGGATATTGAACATTTAGGGCTTGCTGACAGGAGTGTTGATATCTGTTTCAGTAATCTGGTTGTTCAGTGGTGTAATAATTTACCCAGCGCTTTAAGAGAACTTTATCGGGTGACTCGTCCTGGTGGATTGATTCTGTTTTCCACCTTGGCTAAAGGTTCATTACATGAATTGAAGCAAGCCTGGAGTATGGTTGATAACTACCAGCATATTAATCACTTCCTGCCACAGCAGACAATTAAAGATGCTTGTCGGGGATTCCGGCATTGTCTTATTAGTCAGGTTTATCGCCAGCAATATTCTCATATATTGCCACTATTGGGTTCCCTAAAAGGGATTGGCGCGACTTATCTTCATTATGGGCGACAGCAGGGGCTGATGACGCGTGAACGGCTGATTGCTTTGGAGCAAGCTTATCCACGAGAAAATAAACATTTACCTCTTAGCTATCAAGTTGTCTTTGGAGTAATTTATCGTGACTAAGCGCTGGTTTTTAACGGGTACAGATACCGAAGTGGGTAAGACAGTTGTAAGTTGTGCTTTATTACAAGCGGCAACTAAAGCAGGATATAAAACAGCAGGTTATAAACCCGTCGCTTCCGGTAGTGAAATAACACCGACAGGTATTCGTAATTCCGATGCGCTGGCATTGCTGGCAAATAGTTCTGTGCCTTTGCAATACGAAGAAGTGAATCCATTTGTATTTGTTGAAGCAACATCACCCCATATTGCCAGTGATGAACTGAAGCAACCTATTGATTTTGCTGTTATGTCTGCGGGATTGCATCAGTTAGAAAAGAAAGCGAATTGGGTTTTAGTTGAGGGTGCTGGTGGTTGGTATACCCCTTTATCGCAATCGGCGACTTTTGCTGATTGGGTGGTTAAAGAGCAATTGCCGGTTATTTTGACCGTGGGGGTGAAACTGGGCTGTATTAATCACGCGATACTGACCGTGGAGGCAATTATAGGTTCAGGGTTACATTTTGCAGGCTGGATAGCTAATGAAATTGAACCCGCAGGTAAACGCCACCAAGAATATTTATTGACGTTAGAGCGTATGTTGCCCGTTCCTTTATTAGGTAAAATTCCTCATTTAACGACAGGATATTTTAATCATTTAGGAGAGTATATAGATTTAAATTTATTGGTTAATTAAATTATTAACCTGCAAATTTAATCTGGTGGAATGTTATTTCAATGTCATGATTAATGATTACACTATTCATATCTATATTTTTGTTAATGAATATATGGGTTTTACTGCCAGTTATGGATGATAATTTATTTTAGGACAATATGCCGGAATGGTGTTCCGGCATAAAAATGATATTTTTCAATAAGTTTTCTATCTTCTGGCAACGGCGGATATCTATTCATACTTCGGCAAGTTTTTTATTCACTGGAGCATCTGTTGGACGGTTTATATAATTCCTGAAAATCTTTCTTACCAGATAAATAGGGCCTACACCTAAGATAGAATAAGCCACTTTAATGAGGAACTGGGCGATAATCATTTCTTTTATGATATCTATACCGAGAACACCATAGAAAGCAACGGAGCAGAATATTATACTGTCGAATGCTGAAGCGATAACAGTACTGGTTATTACTCGCAGGAAAAGATACTTTGAATTTGTGAGAGATTTTATTTTGCAGAGAAGATATGAGTTTATATTTTCAGAGATAAAATAAGCAAGAGATGATGCCAGTAATACAGATACAATACTATTGACTATTCCATTATAAGTTGCACCAAACTCCCATCCAGGGACGCCAGGCATCAGGGCGGTTCCCCAAAGCCCCAGAACAAATAATAGGTTCGCTGCAAAAGAGATAATAATCGTTCTTCTTGCCAGACGTAATCCATAGAATTCGTTCAGAATATCGACCAGCAAGAAGGTAATAGGGTAAATAAAAACGCCAGGAGGCGTGACGATATTAAGGATTGGGATATGAATGGGCTTCACGCCACATATGGTAGAGAAAATATAGATAACACTGAGTGCGATGCTAATGAGCAAATAGGCTTGCCATGAGCGCTCATGACGATCCCCAAGTTCATAAGCTGTTACGATATTACTGTGGCTGTATAATTTCCGATATATCGTACTGAGCTCATGCCTGCTCAAATCTTCTGAAATATCACTGTCGACCAGCTCTTTTAGCCCCATAGTAATGGTCTTGCCTGTCGCTAGTACCATGACATTTGCCGATAATTTACCGTATCTTGTGAATCCCAGTAATTTAAACTTCTGATTTGCTGTCATTTATAGTCTTTCTCCTACGATGTAGCCTAAGAAATGAGCATTTTTATAGGGTTTCCTATCGAGACAATCATCATTTTTCTCTTGCCGGATAAAGAACCCAACTTCCTTGGTGTAATACAATAATGGCGTATTGGTGACTAATGCGGGAGGACGTTTTATCAGGATCACCTCGCCGGGAATGAATATATCCTCTATTGCTGATTCAACTTTAAGAGCCAGCATGTTTGATTCATCACCAAAGAAATAGGTAAGTGGATACTCGGTAACAAGCTGACCGATTTTTTTCTCAGAAACGGCTAAGAATTCAGATTGTGGAATGATAGGGATAGCCGAAGGATTTTTATTGCCTTCGGTTGAGAGTGTTTCATTGAGACGTTCTAATTGCTCAAGGTCATAATATTCTATTTCTTCACAGGAAACACCGAAAAAATCGGAGATCCTAAGAATAGTAGATTGTTGAACGTTATTGACTTGTCCTTCCAGGATTTTATAAATGGTGGTACGGGTCAATCCTGTTCGATTGGAAAAAGAACTCTTGGTTTCTCCACGGGTACGTATCAAATATTCTATATTTTTAATGATATTTGTTTTTCGCTGTGCGTTAGATGTTTTCATGAAAATCCTTTATATAAAGATAACAGCATTACTATATATTACTTGATGATATTGTTCAGTGTGAAAAAAACCACGCATTGTGATAATTTATTGATTTTATTTTTAATATCTTATTTTCCTGATGATTTATATTAGCACATCCTATATCAGAAAATGCTCATGGATTTACATTTATATTCTAAAAATGAAAGTTAAATCATAGAATTAAGTGAAATTCATTATAAAGTTTACACAAAACTGAACTTTATGTTTATTTTTATGTTGACTTTATGGATTTTATTATAATAATGTTAAGTTGTGTTGATGTGTTTTTGGGTCATCAGATAGCATCAAACAAAATATTATTATTATAAATCTCTCGGGGAAGAGCTACTTTATCCTTCGAGTTTAGAAGTGGGTTATTTCTTTTAGCACTAGGGAATCACTGGAAAACAGAGGAAGTGAAATAAACATTAGGACTGAAATTAGTAAACTAATAAAATGATAACATAGTTAAAACACCAGGAAATGGCAGTATAAAGATGCTTTGGAATAGCAATCGATTGGAATTGTGAATGATAGATACAAAGTAGTTTTTCGATCGAAAACAGCCAGCAGAATATTGGACGTTTTACGAGGGCAGTGTCGATTTGATATTTGTGTATCTATCATTTTTTTATGCGTTTGCGATAGAGTTTATTTTGTAAAATAGGGGATATGCTGATGTGAATTCATTAATTTATCAATAACATACCTTAATATCCTAATTAAAAATTGGGTTTTGTTCATGCCAATTGAGCCAATTGCTGTTTTTGGTAAATGTTTATTGGCATTGTTTGTTGAAATAGTAAAGATAGTCAAAAGCGCTGTTGATGATATTGAAGCTGCTATTGTTGAAAGCGTAGGAAGCAGAGAATCCTATTTCCGCTTAGGTAAAACCCAACTCTTCTCTTGTAACAGATTTCATACAGGAAACTGTTCACCGGTTATTTCTTATTGAATAAAAATTCTAACCTAATGCTATATTGTTTTCTGCTGCTTGATGGGGAAAAGTTGGTTTTTTGTATCCATCATACAGAAAAATATTATCATTATCTACCTTTAATGCTGATAATATTGAACGAATATAATTTATTGGTGTTTAATTTCCATAAGAAAATTCTTACTTTTTCAGAAAATTTATTCATTTTTTTGAAATGAATAACTGAGATAAGGGTTAAAAAAATAGTAAAAATTTTTATCGATAGAGAATACCTATTTTGTGGCATGATGTTGCAACCTCGTACAGTTAATAGGGTTTGTAGAGTTATCCACTATTCCTGTGGATAACCTTGTGTATTAGACTTAGAAAAGTGACGCAACGCAAGAAAATACGCGGCTTGAGTCAAGGTTGATGTTATTCTCGTCTTTGTTTTAATCCTTTTAAATATCAATAAGATAACTAAAATCAAGCCTTGTCTGGCCGGTGATGATTCCCCATGTTGTCACCTTTCAGCCGATCATATAAAAAATGGAAAAATCAAGATAATTTTGGGGATAAAATGGCATTTATTTTGATATCAATGCATGTTTAATTGATAGGAAGTGGCCTAAATAAGCCTGTTTTTATAAAACCAACTTGAAGCTGGTTTTTTATCCAGTATTATTGTATTGAAATAATGTTAGGAAAGTGAGATACCGATGAGTAAGGTGTTCAAATTACATTCTGACTTCCAACCGGGTGGTGATCAACCAGAGGCTATCCGTCAATTACAGGAAGGCTTAGAAGACGGGTTGGCCCACCAGACTTTGCTAGGAGTAACGGGGTCGGGTAAGACATTCACTATCGCTAATGTGATAGCCAATTTAAACCGACCAACGATGGTACTTGCTCCGAACAAGACACTGGCGGCTCAGCTTTACAGTGAAATGAAGGACTTCTTCCCAGAAAATGCCGTAGAGTACTTTGTTTCTTATTACGATTATTACCAACCTGAAGCCTATGTGCCGAGTTCCGATACTTTTATTGAAAAAGATGCTTCGGTAAACGAGCACATTGAGCAAATGCGTTTGTCTGCTACCAAAGCTTTGCTGGAGCGGCGAGATGTGATTGTTGTGGCGTCTGTTTCGGCTATTTATGGTTTGGGTGATCCCGATAGTTACCTAAAAATGATGCTCCACCTGACTAACGGTATGATTATCGATCAACGTTCCATTCTGCGGCGTTTGGCTGAATTGCAATATACCCGTAATGATCAGGCATTTCAGCGAGGGACATTTAGGGTACGTGGTGAAGTGATTGATATCTTTCCGGCTGAATCTGATGAGCATGCCCTGCGCGTTGAGTTATTTGATGATGAGGTAGAACGGTTATCACTGTTTGATCCGTTAACAGGACAGATTCAATATCATGTTCCACGGTACACCGTTTATCCAAAAACTCACTACGTTACTCCGCGTGAACGTATTGTTCAGGCCATGGAAGCGATTAAAGTTGAGCTTGAGCAGCGGCGTCAGGTATTGCTGGCGAGCGGTAAGCTGCTGGAAGAGCAACGTATTACGCAGCGTACTCAATTTGATTTGGAAATGATGAATGAATTGGGTTATTGCTCCGGCATTGAAAACTACTCCCGTTATCTCTCTGGTCGTGCTGAAGGGGAGCCGCCGCCGACACTGTTTGATTATCTCCCGGCTGATGGTTTGCTGGTAGTGGATGAATCGCACGTTACCATCCCGCAAATCGGTGGGATGTACCGAGGGGATCGCTCCCGCAAAGAGACGTTGGTGGAATATGGTTTCCGTATGCCTTCTGCGCTGGATAATCGCCCACTTCGGTTTGAAGAATTTGAAGCACTGGCTCCACAGACAATTTATATTTCAGCAACGCCGGGCAAATATGAATTAGAAAAATCCGGTGGCGATGTGGTGGAACAGGTGGTGCGTCCTACGGGTTTGCTTGATCCTGAAGTGGAAGTGCGTCCTGTCGCAACCCAGGTTGATGATTTACTGTCTGAAATTCGCATTCGGGCGGTGAAAAATGAACGGGTATTAGTTACCACGTTGACTAAGCGAATGGCGGAGGATTTAACCGAGTATTTGGAAGAACACGGTGAACGGGTTCGTTATTTGCATTCGGATATTGATACTGTCGAACGTGTGGAAATTATTCGGGATCTTCGTTTAGGTGAATTTGATGTATTAGTGGGGATTAACTTGCTGAGGGAGGGGCTGGATATGCCAGAAGTTTCTCTGGTGGCCATTCTGGATGCGGATAAAGAAGGTTTCCTGCGGTCTGAACGTTCATTAATTCAGACGATTGGGCGTGCTGCCCGTAACTTGCATGGTAAAGCGATTCTTTATGGCGATAAGATAACTGATTCAATGGCGAAAGCGATTGGTGAAACGGAACGTCGTCGTGCTAAACAGCAGGTATTTAATGAAAAACACGGCATTGTTCCAAAAGGTCTGAATAAGAAAATTGGTGATATTCTGCAAATCGGACAGCCGACGAATGGCAAAGGGAGAGGCAGAGGTAAAGCTGTTGCCACAACGGAAACATTTAGCAAACTGTCTGCCAAAGAGCTGGAAAACAAAATCCGCGAGCTGGAAGCGAAGATGTACCAGCATGCGCAGGATCTTGAATTCGAACAGGCGGCCAGTGTTCGGGATCAGGTTCAGGCATTGCGTGAGCAATTTATAGCTAATTCTTAACAATTGCCCCGTAAATCCTTGCCCAATGAGAGGATGTCGCAAAAGGCCAGCATTGAAAATAAACCCGCAGAGATTTATTGCCTGTTATTGGGGCTGACAACCCATGACAGGCTAAATATTGAACTTCAATATATACCCGTCATCTTTCAAGTTGCTTCTTTGTTGGCTGCACTCACCTTGGTCACATAGTTCTCTATGCTCCCGGGGATTCGCTCCCTTGCCGCTGCGATACATCTTGAAATCCATAGGGTATAACCTAAATTTTTCGATTAAAAAAGGAGAGATTGAGCGATTTATTAATTAAATAATTCAATATAAAAAATCGGAATTGAGAACGATTAATTAGCCATTTTGTGTGACATTAATCACATTCTTTTCATATTCATCTGATAAATATCGTGCTCTTGTGGTCATAATACCTAGAGAGCGAAATTCTCTGTTATTTGTCTCCACTCCATCCTACTTAGCTGGAAGCGGTCTATTGTTCTCTCTAACGCCACGTATTAAATGATGGCTATTTTACGCTGTCATTTTTTTACCGCGGAACAGACCGGCGCTATTTAAAAGAGCCGCATGTAATGACTCGCTTAATAGCCTCTTGCGTTATCCCCGTTGCAGGATAATGGTTCAATTACGTAGGGTTTCAAATATGGATGGATTAGTTTTCACCTGCCGAATTGGCGTACTGCCCCAAACCACTTTTCAGGTAGCGCAATTTACTTTACATGAAGAGCTGTCGCAGCTTTATCGCCTGACGTTAAAAGTGGTGAGCTCACGTGATGACATTCCCCTGAATGAACAGCTGGGGGACAGCGCGTCACTGACCATTACCCGCAATGGCATCCCCGAACGGACTATTAATGGGTTGATAACCGGAGCTGAACAGGATAATACCGATGGCCGTCGCACTTTTTATATTTTCACTATCCGCCCTACAATGTGGCTGATGACGCTCAATCAGGATAGCCGTATTTTCCATCGGAAGTCTGTACCGGAAATCTTAACGATCCTGCTTAAAGAACATCGTATTTTATTTACCCGCGATACGCTCTATAAACGCCATGCCGAACGGGAATACACCACGCAAAAACGCGAATCTGCTTATGATTTCTGGTGCCGTCTGGCGGCGGAAGAGGGCATTATTTTCTGGTTTGAGGAAAAACAGACGTTGTTCTGTGATTGCCGTCTGGGCATGCAGGCGGATATCGATCTTACTTACAATACGCATCCTGAAACGGACGAGACCGATACCACGGCGTACCAGTGGAGTTATGGCGAATACCTGTGTTCGAATGGCACGGTCCAGAAAGACCATAACTTTCTTAACCCCAAATATTCTCTTGAACATCAGAAGCAATCCGACGATAGCGGGCACAATTCGGTGTTTGAAAGTTACGGACGTTTCCAATGGGACGAGGAAGGAAAACCTTTTACCCAATTGCGGCTGGAGCAGTTACGAAACTACAGCAAAGTCGGCACCGCCAAAACCAACTGTATCCGGCTTCGGCCGGGCAAAATTTTTACCCTGCAATCTCATCCCATAGAGGCCATGAACGACCGCTGGCAGGTGATCTCTGTCACGCATCATGGGTGGCAACCTGTCGCATCAAACGACGGTGGCGAAGGGACAACACTGACCAACGAGGTCGCCTTTATTCCCGGAAACCAGGACTGGCGGCCCCCTTACCGCTACAAACCCCTGGCGGACGGTGATGAAGTCGCCACGGTGGTCGGGGTGGGGAGCGAAGAGATTTATGTGAACGAACACGGCGCGATACGGATTCATTTCCACTGGAACCGTTACGATAAAGCGGACGACAACGCGTCTTGTTGGGTACGGGTGGCACAAGGCTGGAACGGCAACGGTTTCGGTTTTATGGCGATACCGCGCGTCGGGCAGGAGGTGATCGTCAGCTATCTCAACGGCGATATCGACCGTCCGATTGTGACGGGGTGTACCTATAATGGCCTCAACCGCCCGCCTCTTAATTTACCGGCGGAGAAAACCCGTACCACTTTTAAAACCCGGACTCTTGGAGGGCAGGGATTTAATGAACTGCGCTTTGAGGATGCCAGAGGAAGCGAGGAAGTGTTTATTCATGCTCAGCGGGATATGAATACGCAGATTCTCCGGGATAAAACCACGCAGATAGGCCATGACCAGCAAACAGAAGTGGCGCATAACCGCACCGCGATAATTAAAAACGATGATGATGAAGCCGTACAGGGCGGCCAGACGCTTGAAGTCGGTCAGAATCAAACGGTGACTATTAAAGGTCAGCAAGCCATTTCCATTGGTAAAAGCCATCAATTAAACGTCGCCGATAACCAGCAAATTACCGTGGGTAAACATATCACGGTGCACTCTGAAAGCGGGCAAATCATCATTGGGAACGCAGGCGGGCAGATAGTTATTGATCCGATGGGCAATATCCGTATCGAAGGGGTCAGCATCACCATGACTGACCATATTACCGGCAAGAAATCCGCCGGTGCGCTGTTTGACTACTCCGCCCGCTATACCCTGCTCAGTGAACAGAGCGGTAAGCCGCTGGCGCATACCCGCTATACCATTACCACTGCTGGCGGTCAGACCCTTTCCGGTAAAACCGATGCGCTGGGCAGAACGGTGACGGTACAGAGTGAGGCGGAAGAAAATCTGCAACTGCGTTCACCGGAAACCCCACCGAAACCGAAGCAAACCTTATACCGTGCCAGCGGTAACACGCCGGTAGAGTATGTGATGGAATTTATGGAGATATAAGTATGGCAATATC
>NZ_RCWB01000048.1 GCF_018448885.1 Photorhabdus caribbeanensis
CGAAACAAAATAATTCCCATTGAGGAATAAAGAAGCGGCAAAAATCATCGACATCGCAGAAAATTTCAACTAACTTGTTCATAGCCTGTTCCTCCCCGGAGCTGTTTCGGCGTGCACCAAAACATTGCTCCTGGAACAGGCTTCATGTCAATTTCTTATCCAGAATTCGGGTTAGATTAAGCTTTATGGAATATAGTATTTAAAAAATTCTAATTTGATAATATCATATTATATTATCAAATTTATTATTTTACTCGACTGAGAAAGTTTTCTATAAATCAACATATTATCCACTAAAAAGGAAAAGTTATTTTTTAGATAAAACTTTTCCACTATTTACTGCTACTAATTGATACTCCTATTCATCGTCTACAAGAAAGGATTTGGGTAGATTCTATTACGAGAGTACTTCGTGATTTTTTTGGCCCCCCAAATTATATATTGGGTATATTCCGTGATGCTTTTCAATATATGCACCAATGAGTTTTCCATGGATTTCTATTGGGTGTGAATAACAAAATGTGCTTTTCTGGGATTAATTTCTTTGGCATAACTCCCCGCCCCATAAGTCCTCCACCGGTAGTGGAGTTTTCGAATATAAACAGGATGTAAAAACCGAAGTCAGAAAAAAAGATGACATGTAGAAATACGAAAGTTTTTACATACTGTCAATAGAACCTCTTGATGATGCTCACTATCTACATAGACTTATGCGCATGTTTTATGGCATAGATGAGGTGTCTGATGAAAATACAAAGGGATTTAACTTTAATCTGTTTTTTTAGGCATTAACCCAAATAAAGGGTTATCAATAACAGGGATAACAGCAATATCGAATTTGTCTGGCTCCGGCAAAGAATCAATATCCATTAATGCGACAAATCGTGACATTGCTAAATAAGCTTCTTCAATATCATCGGCGTAAGCCACCCTCCCCAATTCATATTCATCCAGTATCACAAATCGGCGATTGCGTGTGTTAAACAGTACATAACCAACCACATCTGGATCACTTTCAATTACCCCCAACGTCTCAAGTTTTTTCTGAAATTTTTTTAGTCGCTTTTTCTTCATTACAAATTTCCTTTAGTTATCCTGAGCCATTCTCTTACGTGCAAAAATTCAATAAGCCGTTGACCTTAACACCGAGAAAAGCACTGTCAAATCACCGAGCGAATACTGCCATCGATATGCCCGAACCACAGATTTATCATTGGCCTGAAAATTGTGGTCAAGGCGGCAGCGAATTGCTCTTTCCCCGTAAAAACGGGGAGCATTTCTACTTCAACTATCATCATAAAACCTGAATCCGGTTTATCCCCATCAATTCAAGGAACGCCGACCCTTTATGTCAACTACCTTTCCGGATGACGGTTGATCCCCGTAGATTACGGGGAGCAAATTGTAACAAATGGTGATAGCTCTGTATTTAGCGGTTTACCCCCGTAGAAACAGGGAACAAGTCTATCTCTGCCAGCTAAAGCGCTAGCTGTTCGGTTTATCCCCGTCAATCACAGGGAACACGCTTCCAAACCTCAAAAATAACAGTATCAAGTCGGTTCACCCCCGTAGATACAAGGAACACCGCTTACTACCGACCGTATCACTGTTACTGTCCGGTTTATCCCTAATAGAGGCAGGGAGCATCAGGAAAGCCGGTTATCAGCGTCATTTTCACACGGTTAATCCCCGCCAGTACAATACAAGGAGTACAATACAGGGAACACATTTTTAGCTTTGCAGCTATTTGGGGCACTGCTAGGTCCATCCCCGTTAGTACAGGGAACATTTAGCGAACATAGTAAAGCATCACTCATGCCGCGGTTTATCCCTACATAATGCAGGGAACACTTACATTCTCTCTTTGACGAGATATATCGAGTTTGGTTCACCCCGGTAACGGTCAGGAACGTCCACTAACACGATATCCTATCATTGATTATAGCGGTTTATCCCATTAAACACAGGAAACATATTCTGCCTGGTTCAAATGTATACCAAAATTCAGGTTCATCCCCACAGACGTGAGGAACACGGTAATTATTTTATCCATATTTCCGTGAGTAGCGACTACCCCCTACTCTACAGAATGATATTAATTAGCAATATCACTTTTTACCATGCTTTTGAAATGTAACACAAACACTTAACAACCGCGAATGCGCCACCTTTAACATCAATATCCCGATACAACAAAGAATATTGCATTACGAGCTCCGACAAAAATAAATTTCCATTACACTGATCTGATTAACATCAATCCGCATCCCATCGCTTTAGCGCGACCAAAGCCTTTTGCATATTGTTCCAAATATAGCTCATCGTTAGTCACCGTCAGAAGTCCTTGAAAATCAACACTGGAAAATTGTATTTTCTGCCCCTGCTTTTTTACACTTCGATGCTGGGTATAACCTTCAACATCCAGTAAATCGTCAAACTGAATGCCCCACAGCTGCATACGACGACTATTCAACAACCAATTACGGGCGGCATCATCCATCATGGCTTTTATTTTCCCCTGCTCCATTTCACCTTTCTGCCTTGCCATAAACTTAGCATGCATCAAGACATCATGACGCCGACGTTTTCCAGAAGAGTCGGTGATACAGATTGTTGGATTAACGCGTAATTTGAAAGCTAAACGTTGCCCCACCTGCAATTGAGGATAAAACGCTTTCGTTTCCACCTCAAACAATGGTGACTGAGTTTGAGGTGATGTTTTAGATAAAACATAGAATACGGGGAGCCCCATTATTCCGATCTCTTCTCGAAATAGAAATTGACGTTTTTCATCTGATGAAAACAATTTCCATAACAATTGATGAGAAGTATAAACGCCATTCGCACCCAGTTTTGCTAATATATTTGCTGTTTGACTCGATTGCCGAAGCACAATTTTAGACAAATACATCAACACCCTCCTCGATAGAAAGTTGATACATAGTACGTTGCCGGAATTGCCAACGCGCTCGGTTAATCGGCTCATCCCAAGGATGGCTGATTAAGATATTTGAAGAGCTCATTTCATCTTTATTCCCCTCCCAAAAATAAGTCACAATCCCATTTGCCCCTAGCCATAACTTATCCTCTCTATCAGAATGAATCAGCGGTGGAAAAGGGATATCCAACGCTGTTTTTAATGCCGATGATGTAACGAGTTTAGGACAGAGAGGTAAAGCAAGCGGGCAAGATTTACGTCCAAGATGCAAGATAAATACGGGTTTAAGTAAAGCATCCCGTAATTGTTCAAGCGTAAAACCAGTGTGTTCAGTTAATGTAATAGCAATGATCCAAATACCATCACAACGATAATCGCGATTAGACAGAATGGTATTCAGTTTATCTGACTTTAATTCACTTTTACGGTTCTGATGAACCACACTATTACTGTGCGTCGGCACCTGCGTCGTATGGTAATCACGCATTAAAGAGCCAGGAACAGTCTGTTTAATTGCAATTAACACACTTTTTTGTAATTTTGCTAATTCAGACTCATTATCTCGTCGAATACCTAATGCCGCCCCTAATAATCCCAAAATCGCGGATCGGCCCGGATACAATTCCGTTGGCCTTTCCCCCCCAACCGCAGGTCGGCCCCAACTTGCCATCGGGCCATATAATCGGAAGACTAAATATGCTTTCATTCTGCCTCCATTACTGCACAATAAATTCAAGCAGCTCGGTTAAAGTTCCTTCCCCTGTGAATGTGTTGAATTTATAGCGGGCATCAGCACAAGTACCGTAAACCTGATCAATATTGTGCATTTGGCTTTCTAATGCATTAATTGCCGATGGCCCCTGATCGCTGTCATTAATGGGTTTTAAAAATGCAACAGATAAAGAACGAGGTTGTTGTTCGCCTTTCTCAGCGAGAGCAAAACTGGCATAAGCACGAGAAGCAAAACTATTCTGTTTACCCGTAGGCGATACTTTCATAGCGGCTTCTGTTAATGCTTTAATCGCTTTATTAGCAAGGGTTTCATCGCCATCCAAATTTTTTATTAATTGCGTTTTATTAATGCAGATATAACTGTAAAACAGCGCGGCGGCAAAACCCAATTCCCCGATATGGGCTGACCCGGTATCTTCCTTACCGTCATTTAAATCATCCACCGCCGTAAAATAATCATCTTCAATCACCACACTATGCACACTAATAGCATGAGCGACCTGACAGGCAGCCTCGACGTTAAATGCAGGACTTGAAGCTAACATCCGACCAAATAAAGCAATATCCACCGCAGTTTGCTTAGTTTTTAATAAATTAAGCTCTTCGGCTGTTGGCGCCCGATTTTCTTCCGCCAATACTTCAATTAACGACATGACAGATCGTTGCTCTGCCGGGCTGATATGTGCCAATTGTTCAATTTCTAAAGCATCTTTTTTCGTTTTTCCAAAAACACCTGCAATCGTCGCAGCCAATGCTTTAGCAGATTTTTCTTTCACTCCAGCATTGACCAAAGCGTCAAATACCTTAATACCAAATCGCTTGGTGCGAATACCAATATTCTCTGATAGCACCTGTTCAAATAACTCAGAAGTACGCCAGTGGCGTTTTAAACTTTGAGAACTCACACGTAAACGTTCAAAACCGCCCATTCTCGCTGTTTTAGGCCGGCCTAAATCATCACGATTAAGATTAGATGGCGCATAGGAAGTTAATAAGTGTAATTGAATAAACTGACTCATAATAATCATCCTAAACTCAATTAATGAAAATCCGATAAATCAACCGATTTACCACTAGCTGCACGGTAATAATCCATAACCCACTTCACTTTAATACGCTTATCCGGCTTACATGGCCGTAATTGACCATATTCAGCGAACCACTCCTCAATATCCTGCGCTAAAGCCAAAACAGAAATATTGCCTTTGACTTTCTGCAAAACTTGACGTAATCGACATAGTAATTCGTTCGGTGTTTTAGCATTTTGCAATTGTGAAAATCTTAATTCACTGACAACCGGTTTATTTCCTCCTCCTTTCTTACCCGCCGCTACCGCCAATGTAATACCGCTGTTGCTTTTCACATAAACTAATGCTGCCGCCATCGTAGCCCAATATTCTAATTTTACTGGACTATCTGATAAGCTAATTTCATCAGGCAAACTGAACCATAAATCCCGAAAACCCTCAGTTAACATAGCCATCTCAATGTTTTCACAGCGCTTTAACTGGGCTTTATAAGTAGAAGGCGCTGGAATAATACCTTTCTCTTTTAACTGTTTTGGTGACAAAAACATACTTTGCCACCAACGCAATAATATAATTTCGATCTTTTTGTCCATTACATTTCCTCTTTACCAGAGTGAATATGGTGATTGGTAATAAATGTGTTGATCTCTTTTAAAGCTCTCTGTCCATATAGCCCAATGATTAACTGCTGACGCGCTCTCATGCGTTTTACCATTGAACGCTCATTACCCAATTCAGATAAAACAACATATTCATCAAATAAATCTCTACAGAGATGACGTAAGGTATTAAGCCAATGTTTAGCCTGCTCTGGTGTCAGAAAAGGCGCATCCGAACGTCTATTATTGATAAGTTGATGCACCACAGAAAAAAACACGGATTCGCTTTGTTGCCAAAAAACCAAGTCAATAAAGGAAATGTCTCCTCTCACATCCGCGGGCTTTTCAAACCAAGCCGCTTTTATTTGATTCCGACATAGCCAAATCATATTGGTTGCCAATTTTTGCAGTTCTTTGACTTGATATAGAATCTTTTCCTGTTGTTCTGGTAAGACAAAAAACAACGGCACAGTGACAGAATACCAACAACGCGCTTTCATATTATCCATATCGTAGCCAAACACCCACAGACGAGGCATTACTCTTCGCAGTTCAGCAAAATGACAACATAAAGAGTAAAAATGGCTTACGACCGGCGCACAACGCTGCCCTCTCTCATGGCTGGTAAAAACTAAAACATCCCAAATTTTATATGTCACCCCTCCAGGTTGGCCTTTAATAGATAAATGTTGTGTTGGTTCTTTAAGATCCCATTTATAGGGTGTTAACGGATGGACCCAATTACCAGAATAATTGCCGCCATAGTTTTGTGTCCGATATTCAGAGACGGTGAATGCGGAATATTGACCTGAAATTTTGCAAATATTTTCCCCCTTTTCCACCACAAGTCGTATACGTCTCGGCATCGCCCAATACATATGTAAGGGATGCACATCCTCAGCATAAATTTCTGTCCCTTCATTAACACTCACTTTTGTTGGCGCTAACCAGGGAAAAACCTGAGCACTGGTTAAATCAGGTTCTGAATAATGCCATTCACTTCGACTAATGACGTTTAACCACAGTTTTTGCCATAATGTTGTATCAGTTTGTTGCGGCACCATTAACGTGGTTAATGGTCCTCCACCTCGTAATCCTACTCGATGCCCCACCCCTCCTGACGGCGCATTAATTTGTAAGGTAAACAGCGCCAGAGCCGCCATTTCAAGAGACATCACATCCCCGATGCCACGTTTAACAAAATGATCCGTATTAAGCTTTAAACCATTCGCTCCCGGCGCTTCAATTAGTAATCCGGCTACAGTAGTTGATTTTGCTGTTTTCAGCGGATCAAAATCTTGCATAAAAAGAGGCCCTATACCGGTAACATTAAAGGCATGTGTCACTTTATTAAAAGCGTGTTGTAATACCTTTTTGTCAGGTGGTGTTTCATATAGAGCATGCCATTGATATTTATCTTCCGGCGCAAAAACGGTTTGTAATAAACCAATGGCAAATTGGCAAGCTGCTCCTTGAAAATCAGCTCGCGGTAAAGCAAAGTCCATAACATCATGATCACATATCGCATTAATGGGCAGTACTTTTTCACTACCATCACGTAATCGAAAGGGCAACCACGGGTCCTGAACTAAGTTCATAACACCTCCTACTTTTATCTTTCACAAAAGCCTACTGTTGAAGAATAAGTAAAATTCGGATCTTGCTCTGGCAACCAAGGTCGCAAATATCTAATTTGGTAATATCTCTGTTGCAAGGCATTGAGAGCAGGTATTAACTCTGTCGGAACTGGCGCTAATTTATTTGCATACTTATTTCTGGATAATTTAATCGTACTCAGCGACACTGAGAATTCGCCTGAATTTACCCAAGGTACTAGTTGTCCTGAATCATTTTTTTTCAGTAATAACACCTCAACAGTTTCAATATCACTGTAACGAGCATTAATATCGGAATCATCTTCATACCAACGATCAGCACTGCGATCACAATAACCATATAATTGCCACTGTAACCAAAAAGATTTAGCTTTAGCTGTCTGACTTCGCTCCTCGTCAATGAATTCATTCCCTTGGTGTTTTAACACTTCCGGCGCTTGCTCATAGGCATGACCATAAACCGCTTCAATTAATTGGCGAGTTTCCACAGGCATACGTATAGCACCCAATTTTCTCAATACGCGCATGCTTAACCACAGACGGGCAGGCGAGCGATAAACACATTGCGTGTTGCGAAAATTATAACTTAGCCAATCTGATCCAGGTTGCTCCCGCCATTCAGGCGCGTGAACAAACAATATTGGCGCAGGGCGTGAATCTTTAATACCCCATCGATAGATACCATCGCTGTCGCGGGTGTGGCGATGCAAACGTCCGGCTCTCTGAATAAGATCATCAATAGGACAAATATCTGAAATCATGACATCGGCATCAATATCTAAACTCTCCTGAAATATTTGTGTGGCAATTAATGCTTTGCCTCGCCGCATTTCACCCTGACTATTTTTACCAAAGATAGTCAGGACATGATTTTCAATCTCTTTTCGATGCTGCAAGATAAACTGGCTATGAAATAACAGACAGCGCTCAGGTTCAGTAAGCAAACTTCGCAGTGCCTGATAAGCTTCAATAGCATCATCAACGGTATTTCGTATCCAAACGACACATTGCCCTTGTACAATGGCGGCTAATACCTTTTCAACACAACTACTAAAGCTATTTAAGAAATCAACTTTAACTTCCCGGCTAACATCTTTTCGACTTAATAACGGTTGTTCAATAACGGGCAATACGGCATTTAAACTTATTTTTGTTGCTAAAGGAAAATCCGTTTTTTGCAATAATTGAGAACTTAGTCCACCAGCATTCAGCCAAATATCTGTTAAACGTTGACGCTGTTTAAAGGTCAATGTTGCTGTCAACAAAATGGCTGAACCGCCCTGATAAAGATGCAGCGCTAATAAGTTTTCTAATAAATTAAACATAAATTCATCAGCCGCATGGACTTCATCAACGATGAGTACTTTACGATTAAGCCCAAATAATCTCAGTGATTGATAACGCCTTGGCAATATAGCCAATAAAGCCTGATCCATCGCTCCGATTCCAACAGGCGCCAACAGCGCTTGCTTACGTGGGTCCGCTAGCCATTGATTGCACTGCGCTGAAGAGGGGATATCTGTTTTACCATAGTTTCTATCTGGATGACCTAATGCCCAAACGGGTTCACGAAATTGATTATTCATCTCCCGCATACCATGAGCTAAAACGATATTGGGTTTACTATCATCCTCTATCGAGAGCATTTGCTGGTAATGTTTAGCAATTCGACTAAATATTGCATTAGACGATGCCATTGTAGGCAAACCAAAATAAAAACCATCAGCGGCTTTTGCCTGCATCAAACGGTGTGTAAGCGCAAGCGCCGCTTCTGTTTTCCCAGCCCCAGTAACATCTTCCAAAATAAATAGTTGAGGAGAATTATCTACAGAGATTGATTCGGCCCACTGTTGCAATGGTGTTGCGGCAAAACCGTAATATTCCTGGATGGAAATAAACGGCTTAACTACCGGCTCCTTACCTAAATTGGCCGCCATAACCGCCTTTTTGGCCATTGCTTGAGCATGTTTCCAATAATCTGCTAATGGCATAGGTTGAGATTGATACGCAAAATAATGATTATCTGAACCAATCCAATCCGCCAATATTGCAATACCCGCAAACTGCCAACTTACTTGTTCCAGTCGCCTTCGCCACTCTTTGGATTGTAATTTTTCAATGGGAAACTCAGGTTGAAATAACTCAACCAAATGATGTGCAAAAAGTGTGGCAGCATTAAGGTTATGAGGTTCAGTAAAACGTTTAATCGCTTTATAGTTTGTTTTATCAATTGGCCGACCGTGATGCCCTAATACACAATCCATGAATACCATTAAGGTATCAAACATCTCTCGCTGTTCTCTTCGCCCGACACTTTCAATATTAACCAGTCTATTAAGTAACTCTGCTTTGATATTTTCCCAAAAATATAACCCTATACGATCATGACAAAAATAACGGCCGCCAGACTCTTTAGGACAATCCGGTCGATGCAGACCGACTGCCTGACCGGGAAGTAATTTTTGAAAAGCAGATGCAAATTTACCAATATCGTGTAAAGCCAATATAAAAGAGACTATGCTTTGTAACTGCTGTGTAGATAACGTTAAAAAATTAGCAAGATCTCTAGCTAACGATCTTTCTAGAGAGAGTAACTGCATTCCCACCGCTGCAACATCTAAACAATGGTAAGGAAGCAGATGATAATCTGCACTATCAACCTCTAAGACTCGCTTCGCCTTACCCCAGTATTGAAAATAAATTGGCATTTCCATCTAAAATCCTTACTTAAACATCTGTTTTACCTATTTTTAGAACATAATGCGAAAATTTAGATCAGAAAAATACTAGTTTCTGTTTTTTTAGGATAATTCTGTATAAAAACTCATTACCTAAAAAGACGAATTTTTGGCCCACTTCTAAGTAAAAAGCGACATCTTAGTGCAACGAACAGCTTAACCGGGTAGCCAACCTATATTTATCTGTTTGATAAATAAAGATAATTACATGTAAGCTGTACCTGTTTTACCAAAGGTTCATTTACACTGATAACCCTGCGTATAGGATGTCAGGCCAAGGTGGAATGAAAATACTGACGGGTGTTTAGCGATGTCAATTACTATTATTTCGCAAATCGATTTTTAGTCCTAACCGCATAAATTTAAATCCCAATGCGGTAACGTAACGAAAGAGCTAATTAATAGCTTATCTAAGATAACCTCGTAATTAACCCGGAAATTTTTTATGGTTATGTAGCTATTCAATAGCATGAATACAAAGACTATCGGTGTTTTCCTTTCCATTTTTCAAATTGCGAAGGCCGGAGGCCATACCTTGCCAACACACCTTCATGCAATCGCCGTAGCTCTTCAATAACCAATGCTTTTAACGTGTCGTGCTCAGATTGACTTAATTCATCGGAAATTAATTTATCTATAACGTCAATTGAATCCATCTCTGGCGCGGCAACTACCCGATAAACAATCTGCTTAATCACATTTCGATATTGTAATCTTAGCGGATCTGGTGCGGTGATTCCCTGCGTGACAGCCAAATATTCTTGGGCAGAACGCTCATAAGCCCACAAATAAAAATCCCTTAGTAATTCAACTCGGGTCATTTCATAAATACCAAGCATTGCGCGGCTATATGCCTCTTCCGGTACATCGACAAAAGTTAACGGACATAGATTTGCACGAATCAACGGCAAATTAGCTGCCAGGCGGGAAGTTCGCTTATTTACATCAGAAAAAGGCTGTAAATATGGCAAATGGACCATCATAAAAAAGGATTGCTCAAACGGATCTGATATAGCTCGTGCTTTCCCAAGCAACGAATCCAAAATTTTACTGATATGGGCTTCACCCGCTAACGGTCTGAAAACACTTTTTCCTATTTCAACTTGATGTTGACGGATACGTCCTTCATAGACAGGATTAGATAATAAATTTTCAGATAATGTACTGTGTAAATTGAGAACGGTATACCGATTAAAATCAAGTTCCTCAATACCATCGACAAGTAATTCAATAGCGGCTTTATGGTTTAGGATCATTTGGGTTTCAATAGCATTTTTTCCTACCGCAACTTTTCCATATTCAATCAACTTCACCGTATCCAATCGACTGTAAGTATTTCCTTCCAAATAACTTGAAGCCCACGATAAATCAATGAGCAAACGATCCAAGATAGCTCTACCATAGGTTCCTGCTGGCTGTGAGATTTGTTTCGTATCTCCAATTCGCCAGAGCTGATTACGAATTGGAACCGACAAATAATAAGTGACATTCGGCTCATATGATTCCAGAAACTCTCGCTGATAACCGACAGGCGTCTTCGCTTTGAGAGGTTGATCAATATAACGAAGAATATCCTTACTATCCTCAGACAGTGGAATATAGCTCGGGAAATTATCCGATCTATCCGCTACCGAATATGATGTTTCCCCGGTAGCGATAGCATAGCGGCGACTTCGACCTTTACCCAATATCTGTACTTTCTTATCTTCAACAAGTCGCCCCAACCAACGTTGAACAGTTCTTCTAGGAACGGAGGGATACTCCGCCAATAAATCCGAAACGGACATAGGTTGTGATGCAACACACAAAGTTTCATAAATATCGGTCATTGAACTCATAGCGAACAACAGCTCCCAGTAAGAATACTGGCGCGATTATGGCGCGATTTAAAATCATCGCACCATTTCAAATAGATAGAGCTTTTTTGTACCCTCATTGTTAATCTCTCTTAGACTAATATATACTTGTTGGATATATTTTAAGGATATTTACCTAAGTATAAATACGAACACTCAAGCCATATTTATAGAAATAGAGCAACGGTATTGCTCTGCAATTATTAAGAAACATTAAAATAACTCCCAGTTTTATACTAGTGTTCCTATAAACATTAATCACAAAGTTAACAATTACTCCTAACTCTAACTTTATTAGTTTGAATATAATCTCTTTTTCCAGATCCTAACTTTAAAAAAGTTGCCTTTTTATTCGAACTGGCTTATATTTTTCCAATGCTAGCGACTAGGAGTATCTCCAGTCAACAATGTTAGCCTCTACGAGCCTTTATGTAATGTTACTCTTGTACTGCCCTGCTTCATAAATCTGAAGAGGGTATGTACAGGTAGTAAATTTCAAAGAGAACGAGTCTTTTGTGAATATTCCTGATAATCCCATTACTCCTAAGAGTAAAAAACCACTTAAATTGGAAACAATTTTCAGCATCGCATTTCATGAAAAAACTAAATTAGATGATTTTTTATCTTTTAATGTTAAAAGTGAATATAAAAAATTAGAATACAACGGACGTATAATTTATCAGCCTTCGACTAAACTTAAAAGCTACCACAAATTTATTAATGATTTTATTCTTTTCCATTTAAATATTAATAAAGAGGTAGTTTATTCATATAGAAAAGGAAGTAGTACTTACGAAGCAGTAAAAAAGCATTCTGATAAAAAATGGTTTTTCAACACAGATATTAATAATTTCTTCTCAAGCATCACTAAAAAATTTGCAAGAGAAGTGTTAGAAAATAACACGTCGGCAATCCCTATTATTGATATACCAGAGTATTATGATAAAATATTAGACTTTATAATTGTGGATAATATATTACCAATTGGTTTCTCTACCTCACCAGCATTCAGTAATGCGTGTCTATACAAATTTGATAACAATATTCAAGACTATTGTTCAGAAAACAACTTAATTTACACCAGATATTCTGATGACATAATAATATCATCAGATGATAAAGAAATAATTCATAGTATTTATACAACAGTATCCAGCTTTCTCAGTAAAGAGAATAACGGTAATTTTTCTTTACATAAACACAAAACAAAGATCGTTAATAAAGGCAATAAAGTAAAACTTCTTGGTATGGTTGTGCTACCTTCCGGGAAGGTTACTGTTGATATAAAAATAAAGAAAAAAATTGAGTATTTAATTCACTTTTATATTACTGACAAAGATAAATTCAAAGATGCTGTTGGTAAAGATGTAGAGAAAGGAATTGAGATGATTTCAGGAAACCTTAACCATATAAATACTATTGATAAAAATTATTTAAATAAGCTCAGAAAAAAATACGGCAATGTTATAATCGATATGTTTTTCCATAAGAATGTATTCTAAGATATGAACATAACAATTAATATTTCAAAAGTGCAACACATTAATGAAATGAGTTTTTCATTAGATTTAACAAAAAATAAAATTACATGTATTGTAGGGAAAAATGGTATTGGAAAAACCACATTTATAAAATCGATTAAAAATTTACAATCAGCCGATATATTCATAAAAACATCATCACGTTATATATTTAACCAAGAAAGCAGAATAGAATATTTGATAAATAATGATGTCATAACTTATATTTATAATAGTAACCTAAAAGTTATTGATACAAAATCAATTGTTCCTGAAGAAGTAAAATCTAACATATTTGTTGAATTACCTATTCCCTATGGGGATAGATTCAATAGTTTTCCAACATTAAGTAAAATCGACGCAGATCTAAGAAAGTGCATAGCTTTTCAAACCTATGAGGTGCCCAGTGAACTTATTAATATGTTAAACTCAGTTTATAAAACTGATGTCTATAAAAACCTAAAATCTTTTAAAGTTAAAAAAAATAATTACTACTTTCGACTTAACGAAAATGGATATTATATACGAAAAGATTATTTTAGTTCAGGAGAGTTTTTCATCATCAACCTTTATAGGATGATTGAATGTAAAAGAAAATGCATCATTATTGATGAAATTGATATTTCTTTAGATTCCTCAGCACAAGTAGAATTAGTAAATTTACTTAGAGAGTTTTGCGATAAATATAATTTAAATATCATTTTTACAACTCACTCCTTGGCATTAATGAAAACACTTAATGATGATGAACTTTATTACATGTACAGAGAAGGTAATAAGACCATGATATCGAAGAGATCTTATAATTTCATCAAAAGCTCTCTTTTTGCCTTTAAAGGCTGGGATAAATATATTCTAACTGAAGATGAAACTTTGCAAGATTACTTAGAATATATTATAGACAAAAACAATAATTCTTATTTTTATAAATATAAAATAATCTATATTGGAGGAGCTACCAACGTTGTTAATCTTATGAAAAGGAATGAAAAAGAAGAATTTCTAACAAAACCTGAAAATGTAATTTGTGTTTTAGATGGCGATCAAGCCCATTTAAAGCACGTTTATAAAAATTCTAATGTGTACTGTATTCCATTTCAAAGCATTGAAAAAGATATCTATTCTGCTTACCAAACTGATCTAACAATTCCAAGAGTAACAGTCACCACTACTAAAGAATTAGAAAAAAAAGTGTATAAAGCTCTTGTAAAAACCTATAATAACGGCTGGTCAAAAGCTACTGTATTTAATTACTTAGATAAAAAAATGCCACTTGAGAGTGGGATTTTTAAAAAAATAATCATAGATTTTTTAAAAGCTAAATAGCACAAATTATTTAAAAAACATCAACATCATAAATAGACATTAAAATAGATATCCATCAATTTTCTATTTATACGTAGCGGTATCCGTGATCCCTAACCAGATATATGAAGTCTCTGCGTTATCATCAAAAAATCTGGAGTAAAAAATGCTAATCCTAGCTAAATCTATATTCATAAATTTAATTTTTTTGTGATGGGATCTGCCTTTTTCCCCAGCGATAACCTTTTAATACAAAAGAAGAATATTCACAGCATAACCATATTATATTGAGCCAGCCGGATATTATTTACAAACGAATATGAAACTGTACAGATACTTCAAATCTTGCGACAGAAAAAGATTATATGCTATCTATAATGATTAAAGACCTTTGTATAATATACAACTAATCTTTAAAAACTAACTTTCATCATCTATAATATTGTTATAGAAGCGATATTCAGGAACTTTAGCCTCATTAATCATGCCAATTCTTACTGGCAAATGACCATATGAATGACATAATAATTTTATATAATTCCAATATTCCCGCTCTGTTTCTATATGCTCTATCAGTGGATCAAAAGCACCATCATAAAATTCAACATTTAATTCTCTATCATCATTAATCCCACTAATATTTCCACTATTATTTTCTTGTTGATTAATATACTCTTTATTATTCTTTTCGTAATTCATATTTCCGCGATCTATAATTTCTAGCATCTCTTTTATCATCTCTAAGCTATGACAAGCTGTTTGAGGTGAATTATAGAATAAGCCATCATTAAAAATAGCCTCCATCAATTCATAAAACGCGAACGAGGTTGTTCCCTGTATATATTTGATATTTCTATTATCATATATACCAAAACATTTATCATTCAAAATATCCGTGCTATTATCATCATAACCAATTAATATTTGTCTGTCACTGGCAATGACTGGAATATTTTTAATTTCATGGATATATTCGCTGATACTGTAATGCTCTTTATCTCCCTTTCTATAACCCGATGCCATACAAACTGATTCAATATTAAAATATTTTGTCGGCGTATGTTCACGATTAAAATATTCAGACAATTTTTCATTATCTTTCATATCTTTTCGCTGATATACCCGATGAATCGATGTGATTCTCTGAATACTGATCCAATCAAATATCGGTTCTTCTTGCGAAGGTTTCCTAATCTCTGCAATATAAGCGGCAATATCAATTTCCAACCAAGTGCTCAGCATAGCCTGCCACGGTTCTATCGCGAGAAATATATTTGATATTGTCACTCCTTTTTCTATTATGACTTTATTTCTGAAATATTTCAGGAAAAAGAATGGATCATTTTTCCCTAGCTGTTCCTGAACTGATAACATCGGTACAGCTATTGCCATATCGTAATCTGAACGAAATCTCAGAATCGAATCAATACAAATAATTAAAGTACCTTCCATCTTATCCCTCGTTCATTTAAGCTTTTAATATATTAACCACTGTAATTCTTGTATATATAACCCTTTATTATAGTCATATATCCGGATTTTGCTATTTTTGGATGTCAAATTTATTATTCTAACTTCTACATTACATCAATATTAAAAGATAGTTACATGATATATTAGACACACATCAATAAACACGACACCATATTACTCTACCTTAAACCTAAATTTATTGAAAATTTTCCCTTGTGAAAATATTTTCAACATTAAGTTCAACCCGAAATTATTTGAAAAATAACAATTGAGATATTATTAACACCTTAAATCCCCTACTAACAATAAAATTCAACAAGGGTGAAAAAGCGTTCAAATCAATTGCACCATAAATAAGAACTAACCCCTCTATTGATTCAATCTTAAAACCTATATCATTAGCGCTTCAACCGTCATTTTAATTTCCTTGAAGCGCCTCTCATATTCTGTAGCACTATAAAGGAATGTTTAGTTTAAATTCTCAATCTCTGTTTAAGGCGCTTATAATTTATCCCTGTCAATCACGATCAAAACTACAAATTAATTCATTAATTTACTTTATGGTAAATAAAAATGCATTTGATCAGCCGCTTCCCATCCATAATTTATTGGTAACGGCAAGCAATTACCTGTAATATGCCAAAATGATAATGATTTGCATTTACATTGATAGTATGGCATGAAAATGACCGTTAACGTTTCAGACACTCAACAGATCCAGTGCATGTATATCCACAATCATGATTGGCTATTTCGTTGGCTTAAGCATCGTCTTAACTGTGATGAAACTGCCGCAGACCTGACTCAAGATACTTTTGTTAAATTACTTCGTTCACCTTTACCACAGCAACTTAAGGAACCCCGAGCCTACATCGTCACCATTGCCAAGGGGTTGATGGTTAATTGGTATCGTCGCCGCTCACTTGAACAATCTTATCTGGATTTACTCGTCAGTCTGCCTGAACCGCTTATTCCCGCACCAGAGCAAAAACTTATCATCCTCGAAATACTTCAGGAAATTGATATCATGCTTAGTCAACTCCCCACGCCAGTACAAACTGTCTTTTTACTTTCCCAGATAGAAGGAATGAAGTATGAAGATATTGCAAATCAGATGAATATTTCGCTGTCCACAGTAAAACGTTATATGAAACAAGGCTTTTATCAATGCCTGATAGCAATGGCATAAGAGGGATTGGTTTGACTTTCACTAATACATCTTCTTCATCAAGTACACCTTCTGAAACGATACTTGCCGAAGCCGCAGAATGGCTAACCGTTTTGCATGATAGCCATGCCAGCGAAGCTGATCGGAATGCTTGCGCTGCCTGGTGTGCGCAAAGCCCAGAACATGCGCAAGCCTGGGAGCGGGCGCAATGTCTGTTAGCACGGTTGCACCATTTGCCACCGCATATCGCCTCACCGCTGTTAAACAACAAACAGACCCTTTCCCGTCGAGAAGCCATCAGAAAGCTGACACTCATGTTGTTAATACCGGCTGGCGTATCATCGCTCTTCTGGCGATCTGATCAATTTCAGCTTCTCACCGGCGATTATCACACTGCAACCGGGCAAATTCAGCGCTGGTCATTACCGGATAACAGTCAACTTACTTTAAATACTCAAAGCTCGACAGATGTTCATTATGACGATACCCAACGGCTCGTTCATCTAAAACTAGGGGAAATTTATATTGAAACACATAAAGATAGCCACCAGTCGGTACGCCCATTTAAAGTACAAACCAAACAAGGCGTTATTGTGGCATTAGGTACAAAATTCAGCGTCCGCCAACAAGCTTCCCACACACAAGTGGAAATAGTAGAAGGAGCGGTTCGCATTACGCCAGATAACGGTTTGCCACACATACTCCATGCTGGAGAGGCAACCTATTTCACTCAATTTGCCGTTGCCCCACAACATCCCCGTTCAACCGCATCTCTAAGCTGGCTACAGGGCATGATGGTAGCTGATAACTCGCCGCTGGCAACGGTGGTTACTGAACTGAATCGCTATCGTTCCGGTGTTATCCGGTGCGATGATGCAGTCGCTAATCTGCGGGTTTCTGGTGCTTTTCCCATACGGGATACGGATCTGGCGCTGCATATGCTATTACAAACTTATCCGCTCTCAATGCGCCGCCTGACCCGCTACTGGATTACCCTCTACTCACTCAATTAATAAAAATAATCATTTTTACTGACACTTTTTTCAATCTCATACGGCATAGAAATAAAAGAAGCTGAAAAAGTTATGGAGAAATTACTATGCCATATCAAAAAATTACTATGCCATATCATATTGACTGCCAAGATTCACAACCACGTTGGCAGAAAAAGTCTTTAGTCGCACTGTTATTGCCATTAATACTGCTATCGACTCGTTCCCTTTACGCCGCCACACCAGCAGATACACTCTATTCCGTTCATATTCCACCAGGTTCATTAGGCAATTCGTTGTCTCACTTTGCGGCGCAAACCGGTACCGCGCTCTCTTTCGATCCGAATTTAACCAACGGGTTAACAGCACCGTCATTAAACGGCAGTTTTACTGCTCATCAAGGTTTAGTACAACTGCTCACAGGCAGTCATTTACAACTGTCCCAACGTACCGATGGCAGTTATACGCTGGTAAAAATGACAAAAAAGATGACCAACAAAGGTGTAGTCGTACTAAGTCCTCTTACGGTAGCAGGAAATCGTGGATATTCAGGTAATGAACCATTGCGGTTCGACAGTACCACTATCAAAGGTAAAGATATTGAAAAATTCGGTGTGATCCACCCCGTTGATATTTTTAAAACCACACCGGGGGTATTATCCGGCGAAGCACGCAGTTCAGGCAGCCTGGATGTGAATATCCGGGGCTTGCAAGGACAAGGCCGAGTCTTAACTACCGTTGACGGCGCGTCTAACCAAACCGCGCTATACCGAGGTTATCAAGGTGTCTCCAACCGTTCCTTTATTGATCCCGATTTCATTGGCCGGGTAGATATTAGTAAAGGCCCGACAGGAAAAGGCGGCATGGGAGCTATTGGGGGAACGGTGGAGATAAAAACGATTGAAGCCAGTGATATCCTCCTTGATGGACAAAAGGTAGGGCTGCGCCTGAAAGGAAGTCTGTTGAGCAATCACTCTAATCCTGACGATTATCAACGCAATGACTGGCCTTCCCCATCAAAAACCTCTCTTTTCGACGCCAAGAATCGCACCGGGAGTATTGTTTTTGCGATGGCCGAGCCCTCCTATGAATTGCTGTTTGGTGTTTCTCAACGCAAGCGGGGCAATTATCACTCTGGCAAACACGGACCGGGCGCTAAGGAACGTGGGATGCCAGGCTATTTATGTGAAAGTGATCCACAAGATTGCCACATTCCACAATTCAGTGAACAAATGGCCGGTTATTCGCTGTACGCAATGGGAGATGCCGTACCTAACACTTCTGAAGATAGCCAGTCATTACTGGGTAAAGGAAAAGTTCGTTTTGGCGATGGTCATGAACTCTCGGCTATCATTAGCCATTACCAAAATCTCTACGGGGAATCCTATGTCGCGGATATGGCAAACCTGAGCCAAACATTTATGATCTTGGAACAGGGGCCACTGACACGGCTCAACATGAACAGGCACAGCCTCAACTATAAATGGGAACCTGCGTCAAATCCCTGGATTAATTTGGATATCGGAGTATGGCAAACACGAGTGAACGATCGCCCTCGAACCGCAAATAATACCCTCGGTGATAAAAAATTCATGCGCACAGTCGGAGTGAATTTGAGTAACACCTCATTATTTGGGCTCTCAATGCAAGATATTGAGTTAAACTACGGCGCCAGCTTTATTCGTGAACGCACTGGCCCAAGCGCAGGTAAATGGAAATATGCCGTTAATCGGGAAGGAGAGCGTAAAGAAGGCCGTTTTTTCCTAAACGGGAACTATATGCTTGCCGACCGTCTGACCCTAATGGGTGGATGGGATTTTAAATCCTATCAGATCGAAGATTACAGTCCAGCTCGTCCGGGTAGCTCTTGGCTACCACAGCTTACCTCTGGGAACGTAAACAATAAGCGAGACCATGCTCACGGCTATTGGGTAGGCACTAAGCTTGAACTTAATCATGATACAGCACTGCATGCTAAATATGCCTATGCCCCACGTTTTCCATCAATGGTTGAAGGTATTCGTGGCTATATGATGAGTGTTGACGATCATATAAAACCTGAAATTTCAAAAAATATCGAAGTCGGACTAACATCACGCTTCCAGAATATCATTGCTCAAAATGATAGCTTCGATATCAAAATGTCCTACTTTGACAACCGGGTAAAAGACTATATTAGCCGAGCATGGATGGATGATTACTGGAGTATGTACATCAGTAATATTAAAGAAGCAAAATTTGCCGGATTGGAATTGGCGAGTGTTTACCATAGTGATCACTTTGATGCCCGTTTATCGATGAATTACTATACAAAAGTCAAATTCTGTACGGAAAATGACGGGTGTGCTGCACGTAGCCTCCCTTCGGATTATGCGACTAATCACATTCCGCCTAAATATGCGGTATCACTCGATCTGACACAGCGATTCTTAAATGACAAGGTATCTGCCAACGCCAGAATTTCCCATTATGGTCAACGATCTGTGCCAGCAGGAAAACCAGGACGCGGTTCTGCTCCTCTGTTGGCGCCCATTATCTGGCGACCAGCAACTGTGGCCGATATCTCTCTAACTGCTCGTATAAATAAGCATGTCGAATTTGAGTTTGGTGTGGATAATGTATTCGACAAATATTATATCCAGCCTCTTAGCCTCGGTTATATCCCTTCACCGGGAAGAACGTTTCGTGCCGGTATCACAACTTATTTTTAAATTCATTCGTTAAACTGATGGCATATCCATGATATGCCACTTTCCAGCCCAATAATGTAATTAGAGCGAAAGCAGCATGTCAATATAAATTATTATCTCCTTTCGTCGAAGTTAATATAATTTTAACAATGAAAGCTCGGTACTGGTTTAAATTATCGCATAAATACAATATGCCATCAGGTATTTTTAATAAAATTAAATCAACCATGAAAATATATTTAAAACAGAAATGCAAATGAAACTTTAAAACAATGAAATAGTTTACATGTAATTAATTGTTTTTAAACGACCGTATGTAAAAATATATACCAGCACGTAGGGATTTATAATATATAATCACTTTTCCCAATGAGTTAACAACCATAAGTTAACTGCAAATAAGACATTAATAATTCATTATTTAATAAAACAATCAAGATATAAACAAAAATATTAATTTTTTCTTATCGAATAACTATTTGGTTAACCTAAAAATTATTTTTAACGAGGATATATATGAAAAAAGAACCAGTTAATACATCAAATCCAGATAATATCGAATTGTCTGTTACAAACGAGATAGAAGCCGCAAATTCACCTATCGCGGTGTCCGGCATTGTCCCAGTGACGAATACCTATAACGGCCGACTCGAAGTTTTTGGTGTAAGTACTGATAATGCAGTATGGCGCAATGGACAAACGACACATACAGGCTCTGCCTGGACCGGCTGGACCTCGCTCGGCTTAAAGGCGACCAGCAAACCCGCCGTTCACATCAATTCAGACGGTCGATTGGAAGTATTCGCACGTGGCGCCGATAACGCCCTATGGCATAACTGGCAAACCGCCCCCGGCGCCGGTTGGTCAGGCTGGCAATCTTTAGGTGGTACGATCACCAGTAACCCTGTGGTATCCATCAACGCCGATAGCCGACTTGAAGTCTTTGCCCGCGGTGCCGACAACACGCTTTGGCACATCTGGCAAACCGCTCCCCACTCCAATCCTTGGTCGAGCTGGTATTCTCTGGGCCAAGTGATCACCAGTAACCCGGCAGTCCATATCAACTCTGATGGTCGACTGGAGGTTTTTGCCCGCGGTGCCGATAATGCACTCTGGCACATCTGGCAAACCGCTCCCCATACCGGTTATTGGTCAAGTTGGCAGTCTTTAGGCGGCGTCATCAATAGTGACCCTGTGGTCATCCGCACCGTCGATGGCCGGCTTGAGGTTTTTGTACGCGGCAGCGATAACGCACTCTGGCACATCTGGCAACTCGCCCCTTACTCCAATCAGTGGTCTAACTGGGCTTCATTGGGTGGTATTATCACCAGCGCCCCTGCGGTAGCAAAGAACTGCGACGGCCGGCTTGAGGTTTTTGTACGCGGCACTGATAACGCTCTCTACCACATCTGGCAAAATGATACCCATTCCGGTTCATGGCACACTAACTGGGAGCGATTGGGTGGTGGACTCTCCAGCGGCCCAGAAGTCGCGAAAAATTCTGATGGTCAACTTGAAGTCTTTGTACTTGACAATGGTAACGGACTCCACCACATCTGGCGTACCCCATCATCGTGGTCAGCTTGGACCTCCCTTGGCGGCATCTTAATCGACGCTTCCGTGATCAAATAATTTAAAAGGAGCCAGATTCGCACAATATACGCGTAATTTTCTGGCCCGATGCATGAAGGAAAATATTCATTACTCCGCATCAGGCCAGCAATACTTCAATTTGCTGGTGTCATCCCAATATTCGACATGCAAACCGGGCATTCGCTCAAACTTTCGTATTTTATTAACGAAAAACATATAGTTTTATCCATCTAAAATAGACTTTTAATTTAATTATCTAGAAAGTAATCTCTAACAAAATAATCACCTAGTTATCAGACACTTCTAATAAATTCAAAACAGTCATGATAAAAACACATTTTCAAATATAAGAAAAATGAAATTTTAAAATAGGAGAACATTTCATTTATAATTTATTGTTCTTTTAATAACCGCACGTGAATATATAAACACAGGTAGTTTTATAATGTAATATCATAATTATTTGACACTTTGCGGTTCATAACCCAGTATCAAATAGAACATTCATTATTTCTCTAAAAATAAAAGTGAGAATATTAACTCAAATAATTAAACATCTTGTTTATTAAATAACTATTTAGTGAATCTGAAAGATTATTACTAAAGGGGATATATATATGCAAGAACAATCTATTAATACATTAAATCCAAGTAATACCGGGCTATCTGTTATAGATAAGGTATCAATCGAAAACGCAGCTATCGCAGCGTCTGGTATTGTCTCAGTGACTAACACCGCCAATGGTCGACTTAAGGTTTTCGGTGTGGGTACTGACAATGTAGTGTTGTACAATGAGCAAACATCACATACAGGCTCTTCCTGGACCGGCTGGTCCTCACTTGGCTTACAAGTGACTAGCAAACCCGCCGTTCACATCAATTCAGACGGTCGATTAGAAATATTTGCACGTGGTGCCGATAATGCGCTATGGCATAACTGTCAAATTGCGCCCAACGCCGGTCTGTCAGGCTGGCAATCTTTAGGTGGCATGATTACTAGTAACCCTGCCGTATATGTCAACGCCAATAGTCGACTTGAGGTTTTTGCGCGCGGCGCCGATAACACACTCTGGCACATCTGGCAAACCGCTCCCCATTCCGGTCCGTGGTCAAACTGGTGTTCTCTAGGTCACGCAATCACCAGTAACCCAGCAGTCCATATCAACGCCGATGGCCGACTGGAAGTCTTTGCTCGGGGTGCCGATAACGCACTCTGGCACATCTGGCAAACTACTCCCCATGCTGGATGGTCTAGCTGGCAATCATTAGGCGGCACCATCACTAGTGATCCAGTAGTCACCTGCACCGTCGATGGTCGGCTGGAGGTCTTTGTGCGTAGTGCCGATAATGCACTTTGGCACATCTGGCAAACTGCTCCCTATTCCAATCAGTGGTCTGATTGGACCTACCTCGGTGGTGTTTTTATCGACGCTTCCGCGATCAAATAATCTGAAAGGAGCCAGATTGGCACAATACATGTGTAATTTTCTAACCCGATGCATTTAAGGAAAATATTCACTGCTCTGTATCGGGCCAGTGGTATCTTATTTGCTGGTATTATCCCAATATTTGATATGCAAACCTAGCTTTCTCTCAAACTCTCGTATTTTATTGACGAAAAACATATAATTTTATCCATCTAAAATAAACTTCTAATTGAATTATCCAGAAAACAACCCATAACAAATTAACCGCTTGTTTATCATGCGCTTATGATAAATTCAAAATAGTCATGATAAAAAAATTTTCAAATACAATAAAGATAAAATATTTAAAACATAAAAATAATTCATTCATAATTCATTATTTTTGAATAACTGCATGTAAAAATAAATATAAACACACGAGATTTTATAATGTAGCATCACGATTACCTGAAATTTTCACGGATCATAAACCAGCATCAAATAGAATATTAATTATTTCTTTAAATAATAAAATATAAAAGTGAGAATATTAATTCAAATAATTAAACATCTTGTTTATTAAATAACTACTTAGTGAGTCTGAAAAATTATTTCTAACGAGGATATATATGCAAGAAGAATCTATTAATATATCAAAGCCAGATAATGCTGAGTTTTCTGTTACAAATGAGCTAATCGAAAACTCATCTATCGCGACGTCCAGAATTGTCTCAGTGACTAACAAACCCGCGGTTCATCGTAATTCGGACGGTCGATTAGAAGTATTCGTGCGCGGTACTGATAACTCGCTCTGGCACATCTGGCAAACCGCTCCCAATTCCGGTTGGTCAGGCTGGCAATCTCTAGGGAACACAATTACCAGTAACCCTGCCGTATATGCTAACACCGATGGCCGCCTTGAAGTCTTTGCCCGCGGGACTGACAACGCGCTCTGGCACATCTGGCAAACCACTCCCAATTCCGGCTGGTCAGACTGGCAATCTCTAGGGAACACAATTACCAGTAACCCTGTCGTATACGCTAACGCCGATGGCCGCCTTGAAGTCTTTGCCCGCGGGACTAATAACGCGCTCTGGCACATCTGGCAAACCGCTCCCAATTCCGGCTGGTCAGACTGGCAATCTCTAGGGAACACAATTACCAGTAACCCTGCCGTACATGCTAACGCCGATGGCCGCCTTGAAGTCTTTGCCCGCGGGGCTAATAACGCGCTCTGGCACATCTGGCAAACCGCTCCCAATTCCGGCTGGTCAGGCTGGCAATCTCTAGGAAGCACGATTACCAGTAATCCTGCCGTATATGCTAACGCCGATGGCCGCCTTGAAGTTTTTGCCCGCGGGACTGACAACGCGCTCTGGCACATCTGGCAAACCGCTCCCAATTCCGGCTGGTCAGACTGGCAATCTCTAGGAAGCACGATTACCAGTAACCCTGCCGTATATGCTAACGCCGATGGCCGCCTTGAAGTCTTTGCCCGCGGGACTGACAACGCGCTCTGGCACATCTGGCAAACCGCTCCCAATTCCGGTTGGTCAGGCTGGCAATCTTTAGGGAACACGATTACCAGTAACCCTGCCGTATATGCTAACGCCGATGGCCGCCTTGAAGTCTTTGCCCGCGGGACTGACAACGCGCTCTGGCACATCTGGCAGACGGTAGCATCCGGTTCATGGTCTGGCTGGGAATCCCTCCGCGGCTCCTTAAGCAACGCTTGAGCAACCAAATAATCTAGCTTCGCACAAGGCGAGCATAACCTTCTGGTCCGATGTATTTCAAGGAAGATATTTACTACGCTGCATCGGACCAGCGACACCTAATTTGCTGGAATTAACCCAATAGCCAGATGACGAATTGTGTACTTTAATAATGATCATCAGATATTTTGAATAAAAAAACAAATATAACTGTAAAAAAACAGACTTTAAATAGAAAACAAAGAAAACTTTAAAATAAGAAAATAGTTTATATATAATTAATGTTTTTTAGATATTCGTATTTAAAAATACATATCAACACATAGACCTCCATAATATAAAATCACATCCAAAAAATTAACAATTAAAATTTAATATCAAATAAAATATTACTTATTAATTTTATAAATAAAAATATACCAGAATGCAATCGAAAGTATTAATGTAAAATTAAACACATTACTTATTAAATAACTATTTATTGAATCTAAAAAATTATGCCTAAAGAGGATATATATATGAAAAAAGAATCTATTAATACATCAGTTCCAGATAATACCGGGTCATCTGTTGCAAACGATATAGAAGTATCCAATGAAATCTCTTGGACTGCGTTACCCGGAGTTATTTCGGCGGCAAACAACGCCGATGGTCGGCTAGAGGTTTTTGGTGTGAGCACCAACAATGCTCTGTGGCACAACTGGCAAACGGTACCCAATACCGAATCTTCCTGGTCTGGCTGGCACTCACTGAATGAAGGAGCGACCAGCAAACCCGCCGTTCATATTAACTCAGACGGCAGATTGGAAGTATTCGTGCGTGGCACAGATAATGCGTTATGGCATAACTGGCAGACCGCTCCCGGCGCCGGTTGGTCAGGCTGGCAATCTTTAGGTGGTCAGATCACCAGCAATCCAGTGGTGTATATCAACTCCGATGGCCGACTTGAGGTCTTTGCTCGCAGTTCCAATAACGCACTCTGGCACATCTGGCAAACCGCTCCTCATGCCGGTCCGTGGTCTAATTGGCAATCACTAAATGGCGTGCTTACCAGTGATCCAACGGTATATGTCAACGCCAATGGTCAGTTTGAGATCTTTGCGCGCAGCAACGATTACTCTCTCTGGTACATCAAGCAAACGACTTCTCATACCTATCCCTGGACAAATTGGCAGTCACTGAGTGGTGTGATAACGAGCAATCCAGTGGTAATCAGCAACTCTGATGGCCGACTTGAGGTCTTTGCACGCGGTTCCGATAACGCTCTCTGGCACATTTGGCAAGTTGCTCCTAATGCAGGTTGGACAAACTGGCAGTCACTGTCTGGCGTCATCACCAGTGATCCTGCGGTACATATCAACGCCGATGGTCGGCTTGAGGTCTTTGTACGTGGGCCTGATAACGCTCTCTGGCATATCTGGCAGACGGCAGCATCGGGTTCATGGTCTGATTGGGCCTCATTGTCTGGCGTGATTACCAGCGCTCCTACGGTAGCGAAGAATTCTGACGGTCGGCTTGAAGTTTTTGCCCGCGGTGCGGATAACGCACTCTTGCACATTTGGCAAACTACATCATCGTCGTGGTCCGCTTGGGCATCCCTCGGTGGCGCCTTAATCGACGCTTCAGCAATTAAATAACCTGCTTCGCACAAGGACGTGCATAACTTTCTGGTTTGATTGATGCATTAAGGAAAACATTCACTATGCTGCATCGGGCCAGTAATACCTTACTTACTGTAATCAATCCAATTCTCAACACGTAAACCAAGCATTCGCTCAAACTCGCGCATGAAGATATAGTTTTGTCTATCTTATGTAGTCTCTTGGTCGAATAGACCCAAAAGGCAATGTCAAACAAAACCCCCGTTTTATAGAACATTCATGCACTAGAATCTGTGTTTTTAATGCCAGTCGGCAAATTGTTCGCTTCCGTAAAAATTATCAGATGTTTTTAATACAATTAAAACAATTATGATAAAAATATATTTTCAAATATAATAAAGATGAAACCTTAAAACAGCAAAACAGTTCATTCATAATTTATTATTTTTGAATGACTGTATGTAAAAATATATATAAACAGAAGAAGCTTTATAATGTAGCATCCCACCCACTTAATACTTCACGGACAATCAATCAGCATCAAATAAAGCATTAATTACTTCTTCAAAGAATAAAGAGTAAAAGTGAGAATGTTGATTCACAAAATTAAACATCTTGCTTATTAAATGACTATTTAGTGAATCTGAAAAATTATTTCTAACGAGGATATATATGCAAGAAGAATCTATTAATATACCAAAGCCAAATAATGCCGAGCTACTTGTTGCAAATGAGGTAGCAATCGAAAACGCACCAATCGCGTTGTCTGAAATTGTCTCAGTAGTAAACACCTCTGATGGACGGCTCGAAGTTTTCGGTGTGGGCACTGACAATGCCGTGTGGCACAACAGACAAACGGCGCCACACTCAGGCTCTTCCTGGTCCGGCTGGGTCTCACTTAACGGAAACGTAACCAGCAAACCTGTCGTTTATATCAATACAGACGGTCGGCTAGAGGTATTCGCACGCGGTACCGATAATGCGCTCTGGCATATCTGGCAAACCGCCGCTAATGCCGGTTGGTCAAACTGGCAATCTTTAGGGGGTACAATTACTAGTAACCCGGCAGTATATGTCAATGCCGATGGCCGACTCGAAGTCTTTGTGCGTGGCAGCGATAACGCGCTCTACCACATCTCACAAACTGTCGCTCATTCCGGTTCGTGGTCAAATTGGCAATCTTTGAATGGCGTGCTCACCAGCAACCCCGCAGTTCATATCAACTCAGACGGTCGACTGGAAGTCTTTGTGCGTGGCACCGATAACGCACTCTACCACATCTGGCAAACCGCTCCTGATTCCAACCAGTGGTCAAATTGGGACTCGCTCGGTGGTGTAATCACTAGCGATCCTGTAGTCATCAGTACCGCTGATGGTCGGCTTGAAGTCTTTGCGCGCGGCACCAATAACGCACTTTACCACATCTGGCAAACCGTACCCCATTCTGGTCCGTGGTCGGGCTGGTTCTCATTGAACGGCAATATCACCAGCGCTCCTACAGTAGCGAAGAATTGCGACAACCGGCTAGAAGTTTTTGCACGCGGTACCGATAACGCACTCTGGCACATCTGGCAAACTGCTTCTCATTCCGGTTCGTGGTCTAACTGGGCTTCGCTGAATGGCGTGATCACCAGTGCGCCAACAGCAGTGAAAGACGCCGATGGTCGGCTTGAAGTTTTTGCGCGTGGCACCGATAACTCACTCTGGAATACCAGTCAAGCCACATCATCGTGGTCCGCTTGGGTATCCCTCAATGGCACCTTAATCGATGCTTCAGCAATCAAATAATCTGGAATGAATCCAGCTTTATACAAAATAAACGTCACCTTCTGGCCCGATACGCTAAAGAAAATATTCACTGCGCTTTATCGGGCCAGTGGTACTGAATTTGCCGGCAAAAATCTAATATTCGATACACAAACCTGGCATATTATCGTTGATAACAAGGACATATTTTTGTCTATTTGAAACAGACTATTAGTCGAATATTCCCGGAAAACAACTGTAAACAGAATAACCTCTTTTAGGTACATGATTAAATCAGGTTCTTCGTTTCTCAATAGCCAGATTATGAATTGTGTGCTTTAATAATTATTCAATCAAATATTTTAAACAAAATTTAAAAATCCATGAAACAAATATAGTTAAAATAGAAAACAACGGCGACCTTAAAATAAAAAAAACAGGGCGGATTCGACTAATAAGCGCAATTTTTCAGAAAGGCGGTCAGTTGCTATAGTAGGCATCTTTCCCGCCACAGGAGAATGCGCTATGGCCTATACACAACTGACCGAGACAGAAAGATATCAGATT
>NZ_RCWB01000049.1 GCF_018448885.1 Photorhabdus caribbeanensis
TCCCTGCCTGACCACACAATGTTTATCAGCGTTGTGTCGGTCAGTGGTGGCGCATTATAGGGAGTTCTTTGACGCTGGCAAGCATTTATTGAAAAAAAACTTTCATTCGCAGTTTTTTTCAACAAAATCTGCGTTTTTGTATTTTTTTTATACAAAATTGATGGCGTCGACAATAATTATTCCCAAACTAAAGTACTATTCAGTAGACAAATGCGGGAAAAGGTTCAAATCTACTATGCAATTTAAAGAACAAAGAAAAGCTTCCCAGAAAAACCTTTCTTATCTTTTAGCTGAAAAAATCGGACAACAGATTTTGTCTGGTGTATATAAAGCTGAAACTATCCTTCCTGGTGAGATAGAACTTTCTGAACAATTTAACGTCAGCAGAACATCTGTTCGTGAAGCAATAAAAATACTTGCCGCCAAAGGTATACTATTACCTCGCCCACGTATTGGTACTCGAATCATGCCAACGATTCATTGGAATTTTCTTGATCAAGATTTATTAAAGTGGTGGATGAATCGTGACAACCTTAGTCAAGTGGTCGAACATTTCCATATAGTAAGATTAGCAATAGAACCACAAGCTTGCTTTCTTGCGGCACAAAATGCCACATCACAACAAAAGAAGCAGCTCTTACAGATAATAGATGAAATGTATCTACTAAAAGAAAATTTTAACCGGGAAAAATGGATAGAGATTGATTACCAGTTTCACTATACCATTTACAAATCTTGTGGAAATCCATTCTTATGCTCTTTTGCCAACTTATTTAATCTAGTTTACCAGAATTACTTTGAAGCTATTATTTCCGATAAAGTTGTACAACTGGAAGCTCATAAAACAATTGTTAATTCTATCACCCAAGGTGACAGTTACAGCGCACTTCTCGCTTGTCAAAAGTTATTAACAGAACGCGAATGATCTTATATAGTAGTGTATTAGATTAATATCTAACCAAACATTAGCTAGATAAAATAAGCAGGATTATTAATGGTAAAAACCGCTCGTAATATGGCGGGGCTACCCTGGATTGCTGCAATAGCTTTCTTTATGCAAGCTTTAGATGCAACAATTCTCAACACAGCATTGCCCGCTATTGCTGAAAGCCTCAAACATTCACCTCTGGCGATGCAATCTGCGGTTGTCAGTTATACTCTGACTGTTGCTTTGTTAATTCCAGTTAGTGGATGGTTAGCAGATCGTTTCGGTACCCGCCGGATATTTATGTTTGCTGTATCCTTGTTTTCTTTAGGCTCCCTAGCCTGTGCTTTGTCAGGTAATTTAGCCTTTCTAGTTGTTTCTCGTGTAATTCAAGGAATTGGTGGCGCAATGATGATGCCAGTTGCTCGCCTTGCTCTATTACGTGCGTACCCACGCAGCGAACTTCTACCCGTTATGAATTTTGTCACCATGCCAGGGTTAGTAGGGCCAATTCTTGGTCCCATGCTCGGTGGGTTGTTAGTCACTTATGCTACCTGGCACTGGATATTTATTATCAATATCCCAATCGGTTTATTGGGGATTATTTATGCTAAAAAGCATATGCCTAATTTTACAATGCCAAAACGTTCATTCGATTTTTTCGGTTTTATACTTTTTGGACTGAGTTTAATAATGGTTTCTGTCAGTTTAGATTTACTAGGGGAAAGTACGTTACCAGGCTATATACCTCTGACAATTATGGTTGGTGGTTTTATGATATTATTTGGTTATCTAATGCATGCCAGAAGACAAACCCAACCCCTTATCAGTCTGAAATTATTCCGTATTCGTACATTCTCTGTCGGTATTATAGGTAATCTTGTTACACGCTTGGGAACTGGATGTATTCCTTTTCTTATGCCTTTGATGCTACAAGTTGGATTTGGCTACTCAGCGGTTATTGCCGGAATGATGATGGCACCAACAGCTATTGGTTCTGTTATAGCCAAATCTTTCGTTACTAATGTATTAACTCGCTTTGGATATCGTAAGACGCTGGTTAGCATAACAATCATTATTGGATTAATGATTGCTCAATTTTCACTACAATCACCAGAAATGTACGCTGTTCTTTTGTCTATTCCACTATTCTTTCTAGGCATGGCTGTATCCATTCAATTTACTTCGATGAATACCATTACTCTTGCTGATCTGACCGATAATAATGCCAGTTCAGGAAACAGTTTATTAGCGGTAACTCAGCAGTTATCTATTAGCTTCGGTGTTGCGGTAAGTGCAGCTATTCTCCGTTTCTATGAATCCATACATTATGGAACAACCATTGATAGCTTCCACAACACTTTTATTACCGTAGGAATAATCACTTTACTCTCTTCTTCCACCTTCCTGCTATTACATAAGGAAGATGGAGATAACATGATCAAGAAAAAGAACACTTAAGAACGAGAAACCGAACTACGTTCAATCAGTGTCGGAGTTAACACTAATAATTTAGGATCACTTTTTGGGTTATCCATCCGATAAAGCAAAGTATCAACAGCTAACTTTCCTAATTCATCTTTTGGCTGATGAATGGTTGTCAACGGTGGGATCATATAAGGGGCAAGGTCGATATCATCATAACCTATGATGGAAATATCATCCGGCACAGAAAGCCCTGCTTGGTACAGAGCCTGATAAGCACCAACAGCCATTGCATCATTTCCGGCAAAAACTGCTTCTGGCGGTTCTGGATGTTGTAGTAATTTCTGCATTGATTTAAAACCACCAGCAAATTCAAAATCACTATAAATTTCATATCCGTCAGGAATAATAAGGCCAGCATTTGCCATTGCCTTTCTATATCCCTTCAATCTATGATTAGCCGGTGTTTTATCTTGTGGGCCTGCAATACAAGCTATTTTTCTAAAACCACAGCTAATAAGGTAATTAGTAGCTATCTCACCCCCTAACAAGGAGTTGTCCTGAATAATATCGCTGACAATATCAAATGGAGACCAATCCATCATAACCATCGGTAAAGGAGGATAACGACGCAAAACATCACAGGAACTATGCTGATTTTCAGTACACATAATCAGCACCCCATCTACTCGCTTTTGCAGCAAAGTTTCCATGCTGTAATCCATTCGTTTGGTATCCCCCTCTGTATTACACAAGATAAGGCTATAACCACGCTCATAACAGCTTCGTTCAACCCCTCTTACAATTTCAGCATAAAAAGGGTTATTGCTGGTTGTCACCAGCATGCCAATGGTTTTGGTTTGCTTTATCTTAAGACTTCGTGCAAGCGCTGATGGCGCATAATTCAATTGCTCAATCGCATCATTAACTTTCTTTTTCACACCATCACTGACATAACGATTATTATTAATAACATGAGATACAGTTGATGTAGAAACGCCAGCAAAACGAGCAACATCTTTCATTGTAGCCACAGTTAGTCCTGTTCAATTAAAAATGCATCAATTTCATTTCGCCATGGGACGGAAGGTTGAGCTCCCTGACGGGTTACAGCTATCGCAGCAGCAGAATGAGCAAATCGTATAGCAGATAACATGGATTTTCCTTCCAACAATGCCGTCACCAGCGCACCATTGAAAGTATCTCCTGCCGCAACAGTATCTACAACATTAACTTTAAATCCCGGAACAATTTTTCCTTTCTGACCTCTTTGACTCAACCATACACCACGGCTACCTAATGTGATAATTACTGTTTCAATACCTTTATCATGCAGTATTCGAGCCGCATTTTCTGCATCTAAATTATTTTCTATTTTAATTCCAGTGAGATATTCCGCTTCAGTTTCATTCGGTGTAATGATATCCACCAACAAGAGCAGTTGATCAGACAATTTTCGGGCTGGAGCCGGATTGAGTATCACTTTTGTATTATTTTGTTTAGCTATTGTTGCAGCAAGTTGCACTGTTTCCAATGGAGACTCAAGTTGCATTAATAATGCATCTGCTTCCTCAATAATATTTTGGTAGCGATAGAAATATTCCGGTGTCAACGCTGCATTAGCTCCTGCATTGATACCAATAACGTTCTCACCTTGCTGATTAACGAAAATCAACGCTACACCCGTTGTTTCTCCTTTAATCACTTCAATGCCAGAAGTTTTAATATTATCCTTTGTTAGTTGCTGACAGATACGAAAACCAATATCGTCCTCACCAACACAAGCAATAAATGTAATGTCAGCGCCACTGCGGCCTGCTGCTACCGCCTGATTAGCACCTTTACCACCAAAAGCAACCTGATATTGTTCCCCGATCACCGTTTCCCCCGGACGAGGAAATGACTTAAGATTCAAAATATGGTCAGCATTAATGCTGCCAAGCACCGCAAGTTTTGCTGTACTCATTACATTTATTCCTTTTTCAATTTGCCGTCACCACCATCAATGAGTAACAGCACAAATACCGATTTATTTTTTAATAACTAACTCCAATTCCACAGGGATGACGGCTTCAACTTTTTCGCCTCTCAGCACTTTATTTGCTGTCTGAACACCAACGATACCAATTTGATCAGGACGTTGAGCGATTGTCGCTCCTAGTTTTCCACTTTGAACAGCTTTGATACCATCTCCAGTACCATCAAAACCAACAACTAATACATCGCTTTTACCTGCTGTCTGTAAAGCACGCAAAGCACCTAACGCCATCTCATCATTCTGAGCAAATACAGCTTGTACAGCCGGATGAGCCGTCAGCAAGTTCTGCATAACGTTCAGTCCCTTGGTACGATCGAAATCAGCAGGCTGACTAGCCAGCACATTGAATTTATGTTCCTGTGCTACCTTGTTAAACCCTTCACCACGTTCACGGGCGGCAGAAGTACCTGCAATACCTTCTAGCTGAATAATTCTGGCTCCATTCCCCAGCTTTTCAGCGATAAAATCACCCGCTATTTTACCACCTAAGCGATTATCAGAAGCAATATGACTGACCACTGTACCTTTATTCGCTATCCGATCTAGAGTAATGACTGGAATTTTGGCATTGTTAGCCATAATAATGGCATTACCAACAGCATCGGAGTCAGTCGGGTTAATTAGCATGAGTTTAGTACCACGTACCGTCAAATCCTGAACATTAGCTAATTCTTTCGCTGGATTATCCTGAGAATCCAACACAATTAGGTTATAGCCCAACTTATCCGCCTCTTTTTGAGCACTATCTTTCATTGTGACAAAGAATGGATTATTCAGTGTAGAAATGACTAACGCGATAGTGTCTTTCGCCAATGCCTTTACACTTATCGTCATACTTAGTGCAACAGCAGATAAAATTGTTACTAATTTCTTCACTTTCATCATGTTATTTCCTGTAGGGTGAGGTTATTTACCACTTTTGTTATCAACCAGAACTGCCAACAATATTACAATTGCTTTAACAATCATCTGATAGTTAGAAGAAATACCTAATAAGTTTAAGCCATTGTTTAAAAAACCGAGGATTAGCGCACCAATCAGAGTACCAATAATTAATCCCTTACCACCAGCCAGGCGAGTTCCTCCCAGTACTACGGCAGCAATAGCATCTAATTCATAACCTCCCCCCGCCATAGGTTGAGCAGAAGAAAGACGTGCGACTTCAATAATACTTGCTAATGCCGTTAGCAAACCGCATAAGGAGTAAACGATAATTTTAATTTTATCGATATTGATACCAGATAAACGAGTAGCCGATTCATTCCCGCCCAAGGCATAAATATAACGACCTAATCGGGTGTGATGCAGGATATACCATGCGATAACAAAAACTATCAACATCAGCCATACTGGAGTAGGAATTCCCAGTGGACGACCAATACCAAACCAGCCAAACAGATCCGCATTATCACTGAATCCTGTATTTATTGGGCTACCATCAGTATAGACACGGGTTATTCCACGAAGTAACAGCATCATGACTAGAGTGGCAATAAAAGCCTGTACTTTACCTTTAGCAATTATTATTCCTGTACAAGCGCCAATTGCAGCACCTAAAGCCAAAGCACTTACGATAGCCACCAAAGCATTAATTTCCGTACCAACCAATGAAGCAGCAACTGCACCGGTTAACGCAAGCAATGAACCAACAGACAGGTCAATACCCGACGTCAGAATAACTAATGTCATCCCAACGGCCATAATGGCATTGACTGATGTTTGTTGCAGAATATTAAACAAGTTATTTAACGTGAAAAAATTTTGGCTAAGAGAAGAAACTACTGCTATCAGCACTAACAACGCAATCAGTGACTTTTGTTTCAGTAACCACTCTTTAGTAAACCAACGTTTAAATGTCGGTGATATATTAGAATTCATACTGAATTACTCCTGAATCGCTCCATATTGTTTGCCTATAGCCGCTGCCATCAAAACTTCTTGAATTGCCTGTTCAGCAAAAAATTCTCCGCTGATCTGGCCTTCACACATAACCAAAATACGATCACTCATTCCCATCACTTCTGGCAGTTCAGAAGAAACGAGAATAATGCTTAACCCTTCTTTCTTGAATTGATTAATTAACTGATAAATTTCTTTTTTTGCGCCAACATCTACACCACGTGTAGGTTCATCCAGAATAAGAACTTTTGGTCTGGTCATTAATCCACGAGCAATGGCTACTTTTTGCTGATTACCACCAGAAAGCAAACCAATAGCTTGTCCCATTGAAGGTGTCTTGATACTAAACAACTTAATAAAGTCATTAACTGCATTCTGTTCTTCTTTATGATTAAGACCACCTAACCGGTTACTGAAATAACGTAAGGCAGTAAGAGACATATTCTCTTTAATTGACATTCCAAAAATTAAACCATCACGTTTACGATCTTCTGAAATATAAACAATCCCACAAGCTAGCCCATCCTGAGGGTTACGAATTACAATGGGTGTTCCATCCAGTGTGATTTGTCCTTGAGTTTTTGGCAACGCACCATAAATAATTTTCATCAATTCAGTGCGACCAGCCCCCATTAGCCCTGATATACCCAAAATTTCCCCGCTATAAAGGGAAAAACTGGCATTTGTCACACCAGGACCAGAAATCTGCTTAACTTCAAGTCGTTTTTTACCCCGAGGTAAATTCAGGCGAGGATACTGATCTTCCAGTTTTCGTCCAACCATCATTTCAATCAGAGTCTCTTCTTTTAGCTCCTTTACCGGCTTTTCACCAATAAATTGCCCATCACGAAGTACCGTCACATCATCGCAAATGTCAAAAATTTCTCTCAAACGATGGGAGATATAAACAATGCCACATCCCTGAGATTTTAGTTCATGTATTACGCGAAATAATGATTCAGTCTCTGTATCGGTCAGCGCGTCAGTTGGCTCATCCATAATGATCACTTTGGATTTAAAACTCAGCACCTTAGCAATTTCAATCATTTGTTGATCACCGATAGAAAGTTCAGCGACTAAACGGTGACTGCTGTAACTCAGATTCAATTTTTTTAACAGGCTATCTGCTTCCTGATACATTTTTCCCCAGTCAATCGCACCGAATTTATTAACAAATTCGCGTCCCAGGAAAATATTTTCAGCAATGGTCAGTTGAGGAATAAGGTTTAATTCCTGATGGATAATCCCGATCCCCGCTTCCTGAGAGGATCTAGGGCCAGAAAAAATCACTTCTTTTCCTAGGTAACGAACCGTGCCTGTATCTCTGGTATATATCCCAGTCAGCACTTTCATCATCGTGGATTTACCTGCACCATTCTCTCCTACCAGTGCCATCACTTTACCCGGGTAAACACGTAGTGCCGCGCCAGATAATGCTTTGACACCAGGAAAAGATTTACTAATTCCTTTTAGTTCCAGTACAGGCTGCATAATCACCTCAGAAAGTCACACCAGCACAAAGGATAATATTGGCATAAGGAGAATGCTCTCCAGTGCGAATCACCGCTCGGCTATGTTCTGTTTTCTCTTTCAACATATTATGACTAATATAGTCTACAGTAATTGAATTCCCTTGCTGTTTCTCAAGCTCTTTAATTTGAGTCAATATTAATTGATATATCAAAGGATTATGGTCAATGATCTCCTCAGCTAAAAATGCAGCTTCAATCTGCATTTCTTGTGTAACGACATTAAGAACGGATATAAGGCTAGGAATTCCCTGGGTTAGCGCTAAATCAATCCGCCGGGCTAAAGAAGGAATTGGTAATCCAGCATCACCAATCGTAATCTGGTCAGTATGCCCTAGCTGAGAAATTACGGCTGAAATTTCAGAATTAAGTAATACACCTTTTTTCATTTTTTTATTCCATTAGCGAAACGTTTCGCTATTTAGTAATATAGAAAGTAATATTTAAAATGCAACATTAGTGATACAAAAGTGTGATCACTATCGAAACGTTTCGATAATAAAAGAAACGAAAAAAAATGCTAACTTATTGAATATTTGACGCTGAATCGATTTTTAAGGTAAATATTGTCTGCATCAACAAATAATGATTAAAATCTATGGAGAAGGCTAATTAGGTTTTATCTAATCCAACAGATAATATTGGTACGAATTATGTTGTTAGCAGAGAAAATAGTTTGCTTAAGTCACTATCTGGAAAGTGGTCTGTATGAAAGACAACAGACTATTCGCTTATGCTTGCTAGCAGCATTATGTGGGGAAAGTGTTTTTCTACTCGGTCCTCCAGGTATCGCAAAAAGTTTGATAGCTCGCCGATTGAAATTTGCGTTTCGTGATGCCAGAGCATTTGAATATCTGATGACTCGCTTCTCAACTCCCGAAGAAATTTTCGGTCCTCTATCTATTCAGGCACTGAAAGAAGAAGGACGTTACCAACGTCTAACCAACGGATATTTACCTGAAACTGAAATTGTCTTCCTTGATGAAATATGGAAAGCCGGTCCGGCAATTCTAAATACCCTATTGACTGCAATTAATGAAAGAAAATTCAGAAATGGGGATATAGAAGAGAAAATTCCAATGCGATTACTTGTAACCGCATCCAATGAGCTGCCTGAAGCAGATAACAGCCTGGAAGCGCTCTATGACAGAATGCTAATTCGTATTTGGTTAGATAAAATTCAGGATAAAAAGAATTTCCGAGCGTTACTCACTAGCCACAAAAATGAAAATGATAACCCCGTCCCGGCAGACATTCAGATAACAAGTGAAGAATTTCACCAATGGCAAAAGGAGGTTGATAAAGTAGTTCTACCAGATAGTTGTTTTGATATTATTTATCATCTACGCCAGCAACTTGATGCAACAGAACATTCACCTTACGTTTCAGATCGACGCTGGAAGAAAGCCATTCATTTATTACAAGCCAGCGCTTTCTTCAATGGTAGAAAAGAAATATCACCTCTTGATTTAATATTGCTGAAAGATTGTTTGTGGCATGATCTTCACTCTTTTAAACTATTACCTCAGTACCTGAATGCTCTCATGACCGAACAAGCATATCAACAAAGAGTATTATCTCAACAAATTGATTCTCTTTATCACCAATGGACTCAAGCCCGTCAGGACAAAAATGATCAGCAGGCGTTAAAACTGGAAAAACAAACTCGTCTGTTTGGACATAAAATACAATATTCGCTACCCGATCATATCAATGAAGAAAAACTGATTCTATTCCTACATACACCTCTTCATCTCCATGATATTAAAGTCAATTTCATTGAATTGGAAAAAAAAGCGTTGAATATCTGGATAAGCAAAGGCGGAGAACTATCAGCCCGTCTGAACGGCATTGGTTTTCCACAAAACATAGCAGCCGAAATTAATTCAACACATCAACCAGAGATTTTTGATATTAGCCGTCGTTCATCCACGCTATATTTACCAAACCATCAGTATCAGAGAAATGAAGAAAATAACGAGTGGCTGGAAAGATTGGAAAAAATTAATCAAGAAATCCATCAGCAACATCAAATGTTTAATCAGCATCAGCCATGTCTGTTTATTGAAAGTCATTGGCTTGCTACGATAGAGCAAAGTTTTATCCAGTTAGCCGATAAAATTAATCAGTTGAAAGTAAAAATGGGCAACTAACTAAATGATTAGTCTGACAACTCTTGATCTTTTACTATCAATAAACGAAGGAGAGATGATAGAAGAGATCATATTAACCCTTTTAGCTTCACCTCAGTTAGCTATTTTTTTTGAAAAACATCCTCGCTTGAAACGTGCACTATTAAAAGATATCCCTGGCTGGAAACACGATTTACAGCAAAGGATTAAAGAAGCGCTTATTCCTACAACTTTGGCAGAAGAATTTCAGTTATATCAACAATTACTCTCTGCCAACACAAACCTTTTTTACCTTAAACTTCCCGATATATTAGAAACCCTGAATCGAATTGAATCCCCTTTTAGTGAAGAAGCACATAAACTCTCAACTAACACCATTGCCGATTCAAATACACTTCAAACCCTATTTATTCAACGATGGAGGATTAGTTTGATCCTGCAAACCACAACCTTCCATAAGCAATTACTGGAACAAGAAAAAGAGCAACTACTGGCAGAACTGCAACAAAGGCTGACACTAAGCGGTAATCTCGATCCTATTTTTAGTGAAAATGATAGGGCAGCAGAGCGGTTATGGGATATGAGTAAAAGTCAGTTAAATCATTCCCAAAATGATAAGCAGTTATTGATTCGCTATAGTGAATTTCTTCGCCAACAGCCAGAACTAGAAAAATTAGCTCAATTACTTGGACGCAGCCAATCTGCAAAATCAAAACTACAGGAAAATCATTTTTTCGAACCATTTACCACAATCGAACAAATACCCGATACCGTTCCTGAACAGGTAAATGGAATCGGGCAAAGTGATGATATTCTGCGCCTATTGCCAATAGAATTGGCAATTTTAGGAATTGAAGATCTGGAATATGAATTTTATCGCAAATTAGTGGAAAAAAAACTCCTGACTTATCGCTTACAAGGGGATAACTGGCAAGAAAAAACAACATTATGGCCAGTTACTCATTATAGCCAGGAAGAAAAACCACGAGGACCATTTATTATTTGTGTAGATACTTCCGGTTCTATGGGGAGATTCAATGAAAAATGTGCCAAAGCCTTTTGTCTGGCACTGTTACGTATCGCTCTAGCTGATAATCGCAACTGTCATATCATGCTATTTACGACAGGAATTGTGCACTATGAATTATCCTCACCAGACGGTCTGGAGCAAGCTATTCGTTTTCTCAGCCAGACTTTCAAAGGAGGGACAGATCTTGCTTTCTGTCTGACAAGCACAATAGAAAAAATGAAAGAACAACATTGGAAAGATGCTGATGCTGTTGTTATCTCAGATTTCATTGCCCAGCGTCTGCCGGACTCCCTAATCCATCAGATAAAAAATCTGCAACTGCATCAGCAACACCGCTTCCATGCGGTCTCCATGTCCCAATATGGTAAGCCCGATATTATGCGGATATTCGATCATATCTGGCGCTTTGATACCGGACTTAAAAGCCGTTTACTGCGAAAATGGCGTTACTAATTGAATCAAAGCATATCTTCTACTGTTTCGCGTACTTCAGGCGACCAGATACTGCATTGAACCTGACCAATGTGTTTCATTTGCAGCAGTAACATCACCAAACGGGATTGACCAATACCACCACCAATCGATTGTGGCATGTCACCTTTGAGTAACGCCTGATGCCAATCATATTGTAAACGCTTTTCATCACCAGTCAGTGCTAACTGACGCTCCAATGTTTCTGCATCGACACGGATACCCATAGAAGAGATCTCAAACGCATCTTCCAAAACAGGGTTCCAAACAATGATGTCACCGTTTAGCCCCAAAAAACCATCACAGTTCGGCGTCGTCCAGTCATCATAATCAGGCGCACGTACATCATGAGATTGACCATCAGATAATTTTGCACCGATACCTATGAGGAAAACAGCGCCCAATTCTTTAGCAATAGCACGTTCACGACCTTTTGCATCCAGATCCGGATAACGGCTCAGAAGCGTTTCACTATGAACAAAGTGAATTTGATCTGGCAGGAACGGTGCCAGACCAAACTCCTTGCTGACAGCTTTTTCTGTTTCTTTTATTGCTTCGTAAATTTTACCTACTGTCTGTTTTAGATAAGCAAGTGAGCGTTGCCCATCTCCCATCACTTTTTCCCAATCCCATTGATCGACATAAACAGAGTGGATTGGTGTTAAGCGATCCTCATCCGGACGCAATGCTTTCATGTGAGTATAAAGCCCTTGTTCAGGCTGAAAGCCAAAACGACCCAGTGTCTTACGTTTCCATTTAGCCAACGAATGCACTACTTCAAAAGTTGAATCCGGTAAAGTTTTTACTTTTACCTGAACAGCTTTTTCATGACCAGACAAGTTGTCCTGAATACCATCTCCCAAACAACTTAGGATTGGCCCTTGTACTTCAATCAGACCCAGTTTGCTTTCCAGCAAACGAGAAAAGAAAGATTTCACGAAACTGATTTGTTGCTGCTTTTCAATAAACGACTTTTTCATAATGTTATTCTCTAATTTTTTAGGTGGCCCTGATGTCCTGTTGGAAACATTAAGCAATAAAATGGGGGATAAATTCAATATACTTTAATAAAAATAGACTTTATGATTCATAAAATTCATTTTTTAGATGTTAAAAATGAAAATTCATTAAAAAATAGGGCTAAAAATGGCAGAAATTTATCAGATCGACAATTTAGACCGTGACATACTTCACGCTTTAATGGACAACGCACGTACACCTTATGCCGAACTAGCAAAGAAATTTGCGGTCAGCCCAGGAACAATTCACGTTCGTGTGGAAAAAATGAAGCAAGCAGGAATCATCACCGGTACCAGAGTAGATATCAGCGCGAAACAACTTGGTTATGATGTGTGTTGCTTTATTGGCATTATTCTTAAGAGTGCCAAAGATTATCCATCAGCCCTGAAAAAACTAGATAACCTGAATGAAGTGGTTGAGGTTTACTACACAACAGGCCACTACAGCATCTTTATTAAAGTTATGTGCCGTTCAATTGAATCCCTTCAAGATGTACTTATCAACAAAATACAAACTATCGATGAAATTCAATCAACAGAAACCCTGATCTCCTTACAAAATCCGATCATGCGAACAATCAAGCCATAAAATAAAATTTGTTATAACCACATTATCCACAGGTAGATCCCAACAGATTCACAGCGTACAATAGCGGCTCTTGAAATCTGTTGGGATCACTATGGCCACTATTACTTTAATCAGCGGTAGCACAATGGGCAGTGCTGAATACGTAGCTGAGCATATGGCTGAAATTTTGGAAGATGTTGGTTTTTCTACTGAAATGCTACATGGCCCCTCTTTAGATGAACTTCCTCAGGAAGGGATCTGGCTAATCGTTACATCCACACATGGAGCAGGGGAATTGCCAGAAAATATACAGCCATTGGCAGCAGAAATTTCTGAACAAAAACCTGATCTCAGCAAGGTAACGTTTGGCGCTGTTGGCCTTGGTAGTTCCGAATACGATACTTTTTGCGGGGCAATAAGATCATTTGACCAATTATTAATAGAAAACGGAGCTAAACGCCTCGGTGATCGTCTGGAAATTGATATCCAACAACATGAGATCCCCGAAGATCCCGCGGAAAAATGGGTTAAAGATTGGGCAAAGTTACTCTAAAAAGAACAAAAAAACAGCAAACGATTGTGGATAACTTATCTAAAAAGCCGGGGTTAACCCGTAGTTATCCATAGTATAACTATCTGGTAATGATCACCTTGTGAATAACCACCGATTTAGATCCCAGTTTATACCTTGTGGGATCACGGATCATTCACAACAAATGATCCTTTACAGCTTTATGATCTTTCTAAGAAAAAATAACTTATCCACAAAAGATCATGATCCTAATAAAAGATCTAATAAACAGATCTTTAAATAAAAAAGATCTTCTTTTAATTACCGGCGATCTCACCCACTTGGTCTATCGCCAAAACTTGAGTAGAATCCTCTTCCCCTAATGCAACACTGAGCATTTTTATAACTAAAGGTTCATCACCATGTTTTATCCAGAACAATTTGACGTCATCATTATCGGTGGTGGTCATACCGGTACCGAAGCTGCTATGGCAGCCGCTCGTATGGGCCGTCAAACCTTATTACTGACCCACAATATTGACACTTTGGGCCAAATGTCATGTAACCCAGCTATTGGTGGGATCGGTAAAGGACATCTGGTTAAAGAGATTGATGCACTTGGCGGTTTAATGGCCAAAGCGACCGACCAAGCCGGTATTCAATTTAGAACTTTGAATGCCAGTAAAGGGCCAGCGGTTCGTGCAACACGTGCTCAAGCAGATAGGGTTCTCTACCGTCAAGCTGTACGTACGGCATTGGAGAATCAACCTAATCTGATGATCTTCCAACAACCTGTGGAAGATCTCATCGTTGAAAATGACACAGTTACCGGCGCAGTAACACGTATGGGCCTTAAGTTCAGAGCCAAAGCAGTTGTTCTAACCGTAGGAACATTTCTTGACGGTAAGATCCACATTGGTCTGGAAAATTATAGTGGTGGGAGAGCTGGTGATCCTCCTGCAATTTCGCTGGCACAGCGCTTACGTGAGTTGCCTTTACGTGTAAACAGATTAAAAACAGGAACACCACCACGTATTGATGCCAGAACTATTGATTTTAACCAGTTAACACAGCAACTAGGTGATAATCCAACACCAGTATTCTCTTTCCTTGGAAATGTGAAACAACATCCACAACAAATACCGTGTTACATCACTCATACTAATGAAAAAACTCACGATGTGATCCGCAATAATCTGGATCGTAGCCCAATGTATGCAGGGATCATTGAAGGGATCGGCCCACGCTATTGTCCTTCAATCGAAGATAAAGTCATGCGCTTTGCGGATCGTAACGCTCACCAGATCTTCCTTGAGCCCGAAGGACTAACCAGTAATGAAATCTACCCAAATGGTATTTCTACCAGCTTACCATTTGATGTACAGATGCAAATTGTTCACTCCATGAAAGGAATGGAAAATGCTCGCATTATTCGTCCTGGCTATGCAATAGAATATGATTTCTTTGATCCAAGGGATCTAAAACAAACATTAGAAAGTAAATTTATCCACGGTCTATTCTTTGCTGGACAGATCAACGGCACTACGGGTTATGAAGAAGCTGCTGCTCAAGGACTTCTGGCTGGCCTTAATGCAGCTTGTTACGCTTCAGAAGAAGAAGGTTGGTTCCCTCGTCGTGATCAAGCTTATATTGGCGTTCTAGTTGACGATTTATGTACTTTAGGAACTAAAGAGCCATACCGTATGTTTACCTCTCGAGCTGAGTATCGCTTGATGTTACGTGAAGACAATGCAGACCTGCGCTTAACAGAAAAAGGCCGCGAGTTAGGGTTGGTAGATAATTTACGTTGGGAACATTATTGCCGTAAAGTAGAAATGATTGAACAGGAACGTCAGCGTTTGCGTAATATTTGGATTCACCCTAATTCAAATAATCTTGATGATATTAACAATATATTAAAAATGCCATTATCGAAAGAAGCCAATGGTGAAGATCTATTACGCCGTCCTGAAATGAATTATGAACTTTTAACCTCATTGCCCCTGTTTTCTCCAGGTCTTGAAGAACCACAAGCCGCAGATCAGGTTGAAATTCAAGTCAAATATGAAGGATATATTGCCCGCCAGCAGGAAGAAATCGAAAAACAGCTACGTAATGAGAACACATCATTACCGGTTGATCTCGATTACCGCCAAATCAGCGGTCTTTCTAATGAAGTTGTCGCTAAGCTTAATGATCATAAACCAAGCTCAATCGGTCAGGCTTCGCGTATTTCAGGGATAACGCCTGCTGCAATTTCAATTTTACTTGTATGGCTGAAAAAACAAGGCTTGCTGCGCCGCAGCGCCTGAGAGGATTTTTATTGTGCTTAACAAACTAGAATTGTTGCTGACCAAAGCAAGAATAGAACTGTCGCTACAGCAGAAACAGCAGCTTGTAGCTTATGTTGATATGCTCAATAAGTGGAATAAGGCTTACAATCTCACGTCAGTACGTGATCCTGAACAAATGCTAGTGCGTCATATCATGGACAGCATTGTCGTTAGCTCTCATCTGCAAGGCCATCGTTTTATTGATGTAGGCACAGGCCCGGGATTACCGGGTATTCCGTTAGCTATTGTCTGTCCAGATTCTCATTTCACATTGCTGGATAGTTTAGGTAAGAGAGTGAGATTTTTGCGTCAGGTTCAGCATGAACTTGATTTGGTAAATATCGAACCAGTGCAAAGTAGGGTTGAAGCGTATTCTTCTGAACCACCTTTTGATGGAGTAATAAGCCGTGCTTTTGCTTCGTTACAAGATATGGTCTCTTGGTGCAGTCATTTGCCTGAACCTATTCATGGGCGTTTCTATGCACTTAAAGGTACGCTTCCAGAAGAAGAGCTGACTATGTTGCCTGTTGGAATTTCTGTTGATTCGGTGATTAAATTAGATGTTCCAGAGTTGGAAGGGCTACGTCATTTGGTTATCCTTAAATCAAACTAATTTTGTTATTTGTCAATAAAGTTATAAATAATTAGTGATGTTGAGCACAATTATACTGTAATCGACATCGTTAATTATGATTTGCCTCGTTTCAGCTTTAATTTACCGAGTTATTACACAAAAATAACGTTATCTTGATATTAAGATAGTTGAACCTTTTAAAATCAAATAAAGCGTTTTTTCATCAAATTCACTTTTTTAAGCTAGACAGAAATTAGTTGGGTGATTTAAATCAATAATATAATCACTCTTTTGTATGAAATTAAATTAAAGAATTGATTTTATTATTAATTTGTTTTATTTTTATTTCCTATTAATGTTAAATATAATTAACAATTGAAAAATTTATGTGATTTAAGTCACACTTAACTCTGAAATGTATGAAGTTATTAAAAACAAGAAATCAGCACAATCATTAGCTGGCAATCTGACGCCAAAATAAAAAATTTAAATAATTGTTCACCTTTTCTCTACTTATGGATTGAATTCATTTTGGCGGCCCGTATAATTTGCACGTTTTTGTCACTTGACACTCTTAAGCAAAGGCAGTTTTATACAACATTTAGCAAAACCTGATATGCAAGGCGTGCAAGGGGAGAAAACAAAAGTCATGTCTGTATCCCTTTACAGCGGTAAAATTGCACTGAAGCTGCTTTTTTTGCAGCTAATGACTTTTGTTGTTCTCAGTGTGGCTTTTTGTACCAAAAGTATAGAATGGGGCGCTTCTGCTTTTGCTGGTGGGTTAGCATGTTGGTTGCCTAATGCCATATTCATGCTGTTTGCCAGTTTTCAAAGAGCAAAAGAAGAAGAGGTTCCTGTACGTATTGCATGGTCTTTCGCTGTTGGCGAAGGGTTGAAAGTTATTATTACAATAGCTGTGCTGGTTGTTGCTTTAGGCGTGTTTAAAGCGGCGTTTGCACCACTAGGTTTAACTTATTTAGCGGTGCTGATTGTGCAAATCATCGCACCTGCTGTGATAAACGGTTAGGTTTTCAACAATAAAAGGGTAAGAGGCATCATGTCTGCATCAGGAGAAGTTTCAACTGCAAGGGACTACATAGGCCACCACCTGAATAACCTTCAGTTGGACCTACGTACCTTTGAGTTGGTCGATCCCAACTCTGGTGGTTCTGCAACGTTCTGGACGTTGAACATTGACTCGCTTTTTTTCTCAGTTGTATTAGGGATTTTATTTCTGTATGTATTCAGAAAGGTTGCGGTTAATGCCACCAGTGGCGTACCTGGCAAACTTCAGACTGCTATAGAATTGATCATGGGTTTTGTTGATAACAGCGTTCGTGATATGTATCACGGCAAGAGCAAAGTTATTGCCCCCTTGGCACTGACAGTGTTCGTTTGGGTGTTATTAATGAACGTGATGGACTTACTGCCAATCGATTTTCTCCCTCATATCGGTGAACATGTCTTTGGTTTACCTGCTCTGCGTGTCGTGCCAACAGCAGATGTCAGTATTACCTTGTCGATGGCTATTGGTGTCTTTGTCCTCATTCTCTACTACAGCATTAAGATGAAAGGGATTAGTGGTTTTACCAAAGAGCTGACTTTACAGCCTTTTAATCATCCACTGTTTATTCCAATTAACTTAATTCTGGAGGGAGTCAGCCTGCTTTCAAAACCGGTATCACTCGGTCTGCGACTGTTTGGTAACATGTATGCGGGTGAATTGATCTTTATTCTTATAGCTGGTCTGTTGCCGTGGTGGTCACAGTGGTTACTCAGCCTGCCTTGGGCTATTTTCCACATACTGATTATTACGTTACAAGCCTTTATTTTCATGGTTCTGACGATTGTTTATCTGTCGATGGCGTCTGAAGAACATTAATTTTTACCACAATAACTAACTGTGTTTTAACTGAAACAAACTGGAGACTGTCATGGAAAACCTGAATATGGATCTGCTGTACATGGCTGCCGCTGTAATGATGGGTCTAGCGGCAATCGGTGCTGCGATCGGTATCGGCATCCTCGGAGGTAAATTTTTGGAAGGCGCTGCTCGTCAGCCGGATTTAATCCCTCTGCTGCGTACACAGTTCTTTATCGTTATGGGTCTGGTTGACGCCATCCCAATGATTGCTGTGGGCCTTGGCTTGTACGTAATGTTTGCTGTCGCGTAGTTTGTAGAAATAATCTGAAACTACGTCAACTCATTAATTTTAAAAGAGGTATTGTGCTGTGAATCTTAATGCAACAATCCTCGGCCAGGCCATTGCGTTTGTCCTGTTTGTTATGTTCTGTATGAAGTTCGTATGGCCACCAATCATGGCGGCCATAGAAAAACGTCAAAAAGAAATTGCTGACGGTTTATCTTCTGCGGAACGTGCCAAAAAGGACCTGGACTTAGCGCAAGCCAATGCGACCGACCAAATGAAGAAAGCGAAAGCGGAAGCTCAGGTCATCATTGAACAGGCTAATAAACAAAAAGCCCAGATCCTTGATGATGCAAAAGCGGAAGCTGAGCAGGAACGTAACAGAATCGTAGCGCAAGCTCAGGCAGAAATTGATGCCGAACGTAAGCGTGCTCGGGAAGAGTTGCGTAAGCAGGTCGCTATGTTGGCTATCGCAGGTGCCGAGAAAATCATCGAGCGTTCCGTGGATGAAGCTGCTAATAGCGACATCGTTGATAAACTGGTCGCTGAACTGTAAGGAGGGAGGGGCATGTCTGAATTCGCTACTGTAGCTCGCCCCTACGCCAAAGCAGCTTTTGACTTTGCTGTAGAAAAACAATCGCTTGAACAATGGCAGAATATGCTGGCGTTCACGGCTGAGGTGACTCGTAATGAGCAAGTTGGTGAGCTGCTTTCCGGTTCATTGGCATCGGAAACATTAGCTAATACCTTTATCGCAATTTGCGGTGAACAGGTCGATGAACATGCTCAGAACTTTATTCGTGTTATGGCAGAAAACGGCCGCTTACTGGCGTTGCCGGAAGTTTTGCAACAATTTATTCAATTGCGTGCATCACTTGAATCAACTGTTGATGTTGAAGTAATTTCTGCCGCCGAACTGAGAGAACAACAGCTGGCTAAAATTTCTGTAGCGATGGAAAAACGTCTGTCACGCAAAGTTAAGCTGAATTGCAAAATTGATAAGTCTGTTATTGCTGGTGTGGTTGTCCGCGCGGGTGATTTGGTGATCGATGGCAGTATTCGTGGCCGTTTAGATCGCTTAACAGACGTCTTGCAGTCTTAAGGGGACTGGAGCATATGCAACTGAATTCCACCGAAATCAGCGAACTGATCAAGCAGCGCATTGCTCAGTTCAATGTAGTGAGTGAAGCTCACAATGAAGGTACGATTGTATCCGTTAACGACGGTATCATTCGTATTCACGGTTTAGCCGAAGTTATGCAAGGTGAGATGATCGCCCTGCCTGGCAATCGTTATGCAATCGCATTGAACTTGGAGCGTGACTCCGTAGGTGCGGTTGTAATGGGTCCGTATGCTGACTTAGCCGAAGGCATGAAGGTCAAATGTACTGGCCGTATTCTTGAAGTACCTGTTGGTCGTGGCCTGCTTGGTCGTGTAGTAAACACGCTAGGTGAGCCAATTGATGGTAAAGGCCCTGTTGAGCATGATGGTTTCTCTGCTGTTGAAATGATTGCTCCAGGTGTTATCGACCGTCAATCTGTTGATCAGCCGGTACAAACTGGTTATAAATCCGTTGACGCTATGATCCCCATCGGTCGTGGTCAACGTGAACTGATTATCGGTGACCGTCAGACGGGTAAAACAGCACTGGCTATTGACGCAATCATTAACCAGCGTGACTCAGGCATAAAATGTGTCTATGTCGCAGTTGGTCAGAAAGCCTCTACTATTGCGAACGTTGTTCGTAAATTAGAGGAGCATGGTGCTCTTGCTAATACTATTGTGGTTGTTGCGACTGCTTCAGAATCTGCGGCATTGCAATATCTGGCGCCATATTCGGGTTGTGCAATGGGCGAATACTTCCGTGATCGCGGTGAAGATGCGCTGATTGTTTACGATGATTTGTCTAAGCAAGCTGTAGCTTATCGTCAAATTTCTCTGTTGCTCCGTCGTCCGCCAGGACGTGAAGCATTCCCAGGCGACGTTTTCTATCTGCACTCTCGTTTGCTGGAACGTGCTGCACGTGTCAATGCTGAATATGTAGAAAAATTCACTAATGGAGAGGTGAAAGGTAAAACCGGTTCTCTGACGGCCCTGCCTATCATTGAAACTCAGGCAGGTGACGTATCAGCATTCGTACCAACAAACGTTATTTCAATTACTGATGGTCAGATTTTCTTGGAATCTAGTTTGTTCAATGCGGGTATTCGTCCAGCAGTTAACCCAGGGATTTCCGTATCTCGTGTAGGTGGTGCTGCTCAGACTAAAATCGTTAAGAAATTGTCTGGGGGCATTCGTACTGCTCTGGCTCAATATCGCGAACTGGCAGCATTTTCTCAGTTTGCTTCTGACCTTGATGATGCAACTCGTAAGCAGTTGGATCATGGTCAAAAAGTAACTGAATTGCTGAAACAGAAACAGTATGCTCCAATGTCTGTTGCACAACAGTCGTTGTCTCTGTTTTCTGCAGAACGTGGTTATCTGGAAGATATCGAAATTGCTAAGGTTATTGATTTCGAATCTGCGTTGCTTGCATATGCCAACCGTGAACATGCTGATCTTCTAAAAGAGATTGACCAGTCTGGTGGTTACAATGAAGAGATCGAAGCAAAGCTAAACGCTCTGCTGGATTCCTTCAAGGCAACTCAGTCCTGGTAACACTATTCGGCCCGGTTTAATTAAACATGGGCCGTCTGGTTAATGAGGAGAATCAGGAATGGCCGGCGCAAAAGAGATACGTACCAAGATCGCCAGCGTGCAAAACACGCAAAAAATCACTAAAGCGATGGAGATGGTTGCCGCGTCCAAAATGCGTAAAACGCAGGATCGCATGGCGGCCAGCCGTCCTTATGCAGACACCATACGCAGTGTGATTGGTCACCTTGCGTTAGGTAATCTGGAATATAAACATCCATACCTTGAAGAGCGTGAAACCAAACGTGTTGGGTATCTGGTTGTTTCTACCGATCGTGGCTTGTGCGGTGGTTTGAACACTAATCTGTTCAAAAAACTGCTTTCAGAAATGAAAGACTGGTCTGATAAAGGTGTCCAGTGTGATCTGGCGCTTATCGGCTCTAAGGCTACCTCTTTCTTTGCTTCTGTTGGGGGCAACGTTGTTGCTCAGGTAACAGGCATGGGAGATAACCCTTCACTATCCGAATTGATCGGGCCAGTGAATATCATGCTGCGGGCATACGATGAGGGGCGTCTGGATAAATTGTATGTGGTGACAAACAAGTTCATCAATACAATGTCCCAGGAACCGACTATTACTCAGTTATTGCCTCTGCCTGCCGGAGATGATGAGACACTGAAGAAGAAATCCTGGGATTATTTATACGAACCTGATCCTAAGGCGTTGCTAGATATACTGCTGCGTCGTTATGTAGAATCGCAGGTTTATCAGGGCGTCGTTGAAAACCTGGCTAGTGAACAGGCCGCACGAATGGTGGCGATGAAAGCCGCAACTGATAATGGCGGCAGCCTGATCAAAGAGTTGCAGTTGGTTTATAACAAAGCTCGTCAGGCCAGCATAACTCAGGAGCTGACCGAGATTGTCTCGGGTGCTTCCGCGGTTTAACAGCTAGGTTTATGAATTACGTAGAGGATTCAAGATGGCTACTGGAAAGATTATCCAGGTAATCGGCGCCGTGGTGGACGTCGAATTCCCTCAAGATACCGTACCAAAAGTATACGATGCTCTTGAGGTTCAAAACGGCGAAGCTAAGCTGGTGCTGGAAGTTCAGCAGCAGTTAGGCGGCGGCGTTGTTCGTTGTATTGCAATGGGTACTTCTGATGGCTTAAGCCGTGGTTTAAGTGTCACTGATTTAGGCCACCCAATTGAAGTTCCGGTTGGTAAAGCGACATTGGGCCGTATCATGAACGTATTGGGTGAACCAATCGACATGAAAGGCGACATCGGTGAAGAAGAGCGTTGGGCTATTCATCGTTCGGCTCCAAGCTATGAAGAGTTATCTAACTCTCAAGAACTACTGGAAACCGGTATTAAGGTAATGGACCTGATTTGCCCATTCGCTAAGGGTGGTAAAGTTGGTCTGTTTGGTGGTGCGGGTGTAGGTAAAACCGTAAACATGATGGAGTTGATCCGTAACATTGCGATTGAGCATTCGGGTTACTCGGTATTCGCCGGTGTAGGTGAGCGTACCCGTGAAGGTAACGACTTCTACCACGAAATGACAGACTCTAACGTACTGGATAAAGTATCTCTGGTATATGGTCAGATGAACGAGCCGCCAGGAAACCGTCTGCGTGTTGCGTTGACTGGTCTGACAATGGCTGAAAAGTTCCGTGATGAAGGCCGTGATGTTCTGTTATTTGTCGATAACATCTATCGTTATACCTTGGCTGGTACTGAAGTATCTGCACTGCTTGGTCGTATGCCATCAGCGGTAGGTTATCAGCCAACTCTGGCGGAAGAAATGGGCGTTCTGCAAGAACGTATTACTTCTACCAAAACCGGTTCTATTACCTCCGTACAAGCTGTTTATGTACCGGCGGATGACTTAACTGACCCATCTCCGGCGACAACTTTTGCGCACTTAGATGCAACTGTAGTTTTGAGCCGTCAGATCGCTTCTTTGGGTATTTACCCTGCGGTTGATCCGTTGGATTCTACCAGCCGTCAGCTTGATCCATTGGTTGTTGGTCAGGAGCACTATAACGTTGCCCGTGGCGTTCAGTCTATCCTGCAACGTTATCAGGAGCTGAAAGATATTATCGCTATTCTGGGTATGGATGAACTATCAGAAGACGATAAGCTGGTGGTTGCACGTGCTCGTAAGATCCAGCGCTTCCTGTCTCAGCCATTCTTCGTTGCAGAGGTCTTTACAGGCTCGCCAGGTAAATTCGTTTCCTTGAAAGACACTATCCGTGGCTTTAAAGGTATCCTGAATGGTGACTATGACCACTTGCCAGAACAGGCGTTCTACATGGTTGGCACCATCGAAGAAGCTGTGGAAAAAGCGAAGAAACTTTAATACGGCTGACCGGAGGTTGACATGGCTGCAATGACTTACCATCTGAATGTTGTCAGTGCTGAAAGCCGGATGTTTGAAGGTTTGGTACAGAAAATTCAGGTGACAGGTAGTGAAGGTGAACTGGGTATTTACCCAGGACATGCTCCGCTACTGACTGCCATAAAACCTGGCATGGTACGTATTGTTAAGCAGTTCGGTGAAGAAGAGGTCATTTACCTTTCTGGGGGTATCCTTGAGGTACAACCGAGCGGCGTTATCGTACTGGCTGACACTGCGATCCGTGGTAAAGATTTGGATGAAGCTAAGGCGTTGGAATCTAAGCGTAAAGCTGAAGAACACATCCGTAATTCTCACGGTGATGTTGACTATGCTCAGGCATCTGCTGAATTGTCTAAAGCGATTGCGAAACTTCGTGTAATCGAATTAACAAAAAAAGCAATGTAATACAGGCAGTTAAATAAAAAAGCCAGTTGGTGAAAACTAACTGGCTTTTTTGTATTGCGAAATATGTAGTAATTTATCTCGCAAACAGGTTTACTTTTTTTATCTTAAATTGGAGCTATCAGGTTTCTTATGTCTAACAGTGCAAAAAGTGTTGTGATCCTTGCCGCGGGTAAAGGAACCCGCATGTACTCTGATCTCCCTAAAGTGCTGCACTTGCTGGCCGGTAAACCTATGGTTCAGCATGTGATTGATACTGCAATGGCGTTGGGCGCTAAAAATGTTCACCTAGTTTATGGACATGGTAGTGACCTGATGAAGCAAACCCTTTCTGATCAAACACTGAATTGGGTATTACAAGCAGAGCAGTTAGGGACTGGTCATGCAATGCAGCAGGCAGCACCATATTTCGCTGATGATGAAGATATTTTAATATTGTATGGTGACGTACCTCTTATTGGTACAGATACCCTTGGACGCTTGCTCGCGGTTAAACCTGACGGCGGTATAGGTTTATTAACAGCAATTTTAGATAATCCAACTGGTTACGGTCGTATTGTTCGTGAAAACGGAGAAGTAACTGGCATCGTTGAGCAAAAAGACGCGACTGAAGATCAACGTAAAATTAATGAAATAAATACAGGTATTCTGGTTGCTAATGGTGGTGATTTAAAACGTTGGTTGTCTCAATTGGATAACAATAATGTTCAGGGTGAATATTACCTTACTGATGTGATTGCGCTAGCTTATAAAGAAGGCCGAAAAATTGAAGCGGTGCACCCAACTCGCTTGAGTGAAATGGAAGGTGTAAATAACCGCCTTCAACTTTCCGCTCTTGAGCGTATTTATCAATCTGAGCAAGCGGAACAATTACTGCTAGCTGGTGTTATGTTGTTGGATCCTGCTCGTTTTGATTTACGTGGCACATTAATTCATGGCCGTGATGTGGTTATTGATACTAATGTCATTATTGAGGGTAATGTAACCCTTGGTAATAACGTACAGATTGGTACGGGTTGTGTGTTGAAGAATTGTATTATTGGTGATGATTCTATTATAAGCCCTTATACAATTGTTGAAGATTCTGAAATGGAAACTGGTTGTACTGTTGGGCCTTTTGCTCGTTTGCGTCCCGGCTCTAAACTCGCTGAAAAAGCCCATGTAGGGAATTTCGTTGAGATGAAAAAATCTTATCTGGGTAAAGGTTCTAAAGCTGGACATTTGACCTATCTTGGCGACGCAGACATTGGTCGTGATGTAAATATTGGTGCAGGTACTATTACCTGTAACTATGATGGCGCTAATAAATTTAAAACTACTATTGGTGATGATGTTTTTGTTGGCTCTGATACTCAGCTTGTTGCTCCGGTGACGGTTGCTAAAGGCGCTACAATCGGAGCAGGAACAACAGTGACAAAAAACATAGCTGAAAATGAACTGGTAGTAAGTAGAGCTAAACAAACGCATATTCAGGGGTGGAAACGCCCTGTGAAAGAAAAAAAATAAAATAATAATCCCCACTCTACAGGCTCGGGGACCGGAAAAACCGGAAAACAATCAGGCTCTTGACATATAAAGGGCTTTCATCAGCCCTATTTTTAGGAATAAAACTGATGTGTGGAATTGTTGGTGCAGTAGCACAACGAGATATTGCAGAAATCCTGATTGAAGGATTGCGTCGTTTGGAATACCGTGGTTACGACTCCGCCGGTTTGGCGGTTGTTGATAACGAAAAAAATATGCTCCGTCTGCGTGAAGTCGGTAAGGTACAAGTACTTGCTGATAAGGTTGATAAGCAGCCGGTTCTAGGTGGAACAGGTATTGCTCATACCCGTTGGGCTACACATGGTGAACCAAACGAGAAAAATGCTCACCCTCATGTATCTGATTATATTGCCGTTGTTCACAACGGTATTATTGAAAACTATGAAGAGTTGAGAATTCAATTAATTGAACTTGGTTATCAATTTATCTCGGATACTGATACAGAAGTTATTGCCCACCTTGTTCATTGGGAACAAAAACAAGGTGATAGTTTGTTGGAAGCTATTCAACGAGTTATTCCTCGGCTACGTGGTGCTTATGGTGCAGTCATCATGGATAGCCGTGATCCTGGAACAATAATTGCGGCAAGATCGGGTAGTCCTTTGGTTATAGGTTTGGGCGTTGGAGAAAACTTTCTGGCGTCTGATCAATTGGCTCTACTGCCTGTTACTCGTCGTTTTATCTTCCTTGAGGAAGGGGATATTGCTGAAGTAACTCGTCGTACTGTGCGTATTTTTAATGCTCAAGGCGAACCGGTTGAACGGGAACAGATTGAATCCAATATTCAGTATGATGCTGGTGATAAAGGTGTCTACCGTCACTACATGCAAAAAGAGATCTATGAACAGCCAATGGCAATTAAAAGCACTCTGGAAAGACGCTTGAGTCATGGGCAAGTAGATCTGTCTGAACTTGGTCCAAATGCAGCCAAATTATTATCTAAAGTAGAGCATATTCAGATAGTTGCTTGTGGTACATCCTATAACGCAGGTATGGTTTCCCGTTATTGGTTTGAAGCATTGGCTGGTATTCCTTGTGATGTGGAAATTGCTTCTGAATTCCGTTACCGCAAATCAGCACGCCGTTCAGGAAGCTTACTGATCACATTGTCTCAATCGGGTGAAACCGCAGATACATTAGCAGCACTGCGTTTATCTAAAGAACTTGGCTATCTCACATCATTGACTGTTTGTAACGTAGCAAGTTCTTCTTTAGTACGTGAATCTGATTTTGCTCTGATGACCAAAGCCGGCGCAGAAATTGGTGTTGCTTCAACTAAGGCGTTTACAACTCAGTTGACAGTATTACTGATGCTGGTGGCTTACCTTGGACGTTTGAAAGGTGTTGACGCAGAGCAGGAGCAAGAAATTGTTCATGCATTGCATGCACTGCCAAGCCGTATCGAAAGCATGTTATCGAAAGATAAAATTATTGAGGCTTTGGCGGAAGATTTTTCTGACAAACATCACGCTTTGTTCCTTGGTCGTGGTGATCAATATCCGATTGCGGTTGAAGGCGCTCTGAAATTAAAAGAGATTTCTTATATCCATGCTGAGGCTTATGCTGCTGGTGAATTAAAACATGGCCCACTGGCACTGATTGATGCAGATATGCCGGTTATCATTGTAGCTCCGAACAATGAACTGCTAGAAAAACTGAAATCCAATATCGAAGAAGTACGTGCCCGTGGTGGATTGCTATATGTGTTTGCTGATCAGGATGCGGGTTTTACCGATAGTGAAGGAATGAAGATTATTCCGTTGCCGCATGTTGAAGAGCTGATTGCACCAATATTTTATACTGTGCCGCTGCAACTGCTTTCCTATCATGTTGCTCTGATTAAAGGAACTGATGTCGATCAGCCTCGTAATTTAGCTAAATCCGTGACTGTAGAATAATCGTTTTATAATAAGAAGTTGAAAAAGCCTCTGTACATTAAAAACACAGAGGCTTTTTTTTGAGCTGAGAAAATTTACATTATTTTCTTGCCGATAAAAATAAATCACGCTATTGTAATGTTATATTATTACAATTTGGCGAGATTATGAAACCAGATATCCATCCAAACTACCGGGTAGTTGTATTTCACGATACTAGTGCTAATGCCTACTTTACAATTGGCTCCACGATTCGTACAGAACGGACAATTACCTTGAATGGGGAAGAGTATCCATATGTCACTGTTGATGTGTCATCGGAATCACATCCTTTCTATACAGGTAAACAGAAAACTTTATCTCAGGAAGGCAGTACTGCACGATTCCAGAAAAAATTCGGGCGTTTTATTGGTACTAAATAAATTGAGAGATCATAAATAAATGCAGGTGTTAAGTTCACTTAAAACGGCAAAAACTCGCCACCCGGATTGCAAAATCGTAAGTCGTCGTGGTCGATTATATGTTATTTGTAAATCTAATCCGCGTTTTAAGGCAGTTCAGGGAAAGAAAAAGAAACGCTGATTTCCGATTGCTAATAGATAGAACTCGCAGCTTATAACTGCGAGTTTACTGTCCATATTTAATTTTACTTCTGATTGTCTTGAAAATAACTGACCTAAGCTTTGCTTGGGAATGAAGTTAGCTAATTAAATTTAACATAAATAAAATTTATATTTTATGCAAAATGAGACCTCATTAGTGCTTGTTGTATAGTATAAAATTGAACCTCTAATTAGTTGTTTTTACTAAAAATTTATCTTCCAAAATAGTTCATAATTTGATCTTGTTAACATATTTCTTTATAAACCACTGTTTTGGTCATTTATTGACACTTGAATATAAACAATTTTCACCATATGAGCCCCTGCTTAGCACCAATACGAAACTATTCTCTCGGAAATTTCACGGATAAGTGAGTTTTGAAAAATCTTGGTTTGATAGAAACGGTGAATTTGGCTCAGGGAGCAGTGCCGAATAGCCGGAAAGTGAATGGCAAAGTTCTGACTGAGGATATCAATATTACGTCTCAGGATATCTT
>NZ_RCWB01000050.1 GCF_018448885.1 Photorhabdus caribbeanensis
TTTGTGGTAAACCGATTAAATAATCGCCCCCGAAAAACCCGGGGAGGGAAAACCCCGAATGAATTATTTAAAGGAATACGAACATGTTTACTTCCGGATTAACGATGTTGCACTTATTATGTGAATCCAAGCTGAAATAATTTTGTATAAAAAACATATATATCCTATGGATTTCAAAGTGCATCGCAACGGCAAGGGAACGAATCCCCGGGAGCATAGATAACTATGTTACCGGGGTGAGTGAGTGCAACCAACAAAGAGGCAACTTGAAAGATAACGGGTATAAACATGTAACCAAATAATTCGAGATAATATTTACTTAACACTTACAGATCAATAATTAACAAAAAAACCGTTCTTTATTTTATTAAAAACAACATAGGAGGCTAGTAAAGATATCAATATATAAAGCCGAATATCTCTCTCATTAAATAATTATTTTTTGAACCAGAAAAACTATTTTTAAAGAGAATATACATATGAAAAAGGAACCCATTAAAATGCCAAATCCAGATAATACAGAAGCATATGTTGCCAGTGAGATAGCAATCGAGAACTCTGCAATAGCATTATCTGGAATTGTCTCAGTAGCAAACAATGCCGATAATCGACTTGAGGTTTTCGGTGTAAGCTCTGACAGCGCAGTGTGGCACAATTGGCAAACTACGCCGCTGCCAACCTCCTCCTGGGCCGGTTGGAGCAAAGTTAACGGAGTCGTGACTAGCAAACCCGCTGTCTGTCGTAATTCGGACGGTCGATTGGAAGTATTCGTACGTGGCACGGATAATGCTCTCTGGCACATCTGGCAGACCGCCGCTGATACCAATACTTGGTCAAGCTGGCAGCCGCTGTATGGTGGGATCACCAGCAACCCAGAGGTATGTATCAACTCTGACGGCCGACTTGAAGTCTTTGCACGCGGCACCGATAACGCTCTCTGGCATATCTGGCAAACCGCTGCCCATACCAATTCGTGGTCAAGCTGGAAATCTCTGGGTGGCACACTCACCTGTAACCCTGCCGCACATATCAACGCCGATGGCCGACTTGAAGTCTTTGCACGCAGCACCGATAACGCTCTCTGGCACATTTGGCAAACCGCTGCCCACACCGATCAGTGGTCAAGTTGGAAATCGTTGAATGGCGTGATCACTAGCGATCCAGTGGTCATCGACAACTGCGATGGTCGGCTTGAAGTCTTTGCACGTGGTGCCGATAGCACACTCCGGCATATCTCACAGATCAGCTCTGATTCCGTTTCGTGGTCAAACTGGCAATGTTTGGATGGTGTGATCACTAGCGCTCCTGCGGTGGTGAGGAATATCTCTGGTCGGCTTGAGGTCTTTGCACGCGGCGCTGACAACACGCTCTGGCGCACCTGGCAGGTTTATCATAACGGCCCGTGGTCTAACTGGAGCTCATTTACAGGCATTATCGCCAGCGCCCCAACGGTAGCGAAGAATTCAGACGGCCGGATTGAGGTCTTTGTGCTTGGCCTTGATAAGGCGCTCTGGCACCTCTGGCAAACTACTTCATCAACTACATCATCGTGGACCACCTGGGCTCTCATCGGCGGTATCACCTTGACTGACGCTTCTGTGATCAAATAATTTGGAAGGAACCAGCTTCGCATAAGACAAGCGTAATCTTCTGGCCCGATGCATTAAAGAAAATATTCACTGCGCTGCATTGGGCCAGTGGTGCTTAATTTGCTGGAGTTAAATAAGATTCTAAAATAGTGCTACATCTTATATCACTCATAATCCCATATATAACAATGGGTTGAAGAGAGTCATGTGTAGCAGAATTATGAAAAGCTATTTAACCCAATATTCGACATGTAAGCTCAATACGGGTTCAAACTCATGTATTATTGTTTATGACAAAGATATACTTTTGATTGAATATACCACCTGAAATGGTAAAAAATCGGCTTGTTGTTATTATAAACGGTAAAATAGATGGCAATGCCTGTATAGTTGTTCCTCTATCAAGCAAATGTGATCAAAATAAATTACAACGTGAAATGCACGTTGTAATTGATAAAAGCGTTGTTGAAAATATGAAATATTTTGAACAAATAACACGTTGGGCAAAAGCGGATCTTGTACAACAAGTCAGCCGACAACGGCTACAAAGACCAAGAACTGATAGAGGTTATTTAAATCAAATTTTACCCAAAGAAATCGTCACTAAAATTCAATTGGCAATAATTAAATCCATAAACGCAAGTCAATTGTTATCAACATCATGACACTTGATTTCTCCAGTAAGAGCGCTCACAATATAGCCGTTGCCCATAGAGGCCCAAAATATTTATTCCCTTTGAGGGACCTGCGAAGCCTAGCAATTCAATTAGCTAGGCTTCTGCCATTCTAGCATCCCATAATTTCAACAAAGAATTTCCATAAAAAAGCTCTTAGTACACAAAGGCTCAGGCTGCTGGCAAAAACTAATAAGACATTTGTTCAGATTTTAGATTGGTCATACTGGCGGCAACATCAATAACAAGCTCAACCATCTCGCTATCATCATCAAGGAAATTCTTTACCAACAAGGCAATTACGGCTGTAGTATTAGACAGCAAAAACCAGTCAACATTGGGAAATTCTCTCAACCACTTCGGCAACTCAGCTTTGCTTTCCACACAGAGCCAAATTAACCAGACCAAAATTACAACTAAATTTGCGAATTGCTTCCAGATTTTACTTGTGTAAGTTTAAAGCTTGGTGCGATACCATAACGAAAGAATTGATTCACAAACTTAATTAAGACCACTGCATGATTAATACAGAAACCTTCGACACCCACACGCCCATGATGCAGCAATATCTCCGCCTTAAAGCACAGCATCCTGATATCCTGCTGTTTTACAGAATGGGGGATTTCTATGAGCTATTTTATGACGATGCCAAAAAGGCGGCAAAATTGCTGGATATTTCCCTGACCAAACGTGGTCAATCAGCCGGCAATCCTATCCCTATGGCAGGCGTGCCACATCATGCAGTAGAAAACTACTTAGCTAAGCTGGTTCAATTAGGTGAATCAGTCGCTATCTGTGAGCAAATTGGCGATCCTGCCACCAGCAAAGGCCCAGTTGAACGTAAAGTTGTTCGCATCGTTACCCCCGGCACCGTGACAGATGAAGCTTTATTACAGGAACGGCAAGATAACCTGCTAGCGGCTATTTGGCACGATAATCAAGGATTTGGTTATGCCACACTAGACGTGACATCTGGCCGCTTCCAAATATCTGAAATGGCAGAACGGGAAACAATAGCCGCTGAATTGCAACGTAGCCGTCCTGTCGAATTGCTCTATCCTGAAAGTTTTGAACATATGGCGCTGATTGAAAATTTTCATGGCCTGCGCCGCCGTCCTTTATGGGAATTTGAGCTGGATACCGCAAAACAGCAATTGAACCTGCAATTTGGTACCCGTGATCTCGTCGGTTTTGGTGTGGAAAAAGCAGCGCTTGCTCTGCGTGCCGCTGGTTGCCTGCTGCAATATGTCAAAGATACTCAACGCACGGCGCTGCCGCATATTCGCGGCATTACGATGGAACGTCAGCAAGATACGGTTATTATGGATGCCGCCACCCGCCGTAATTTGGAACTGACACAAAACCTGTCCGGCAGTACAGATAATACGCTCGCTTCTGTTCTTGATCTGTGTGTCACCCCAATGGGTAGCCGAATGTTGAAACGCTGGCTGCACGCCCCTGTCAGGGACCGCCAGATATTAGAAAACCGTCAACAAGCTATTGCTACCTTGCAGGAAATTGGGCTGGAGTTGCAGCCATTTTTGCTACAGGTAGGTGATCTCGAACGTGTGTTAGCACGCTTGGCTCTACGCTCTGCTCGGCCAAGGGATCTGGCAAGAATGCGCCATGCATTCCAGCAATTACCGGATATCCATCAAGTCATGGACTCCTCAGATTCCCCTTATATCAAGCAATTGCAGAAAAATATCGGCAGATTTGATGAATTACAGGAATTACTTGAGAGAGCAATTGTAGAAACTCCTCCGGTGTTGGTTCGCGATGGCGGTGTAATCGCACCGGGTTATAACAGTGAACTGGATGAGTGGCGCACACTGGCTGATGGCGCCAGTAACTATCTGGAACAACTGGAAATCCGAGAACGAGAAAAATTAGGTATCGATACTCTGAAAGTCGGCTTTAACGGTGTTCATGGCTACTATATTCAAGTCAGCCGAGGACAGAGCCATCTGGTGCCAATCCATTATGTCCGCCGCCAAACACTGAAAAATGCTGAGCGTTATATCATCCCTGAGCTAAAAGAGTATGAAGATAAGGTTCTGACCTCTAAAGGGAAATCTCTGGCAATAGAGAAAGCGCTTTACGAAGAATTATTCGATCTGCTATTGCCTCATTTGGCCAAATTACAAACCAGCGCCGAAGCACTGGCTGAACTTGATGTATTGGCAAATCTGGCAGAACGCGCAGAAACCCTGAATTATGTTTGCCCAACATTGAGCGATAAACCGGGAATTCAAATCACCGGTGGTCGCCATCCGGTTGTTGAGCAGGTTCTGAGTGAGCCATTTATCTCAAACCCACTCTCTTTATCTTCACAGCGGCGTCTGCTGATTATTACCGGTCCAAATATGGGCGGCAAAAGTACCTATATGCGTCAGGCGGCGCTTATTACACTTCTGGCCTATATCGGTAGCTTTGTACCGGCGGAAAAAGCAGTTATTGGCCCAGTTGATCGCATATTCACCCGTGTAGGCGCTTCCGATGATCTGGCATCCGGCCGTTCAACCTTTATGGTGGAAATGACCGAAACCGCCAATATCTTGCACAATGCGACAGAACAAAGTTTGGTATTGATGGATGAGATTGGTAGAGGGACATCAACCTACGATGGCCTTTCTCTGGCATGGGCATGTGCAGAAAATCTGGCAAACCGCATTAAAGCAATGACGTTGTTCGCCACTCACTATTTTGAGCTGACCACGTTGCCGGAAAAACTTGAAGGCGTGGTTAATATTCATCTGGATGCGGTAGAGCATGGCGATACCATCGCATTTATGCACAGCGTGCAAGAAGGCGCAGCCAGTAAGAGCTACGGATTGGCTGTGGCTTCCCTCGCTGGCGTTCCACGCGAAGTGATTAAACGAGCGCGTCAGAAACTTAAAGAGCTGGAATCACTCTCCAACCATGCAACGGCAAGTCATGTCGATACACCGCAACTCGCGCTATTAACAGAAGAGACGTCACCGGCGGTTGAAGCATTAGAAAATCTTAATCCAGATTCACTGACTCCGCGTCAAGCATTAGAATGGATTTATCGACTAAAAGATATGGTATAAGAACGTGTTTGACAAAAGCCTTTTACAACCGATATACCGTTTTTTGCAATGTGAAACCCCGGATTTGTGGGTAGATAAAGCAAAACAGCCTGAAAATTTACCTGTGCTTCTACGGGATCATCTGTTATGCGAGCTGAAAGCAGCACAGAGCGCTATGTTTTTGATCCGTAAGTATGCCGTAGATCAGCGAAGTGAAGATACACTTCTGGCATGGTTTAAACCTTATGAAGATTTTGCCTACAAGAAAATTGGCGATCTCAATTCATTAAGAGGTCAAAACCAAGCGACCAAACAGATCAACGCCAAAGCTAATTCACCTTATAGCCAGGATCTGATTGATAAAATGGTGCTGCTGATTAAAGAAGAGTTACATCATTTCTATCAAGTGCTAGAAATCATGGACGCACGCAATATCAGCTATGAAAGCATCACAGCCAGCCGTTATGCCAAAGGCATGCTTAGCCATATCACCAGCCATGAACCTTATACATTGGTAGATAAGCTGATTATCGGCGCTTATATTGAGGCACGTTCCTGTGAACGTTTCGCCAAATTGGCCCCTCATTTGGATGAAGATCTGAGTAAATTTTATATCTCGCTACTGCGCTCTGAAGCACGTCACTATCAAGACTATCTTTCACTAGCGCAATCTATTGCTAATGAAGATATTACCGAGCGGGTGAACTATTTTGGCCGTGTTGAAGCTGAATTGATTCAAAATCCAGATAGCGATTTTAAATTCCACAGTGGCATTCCTGTAATTTGAGATACTGATTAAAAAAAGGTGAGCTAATACTCACCTTTCAGACCAACGACAAAACAATTGAGATGGTTCAGAATCAGGGACATTGAAATATGTCAATCAAGCTATTTGCAATCGATGAAGATGAGACACATCGATATGCTGTTTTGCCTGCCATAAATCATAGTCCACCTGCATTCCCATCCAAACTTGAGGTGAACTGCCAATAACGACAGACAATTTCAGTGCCATTTCTGGCGAAACATCAGACTTGCCAACAACCAAGCGTTGCACAGTTGATGGTGCTACACCCAGTGCCTTAGCCAAGCCTCTGGCGCTCAAATTCAGAGCCTCCATAGCCTCTTTAACTAATATTCCGGGATGCGGGGGGTTATACATCATAACCATTAGTGGTAATCCTCATAGTTCACAATGTAGACATCACCATCATACAACTCAAAGGTGATTCGCCAATTCCCTGTCACAGTAATAGACCACACACCATTCCTGTTTCCTGTAAGTGGGTGTAAAAAAAAGCCCGGGATATCTACATCTTCAATTTTTACAGCTCTATTCAACACCTCAAGACGGGTAGCAATTTTTGGAGCTTGCATAGCATTAATACCGGCTGTAGAACCTGTTTCAAAAAACTTTTTCAACCCTTTATGTTTAAAACTCTTAATCATATCCGTCCGCTGAACAGTGCTGCTCGGTACAATTATCATACTCAGCCGCCGCACTATACGCAACACCTTTACAAGTCACAGTGAGACTTTAAAAGCCATCCGTGGCTTAGATGGAATTATGCTGGCAATAAACAGACGAAATGAATTTAATCCCGAGAGGCAGGATATAATGTGGTGTATTAATATCAATTATATTCGCATGAAAATAAGGGTAGAGTTATCTAAATAAGATTCTAAAATAGTGCTACATCTTATATCACTCATAATCCCATATATAACAATGGGTTGAAGAGAGTCATGTGTAGCAGAATTATGAAAAGCTATTTAGCTATAGCGACAAATTTGTCCCCTTGAAAAGGAAAACTATTTGGAAGAGGATAATGAAGTGCCCTAAATTAGTCGACCACCATAATTTAAATATCAGAAATCTTTGATTGAAATTTACTATCATCATCTAAGACAAAATTAGGGAAATCCTACCGGGTACTGAAGAACCTGATAATACCAAGCATCAACAATGCAAAAACAGGGACAACAGCTCTTCAGAACCCAAGTAGCCAAACTACTACTCAACCATTAAGTACGGAATAACGCTTCAATATTCAAACCTTGTGTTTGCATAATATCTTTCAGACGTCGCAAACCTTCGACCTGGATCTGACGCACCCTTTCCCTTGTCAAACCGATCTCTTTGCCCACGTCTTCCAGCGTTTCAGCCTCATATCCCAAAAGACCAAAACGACGCGCTAATACTTCACGTTGCTTCGAATTCAACTCAAACAGCCATTTGACGATACTCTTTTTCATATCGTCTTCCTGTGTTGTTCCCTCCGGCCCGCTTTCATTCTCATCCGATAAAACATCCAAGAGCGCTTTATCAGAATCACTGCTAATCGGGGTATCAACCGAAATGATGCGCTCATTCAATCGCAACATACGGCTTACATCATCAACCGGTTTATCCAGTTGTTCTGCTATCTCTTCCGGGCTAGGTTCATGATCCAATTTATGGGCAAGTTCTCTTGCTGTACGCAAGTAGACGTTGAGTTCTTTAACAATGTGGATTGGCAACCGAATAGTACGGGTTTGATTCATAATCGCCCGCTCAATAGTTTGCCGAATCCACCATGTTGCATAGGTAGAAAACCTGAACCCGCGCTCCGGGTCAAATTTTTCAACAGCACGAATAAGGCCAAGATTACCTTCTTCAATCAAATCAAGAAGGGCTAAGCCTCTATTACTGTAACGACGAGAAATTTTAACAACTAATCGCAAGTTACTTTCGATCATTCTCTGGCGGGCCAGAACATCACCACGTAATGCCCGCCTTGCGAAAAAAACCTCTTCTTCCGCCGTCAATAAAGGAGAAAAACCAATCTCGCCGAGATAAAGCTGTGTTGCATCAAGAACCCGCTGGTTCATACTCTGCAACACATCTAAATCATGTTCAAAATCAGTTAGATCATCCTCATCGTTCTTCAATAATTTCTCATCGAAGTCGTCAGCTTCAATACCACTTTCATCTAAATCCGCATCATCATACAACTCGTTAACTTTCAGCGTATTTTGGCTCATAAGCTGCCCCTACCCATGATAATGCAGGCAGAATTCAGCATTCTGCCCAGTTTATCGCTGCGGAAGATAACGCAGCGGGTTTACGGATTTTCCCTTGTAACGAATTTCAAAGTGTAATCTTACAGAACTGGTACCCGTGCTACCCATAGTGGCAATTTTTTGCCCCGCCTTGATGTCCTGTTGCTCACGAACCAGCATCGTATCGTTATGAGCATAGGCACTCAGGTAGTCATCGTTATGTTTTATAATTATCAGATTTCCATATCCACGTAAGGCGTTTCCGGCGTAGACAACCCGACCACCTGCTGTTGCAAATACTGACTGGCCCCGGCTGCCTGCGATATCAATCCCTTTGTTACCCCCTTGGGTATCAGAGAAACTCTCAATCATTTTACCTTCAGCCGGCCACATCCAACTGCTAACAACACTGTTTCCACTGCTCGCGGTTGTCGTCGGTGATTCTAAATACGTATTGTTTACTGTTGACGTAGTTGCCCGTGGCAACATTTTTACACTCTTTTGTATCCCGGAATTTGCAGGATACGCATTAGTTGATTGAGAATCAACCAGGGCTGTTTGCTTTTGATTATGGTTATAAGTGGTTAACATCCCGCTACTACCGGTCCTCAAAGTCTGCCCCACCGTCAGACTGTAAGGTTCTGAAATATTATTTTTGCTCGCAAGATCACGAAAATCATTACCTGTAATCCAAGCGATATAAAACAGAGTATCACCATGTTTGACTGTATAAGTGCTGCCGTTATAGCTGCCCTTAGGAATACTGTCATAATCACGGTTATAAACAATTCTCCCCTGCGAATTGCTATCAGTCGCACTCATTGATGAAGGTGAAGATGGCATCGGCGTAGATATAGCAGAATTGCCAGAGTATATTACCGGATGATGACTCCCTCTGCTTTGTTTTTGATCAACACTGGTGATAGGCGCAGGACGAGTTGGCGTATTTGTACAGCCGACTAACCAGACTCCCATCAATAAACACGTTACGATCCGCTGTATTTTTTTCATTGGGCTTCCCGAATTCATATTTCCTTCCCCCATAACGGCAAAGATAAGCGTAAAAGTTAATAAGTTCTAAAGGTTATACATAACCACAAAAATTCCAAAACGAAAGTAATTTCGCTTATTAAAGCAAATATAACCATTAATTGAAAAATAGTTGCAATAGACTATGAACTTAAGCCAGTTCCCCTTGCACAAGGGGCACAAAGCGCACAGCTTCGATTACTTCACTATGAAAACCATTGCCATGACGTTTGACGGATTTAAGAATTTGTGTGTGCTCACCCACCGGTAAAACCATAACCCCCCCATCCGTAAGCTGAAGCATCAATTCTTGTGGGATATACGGAGGCGCTGCGGTTACAATAATAGCATCAAATAACCCACGCGACGGCCATCCTTGCCAGCCATCCCCATGACGGGTCGAAACATTATGCAAATCAAGCTGTTTCAACCTCCGTTTAGCCTGCCACTGTAAGCCCTTGATCCGTTCTACCGAGAAAACATGTTTGACCAAATGCGCTAATATTGCCGTCTGATAACCAGAGCCAGTGCCAATTTCCAAAACCTTAGCATCGGGTGTTAACTGAAGCAGTTCAGTCATACGGGCGACAATATAAGGCTGAGAAATCGTTTGCCCATGACCAATAGGCAAAGCTGTATTTTCATACGCTTTATGTGCCAGTGCTTCATCGACAAAACGTTCCCTAGGCACAGCGGAAATAGCGGCCAGTAAACGTTCATCTTTTATTCCCTGCTGGCGTAATTGTGTCAGCAAATTTTTCATTGCCCGACTCAGCATTCTCCATCAACCTCAGCTTTAGCTAACCAATCTTTTACTAACGCCTGCGCTTTATACGCAGTCAGATCTACCTGTAATGGCGTAATAGAGACATATCCCTGTTCCACCGCCGCAAAATCTGTTTCAGGGCCGGCATCATGTTTATCTCCCGGCGGCCCCAACCAGTAAAGCATGTTGCCTTTAGGATCTTGCATAGAATAAACTTCTTCCGCGGCATGACGGCTACCACAACGTGTTACCCGAAAACCTTTAATTTGTTCAAACGGCAAATCAGGAACATTCACATTTAAAATATTACCCGCTCTTAAGGGTGTTGTTTGTAGCATTTGTAGTAAACGACAGGTGATTTCTGCCGCTGTTTGGTAATGCAATTCGCCATCAAGTGAAATAGCCAATGCAGGCAATCCCAGGTGACGCCCTTCCATCGCAGCGGCAACCGTACCGGAATAAATCACATCATCCCCAAGGTTGGGGCCGCGATTAATACCAGAAACAACAATTTCAGGACGCGGAAGAACCAAGCGATTAACACCGAGATAGACACAATCCGTTGGTGTGCCGCCCAACACAGAGATATCACCATTCTCCAACGTATTAACACTTAGTGAACGATCAAGGGTCAATGCATTAGAGGCACCACTCCGATTACGATCAGGCGCAACAACCTGCACATGATAACTTTTCCGTAACGCTGCCGCTAAAACCTGAATCCCTGGAGCGGTAACACCGTCATCATTACTCAACAATATTTGTAACATTATTTTGATCCTGATTGATAATTTCCCTGACCACACTGGTAGCAAAACTGCCAGCAGATAACCAGAAACTGATTTTCACCGTGTCATTATCTTGCCATTGCCAACTCAAATTCTGAGGTTGCACCAGAATCGCCCTACGGGAACCATCCACCCTTTCACGTTTGATAAGTTCCCACAATGATTCATAGGGCTGTAAATATTGCCGTTCAAAATCCGCAGCTTGGTGCTGTGTTCCCAATTCACCGTCACCGGGTAGCGGTGCCGTTATTTGTAACTCTCCATCGATCACCCGCTGTTGCAATAAAGGCAATTCCGTTTCGTCAGCAACAAACCAACTACCACGCCCTGTTAATTGTAAGGCGTCACCCTTCATTACCTGTTGCTGCTGTTTCAGAACAATCCGTGCACTGGCTACCGTATTAAACATAGCACTACGACTGGCTGACAGATAAAAACTGCGTTTATTTCTCTCTTTTACTCGAATTTCATTATTTGCCCAACGCTGCGCTTGAATCAGATTCTGTCCATCCCGGCCAAAACGCTGTTCACCAAAATAGTTAGGCACGCCACCTTGCTGAATTAGCCGTAGTCTGTTTTCAACAAATTGGTGATGACTGATTTCCCGCAAAATCAGCGTAAATGAATTTCCTTTCAATGCGCCAATGCGCAGTTTACGTTTCTGACGGGCTGTCGTCAGAACTTCGCATCCCTCAAGCTGAAACGAGGCAAAATCAGGTTCCTGCTTGCCCGGTAGGTGCAAGCAAAACCACTGTTCTGTCACTGCATGACGGTCTTTTAAGCCAGCATAACTGACCGATCTAGACGGTATACCAGCGAAACGAGCAAGGTTATCTGCAACAAATTGGGTATTACAACCCGTTTTACGGATGTGCGCCATTAAGTGCTCACCTTCTCCATCAGGAGAAAAACCCAAATCTTCACAGACAATAAAATCTTCCGGCGAGGCTTTCAGTACCCCCGTCGCTTCTGGTTGCCCATACAGCCAATTTAATTCAGCCAATACCATCAATTATTCCTTAACCAGCAAAGCAACCGCTTCGCAAGCAATACCTTCTTTACGCCCAACAAACCCCAATTTCTCGGTAGTTGTGGCTTTAACATTGATATCATCAATGTGACATTGCAGATCTTCTGCCAGATTGACTCTCATTTGTGGGATATGCGGCAACATTTTGGGTGCTTGAGCGATAATCGTAATATCCAGATTGCCAATCCGATAACCCTTTTCCCTGATACGTGAATAGGCTTCGCGCAATAATTTACGGCTATCCACCCCTTTAAACGCCGGATCAGTGTCTGGGAATAATTTCCCGATATCGCCCAATGCCGCAGCACCTAACAAAGCATCCGTTGCCGCATGGAGAGCAACATCGCCGTCAGAATGCGCCAACAACCCTTGTTCATAAGGAATACGAACACCACCGATAATAATCGGCCCTTCACCACCAAATTTATGTACATCGAAACCGTGTCCGATCCTCATGATGTCTGTTCCTTTATTTTCTAGACAGATAAAATTCTGCCAATGTCAAATCCTCAGGACGCGTGACTTTTATATTGTCTGAACGCCCATTAACCAACACCGGTTGATAGCCACAATATTCCAGAGCAGAGGCTTCATCTGTAATATTAGCGTGTTGCGAAAGTGCTTTTGACAAACAATCCCTTAGTAACATCAATGGAAAAAACTGCGGCGTCAGTGCATGCCAGAGATCTTGCCGTTCTACCGTATGGTCAATAACTTGACCAGTCCGCCCACGTTTCATCGTATCGCGGACCGGCGATGCCAGAATACCGCCGCATGCCATATTTCCCTGTTCATCTGCTTCTGCTAATTGTAGCAAGCGGTCAAGATCGTCATGGTGTAAACAAGGACGGGCTGCATCATGCACTAAAACCCAACAATTATCATTGCCAGTCACATGAGCCAGATGATTTAAACCAGCCAGCACAGAATCTGCTCGCTGTTCACCACCCACTACCGCAGTAATGCGCGAATCTGATGCAACTTCAAGAGATTGAAACTGTGTGTCCGTGGGATTTAAAACAATCACAATGTGCTGAATACGGGGATACTCAAGTAATACAGCCAAGGTGTGCTCAATAATGGTCTTTCCGGCAATAGACAGGTATTGCTTTGGGCAATCCGAATTCATTCGGCTACCAATACCCGCTGCTGGCACCAAAGCAATAATATCAGCACAGGAATGAAGTAATAGATTGTTCATTTTAATTATTGAGTATTATTTGGAGTCGAGGGACGCGAAGTGTTTTCTTTAGATTTATCAACGATTAAACGATAGAAAGTTTCACCCGGTTTGATCATACCCAATTCATTACGGGATCGCTCTTCGATGGCTTCCTGTCCACCAGTAAGATCATCAATTTCCGCCGATAACTGATCGTTACGCGCTTTAAGTTTGCTGTTATTACGCTCTTGCATCGCAACATCATTCTTAACCCGCACATAATCATGAATGCCGTTTTTACCAAGCCACAGTGAATACTGTAGCCATCCAAGTAAAACCAGTAATAGTAGCGTCAGTTTACCCATTTCCGCCCCCTGAAATATCTGTCAATCATCCCATAACTCAAAGAATGACGCTACTATCACAAAACAGGGTAGGAGAAAAATAGTCGAATGCAGTTATTTTACACAAGCACATCACTGAAAACGCAATAATGTGCTTTTTGTTGACGTTATCCGCGATGAATTCTTGAGCGTATAATGCCGCTCTTTTCCAATTCCACCAGCAACTGGGCCACAGAAGCCTCAACGGGTTGTTGGCCTGCAAGGTAAATTTCCGGGTTATCGGGAACCTCATAGACTGAATCAATCCCCGTGAAATGACGAATTTCACCGGCACGAGCTTTTTTGTACAATCCTTTCGGATCACGAGATTCGCAAACTTCCAACGGCGTATCGACAAAAACTTCAATAAATTTCCCAGGCTCCAGCAGCTCACGAACCTTTTGCCGTTCTGCTTTATGAGGAGAGATAAAAGCCGTCAGCACAACTAAACCCGCATCAACCATCAAACTGGCGACTTCACCTACTCGGCGGATATTTTCTTGCCTATCCGGTTCGGAAAAACCCAAATCGCTACAAAGGCCATGACGCAAGTTATCGCCATCAAGCAAATAAGTTTTTATTCCCCGTTGAAACAGGGCCTGTTCTAAGGCCCCTGCTACAGTGGATTTCCCTGAACCCGATAAACCTGTGAACCAAATAACCAATGCAGGATGGCCATTTTCAACCTCCCGCTGCGTTCTGGTCAGTTGATGTGGATGCCAGACAACGTTTTCTGATGCCAGATTTTCAATGTCAGCCAATTTATTTACCTCCCAGTAAATCTCTGGCTCCCCAATGAGGGAAATGACGGCGAATCAACCGATTCAATTCCAGTTCAAATTCGCTGAACTCTTTTGGCCCTTCATACACATCTGTCTGAATTTCACGTACCAACCCGGCACCAACAGTGACGTTAGTCAGTCGATCGATCAAAATAATGCCGCCAGTGTCGCTATTTTGCTGATAGCTATCGAGCATTAATGGTTCTTCAAAAGAAAATTCCACCGATCCGATGGCATTTAATGGTAAATCAACAGCCACCCGCTGTGTCAGGTTAGTAATATCAACCTGATACTGAATATTCTCAACTTTGCCACGGCTCTTTTTACCCGCCACTTTGATATCAAGGTTCTGCCCCTGCACCAAAGGCTGCTCAGACATCCATACCACATCCACCAGCGCATGTCGGGTAACTACCATCTCATCATCGGCAGAAATCAGCAGATCTCCTCGGCTGATATCAATCTCATCTTTCAGCACCACCGTAATGGCCTCGCCCGGAACAGCAAAATCCAAATCACCATTGAAAGTCACTATCCTCTCCACCCGAGAGCCGATACCGGATGGCATGACTTTGACTTTCTGCCCCCTACGTAAAATCCCAGACGAAAGTGTGCCACTGTAACCACGAAAATCGAGATCAGGCCGGCTAACATATTGTACCGGGAAACGTAGTAACTGCTTCGAGGCTTCCTTCTTTACATCAACTGTTTCAAGGATATCCAATAACGTTGGCCCTTGATACCAATCCATATTGCAACTTCTAGTGACGATATTATCGCCATCAAGTGCCGAGATTGGGACAAAATGAACGTCCAAATCTGTCGGCAATTGGGCAGCGAAATTCATATAATCCTGTTTGATCTGATTAAAAACTTCTTGACAATATTCCATCAGATCCATTTTATTCACCGCTACCACCAAATGGCGAATACCTAGCAATGTACTGATAAAACTGTGCCGACGGGTCTGCTCCTGAACACCTTTACGCGCATCAATCAACAGAATAGAAAGATCACAGGTCGAGGCCCCCGTTGCCATATTGCGGGTGTACTGCTCATGTCCCGGTGTATCAGCAATGATAAATTTGCGTTTTTCTGTGGAAAAATAACGATAAGCCACATCAATGGTGATACCCTGCTCGCGCTCTGCGGCAAGACCATCCACCAATAAAGCCAGATCTAATTTTTCACCCTGAGTACCGATACGTTTACTGTCATTCTGCAACGTTGAAAGCTGATCTTCGTAGATCTGACGAGTATCATGCAACAAGCGTCCAATCAGAGTACTTTTGCCATCATCCACGCTGCCACATGTCAGGAAACGCAGTAATCCTTTCTCTTGTTGAGCGCGTAGATAAGCTTCCACACCACCCTGTTGTTTAATTTGATAAGCAACGGTTTCATTCTGTGCAAGTGCTGACATGATTGATCTCCTTAGAAATAACCTTGACGTTTTTTCAGTTCCATAGAAGCAGATTGATCACTATCAATCAGCCGTCCTTGCCGTTCACTCGTCGTCGATATCAGCATCTCTTCAATAATTTCCGGCAATGTTTCAGCATCAGATTTCACTGCTCCCGTCAGCGGCCAACAACCAAGAGTACGGAAACGAACTTTGCGCTGGCTGATAACTTCTCCCGGTTTCAGATCGATCCGATCGTCATCAACCATAATCAGCGTCCCCTCCCGCTCCAATACCGGGCGGAATTTGGCAAAATAAAGAGGAACAATGTCAATTTGCTCCAAATAGATATATTGCCAGACATCCAATTCAGTCCAATTAGACAGAGGGAATACGCGAATGCTTTCACCTTTATTAATCTGGCCGTTGTAATTGCGCCACAATTCAGGACGCTGGTTTTTCGGGTCCCAACGATGTGAGCGATCACGGAAGGAATAGATTCGCTCCTTGGCACGTGATTTCTCTTCATCACGACGAGCACCGCCGAAAGCAGCATCAAAACCATATTTATCCAGTGCCTGCTTTAACCCTTCCGTTTTCATGATGTCAGTATGTTTGGCGCTACCATGCACAAATGGATTGATTCCCATTGCTTCCCCTTGCGGGTTGCGATACACCAACAGTTCAAAGCCGTAATTCTTCGCTGTACGATCACGAAACTCGTACATTTCGCGAAATTTCCAGCCCGTGTCCACATGCAGCAAAGGAAATGGCAATGTTCCCGGATAGAACGCCTTGCGTGCAAGATGAAGCATGACCGAAGAATCTTTACCGATAGAGTAAAGCATCACCGGGTTTTCAAACTCGGCGGCCACTTCCCGTATAATATGCATACTTTCAGCTTCAAGTTGCTGCAAGTGTGTCAATCTTTTCTCATCCATTACAACTCCTTATGCAAAATCGACTACTGCCGGACGGCTTATCTTGGCAATAGATTGCTGCCCAAACCAAGCTATCTGATGGTGAAGTTGAGCCACCTCTCCCACCACCAGTAAGGCCGGAGACGGCGCCTGCTGTGCTAACTGTTCCAGTTCAAGCAAAGTGCCGGTTAACACTTGCTGTTCCAGACGAGTACCACAACCAATGACGGCTACTGGTGTATCTTCTGCTCGCCCGTGTAAAATTAATTGATGACTTATTAAGGCGGCTTTGACCATCCCCATATAAATCGCCAGAGTCTGATTACCTCTGGCTAAAGTCGGCCAATCCAGCTCATTACCCTTTTCTCGACAATGACCTGTAATAAAAGTGATACTCTGTGAGTGTTCCCGGTGAGTCAAAGGAATTCCCGCGTAAGCCGTCGCCCCGATGGCGGCAGTAATTCCCGGTACCACCTGAAAAGGAATGCCTGCTGATGCTGCAACCTGTAATTCCTCACCACCTCGGCCAAAGATAAAGGGATCACCACCTTTAAGACGGACCACTTTTTTGCCCTGCCTGGCAAACTTCACTATCAATAGGTTAGTTTCCTCCTGAGAAACAGAGTGATTACCCGCTCTTTTGCCAACGCAAATTTTATCTGCATCACGACGAACCAGATCCAGTACCTCGCTGCTGACCAAATGATCATAAAGCACCACATCAGCCTGCTGAATAACCTGTAATCCCTTTAACGTCAGCAATCCCGGATCACCCGGCCCTGCCCCAACCAGAGCCAGTTCTCCCTGAGAATCAGACTGCTCCAGTTGTAACTCAAGCTGTTTTTCCGCCTGTTGAATCTGACCGTTTGCAACCAACATAGCGAAACGACCATTGAAAGCCTGTTCCCAAAAAGAACGACGCTGACGCATGGAAGTGAATCGCTGTTTTACTCGTTCACGCCACTTCCCGGCGATTTTTGCCATCGTGCCAAGGCTGGAAGGCAGCAACGCTTCCAGTTTTTCTCGGATTAAACGTGCTAATACTGGCGCTTTTCCCGCCGATGAGATCGCCACCAAAACCGGAGAACGGTCAATAATTGATGGAAAAATAAATGAGCAATGAGCTTGATCATCAACGACATTGACCAAAATACTGCGCTTATCAGCTTCAGAAAAAACCTGATGATTTAGAATACGATCATCAGTCGCAGCAATAACTAAAAAGATGCCATCAAGATATTCAGGTTGGAACTCTCCCTGATACCATTCCAACTCACCAGCTTGATAACGCTGTTGTAATTCAGAGCACAATTCAGGCGCTACAACCTGTAATAATGCACCTGCCCGTAGTAGTAGAGTCGCCTTACGTGCAGCCACCTCTCCACCACCGACAAGTAATACAAGCCGCCCTTTCAGCTCAACAAATATCGGTAAGTAATCCACAATTGCCCTTGATATCCAGTGAAATATTTATAAGTACTGAAACTGTTTCGAATGAATATATGAGTCAGCGGTAAAGTTATAAAATGACAAAAAAGAATTTGATGTTCTGTAATGGAATATAGCCAACCTCTCTAGAACAGGGCTAGTGTGTTTTTTTGCACTACATCGCTAAGGGCAGGAAAAGTAAATGACTTCAAAATTTGACTTCATATGTCATTGAGTTCAATATAACTTCATAATCTGACTTCACAGAAAGCAATACGAGAAATGAAAGAACAGGTTTCAATGCTCAGGAAGAGGCAAAAAAATACGTTGGAGCAGATATTTAAAATGCCTGTTCCTGCGGGAATTAAGTGGTCTGACGTGGAATCACTCATAATCGCTCTGGGAGGTGAGGTTAAAGAGGGGAAAGGTTCACGTTGCAGGCTGTTGCTAAACGATAGTATTGCCAGATTTCACCGTCCACATCCCTCACCAGATACTGACAAAGGGGCCGTCGTCAGCCTACGAGAATGGTTAGAAAGCATAGGAGTTGAGCCATGAAGATGACAGTACAAAATACAATGGTAATAGCCGGACAGCAGGCTATTATTAGCTACGTGCCAGAAATTGGCATGTTCAGGGGTAAATTTTTAGGGCTGTCTGGTTATTGTGATTTTATCTCTGATAGTATTCAGGGGTTGCAAGATGAGGGTAAAATATCTCTACATGAATATCTTGAAGATTGTAGCGCATCAGGTATTGAACCTTATGCAAGGCAAGAAAAAATCAAAACATTTACTCTGCGCTACCCCGAATCATTTGGAGAGCGATTGCATTGCGCAGCAGCCGAGCATCAGATTTCGGTGAATGCGTTCATCATTGAAACTTTAAATGAACGAATGAAACACGCGTAAAAATCCGACTAAATTGTCTTTCAGACTATTTATATTAATCATCACCCTCGCCTTAAAACAAAGCGAGGGCTTTATCATCAATCCCACTCAGGAAATACCGGTTTTTTAATTCTCATGTAACCCACATTCTCGCTTCAAGCCAAAAAAACGGGTTTGTTCTTCACTCATACCCGGTTCCCATTTTTGAGTTGTATGGATGTCACCAACAGAAAGATAACCTTGTTCCCATAATGGATGATATTCCAAGTCATGCTTTGTCAGATATTGATGTACACGCCGGTTATCCCAGTCGATAATCGGCAAGATCTTAAATACTCCGCGCTGTACAGCCAGAACCGGTAATTTTGATCGACTTTCAGATTGCTGACGGCGTAAACCAGCAAACCAACTTTGTGCTCTCAGATTTTTCAAAGCCCGATTCATTGGTTCAACTTTATTAATCTGATTGTAACGTTCTATCCCCTCTACGCCTTGCTCCCACAATTTCCCATAGCGAGCTTCCTGCCAGGCCGGAGAATACTCAGCACTGAATACTTGTAAATTCAGTTTCAGCTGTGTTGTGAGTTTATCTATGAATTGATAAGTTTCAGGGAATAGATAACCAGTATCCGTAAGAATGACCGGAATATCAGGATATTCTTGTGTCACTAAATGAAGACACACCGCCGCTTGTATTCCAAAACTGGAGGAAAGGACAAACTCCCCTGGCAAATTTTCCAATGCCCAGTTTACCCTCTGGTGAGCATCCATCATTTCAAGCCGAAGATTAATCTCCGACAGTGACTGCGCTTGCTGTTCAGCGGTCATACTAACACATTGAGATAAACTGAATTGGCTCATACCGCCTCCTGCCAATCGTAAAAATCGCGGGCTGAATCCAGTACCGGCTTGATAATATCCGTGCGGATCAGGAAATCACCAAAACCTTCATTCGGCTGCCTCCCGGCCTCCCAACGCCCAATAAGTTCATCCATGATGGATAAGATCTCTTGTGAGCTGATATTTTCTTTATACATGCGTGGAATACGGGTGCCAATCCGATTACCGCCAAGGTAAAGGTTATAACGATCAAGCGCTTTGCCGACTAACCCTACCTCCGCCAACATCGCTCTACCACAACCATTCGGACAACCTGTCACCCGCAAAACAATATGTTCATCACCAATACCGTGTTTATTCATCAGTTGTTCAATATGGGTGACAAACTCCGGTAAAAAACGTTCAGCCTCAGCCATTGCCAATGGGCAAGTTGGGAAAGAGACACAAGCCATTGAGTTTTCACGCTGAACTGTGGTTTTATCATCAATCAATCCATGCTGACAGGCGATGGTTTCAATACGCTGTTTCTCACTTTCAGGAATACCAGCAATGATTAAGTTCTGATTGGCCGTCAGGCGAAAATCCCCTTTATGTATTTTTGCAATTTCAGCAACACCACTTTTCAGCGGCCTGCCGGGGCAGTCCAAAAGGCGACCATTCTCAATAAACAGCGTCAAATGCCATTTATTATCGATGCCTTTCAGCCAGCCAATTTGATCACCACGACCAGTAAATTCATAAGGCCGAATTGCCTCAAATTTCACGCCTGAGCGTCTCTCTACCTCTTCTTTAAAAGTGTCTACACCAACCCGCTCCAAGGTATATTTGGTTTTGGCGTTCTTACGTTCCGTCCGATTCCCCCAGTCACGCTGAGTTGTCACCACAGCTTCCGCAATTGCCAACGTATGCTCAAGTGGAATATAACCAAACTCACTCGCCATACGTGGGTAGGTATTTTTATCGCCATGAGTCATCGCCAAACCACCACCCACTAACACGTTAAAACCCACCAGCTTGTCACCTTCTGAAATAGCGACAAAGTTCAGATCGTTAGCATGTAGATCAACATCATTCTGTGGAGGAATGACTACCGTGGTTTTGAACTTACGCGGCAAATAAGTTGGCCCAAGAATCGGCTCTTCATCGGTTGTCGCGACTTTTTCTTTATCTAACCAGAGTTCAGCATAAGCACGGGTACGTGGCAGTAGATGCTCTGAGATTTTCTTCGCCCATTCGTAAGCTTGCTGATGTAATTCTGATTGAATAGGATTCGAGGTACAAAGTACATTCCGGTTAACGTCATTTGCCGTCGCAAGCGAATCCAGTCCAACCTGATTCAGCAATTGATGCGCAGGTTTTACATTTCCTTTTAGAATGCCATGAAACTGAAATGTCTGTCGGTTAGTCAAACGGATACTGCCATAAAGGGTATTCTCTTCAGCAAACTTATCAATACCTAACCATTGCTGTGGCGTAATCACGCCACCCGGCAGACGACAGCGCAACATCATTGCATGACGTGGCTCCAGTTTTTGCTCCGCCCGTTCAGCACGGATATCACGATCATCCTGCTGATACATGCCATGAAAACGAATCAACAGGAAATTGTCCCCTGCAAAACCTCCGGTCAAGCCATTAGTTAAATCTTCGCTAATCGTACCTCGCAAGAAGTTGCTTTCCCGCTTCATACGCTCACTGTCGGCCAGTTTACCTTCGACAATCAAAGGACCATGTTGTTTATTGTTCATTAGTACACATCCCTCTGATAACGGCGTTCAAGACGCAGTTCACTTAAAAATTCATCTGCCTGTTCGCTATCCATGCCGCCATGCTCAGTCATAATATCCAGCAACGCATGCTCCACATCTTTCGCCATGCGGTTTGCATCACCACACACGTACAGATGTGCTCCTTCCTCTATCCAATGCCACACTTCTTCACCTTGCTCACGCAGCTTGTCCTGAACATAAACTTTATGCTGCTGATCACGGGACCATGCCAGATCAATACGGGTTAACAAGCCATCTTTGACATAACGCTGCCACTCCACTTGATAGAGAAAATCTTCCGTAAAATGTGGATTACCAAAGAACAACCAATTTTTCCCTTCTGCGCCATCAGCCTCCCTTTGCTGCATAAATGCCCGAAATGGCGCAATTCCAGTTCCCGGCCCAATCATGATGACAGGCGTGCGTGGATCGGCAGGCAGACGAAAATTATCGTTATGCTCAATAAAAATACGAATATCGTCATTTTCCTGTAAGCGATCGGCTAGATAGCCGGATGCACCGCCGGTGCGGGCCCGTCCGTCAATTTCATAACGAACTACACCAACTGTAAGATGAACTTCATTTTCCACTTCTGCCTGAGAAGAAGAAATTGAATAGAGTCTTGGCGTCAAAGGCCGAAGCAAATCAATAAATTGCTGTGCTTCCGGTTGAGAAGCCGCTTCTCTTATCATATCGGCAATCGGTTTATTGTGGGCGTATTGCTGTAATGCTTGTTTATCAGCAATTAAAGAAAGTAATTTTTCATCTTTCGCGAGAGCTGCGTATTTTTCCACAATCACACTGGTATTTTGGGTTAACTCAACATGGCTGATCAGTGCTTCCCTTAATGATAATTTCTGACCATTAACCTCAACCTGTTCTGTTCCTTTCAACCAAAGCAAATTCAACACTTCATCCACTAGCTCCGGATCATTTTCAAACCAGATCCCCAGAGCATCACCTGGCTGATAACGCAGACCTGAATCACCCAGATCAATTTCAATATGGCGAACATCTTTATCAGAACCACGACCCGTTATTTTCTGACGGGCAGATAAGGCCGCTGTTAGTGGAGCCTGTTTAGTATAAGAAGTTGAAAAAATTTCATTTACCGATCTGCTCTGTGCAGAAACAATTACAGTCCCTGTCCCGGCCGGAATACGCTGTTTCAGAACCCCAGTTAATTGTTGACGCCACTGAACCGCAGCCTTCTGATATTCCACATCACCATCTACACGTTCCAGAAGCCGTTGAGCACCTAACTCATTCAGACGATTATCGAAATCTTTTCCAGCCTGACAGAATCGTTCGTAAGAGGTATCACCCAAACCAAAAACAGCAAATACCGTACCATTCAGCTTCGGGGCCTTTTTAGAATAGAGATATTTATATAATGCAACCGCTTCCTCGGCAGGTTCTCCCTCACCTTGAGTAGAAGCAATAATTATCAGCACTTTCTCTTGAGCAATTTGTTTGAATTTATAATCACCGGCATTGACCAAATTGACATTGAGTTTTTCTGCCGACAAATCATCACGGAGCTGTTCAGCCAAACGACGAGCATTACCCGTTTGTGAAGCTGAAATTAATGTAATCGTCTCCTGTGCCGGAACCGCCGGAGCCACAACCTGAACTTCTGGTTGTTGATTTACCATTCCCCAAAAATAACCAGACAGCCAAGCTAATTGATTTGGTGAAAAATCCCCAATTGCCGATTGCAAACGCGCTAGCTGTTCAGGTGAAACCGGAAGAAGTGAAATTGAAGGTGGTTTTATGCTCATTATCCTGTGCTGCCCTTTACGATTACCAATGTCCGTTATTTTTAGTAAATAAAATAAATAGGGATGATTTGTAAGGTTATCTCAGCAACTTGTTACTATTTAAAGAAACTATCGCAATATCAAATAACCAAAACGCCTAACCATATTTACAGATTTAATATATCTATAAAACAGTTAATAAGAGCGATTGCAAAAACATGAAAAAACCGGGTTTAATTCAGAAGATCGGGTAGAATAGCGGGTTTTTTGAAGTCAGAGAGAACCACTATGAGCACAACGATTTTTAAAGATTTTCAGTTTGAAGCCGCCCATCGTCTGCCACATGTTCCAGAAGGTCATAAATGCGGTCGCCTACATGGGCACTCATTTATGGTACGACTGGAAATTACCGGGGAGGTCGATCCTCATAGTGGCTGGATTATGGACTTTGCCGATTTAAAAACCCTATTCAAACCCATTTGGGAACAGCTAGATCACCATTACCTGAATGATATCCCTGGACTGGAAAATCCAACCAGCGAAGTATTAGCTACCTGGATTTGGGATAAAGTTAAACCAACAATTCCACAACTCAGTGCCGTTATGGTGAAAGAAACCTGTAACGCGGGAGCTATTTTTCGCGGTAAATGAAACAACTTACTGCACCAGGAAACCTCCAGTGCAGTAAGCTTTTCTCAGGCGATATTCAAATATTTATGTGTTTGCATAGAAAACCGCCAATTACGGGCAATACAGGTTTCAATACATAAACGAGTAGCGTCTTCTTTCTGGCTAATGGGTTGCAGTGCAATAATACGCGATGAGTTGTCATCCAATGTCGCTAATAACTCATCCAATGCTTCAATATCTCTTTCCCGAGCAACCGGATATTTTATTTCATTAGCCCGCTGCAAAGCCTGCTGCAACACCTGATAACCACCACGCATGTTAACTTTTGGTGAAACTGTCACCCAAGTAGTAGCAGAGCACTTAACATGATACGTACCACTGGTTTCTATCTGGCATTGATAGCCAAGGCTTTCTAACTCTTCGATCAGAGGTATAAGATCGTAAAGGCAAGGCTCACCACCAGTAATAACAACATGACGTGCGGTATATTTCTGTTGAACAAACAGCGCTGCAATTTGCTTAGGAGATGCTTCACTCCATTCATTGCTTTCACTCGTCTTCAGCAAAATTGTTTCCAATGTCCGTTGCTGTTCCGCTTCTTTCTCCCAAGTGTGTTTTGTATCACACCAGCTACAACCAACCGGACATCCTTGCAGACGAATAAAAATTGCCGGGACTCCGGCAAAAAAACCTTCTCCCTGCAATGTCTGGAATACTTCGTTAATCGGGTAAAACATAAAAATCTCTGGTTTCATTAGGCAAGGGCGCATTATTGCAGATATCTATCCCGCGAACATCAATCTTTATGGTAAGGTACGGGGTTTGCTTCGCTTGGCTAACGTGCGGCTTGTCGAGGCATTGTGTGCTTAAAATATATCTAGCACTGAAAAAGTGACAGGAATAAATAATGCAGAATAATGAAACTCAGCTGAAACGGGGTCTAACCGGGCGGCACATCCGCTTTATGGCATTAGGCTCCGCAATAGGCACAGGGCTGTTCTATGGCTCCGCAGCTGCTATTCAGCAAGCTGGACCAGCCGTATTACTCGCCTATTTAATCGGCGGTGCTGCCGTATTTATGGTGATGCGTGCATTAGGCGAAATGGCTGTTCACCATCCAGTAGCCGGTTCTTTTTCACACTATGCCAGCCATTATCTCGGACCTTTAGCCGGATTTCTAACTGGATGGAATTATATATTCGAAATGCTGATCGTCTGTCTGGCTGACGTTACTGCGTTCGGTTTCTATATGAAGCTCTGGTTCCCCCATGTGGAACAGTGGATCTGGGTACTAAGCATTGTCTGCTTTATCGGCGCAATTAATCTTTGCCATGTGAAAATTTTCGGTGAAATGGAATTCTGGCTCTCGATTGTGAAAGTCACCGCAATTATCGCTATGATTATCGGCGGCATGACTATCATGATCTATGGATTCGGCCAAGAAACAGATCATGCAACCGGCATTGCCAGTTTGTGGGAATATGGCGGTTTTATGCCTAATGGCATCAGTGGCGTCATAGCTTCTCTCGCCATTGTGATGTTTGCTTTTGGTGGTATTGAAGTCATTGGTATTACTGCCAGTGAAGCCAAAAACCCCGAAAAAACGATTCCAAAAGCAATCAACGCTGTCCCTTTCCGTATTCTGCTGTTCTATGTACTGACTCTGTTTATTTTAATGTGTATCTATCCGTGGAATCAGATCGGTCAAGAAGGTAGCCCATTCGTACAGATTTTTTCTAGCTTGGGTATCAATTCTGCTGCTAATATTCTCAATATCGTCGTGATTACTGCCGCAATTTCAGCAATTAATAGCGATATTTTTGGTGCTGGCCGCATGATGTATGGCATGGCCCAAGAAGGACAAGCGCCTAAATCATTCACCAAGTTGAGCCGTAATGGCGTACCCTGGATGACGGTGATCGTTATGTCAGCAGTTCTGTTAATTGGGGTTATACTCAATTATATGATTCCGGAAGAGATTTTCGTTATCATTGCCTCTATCGCAACATTTGCTACTGTATGGGTATGGTTGATGATCCTACTTTCTCAAGTTGCCATGCGCTGCAAAATGAGCAAAGAAGAAGTTAAGACCCTGAAATTCCCCGTTCCTATGTGGCCAATAGCACCAGCATTAACCATTATCTTTATGGTATTTGTTATTGTATTACTGGGCTATTTCGAGAAAACCCGTATTGCATTAATTGTGGGAATCGTATGGGTAATCTTATTATCAATCACCTATTTCTTTAGTATAAAGAAAAATATTTCTCAAACCCATCAGATAAAAAAATAATTTTCACTTATAAATGCCAGATTATTCTGGCATTTATTTTCATTTATTAACGTAAGATATTTTTAATATTTACTTTAATATCATTCACACATATTAAATTTACTAAATATATATTTTCTGGAAAATTAAATAACTAATATATTTAAAAATAGAAATAAATATTATTTTAAAAATACAAACCTATCATAATATGTATTGAAAAATCACAAAAAATACAAATAATATTTATTTCTCAGTTAGTTAAGAAATAAATTTATCTACCTAAAATAGAAAAACACATTATTTCTATATCAAAAAATTAATAAAAATTTACAACAAGAGGGTTATGATCGGAAGCATTAGTAGGTATCACAAAAGCATTAGCTATATTCAACTCCCGGTAAAAAATAAAATCCAGAGGCTTTCCAAAAGCAATCGTTCTATAGTCATCAGTAAAAGATACTTCTTTAAGGTGTAAATATTTGGTAAAGCGTTTTAAAGCATTTAATCGTTGCTTACTCCACGCATTAAAATCACCAGCCATAATTACTGGGCCATTATGCAAACGAACATGAGCACCAATATTATTTAGCTGACGGCTATACACATCTACACCAAAACTGAAATTTATCGCATGTACATTAATAACCATTAACTGGCGATTATCCTGTAAAGGATAAACAGTGATAAGAGCTGATTTAGATAAACGTAAAAGAGGCTCTTTTTCTCTCAAAGGACAACAATAGACAGGATGAGAAGTTGCTAACGTCATTACACCTGATGGATGTTGTGGCAATAAAAATGCGGGAACTTGATCAGCTATCAAGTAATTTGAGGTAGCAAATTCAACTAAATCAGGAGTTGTCTGCGCTTCTTGTAATAAAATCAACTGACTTTCGTTAGTTAGCTCCTTCAGAACCTTTCGCCATGAAGGACGCTGTTGCTTATAAATATTCCATACAACAACCCTTAACTCATTTGTGCCAGTGATCAAAGGAGTACCTACAGGTAATGCATTACCAAGCTGATGAGTCGACATAGGAAAGACGCGTTCAACAGGTTGGCCCGCAACATACCTTATCGCATAGGTTTTTTTCACCACGTAAAAAACCTCTTAAATACAGAATAACTATAAAATTTAAAACTATCTGATTCTATCAAATAAAATAAGGTAATTATTGCTTTTAATACTTATAAACAACAAAAAACCCTGAGATTTCTCTCAGGGTTTCTCTGCAAATTAAGGTGGCGGTGCGGACGGGGCTCGAACCCGCGACCCCCGGCGTGACAGGCCGGTATTCTAACCAACTGAACTACCGCACCACCGAATTCTCTGTGATTTATATCGCTGTTACGATATAAAA
>NZ_RCWB01000051.1 GCF_018448885.1 Photorhabdus caribbeanensis
CGAAACAAAATAATTCCCATTGAGGAATAAAGAAGCGGCAAAAATCATCGACATCGCAGAAAATTTCAACTAACTTGTTCATAGCCTGTTCCTCCCCGGAGCTGTTTCGGCGTGCACCAAAACATTGCTCCTGGAACAGGCTTCATGTCAATTTCTTATCCAGAATTCGGGTTAAACTAGATATCTCAACCCATTAGGCGGAAAATCAATCTCGGAAATTAGTAAACTGGAATGGCTGTCCCAGCTCTGCGCCACGAACTAATGCCATTACACTTTGCAAATCATCACGAGCTTTACCTGTCACTCGCACCTGCTCACCTTGAATCTGTGCCTGCACTTTCAGTTTGCTATCCTTAATCAGCTTCACGATCTTTTTCGCCGTAGGAGTATCAATCCCCTGCTTAAGAGTCGCTTCAACGCTGTAAGTCTTACCACTGTGCAACATATCTTCGGGGATATTCAATGCAGCGCCATCGATACCACGCTTAGCCAACTTTTCACGCATGATATCAGCCAACTGATTTACCTGAAAATCTGACTCACTGGCAATCTTGATAGATTCACTTTTTTCATTCAATTCGAAACTGGCGCTGACATTACGGAAATCCCAACGGCTAGCAAGCTCGCGCTGCGCATTTTCTACCGCGTTGCGCACTTCATGCATATCAATTTCTGAAACAATATCGAAAGATGGCATTATCCATGACCTCCTGATAATCAATAAGTTGGCATGATAACCGCTTTCCACTGTTAGCAAAAGCGCTATACTTGGATTAGCGGGATCTTATTATTTCCATCCAATATTATGGCAGCGTCTTTCAAAAGGTGTATATGAAGATAACCGTTCTTGGCTGTGGCGCTATAGGAAAACTGTGGCTAGCTGCATTATCACAACAAAAACATCAAGTACAGGGCTGGTTGAAAACCACACGATCTCATTTATCTGTTCATATTGACGAAATGAATGGAGAAGTATTCAACAAATCAATCCCAACTAATAACAGCGACCATCTTGCTAACAGCGAATTACTGATTGTCTGCCTGAAAGCATGGCAAGTCGCTGATGCAGTCAATAATTTACTGCCCAAGCTTTCACCTAATTGCCCAATTTTATTACTACACAACGGCATGGGTACCCAAGAAGAACTACTATCAGCACCTAATCCAATACTTCTTGGCGTCACAACACATGGCGCATATCAGGATGACCAACAGGTTTATCATACCGCATCCGGGATAACCCATATTGGTGCAACAACGTCAAATGCAACTGGGTTTAGCTCTCTGGCTAATGTATTACACCGATCTTTGCCAGATGTTGCATGGCATAATGACATTCTCTCTATTAGTTGGCTGAAACTTGCCGCTAACTGTGTCGTAAACCCGCTGACTGCACTTTATGAATGCCAAAATGGAGATTTGCTTCGCTACCCGGAACAATTGAATATTTTGTGCGAAGAAATTATTCAGGTTATGCAACGAGAGAACATACATACCACCATCGACAACCTGATTGCCTATGTCTACGATGTGATTAAGCTTACAGCAAAAAACTACTCTTCTATGTTGCAGGATGTCCGCGCAAAACGTCGCACTGAAATTGACTATATCACCGGTTATTTATTACGCCGGGCCCGTACACATGGTCTGGCAGCCCCTGAAAATACCCGTATCTATAACCTAGTTAAACATAAGGAGAGATGATTATGACCCCTTCAACACTCATCTGCCTGGCTCACGGTAGTGAAGAAACAGAAGCCGTTACAACTATTGATTTACTGGTACGCGCTGGCATCAGAGTTACGATCGCCAGCACCGCCAGCGATGGAGAACTGGTTTTAACTTGCTCCAGAGGTGTGAAACTAGTTGCTGATGTCCCTCTGGAAAAAGTTATTGATGAATCTTTCGATGCCATCATCTTACCCGGCGGTATGCAAGGTGCCGAGTGTTTCCGTGATAATCCACTCGTTATCGAAAAAATCCGCAAGGCACATTATCAAGGGAAAATTATCGCTGCAATTTGTGCCGTACCTGCTATCGTGCTTGAACACCACAATTTATTCCCTACTGGCAAAATGACCGGGTACCCCGATTTGCAAGACAAAATTTCGTCCGATAAATGGATTGATTGCCGAGTCTGTTTTGATGATCGTGTCAATCTATTGACCAGTCAGGGGCCAGCAACAGCTTTCGATTTCGCATTAAAACTCATTGAATTATTAAAAGGACGAGAAACAGCAGCAGAGGTGGCAGCTCAACTCATATTGCCACTAGGTGTATATTCTTATCAGGATTGAAAAAAATAGACAAAAACACCTTACTTTATACGATTCGGGGTTCACGTAATAGGAACCCCGGAATGTATAACTAAAACAATTAAGGCCGATAAACTTTCACGTTATCAAAACCCTGCTCAGATAAATAGAGTGCCTGCAAACGACTCATTACTCCACGTTCACAGTAGAGCAGATAGGTCCTATCCCTTGGCAAATCACCAAACTGGCTGCTCAACTTATAGAATGGCAATGATTTAATTTCCACATCATTTAACTGCAATGGCCGATCATCTTGTTCATCGGGCGAACGAATATCCAATAACACATCCGTCGGAGCGAACGCTGTCACCGTTTCAATTTCAACCACTTGCTGATTACTTTGTTCTGCGATCTGGCGAATATCAATATTTTGAGCTTCACTGATCACTTTTTCCAAAATATTAAAATCGAAATTCGCCTCTTCTGCTTCAATTTTAGCCTTAACAGCTTTTACTGTTGGGCTTTTTGAAATGACACCGCAGAATTCAGGCATCGTACGGGCAAAATCCTCAGTGCCAATTTCACGTGCCAACCTGATAATGTGCTCTTTATCATGAGAAATCAGCGGCCGCAGAATTAATGTATCCGATGCATTATCAATCAAACGCAAATTAGTGAGTGTCTGGCTGGAAACTTGTCCCAAAGCCTCACCGGTAACAATCGCCTGCACGCCATAACGCTCTGCAACTTTAGAGGCCGCTCTTACCATCATCCGTTTAAGCACCACCCCCATTTGGCCATCATCAATTTTTTCCAAAATTTCAGCGACAACAGGTTCAAAATCCACCGCAACGAAACGGACTTTATGGGAACTGCCAAAACGATTCCAAAGATAATGAGCAACCTGCTTCACGCCAATTTCATGAGCAGAACCGCCAAGATTGAAGAAACAATAGTGAACACGGCAGCCACGGCGCATTAGCATATAGCTGGAAACACCGGAATCAAAACCCCCAGAAATCAGAGACAATACATCTTCCTGCGTTCCAATAGGAAAACCACCAATCCCTTCATAGCGAGCTTTTACCAAAATCAGTACATCCTGATCGATTTCCAAATTGACGGTAACATCAGGATGATTGAGTTTTACTTTCGCGGATTCAATATGCTGATTTAAACCACCACCAACATAGCGTTCGACTTCATTAGAAGTAAATTGATGTTTACCGCGGCGCTTTACCCGCACGCAAAATGTCTTATTGTGGAGCAATTCGCCATAAGCCTCATAAGCTTGTTCAAAGATATGATGCATGTCACGAAACTCACGCTCCTCTACTTGCAGAATATGGTGAATACCGGGGATACGTGTCAGCGCATCACAAATTTGAGCGCCAAGGTTTTCATCTTTAGTGCGAACTTCGATATTATCCCAATGGCGAACCACTGCAATATTATCTCCTAACGTTTTTAGCACGTTGCGAATATTACTAGCGAGAATTTTAATAAAGCGCAAACGAACAGTTTGGCTCTTGATCGTGATTTCCGGGAATAATTTAATAATAAACTTCATAGTGAGTTATAGTAGTAGTTAGGCGTTTTGATAAAAAAACTGATGGTATGTCTTGGTTGTCAAATCAGGCCGCGAAGTATAACACTATCTCGTGATATAGCGCGGAAAAAACACAAAATCAGTTAAGGATTTGTTTGCACCAGCATAATAAGATAGTCTGCAACCCTTAGGCGAACTCTGTAAATAGTAAAAAATTATGCCAAAGAAAAATGCAATATCAGAAAGTACAAACAGTACGCCAGAAACTGCGTCGACGATGACATTTGAAAGCTCATTAAAAGAGCTGGAACAGATCGTCGCCCGGCTGGAATCAGGTGAACTGGCACTGGAAGAAGCCCTAAGCGAGTTTGAGCGTGGTATTCAATTAGCCCGTCAAGGGCAACAGACCTTGCAACAAGCAGAACAGCGAGTGCAGATTCTGCTTAACGATGATGCCCAATCTCCACTGAGTCATTTCTCCCCGGATACTGAATAAGCCTATGTCTGAACAAAATTCAACCCAATTTAAAGAACAGCTTAAAATCTGTCAACAACGAGTCAATAACGTTCTGATAAGCACACTATCTTCACTGGCATTTGCAGACAACCCACTAGTTCACGCAATGCAACATGGTACTTTACTCGGTGGTAAACGTCTGCGCCCATTTTTAGTGTATGCCGTTGGTGAAATGTTTGGATTATCCGCAAATAATCTGGATGCTCCAGCAGCAGCCGTTGAATGTATCCACGCCTTTTCATTAATTCATGATGATTTACCGGCGATGGATAACGATGATTTACGCCGAGGACAACCGACCTGCCACATAAAATTTGGTGAAGCTCACGCTATTCTGGCGGGAGATGCATTGCAGGCGCTGGCGTTTGAAATCCTATCAAAAAGAGAAATGCCGGATGTTACGACAGCAGATCGCCTTGAAATGCTTGCGGAATTGGCAACCGCCAGTGGCATTGCCGGTATGTGTGGCGGCCAAGCCTTGGATTTGGCGGCAGAAGGCAAACACATCGACCTCCATATGCTGGAACAAATTCATCGCCATAAAACGGGGGCGCTTATTCATTGCGCAATCAGAATGGGTGCATATAGCGCCGGCCAAAGTGGGCATGATGCCCTGCCTGAATTGGATCAGTATGCCCAAGCCATAGGTCTCGCATTCCAAGTTCAGGACGATATTCTTGATGTCATTGGCGACACCGAAATGATAGGAAAACGTCAAGGCAGTGACCAACAGCTAGGAAAAAGCACTTACCCCGCATTATTGGGACTAGAACAAGCGCAGAAAAAAGCATACGAACTGTATCAAGAAGCATTACAAGCTTTGAATAAACTGGAAGATAAATCTTATAACACAGCGATGCTGCGCGCACTTGCCAGCTTTATCATTGAGCGTAACAACTAAGGTCTGCCGGTAAATTTACCCACTGGCAGCGCTATTAATAAACACTTCTTAACGAGCATCAAATGAGCATTGATATAGCCAAATACCCAACATTGGCATTAGCGGAAAATCCTGAAGAACTTCGAATGTTACCAAAAGAGAGCCTGCCGAAGTTATGTGATGAACTTCGGCAATTCCTGCTAAACAGTGTCAGTCGCTCTAGTGGTCATTTTGCCTCCGGTCTTGGCACCGTTGAGCTGACTGTGGCGTTGCACTATGTCTATAAAACGCCTTTCGACAAATTGGTATGGGACGTCGGCCATCAGGCTTATCCTCACAAAATCCTGACAGGGCGCCGAGATCGTATTGATACGATTCGTCAAAAAAATGGGCTTCACCCTTTCCCTTGGCGAGATGAAAGTGAATACGACACCTTATGTGTTGGTCACTCATCAACCTCCATCAGCGCCGGATTAGGTATGGCAATTGCCGCTCAACGCGAAGGCAAAGGCCGCCGTACAGTTTGTGTTATCGGTGATGGCGCAATAACAGCGGGTATGGCTTTTGAAGCGATGAACCATGCCGGGGATATCGACCCGGATATGTTAGTCATTCTTAACGACAACGAAATGTCTATCTCAGAGAACGTTGGTGCGTTAAATAACCATCTGGCTCAACTTTTATCCGGCAAACTTTACACCACTTTGCGGGAAGGCGGGAAAAAAGTCTTTTCCAATCTACCACCGATTAAAGAACTCCTGAAAAAAACTGAAGAACATATCAAAGGCATGGTTGTTCCCGGCACTCTGTTTGAAGAATTAGGCTTTAATTATATTGGCCCCATCGACGGACATGATGTACTGACATTGATCCAAACGCTGAAAAATATGCGTGAGTTGAAAGGGCCGCAACTATTACACATCATGACCAAAAAGGGTCGTGGTTATGCCCCCGCCGAAAAAGATCCTATCAGTTGGCATGCGGTGCCTAAATTTGATCCGACCACTGGCGCATTACCTAAAAGCTCAGACAACCGCCCTACTTTCTCCAAAATCTTTGGAGACTGGTTATGCGAAGAGGCCGCTAACGACAAAAAACTGATGGCGATCACGCCTGCCATGCGTGAAGGCTCTGGTATGGTGCGTTTTTCCCGCGAATATCCTGATCAATATTTCGATGTCGCCATTGCAGAACAACATGCCGTGACTTTTGCCGCAGGTTTGGCAATTGGTGGTTACAGGCCAATCGTTGCAATCTATTCGACATTCCTCCAACGTGCTTATGACCAGGTTATCCATGATATCGCCATTCAGAATCTACCTGTGCTATTTGCAATAGATCGCGGCGGTATCGTAGGTGCTGATGGTCAGACACATCAGGGTGCCTTTGATCTTTCATTCCTTCGTTGCATCCCTAACATGGTAATTATGGCGCCAAGTGATGAGAACGAATGCCGACAGATGCTGCATACTGGCTATCATTATCAGCAAGGTCCTGTAGCCGTGCGCTATCCACGAGGAACCGGAACGGGGGTAGAACATCAACCATTTGAACAATTACCAATTGGTAAAGGCATTATTCGCCGCCGGGGTAAGAAGGTAGCGATCCTGAACTTTGGTACTCTGTTACCCGATGCAATAACAGCAGCAGAATCACTGGATGCGACTGTTGTTGATATGCGTTTTGTCAAACCACTGGATAAAGAATTGATATTAGAAATGGCTGATAACCATAATTTATTGGTTACTCTGGAAGAAAATGCCATTATGGGCGGTGCTGGAAGTGGCGTTAATGAATTACTAATGCAGGAAGGCCGCCTGGTACAAATTCTGAATATTGGCTTGCCTGACCAATTTGTGCCACAAGGTAGCCAGGAAGAAATCAGAGCGGATTTAGGGCTTGATGCCGTAGGTATTCAGAATAGCATCAATAAAAGGCTATTTTCCTGAGTGTATAGGGATAATAGGATATTTATTCTATTATCCTCAGTTTAGGATTATAGCAGGAAGTGCCTCAAGTTAGATGATATGTATTTTCCGCATTCTTCTCTATAAAAAGGCACTATTTTCAGAATCAAGTAACGATGCCTACCAAAGACTCTACACAAACCCAGTAATCCAGCGCAGTCGTCTTCTGAAAATGACAAAATCGATAGAGGTCACTGCCGTGCCAAAAACGTTTGTATTTGATACGGTACGCGTACGCTTTCATTGTGTACATTTTGCTAATAGGCACACCTTAGTGTACAATTTTAATACGTATAAATAGGAGGACGTAACAATGCCTCAGATCCCAGTAGAAACTAATGACCGAATGTCGCTACGTATTGCCTCAGAAGAAAAGTCGCTGTTGATGCGTGCAGCCGCTTTACAACATACCAACTTGACTGAGTTCGTGCTCCGCAATGTGATGTCAGCAGCACGGAAGATTATCGACGAGAACGAACGACTGGAGCTGACCGAAAGAGATAGTTTGCATGTTCTGGATCTTTTGGATAACCCACCGGCACCGAATGATAAATTGTTGGCCGCAGCATTTGCCTTGCCGAAACAATCATGATGCTACCAATCTGGCACGAAGAGCCTATAGGCAAACATCATGATCGCGGTGCTTTTGACTGTGGTGATGAGGCGTTGAATCAGTTTTTACATCGCCATGCAAGGCAGAGCCATGAGAAAGGTGGGGCAAAAACCTACCTTGCGGTTAGCGAGAGCAATGGGACGGTATTGGGTTACTACAGTCTAAGTCCCGCTTCTATTGCTTATGAACGTGCACCGGAAGTGATTAAACGTGGTCTGGCTCGACATGAAGTGCCAGTATTTCGGCTTGGCCGTCTGGCTGTAGATCTTTCAGTACAGAGTCAAGGACTCGGTGGCCAGTTGTTGCTAGCCGCTGGTCGGCGCTGTTTATTGGTGGCCGTGCAGGCTGGCGGGGTTGCATTGCTAATTGATGCCAAGAATGAGCGTGTTGCCGAGTGGTACGCCAGCTATGGTGCTATTCCGCTATTAGATGCCCATCTATCTTTGCTGTTACCATTCAAAACAATACATGCAGCTCTAGTCACTGCGGGAAAGCTTTAAATGAACGAAGCCAACCAATCACAATAAATTACAGCTACTACCAGATATCTCTGTTAAGCGACAGGGAAACACCTATGTCATATTTAACCTGAGTTCTGGATAAGAAATTGACGAGAAGCCTGTTCCGGGAGCAAAATTTTGGTGAACGCCGAAAACAGCTCCGGGGAGGAACAGGCTAGGGATAAGTTAGTGGAAATTTTCTGCGATGTCGACGATTTTTGCCGTTTTTTCATCCCTCAGTGGACACAGTTTTGCCTTGATAACGGATACCGTCTACGTCGCCGCCAAGGTCGCATGTCTCCCAGTGAAATCATGACTATCCTGATCCTCTTTCATCTATCACATTACCGTGATTTTAAACATTTTTATCTGGAGCATATTTGGAAATATCACCACAATGATTTTCCCACCTTGCTCAGTTATACCCGTTTTATTCGTGTCGCGCCTTCCGTTTTGGCACCACTGTGCAGTTATCTGACTCAATTAAAAGGGAAACCGACTGGCATTGCTTTTATTGATTCCACCAGTTTGGGTATTTGTCATAACATCCGCATTCCCCGTCATCAGGTTTTTGAGGGGATCGCAAAACGAGGAAAAACCTCGATGGGATGGTTTTACGGCTTCAAGTTACACTTGGTTGTTAACCCTCTGGGCGAAATTCTGGCGCTGAAAGTGACTGCGGGTAATGAGGATGATCGGGAACCGGTTCGCGAATTAATGGGTTCTCTCTATGGAGATAAAGGTTATCTCAGCCAGGAACTGGCAGACGATTTAGCCCAAACGGGTGTCACTTTCATCACGAAGAAACGTCGTAACATGAAAGCGCGTATGCTGGCAGAGTGGGATAAAATCATGTTATCAAAGCGTTTCATCATAGAAACCATCAATGATCAATTAAAGAATATTTCTCAAATAGAGCATTCGCGCCACCGAAGTATAACGGGATTTCTGTTGACCGTTTTAGGTGGTGTGATTGCTTACTGCCTTAAATTAAAAAAACCATCACTGAAAATTTTCTACTCAGAAGACGATTTTCCAGTGATGGCTTAAACAGAATTCGGGGTAATTTAGAAAAACTTTACTGCTGCGTCGATGATTTTTGCCAAAAATTTCTAACACTCCCTATAAACCAATACTTCTTTCATCCCTCTAAGCTTCTAATTCCTTGAAAACCTGCGTCATTGTGTCACTCAAAACTTCCACTAAATTCCTTTATCACTCGAACAATTCCGCATGTGTACCGGTTCTGACAAACTCTATTGCATTTTTCTGTTCGTCCAGAAGATAAATTAAAAGAAAATCCCCCCCAATATGACACTCTCTAAATCCAGCCCAATCTCCGACTAACTCATGATCTTTATATTCAGCTCCTAGAGGTGAATCATTAGCAATGAGGAGCATTACAACAGATTTTAATCAGTTCATGTCATAGCGCCCAGAACGGCTCAATCGTTGCCAATCTTTACCGAACTGTTTTGTATAGTCTGAGCGACGCGGAAAGCTAGCGCGCTTACTTGCCGCAGTCTTTTTCAATGTCATGAATTAAATCATCCGCATCGTTAAAACGTGCATTCATTGAGCTTCTCGCCTCATTCATAGCCTCAACAGTAACTCTGTTAGGGATTTTCTTAATCTCGAAAGGTAGCGCCTTTTCTTTGGCCACCATCGTTACAGCAATGCGTAGAAAGTCAGACATTTTAATCCCAATAGCAGCTAAAACATCGGTTGCCTCTTGCTTAATTGCAGGATCTATACGTGTGCGAACATAAGTTTCAGTACCCATTTAATACCTCGTACATGCTGATTTTTGTAGTACTATCGTAGTCCTAATTTTGATATTAGGCAATCTTAGCCCAGAGAAGAAAATGCTGAAGTATAAAGCAAAAAGCAACGATATTACCTTTCAGTGGCAACCTGTTCAGGGGTTCGGGAATTGTAGTAATTTCATTAGACTTTCCATCTACACCACACCTCAAAAAGTCAAAATCTGATAAAACGCCAGTAACCAAACAATCACGAAAGAAAATACACCGGCGATAATATCATCCAACATGATGCCTAATCCGCCATGAACATAGCGATCAAACCAGCGAATTGGCCACGGTTTCCACATATCCAGAATGCGGAACACCATAAAACCGGTCAAAATCCACTGCCAGTTAACCACAGGGATTGCCATCAATGTGATCCACATACCGATAAATTCATCCCAGACAATACTGCCGTGGTCATGAACCTTCATATCATCAGAAGTACGCTGACAAATCATTATGCCGAAAAGCACCCCGACAATAATAACCAACCAGCAAATCCATTCCGGAAACCGGACCAGTAATAACCAGAATGGAATAGCCGCCGCCGATCCCATTGTCCCCGGCACAACCGGCGACAGCCCACTACCAAAACCTGTCGCTAATAGATGCCAAGGATTACTCATCCGTAAGCGACGCTTTGCCTTATCCATGTGCTTCCTCGGTAATAAAATGATCGAACCCTTTTAGATCTAATTTAATCTCTTTATTATTGCTGTAATAACGAACACCCTCCGATTCCGCCATAATCTGTCCAACACAGCTAAAACCAGCTCCGGTATGCGCCAACGCAATTTCCAACGCACCACGATTCCGCTCCGGGACGGTAAAACATAATTCATAGTCTTCCCCACCACTTAAAGCCCACATCAAAGCTTGTTGTGGTTCAACATATTGTTTCATCGCATCAGAGTAAGGAATCGCATCCAGATTTATTCTGGCTCCACATCGGCTGGCTTTCAGAATGTGGCCCAAATCGGAAATCAAACCATCAGACAAATCAATAGCTGATGTTGCCAAGCCACGTAACGCTTGCCCTTGCAAAATACGAGGCTGCGGCCTGAGATGACGCTGAACCAACCAGTTGTGAGATACCGGATCAGAAATTTGCAGACGGTTTTGTAACAGAGCCAAACCCGCCGCACTATCGCCCAACGATCCACTCACATAAATCCAATCGCCATTTTTTGCGCCAGTACGCCGTAAAGCTCTGCCTGCGGGAACTAAACCATGAATCGTCAACGTCAGACTCATGGGGCCGCGGGTAGTGTCACCACCAATAAGCTGCATACCGTAATAACGCAATTGCTCAAACAGACTGTCACTGAAACTACTCAGCCAGCGTTCATCCACTTCCGGTAATGTCAACGCTAATGAAAGCCAGGCAGGATCAGCGCCGACCGCAGCCAGATCACTAAGATTCACAGCAAGAGATTTGTAAGCTAAATCTTCAGGGGAGATATCAGGTAAAAAATGAACGCCTGAAACTAAGGTATCCGTACTAACCGCCAATTGTTGTTTATCAGCTAGAGTCATCAGTGCGCAGTCATCACCAATACCTAAATTTACATCACGCCGGTTAGTCTCCTGGCGATCAAAATAACGTGCAATGAGGTCAAATTCGCCACATGCCATAATAGAATCCCAAAAAGTTACTGATGATCACGAACATAAGGCCGGTACCCCGGCCTTACAAATCATCGTCTACGGTGGGAAAAACCTGACAAGCAGTAGCTTATCTTTTTCTGCGTACTGCCGGACCAGACTTATCCAGTACTCCGTTCACGAATTTGTGACTATCTTCAGCACCGAAGACTTTTGCCAATTCGATAGCTTCGTTAATAGCCACTTTATAAGGGACATCATCACGATAACTTAGTTCAAACATAGCAACACGCAAAATGGCTTTTTCTACCTGACCTAACTCTTCGAGCTGACGGGAAAGATAAGGAGCCATCAAAGCATCCAGCTTAGCTGCATTCACAGCTACTCCTGACAGCAATTCACGAAAATAGGTTACGTCAACACCAGTGACGTCCTGCTCCGACAGAAACTGTAATTCAACATCAGCAACGCTATTGCCAGATAATTGCCATGAATATATAGCCTGAACAGCGCACTCACGAGCACGACGACGAGCAGCAGGTTTCACAAGATTCCCCTTAATTAAAACTAAAATCAGCCTTTAATGGCATTAATTACATTGACCATTTCCAGTGCGGTTAATGCGGCTTCTGCGCCTTTATTACCCGCTTTGGTTCCAGCGCGCTCAATCGCCTGTTCAATGCTCTCTGTAGTCAGAACACCAAATGCCACTGGGATTTCACTGGACATCGCCACATTGGACAGACCAGAACTGCATTCACCAGCAACGTACTCAAAATGAGCGGTACCACCACGGATAACTGTACCTAGCGCGACAACGGCGTCATATTTTCGGGTTTCGACCAATGTCTTCACTGTCAATGGTAACTCGTAAGCGCCAGGAACCCAGACAACAGTAATATTCTCTGAGGCAACCTGACCGATACGCTCAAGCGCATCTACCGCGCCACCTAACAGACTGTCATTAATGAAGTTGTTAAAACGTGCAATGGCAATCGCCACACGAGCTTGTGGAGCTGCAACAACACCTTTGATTACGTTCATAGCCTTCCTTCTATCTGTTCATATCCGCAGGGGGGCGGATTCTATCATATTCTTTCGTTAGCTGCGCCTGCCGATTTAGCAACGGAGCATAAAAACAGGCAACTTAATCCATACTCACATATTCAGTCAGTACACAGGTCGCAGGCGAAGACGAAGATCAGACCCCACTTGCTGTATATCAAAAATGTCAAATTCCGGCGCCTCTGCCAAATTTTTGAGTTCAGGAATAGCAAACAAACCACAAGCCGTATCACCTAGTACTTTTGGCGCAACGTAAAGAACCAGTTCATCCACCAACCCTAAAGTTAGCAATGCCCCCGCCAGTGATGCCCCACACTCGGTCCAGACCGTATTGATCTGGCGCTTCCCCAACTGCATCATCAATGACACTAAATCTACCCCAACACCATGAGCAGGCAACAATATCTGTTCTACATTTTCAGATAAGTCATATTCATCTGCTTTAGTACGAGCCAGCCAACAATAACCGGGCTGCTGCATCACCTGATGCTGAGGACCAACACGATTCTGACTGTCAACAATAACACGTACTGGTTGACAAAGATTTTCCTCGGGATAAATCGCCTGAGTTTCTGCATCCAATTCACTCCAACGAACCGTCAAGTGAGGATCATCAGCTAGAACAGTGCTACTGGAACTCAGAATCGCGCTACATTGAGCACGGAATTTTTGTACATCATAGCGAGCTTGAGGTGATGTAATCCATTTACTTTCGCCAGAAATCAACGCCGTTCGCCCGTCAAGAGAAGAAGCCATTTTCAACTGAACATACGGAAATCCGGTACGCATTCGCTTCAAAAATCCCCGGTTGAGAGATTCAGCTTCCTCCATCATCAGCCCATGCTCTACTGCAATACCAGCCTGTTGCAGCTTATAAAGCCCCCTTCCTGCCACCTGTGGATTAGGGTCCTGCATCGCCGCAACCACACGGCTAACGCCAGCCGCAATCAGCGCATCAGCACAAGGCGGTGTCTTACCGTGATGACTGCACGGCTCAAGCGTGACATAAACAGTTGCGCCCTTAGCTTTATCCCCGGCCATCCGTAAAGCATGAACCTCAGCATGCGGCTCGCCAGAACGTAAATGAAAACCTTCCCCAACAATCTGCCCATCACGTACCATCACACAACCGACGTTAGGATTAGGTGACGTGGTAAAGCGACCTTGACGCGCCAATTCCAAAGCGCGCGCCATATATTTTTTATCGTTATTCACTGGCTCAACCTTGTAATTTAGCAATCTCCTCGCCAAATTCACGAATATCTTCAAAACTGCGATAGACAGAAGCAAAACGGATATAAGCAACTTTATCCAATTTCTTCAACTCATCCATGACCAAATTACCAATCATTTTGGATGGAACTTCCCGCTCACCGGTAGCACGTAACTGAGATTTAATATAGCTAATCGCCATTTCGACATCATCAGAACTGACCGGTCGCTTCTCCAGTGCTTTTTGCATACCGCGGCGCAATTTTTCTTCATCGAACGGCTCTCGGGTATCGTCACTTTTTATTACTCTAGGCATAACCAGCTCAGCCATTTCAAAAGTGGTGAATCGTTCATGACACTCAAGACACTGGCGCCGACGGCGCACCTGCGAGCCATCCCCGACCAAACGAGAGTCTATCACTTTGGTATCAACAGCAGCACAAAATGGGCAATGCATATCGTTTCCTGATAGTTAATCCAAACTAAATTTACAGTTTATCCTTAATCTGAATAAAAAACACCCTGTCAGCCGGATACTCACAGGGTGTTTGCACAGCATCAAGGGAGAATAATTAAGGCAATAAAGATGGCTGATCAGCCCCTTCCTTCTCAACTTTTTGCTGGATCATGTGTTCACGCTTCATACCCAGTTTCAACGCCAAAGCAGAAGCGACATAGATAGAAGATATCGTACCGATAGAAACACCGATTAACATCGCTAGTGAGAAACCCTTCAACATCGCGCCGCCGAAAATATACAACATCAGCACCACCAATAAGGTAGTCGCGGATGTCATGATTGTACGACTCAATGTTTGCGTCAGAGAGACGTTCATAATTTCATACGACGTACCACGACGGATCTTACGGAAGTTTTCACGGATACGATCAGAAACCACGATACTGTCATTCAATGAGTAACCGATAACCGACATCAACGATGCCACAATGGTCAAGTCAATCTCGATATGGAACAGTGACAGAACCCCTAGCGTGATGATGACGTCATGAGCAAGCGCGAGAACCGCCCCCAATGCCAAACGCCATTCAAAACGGAAGCCAACATAAATTAAGATACAGATAAGCGCCGCCAACAACGCCATTGCACCATCTTGGGCGAGTTCAGCACCGACACTCGGCCCAACAATTTCAATACGATTGACACTCGCATCTTTATCAATGGTGTCATTAATGACCTTAATAACCTTTTTACCCAGTTCCTCATTAGCCGCTCCCGTAACTGGTGGCATGCGCACCATCACATCGCGGCTACTACCGAAATTTTGCAACAGCGGATCTTCAAAACCCGCTTTTGCCAGGCTATCACGCATCTTATCCAGATCAGCAGATTGACTGAGTTTGATTTCAATTACCGTACCACCGGTAAAATCGAGTCCCCAGTTAAACCCGCGAGTTGCCATCACAAAAACAGAAGCTACCAATAGCAGCAACGAAATTCCGAAAGCAACGTTGTCCCAGCGCATAAAGTCATAGACTTTACGACCGTAGTTCAATTGTTCAACAGTATAATCCTGTGCCACAACGTGCTCCTTAAATTGACAGCTTCTTAATACGCTTACCGCCGTAGCGCAGGTTGACGATTGCGCGAGTACCTACAATAGCGGTGAACATAGAAGTCGCGACACCAATTGACGTTGTTATCGCAAAGCCTTTAATTGACCCGGTACCAACAGCATAAAGAATGATCGCAGTAATCAACGTGGTCAGGTTAGCGTCAATAATACTGGAGAAAGCCCCCTTATAACCTTCATGTATCGCTTGTTGTACTGTCCGGCCATTACGCAATTCTTCTTTGATACGCTCGTTAATCAGCACGTTAGCATCAACCGCTACCGCCAGCGTTAGCACAATACCAGCGATCCCCGGCATGGTTAACGTCGCCCCTGGCAACAGAGACATGATACCGACAATCAGCACCAAGTTAGCCAACAACGCACTGCTCGCAATCACACCGAATTTGCGATAATAAATCACCATAAACAGAATTGAAGCAATTAAGCCCCACAGACAAGCCTCTAAACCTTGTTCAATGTTTTGCAGACCAAGGGTTGGCCCAATAGTACGCTCTTCTACAATCTGAATCGGCGCAATTAGAGCCCCCGCACGCAACAGCAAGGATAACTGACGCGCTTCAGTTGCGTTGGAAAGGCCCGTGATACGGAAACTGTTCCCCAAACGAGTCTGAATATTAGCGATGTTAATCACTTCTTCATGTTTAACTAACACCGCCCGGCCGTTAGCATCTTTCTTACCGCCGTCTTTATATTCCACAAACAGTGTTGCCATTGGCTTACCAACATTGTCTTTAGTGAAATTAGACATCGCTGTGCCACCGGCACTGTCCAGTGAAATACTCACCTGTGGATTACCGTATTCATCGGCATCTGAGATTGAATCTGTAATGTGATCACCGGTCAAAATAACACGCTTGTATAGCACAACCGGATTACCATCACGGGTGTTTTTCACCTCAGAATCCCCTGGCACACGGCCTGATGCAGCCGCGGTAGAATCAATACTGGTATTGACCAGACGGAATTCCAGCGTGGCTGTCGCGCCAAGAATCTCTTTTGCACGAGCCGTATCCTGAATACCCGGTAATTCAACCACAATACGGTCAGCACCCTGCCGCTGAACCAATGGTTCGGCCACACCCAGTTGATTAACACGGTTACGCAGAATGGTAATGTTTTGCTGCACCGCATAAGAGCGTGCTTCGCGCTGACGTTCATCACTCATCACCGCTTTCAGGGTATTATTGGCTCCAATACTGAAAACTAAATCACGGTGACGACCAGTAAGATAGTTTTCCGCCTCATCCCGCGCTTTTTCATCGCGGAAGCGGATTTCTACACCGTAATTATCAATTTTACGCACAGTGGAATAAGGAATACCTTTTTCACGCAAACCGGTGCGCAAGCCATCAATATTCTGCTCTTGCAATTTGCCTAATGCGGTTTCCATATCCACTTCCATCAGGAAGTGCACCCCACCTCGCAGATCAAGGCCCAGCTTCATTGGCTCGGCGCCAACCTTACTTAACCAGGTTGGTGTTGCTGGCGCCAGGTTCAATGCCACCACGTATTGATCGCCTAATGTGGACATCAATACTTCACGGGCACGAAGTTGAATATCGGAATTATTGAAACGAGCAAGAATAGCACCATTTTCCAGCGCAATAGATTTACTCGCGATTTGATTTTTTTCTAAAACATTATGGACTTGGGCCAGCGTTTGCTCACTGGCGGCAATGCCTCGCGCGCCAGTGATTTGTACAGCCGGATCCTCACCATAAAGGTTGGGAAGTGCATAAAGCAAACCGATGAGGATCGCAGCGATCAGCATCAGATACTTCCACAAAGGATAACGGTTTAGCACGGCAGTTCCCTTCGGGAAAATCAGAAATTACAGAGCCTTCATTGTACCTTTCGGTAAAACGGCAGCGACGAAATCACGTTTAATGGTCACTTCAGTAGTATCATTCAACGCTACAATGATATAACCCGTGTCAGAAACTTTAGTGACGCGACCAATCAAACCACCATTGGTCATCACCTCATCACCTTTGGAAATAGAATCCATCAGCTTTCTGTGTTCTTTAGTACGTTTCTGTTGTGGACGCAGGATCATGAAGTAGAAAATCAAGCCGAAAACAACCAGCATGATGATCAAAGAATATGGGCTTCCCTGAGCCGGTGCGCCAGCAGATGCTGCTGCTTCAGAAATAATACTCATTAAACTTCCCTCATTGTTATCAAATTCAATAGTAATCAAAAACCAGCCGCAATATGCTATACACACCGAAACCAGTCAATCACTACTTAAGTCAAATACTTAATGCCGGAACGGGTTTACCAATCCGTTGATAAAAATCTTCAACAAACCGTTCAAGATTACCTTCTTCGATAGCTTGACGAATCTTAGCCATCAGGCGCTGATAATACCGCAAATTATGGATAGTATTCAGCCTTGCACCGAGAATTTCGTTACAACGGTCGAGATGATGCAAATATGCCCGACTATAATTCCGACAAGTATAACAGTCACACTGCTCATCCAACGGAGAAGTATCCTCTTTATGTTTGGCATTACGGATTTTAATCACGCCATTGGTCACAAAAAGATGACCGTTACGGGCATTTCGGGTTGGCATCACACAATCGAACATATCAATGCCGCGACGAACCCCTTCCACCAAATCTTCTGGTTTCCCCACGCCCATCAGATAGCGCGGTTTATCTTGCGGGATTTGCGGACAAACATGTTCAAGAATACGGTGCATATCCTCTTTAGGCTCGCCTACCGCCAGACCGCCTACAGCGTATCCATCAAAACCAATCTCTACCAAACCTTTTACTGAGATGTCACGTAAATCTTCGTAAACACTTCCTTGAATAATACCAAACAAAGCGTTTTTATTCTGCAATTCATCAAAACGCTTACGGCTACGCGCTGCCCAACGCAAAGACATCTCCATCGAACGTTTCGCATAATCCCAATCAGCAGGATATGGCGTACATTCATCAAAAATCATGACAATATCAGAACCCAAATCATACTGGATTTCCATCGATTTTTCTGGGCTAAGGAAGACCGGAGTACCATTGATTGGGTTACGGAAATGTACACCCTCCTCTTTGATTTTACGCATTGCACCAAGGCTGAATACCTGAAAACCACCTGAATCCGTCAAAATTGGACCATGCCATTGCATAAACCCATGCAGATCGCCATGAAGTTTCATGATTTCCTGCCCTGGGCGTAGCCACAGATGGAAAGTATTGCCAAGCAGGATCTGCGCCCCCGTTTCTTTTACCTCTTCTGGTGTCATCCCTTTTACCGTGCCATAGGTCCCAACTGGCATAAATGCTGGCGTTTCTACCACGCCACGCTCAAAAATCAGACGACCACGACGAGCTTGACCGTCAGTAGTTTGTAATTCAAATTTCACTTAACCTCCAGGCATCAGATAAACAGTCCGATGCTGTTGTTTAAAACCAGACAAAGTTGAAATTTACCGTTGAGCTGAGATATCCACATAGCCCTATTTTCAACAATATATACCAATCAATGCCATAATCATTACATTGAATTAAGAAATCTTTTCCTTGCAAGCGAAGGGATTACGACGAATAAACATAGCATCACCGTAACTAAAGAAACGGTATTTTTCCGCAACTGCTTCTTTATAGGCATTCATCGTATTTTTATAACCCGCAAACGCAGAAACCAACATGATAAGTGTCGATTCCGGCAAATGGAAATTAGTAATCAACGCATCCACAACTTGATATTCAAAACCCGGATAGATAAAAATTTGCGTATCATTAAAAAATGGCGCAATTAACCCATCCTGACAGGCTTTTGCCGCACTTTCCAGCGATCGCACTGAGGTTGTGCCAACGGCAACAACTTTGTTGCCTCGCGCCTTACATGCCAGCACAGCATCAACCACATCCTGTGGCACTTCTGCATATTCGGCATGCATGATATGGTCTTCAATGGTCTCCACCCGCACAGGTTGGAAAGTACCGGCGCCAACATGCAATGTCACAAAAACCATCTCCACGCCCTTTTTACGTAGCGCTTCCAACAATGGTTCATCAAAATGAAGACCAGCAGTTGGCGCAGCTACCGCTCCGGGTCGCTCACTGTATACAGTTTGATACAACTCACGGTCTGCCTCTTCATCAGGACGATTAATATAAGGCGGCAAAGGCATATGACCGATGTCATCCAAAATGGACAACACATCGCGCTCATCATCAAAACGTATTTCGAACAGGCTATCATGGCGGGCCAACATGGTTGCTTTAAGACTTTCATTGTCCCCCAACAACAGTTCAGTCCCCTCTTTTGGCGCTTTGGAAGCACGCACATGTGCAAGTACCCGCTTATCATCCAACACCCGTTCAACCAGCACTTCCAGCTTACCGCCGGTAGCTTTTCGGCCGAAAATACGCGCAGGTATGACACGAGTATTATTGAAAACCAGTAAATCTCCGGCATTCAACTTATCGAGAACATCCGTAAAAACACCATGCGTTAATGCCCCCGTTTCACCATCAAGCGAGAGCAAACGGCAGCCACTACGTTGTGGTTGAGGGTAATGAGCAATCATTTCGTCAGGAAGTTCAAAAGTAAAATCGGAGACACGCATTATATTTAATCATTCAGAAAAACAGGCGGACTAGTCTAGTGCCGCAGCTTTAAGGGTGCAACAAATAAGCACATAACTTCACGGATTTATATTATAATCACCGAATGAATTTTCTCGCTCACCTTCATTTAGCTACTCTGGCTGACAGCTCCTTACTAGGGAATCTGATGGCAGATTTTGTGCGCGGTAATCCAGAGGGACAATACAGCGCTGATGTGGTTGCCGGTATTCGTATGCATCGGCGTGTCGACGTATTAACAGATACCCATCCATTGGTTATTCAAGCCCGTCACTTGTTCAGTGCTCCATATCGACGGGTTGCGCCGATTACTTTGGATATTATCTGGGATCATTTCCTCTCCTTGTATTGGGATAAACTAGTTCCCACTTACTCACTACCGGCATTTATTCACCATGTTCGCAACCAGATTGAACCTCATCTTTATTACACTCCCGAAAAATTTCAGGAGCTGAATGAATTTCTATGGCCGCAAAACTGGCTAATCCGCTATGCAGATCTTGCATTTATCGCAGATGTATTAACAGGCATGGCCCGAAGGCATCCCAAATTATCGGCTTTATCTGGATCATTTCAGGATATAGAACAACATTACGCTGATTTTGAAACACTATTCTGGCAATTTTATCCCTATATGATGGAAAAAGCAGAAAATAAGGATTTTTACTATCCACCTCAATAAGCATTATTGTTGCATATTATACTTAAGAAATAAGTCGTGGATGCAGATAGCAAAAAATCATTCAGGTAATACGGTGCTTTCGCATATTTAATGATTTCTTCATTCCTGATATCCAGCGATACAATCACAATTTCTTTTCTCCAACATGCCAGCCGTTGGGCTGGCATAAGATGAATAGTAGGAAATTACTTTCTAACGCTAATTTTCATTCGGAAAAATCTTCATCAGGGGGACCTAAGCGATCCAATTCAGCCAAAATCAATGGAATTTGAGCCTCTAAATCGGCAGGTCTTTTATCTTTACTCCACCAGATAAGCGGCTCACGACGTTTATAATCCACCTTACTGACTGCCTCTTTGCCGTTTAATAAAAATTTCACCATAAAAGCCAGCGCCAAAACTTTATCATTGCTATTGCTTAAAAAAGCAAAAGAATAACTGTTGACGTTAGGGATAAAACCACGCCCGATAAGTTGATTGTTCTCGTCTAGGCCGTAAACTTTGAGGAACAGAATATTAGTTTTTTCTGCCATGCCTACTTGTGGATAGCGAGCAGCATAGGCTTTACCTTTATACCAGGTATAAAAGATCTGCCGTTCGCGATCGATAATTAATGGTGCTTGTCGGAGAGAAAAAAACACACCCCAAACAAAAGGTGGAATAATCAGTAGGTAAAGTAGCAAAAATGCCATATCAGTTAAAAAAATATCATTACTATATTTATAATAATTATAGCGATAATGCAGATATTTTCTCAGAGAGATTTCTTTATCGTTACCAATATAACGAGCATCTTCCATATAATTGGGCAAATCATTGCGAAAATAAAACTCTTCGCCATATTTTCCCTTTACCAACTCTATCCAATCACGAAGATTAGATTCAGCACTTTTTCGCTCTTCTATAAAATCATTCACTGTTAATAACAGACTAGTAATTAATCCTAGTGTTACCGGGATTAAGGTAATACTTCGGAAGCGACGCTGGGGATTTCTAACCCAGCATTCCTTATTGTTAAGGCGATCCAGTATTTCCACGTGCTTAATGGTTTCCTCACTCTTGATATCCGGTGGTGCCGCCAGAATCTCTTTTTCCCAGAGTGCCAGCCGTTGGGCTGGCAAGGGATGAATAGTGGGAAACCATTTTTTGAGTAGATTTTTCAATCGTTGTTTCATTCGGAAAGATCTTCATCAGGGGGACCTAAGCGATCCAATTCTGCCAAAATCAACGGAATTTGAGCTTCTAAATCGGCGGGTCTTTTATCTTTACTCCACCAAATAAGCGGCTCACGGCGTTTATAATCCACCTTACTGACCGCTTCTTTGCCGTTTAATAAAAACTTCACCATAAAGGCGACTGCCAGAGCTTTATCATTGCCACTACTTAAGAAAGCAAAAGTATAACTGCTGACATTAGGGATAAAGACACGTTCTATAAGGTTATTATTTTCATCCAGTCCGTAGACTTTGAGATACAGAATATTGGTTTTTTCCAGCATACCTAATTGTGGATAACGGGCAGCATAGGCTTTACCTTTATGCCAGGTGTAGAAAATCTGTCGTTCACGGTCGATAATTAATGGTGCCTGACTCTGCCAAAAAAATATACAATATACAAAGGGTGGAATAATCAGTAGGTAAAGCAATAAAAATGCCATATCAGTTATTAAAATATTATTGCTATATCTATAATGATTATAGCGATAATACAGGTATTTTCTCAAGGAAATTTCTTTATCATGAGCAATATATTCATACTTTTTAAGAAAATCTGGTAAAGCAGGATCCAAATAAAATTTCTCACTATAATCTTTTTTTGCATCATTAACAGACCAAAGCAGATTCTTTTCTGCTGCCCTCCATGTTTCAATAAAATCGTTAACATTTAACACCAGACTACTAATAATTCCCAGAGTTACTGGGATCAAGTTAATACTCCTGAAACGGCGCTGGGGATTTCTAACCCAGCACTCCTTATCATTAAGGCGATCCAGTATTTCCACATGTTTGATGGTTTCTGCATCCTTAATATCTGGTGGTGCTGCCAAAATTTCTTTTTCCCATCTGGCTAGTCGTTGGGCTGGCAAGGGATGAATAGTAAAAAACCATTTTTTGAGTAAATGTTTTAATCGTTGCTTCATTCGGAAAGATCTTCATCAGGGGGACCTAAGCGATCCAATTCGGCTAGAATTAGGGGAATTTGGGCTTCTAAATCGGCGGGTCTTTTATCTTTACTCCACCAAATAAGCGGCTCACGGCGTTTATAATCGACCTTACTGACTGCCTCTTTGCCGTTTAATAAGAATTTCACCATAAAAGCCAGCGCCAAACCTTTATCATTGCCACTACTTAAGAAGGCAAAAGAATAACTGCTGACGTTAGGGATAAAACCACGCCCGATAAGTTGATTGTTCTCGTCCAGGCCGTAGACTTTGAGGAACATAATATTAGTTTTTTCCCCCATGCCTACTTGTGGATAACGAGCGGCATAGGCTTTGCCTTTATACCAGGTGTAAAAAATTTGTCGTTCACGGTCGATAATTAATGGTGCTTGTCGCCGTGAAAAAAACACCCCCCAGACAAAAGGGGGAATAATTATCAGATAGAGCAAAAGGAAGCTTATATCAATAATGAGAAGTCGAGTGCTACTTGGGTAAAAGGTATAACGATAATATAAATATTTTTTTAGTGGAATTTCTTTATCATTACCAATATAACGAACATCTTCCATATCAGCAGGTAGATCATTACGTAGATAAAATTTTTCGCCATAGTCTTTTTTTGCGTAGCCAACCCATCGATGAATAGCTTTTTCATCAATTTTCCGTTCTTTGATAAATTCGTTAATATTTAGAATAAGACTACTAATGATCCCTAATGTAACCGGGATTAGGGTAATACTCCGGGCGCGGCGTTGAGTATTACGAATATGACACTCCTTATCATCAAGGTAGTCTAATATTTCCACATGCTTGATGGTTTCTGCATCCTTAATATCTGGTGGTGCCGCCAGAATTTCTTTTTCCCAGCGGGCCAGCCGTTGGGCTGGCAGTGGATGGATAGTGGGAAACCATTTTTTGAGTAAATTTCTTAATCGTTGCTTCATTCGGAAAGATCTTCATCAGGGGGACCTAAGCGATCCAATTCTGCCAGAATCAACGGAATTTGAGCGTCTAAATCGGCGGGTTTTTTATCTTTACTCCACCAGATAAGCGGCTCACGGCGTTTATAATCCACCTTACTGACTGCTTCTTTGCCGTTTAATAAGAATTTCACCATAAAAGTCAGCGCCAAACCTTTATCATTGCCACTGCTTAAAAAAGCAAAAGAATAACTGCTGACGTTAGGGATAAAACCACGCCCGATAAGTTGATTGTTCTCGTCCAGGCCGTAGACCTTGAGGAACATAATATTAGTTTTTTCTGCCATGCCTACTTGTGGATAACGAGCGGCATAGGCTTTGCCTTTATACCAGGTGTAGAAAATCTGCCGTTCACGGTCGATAATTAATGGTGCTTGTCGCCGTGAAAAAAACATAGCCCATACAAAAGGTGGGATAATCAGCAGATAGAGTAACAGAAAACCTATATCGACCTTGAAAAGATAACTACTATTTTCATAATAGGTATATCGGTAATGCAGGTATTTTCTTAGAGAGATCTCTTTGTCGTTGCCAATATAACGGGCATCTTCCATATAATCGGGTAAATCATTGCGTAGATAAAATTCCTCTCCATATTTCTTTTTCACTAATTCTATCCAACGATAGAGGTTATCTTCGCTTTTTTTTCTTGATTCCATAAAATCGTTAATGTTTAACACTAGGCTACTAATAATCCCCAGTGTAACCGGAATTAAAGCAATACTCCGGGCGCGGCGTTGAGTATTACGAATATGACATTCTTTATTATCAAGGTAGTCCAATATCTCCACGTGCTTAATAGTTTCTGCATCCTTCATATCTGGTGGTGCCGCCAGAATTTCTTTTTCCCAGCTGGCCAGCCGTTTGGCTGGCAATGGATGGATAGTGGGAAACCATTTCTTGAGTAAATTTTTTAATCTCTGTTTCATAGTATGTGTTCCCCGTCAAAACTGCCTTTAATGGTATTTTCTGTTGTCGGTTTTTCTCCCCAGAAATAGCGTAGAGGGGAGAGAATCTCTTCCGATTGCTCATAATACCAGTACAATTCACTAATGTGTGAATAAACTCCTATAGTTTCAGGGACTACTATCTCTAGTGTTGCAGTATCGCCATTTAGGGTAAGTTTTCCCTGTCCCTGAGCTTCCTTGAATTTGGCATTGCGAAAAGCATCGGGAGTATATTTGCGGCGGTTAATCTCAATATAATCGACTTTTTCTCCCCAATAAGAGGTTTTGGGTGAAGTCACAAAGATCCCTCGAATATTTGAGAGATTCATCTGAAAAGCAGGTAGAGTAAAACAATAGGTGGTGACGCCAAAGCCTTGATGTATTTTCAGTTGTGGCTGGATAAAGAGATTTAAAAATTCTTGGTTTTCTATAAGAAAGTGATCTTTGGTAAGATGATCCATTTCACGAGCAACTTCTAATTGTTTGGAAATTTTAGGTCTCCCATTTTCTCCCCAGAAAGCATATTCGTCCCCTGCTCCCCAGAAACAGTTATTCAGCACTTTCTCCAAATCTGACCAGGCACTGCTAGCTTGTACAATACTGCCACCGATAAGCAAACTAGCCCCGACGACTATCGCAGTAGGTACACCCGCAGTCAGGAAGGAGCCTACCGCCGCTCCGATCCAGATTGCAGTTGTTAAAATGGTGGAGCCTGTTCCTATTGCTACCAAGCCATAACCCTCCACTTTATTACCCACGTTGAAAGCGTTATTTGCATCATAGAATGAGATAATTGCTCCTAAATATCCTGCCACACTACCGGCAACACGGGAGAACTGACTGACCGCCGACGCATTGATAGCTGGCACTTTTGTCCCGCTCATCAGCGCTTTCACTATGGGGGAATTCACCTTACTTGCCAGCGTCAAACCAATAGAAGTCAAATCGGCACTCATACCAATCACCGCAGTACTAAAGCGCAGCAGATTCATATAGGAAGATCCGGGTTGTAACGGGTTGTTGCGGGCATATTCTGTCTGCATGATCACATCGGACAGGGTGAATGCATTCAGGAACAGGCTGACACCGGTCAATGAAGAATCAAACAGTAAACCAATAGAGGCTTTA
>NZ_RCWB01000052.1 GCF_018448885.1 Photorhabdus caribbeanensis
GTCAGGTACTGGCAAAACCCGGTTCAATCAAGCCACACACCACTTTCGAATCAGAAGTTTATATTCTGAGCAAAGACGAAGGCGGCCGTCATACGCCATTCTTCAAAGGCTACCGTCCACAGTTCTACTTCCGTACAACTGACGTGACCGGCACAATCGAGCTGCCAGAAGGCGTGGAAATGGTGATGCCAGGTGATAACATTCAGATGAAAGTGACCCTGATTGCGCCAATCGCAATGGACCAGGGTCTGCGTTTCGCTATCCGTGAAGGTGGTCGTACTGTAGGTGCTGGTGTTGTTGCTAAAATTATTGCTTAATGTAGCTAATAATTAACTACCTAACTTTAGGACAGGTTTGCATTCTGGCTTATTTTAGAACAGACATCTGGTTGTGCTACACTAGGTGTCTGTTAGTTAGTGTTTTAATTGGTATTACCTTTCCTTAAACTCTCTGTATGAACCATCTCATTTGGTTATTTCTTAGTGTCTTAAATTTTTGATTTTGGCTTGTTTGTTCCCAGTGGCGTTATCGTTATCTGGTTGTTTTGCTAGGATATTCTTAGAGCATATATTCATCATTCATCTATAGAATGCGTTAGCGATAATCAATCCTCAGCCCGTGATTTTTCCGAATAAGCATTTGTCTTCAAACTTAGATGAATCATCTTTTCTTTTACATACAGGTAGTAATGTCTGACTCATACTTGTTCTGCATCTGTTGGTATGCCCTAACGAAAAGAGTTACTGATGTAGGAAGTAGTTTTAGGATGGAATAAGTTTAATAAAGTTCCCGATAAGGATAAAAGCTTTTCTAGCCAAAGTGTTATAGAAATGAGAGAACTGCTTCTATTTGACAAAGCTAAAGGATATTTGGAAGAACCTGAATCAGGAAATTAAAATGAGAATGATTATTGAAATGAGACTCATTATTATTTAATATGCGCTATAATGTGTACCAGAGAGTGTTATTTATGTATGTCTGCCTATGTAATGCGGTGAGTGACAAAACAATACGTAACGCGGTGCGTCAACATCATATTCACTCTATTAGAGAACTAAAACGTATTGTGCCTGTAGGCCGTGATTGTGGCAAATGCATACGCCAAGCCCGAGAGCTAATTAATGAGGAAATTGCACAGCTGCCTAAGATAGATAACGTTGCTTGACAAAAAAGAGATGAGTTTACTACTACTCTGCTGAATAGGTACTACACTTTAAGTACTGGAAGCGGAGGAGTAAACTATGAAAGGTGATAAAAAAATGATTGCTCATTTGAACAAACTTCTTGGAAATGAGCTTGTTGCAATTAATCAATATTTTCTACACGCCCGGATGTTCAAAAACTGGGGCCTTACCCGCCTGAATGATAAGGAATATCATGAATCTATCGATGAAATGAAGCATGCCGATAGGTACATTGAACGTATTCTTTTTCTTGAAGGAATTCCTAATTTGCAGGATCTAGGAAAACTTAACATCGGAGAAGACATCGAAGAAATGCTCAAATCTGACTTACAGCTCGAATTGCAGGGAGCTAGAGATTTGAAAGAAGCAATTGCTTATGCTGATTCGATTCATGACTATGTTAGCCGTGATTTGATCATAGATATCCTAGATGAAGAAGAAGAACACATTGATTGGTTGGAAACTCAATTTGAATTAATTGAACGTATGGGGATTCAAAATTATACCCAAGCACAGATCCTTGAAGGAGAATAGGTACGAAAAAATGCCCTATCTGCCAAGTTAGGGCATCTTGTTCCACGCTCCTTTGATTCTATTCCGGACAAATCTTCATCTGTATCTTGCTTTGTTAATTGATTTGCGTATAATACGCGGTCTTACTTATGCGTAAGTCTGGTTTGAAACCAGTGAATGTGCAGTATTGCTTTGCTGCCATTTAAAATACTCCCGATATGGGGGTTACATATTGAACGATTACACTCTCCCGTCAATCGAAATGGGTACGAGGAGTAATTATTTACGTTTATAAAATAGTTGGAGCTCTGGTCTCATGCAGAACCAAAGAATCCGTATTCGCCTGAAAGCATTTGATCATCGTTTGATCGATCAATCAACTGCGGAAATTGTCGAAACCGCTAAGCGTACTGGTGCGCAGGTTCGTGGTCCGATCCCGCTACCGACTCGTAAAGAGCGTTTTACCGTTCTGATTTCTCCGCATGTTAATAAAGATGCGCGTGATCAGTACGAAATTCGCACTCATAAGCGTCTGGTTGACATCGTTGAGCCAACCGAGAAAACCGTTGATGCTCTGATGCGTCTGGATCTGGCTGCCGGTGTAGACGTGCAGATCAGCCTGGGTTAATCAGGTCATTGAACGATTGAGAGGTTGAAACAATGATTGGTTTAGTCGGTAAAAAAGTGGGTATGACTCGTATCTTCACTGAAGATGGCGTTTCTATCCCTGTAACTGTTATCGAAATTGAAGATAACCGCGTTACTCAGGTTAAAGATCTGGATAGCGATGGTTATCGTGCAATTCAGGTTACTACTGGTAGCAAAAAAGCTAACCGTATAAACAAACCTGAAGCAGGTCATTTCGCTAAAGCTGGCGTTGAAGCTGGCCGTATCCTGCGTGAATTCCGCCTGTCTGAAGGCGAAGAATATGCTGTAGGTCAAAGCATTAGCGTTGAGATTTTCGCTGACGTTAAGAAAGTCGACGTTACTGGTACATCTAAAGGTAAAGGTTTTGCTGGTACTGTTAAGCGCTGGAACTTCCGTACCCAAGATGCTAGCCACGGTAACTCTTTGTCTCATCGTGTTCCGGGTTCTATTGGTCAGAACCAAACTCCGGGCAAGGTATTTAAAGGCAAGAAAATGGCAGGCCAACTGGGTAATGAACGTGTAACTGTTCAAAGCCTGGATGTAGTACGTGTTGACGCTGAGCGCAACCTGCTGCTGGTCAAAGGTGCTGTTCCAGGTGCGACTGGCGGCAACCTGATCGTAAAACCGGCTGTCAAGGCGTAACGTCGAGGAGATAGGAATGGAATTGGTAATGAAAGACGCGCAAGGCGCGCTGACTGTTTCCGAAACTACCTTCGGGCGTGATTTCAATGAAGCGCTTGTGCATCAAGTAGTTGTTGCTTACGCAGCTGGTGCACGTCAAGGTACTCGTGCTCAGAAAACCCGTGCTGAAGTTTCTGGTTCAGGTAAGAAACCATGGCGTCAGAAAGGCACTGGCCGTGCACGTTCTGGTTCTATTAAGAGCCCAATTTGGCGCTCTGGTGGTGTAACTTTTGCAGCTAAGCCACAGGACCACAGTCAAAAAGTTAATAAGAAAATGTACCGTGGTGCTTTAAAAAGCATCCTGTCTGAACTGGTACGTCAAGATCGTTTGATCGTTGTCGAGAAGTTTTCTGTAGAAGCGCCTAAAACCAAGCTTCTGGTTCAGAAACTGAAAGAGATGGCTCTGGAAGATGTGCTGATTATCACTCATGAAGTTGATGAGAATTTATTCTTAGCAGCTCGCAACCTGTACAAGGTTGATGTTCGTGATGTAGCTGGTATTGATCCAGTTAGCTTAATCGCCTTCGATAAAGTGGTTATGACTGCTGATGCTGTGAAGCAAGTTGAGGAGATGCTGGCATGATCCGTGAAGAACGTCTGCTGAAAGTACTGCGCGCGCCGCACGTATCTGAAAAAGCTTCTACTGCGATGGAAAAGAGCAACACCATCGTTCTCAAAGTTGCGAAAGATGCGACTAAAGCAGAAATCAAAGCTGCTGTACAGAAACTGTTTGAAGTCGAAGTTGAAGGTGTTAACACTTTGCTGGTTAAAGGCAAAACTAAACGTCACGGTCAGCGTATTGGTCGTCGTAGCGACTGGAAAAAAGCTTACGTTACACTGAAGGAAGGCCAGAATATGGACTTCATCGGTGGTGCAGAGTAAGTCGGAGGAGTAAAGAACAATGGCAATTGTTAAATGTAAACCTACGTCTCCGGGCCGTCGCCACGTTGTTAAAGTGGTTAACCCTGAGCTGCATAAGGGTAAGCCTTATGCTCCATTGCTGGAAAAAAGCAGCAAAACCGGTGGTCGTAACAACAATGGCCGTATTACCACTCGTCACATTGGTGGTGGCCACAAGCAGCACTATCGTTTGATTGACTTTAAACGTAATAAAGATGGTATCCCTGCTGTAGTTGAGCGTTTGGAATATGATCCAAACCGTTCAGCGAATATCGCCCTGGTTCTGTATAAAGATGGTGAACGTCGTTATATCCTTGCACCTAAGGGTCTGAAAGCTGGTGATCAGATCCAATCTGGTGCTGACGCAGCTATCAAAACTGGTAACGCGTTGCCAATGCGCAATATCCCTGTTGGTTCTACCGTACATAATGTAGAAATGAAGCCGGGTAAAGGTGGTCAGTTGGCTCGCTCCGCTGGTGCATACGTTCAGATCGTTGCCCGTGACGGTTCTTATGTAACTTTGCGTCTGCGTTCTGGTGAAATGCGTAAAGTTCTGTCTGATTGCCGCGCCACTTTAGGTGAAGTTGGTAATGCAGAACACATGCTACGCGTTCTGGGTAAAGCTGGTGCAAGTCGCTGGCGCGGCATTCGTCCTACCGTTCGTGGTACGGCGATGAACCCAGTAGATCACCCACATGGTGGTGGTGAAGGTCGCAACTTTGGTAAACATCCTGTAACTCCTTGGGGTGTTCAAACTAAAGGTAAGAAGACCCGTAGTAATAAACGTACTGATCAGTTCATCGTACGTCGCCGTACTAAAAAATAATTAGAGGATAAACCATGCCACGTTCTCTCAAGAAAGGTCCATTTATCGACCTGCACTTGCTGAAGAAGGTAGAGAAAGCGGTGGAAAGCGGAGACAAAAAGCCTATCAAGACTTGGTCCCGTCGTTCAACGATCTTTCCTAACATGATCGGTTTGACCATCGCTGTCCATAATGGTCGTCAGCATGTACCAGTTTTTGTTTCCGACGAAATGGTTGGTCATAAACTAGGTGAATTCGCGCCGACCCGTACTTATCGCGGCCATGCGGCCGATAAAAAGGCTAAAAAGCGCTAAGGTAGGAGGAAGAGATGGAAACTATCGCTAAACATCGCCACGCTCGTTCTTCTGCTCAGAAGGTTCGCCTTGTAGCTGACCTGATTCGCGGTAAGAAAGTGTCGCAAGCTCTGGAAACTCTGACCTATACCAATAAGAAAGCTGCTGGTTTAGTGAAGAAAGTACTTGAGTCTGCTATTGCTAATGCAGAACACAACGATGGTGCTGACATTGATGATCTGAAGGTCACGAAGATTTTCGTAGATGAAGGCCCGACCATGAAGCGTATTATGCCTCGTGCAAAAGGTCGTGCAGATCGCATCCTGAAGCGCAGCAGCCACATTACTGTGGTTGTGTCCGATCGCTGAGACTCTGGAGACTAGCAATGGGTCAGAAAGTACATCCTAATGGTATTCGCCTGGGTATTGTCAAACCTTGGAACTCTACTTGGTATGCGAATACTAAAGAATTCGCTGACAACCTAGACAGCGATTTTAAAGTTCGCCAGTACTTGAATAAAGAACTGGCAAAAGCGTCTATTTCACGCATTGTTATTGAACGTCCTGCTAAAAGTATCCGTGTAACTATTCACACTGCTCGCCCAGGTATCGTAATCGGTAAGAAAGGTGAAGACGTAGAAAAACTGCGTAAAACTGTAGCGGAAATCGCTGGTGTTCCTGCGCAAATTAATATCTCTGAAGTGCGTAAGCCTGAACTGGACGCGAAACTGGTTGCTGATAGTATTACTTCACAGCTAGAACGTCGTGTTATGTTCCGTCGCGCTATGAAGCGTGCAGTCCAGAATGCGATGCGTTTGGGCGCTAAAGGCATTAAAGTGGAAGTCAGTGGCCGTTTAGGCGGTGCTGAAATCGCGCGTACTGAATGGTATCGTGAAGGTCGTGTACCGTTGCACACACTGCGTGCAGATATCGACTACAACACTTCAGAAGCGCACACCACTTATGGTGTACTCGGCGTTAAGGTATGGATCTTCAAAGGTGAGATCTTGGGTGGTATGGCTGCTGTTGAACAGGCGGAAAAACCGGCTGCACAACCGAAAAAGCAGCAGCGTAAAGGCCGCAAGTAAGGAGAGTCGCTGATGTTACAACCAAAGCGTACGAAATTCCGTAAAATGCACAAAGGCCGTAACCGTGGCCTGGCAGCAGGTGCGGATGTTAGCTTCGGCACTTTCGGTCTGAAAGCTGTGGGCCGTGGCCGTCTGACGGCACGTCAGATTGAAGCGGCACGTCGTGCTATGACTCGTGCAATTAAACGTCAAGGTAAAATCTGGATACGTGTATTCCCAGACAAACCTATCACTGAAAAGCCACTCGAAGTGCGTATGGGTAAAGGTAAAGGTAACGTAGAATATTGGGTTGCCTTGATCCAGCCTGGTAAAGTCCTTTATGAAATGGACGGTGTGCCTGAAGAGCTGGCTCGTGAAGCATTCAAGCTGGCAGCAGCGAAACTGCCTATCAAGACCACCTTTGTAACTAAGACGGTGATGTAATGAAAGCACAAGAGCTGCGCGAAAAAAGCGTTGAAGAGCTGAACACTGAGCTGCTGAATTTGCTGCGTGAACAATTTAACCTGCGCATGCAGGCTGCAAGTGGCCAGCTACAACAGTCTCATCTGTTGAAACAAGTGCGTCGTAATATCGCACGCGTTAAGACTTTATTGACTGAGAAGGCGGGTGCGTAATGACCGATAAAATCCGTACTCTGCAAGGTCGTGTTGTAAGTGACAAAATGGAGAAATCTATTGTTGTTGCTATTGAACGTAAGGTGAAACACCCTTTGTATGGTAAATTCATCAAACGTACGACTAAACTGCATGTACATGACGAGAACAATGAATGTGGCATCGGTGATGTGGTGGAAATCCGCGAAACCCGTCCACTGTCCAAAACTAAATCTTGGACTTTAGTTCGCGTTGTAGAGAAAGCGATTCTGTAAGCTGGCTCGAATAGAGTAAACGGCTCAGGCGATGAGCCGTTTATTTTTTCTATCTATATCTGAGATGTGGTGTTATAATGCCGCGCCCTCATGATATGGGGTATCTGAACGGCCTCTTCATATTAAATTATAGTAGTGAAGTGGGCTCAGTAGTAGTTGACATTTAGCGGAGCACTAAAATGATCCAAGAACAGACTATGCTGAACGTGGCCGACAACTCCGGTGCACGTCGCGTAATGTGTATCAAGGTTCTGGGTGGCTCGCACCGTCGCTATGCACACGTCGGCGACATCATAAAAGTCACCATCAAGGAAGCAATTCCTCGTGGTAAAGTGAAAAAAGGTGATGTCCTGAAAGCGGTAGTGGTGCGCACCAAGAAGGGTGTTCGTCGCCCTGACGGTTCTGTCATTCGCTTCGATGGCAATGCTTGCGTGTTGTTAAACAACACAAGTGAGCAAGTTATCGGTACGCGTATTTTTGGGCCGGTAACTCGTGAACTTCGTAATGAAAAGTTCATGAAAATTATCTCCCTGGCACCAGAAGTACTCTAAGGAGCGGACAATGGCAGCGAAAATCCGTCGTGATGACGAAGTTATCGTGTTGACCGGAAAAGATAAAGGTAAGCGCGGTAAAGTAAAACAGGTTCTTTCTACTGGGAAAGTCATTGTTGAAGGTATCAACTTGGTTAAAAAACATCAGAAGCCTGTTCCGGCTCTGAACCAGCCAGGTGGCATCGTTGAAAAAGAAGCTGCAATCCAGGTTTCAAACGTTGCGATCTTCAATGCGGCAACCGGTAAGGCTGACCGTGTAGGTTTTAGATTTGAAGACGGAAAAAAAGTTCGTTTCTTTAAATCTAACAGCGAAACTATCAAGTAATTTGGAGTAATACGATGGCGAAACTGCATGATTACTACAAAGACGAGGTAGTCCAAAAACTGATGACTCAGTTTGGCTACAATTCTGTCATGCAAGTCCCTCGGGTCGAGAAGATCACCCTGAACATGGGTGTTGGTGAAGCGATCGCTGATAAGAAACTGCTGGATAATGCAGCAGCAGATCTGGCAGCAATCTCTGGTCAAAAACCGTTGATCACCAAAGCACGCAAATCAGTTGCAGGCTTCAAAATCCGTCAGGGCTATCCAATCGGCTGTAAAGTGACCCTGCGTGGTGAACGTATGTGGGAGTTTCTTGAGCGCCTGATTTCTATTGCTGTACCTCGTATTCGTGACTTCCGTGGTTTGTCTGCTAAGTCATTTGATGGTCGTGGCAATTACAGCATGGGTGTACGTGAGCAAATCATCTTCCCTGAAATCGATTATGATAAAGTGGATCGTGTTCGTGGTCTGGATATTACTATCACCACAACTGCGAAATCTGATGATGAAGGCCGCGCACTGTTGGCTGCTTTTAACTTCCCGTTCCGCAAGTAAGGCAGGGTATTCATGGCTAAGCAATCATTGAAAGCACGTGATGTAAAACGTGCGAAATTAGCTGAAAAGTTCTTCACTAAACGTGTGGAATTGAAAGCTATCATTTCTGATGTGAATGCATCTGATGAAGAGCGTTGGAATGCTGTTCTTAAGCTGCAAACACTGCCACGTGATTCCAGCCCTTCTCGTCAGCGTAACCGCTGCCGCCAAACTGGTCGTCCGCATGCGTTTTTGCGGAAGTTTGGGTTGAGCCGTATTAAAGTCCGTGAAGCCGCCATGCGCGGTGAAATTCCGGGCCTTAAAAAGGCTAGCTGGTAATTGTCACCAATTGAATCACGGGAGTAAAGACAGATGAGCATGCAAGATCCCATCGCGGATATGCTGACCCGTATCCGTAACGGTCAGGCCGCGAATAAAGTTGCGGTCACCATGCCTTCCTCCAAGCTGAAAGTGGCAATTGCCAAAGTGCTGAAGGAAGAAGGTTATATTGAAGATTATAAAATTGAAGGCGACACCAAGCCAGAGCTGGAATTAGTATTGAAATACTTCCAAGGTAAGGCTGTTGTAGAAAGTATTCAGCGTGTAAGCCGTCCAAGTCTGCGCATCTATAAGAAAAAAGATGAGCTGCCACAAGTTATGGCTGGTTTGGGTATCGCTGTTGTTTCTACCTCTAAAGGTGTAATGACTGATCGTGCAGCTCGCCAAGCTGGTCTTGGTGGCGAGATTCTCTGCTACGTAGCTTAATTCGGGAGGAAAGAATGTCTCGTGTTGCAAAAGCACCCGTCGTTATTCCTGCCGGCGTGGAGGTAAAACTCGACGGTCAGGTTATTTCGATTAAGGGTAAAAACGGCGAGCTAAGTCGTACAATCCACAGCGCAGTTGAAGTTAAGCATGCAGATAATCAACTGACCTTCGCTCCACGCGATGGTTATGTTGATGGTTGGGCACAGGCGGGTACAACTCGTTCTTTGCTGAATGCTATGGTTATCGGTGTTACCGAAGGCTTCACTAAGAAGCTTCAACTGGTAGGTGTTGGTTATCGTGCAGCAGTCAAAGGCAATGTTGTCAACATGTCTCTGGGCTTCTCACATCCAGTTGACCACGAATTACCAGCAGGCATTACTGCAGAATGTCCGTCACAAACTGAAATCGTACTAAAGGGTGCTGATAAACAGGTAATCGGTCAGGTTGCGGCAGAACTGCGTGCCTATCGTCGTCCTGAGCCTTATAAAGGTAAGGGTGTTCGTTACGCCGATGAAGTCGTGCGTATCAAAGAGGCTAAGAAGAAGTAAGGTAACACTATGGATAAGAAAGCAGCTCGTATCCGTCGTGCGACCCGCGCACGCCGCAAGCTCCAGGAACTGGGTGCAACTCGCCTGGTGGTACATCGTACCCCTCGCCATATTTATGCGCAGGTTATCGCACCAAACGGTTCTGAAACTTTGGTGGCAGCTTCTACTACAGAAAAAGCTATCAATGAGAAACTGAAATACACTGGAAATAAAGAAGCAGCAGCAGCAGTTGGCAAGGCAATTGCTGAACGTGCGTTGGAAAAAGGTATTAAAGATGTATCCTTTGACCGCTCTGGTTTCCAATATCATGGTCGAGTCCAGGCACTGGCAGATGCTGCCCGTGAAGCTGGCCTTCAGTTCTAAGGTAGAGGTGTAAGATGGCTCACATCGAAAAACAAGCTGGCGAACTGCAGGAAAAGCTGATTGCGGTAAATCGCGTATCTAAAACCGTAAAAGGTGGCCGGATTTTCAGCTTTACCGCACTGACTGTTGTAGGTGATGGTAATGGTCGCGTTGGTTTTGGCTACGGCAAAGCACGCGAAGTTCCGGCAGCAATCCAGAAAGCGATGGAAAAAGCCCGTCGCAATATGAAAACCGTCGCACTGAACAGCGGCACTTTGTATCACCCAGTAAAAGGTGCACACACTGGTTCCCGTGTGTTCATGCAGCCTGCTCACGAAGGTACTGGTATCATCGCAGGCGGTGCTATGCGTGCTGTTTTGGAAGTGGCTGGTGTTCGTAACGTACTGGCTAAAACCTATGGTTCCACTAACCCTATTAATGTGGTTCGTGCAACTCTGGATGCTTTAGACAGCATGAAGTCTCCAGAAATGGTCGCAGCTAAGCGTGGTAAATCCGTCGAAGAAATTCTGGGGTAATGACCATGGCTAAGACTATTAAAATAACACAGATTCGCAGTTCAATCGGCCGCCTGCCTAAGCATAAGGCAACTTTGGTTGGTTTAGGTCTGCGCCGTATCGGTCATACAGTAGAGCGTGAAGATACTCCTGCTATACGTGGTATGATCAACTTGGTTTCCTATATGGTTAAAGTTGAGGAGTAACAGATGCGCTTAAATACTCTGTCTCCGGCTGAAGGTTCCAAGCATGCGCCTAAACGTGTAGGTCGTGGTATTGGTTCTGGCTTGGGTAAAACCGGTGGCCGTGGTCACAAGGGCCAGAAGTCTCGTTCTGGTGGTGGCGTACGCCGCGGTTTTGAAGGTGGTCAGATGCCTTTGTACCGTCGTTTGCCAAAATTTGGTTTTACCTCACGTAAAGCGATGGTTACAGCAGAAGTTCGTTTATCTGATTTTGCTGCCGTTGAAGGCGACATTATCGATCTGAACGCATTGAAAGCCGCTAATATTGTTGGCACTCAAATTGAATTCGCGAAAGTTATTCTTTCTGGTGAAATCAATCGTGCAGTAACTGTGCGTGGCCTTCGTGTTACTAAAGGCGCTCGTGCTGCAATTGAAGCTGCTGGCGGTAAAATTGAGGAATAAGTAACAGATGGCTAAACAACCAGGATTAGATTTTCAAAGTGCTAAAGGTGGACTGGGCGAGCTGAAACGTAGGCTGTTGTTTGTTATTGGCGCGTTAATTGTTTTCCGCATTGGTTCTTTTATTCCTATCCCTGGTATTGATGCCACTGTGCTTGCCAAATTGCTCGAACAGCAAAGGGGCACCATCATTGAAATGTTTAACATGTTCTCTGGTGGTGCTTTAAGTCGTGCTTCTATCTTTGCACTGGGGATAATGCCGTATATTTCTGCGTCTATTATTATTCAGTTGTTAACGGTGGTTCATCCAACGTTGGCAGAGATTAAGAAGGAAGGGGAAGCTGGTCGTCGTAAGATTAGCCAGTATACTCGCTATGGTACTTTAGTGCTGGCTATATTCCAGTCAATCGGTATTGCTACTGGTTTACCGAATATGCCAGGAATGCAAGGGCTGGTGATTAATCCAGGGTTTGCTTTCTACTTCACGGCTGTTGTGAGCCTAGTTACTGGGACTATGTTCCTAATGTGGCTGGGTGAGCAGATTACTGAGCGTGGTATTGGAAACGGTATCTCTATCATAATCTTTGCTGGTATTGTTGCGGGTTTGCCGCCGGCCATTGGCCATACCATTGAGCAAGCTCGGCAAGGCGATCTGCACTTCCTCCTGTTGCTGTTGGTTGCAGTGTTAGTGTTTGCAGTAACTTTCTTCGTTGTTTTCATGGAGCGTGGTCAGCGACGTATTGTTGTTAACTATGCGAAACGTCAACAAGGTCGCCGAGTTTATGCTGCACAGAGCACACATTTACCGTTGAAAGTGAACATGGCTGGGGTCATCCCTGCAATTTTTGCTTCCAGCATTATTCTGTTCCCTGGTACCATAGCTTCTTGGTTCGGGGGAGGAACAGGTTGGAACTGGCTGACTACTATTTCAATGTACTTGCAGCCTGGACAACCGCTTTATGTGTTACTCTACGCGTCTGCAATCATCTTCTTCTGTTTTTTCTATACCGCGTTGGTTTTCAACCCGAGAGAAACAGCAGATAACCTGAAGAAGTCCGGTGCATTTGTACCAGGAATTCGTCCGGGAGAGCAAACAGCCAAGTACATTGATAAAGTAATGACGCGCCTAACTTTAGTTGGTGCGATGTATATTACTTTTATCTGCTTAATCCCGGAGTTCATGCGTGACGCGATGAAGGTGCCATTTTATTTTGGCGGTACTTCGCTACTTATCGTAGTTGTAGTCATCATGGACTTTATGGCTCAAGTGCAAACTCTGATGATGTCAAGTCAGTATGAGTCTGCATTGAAGAAGGCAAATCTTAAAGGTTATAACCGTTAATTGGTTTGCTTGAGAAGTTACGGAGAGTAAAAATGAAAGTTCGTGCTTCCGTCAAGAAATTATGTCGCAACTGCAAAATCGTTAAGCGTAACGGTGTCGTTCGTGTGATTTGTAGTGCAGAGCCTAAGCATAAACAACGCCAAGGCTAATAAAATAGCATATTTTTCTTGCAAAGTCGGTTTGAGCTGGCTAAATTAGCCAGCCAATCTTTTTTATATCACAGCAACATTGTTTGAGTATCCTGAAAACGGGCTTTTCAGAATGGTGTTGCAGTAAATAAATAACTTAGGAGTGCATAGTGGCCCGTATAGCAGGCATTAACATTCCTGATCAGAAGCATACCGTAATCGCTTTAACATCGATCTACGGAATTGGTAAAACTCGCTCCCAAGCCATTTGTGCTGCTGCGGGTATTGCTGAACATGTTAAGATCAGCGAGCTGTCTGAAGAGCAAATTGATAAGCTGCGTGACGAAGTTGCTAAATACGTTGTAGAAGGCGATTTGCGTCGTGAAGTAACCCTGAGCATCAAACGTCTGATGGATCTTGGTACTTATCGTGGTTTACGTCACCGTCGTGGTCTACCTGTTCGCGGCCAGCGTACTAAGACCAACGCACGTACCCGTAAGGGTCCACGTAAGCCGATCAAGAAATAATCGGGGTATTGTATAATGGCAAAAGCACCTATTCGTGCACGTAAGCGTGTAAGAAAGCAAGTCTCTGACGGTGTGGCTCATATCCATGCTTCTTTCAACAACACAATCGTGACCATTACTGACCGTCAGGGTAACGCTCTGGGTTGGGCAACTGCCGGTGGTTCCGGTTTCCGTGGTTCTCGTAAATCTACTCCGTTTGCCGCTCAGGTTGCAGCAGAGCGTTGCGCCGAAGCAGTGAAAGAATACGGAATTAAGAACCTGGAAGTTATGGTTAAGGGACCTGGTCCTGGCCGCGAGTCAACTATTCGAGCGTTAAATGCGGCAGGTTTCCGCATTACTAACATTACTGATGTGACTCCGATCCCTCATAACGGTTGTCGTCCACCTAAAAAACGTCGCGTTTAATAGCGTTTACTTTTTAGGTTCGATTGGAGAAAGAAAATGGCAAGATATTTGGGTCCTAAGCTCAAGCTGAGCCGTCGCGAGGGTACAGATCTATTCCTGAAGTCTGGCGTTCGCGCGATTGACACCAAGTGTAAATTAGAACAAGCACCTGGGCAGCATGGCGCACGTAAACCGCGTCTATCTGACTACGGTGTACAGTTACGTGAAAAACAAAAAGTTCGTCGTATTTACGGTGTTCTGGAACGTCAATTCCGTAACTACTATAAAGAAGCAACTCGTCTGAAAGGCAACACAGGTGAAAACCTGCTGAGTTTGCTGGAAGGTCGTCTGGACAACGTTGTTTACCGTATGGGGTTCGGGGCGACTCGCGCTGAGTCACGCCAAATGGTAAGCCATAAGGCTATCATGGTAAATGGCCGCGTTGTTAACATCGCTTCTTATCAGGTATCCCCGAATGACGTAGTCAGCGTTCGTGAAAAATCGAAAAAGCAGTCTCGTATCAAGGCGGCTTTAGAGCTGGCTGAGCAGCGTGAGAAACCAACTTGGTTGGAGGTTGATGCTGTGAAGATGGAAGGTGTGTTCAAACGTATTCCAGAACGTGCTGATCTGTCTGCTGACATCAACGAACACCTGATCGTCGAGCTTTACTCTAAGTAAAGCTTAGCACCAAAGAGAGGACACAATGCAGGGTTCTGTGACAGAGTTTCTAAAACCGCGCCTGGTTGATATCGAGCAAGTCAGTTCGACGCACGCCAAGGTGACCCTTGAGCCATTAGAGCGTGGCTTTGGCCATACTCTAGGTAACGCACTGCGCCGTATTCTGCTTTCGTCTATGCCGGGTTGTGCGGTGACTGAGGTTGAGATTGATGGTGTACTGCATGAGTACAGCACCAAAGAAGGTGTACAGGAAGATATCCTGGAGATTCTCCTCAACCTGAAAGGGCTGGCGGTAAGAGTTCAGGGAAAAGATGAAGTTATTCTTACCTTGAATAAGTCTGGCATTGGCCCTGTGACTGCAGCCGACATTATCCACGACGGAGATGTCGAAATCGTCAAGCCGCAGCATGTAATCTGCCACCTGACTGACGAAACTGCTTCTATAAGCATGCGCATTAAAGTTCAGCGTGGTCGAGGTTATGTGCCGGCTTCTGCCCGGATTCATTCGGAAGAAGATGAGCGCCCTATTGGTCGTTTGTTAGTAGACGCTTGTTATAGCCCAGTAGAGCGTATTGCCTACAATGTTGAAGCAGCGCGTGTAGAACAACGTACCGATTTGGACAAGTTGGTTATCGAGATGGAAACTAACGGTACAATCGATCCTGAAGAGGCGATTCGCCGTGCAGCTACTATTTTGGCTGAACAGCTAGAAGCTTTTGTTGATTTACGTGATGTACGTCAGCCAGAAGTAAAAGAAGAGAAGCCAGAGTTTGATCCGATCCTGCTGCGCCCTGTTGACGATCTGGAATTGACTGTCCGCTCTGCTAACTGTCTTAAGGCAGAAGCTATCCACTACATCGGTGATTTGGTACAGCGTACCGAGGTTGAGTTACTTAAGACACCTAACCTGGGTAAAAAATCTCTTACAGAGATCAAAGACGTACTGGCTTCACGTGGCTTATCTCTGGGCATGCGCTTAGAAAACTGGCCGCCAGCAAGTATTGCTGATGAATAACTAGATCACAGGTTAAGGTTTTACTGAGAAGGATAAGGTCATGCGCCATCGTAAGAGTGGTCGTCAATTGAACCGCAACAGCAGCCATCGCCAAGCTATGTTCCGCAACATGGCAGGTTCTTTGGTTCGTCATGAAATCATCAAGACGACTCTGCCTAAAGCGAAAGAACTGCGTCGCGTCGTTGAGCCGCTGATTACTCTTGCCAAGATCGACAGCGTAGCTAATCGTCGTCTGGCATTCGCCCGTACTCGTGATAACGAAATCGTGGCAAAACTGTTTAATGAGCTGGGCCCGCGTTTTGCGAGCCGCGCAGGTGGTTACACTCGTATTCTTAAGTGTGGCTTCCGTGCTGGTGACAATGCTCCGATGGCATATATCGAGCTTGTTGACCGTGCCACTGAGCTTCAAACAGAAGTTGCGACTGCGGAGTAATCTGTAGGGGCATATAAAAGAACCGGGTTTATCCCGGTTTTTTTACGTTTGTATATAATGAATCTCTAACTTATTTCTTTTCATCCTGCTATGCTGATATCTCAAGCAATGTGATCTATTGTAGGAGATATAAAGATGTATCGTATTGGCCAACTGGCTAAGTTAGCGAATGTAACTCCTGATACTGTGCGTTTCTATGAAAAACAAGGAATGATGGAACATCAGAACCGTACAGAAGGAGGATATAGACTTTATACAGAGCAAGATCTACAGCGCCTTCGGTTTATACGCTATGCTAAACAATTGGGGTTTACATTGGAGGCTATTACAGAATTATTGTCTATCCGTGTAGATCCAGCACATCATACTTGTGAAGAGTCGAAGCAAATTGTAGATGCTAGGTTAATGGAAGTGGAGGAAAAACTTCTTGAAATGCGAAAAATGCGTGATTCACTTAAGATGTTAAGTGATGCTTGCTGTGGTAGTTCTCATATAAGTACTTATTGTTCTATTCTTGAAACGTTAGAACAAGGTGCTTTAAATAAGAAATAAGTAATTTTTCTTTATTATTGAAAATTCAGAGAGTACAATTACTATGTTTTCAGATAAATTAATATGATAGAGGCATATGATGACTACATATCACCATAAAAAAGGTGTAATAAAGGATAATGCTTTAGAGGCTTTATTACGTGATCCACTATTTAAACAACGGGTTGAAAAAAATAAAAAGGGAAAGGGAAGTTACCAAAGGAAAGAAAAACATAGTAAAGCAAGTAAAAGTAACTGGGAGACCAGTGGTAAGGGGTTATTAGATTCTTTACTACTGGTCTTTTAGTTTAATAGGCCCATCTCCTACTTTTCAGTAACCTACGAATTTCTAATAGTGATTTTGTTTCAGTAATTGAGGGTATCTGATATATCTTTAATTTCTTTTTACTAAATGATTTGTTTATTGGTTTCATTGTGAATAAAATAGTGAATGACGATACGGTGTTCTTTTATAATCATATCGACGCTGACGTCAGCAGCTAAATCGGCAAAATTATCTTTCATAGCAAATCCATAAAATAATTTAAAAAATTCATCACATTGTTCTAATTTAAATATATCAAGTTATATCAGTTATTGTGCTCGGACTATACAACTGGTACATAACTATTTCTTTGGTTTTCAAAGGAAAAAAGGACTCGGTTGGAATAATTTCTCTACTTCGGGGACAAATTTCTTATCTGTAATAAACATAATTACATGATCTCCTTGTTCGATTACACTGTAATCATTAGCAATAATGACTTCCTCACCGCGGGCTATTGCGCCAATTGTAGTGCCTGGTGGTAATTTAATATCACCTACAGCTCGACCAACAACCTTTGACGTATTTTCATCTCCATGAGCAATCGCTTCGATAGCTTCGGCCACTCCACGACGCAGTGAAGAAACGCTTACGATATCCGCTTTGCGAACATGACCTAGTAGAGCGGATATTGTCGCTTGTTGTGGAGAGATTGCAATATCAATGACACCACCTTGAACTAAATCGACATATGCGCTACGTTGGATGAGAACCATGGCTTTTTTTGCCCCCATGCGTTTGGCAAGCATTGCGGACATGATATTTGCCTCGTCATCGTTGGTTAGAGCAATAAATACATCTACTTGTTCTACATGTTCTTCAGCTAATAACTCTTGATCGGAGGCATCGCCATAGAAAACAATGGTGTCATGCAATAATTCAGCTAGTTCTGTAGCTCTTTGTTGATTTCGCTCGATTAATTTAACCCTATAATCTTTTTCGAGACGTAGTGCAAGGCCGGCGCCCACATTACCACCACCTACGATCATAATACGCTTGTAGGGCTTTTCTAAACGTTGAAGTTCACTCATTACAGCACGAATATGTTGTGATGCAGCTACAAAGAAAACTTCGTCACCGGCTTCAATAATTGTAGAACCTTGTGGTCTTATTGGTCGATCCTGACGGAATATTGCAGCAACTCTGGTATTAATGTGTGGCATGTGCTCACGAAGTGAGGAAAGCGCACTTCCTACAAGTGAGCCTCCATAATAAGCTTTTACTGCAACAATGCTTACTCGGCCTTCGGCGAAGTTAACAACTTGTAAGGCGCCAGGATATTGAATTAGTTTGTAAATATAATCTATGACAAGTTGTTCTGGTGAAATAAGATAGTCAATAGGAATATCATTGGGGAGGAAAAGTTTATCTGCTTCGCGGATATATTCTGCTGCGCGTATTCGTGCAACTTTATTTGGTGTATTGAATAAGGAATAAGCAATTTGACATGCAATCATGTTAGTTTCGTCAGAATTAGTGACAGCGACTAACATGTCAGCATCTTCAGCACCAGCTTCTCTTAATACTCTGGGATAAGAACCATGACCATTGACTACTCTGAGATCGAATTTATCTTGTAGTTGGTGTAGACGATTAGGATCAGTATCGACTACAGTGATATCATTATTCTCACCTACCAGATTTTCAGCTAATGTACCGCCAACTTGACCCGCACCAAGAATAATTATTTTCATAGTATTCTCTAATTTATTGAAAACAAATAATTATCTCTATGAATTGAACAGATATATTACTGTTTAATTAATCGAGCGTAAAAGAAACCATCACCACCATTTAATTCAGGTATTATTTGTTTTCCTGGACAATCATTTGTTTCTATTCCCGCTAGTTTTGCATCTGAGTGGCGTTTTAAAAACGAGCTGATTTGCTGGCTATTTTCATCTGGTAGAATAGAACAGGTTGCATATACTAGTGTTCCGCCTTTCTTTAAGTATGGCCAGATTGCATCAAGAATCTCAGATTGTAATTGAACTAATTGAGCGATATCTTCCTCGCGGCGTAACCACTTGATATCAGGATGGCGTCGGATTACTCCTGTTGCTGAACACGGGGCATCTAAAAGAATGCGGTCGAATTGCTGGTTCTTTGCCCATTGTTCAGGGTGACGTCCATCACCGGTTTTTACTGTAGCATGGCAATTAAGGCGTTGGAGATTTTCTTTTACTCGTTTGATTCTTTGCTCATCAATATCTACCGCTAATACTTGAGATTCTGGTGCTACTTCGAGGATATGTGTTGTTTTTCCTCCTGGTGCTGCACAAAGATCGAGAATTTTCTCTCCATTAGCGGGGTTTAGTAACTCGACACACTCTTGTGCGGATACATCTTGGACAGTGACCCAACCTTTGTCAAATCCAGGTAATATTGTTACGGGACAAGGGGAAATTATGCGGATAGCAGAAGGTGATTCGGGGGCTGGTTCCGCATCAATTCCTGATTTATGAAGAAGAGCGAGATATTCATCCCGGCTATGGTATATACGATTAACTCGTAACCACATAGGTGGTTTTTTATTGTTAGCATTAATCAATTGTTGCCATTGTTGTGGATAGGCTTTTTGGATTCGAGTTAATAGCCATACTGGGTGTAAGTGATGGCTGGGATTATTTTTTACACATTCCATTAACTGTAACTGTTGTCTCTGAAATTGGCGAAGAACACCGTTAATTAGCCCTTTTAATTGGGGATACTTCAGAGTTATGGCTCCGTTTACTGTTTCAGCAAGTACTGCATGGGCTGGAATGCGAGTATAGGCAAGCTGGTATATTCCAACCATAAGCAGGTAATGAAGAATACGTTGTTTACCTTTTAACGGTTTTGCCATTAGTTGACCTATTATCCACTCTAGTTGTGGTAATACGCGTAATACTCCGAAAGATAATTCCTGTAACAAGGGCTTATCTTTATCGGTTATATTTTGTTGCAGTTTGGGTAAGACTGTACTCAGAGACTGTCCTTGATCCAGAACTTGATTGATTGCTTTTGCGGTGATACTTCGCAGATTATATGTGTTTTTCATAGTTAAAAAAGCTGACAAAAGCCAGCATTAAGAGAAAATTTGTGAGAGAGCTTACAGCATAAAATAGTATTAGTTGATTTTATTGCCTGGTATAAACCATTCACGTTTAGAGTTAAGTAGATTTGCTGCTGACATTGCTTTTTTACCAGCAGGTTGTAATTGAGTAATGTTCAGAACTCCATTAGCAGTGGCAATATAAATACCTTTTTTGCCCGCTTTTAATACAGTTCCTGGTTTGGCAGAAGTTTGCTCTTCAATGACTTCTGCTTTCCAAACTTTAACAGGTTGTCCTTCTATCTCGAAAAAGCTCATGGGCCAGGGATTAAATGCTCGAATACAGCGTTCGAGGTGGGTTGCAGATAGCTCCCAATTTATACGGGCTTCTTCTTTGCTTAGTTTTTCAGCGTAGGTAACTAAATTTTCGTTTTGAATTTCAGGTTGATTTTTACCCGATGTTATTAACGATAATGTTTTGAGTAACGCATCTGGCCCAATGTTGGCCAGTTTTTCGTATAAACTGGCACTGGTATCCTCAGGTGTAATAGGGCAGCTTGCTTTGTATAGCATGTCACCAGTATCAAGACCTATATCCATTTGCATGATCGTTACACCTGTTTCTGTATCACCGGCCCAGAGTGAGCGTTGAATGGGGGCTGCACCTCGCCAACGTGGTAATAGGGAGCCATGTACGTTTAGGCAACCTAATCTTGGAATATTTAAAACAGTCCTAGGAAGGATCAATCCATAGGCAACAACTATGAGAACATCAGGCTGTTGTTTTAGAATCCATTGTTGGTTTTCTTCTGAGCGTAAAGTAGCTGGCTGAAAAACGGTGATGTTATGTTCTTCTGCCAGTACCTTTACAGGGCTGGGTGTCAGTTTTTTACCTCTTCCTGCCGGTCTATCTGGTTGAGTTAGAACGCCAACCACTTCATGCTGAGACATTAACAAAGCCTCTAAATGGCGTGCTGCGAAATCAGGTGTTCCGGCAAAAACAATACGTAAAGAATCAGACACGTTTATTTCCTGTATTAATGTAATTTACTTGGTGCGGGCTTTTTGTTTATCTAGTTTTTCTACTTTCTGGCGTATACGTTGGCGTTTCAGTGGAGATAAGTAATCCACAAAAAGTTTACCAATTAAATGGTCCATCTCGTGCTGAATACAAATTGCTAGTAAGCCATCAGCTTGTAATTCAAATGGTTGACCATTGTAATCTAGGGCTTTGATTTTGACTTTTTCGGCTCGTGGCACCAGTGCTCGTTGTTCAGGGATAGACAAACAGCCCTCTTCGATCCCTGTTTCACCACTTTTTTCCAGTAATTCTGGGTTAATCAGAACAAGACGCTCATTACGCGTTTCTGATACGTCAATAACAACAATACGCTGATGAATATCAACCTGTGTTGCTGCCAAACCAATACCTTCTTCTGCGTACATAGTTTCAAACATATCATCAATGATACGCTGAATCTCTGAATCAACTGCTTCAACAGGCGTTGCAATAGTGCGAAGCCGCTCGTCTGGGTAATGTAATACTTGTAATACTGACATATATGTTTAGATCTGCGTCCAAAATGTTAATGGTATTCTATGTCTATTCTAGACATTTCCCGTTTAGATTGACAGTATCGATTGCTAATTGAGCAGTTTAGTTTTGTCCGTCAATCTTAGCCAGGATGACAACATGGAAGCTATGGAAATATGGTTGCGAATGAAGATGGTTTCTCATCTGGCAACAGAGAGAGCAGCAAATGTTGCAGAAAAATTATTACATTCCGGGAATCGTTACCTCACTGTGCTGAAAGATAGTGGATTATCGCCGGCACAATCTCTGCAATTTACTAAAGTAAATAAAACATTACTAGCTTCATGCCTTAAGTGGCTGGAACAACCAGAGCACCATTTATTGACATATTCTCACCCTTTATATCCACCTCTATTAAAGCAGATACATACCCCTCCGCTTGTGCTTTTTGTGTCAGGAAAACCAGATATTCTTTTAAAGAGGCAGGTGGCGATGGTCGGGAGCAGGACAGCAAGCTATTATGGTGAGAAATGGGGAAGAATTTTTGCAAGTGAACTGGTTGGATATGAGTTAGTTATTACTAGTGGTTTAGCTATTGGTATTGATGGTATTTGTCACCGAGCTGCATTGGATAGTGGAGGTGAAACAGTAGCTGTATTAGGTAGTGGGCTTGGACAGATTTATCCTCATAGACACGGAGCATTAGCAAAGCAAATTGAGGAAAATGGTGTTCTTGTTTCTGAATTTTTTCCGGATACTCCGCCACGTGCAAAAAATTTTCCTAAAAGAAATCGGATTATCAGTGGATTAAGTTCAGCAGTGATTGTTGTAGAAGCAAGTCAAAATAGTGGCTCGTTAATTACTGCTCGTTGTGCCCTTGAACAAGGAAGGGATGTATTTGCGTTACCTGGGCTTTTGGGAAATTCAGTGAGCGAAGGGAATCACTGGTTAATAAAACAAGGTGCATATTTAGCTACAAATGCAATGGATATTGTGGAACATGTTTACAGTTCACTACAATGGTTGAATATGGAAAGAACGGAGGAAGAAGTAAAACCGCAGTTTGAGCAAACTGAGTTGCCATTTACGGATGTGCTAGTTAACGTAGGAGCGGAAATAACGCCTGTTGATATTATTGCTCAACGTTCTTCATTACCTATAACTGAGGTAATGACAAAGCTTCTTGAGCTGGAACTACTGGGTAAGGTGGCTGTGGTTGCTGGTGGTTATGTGCGTGTGAGTTAAATTAACTAAATTTCCAGCGTTCTGTTCAACGTCATATGAGAATAATTTTTTGAGTGAAAAGAGTATGGCAAAAATGGTTCCTTTCTCCACTAATGAAACTGAATATTGCCCTGAATGTGGCTCTATATTAGTTATACGTAATGGTATACATGGTCCATTTATTGGATGTTCTGGTTATCCAGCATGTCAATATATTCGTCCATTAAAAGGGCAAAGTGATGGTCATGTAGTAAAAGAACTTGAAGGGCAACTATGTCCGGCATGTGGAGCCAATTTGATTTTGTGTCAAGGACGTTATGGAATGTTTATTGGCTGTAGTCGTTATCCTGAATGCGAACATGCAGAGCTAATTGATAAGCCGGATGAGACGTTAATAGCCTGTCCGCAATGTAAACAAGGGCAATTACTCCAAAGGAAATCACGTTTCGGAAAAATTTTCCATGCGTGTAACCGTTACCCTAATTGCCAGTTTGTATTAAATAATAAGCCAATTGCGAGTAAATGTATGTTTTGTTCTTATCCATTGCTGGTTGAAAAACGTACATCACAAGGTGTAAAGTTATTTTGTGCCAGTAAACTGTGTGGAAAACAGCAAATAAATTAAGTAATTAAGTAGAGTAATAAAATGAGCAATGAAGGATTATCTGCATTTGAGAGTGTATTAACTGCATTAAAAGCAGAAAAAGTGATTGCCTATCCGACTGAAGCTGTTTTTGGACTTGGATGTGATCCTGATAGTGAAAAAGCGGTAAATAAACTGCTTATATTAAAGAAACGTCCTTGGCAGAAAGGATTGATTCTTATTGCAGATAATTATGAACAATTACAGCCATATCTTGATGATAAACTTCTAACAGAAGAACAAAAAGAGACTATGTTTGCTTGTTGGCCAGGGCCTGTAACTTGGGTAATCCCTGCCAAATTCAGTACATCTAAATGGTTGACTGGGCAATTCACCACCTTGGCTGTCAGAGTTAGCGATCATCCTTTGGTGAAGCAGTTATGTGCTTTTTATGGTAAACCGTTAGTGTCGACTAGTGCAAATTTGAATGGTCTTGAACCATGCAGAACAGTAGAAGAAGTTAGGCAACAATTTGGGGATAAGTTTCCTATATTAAACGGAGATGTTGGAGGTCGGAAAAATCCTTCAGAAATTCGGGATGCTTTAACTGGTGAGCTTTATCGTCAAGGATAGGGGAAGAATAAATATGGATCAATTTGCCGTTTTTGGTAATCCTGTTGCGCACAGTAAATCTCCGCGTATCCATCAGTTATTTGCTGGACAAACAGGTATTGAGCATCGTTATGGGAAAATTCTAGTGCCGATAAGTAAATTTGAAGAGGCATTGGATGTATTTCTTAAACAAGGAGGTATAGGAGCCAATATTACTGTGCCATTTAAAGAGCAGGCATTTATTCGAGCAAATGAATTGACTGAACGAGCAAGACTTAGTGGTGCAGTTAATACTTTGAAATTACTAGATAATAATCAATTGCTTGGTGATAACACGGATGGTATAGGGTTATTAACAGATTTGGTACGACTTGGGTTTATTACTCAAGGACAACATATTTTAATCATTGGAGCTGGTGGTGCTGCCAGAGGTGTTTTATTTCCGTTATTGGAATTTGGCTGTGAAATTACAATAACAAACCGCACGTTTAGTCGTGCTATGCAGGTTGCTAATGATTTTTCGTCAATAGGTAATATTCGGCCTGTTGAGATGAAAACACTTCATAATCCTGAGTTTGAACTCATTATCAATGCTACTGCATCTGGTATTAATGGTGAGATTCCTACTATATCTCCATTCATATTTAATGAAGATTGTGTCTGTTATGACATGTTTTACCAGGCTAATTTGACGCCCTTCATTTCTTTTGCTAAGAAACATGGTGTTTCTCGTTATGCGGATGGATTAGGGATGTTAGTAGGGCAAGCCGCTCATTCATTTAAATTATGGCATGGCGTATTGCCTGAAATTGCGCCTGTATTGCTAACATTAGAACAGGAATTACATTCGTGAATCAATCTATTCAATTTCCAGATAGAGAAGAGTGGAGCGAGCAAGAGCAGATAGTTATTTTTCCCGCACTGGTAAATGGATTGTTGGTTCAATGTGTTATAAGCGCCGAGGATCTTTTATATCGTTATGGGGTGGAAGATCATCATCCACTAAGTCTCTTTCGACAAAATCGTTGGGATATAGAAGATGAATTCGAATTAGTGATTAGTAACGAGGATGATGATCATTTGGGACGTTACATATTACCTTCCTGCAAATAGTCATTTTTCAAGCTAACGTAGTGACTTGCTGAATAACACAGCCCTTTTAATTCTTCAGGTTTGAGTTTTCTGACCTGACGGGCAGGGCTGCCGATATAAAGGTACCCACTTTCTAATATCTTGCCTGGGGCTACTAGGCTGCCTGCTCCAACAATAACGTTATCTTCGATCACTGAACCATCAAGTAAGATGGAGCCCATACCGATGAGTACTTGATTACCGATAGTGCAGCCATGAAGTATAACTTTGTGCCCGATAGTGACATCATTTCCCACGATTAAAGGGAAACCATGAGGATTGTCTGTTGTTTTGTGTGTCACATGTAATATAGAGCCATCTTGAATGTTAGTACGTGCACCAATAGATACATAATTAACGTCCCCACGGATGACAACTAAAGGCCATATACTGACATCATCAGCAAGTCTAACATCACCAATGATTACACTAGACGAATCTAGCATAACGTTCTGACCAACTTTGGGTTGAGTATCAAGGTAACTGCGTAACGTTTCGGACATGTATACCTCTGATGAGAAAATGTAGATTTACTTTAAATAAGATTTTAGTGAGGAAAATACCAGTATGCAATGAAAGAAACTTATTAAACTGGGTTATGTTGGTTTGAATTTTGCTCAAAAAGAACAAGGATTCGCCTGTTGGTGATAAATGTGAAAAAAAGTGTTGTATAAAAATCTGAGCTCCCTATAATGCGCCACCACTGACCGACACAACGCTGATAAACATTGTGAGGTCAGGCAGGGAAAGCGGCAATAAGCGCTTGACTCTGCGGGCGAAAAGCGTAGTATACGCAGCCCGGCTGAACGAGAATATGAAATTTTAATTCAGCCTGCTCTTTAACAATTAATCAGACAATCTGTGTGGGCACTCACAAGACC
>NZ_RCWB01000053.1 GCF_018448885.1 Photorhabdus caribbeanensis
ACCGCAGTCAGCTCGGTTTTTTATTGGAAATCGTCGCTGGCCTAATTGCTTATACATTCCAACCTAAAAAACCGAGCTTGAATTTACGGGATTGTGATATCGCTATTTTTAAACGAAGCTGAGGTTAGTTAGCTATGCTCCCGGGGATTCACTCTCTTGCCGTCGCGATGCATCTTGAAATCCATAGGGTATAGCATTTTCTTTAATCTTCCTTTCTGTTTGCTCTGCCAGTAATCCCTGCAATTTACGCTGCTGCCAGCCTTGTTCATAGGTTTGCATCCCACTGGCAGCGCCCGTCTGCATAAGCGTTGTTATTTGATGATTTTTTCCTTCTCGTATCAGATGACTCACCGCCTGATTAACCACCAATACTTCATATACAGCGACTCGCCCCCCTCCCTGTGCAGAAACTAATTGCTGTGCTATCACAGCTTTCAAACTGCCTGCTAGCTGACTACGTACCCATCCTTTTTCTTCAGCAGAGAAAATATCTACCAACCGATCAATTGCCTGTACAGCACCTCTGGTATGCAAAGTCGACAACACCAGATGCCCAGTCTCTGCCGCAGTTAACGCCAAACGTATTGTCTCCTTATCCCGCAACTCACCCAACAGCAATACATCAGGATCTTGCCGGAGAGCCCCTTTTAACGCGTCCTGATAACTGGGCGAATCCAACCCAATTTGTCGCTGTTGTATCAGACAATGGCGGCTGTGGTGGATAAATTCCACGGGATCTTCCAATGTAATTATGTGCTGACAACTGTGGCTGTTCAGCATATCCACAATAGCAGTTAACGTTGTCGACTTCCCACTGCCTGTAGCGCCGGTCACTAGAATCAGCCCACTCTCTTCCCGCAAAGCCATTTCACGGATAATTTCAGGTGCTTTTAGCTGTTCTAGGGTTGAACACCGAGAGTGAATTAAACGCAAAACGGCTGACAACCCAGAGTGCTGACGAAAGATGTTGCCTCTCAATCGTTGGCCATTTTCTGTCTCCAGCGCAAAATCCACATGTCCACCAGTTAATAGCTGTTGTCGCTGATTTTCTGATAAAAACTGTCTACTCCACTCTTCCAACAATAGATTATTTATAGATGGCAGTTGAGTTTGCGGGCAAAGCACTCCATTTATACGTAATACAGGAACTTGTCCAATACAAAGATGCAGATCTGAAGCATTATGCTTTACACTAAGGGCCACTAACTTATCCATATTCATTTTTTAATCTCCTGAGTCACCATGAACAATATTGAACAAAATTTACAAGATGTCAGGACCCATATCGCCATTGCCGCACAGAAATGCGAACGCGCTCCAGAAGAAATTACCTTGCTTGCAGTCAGTAAAACCAAACCTGTGGAAGATATCGAAAAAGCAATCGCTGCCGGGCAACGCCAGTTTGGTGAAAATTATGTGCAGGAAGGTGTAGAAAAAATTGCATATTTTGCAAATTGTAATGATTTGATATGGCACTTTATCGGTCCGTTACAGTCTAATAAAAGCCGTTTGGTGGCAGAAAATTTTAACTGGTGCCATACCATTGACCGCTTAAAAATAGCACAACGCTTGAACGAACAACGCCCGAAGGGAATGGAACCGCTGAATATTCTTATTCAAATAAATATCAGTGATGAACAGAGCAAATCAGGTATTCAACTTGATGAACTCCCTACTCTGGCTGCCGAAGTGAACAAACTACCAAACGTAAAGCTGCGGGGTTTAATGGCAATCCCGGCGCCGGAACCTGACTATGAACGTCAATTGGTGGTTTTTAGGAGAATGGAGCAAGCCTTCCTTAACCTGAAAACTGAATATTCTCAAATAGATACCCTCTCAATGGGGATGACTGATGATATGGCTGCGGCTATTAATTGTGGTTCCACATTAGTACGAATTGGAACAGCAATTTTCGGTGCCCGTCAATATCACAATTAACCATTTCAACGCTACGAGGTATTTAATGGAAAAACGTAAAATTACCTTTATTGGTGCGGGTAATATGGCTCACGCCATCATAGCCGGATTGGTAAAAGGAGGGTACCCTGCTGAACTAATTAATGTCTGCGCACCAAGTCATACTCGCCGTGATGCCCTGGCAAAAGAGTATGGCGTTAACAGCGGTAGTGACAATATTCGCTACGCACAGGAAGCCGACGTTGTTGTTCTGGCGGTAAAACCGCAAATGATGGCAGATGTTTGTCAACCTCTGAAAGAAAACGTAGATTTCAGTAACAAACTGGTTTTGTCTATCGCCTCGGGTATTTCCGTTGCACGCTTTGATGCTTTATTACAAGACAAACTCAATATTGTCCGTATCATGCCAAACACACCGGCATTAATTGGTCAGGGGTTGAGTGGATTATTCGCATCTGAACCAGTCAACCAGTCTGACCGTGATTTCACGCAAGCATTAATGAACAGTGTCGGTAAAACCTACTGGGTAAAAGATGAAAACGGCATCAATGACATTATCGCCGTAGCAGGCAGTGCGCCCGCTTATTTCTTCCTATTTATGGAGTCAATGCAACAGGAAGCAGAACGTTTAGGTTTTGATAGCCAAACAGCCCGTGAAATTGTTTTGCAAACGGCAATCGGTTCTGCGGCACTGGCCGCATCAAATGTAGATCTCCCTTTTGCAACCCTGCGTGAACAGGTAACATCTAAAGGCGGTACTACTGCGGAAGCATTACGTATTTTTTATGAAGGCAAATTGCCAGAAATCGTATCCAACGCTATGCAGGCGGTTATTCGCCGGGCACAGGAAATGGAAAAACACTTTTAATTTTATCAAGGCTGCTAAATGCAATTTTTAACCTTTATTCTATCCACAGTTCTGGATTTATACATTGCTGTTTTATTACTTCGTGTATGGATGCAATGGGCTCGCTGTGATTTTTATAATCCATTCGCCCAATTTATTGTGAAAATGACTCAACCGATCGTTCGGCCATTACGCCGAGTTATACCGGCTATTGGCTCGCTCGATACTGCCTCCATTGTTGTCGCTTACGTTTTGGTATTGTTTAAATTTATCACGCAACCTTTGTTCAATAGCGGCGAGGTTACTTTCCACGCGCTTCTCCTTCCTCTCGGGTTAATCGAATTGCTGACAGCAGCAGGTAAACTGGTATTTTGGTTAGTGCTGGCACGTGCTTTGCTAAGCTGGATAAGCCAGGGGCGCAATCCGATTGACTATGTTCTGATGCAACTGACAGAACCGTTGATGGCACCTATCCGCCGTATTATCCCAGCAATGGGCGGCCTTGATTTTTCAGCAATGATCGTCATTTTGATCCTCTACGCACTGAACTATCTCCGCGCTGATGTTCTTTTATGGCTGATACAGTAAATAAGAATTAAATTGGATTCAAAATAATGCAAAAAGTCGTTCTGGCAACCGGCAACCCCGGAAAAGTTCGTGAACTGGCACAATTACTGGCTGATTTTGGTCTGGATATTGTTGCTCAAACTGAATTAGGCGTAGATTCAGCCGAAGAGACTGGGCTGACATTTATTGAAAATGCCATTCTTAAAGCTCGCCACGCTGCACAAGTTACTGGCCTACCGGCAATTGCGGATGATTCTGGTCTATCCGTAGATATCCTTGGCGGCGCTCCAGGTATCTATTCAGCCCGCTATGCAGGTGAAAACAGCACCGATCAGCAAAATCTAGAAAAACTGCTAGATTCGATGAAAGATGTTCCTGATGATCAACGTCAAGCTCAGTTTAACTGTGTGCTGGTTTATATGCGCCACGCGGAAGATCCAACACCCCTGGTATTTCATGGCCGCTGGCCGGGGATTATCGCACGCCAACCTGCCGGTAATGGTGGGTTTGGTTATGATCCTATCTTCTACATACCGGAATTAGGTTGTACTGCCGCTGAATTAACCGGTGAACAAAAAAATGCCGTTTCACATCGTGGTCAGGCACTAAAGATGATGTTGGATACACTACGTAATGCTTAAGCTCCCACCACTAAGTCTTTATATCCATATCCCGTGGTGTGTACAAAAGTGTCCTTACTGTGATTTCAACTCTCATGCCTTGAAAGGTGATGTTCCGCACCAAGAGTATGTTGACCATTTATTGGCAGATCTGAAAACGGATCTGCCAATGGTCAACGGTCGGGAAGTTACCACTATCTTTATTGGTGGTGGAACTCCTAGCCTGCTTAGCTCACAGGCAATGCAACAATTGCTGGATGGTGTCCGTGCCCTCCTACCGGTATCGCCACAAGCTGAAATTACTATGGAAGCTAATCCGGGTACTGTGGAAGCAGACCGTTTTAGTGGTTATCAGCAAGCGGGGATTAACCGAATATCCATTGGCGTGCAGAGTTTCAGCCCAGATAAACTGGCACGCCTTGGCCGTATTCACGGACCGGATGAAGCCAAACGGGCAGCACATTTAGCCGCTAGTCTGGGGCTACGCAGTTTTAATCTGGATTTGATGCATGGTTTGCCGAACCAAAGCCTTGATGAAGCGCTGGATGATTTACGTCAGGCAATCGAATTATCACCACCACATCTTTCATGGTATCAGTTGACTATTGAACCTAATACCAGCTTTGGCTCTCGCCCTCCCATTCTGCCCGACGATGACGCTTTATGGGATATTTTTTCACAAGGCCACCAATTGTTGACAGCAGCAGGTTATCAGCAATATGAAACTTCTGCTTATGCCAAACCGGGCTATCAATGCCAGCATAATCTCAACTACTGGCGCTTTGGAGATTACCTTGGTATTGGCTGTGGCGCTCATGGGAAAATCACATTTGAAGATGGGCGTATTCTGCGTACAGTGAAAACTAAACATCCCCGCGGATATATGCAAGGACGCTATCTGGATAAACAGCATCAGGTAGAAAATGAAGATCGGCCATTTGAATTTTTTATGAACCGATTCCGTCTACTGGAAATGATGCCAAAACAAGATTTCAGTGATTTCACTGGGTTATCTGAAACCTCAATCCGTACTCAAATTGAACAAGCCTTAGCCGCAGGTTATCTCTCTGAAACAGCAACACATTGGCAAATTACGCAGAAAGGGAAACTGTTCCTAAATTCATTATTGGAACTATTTCTCTAGCATAGAAATTGCCTTTGGGAAATTCAACTCCACAAAGATTATCTTTGCATAAAATTAATACCGCCATTGGTTTTGGTGCTATTCATAATCATTCCCCCTACTGAACTTCAGTGGGGGTGCTCATTAGACGATAGCAACTGATTGTCCAGTGTTGAATTCCTGCTCTTTTCGGAGGGCTGATTATCTCCCCCAATTCAAATAAAATATAAATTAACCAAGGTATTAATATTAAAATAATAATCAATATTTTAATTTTAAATAACAGAAAATCAATGTTTATAAAAGCAAATCAACAAATATAATGAAAAAACAATAATAAAAAATTCACAAGTCTCTCCTATAAATATATTTACCACGTAGATAATAGCTAATATCGATCATTAACAAGTATATTAATTAATAATTTAATAAAAACACGTTCTACACAATATTAATTTTAATATATGTGAATTACGACACAATAATATCATTTAAATTATCTCAAATACGACTATATTTAATTTGTGTTTGGTTGTGTTTTTATTTATAAGCACGAACATTTAAAACATTATTTTTAATTTCACGTTGATTGAGGTAAAAAATGAACATTGAAAATAAAGAAATGTTATATACTTTATCCAAAGAAGACCTCGCTACAGCACTGACTCCGTATTATAAAGATTTTTATGATCAACTTTCAGATCATCAAAAAGAAAATATTAGTTTTGACATGGTTGTAAATGATGCTTACAAGAGATTGCATTTTAATAATTCAGCTCCAACTGACACTGATGGAAGATCAAAATTAATAGAGTACGCAGGTGAATCTCCATGCATTCATGCAATTGGTATAGTTATCGCAGATGCTTTTAAACTTGCATTTAAATTCATGGGCATACATAAACTTGAAAGAGAATCAGCCACACAGATATTATTGAAAAAATTAGGTCATGAGGCTATACATGAGTTATTGACTATCGTTCATGACCTTAAGAATTCGAATTCTATTACTGATAAATCAAAGCATACCTGGTCATTAATTGCTAAAGTTAAGGATGATATAGGTATTTCTGGAATAACTGATTGCCTAAAAGAGACAATGCATTGGTACAATTGGATGATTACTGGAATAACTGCAATCGCACAATTAACCATATGGTTTGCTACAGGTGGAGCTGCATTTATTGCAGAAATAGCACTGGCGGGTCCTGCTATAGCCAGATTGGCCCTTGACTCTGTAGACGCGGCTAATACTTGTTCATAAAACCTTTATCTGTAATCTCATTTAATTATCAAGGAACTTATTATTTATAATAAGTTCCTTTCAATATAAATATCATCACCCATATTATAAACTCGAATAAATCAGACGCTAAAATGTAAAATAAATAATAATTTCACCTTGTAAAACCAATATATAAATTACTATTAATATTTTTAAATAATTATTTTTTCACAGAAAGAAAATTACCATCCGAAAAAATATTTAGATCAATTACTGTTATTTGAAAATGACCAATTTAAATAATTTTATAGCTTACTCACATATGAAATAAATATATTTATTAATAACAATATTAGTTTTCACACTATAAATAGCGTTTCATAACTACGCTACACATGGCCTTCTTCAACCCATTGTTATATATGGAATTATGAGTGGTATAAGATGTAGCACTATTTTAGAATCTTATTTATATCATGACACATTAACATTATATTTTATGAATAAATAAAGCATTATTTCGAATATAAAAATTATCTATATTTTCGCTGGAAATACGCATAATAAGCTAATTATTCATATACCCGTTATCTTTCAAGTTGCCTCTTTGTTGGCTGCACTCACTCACCTAGGTCACATAGTTACCCTATGCTCCCGGGGATTCGCTCCCTTGTCGTCGCGATGCTCAGACCAAACCTGACAGCCACCAGCATAAAATAACCGATAACTGTCAGACCAAATCTAAAACAATCCATTGTGAAACTTCAATAACTATTCAAATTCAAAATGGCGCATGACCTGATTAAAGGGCATCAGCTACAGCATTAACTTGTGCAGTTAAGCTTTCCAAACCACCGCCTGATAAATACCACAGATCAGATTTCAGGTAAGTAATTTTGCCATTCTTATACGCTGAAGTAGACTTTATTTTATCATCTTCAAATTTTTCTTTGTCCAGCTTACCTGCACCAATTGCTTCACTACGGTCAATAATGAGAATCACATCAGGATTGGCCTTAGCAATCATATCAGAAGTCACTACAACAAATTTGTTTTTATCTTCACCAGCAGGAATAGATACTTCTGCTTTCTGTGCCTTAACCACGTCATACACTACGCTCTGGTTATTCAGAGCTAATTTACCTGCGTTATGCAGTAATACTAAAACTTTTGCATCAGAAGATTTAGCTTTATCCTGAGCTTTAGCAATAGTTTTTTCCAGCTCAGCAAGTTGATCTTTCACTTCACTCTGTTTATTAAACAATTCACCTAATAACGTTATGTTACTTTCAACTGAAGCCAGATAATTTTTGCTATCAGTTCCCAGATTAATTGTCGGTGCTATTTTTGACAGCTTTTCATAGGAAGAAGTTTGACGCCCGCTAATAACGATCAAATCAGGTTTAATTTGCGCCAATTTTTCCAGATTTGGCTCTTTCATCCCCCCCGCATTTTCTACCCCTTTAGGTAAGCTATTACGGAGATATTCAGGCGTATTACCAGTAGGTAATGCAACAACCCTATCTGATAAACCTAATTTAACTAATGAATCATAAATACCGAAATCAAATGAAACGACTTTCTGAGGATTCTTTTTGACTTCAGTTTCACCGGAAAGGTGCTTAACTGTGATCTTATCATTAGCCTGAGCTGTAACTACATTTGGGGTAAATACAGAAGATTCCTGACTAAATGCGGAATGACTTGCAACAGCAAATAACGATACCAGAACGACAGGGATTATCTTTTTCATATATCGACTCCAAGAAAGGATATTTAGTAAACATTTGCATTCTAGGTAGCGAAAAAAATATGTCAATCTAAATAAGAATCAATTTCAAATTGATTCTTATTTGTAATTATTAGCAATTATTTAATAGAATTCAGTAACTCAATTCTTTGTTGCTCAAGGCCACTGATCTTACCGCAAACCTCTTTGCCAAAACGCTGGAAATCTTCTTCTTGAGCTCGCCATTCAGCTTTCAAATTATTCTGCAATCCCCCCAAACTACCAAGCAACGATTGTAATGCCTGATTATTATCACCATTCAGGCTAAATTGTTTACTGCCAATCTCATTAATGCTGTCCTGTAACACCCCACCAAGGTTTTGCTCAATTAAGCTACGGCTATCTTTTTCGACCTGCTTAATCGCTTGATGGTGGAATGCCATACCATCAGCGCGAGTTTCAATAATTCGGTTTATTTGCTGATTAAGCCCTGATTCAAGATCAGACAACCGATTACGCACATTGCTATCCTTGCCGATAGTATCTACTACCACTTTATCCAAGGAGTTGCGGGCCGTTATCAGGTGTTTTCCGGTTTCTTGTTTAATCCAAGGCAAATCCTGCCGTAAAGCCTGCTGATAACGTTGAGCTTTCTGGCGCTGTTCAGTATTTAGACTTAAGTTCTTTCCATCGCGAATTACTGAACCATCAGGTGAAATTTGGAGATTGCCACTTGCCCCCACAACCTGAACTGATTGAGAAGTAATAATAATGTCATTCTGTGGATTTACCTGGCATTCATAACCTGCCTGAGCCTGAGCAACAAACAGCAAAGATGCAACAGTGATCATTTTGCGTAACATGTTTTCTCCTAAGAAAATCACCTGAGAATTAAAAAATGGATTGAGAGTTAAAAAACGGATCGCCCAACACGGTCGGCTAACAATTCTAGGGCAGCGCAACCCGCTAAAGAGTTCCCCGATCGATCCAATTCCGGCGACCAGACAGCAACAGTAAACTCTCCTGGCACGATACACACGATCCCGCCACCAACGCCTGATTTTCCTGGCATACCAATCCTGAATGCAAACTCGCCGGAACCATCATACATACCACAGGTCATCATCAGTGCATTAATCTGTCGGGCCTGACGAGGACTGAGGATTTGCTGCGCAGAACCTATCGTACTCCCCTGATTCGCCAAATAAATGAAACACTTAGCAAGCTCAATACAGTTCATTTTCAAAGCGCAATAATGAAAATAAGTTTGCAGTACCGCAAGCACATCATTATCGAAATTACCGAAGGATTTCATCAGATAGGCAATCGCCGCATTGCGGTGAGAATGTTCCATTTCAGAACGGGCAACTTTGCTGTCGTAACAAATATCAGGGCAACCAGCAAGTTTGCGCACCACTTCCAGCATACGCTGTTTAGGCGCACTCAATCGCGACTGCAACATGTCACAGACAATTAATGCGCCCGCGTTAATAAAAGGGTTACGGGGTTTGCCTTTTTCCAGTTCCAACTGAACTAATGAGTTAAACGGCTGACCAGAGGGCTCCTGCCCAACCCGTTGCCAGATCTCTTGTTCCTGATAACGCGTCATGGCTAGAGTCAGGCTTAATACCTTAGAAATAGATTGAATCGAAAAACGCTTTTGAGCATCTCCAGCATGAAATATCTGCCCATCGATGGTACAAATGGCTATTGCCAGGTTATCAGCAGGAACTTCCGCCAATGCAGGAATATAATTTGCCACTTTCCCTTGGCCAATCAGGGGACGAACTTGTCGCAAGATATCCGACAATAACGTATTAGAGAACGTTGTACTCACTGATTTTACTCCAGACAGGGGCGCTCATTAATCACCAGCGACCCCTGTTGTGATTCATGCTATTTTATAGCCGATAGATTATCAATCCCACCAAACATCAAACAATTCGGAGGTCATGACATCTTCCATACCGCGATCCTTCAACCACTTTTCAACCAATTGGCGATGATCTTCTGTACACATACCAATTTTTTGCAAACAGATTAAGCCTTCCCAATGCAGATAACCGCTGGCATCCAATGCTAAGCCATTAGATTCAATCAGCTCATCAATAAATGCATCAACAGTGCTATCGATAATATCTACAGGTGTATTAGATGGAAAACTCCACTTAACAGAAAAACCCAATTCCTTAAATTCATCAATATGCATCTTTTTACGCAAACGACGACTGCGGTTTTTAGCCATTACTTAATCCTCTTAAACATTATGTCCCATACGCCATGCCCCAACCGCTGACCGCGCAATTCAAATTTCGTTATCGGGCGTGAAGATGGACGCGGTACATAATCACCATTTTCAGACAAATTAAGGTAATTATCTACGCCATTCATCACTTCCAACATATGCTCAGCATATGGCTGCCAGTCAGTCGCCATATGGAATACGCCACCCACTTTCAACTTGCTTCTTATCAGTTCAGCAAATGGCGGCTGTACAATCCTGCGTTTATTATGACGTGCTTTATGCCACGGATCAGGAAAGAAAAGCTGTACCATTTCCAAACTATTATCCGGGATCATGTTTTCCAGCACTTCAATCGCGTCATGGCACATCACCCGCAAGTTACCGATATTTTCATCTTCTGCGGAAGCCAGACAAGCGCCGACACCAGGCGCATGAACCTCAATCCCAAGAAAATCTTTTTCTGGATTCTGGCCTGCCATTGCGACAAGCGATGCCCCCATGCCAAAGCCAATTTCCAGCACTACAGGGGCTTCTCGCCCAAAAAGTGCTGCCAGTTCCAGCTTTTCTGCCTGATACTCAACACCTATTTTTGGCCAGAGATTATCAAGTGCTTGTTGCTGACGATTAGTTAACCGGCCCTGACGACGAACAAAACTCCTAACACGGCGCAACGCCCTGCCATTTTCATCAAATTCCGGCGAAATTACGTTATTTATCATGGTATTTCTGTCAGTTTTAAAGGCATTTATTCAGCCGTTTATGGCTGCTTCACCAGCAAACCACCTATCCCCGTCATCTTTCAAGTTGCCTCTTTGTTGGCTGCACTCACTTACCTCGGTAACAGAGTTCTCTGCTCCCGGGGATTCGCTCCCTTGCCGTCGCGATGCATCTTGAAATCCATTGGGTATATAAAGAGAGCGCATTATCCAAAGATGGGCGATTTTAGCAAGTCCGATCGTGACAAGTATAATTTTAATACGAAATTGCGTAGCGCTGCGAAAATAAAGTTCCGGTTTACAGCGAGGTTACACTATGTTGCAATCCTATTCACGAAACACTGATTTTCCCTAAAGACAATTATCCCAATGATGGAAGCAAAGCAATTCTCCACAGTGGTACTGGATTGGTACCATCGTTACGGTCGTAAAACCCTGCCCTGGCAATTGGAAAAGACCTCTTATCACGTCTGGCTTTCAGAAGTCATGTTGCAACAAACTCAGGTTGCGACAGTCATTCCCTATTTTCAGCGCTTTATTTCACGTTTTCCCGATGTGACTTCACTTGCCGCAGCTCCCCTTGATGAAGTCCTTCATTTATGGACCGGCCTTGGTTACTACGCTCGCGCTCGTAATTTACATAAAGCAGCACAGCAGGTTGTGGAGCGGCACCAAGGTAAATTCCCGACAACTTTTGAAGATGTTGTCGCCCTACCTGGCGTTGGTCGTTCAACAGCGGGGGCAATCCTTTCACTTTCTCAAGGTAAACATTTCCCGATTCTTGATGGCAACGTTAAACGGGTATTGGCCCGCTGTTATGCTGTAGAAGGTTGGCCTGGTAAAAAAGAGGTTGAAAGCAACCTTTGGCAAATCAGCACCAATGTAACGCCGGCGCAAGAGGTGGAATATTTTAATCAGGCGATGATGGACTTAGGCGCAATGGTTTGCACTCGCAGCAAACCGAAGTGTGAAATCTGCCCATTAAATCAAGGATGTATTGCTTACGCTAACCATAGCTGGACCAAATATCCAGGAAAAAAACCTAAACAGAGCATTCCTGAGAAAACAGCTTATTTCCTGCTGATACAGAATCACGATTCTGTCTGGTTAGAACAGCGCCCGCCAACGGGGATCTGGGGTGGTTTGTTTGCATTTCCTCAGTTTGAGAGCATGGATTTGTTAAATGGTTGGCTAGAACAATCAGGTATTTCTCATAGTAAACATGAACAACTCACCGCATTCCGCCACACATTTAGCCATTTTCATCTAGACATTGTGCCGATAAAAATAAATATTTTATCCTTTACCACCTGCATGGATGAAAATAAAGGACTTTGGTATAACTTACAGCAACCCGCAACTGTTGGGCTGGCAGCACCAGTTGAATATCTATTACAGCAACTGAGCTGAATCCCATACCCACTATTTTGAGGATTTATTATGAGCAGAACTGTTTTTTGTACTTTCTTACAACGTGAAGCCGAAGGACTGGATTTTCAGCTTTATCCCGGCGAATTGGGCAAACGCATTTTCAATGAAATTTCCAAAGAAGCGTGGGGGCAATGGATGAGCAAACAAACCATGCTGATCAATGAGAAAAAACTCAGCACCATGAACCCGGAAGATCGTAAATTGCTTGAACAGGAAATGACTAAATTCCTATTCGAAGGTCATGATATTCAAATTGATGGATATACCCCACCAGAAAAATAATATTTAGCTTTCATCAGAGCCAGCGGCTCTGATGTTGTATTCAACACCTGATGGCAATGTAAGATGAAAAAACTGTTAGCGCTGTTTGTTATTGCCCCAATTCTTGTTTCCTGTACCAGCAACAAAAACCGTGAATACCGAGAAGAATATATAAAAGATACCAATGGTTTTGATATTTTGATGGGCCAGTTTGCTCATAACATTGAGAACATTTGGGGGTTGCATGAAGTATTAATTGCAGGCCCAAAAGATTACGTAAAATATACTGATCAATACCAGACTCGCAGCCATATCAATTTTGAAGCTGGAACGATCACGATTGAAACAATTTCTCCAATTGACCCTACAGCCTATTTACGCAAAGCCATTATCACGACCTTATTAATGGGCGATGATCCAGGCTCCGTTGATCTTTACTCTGATACTAACGATATCCAGATCAGTAAAGAACCCTTTCTTTACGGACAAGTTACGGACAATAACGGCCAACCGATTCGTTGGGAATGGCGAGCGACACACTTTGCAGATTACCTGATTGCCAATAAATTACAAAAACGCCAATCTGGTCTACATGTCATTTGGTCTGTCACTATACAACTGGTCCCAAACCATCTGGACAAACGTGCTCATAAATATCTGCCGCTGATTCGACAAGCTTCCATTAAATATGGCATAGATGAATCCCTGATTTTGGCAATTATGCAAATAGAATCCAGCTTCAACCCCTATGCAGTCAGCCGTTCCGATGCACTTGGGTTGATGCAAGTTGTACAACATACTGCTGGCCGTGATGTCTTTAAGATGAAAGGTAAATCAGGGCAACCAAGCCGTAGTTACCTATTTGATCCAGAAAACAACATCGACGCCGGCACAGCATATTTATCGATATTACAAAACAGTTATCTGGGTGACATTACTAACGCAACATCTCGCCGCTATGCAGTAATAACGGCTTACAACGGTGGCGCAGGTAGTGTATTACGGGTATTTTCCAGCGATAAGAAAAAAGCGGCTCAAATTATCAATAAAATGGCGCCAGGTGATGTTTATGAAACCCTGACAACCAAACATCCATCGGCAGAATCACGTCGTTACTTGATGAAAGTCAATACTGCCCAGAAAGGCTACCATCATTAAGACATTAAAATATTAAGAAAATAACGGAGAGCAACTTTTCTACTCTCCGTTATTATTTTGCTTACATTTCTAGCTAATCGAATAATTTCAAAGCATAAATCACTATTTCCAAAGAAATCTATTGACGAGCTCTACTGAATACGGTTTAATGCGCCCCGTTGCCCGGATAGCTCAGTCGGTAGAGCAGAGGATTGAAAATCCTCGTGTCGGTGGTTCGATTCCGCCTCCGGGCACCAATTCAAAGTGCGTTGATTGAGAGATAAAAAGCTCAATGAGCGTTCGATACTGGAACCTAAAAATGCATCGCGTGGCATTATTCAATCATGCAATATTTCGATGTTAATTAAAGGGATTCTAGATTCGGGATATCTGAAAAATCAGATGTCCTTTTTTCGTTAAAGCGCAATACTTACAAGTTCTATTGCAACTGTCAAACCATCCAAACCAAAATAAATTAATTAATACGATGTTGTATGTTGATTAATCAACTTTCCTAATTGATCAGAAGAAAGTTAATTACGGGAAATTGTATCGGTTCAAAAAAATTCCCTATCTTGCTACAAGAAATTATTTATGTAGAAAAAGACAGATTCAGGCAACAGCGAAGAGATTTTGTTTTATCTGATTAACATTTCGCCTCTCTCTGGTTCAACATCGATATACAACATCAACTCACGTTCCAGCGCACGCCCGGCAATATCCAGATTGATATCAATATATTCCATCGTTGTGGCAATACTGCGATGGCCCAGTAATCCGCGCACCATTTGCAAATTACGATCAGGCGCTTTCATCAGTTCAGTTGCCAGGGTATGCCGGAAACGGTGTGGGAAAGACATTCCAGGAAACCGAGGCGTAACATCTGCCACAGGACGTGGCTTTCACCGCTTAATCATCGCCAATACGGTGCGGCCGGTATGCTTGCGTCAAATAAATATATTATAAACATTGACGTATTTTATCTTTAATCCTATACCTTCTGTAATGTTATACAAACCGATGAGAAACCTAGTTGAAAATAACGGGGTTTGTTCCTGTCATTATGAATCATAACGCCTTCATTTTTCTCATTAATTCGGTTTAATCGCCCGTCAGGGCGCTATTTTCGCGTCTTCTACAATAAAATTGCTCGCTCTCCAGAGATAAAAACAACAAAGCATCGCGACCAGCAAGGCTATCTTATTGATATTTTAGGCTGTTGCGGACAACACTGGCAGACAGCCGACGGCGCTTGATAATACCAGTATCCCTGACGGCCGATTAGGATATAAATCAGTTTTTCGCCCTGCGGGCAGCCATAACAATCCTGCGGTTTGTCATAGGTAAAAGGTTTCTTCTGACATGGAGTGTGCTCTGTTGCAGATGGAAAACCTTGTGATATTCCCGAATGATGTTGGTTAGACATCCATGTCTAGATTGGTAGAGATCTATAGCAACGACATTTGCGATTACACACCCTATCATCACTTTGGTTGTTCCGGCCATACGATATCAGGGGCAATTGAGCAATCCACCCGACTGAGCAACACCCTGTACTTACGCCATTCAGTTAGTTTGGTGTGTTCTTTATCCGTAGCAATATCTAAATCAACGGCGTCCTGTAACGGTGCAATAGTATTTGCGGCCTGTAACATCAGATGCTGCTTTTTTCGTTCTGCCGAACGTTGCAGTTCTTTTTGAGATGGTGGCGGAATATGACCCCATGCGGGTAATCCATCAGAGCCAGCAATACGACGCTTTCCTACCGGTGGACTATTCGACGCGAATTCTAAATAAATTTTTTCACTTACCTCAATACCATCTTCAGGCCATGAGTCAGAAGCTATATATCGCTGTTTTAGTTCAACCGGATAAAATGAATTTGATTTTGGGCTATAAATATACCTCATTTAATACCCCACAACATAAATCATAGGTCGATATTGACGATTAAATCCATGAGTTGTAACTAATTGCAACTCCACAGTAACTGATGCTTTATCCCAATCAATAATTTGCCAAAAACCATCAGCCAAGGCGTCGTATTTAGGTATTTTAGTTGACACCTGAACATTTAAAATACCTGTTGGAAAAGTTATTGGTAACGGAACCCGCATTGAAACTTCTGTTGTTGCGATTCCACCTATCGTCCATGCCGTAATGACCCCGGTGTTATGATCTTGAATCCATCCCGCAGTTTCCAAAAGTGTTGAATCTCTAACCAAAAGGATGTAAGCGATTCCAAGAATTTCCGTATTAATTACGGTATGCAATTTGCGGATACAAAAGTTATCATAACCACTTCATGGTATCGAAAGTTACAATATTATTAGCACTATTTGTCCATATGTCAGTTAACAACAAATGAAAATTGCAATTTTACGCCGTAATGGTCTTGGTGATTTAATTTGTACTCAACCATTAATCAGATATTTACAATATAAATTTCCCATAGCGGAGATCCATCTATTTATCGAATCTAATAACAAGGAATTAGCTGATTATCTTTGCCCTGAAGTTACAACACGTATTATTCCCAAAGGAAATAAATATATCACTACTCTGGGAACCGCATTGAAATGGCGTAAATTACATTTTGATATCGCCATTTCAGCAAAGCCCACCCCCATGAAACTGAATAACCTATTTCTATGGTTTTTAGGGGCCAAAAAATGTTATGCGGTAATACAATCAAATCAATGGCATGAAAAGTTAATCAATTACTCAACCTGCCCGCAACACATTAAGGGGCATCATCAATCACTCAAAATATTAAAAACCTTTTTCCCTGAAATAAAAAAATTATCCTCTAAGTTATTCCCTAAAATTCCATCTCAACATCTGCTACCAATTAAACAATATGGCTTTCCCACAATCTTATTTTCTGTCTCTAACAATCGGAAAAGTAGCTATATTACCCATGAACGAATAGCATTAATTGCTCAGCAAATGAGAAATTATTTTCCAGATGTGAAATTTATTATCTCTACTCTTCGACATGACAGATCAAATGCTGAGAAATTATCTGTAATGATAGGAGATCGAACTGAAATAGTAGAGTGTCAATCATTACAATCTTTTTTGTCACTTCTCAGCAGCACAGATCTGATCATTGTGGGTGATGGTGGAATATGCCATTTAGCAGCCGCGTTAAGCAAAAAACTAGTTGCCCTCTATGGTGTCACTAAACCGGAGAATTGGGCTCCTCTTGCTTCTGAAAACCAATGTGTCACACTTTATGATCCCCAAAATGTAAACAACATTCCTCTGGAAGATATCTATCAGGCAGTTTTTAAATTGCTCTCCTCAGAAAAAACACACTTATTATTCGAATCAAGCTGTAGGTAAAGTTATTTGCACTTACTCATGCGAATGTACAGTAACTTGTTAACTGTTTCGATGTCATTCCACCAGACAGAAATGCTAAATGTATACACCACATAGATTGACATCTGTTAACACCGTGGTTCCAGCCCAGTTAATTTCTGCCATGACTAAAACTGTGATTAATGATTTTGATGATGAAATATACAGTCACACTAATAGCAATAGAATATCCGAATTAATAATAAGACAAAAATGAATCAATTTGTCTAATTTATATCATGATGAAAAATAAGACATTAAATAAACATCATTATTATTTCTTGATTGAATTAACTCAATCAATCGATTAATTTAATTTCATAACACAATGAAATAGAAAGAAATTTTAATTAATTGCAAAAAAAATACTATTTTTTTGTTTAAGTTGTTGAAAAAGATCATATTTTAGTTAATACTGTTTTCCGTCGAGTGAGAAATAGACCTAAAACAAAGAAGAAACTCTGGATTGGAAATTAACTTAAGATTCTAAGAAAAATAAGAAGAAATTTTCGTTATCTTAACTGTGGTTAAGATGGCAGTTTATCCGATCGTATTAATATCATTAATGCGATGGCATTACATATTACGGTTTGCCCAATCAGAATATTCACTTTCTTTGAGTAAGATACTAGTGTGTTGCATTGAGTAGCTATAGACTACTTTTATTAATGTCGCTATTGAATTTCCACTTCAATAAAAATAGTGAAGATGAATTTATCCATATGTACTATGCACCTTACCTATAAGAACTTTTCATTGCATTATTAGCAATACATTAAAAGAATTTTGCTATTAACACGGGGTTTATCGCATCGTAAGGTTTTAGACATCTTAATAAAAATAAGAATCATTATTAACAATACGAATAGATTTGTAACGATAGATGATATTTTAGAGAATAAAACAATTCTTCTCTGGAAAGAAATTAATATCAGACATTATTATCAATAATATGAATATAGATGAGACAGACTATAATATGGTGAGAAACAATGATAAATTAGGATAACCTAAAGATATATGTAAAAATGGTTAAAAATGCTATTGCATTATATACCATGATAAAAATGACTTTAATGATATCATCAACCATTAAACTATAATATTGGTTGGATGTATATTTCTATTGTATAGGCAAGATTAAAAATATATTTATTAAGGTAAGGTATTTTTAAATGAAAAAGAATTTTATTTTGGCTTCTCTAGTAACAGTATTAGCAGTTTTTAGTAGTTTCAGTGCGTTATCTTATGATGGAACAATTAAATTCCGAGGTACTATTCTTGAGAACGGCTGTACTATTAGTGGCGGAAAAGATCAAACAGTTAACTTTGGTAAAATACCAAAAGAAAGATTTAAGAACTCAAAAGGAACCATAGCAGCTTCTCAGTCATTTAAAATTGATTTAACCAATTGCCCCGGTTCAGCTATAGGTATCGAATTTTCGGGTAACAAAGATACCAATGATACTACTTTGTACAATTCAGGAGTTCACGGCATCGGCATCCTACTGGCTAAAGATAGTGGAACTAAAATAGATGCCAATACATCAGTTAATGGATATAGCATTACTAGTAAGAATGTCAGCATCCCTCTTATAGCAAAATTACAATCGACCAATGCTACAGTAGGTGATGGTGCTATTAATTCAGACGTAAACTTCACACTTATATATCCATAAAATCAGCTAAATACTTTATTAAAGCTAACTTATAACAAAGTATTATTTATAACTAAAGGAGTAAAAATGCTTCGCTTTATTACTCCCTTTTTGCTTGTCTTTTTTATAGGGCAAGTACAAGCAGGGATTACTTTAGGTGGAACTCGCCTGATCTATAATGGCTCACAAAAAGAAGCCACGATTTCTATCACCAACTCAGACATAGAAAGACCTTATCTTGTTCAATCATGGGTAGATAATATCGATAACAGTCAAAATAAAGTACCGTTCGTTATTACACCGCCATTGTTTAAGATGTCGAAAGAGAGCGAGCACCAGATTCGTGTTTCATATATCGGTAATGACCTGCCAGCGGATCGGGAATCGATATTTTTACTCAATATCAATGCGATTCCGGCAGTTGAAAAAAATGACAATAGCAAGATGATCATCACGATAAAAAACATTATCAAATTGATTTATCGTCCATCAGGGCTATCTGATAACGATGCTAATGATGCCATTAATCGTTTGGCGGCATCACGTCATGCCAATGGTGTTCAATTAACTAACCCCACGGCTTATTACGTTAATCTTAATGAGATGAAAATTAACGGAACATTAATACCTAGACCCGGATTTATCGCCCCTTTTAGTCATAAGGTATTTTCAGCCCCAAATGGCATAAAAAGCGTAACTCTGACTGCTATCAATGATTACGGTGGCACAACAGAAGAACGCCAGTTTAATTTCTGATAATATTGTCTGATGAGTGTATTGTGAAAAGAATAATCAGTTTTGCTTTAATGATTTGTTGTTTATCGTTGCCAGCATATGCAGAGCTGTATTTCGATATCAATGCATTACAACTATCAGACGAAGACAGAGAAAATATTAATCTGGAAAGTTTGGCAAAAACGGACTCCCATATTCCAGGCGTCTATAAAGTTAATGTTATCGTCAATAAAAAGGATATCGGCATTAAAAGCCTATCCTTTATTGACTGTGGAAATAAACTTTGCCCTGAATTATCTATCAGTTTATTGAAAGAAATCGGGGTAAAAACAGCAAGCTTCCCAGAATTAGCATCCCTTGCTGAACAAGAGATTATTTCTCAACCGGAAAAATATATTAAACAGGCGTCAGCAGAACTGGATTTAAGCGCTCTGACACTGATGTTGAATTTTCCGCAAGCTGCCATGCAATCGCAAATCAGGGGAGATATCTCTCCTGATCAATGGGATGATGGTTTGCCGATGTTTTTCACCAATTATCATCTGACAGGAATGCAGTCCTGGAATAAAAATCAAAGTGAACAGAATCAATATCTGAATTTACGTAGTGGCTTTAATTTAGGCCCGTGGCGAATTCGTCATAATAGTTACTACAACCATACGGGTACAACATCTGAATGGAAATCGCTTAAAGCCTATGCTGAACGGGATATTCGTCCATTGAGATCTCGATTGGTATTAGGTGAAACATCCACCGATAGCATGGTATTCGACAGCTTCACTTTTAATGGCATTAAATTGATGTCTGATAGCCAACAAGGGTTTGCGCCTGTTGTCCGCGGTATTGCGATGACTCACGCAAGAATAGAAGTGCACCAGAAAGATAATATTATTTATCAGACTTTTGTTCCGCCAGGCGCTTTTGAAATTACCGATATTTACCCCAGTAACCTGAATGGTGATCTGGAAATATCCATTTATGAAGAAAATGGCAATGTCAGAAAATTTACTCAGCCTTTTGCTGCCTCACCATTGATGATCCGTGCCGGCCAAATGAAATATTTTGCTAATATCGGTAAATTTAGCGGTGGCAAACAGGCTAGTAAAAAAAGATTTATCCAGACAGAAGCGATTTACGGGTTATGGGATAGCACCACCATTTATGGTGGAGTTATTGTCTCTTCTGACTATCAAAGTCATGCATTAGGTTTAGGGCATAATCTGGGGAAATTTGGCGCAGTATCAATCGATGTCACCAATGCAGCAACTCATTTCCCAAATGGAGAAAAGAAAAGCGGGCAATCTTATCAGATACGCTACAGTAAAGGTTTTACTGAAACTAATACAACGGTGACATTAGCAGGTTATCGCTACAATACCAATGGTTATTATAGTTTTAGCGACGCCAATAGCTATGCCAATAATAACTATACCTATAATAACCACCAATTTGCTGATAATAACAGAAATAGCGCGCCTAAAAACCGGATGCAAATAACAATGGGCCAAAGTTTAGGGCGATATGGCAGTCTCTCATTATCGGCCTGGCAACAAGATTACTGGCAAGATAAAACCAGTAAGAATCGGTCATATTCTATGTCCTATAATACTAATATTCATGATATCTCTTTGTCATTGAGCTACAATTACCACCGTAATCGCTCAAACATTAATAACGATCAGGTGTTTTCATTCAATATCAGTATTCCTCTGGATAAATGGCTGCCATCAGATAATCACAGTGCATCGGTAGATTATGATACCTCCTATAACATCAACGGCAGCAGCCAGCACTCAATGACATTATCCGGCTCTTTACTGGAACAACAGAATCTGAACTATAGTATTTCTCAAAATTACAGCTATGAAAAATCTGAGAAAGAAAAAGAATCAGGTAATGCCGCCAGTCTATATTACAGAGGTTCATATGGTTCAATTAATGTAGGTTATACTACTGATCATAGAAAAAATCAGCGGGTTAATTATGGATTAGAGGGAGCCATTATTGCCCATCCCTATGGCGTTACCCTGGCGCAAAATATTAGCGAAAGCGGCGCTAGTGCCTTAATTCGCGCCCCCGGGGCAACCAATGCCAAGGTACTGAATAATACCTCTATCAGTACAGATTGGCGAGGATATACCGTTGTGCCTTATATATCGCAATATCGGGAAAATATGTTATCTCTTGATACCAATACATTCGGTGATGACGTAGATATTGATAATCCAACCACTAAGGTCATTCCAACCAAGGGTGCATTAGTATTGGCGGATTATTCCATTCGTGTTGGTCATCGAGTATTTTTAACTTTACAACATCACGGTAAGAAACTTCCATTCGGCACAGTCATTACGGGTCCAAATGGCGTTAATGGTATGGTGAATGAAAAGGGAGAAGTTTTCCTGAGTGGTGTGAGTGACACAGCAAAATTAATCGCCGATTTAGGCGATAAACAAAGCTGTCATATCCAATTCGATAGTAAATTATATCAAAAAATTAATGGTATTATTCTGACCTCATTACGTTGTCAGTAATTAAAGTAGTATTTATCCAGGGAAAGTATGAGAAACAAATTAATTATATTAGCAATATTATTATTAACACTACTAAACATTACAAAGTCAATTGCCTCATGTAAATTAAGCAAGAAATTTAAAGCAATTGATTTAAATGTTGAGATAAATGAAATTATCAATGCAGACTTTAATATTCGAAGACCTATTACCATCGCTGAATACGGTCCTATGGAGCTGGCTAACAAAATAGGAATTAAAGCCGACTCAACCATTGCTAGCTGTGATAATAATGAAGATATATTTTTCGAAACAGCATCAGGGAGAATAGAATTCGCCAAAGAGAGTGGTCGGATAAAAACCAGTGTAGATAATTTATATTTTTTTATATCTTATGATGGAGATGTTAGGGGTAGCTCTCATGATGGCATCAATAGAAAAATAACGTTAAGAGATATTGGTAAAATAACAATTAATCTTATTCAAGAGAGTGATATCAAATCAGGCTCCATACTAAAAAGAGGGTTTATATCTTCTTTATCAACAAGTGATGGTAAAAAATTAATAAATATCAAATATAATAAGGACAATATAATTGGCAGTCAAAGCTGTATGACATCCACACCCTATAAAGAAATAAAACTTGGAAGGATGAATACTTCTTCATTTAAAGGAAAAGGTTCTACTGCTGGTCGTAATAGCTTTTATATTCTTATTCAATGTAAAGATAGAAATATCCCCACTATTAAGTTCACAGGAGATGTAGTGAGCCCAAGTCTAAATAGCATCGTTAAACTACATCAATATAGCGAGGGAAAAACAGCCAAAGGTATTGGTGTTCAATTGCAGGGTGGGATCTCACACTTTTAATAAGGTTATTTTGGTTAAATAAAAATCAGAACATGACTTTTTATAGGTATTTCTCTCATTAAAACGTTAAGATCTCTCTCTTCCATAAAAAAGCGATCCTAAT
>NZ_RCWB01000054.1 GCF_018448885.1 Photorhabdus caribbeanensis
CTTATCTGAACGGCGATATTGATCGTCCGATTGTCACCGGTTGCACCTACAACGGTTCAAACCGGCCGCCGTTAAATTTACCCGTTGAAAAGACCCGCACCACGTTTAAAACCCGGACTCACAAAGGGGAAGGCTTTAATGAATTGCGCTTTGAAGATGAGAAAGACCGGCAGGAGATTTACCTGCACGGGCAGAAAGATCTGACTGCTCATATTCAGCACGATGCTTACTGGCATATTAAACACGACCATAAACAGCGCATCGATAATAACCGCTATAGCGAAATTTCAGTGGATGATCATCAACATATCAGGGGATCGGGGAAATACAGTACCGATGGAGATGTGTCGCACCGTATTACCGGCAGTCAACATTTACAGACCGGGGAGGCATTGGTGGCTGAAAGCGGTCAGGAAACACACCTGAAAAGCGGCGGTAAAATGGTGTTGGAGGCGGCGTCAGAGATTACCTTAAAAGCCGGCGGTCATTTTATCCGATTAACTCCCGGCGGTATTCTGACTTCCCCTAATTTATTGGTCGGGCAAGGTTCAGCCGGTACCGGGCGTGGTTTATCTTTACAACTACCAGAGGGTGTAGAACCACTGCCTGATGTGAAATCTCCAGTTAAACCGGTTTGTGCTTTGCAAGCTCAGAGAGAAGTTAATCTAACTATTAATAACCAGGAGGATGAATGAACACTTCCATAAACTGGCAACAATGGCTGACTACGCCTAATAAGCCGCCTGTTTTCTTTATGCTGAATTCACTGGCAGAGCCTAACCCCGTGGCACTTTTTTATAGCAACGACTGGGTAGAGCAGGCTTTTCCGCTGTATAGCGGTACACCGATGGATCACATATTGGGGCAAGGCCCTTGGTTGGTTCAGCCTAAGTCAGGTTGCCTGTCAGTAATCGGTCATCTGCTTGATAGCCAAACGCTGAGCGATAACAGTTGGGGGTGGGCTTATCGCAGTGAGGATTTATGGGTGCAGCAGCTTAATCATTGGCGCTCACGCCAGCAGGTGATATTGCGGGAGAGGCAAGTGATTTTGCGCAGTATGGACCCGCGAATTCTCGGTCAGTTATTACCGGTAATGAGTGTCAGCGATTGGTCAGCGTTTCTAACACCGGTGAGTGAGTTAATGATCGATATACCAGAACCACAGATTTATTGTCGGCCTGAAAATTGTGGTCATGGTGGGAGTGCACAACCCTTTGTTCTGGGTAGCCATTTGCTGCATGCCTGGCATCATTCCAATTATGCTCTGAAAGGGAAGGCATTTGTGATCAGTAGTGATGTGTGGGAAAACCACGGTGAATTAGCTGAAAAACTGAATGAGCCAGAAGGGAAATTACAGGAACGGATTATTGATTGGCTGAAATCGCGTTTAGAAAGTGGAGGTGATATTAGTCACCTGACCAGTGCAGATTATTTACAGACGTTCGATGAACAATATACGACCGTTGGATAGTGTGTGATGGTTAACATCTTGCGAATTTATGGAGATTATTAAAAGAGTGGTTGTGTCGGCGCCATCAAATTTCATTTTGTTACAAATCGAGAGTATCATTCGAGGCTTGAAACGGCGGCAAGCCTTTAAAACTCTTGGGCTGCTGGGGGCCAAGGGAAGGGCCAATCTATAGCATCTTAACTGGGATAATATGACACATTTTTCTTCTATTGTTGAATTACAGGATTTAGTGGCTGATCTGGCAATATTTGAGCAAAAATTGGCGCGGTTCAAACAGCGGCTTAATTTGAATGTTGAACAATATCAAGCAGATCATATCTCCTTACGTTGCCACGATATCTCTGTAGCCGAGCGTTGGCGTAAAGGTTTTTTGCAATGTGGCAGTTTGATGTCAGAAAGTATCATTAATGGACGGCCAATCTGCTTGTTTGATTTAGAACACCCAATCGCGGTGCTTAATTGGCAAATTGATTGTGTAGAACTACCTTATCCTGGCAAGAAAACTTACTTGCATCAGGGATGGGAACATGTGGAACTAGTGCTGCCGGTGGCGCCTGAGATCTTATCGGCAGCAGCAAAAGCATTATTACCGCAACCTTTGCCGACAGGTTTTTCTGTCAAACAGAGTCAGCACAAAGGGGAACAGGAGCGGTTGCCTAATCCGACCTTAGCTATCACTGATGGTGAGATCACCGTCAAGTTTCACCCATTTACATTGCGTGAAATTGTTAAAAGTGAATGCCTGTCTACATAAGTTAAAGTGATATCGTTATGTGAGGCTGGCAAGAAATTCTAGTGCCTGCGGGTGGCGCTCTACCATTTTAATCAGCAATACAGCTTGTTTATTCGGCTTAGCACGTCCCTGTTCCCAGTTCTGGTATGTCGTCTCACCGGTGTGCAGGTACTGGGCAAAAACAGCCTGAGAAATATTCAGTTTATTCCGGATGGATTTCAACTCATCTGGATTGATGGAGATATCATTTTTTAACCTCCTTTTATGGGTTTTCAGTGTGAGTTTGCCTTCATTAGCCTCTTCCCAAGCTTTCATTCCTTCATTGAGTTCTGCAAATAGATCACGGCTCATTTATGCTCCCTTTTTTCTCATGTCTAACATTTTACGCAAAGATTCGCATTGTTCTTTAGTTAAGTCTGACATTTCATCTTTATCGTAGATAGTGAAAAGCATGAATTGCGATTTGGATACCCACCAATAGTAAATCACCCGAATACCGCCTCGTTTTCCCTTTTTCCTTTGGGAATCAGTAAAACGCACTTTACGTAATCCGCCAGTGTGTTGGATAACGTCTCCTGCTGTTGGATTTTTCAGCAGCATATTTTGGAAGGTTCGAAACTCCTCATCACTCAGGTAGTTATGACGGTAACGTTCAAAAGGTGGTAGTTCAATAAAAACAGCTTCCATCACTTATCCATCTGTCCCCAACTTGAGTATAATATACACCCAAGTTGGGGATAGTTAAACAAGGTCAGCCCAAAGGGGAACAAGAGCGGTTGCCTAATCCTACCTTAGCTGTTACTGATAGTGAGATCACTGTCAAGTTTCACCCATTTACATTGCGTGAAATTGTTAAAAATGAGCACTAGTCAGCAAAATTAACTTTTTCATCCTTGTAATCCAGATAAAAGTTCTGACCTTGTGATTTCCTACAAATCATCAGCAATAATTAGATGTCATAGTTAGTAAATTGAATTACTAAATCGCTTAGATTCATTGATTGCTCGTTAATGACTGGGTGTCCAAGGAACTTCTGATGACAAAGTTAGAAATTTGTTGTTTTAGCGTAGGTTGCGCATTAATCGCACAACAGGCTGGTGCTGACCGGATAGAGTTATGCGCCAGTCCGGCGGAAGGGGGATTAACACCGAGTTTTGGTACATTGAAGCAGGCTATTGAGCAATTAACTATTCCTGTACATCCCATTGTACGCCCAAGAGGTGGTGATTTTTGCTACAGTCACTCAGATTTTGAGGTGATGAAGAATGATGTTGCTCAGATCCGTGATATGGGATTTATGGGCGTCGTTTTTGGTGTGTTAGATGAAGAAGGGCATATTGATTTGCCTCGCATGCAACAATTGATGGCGCTGTCCGGCGATATGGCCGTCACTTTTCACCGTGCATTTGATATGTGTTTTAATCCTTATGTGGCGCTGGATCAACTTACTCAGCTTGGTGTTAAACGAATATTAACTTCCGGCCAGCAACAGAATGCTGAATTGGGATTACCCTTATTGAAAGAACTGCGTCAAGCTAGTCGGGGGCCAATTATTATGGCAGGTGCGGGTGTTCGTATGAGTAATATTCATAAATTTATCGATATCGGATTAACGGAAGTTCACAGTTCGGCAAGTCGAATTATGCCTTCTACCATGACTTACCGCAAAGCGGGGGTGACGATGAGCGCGGACAATGAAGTGGATGAGTTTTCACATTATTGTGTTGATGGCGGTGTAGTAGAGGTCATGAAAGGGATGCTGAGTTTGACTTTATTTGAATAAAATCTATTTACCCGTTATCTTTCAAGTTGAACTGGCCCAACGTTGGGCCAGTTCGCAAAATTAGGGCTTACGGGCGATCAGTACCGCCCGTAGAGGGGCGGGATAACCCTCAATGGTTTTACTGCTATCAGTAGGATCGAGAAAATCAGATAACGATTCAGTTCTCATCCAACTTGTACGACGTTGTTCTTCTGTGGTTGTGACTGCCTGATCGACAATTTTCACATCGACAAAACCGCACTTTTCCAGCCAGATTTTCAGCATTTTTGCCGAAGGAATGAAGTAGACGTTGCGCATTTGAGCATAACGTTCACCAGGGATTAAACAGGTATGTTCATCTCCTTCAACCACCAGACTTTCCAATACCAACTCACCATCGGCCACCAGTTGGTTTTTCAATTGCCAGAGATGGTCAAGAGGAGAACGGCGGTGATAGAGAACGCCCATCGAAAAGACCGTATCGAAAGCAGCCAGTGCCGGTAATTGTTCAATGCCCAGAGGTAAAAGATGGGCGCGTTGATCATTGCCAAGTAACTTTCTGACGGCTTCAAACTGGCAAAGGAAGAGCTGAGTTGGATCGATACCAACGGCAAGTTCAGCCCCTTCACCCACCATCCGCCACAGGTGATAGCCGCTGCCACAACCAACATCAAGAATTGTCCGGCCGGTTAGTGGGGAAATATGAGGCAATACCCGATCCCACTTCCAATCTGAACGCCATTCAGTGTCAATATTTACACCATAAAGAGAGAATGGGCCTTTGCGCCACGGCATGAATACTCGCAATATATTGGTAATACAGACTGTTTCGCCTTCGGATAGGGGAGGATCACGTTCTGCGATCACGCCATTTTTCAGGTCTAATTGGGTTGGTGAAATTGCAGGCAGGTTTTCCAGGGTTTTTACCCATGATTTAAAACTGCCGTGCAGGGCCTCTTTTTGCCATTCATGCAATTGAGCCGGGAGGCAATTAAGCCAATGTTGGAGGTTATTGTTGGCAATAAGTTGATAAAAATTACCGAAATCGATCATTTATCGGCTCCTTTTATCGCTAGCAGTGAACCAAAGTTGAAACACTGAAACCAGACTTCAACATGGTTAAAACCGGATTGATGGAGACGGGATTTGTGTGTTTCTACCGAGTCAGTCAGCATTACATTTTCAAGCATGCTGCGTTTCTGGCTGATTTCCAGTTCGCTATATCCGTTAGCACGCTTGAAATCGTGGTGCATATTGAACAGCAATTCACCAATTTGTTGATCTTCAAAGCTGAATTTCTCTGATAAAACTAAAACACCACCGGGACGTAATCCCTGATAAATTCGGTTTAGTAAGCCTTGTCGATCTTGCGGGTTGAGAAATTGTAGAGTGAAATTCAGTACGACCATCGAAGCATTTTGAATATCGATGTCAAGAATATCGGCTTCGATGACTTCAACCGGTGTTTGTGCCCGAAAAGCGTCAATATGGCGACGACAGCGTTTCACCATAGCCGGGGAATTATCAACGGCGATAATTTTGCAGTTTTCAGCGATAATATTGCGGCGCATTGCCAGAGTTGATGCACCCAGAGAACAACCTAGGTCATAAAGTTGACTGTTTGATGTCACGAAACGACCAGCCAGCATACCAATCATAGAAACAATATTTGAATAACCTGGCACGGAGCGTTGGATCATATCAGGGAAAACTTCGGCTACCCGTTCATCGAAACGCCAGTCTCCCAGATTGGCAATAGGCGTGGCAAACAGGCTATCCCTTTGATGGTGAGGATCTTGATTTGACATAACAGCATTAATTATCAGAAAAAATAGAAGGGGGCATTCTAACAGATGTAAAGCTTGACCTTGAACCAATTTTCTCTGTGCTTAAAAGTAGTGAATAATGGAAATATTTGAGTATTGCACAAAAATCATATCATGCCGCGATCAATCCTTGATTTCATGAGTCAGTCAGCATTAGGGGAGCTTTGGGTTTTATATAAAAAAGTAAAGATGCATTGAAAAGCACCTTTAAATGACCTATTGTTTGTTTACGTAAAAGAGTGAGGTGGTGTATGGCATATCAAATCTTAACAAATTTAGCGGCAAGTATTACCGATTTGAAACGTAACCCAATGGGGACATATTTGCAGGGGGAAGGTGAGGCGGTCGCAATCCTGAATCGAAATGAACCTGCGTTTTATTGTGTGCCTCCCGAATTATTCGCCTACTATCAGGAGCTAGCAGAGGATGCCGCACTAAACAAAATTGCAGATGAACGTTTAGAAAATGCTGAATTTATTAGTGTGAACCTAGATGATCTATAGCCTGGAATTTGAAAAGCGGGCCTTAAAAGAGTGGAAGAAGTTAGGTCATCCAATTAAGGAGCAGCTAAAGAAAAAATTGGCTGAACGCTTAGAAAACCCTCATGTGCCGTCAGCAAGATTAAGAGGGCGAGCGAACCGATACAAAATTAAATTGCGCTCTTCTGGCTACCGCTTAGTTTATGAAGTGAATGACAATAAGATTATCTTGCTGGTAATTGCTATAGGTAAATGAGCCGGAGATGCGGTTTATACCCTCGCCAATGAGAGGTAAAAAAACCAACACTTGCTCGCTTTGCATATCAATGTTGGAAAGTCTTCCTTACATGGGGAACAGCTAGGGTTAGAATAATAGGCAGCCGAGTTTGCTGCCTGTTATTTTAGTGCCAGTACTATTCGTTTCGTTAGTAGAGAGAAAATATTTGTTCCCAAGGCAGGTAGTAAATATTCGTCATCACCATTAATAAGATGGAAAGATAGGTTGCTACCATGCCTGAACGCCGCCAGTGGAGCTCACGGTGGCGCAGGCCATAATAATGCAGGACTCTGCCGGTGAGCAGAATCAAACCACAGACATGTATCATCCAGACATTTGAGCCGTTCATCTCCATCATGACCAGCAATAACATAGAGATGGGGATATATTCCACCGCATTACCGTGGATGCGGATTGCTGTTTGTAGTTCGTAAAAACCACCATCTCCATATGAGACACGATATTGTGTTCTTAACTTAACCACATCAAAAGACAGCTTAATCAATAATAGTGCGCCCAACACAACATAAAGCGAGCTAACCATTTTTAACTCCATTGCCTAACCGAAATTGGCCAATTAAGTTATGATAAACCCCAAAAATAAAACTGTCGCTATAAATAGATGGGAATTGAAAATAAATTGCCTGATTATCAGACATCAAGCAATGGTGTTGCATTGGGATATTGCCTGCCCTTATCTCTGAGTAGAATTTCTATTATAATGACGGCCTTTTTTCCGCAGCAACAGCACAACAGCCGAGTAAAAGGATATTGTATGCGTACTGATTATTGTGGGCAGTTGAACCTGACCCATGAAGGCCAGAAGGTGACTCTTTGTGGTTGGGTAAACCGCCGCCGTGATCTGGGTGGCTTGATTTTTATTGATATGCGTGACCGTGAAGGAATCGTTCAGGTATTTTTTGACCCGGATCAGCAAGCCGCATTTTCTCAGGCTGCTGAACTGCGTAATGAATTCTGTATTCAAATCACCGGTACTGTACGCGCCCGTCCTGACAGTCAAATCAATAAAGATATGGCCACCGGTGAAATAGAGGTTTTTGCGGAAAGTTTAAATATTATCAACCGTTCCGAACCTCTGCCTTTGGATAGCAACCAGACGAACAGTGAAGAGCAGCGTCTGAAATATCGCTATATTGATCTGCGTCGGCCTGAAATGGCTAATCGCTTGAAAACACGCGCTAAAATCACCAGTTTTGTTCGTCGTTTCATGGATAATCAGGGTTTCCTGGATATTGAAACGCCAATGTTGACTAAAGCAACACCTGAAGGCGCCCGTGATTATTTGGTGCCAAGTCGTGTTCATAAAGGCAAATTTTATGCTTTGCCTCAATCCCCGCAGTTATTTAAACAGCTGCTGATGATGTCCGGTTTTGATCGTTATTATCAAATTGTTAAATGCTTCCGTGATGAAGATTTGCGTGCGGATCGCCAGCCGGAATTTACCCAGATCGACGTGGAAACTTCCTTTATGACTGCTGAGCAGGTAAGGGAAATGATGGAAAAAATGATCCGCGAATTGTGGCTTGAAATTGAAGGTGTTGATCTGGGGCATTTCCCAGTGATGACGTTTGCGGAAGTCATGCGTCGTTTCGGTTCTGATAAACCTGATCTGCGTAACCCATTAGAGTTGGTTGATGTTGCTGATTTGGTTAAAGAGGTAGAATTCAGTGTATTTGCGGAACCAGCGAATGACAGTAAAGGCCGCGTAGCCGTAATTCGGGTACCAGGTGGTGCTGAACTGAGCCGTAAGCAGATTGATGAATATGGCAAATTCGTTGGGATTTATGGCGCCAAAGGGCTGGCTTGGATAAAAGTTAATGCGCGCGCTGCCGGTCTGGAAGGGGTTCAAAGTCCGATAGCCAAATTCCTGAATGCAGAGGTGATTGAAGGCTTGCTTTCCCGTACTGATGCACAGGATGGCGATATTTTGTTCTTCGGCGCTGGCAGTATAAAAGTGGTTACTGATGCTTTGGGAGCGTTGCGTCTGAAATTAGGGCGCGATCTGAATCTGACAAAATTGGATAGCTGGCGACCACTGTGGGTTATCGACTTCCCAATGTTCGAAGATGATGGGGAAGGTGGTCTGACCGCCATGCATCATCCATTTACTTCACCGTGTAATATGTCAGCGGAGGAGTTAGAGCAAGATCCGGTTTCGGCCATTGCCAATGCTTACGATATGGTGATTAATGGCTACGAAGTGGGTGGCGGCTCGGTGCGTATTCACCGTAACGAAATGCAACAAGCGGTGTTCCGTATTCTGGGTATTAATGAGCAGGAGCAGCAGGAGAAATTTGGCTTCTTGCTGGATGCATTGAAATTTGGTACGCCGCCTCATGCAGGTTTGGCATTTGGTCTTGACCGTTTGGTGATGTTGTTGACAGGGACGGATAATATTCGTGATGTTATCGCATTCCCTAAAACCACCGCTGCTGCTTGTTTAATGACGGAAGCGCCAAGTTATGCTAATCCGGCGGCACTTGAGGAGTTATCGATCTCTGTGGTTGCCAGAAAAGAGAGTGAATAATGGTCTATAAGCGCCCTGAGTCTGTGCTGGTAGTTATTTATGCATTTTCCAGCCGACGGGTGCTGATGTTACAGCGGCGGGACGATCCTGACTTTTGGCAGTCTGTGACTGGCAGCCTTGATGGAGACGAAACGCCGCGTGAGACAGCATTGCGTGAAGTGCAAGAAGAAGTCGGTATTGATATCATAGGTGAAAATCTTGAATTGATAGATTGCCGGCGTTCTCTCTATTTTGAGATTTTTACCCACTTGCGCCATCGCTATGCTCCAGGAGTCACCCGTAATAAAGAGTACTGGTTCTGTCTGGCATTGCCTGAAGAGCGAGAGTGCTTGTTGACTGAACATCAGGCTTATAAGTGGCTGGATGCGGATAAAGCTGTAAAGCTCACTAAGTCGTGGAGCAATCGACAGGCAATTGAAGAGTTTGTTATTGAATAACATTATTAGACGTTTTATCGGAGAACCTTATGGCAGGTCATAGTAAATGGGCCAACACCAAGCACCGCAAAGCTGCGCAAGATGCGAAACGCGGTAAGATTTTCACCAAAATTATCCGGGAGCTGGTAACGGCAGCCCGTCTGGGTGGTGGAGATCCGGCATCTAACCCACGTCTGCGTGCCGCGATTGATAAGGCACTGTCCAACAACATGACCCGCGATACGTTGAACCGTGCTATCGCCCGTGGTGTCGGCAACGATGAAGCGGATAACATGGAAACCATCATTTATGAAGGTTACGGTCCGGGGGGAACGGCGGTGATGGTTGAGTGTTTGAGCGACAACCGTAATCGTACTGTTTCTGATGTCCGTCATGCTTTCACTAAAACCGGTGGTAATCTGGGCACTGATGGCTCGGTTGCTTATTTGTTCACCAAGAAAGGGGTGATTTCTTACGCGCCAGGGCTGGATGAAGATGCGGTGATGGAAGCGGCGTTGGAAGCTGGTGCTGATGATGTAGAAACCTATGATGATGGCGCGATTGATGTTTACACTACGCCAGAAACCTTTGGTGATGTAAAAGATGCGTTAGATGCTGCCGGTTTTGTGGCTGAATCAGCAGAAGTTTCCATGATCCCTTCCACTAAAGCGGAGTTGGATGCGGAAACCGCACCTAAATTATTGCGCTTGATTGATATGTTGGAAGATTCAGACGACGTACAAGAGGTTTACCATAACGGTGAAATCTCTGATGAAGTTGCTGAGTTGCTGTAATTTCAATCAGGTTGTATACCCTATGGATTTCAAAAGGATAATGGGTATATAGCGTAGAGAAAGTGTGCTGTGGTACAGGACGCTTTCTCTAACGTTTTTATCTCCTTTATAAAGGTGATAATCAAAGGCGAATAAAACAAAATATGGCGATTATCTTAGGTATCGACCCAGGTTCCCGCGTCACTGGCTATGGTGTGATCCGTCAGCAGGGACGTCATTTAAGCTACCTTGGCAGCGGTTGTATCCGAACAAAAGTTGATGATCTGCCTAATCGGTTACAGCGTATTTATGCGGGTATCCTTGAAATTATTACACAATTTCAACCCGATGCTTTTGCCATCGAGCAGGTCTTTATGGCAAAAAATGCCGATTCAGCGCTGAAATTAGGGCAAGCGCGGGGCGTTGCGATTCTTGCCGCCGTTAATCAATCTATACCGGTTTTTGAATATGCTGCTCGGCAGGTGAAACAAACGGTTGTCGGAACTGGGGCGGCTGAAAAAAGTCAAGTTCAGCACATGGTGCGCTCGGTGCTGAAATTGTCTGCTAACCCGCAATCCGATGCGGCGGATGCATTGGCTATTGCAATAACCCATTGTCACTTTAATCAGAACCTTTTGCGGGTTGGCGATCCCAGATTAATCTTGGCGCGTGGACGTTTAAGATAACGGCTGGATATGCATCCAGCTTTTTTTATGTTATAACCATAAGTAGAACAATCAGTTTTATTTTTAGGGGGTAAACGAGTGATAGGGCGTCTCAGAGGAATTGTGTTGGAAAAACAACCACCCTTGGTTTTACTGGAAACAAATGGCGTTGGTTATGAAGTTCATATGCCAATGACCTGTTTTTATGAATTGCCTGATGCCGGACAGGAAGCTGTCCTGTTTACTCACTTTGTGGTGCGTGAAGATGCGCAATTACTTTATGGTTTTAATGATAAGCAGGAGCGGGCATTATTCCGAGAATTAATTAAAGTGAATGGCGTGGGGCCTAAATTGGCGTTGGCTATTCTTTCGGGTATGTCTGCGCAGCAATTTGTTTCTGCTATTGAACAAGAGGCGATCGCTTCTCTGGTAAAATTGCCGGGAGTGGGTAAGAAAACCGCTGAACGGCTGGTGGTTGAAATGAAAGATCGCTTTAAAGGGCTTAATGGCGATCTCTTTAATCAGAGCAGTGATATTAATTTGCCGGCAACGGCCAAACAGACAACTTCTGACGCTGATAGCGAAGCAGAAGCCGCTGCGGCATTAGTCTCTCTGGGTTACAAGCCGCAAGAAGCTAGCCGCATGATAAGTAAAATCGCTAAACCGGGTGCTGATTGTGAAACACTTATCCGCGAAGCACTTCGCGCCGCTCTTTAAGTTACAGGGGTAAGCCATGATTGAAGCTGACCGTCTGGTTTCTGCGGAAGTTTTGCAAGACGATGAAGCCATTGATCGCGCAATCAGACCTAAATTGTTGTCTGAATATGTTGGGCAGCCGCAAGTCTGTGAGCAGATGGAGATTTTTATTCAGGCTGCCAGACTGCGTGGTGATGCCCTTGACCACCTGCTGATTTTTGGTCCGCCGGGGTTGGGGAAAACAACGCTGGCGAATATTGTCGCCAATGAGATGGGCGTCAATCTCCGTACAACTTCTGGCCCGGTGTTAGAAAAGGCGGGCGATCTGGCGGCAATGCTGACTAATCTTGAACCACATGATGTGTTGTTTATCGATGAAATCCACCGCTTGTCGCCGGTGGTGGAAGAAATTCTCTATCCGGCAATGGAAGATTATCAACTGGATATTATGATTGGCGAGGGACCGGCTGCCCGTTCGATCAAAATTGATTTGCCGCCTTTTACCCTGATTGGCGCTACCACTCGCGCAGGTTCTTTGACTTCTCCACTGCGTGATCGGTTCGGTATCGTGCAGCGTCTTGAATTTTATAATGTGGACGATTTGCAAAGTATCGTCTCCCGCAGCGCCCGTTTTATGGGGGTAGAGATTACTGACGATGGCGCCCGGCAGGTTGCCATGCGTTCTCGTGGAACGCCGAGGATTACAAACCGTTTACTGCGCCGGGTGCGTGATTTTGCTCAAGTGAAAGGGAATGGCGCGATTGATGGGGATATTGCCGCCAGAGCGCTGGATATGTTGAGTGTAGATGCCGCCGGTTTTGATTATCTGGATCGTAAGTTACTGGTTGCCATTATTGATAAATTTATGGGCGGGCCGGTTGGGGTAGATAACCTTGCCGCCGCCATTGGTGAAGAGCGGGAAACGATTGAGGATGTGCTGGAACCCTTTTTGATCCAACAGGGTTTTATTCAACGAACTTCCCGTGGACGAATTGCCACCGAGCATGCTTATCGCCATTTTGGCATGGTCAGAGATCAGGAATGACCTATACCCTATGGATTTCAGATGCATCGCGACGGCAAGGGAGCGAATCCCCGGGAGCATAGGTAACTCTGTTACCGGGGTGAGTGAGTGCAGCCAACAAAGAGGCAACTTGAAAGATAACGGGTATATGTAATTGCCTGAAAAATCGGGATGGGTATTCCTGCAAGGGAAACCTATCCCGTTCTTCTGGTAACTGGGTTGTACCCACTCAGAGGATCAATTTTTTGCTTTACTGGTCAGGCTGATAATAAACATCACCGCAGCACATAGCACGACGGATGGCCCTGCTGGTGTATCGTAAATGGCGGAGAATGCTAATCCGCCGGTGACGGCAAGCATACCAACCGCAATAGCAAGACCGGCCATTTGCTCCGGTGTACGGGCAAAACGGCGAGCAGTGGCTGCTGGAATAATGAGCAGCGAGGTGATAATCAGCGCGCCGACAAACTTCATTGCCAGACCGATTGTCAACGCTGTTGCCAGCATTAACAGCACCCTTAACCGCTGTATTTTAATGCCATCCACAAAAGCCATTTCCTGACTGACGGTGACAGAGAGTAGAGCATTCCATTGCCAGAACAGAAGTGTAGTGACAATGGCGACACCGATGGCAATCAACCAAATATCTTCATAGGAGACTGATAACAAATCACCAAACAGATAAGCCATCAAATCAACTCGCACATTAGACATTAAACTGACAACGACCAGCCCTAATGATAGTGCGCTGTGAGCCATAATTCCCAACAAAGTATCGATTGCCAGTTGCGGACGTTTCTCCAACCAAACCAGCATTATTGCCAGTATCAAAGTGACAGCGATAATCGCGTAAAAAGGACTAATATTTAGCAATAATCCGAAAGCAACTCCCAATAATGAAGCATGTGCCAGAGTATCGCCAAAATAGGACATTCTGCGCCAGACAACAAATGAACCTAATGGCCCGGCAGCAATAGCCAATAATATGCCGGCCAACCAACCGGGGAATAATAATTCGATCATGAGTGGCATTCTCTGTTATTTTCCAAGATAATTTTTCCTTTCAGATCATGGTGGTGATCGTGTTGGTGGTGATATATTGCCAATTGTTCAGCGCCATGATGACCAAACATAGCGATAAATTCAGGATGAGTAGAAACAACTTCAGGCGTGCCGGAACAGCAAATATGTTGATTAAGACATAAAACTTCGTCTGTTTTCGCCATAACCAGATGTAAATCATGGGAGACCATCAATACAGCACAATGCAATTCGGTTCTAATTTGATTGATTAAATCATAGAGTGCTAACTGACCATTAACATCGACCCCTTGTGTTGGTTCATCAAGGACTAATAATTGCGGATGATTTAATAGTGCTCTGGCTAGTAAAACCCGTTGGTTTTCCCCGCCGGATAATTTTTGCATGGGTTGCTGCAATAGATGAGAGGCATTCACCCGCTCCAGTGCTGGCAATATATCGGCAGATTTTACGCCGGGTTTTAGCATCATAAAGCGTTTGACTGTTAATGGCAGGGTGGGATCAAGATGCAACTTCTGTGGAACATAGCCGATTCTCAATCCAGCGGCATGTTCAATTGTGCCGGATGATGGTTCGACAAGCCCCAAAACAACACGAACTAAAGTTGATTTACCGGCGCCATTGGGACCTAGCAAGGTCAGAATATTCCCTCTTTGTAAATTAAGAGAGATATTGTTTAGTACCTGACGATTGTCGAAGGTGACAGCAACATTTTTTAAAGTGATGAGTGTTGGCATGCTAAATATATCTTGCGTGAACATTGAGATGTTATAATATAACAATTCTTGTTTCTGTCCACGAGATATTTACATTATGTTACACAAATCATATAAACTAGCGCACAAGTTTTTCTGTAAGGCCGCGATTACTGCTGTTTTCATGTCAGGAACAATACAATTGGCTAATGCTGATGTTGTGACATCAATCCGTCCGTTAGGTTTTATTGCTGCGGCAATAACTGATGGTGTAACTGATACGCAGGTACTATTGCCTGATGGAGCATCACCGCATGATTATGCGTTGAAACCGTCTGATCTTAAGAAAATTAACCAGGCAGATTTAGTTGTGTGGGTTGGACCTGAGATGGAAATCTTTTTGTCTAAACCGTTAGCTAAAGTTTCACAAAATAAACAGTTAGCTTTAGCACAATTGCCAACGATTAAGCCATTATTGCTGAAAAATGATGAAGATTTATCCGAACCAGATCAGCATAAACATGAAGAAGGTTATGAACATCATTCTCATGGTGAATATAATATGCACATTTGGTTATCACCAGAAATAGCAAAACAGGTTGCACAGGGGATTCATGACCAATTACAGGTGCGTTATCCGCAGAAAAAAGCAGCGCTGGACGTAAACCTACGTAAATTCAATGCGCAACTTGCGCAAACTGACAAAAATATTGCTAATATTCTTAAGCTGGTGCGTGGTAAGGGGTATTTCGTTTTTCACGACGCTTATGGCTATTTCGAGCAGCATTATGGATTGACCCCATTAGGACATTTTACGATTAATCCTGAAATACAACCTGGCGCACAAAAATTACATCATATACGAACACAATTGGTTGAGCAGAAAGCAATCTGTATCTTTGCTGAGCCGCAATTCAGGCCGACCGTTATTAATGCTGTGGCGAAGGATACGGGAGTGCGTATGGGCACCTTGGACCCGTTAGGAAGCCGCATCGTATTGGATAAAGACAGCTATATGAAATTTATAACTCAGTTGTCGGAACAGTACGCCGGTTGCCTGAATTAAAGTAATAAGGAATTCAATGAGTGCAACAGATAGTTAAAACTATCGTTCTGGTGTATAAGGAGTTACCGCGACCGCATAAAATTATGTTGGGTTCGCTGACTGTAGCAACATTGGTTGTCACTATGTGGCAACCTATTGCTTATCATCATGAACAAGAAGAAACAACAGTCGGCAGCATTGCCATCAATCTTCCCGTAGATAGTGATGAGATTATTGCAGATAGCAGTGAACAGCTACCGGACGAGGGTATTCCTGATGAAGAGACGAGCTCAGAGGTCACGGCGCAAACTCCGCATGAATATATTGTTTCCGACGGTGACACCCTCAGTAATATTCTGACTCAATTTGGTATCGACTCTTCTGATGTAGCGTTACTCGCGAGTCAGCATAAAGTGTTACGGGGGTTGAACATTGGCCAGCCATTGTCATGGACAGTAAATGAGGCGGGTGATTTGCAAACTCTGACCTGGGGTGTTTCCCGCCGTGAAACGCGCATTTATAGCCGTGAAGGCGATCTGTTTAAAGAAACAAAAGAGTTTCAAAAAGGGGAGTGGAAAAACAGCGTCGTCGTTGGCGTTGTTGATAGTAACTTTACCAGCAGTGCTTTAAGTGCTGGCTTAACCAGCAGTGAAGCACGTGAAGTCACCAAGGCACTGCAATGGCAAATTGATTTGCGTAAATTACATGAAGGTGATCGCTTTTCTGTATTACTGTCCCGTGAAATGTTGGATGGTCATAGTGAACAGAGCCAATTACTTGGTGTTCGCCTAAATAGTGGTGGTAAAGATTATTATGCTATCCGGGCGGAAGATGGGCGTTTTTATGATCGTCAAGGTTCCGGTCTGGAGCGCGGATTTTTGCGCTTTCCCACTACCAAGCAATTTCGGGTCTCTTCCCAATTTAATCCTCGGCGTGTGAATCCAGTCACCGGTCGGGTGGCGCCACACAAAGGGGTGGATTTTGCTATGCCCGTGGGAACGCCTGTTTTGGCGGTGGGTGACGGTGAGGTGATTGTCTCCAAATATAACGGAGCAGCAGGTAACTTTATCGCCATTCGTCATGGTCGCCAATATACCACCCGTTATATGCACCTGAGAAAGCTGTTGGTGAAACCAGGACAGAAGATAAAACGAGGTGATCGTATCGCGCTGTCCGGTAGCACCGGTCGTTCTACGGGCCCACATTTGCATTATGAATTCTGGATCAATCAGCAGGCGGTAAACCCATTAACGGCGAAGCTGCCGCGCTCTGGTGGTTTGAGTGGTAAAGAACGTTCAGAATTCCTGGCGACGGTAAAAGAGGTAACGCCTCAGTTGCTGTTAGATTGAGTTTATTGTTCATTAATAACAGACTTTAAAGCGGATGATTGCTATCATCCGCTGTCGTTTTGTATTGCAGAACAAGATATGTTGACATCTGTTGATATAGATCCCTGTATGAAAATGGCAAATTATCGTTTTGTTTTAAAGAGTTATCTCATGCATAAAGAAACAGATACAGACAGTAAAGCTGGTTATGTGCCGACATTTCATAAATCTTACCTGCATCCTCGTTACTGGGGATTATGGCTGGGCATTGGTGTGTTGGCCGGGCTGGCTTACCTACCAGTTAAAGTGCGTGATCCTCTGCTGGCTAAAATAGGCTGGTTGGCGGGTAAGTTAGCGAAAGGGGCACGTCGTAGAGCAAGAATAAATCTGTGTTACTGTATGCCGGAACTGACGGAGCAACAGCGTGAAGCATTGATTGATGAGATGTTTTCTACCGCACCTCAACCTTTTGTTATGTTGGCTGAACTGTGTTTACGTGGTACAAAATCAACGTTAAGCCGGACGCAGTGGCATGGGGAAGAGATTATTCTTCAACTGAAAGCGCAGGGGAAAAACGTTATTTTCATGGTGCCTCATGGTTGGGCGGTAGATATTCCAGCTATATTACTGTCTGTGGGCGGACAGAAAATATCAGCCATGTTCCATCACCAGAAAAACCCAGTTGCAGATTATCTGTGGAATAAAGTTCGCCATTATTTTGGTGGTCGTTTACATTCCCGTGATGCGGGAATTAAACCGTTTATTGCTACTGTTCGCCAGGGTTTCTGGGGATATTATCTGCCCGATCAAGATCATGGTGAGGAACACAGTGAATTTGTTGATTTTTTCGCAACTTATAAAGCAACATTGCCGGCAATTGGGCGATTGATGAAGGTTTGTCGTGCCGCTATTGTGCCGCTGTTTCCGGTTTATAATTACCGTACCCATCAACTTGATATTTATATTCGTCCACCAATGGATGATATTGATGGCAAAGATGATGCTTTTATTGCTCGCCGAATGAATGAAGAATTGGAGCAATTGGTACGGCCCAACCCTGAACAATATACCTGGATACTTAAATTACTTAAGACTCGGAAAGCGGGTGATATTGGGCCATATGGGAGAGAAGACCTGTGATTTTCGTTGCAAAGATAACGGGTGTATAAGCAATTAAAGTCTATAGAAAAGTAATAAGAGACGGTAAAAGCTTATTTTACCGTCGAACTGCCGTTGGATTAAGCGGGATGCGCGTTTGGCGCAAAATGTTGCGGCGCTTTATTCCACTTCAAGAATACGGCAGGTGTTAGTGCTGCCAATGGTCCCCATCTGATCACCCTGAGTAACCAGAACAAGATCACCGGAAACTAGATAACCTTTATCACGCAGGCGATTAACCGCTTCATTGGCCGCCGTAATGCCGTCAGTATGACTGCTGCAATAAACCGGTGTAACGCCACGGTAAAGCGCCGTTTGGTTTAAGGTTTTCTCATGACGGGACATAGAGAATATGGGGAGACCAGAACTGATGCGAGACATGATGCGAGTGGTGCGGCCTGATTCGGTCATTGCAATAATGGCTTTAACCCCATTTAGGTGGTTTGCCGCATACATGGTAGACATTGCAATGGCTTCTTCAATACTGTCAAAAGTTGTGTCTAGCCGATGTTTTGATACGTTGAGGCCAGGCATTTTTTCTGCTCCGAGACAGACTCGCGCCATTGCGGCAACCGTTTCGGCAGGGTATTGGCCCGCTGCGGTTTCAGCGGAGAGCATTACGGCGTCAGTACCGTCGAGAACGGCATTTGCCACATCCATCACTTCTGCACGGGTGGGCATTGGATTGGTGATCATAGATTCCATCATCTGGGTCGCGGTAATCACTACACGATTTAGCTGGCGGGCACGGCGAATTAATTTTTTCTGAACGCCAACTAACTCTGGATCACCGATTTCTACACCAAGATCACCACGGGCAACCATGACGACATCAGAAGCTAGAATGATTTCATCAATGGTTTTATCACTGCTAACGGCTTCTGCGCGTTCAACTTTCGCCACGATCTGCGTTTCACAGCCCGCATCTCGCGCCAGACGGCGAGCATAGTTAAGGTCTTCACCGGTGCGAGGGAAAGAGACGGCAAGGTAATCAACGCCAATTCTGGCCGCCGTAATAATATCTTCTTTATCTTTTTCAGTTAGGGCTTCCGCGGATAATCCACCACCCAGTTTGTTAATGCCCTTATTGTTAGATAGCGGGCCACCTACAGTAACTTCAGTGAAGACTTTCATTCCCTGAACGTCTAATACTCTGAGTTGAACACGTCCGTCATCCAGCAACAAAATATCGCCCGGTACAACATCCGTGGGTAATCCCTTGTAATCGATACCGACTTTCTCTTTATCGCCTTCGCCTTTACCAAGATTGGCATCAAGGAGAAATTTATCTCCGACATTCAGGAAAATCTTGCCCTCTTTAAACGTTGATACACGGATTTTAGGCCCTTGAAGATCGCCAAGAATAGCGACATGGCACCCCAGGCGGGCTGCAATCTCGCGGACTTTGCTGGCTCGCTGGAGATGATCTTCGGCGGTACCGTGGGAAAAATTGAGGCGGACTACGTTTGCACCCGCAGCAATAATCTTTTCAAGATTATTATCGCGGTCAGTAGCCGGACCAAGTGTGGTAACAATCTTAGTTCTTCTGAGCCGTCTGGACATGTGTTACTCCGTTGACCTGTGAGTATTGGTATTGGTTATATAAAAATAATCAATAATCTATTAATTATCCTATAAAACGAGTAAAAAAACTCTTCGGCAATCCAACTATCAAGGCTGTTTATAGATTACTTTTGTGACCCGTATCAACTTATCATGATACTTTATCTCTGTTGTGCCTAATTGACCATTGTCAGCTATAGGGGAACGATAGAGGGGAACGTTTTACACAATCGCTATGCCCTAGCGAATCAGCTAACCCTTTTTTAACGGATATTTATTGCCGTATTTCTATCCTATCACGATTTGTTCCCGATTTATCAATAATGTGATTGCTCTCTGTCTTGCCGTGCGAGTTTGATACAAGCTTTCTGAAATTTACTGGGATTCAGCAACACTTGAGGGCTGGAAAGCACGAAACGTCCAGGATGGGTATGCTGTAAAGTATGCAAATGATAAGTTCTCCTTGGGGAGGACGAGCTGGAACTGTCTCTTAAGTCAGATTTATGATCAAGAGACAGTTATTTATTTGTGTGAGGTTTGTTAGCGGCCTGGGGGATGTAGGGCTCTTATGCTTTTCGATACCATCCCATCAACTTAATATATGAATTGGTAATTGTAATCGCTGCATTGCCACCAGAATCTCCGGTATTACCTGAAATGGTATGGTTGTGTGATCCTATTGATACCGTATGAGAGTGGGCGCCATTAGTGCTAGTGTTAAATTTGGCATTGTTCCAATCTGTAGATTTTGATCCCTGATTGTTCTTAGAACCGTCGAAATGACCATAACGCCCACCAGTAGTTTCACCCCAACTGCTATCATGATAGTGATCTCCAGTGACATTAGTGGTTTTAGCGCCATAATCAAATGTGCTCGTTGTCCCAAAAAATGTATGATTATGTGCTGGCATTTGCGCCGCTGTCAGGCTTATCAAATCATTGCCACCGGTTGATAAAATATCGGAGCCATTGGCGTTAGCTAATCGAATGGTTTTATTTTCACCAATATATTCCCATGTAGTACCCGGAAATAGCACATTTGGGTTTTTATTTTGAGCGAACCAAATCACAATTCCTACAGGATATTGGGTGTTAATAATGGTTTCAATTAAGCCAAGGTTTTTCACAAATGTATTTTTATCAGGAATGTCTGCGCCGTTTTGATCTTTTGCTAGCCGATTATTAGCGTTATCGTTTACATCAGAAACAAGCTTCTGAGTTGCAGCAAGGGTGTTACTGTTGCCTGTTTGGTCTGTGAGTTGAATAACACCTTGTTGTGTCAATGAGGCGCTTGGTACTTTGGTTGTGATTTTTTGTTCTAATGCTCTATTTAATTGGGTAGTGAGTTTCGCTATATCTCCATCATCTAAAACATCATTGCCAGATTGGGTCGCGATAAAATCAGCAATAACAGAGGATATGGTTGATGACTGACGTAATACCTTATTTAGTAAATGAGTAGTAATATTTTCTGGTGGAAATCCAGTCTTCAAACCCTGATCTTGTTCATATCTTTCTTGGCTAATTACATTAGCATTACTACTAATGGAAAAGGCTTTAAAATCATTTTTTTTGCTCATGTTCTCTCCTGAGATTAAATAATTTGATTTTGTGATCAATATATTGAATTATTATAAAAGTCATTCCATACAATATATGTTAATAATAGTTTAGCTTGAAAAAAATATGATAAAATATTCTTATGACTTAGAGGGGTAACTGTTTTTGTATAATGGGTAGAAATAAAAACCCGAAATTGTATGATCAGATAAATATCTAAATAATTTATATTCAACATCTGAAAAGGTGCTAATATCCATATTATTTTTTTTCAATGTGGATTTACTCATTAGGCGGTCCTTATAATGTAATTAAATGCCACATTTCTCGGACGTGTTTCATTATCACCATTCATCCCAATCGATTTCAATTCCCCTAAGCTGCCTCGATCGTTTGGATCGCCATGCATACTACCACGCACGGGATCTGTATTTGCACGGGTGGCGCTTGGGCTGTCAGTGGTATTAATACTATGGTTATGTCTTTTGAATGCATCATATTGAAAACTCAATATATTACGTCCGTTGTCAATACCACGCCCATTATCCCAACCACGAATAAATTCACCACGTAAATCGGGTAATACTCCATTACAGGGTGGGATCTCACACTTTTAATAAGGTTATTTTGGTTAAATAAAAATCAGAACATGACTTTTTATAGGTATTTCTCTCATTAAAACGTTAAGATCTCTCTCTTCCATAAAAAAGCGATCCTAATAATGAGTATTTTTAATTTTATCAGCAAGATAGAAGACCCCCGTTCTGACATCAATAAAAAACATGAGCTAATGGATGGGTTCCTCTCAGGGTTTTTCCATCAATGGCGATAAGACTTTTTCCTGCCCTGACCCGACGCTGGTTGATCCAGGCATAAAAGGCTTCAACCAGTGCATCTTGCTCTATCATTTTGATAATATTAGCA
>NZ_RCWB01000055.1 GCF_018448885.1 Photorhabdus caribbeanensis
GGTTACTGTCCGGCTGATTTGGCAGATTATTCGGGTCAAGTACCGTCAGCCCTGCCAGCGTATTCTCACCCAGCGCATCACGCCCGACTTTATCCGCCAGCAAAATAGCGGGGGCCGCATCGGTCAGGATATGTGCCAGACGCTCACCGGTATAGACCGGATCCAGCGGCACATAGGCACCCCCGGCTTTCAGTACGGCTAATACCCCCACCACCATTGCCGGTGAGCGTGACACGCAAACCGCCACCCGTTGGTCCGGCATAACGCCCAACGCGATCAGTTGATGCGCCAGACGGTTGGCACGGGCATTGAGCTCGGCATAGTTGAGACTCTGTTCTTCATACACCAGTGCTGTGGCATCTGGACTTTTCTCTGTCCATTGTTCAAACAGGCGGTGAATACAACCGTGATCTGGATACGACGTTTCGGTTGCATTCCAGGTTTCCAACAACAGCTTTTTCTCCGCTGTCGGCAAGATATTCAGTGTTCGTACCGGTGTCTCTGGACACTGTTCAAGGGCCTCCGCCAGACTTTCCAGTGCCTGTTGCATATAACCACATATCCGCTCCGGATCAATCGGTTGAACAATTTGCGCCGTCAATCCCAAAGCGTAACCAACATCCTCCACGGACAAGACAAACGGATAGTTAGTGCGTTCTTGCCCTCCCAAGAATTCAATACCGCTGATGATTGCATCCGTGGTAACTGACTGCGCACTATGCCGGTAGTTCAGCAACGCACTAAAGAGAGGCGCTTCCCCCGGCACTCCACTGCAACGTTGAGCCAGCGCCAGTGAGGCGTGCTCATGCTCTAGCAATCCAGCTAACCAAGCATGCGCTGCCCGTACACTGTCCTGCACCGAGGTATCATCCATATCCAGTCGCAACGGCAAGGTATTGATAAACAGCCCCATGCCACTGTCACCTCCTTGCCCTGCCTGCATTCGCCCAAACAGCACGGTGCCGAACACCACTTTCGTCTGTCCACTGGTACGTGACAAGACCTGTGCCCAGGCCAGATGGCACAAAGTCGCCAAACTGACACCCAGGCGCCGGGCCTGATTGCGCAGACGGTCATTTAACATAGCAGGTAACATCTGGTGCGATTCCGTCACCTGTGAGCCATCACGATGAACCTCCGTCAATCCAAACGGCAATGTTGGTTCATCCACTTCAGCCAACATCTCAGTAAAGAAGCGGGTATGTTCGGCCTGACTCATCCCCAGACGAACTTGAGCTACCAGATTGCGGAAAGGCACTGGCGCGGGCAAGTTCTCTTCTTGTCCGGTTAGGTAAGCCTGAACCTCGCCATGCATCACTTCCAGCGTCGTATGGTCGCCAATCAGATGATGCAGCAATTGCAGTACGCGCCAACGGCCATCGTCCTCCTGTGCTACCACAAAGTGCAACAATGGGGCTCGTTGCAGATCAATACGATAGCGACGCGGATCAAAAAGTTGAGCTAACTGGTCATGAATTGGCCCATCAACCGAATCCAATGCCAGTTTAATGACTGGCAACTGAGCCTGACGCCAAATCACTTGAGCTGGTTCTGATAATCCTTGCCAAACAAAGGCGGTACGCAGAATATCATGACGATTAACCACCTGTTGTACCGCCGCCAGATAACGATCCAATAATGAACGATCAGCAAAGACCATTTGGCTGACCAATAGATACGGATCACCTTCATTCGCCAGCAGATGGTGGAACAGAATGCCGTCCTGCAACGGTGACAAGGCATAGATATCCTGAATATTGGTCACTCCACCCGGCACTTGTTCCACGATATGGTCAATTTCAGATTGGGTCAGCTCAATCAGCGGCAACATCTCAGGTATGAGTGCCGTGGTCGCCGGGGTAATGACATTCGTCGGCACCACCACCGCCGATGATTGCCCTACTGTTTGGGCAAATACCGATAATACTGGGGATTGAAACAGGTCGCGCACCGCCAATGTTAGTCCAACATGGCGCAGACGTTCAATCATCCGCACCGCAAGCAGAGAATGGCCGCCCAAGGCAAAGAAACTGTCGTGCCGACTGACTTGTTCAATACCCAACAATTCACTCCAGATAGCGGCCAATAGGATTTCTGTTTCTCCCTGAGGCGCCTCATAAACCTGACGGGCAAAAGCTTCCTCCCCTGGCACCGGTAGCGCCCGGCGATCTAGTTTGCCATTCGGTGTCAACGGGAAAGTATCCAGACGTACAAAAGCTGTCGGCACCATATAATCCGGTAAAATGGTACTCAGGTGGGTATGCAGACGATTAACTAACTCCTCATCCGTTTCTGTCACCACATAAGCCACCAACCGTTTGTCCTGCCCATCACCCAGCGCCAACACAACCGCTTCATTCACCGCTGGATATTCCATCAATCGGGCTTCAATTTCCCCCGGCTCAATACGGAAGCCGCGGATTTTCACCTGTTGGTCATTACGGCCCAAGAACTCCAGATTGCCATCCGGTAGGTAACGGGCTAAATCCCCAGTTCGGTACAAGCGGGCATCCGGCTTATCACTAAATGGATCTGGTAGAAAACGTTCCGCGGTCAGTTCGGGACGATTAAGATAGCCACAGACAACCCCATCTCCACCAATATAAATTTCACCGATTACCCCCTGCGGTACTAGCTGACCATAAGTATCCAACAGATAAACCCGTGTATTAGCTATCGGTCGACCAATGGGAATACGAGTCACTTCTGGCGATAATTCTGCAATACGGTAGGTGGTGGTAAAGGTAGTACCCTCACTCGGTCCATAACCATTCAATAACTGTTGAGGCGGGCTATCACGCAAAACCTGCGCCATCACATGGGGATCAAGGACATCACCGCCAACAATGAGAATTTTGATTTGAGGTAACACCGGAGACAACTCTGTCACCAGCCGGTTAAACAACCCGACACTCAGCCACAGCACCGTAATGTGATAATTCTGTAATGCCTGAACAAATTCTTTAGGCGTCAACAAGGTAGTGTGATCAATCACCACCAGCATACCGCCATTGAGCAATGGCGCCCAGACTTCAAAAGTACTGGCATCGAAAGCCGGGTTAGCCTCAAACGCCACCCGATCATCCGGCCCGATTTCAGCGTACCCGTTATTGATGACCAGTCGGACCACCGCACGATGCGGCACCATTACCCCTTTGGGTGTACCAGTCGAGCCGGAAGTGTACATAATATAAGCTAATTCGGTACTGGACCTAGGCAAATCAAGATTAAGGTAATCCTCCTCTCCTACAGCACCCATCTCATCAGCCAGGCAATACAGGGGAATTGTCAGATCAACCGGGATATCAGTGAGCAATAATTTGGCTGAACAGTCGGTTATCAGCCAGTTTTTCCGCTCGTCCGGTACCCGAGGATCGATTGGCACATAAACGGCCCCGGCTTTGAGAATTGCCAATTGAGCCACAACCAGCTCAATGGAGCGTTCTAATAGCACCGCAATCCGATCATCCGACTTTATCCCCCGCTTAATTAACTGGCGGGCCAGTCGGTTAGCGTAGGCATTTAATTCGGTATAGCTGAGAATGTGTTCTTCATACACCAGCGCTACTGCATCAGGAGTTTTCTCCGTCTGCTGTTCAAACAACCGATGAATGCATGTCTGGTCAGGATATCGCGTTTGGGTTGCATTCCAAGTTTCCAGTAACAGCTTGCGCTCCGCTACGGCCAATATATCGATTTTCCCAACCGGCTGTTGAGGGTTAGCTGCCATCTCTCGTAGTACGGTATGGAGATACCCCACTTGCCGCTCAATGGTAAGTTGATCAAACAGAGCGGTGGAATAATTCAGATACCCGACAATTCGGCCATCCACCTCAGACAGGCTCAATTCAAGATCAAACTTCGCGATATCAATGCGTTGTTCGGCAGGTGAAACCGTCAATCCCGGCATCGGCCATTCCATGCCTTCATTGTTCTGCCAGGCAAACATCACCTGGAACAGTGGAGTATGTGCCAGGTGGCGTGGTGGTTGTACGATTTCCACTACCTGTTCAAACGGCAAATCCTGATGCTCCTGTGCCGCCAGCGCAGTTTGTCGCACTCTCGCCAGCAATTCCGCCACTTTTGGGGCACCGGATAAATCCATCCGTAACGCCAGCGTATTCACAAAAAAGCCAATCAGGGATTCCACTTCCTGACGACTGCGACCGGCACTTGGCGTACCGATAACCAGATCTTCCTGACCTGACAGGCGTGATAAGACCGTTGCCCAAGCAGCCAGCAACGTCATAAATAACGTGACGCCCTGTTGCTCACTCAAACGTTTAAGAGATTGGGTTAACTCCGCATCCAGATTGACGGGCAATAAAGCCCCGGCAAACGACTGCTGAGATGGACGTGACCGATCAGTAGGCAAATCCAGTAGAACCGGCGCGTCTGCCAGCTTCATTCGCCAATAGTCAGATTGGATTTGTAACCGCTCCGCCGACAGCCACTGACGCTGCCAAGCGGCATAATCAGGATACTGAATTGCCAGCGGCGGCAACGGATCTGGCAGCCCCATTGAAAAAGAGGTATAGAGGGCGCTCAACTCGCGCATCAACACGCCAGCCGACCAGCCGTCTGACACAATATGATGCTGAGTCAGCAAAAAGACATAATCATCATCAGCCCGTTGTATCAAACCCGCTCGGATTAACGGACCACCAGCAAGATCAAACGGCGCCTCCGCTTCTTGTACACATAAACGCTCAAGCTGTTTATCCGCATCAGACACTTTACGCAAATCGTGTTTGCTCATCGGCAAACCCAATGCAGCCGGCAACAATTCGACCTGAGGCTGACCATCCATCGAGGTAAAGATAGAACGCAAAGCCTCATGACGGGCAAACAAGCGATTCAGCGCCTGCTGCCAGGCAGAGATATCCAACTGACCATGTAAACGCAGGGCCATTGGGACATGATAAGTCTGGCTAACCCCCTCAAATTGGGCCATGAACCATAGACGCTGTTGAGCAAATGACAAAGGTAATGCACCCTCACGGGATATCGGCAACATAGCAGACACGCTATTGCTCTGTTCACTAAGCTGAGCCTCCATTACCTCAGCAAAGGCTGCCAACGTCGGTGATTTAAACAACGTGGTCAGCGGCAATTCAATGCCTAAAGCCGCTATTCGGTTCATCATTCGCACCGCCAACAACGAATGGCCTCCCAAGGAAAAGAAGCTGTCATACCGCCCCACTTGCTCAATCCCCAGTAACTCACGCCAGATAGCAGCCAATGCTATCTCTGTTTCGCCTTGTGGCGCTTCGTAAATCTGACGGGAAAATGCTTCTTCGTCCGGTGCCGGTAAAGCTAGACGGTCCAGTTTTCCATTCGGCGTCAACGGCAGTGTATCTAAACGGATAAAAGCCGCCGGTATCATATAATCCGGCAAAATTGTGTTCAGGTGAGTACGCAGGCTATTCGCTAACTCATTGTTTTCTTCTGCCGTCACCCAGGCAACTAAACGCTTATCGTGCCCTTCACCCAACGCTAACACCACCGCTTCACGCACCGCCGGGTACTCTGTCAACCGGGCCTCAATTTCACCCGGTTCAATCCGGAAGCCCCTAATTTTAATCTGCTGGTCATTACGACCAACGAATACTAAATTGCCATCTGGCAGATAACGAGCCAAATCCCCGGTCCGATACATCCGCGCATTCGGCATTTCACTAAATGGATCAGCTAAGAAGCGTTCAGCCGTCAGTTCAGGACGATTAAGGTAGCCACGCGCCACTCCTGCACCACCTACATACAACTCACCCACTGCCCCCAACGGCACTGGCTGGCCGTAGGTATCCAGCAAATAAATCTGGGTGTTCGCCGTCGGATGGCCGATCGGCACTATCGTATCTGTGTAGTCTGGCGGACAACGCCAGGTCGCCACACACACCGTGATTTCTGTCGGACCATAGGCATTAAACAGCGTCGCTCGGCGACAAAGTGCCTGAAATAGCGCGGCACCAGGTGCTTCACCGCCTAATATCACTGTCGGTGTTATCGTCAACGTCGGTAAATCTCCCCCATCCCGAAGTAAAGCCGGAGTCAGACAGGCATGGGTCACTGCCTGTTGCTCCAGATAATGCCAGAGGCGAAGCGGGTCCTGACGGACGCCATCGACAGCAATAACCAGACAGGCCCCACTCCCCAACGCCATCATGATTTCCCAAACACTGGCATCAAAACTCAATGAGGCAAACTGCAACATCCGGCTATCCGAGTGAACGCCAAACTGAGCGATTTTATCCCGGATAAGATTGATCAGCCCACGATGTTCAACCATCACGCCTTTTGGTGTGCCAGTTGAACCCGATGTGTAAATCACATACGCCAGATGCTGTGCAGTCAAGGCGGTTACTTGCGGATTACTGTCCGGCTGATCAGGCAAAATATTCGGGTCCAGCACAGTGAGTCCCGCCAGTGCTTCCTCACCCAATGCGATACATCCAATATTATCCGCCAGCAAAATAGCCGGTGCTGCATCAGTCAAAATATGTACCAAACGTTCCTTCGGATAAGCCGGGTCCAATGGAACATAGGCTCCCCCCGCTTTCAACACCGCCAGCAAGCCCACAATCATCGTCGGTGAACGTGTCACACAAATCGCTACTCGCTGGTCTGGTGTAACACCCAGCGCAATCAGTTGATGGGCCAGTCGGTTAGCTCGGGTATTCAGTTCCGCATAGCTGAACGTCTGTTCTTCATACATCAGTGCCGTAGCATCCGGGTTTTTCTCTACTTGTTGTTCAAATAATTGATGGATACATAACTGCTCAGGGTAGACAGCTTCAGTCGCATTCCAGGTTTTTAATAACAATGTGCGTTCAGTCTCGGGCAAAATTTCCAACGTCCGTACTGGCGTTTCCGGGGCCAACTCAAGTGTTTCCGCCAAACTTTCCAACGCTTGTTGCATATAACCGCACACTCGTTCCGGATCAAATGGCTGAACAATTTGCGCTGTTAGCCCCAGTGCATTCCCAAAATCCTCCACCGATAAAGTGAGCGGATAGTTGGTACGTTCTTGAGCGCCAAGAAACTCCACCCCATTCATGATTTCATTCGAAGTCGCAGATAACGCACTGTGCCGGTAATTCAACAAAGCACTAAAGAGTGGAACTTCACCTTGCACCCCACTGCAACGTTGAGCCAGCGCCAGTGAAGCATGTTCATGCTCCAGTAATTCGGCTAACCGGGCATGTGCTGCCTGTACACTCCCCCGTACTGGGGTATCATCCATATCCAGCCGTAACGGCAAGGTATTAATAAACAACCCCATACCACTGTCAGTCCCTTGCCCTGCTTGCATTCGCCCAAACAATACGGTGCCGAAAACCACTTTTTTCTGTCCGCTGGTACGCGACAAGACCTGTGCCCAGGCTAGATGGCACAGCGCCGCTAGACTGACACCCAAACGCCGGGCCTGACTACGCAAGCGGTTGTTCAATATCGCGGGCAACATTCGATAAGATTGGCTCATCTGGGAACCATCCCGATGTACTTCCATCAATCCGAACGGCAACGTCGGTTCATCCACCTCAGCCAACATGTCAGTAAAGAAACGGGTATGCTCAGCCTGATTCATCCCCAGACGAACTTGAGCCACCAGATTGCGGAAAGGGGTCGGCGCAGGCAAGCTGCTTTCCTGCCCAGTAAGGTACGCCTGAACTTCGCGGTGCATCACTTCCATTGTGGTATGGTCGCCAATTAAATGATGCTGCAATTGCAGGGCAATCCAGCGACCATCCGCTTCCTGTGCAATAACAAAACGTAACAGTGGCGCCTGACCTAGATCGAGACGATGCTGACGCGGATCAAAGCGTTGAGCCAATTGCTCACAAACCGGCCCGTCAGCAGGATCTAATATCAGTTCGACAACTGATAACGGTGCCTGACGCCAGACTACTTGGGCCGGAACGGATAATCCTTGCCAGACAAAGGCAGTACGCAGGATGTCATGGCGATTAATCACCTGTTGCACCGCCGCCAGATAACAATCTAGTAAGAATCGATCAGCAAAGGCCATAGGATAAGCCAATAGATACGGATCGCCTTTATTCGCCAGTAAATGATGGAACAGAATACCGTCCTGTAACGGCGACAGAGCATAGATATCCTGAATATTAACTATTCCACCCGGCACTTGTTCCACAATATAGTCAATCTCAGTTTGGGTCAGCTCAATCAACGGCAACATCTCAGGTGTGAGTGCCGTGGTCGCCGGGGTAATGACATTCTCCGGCACCACCACCGCTTGTGACTGCCCTACTGTTTGCGCAAATGCGGACAACACCGGGAATTGGAACAGATCATACACCGCCAGCGTTAATCCTGCGTTACGCAGACGCTCAATCATCCGCACTGCAAGCAGAGAATGGCCGCCCAAGGCAAAGAAACTGTCATGCCGACTGATCTGTTCGATACCCAACAACTCACCCCAGATAGCGGCCAATAGGGTTTCTGTTTCCCCTTCCGGCGCGGCATAGACCTGACGAGCAAAGGCATCCGCCCCCGGCGCTGGCAGTGCTTGGCGATCCAACTTACCGTTTGGCGTCAAAGGGAAGGCATTCAGGCGTACAAAAGCGGCCGGTACCATATAATCCGGCAAAATGGCACTCAGATATTCACGCAGGCTCGCCGTCAATCCGTCATCTGGCTCTGTCACCACATAAGCCACCAGCCGTTTGTCCTGTCCGTCACTTAACACCAGCACTAATGCGCCACTTACCGCAGGATGCTCCGTCAGCCGCGCTTCAATTTCTTCCGGCTCAATACGGAAGCCCCTAATTTTAACCTGTTGATCGTTACGGCCAACGAATACCAGATTGCCATCTGGCAGGTAACGGGCTAAATCCCCGGTGCGATACAGACGGGCATCGGGTTCATTACTGAACGGATCAGTGAGGAAACGTTCAGCGGTCAGCTCAGGACGATTGAGATAACCACGAGCGACACCCACGCCACCGATATACAATTCCCCCACCGCCCCTAACGGTACCGGCTGACCATAAGCATCCAGTAGATAAACCCGTGTGTTGGTTGTTGGACGCCCAATAGGAACCCATGCATCTGTATAGTCTGGTGGGCAAGACCAAGAGGTGGCGCAAACTGTAATTTCCGTCGGGCCATAATCATTAAATAGATTTGCCCGATCACTCAACGCTCGGAATAGGGTTGAACCTGGCGCTTCTCCTGCAAATATTAATGTAGGCTTTATCGTTATTACCGGTAAATCGCTCTCTTCCCGGAACAGAGCCGGTGGCAGGAAAGCGTGCGTTATTGCTTGTTTTTCCAGATAAGACCAAAGACGACGCGGATCATGACGGATGATATCGGTAGGAATAACCAGACAGGCCCCGCCACTTAATGCTGTCATGATTTCCGAAACACTGGCATCAAAACCCGATGAAGCAAATTGTAATATCCGACTGGTTTCATTAACGCTAAACCGGGTAATTTGAGCCAGAGCTAGGTTAACTACTCCACGATGTTCGACCATCACCCCTTTCGGCGTGCCGGTCGAACCCGAGGTGTAAACCACATAAGCCAAATGTCGTTCAGTCAATTCAGGTATCTGCGGATTACTGTCCGCTTGGTCAAACAAGATATTCGGATCGAGCATCATCAGGTCTGCAAGTACCTTCTCACCCAGCGCAGCACGTCCGGTATCATCCGCCAACAAAATAGTCGGCTCGGCATCAGCCAGAATATGCCCCAAACGTTCGCCAGAATAAGCCGGGTCCAGTGGCACATAGGCTCCACCAGCTTTTAGCACCGCTAACAACCCGACTATCATTGCTGGTGAACGTGCCACACAAATCGCCACTCGCTGATCCGGTACCACACCCAACGCAATCAGTTGATGCGCCAGCCGATTAGCGCGAGCATTTAATTCGGCATAACTAAGGATTTGCTGTTCATAGATTAGTACTGTGGCATCCGGGCTTTTCTCTGCCCATTGCTCAAACAATCGGTGAATCCAACTGTGATCTGGATACGACACTTCGGTCATGTTCCAGGTTTCCAATAACAGCTTGCGTTCCGCTACGGTCAGGATATCGATTTTCCCGACCGTCTGTTGAGGGTTAGCCGCCATCGCTCGCAGTACAGTATGGAGATAACCCATCTGCCGCTCAATGGTCGCTTGATCAAATAGCGCGGTGGCATAATTCAGATAACCGACAATTTGGCCGTTCACCTCAGACAGGCTCAATTCAAGATCAAATTTAGCGATATCGATGAATTGATCAACAGGTGAAACCGTCAGTCCCGGCAGCCGCCATTCTGTATTCTCATTGTTCTGCCAGGCAAACATCACCTGAAACAGCGGAGTATGCGCCAGTCGACGTGGCGGTTGCACTATTTCTACCACTTGTTCAAAGGGTAGATCCTGATGCTCCTGTGCCGCCAACGCGGTTTGTCGCACCCGCGCCAGCAATTCCGCCACATTCGGCGCACCGGACAAGTCCATACGCAACGCCAGCGTATTCACAAAGAAACCAATCAGGGACTCCACTTCCTGTCTACTGCGACCGGCGCTTGGCGTACCGATAACCAGATCTTCCTGACCGGACAGGCGCGATAGAACCGTCGACCAGGCCGCTAACAGGGTCATAAATAACGTGACGCCCTGTTGCTCACTCAAGCGTTTAAGGGATTGGGTTAATTCCGCATCCAGACTGACGGGCAAGATATTTCCGGCAAATGACTGCTGAGGCGGACGTGGCCGGTCAGTAGGCAAATCCAGTAGAATCGGTGCATCAACCAGTCTCGCGCGCCAATAATCAGATTGAGACTGTATGCGTTCAGCCGATAGCCATTGACGCTGCCAGGCGGCGTAATCAGGATACTGAATCGTCAACGGCAACAACGGATCCGGTTGTCCCGCCAGAAAAGCGGTATAAAGAGTGTTCAATTCATGCATCAATACGCTGACCGACCAGCCATCGAAAACAATATGATGCTGGGTCAGCAGAAAAACGTGGGCATCATTAGTCAGTTGTACCAGAGCAGAACGAATTAATGGGCCACGGGCAAGATCAAACGGCGCTTCAACTTCCTGAGTAGAGAGAGACGCCAGCTGCGCCTCCACATCAGGCGTGTCACGCAGATCATATTTCTTCATCGGCAGGCCCAATGCCGCCGGCAACAATTCCACCTGTGGCTGGCCGTCAACAGCAACAAAAACAGAACGCAATGCTTCGTGACGGGCAAACAGCGTATCAAGCGCCTGCTGCCAAGCCGCGATATCCAGTCGCCCCTGCAAACGCAGAGCCAGAGGAATATGATAGGTCTCACTCACTCCCTCAAACTGCGCCAGAAACCACAGACGCTGTTGCGCAAATGATAGCGGTAACTGGCCCTCACGGGACAGTGGAATGATAGCGGGTAATATCTTGTCCGACTCATCAAACTGAGCTCGCATCACTTCAGCAAAGGCCATCAAAGACGGGAATGTAAACAGCATGGACAATGGCAATTCAATCCCCAACGCCGCTAGCCGGTTTATCATTCGCACCGCCAACAAGGAATGGCCGCCCAGTGCGAAAAAGTTGTCATACCGGCTAATCCGCTCAACGCCCAATAACTCATGCCAGATAGCCGCCAATGTGGTTTCCATCTCCCCTGACGGCGCGGCGTAAACCTGCCGTGCAACATCTTCTTCACCCGGTGCCGGTAGCGCCCGACGGTCCAGCTTGCCGTTCGGGGTCAGCGGGAAAGCATCCAGACGTACAAACGCGGTCGGCACCATATAATCCGGTAACACCGCACTTAAGTGAGTACGCAGATGGTTAACCAATGTCTCATTCGCTTCTGCCACCACATAAGCCACCAATCGTTTGTCCTGGCCGTTATCTAGTACCAGTACAGCAACCTCATTTACCGCCGGGTGCTCTATCAATCGTGCTTCGATTTCCCCCGGCTCAATGCGGAAACCACGAATTTTCACCTGCTGGTCATTACGGCCCAGGAATTCCAGATTACCGTCCGGCAGGTAACGGGCCAAATCTCCTGTCCGATACAGGCGGGCATTTGGTTCATCACTAAACGGATCCGGCAGAAAACGTTCCGCCGTCAGTTCAGGACGATTAAGATAGCCACAGGCAACCCCATCTCCGCCGATATAAATCTCTCCTTCCACATTCAACGGTACTGGTTGACCATTCGTATCCAGTAGATAAATTCGCGTATTGGCTATTGGTCGGCCAATGGGGATTCTCACCACTCTCGATGGTAACGCTGTAATACGGTAGGTGGTGGTAAAGGTAGTGCCTTCACTGGGTCCATAACCATTCAATAATTGTTGAGGCGGGTTATTACACAGAACCTGCTTAATCACATGCGGGTCCAGCACATCGCCGCCGACAATCAGAATTTTGAGTTGAGGAAGAACCGGGGATAACTCTGCCGCCAGCCGGTTAAACAGCCCGACACTCAGCCACAGTACAGTAATGCGATAAATCTGTAATGTCTGGGCAAACTCTCTAGGCGTTAGCACAGTAGCATGATCAATCACTACCAGCGTACCGCCATTCAACAAAGGCGCCCAAACTTCAAAGGTGCTGGCATCAAAAGCCGGATTAGCCTCAAACGCCACCCGATCATCCGGCTCAATTTCAGCGTATCCGTTATTAATCACCAGCCGAACCACCGCCCTATGCGGCACCATTACCCCTTTGGGTGTTCCGGTTGAGCCGGAGGTATACATAATATAGGCCAGATCAGTACTGGAGTGAGACAAGTCAGGATTGCGGTAATCTTCCGCCCTGATAGCGCCGATCTCATCAACCAACTTAACCGGGATATCAGTAAGCAATAACCTGGCTGAACAGTCAGTTATCAGCCAGCGCTTCCGCTCATCCGGCAATCGGGGGTCGATCGGCACATAAACGGCCCCGGCCTTAAGGATAGCCAACTGAGCCACCACCAGTTCAATAGAACGTTCTAACTGCACAGCAACCCGGTCATTCGGCTGGATCTCCTGTCCAATTAACCAGTGAGCCAACCGGTTGGCGCGAGCATTTAATTCGGCATAGTTGAGAATGTGTTCTCCATGCACCAACGCTATCGCATCAGGAGTATTTTCTGCCCATTGTTCAAACAGCCAATGAATACAACACTGGTCAGGATATGGCACCTGAGTCGCATTCCAAGTCTCCAACAACAGTCTTTTTTCTGCTGCTGGCAAAATATTCAATGCCCGTACCGGTGTCTCTGGCCCCTGTTCAAGCGCCTCTGCCAGACTTTCCAGCGCCTGTTGCATATAACCACATATTCGCTCTGGATCAATAGGTTGAACAATTTGCGCCGTCAATCCCAAAGAATGACCAAAATCCTCCACCGAAAGCACCAACGGATAGTTCGTACGTTCTTGCTCGCTAAGGAATTCAATACCGTTGATGACTGCATCTGTGGTAATTGGTTGTGCACTATGCCGGTAGTTCAGTAACGCGCTAAAGAGAGGAACCTCCCCCGATACTCCACTGCAACGCTGAGCCAGCGCCAGTGACGCATGTTCATGCTCCAGCAATCCGGCTAACCGGGTATGGGCTAACCGCACACTGTCCTGCACCGGGGTATCATCCATATCCAGCCGCAACGGCAAGGTATTGATAAACAGTCCCATGCCGCTGTCAGCGCCTTGCCCTGCCTGCATCCGCCCAAACAGCACGGTGCCGAACACCACTTTCGCTTGTCCGCTAGTACGTGACAACACCTGCGCCCAGGCCAGATGGCATAACGCAGCCAAACTGACGCCCAGACGCCGGGCCTGACTACGCAGACGATCATTTAACGTAATGGATAACATCCGGTGCGATTCCGTCACCTGTGAACCATCCCGATGGACCTCCGTCAACCCGAATGGCAGCGTCGGTTCATCCACTTCAGACAACATGTCAGTAAAGAAGCGGGTATGTTCGGCTTGACTCGCCCCCAACCGAGCCTGAGCCACCAGATTGCGGAAAGGGATCGGCACAGGTAAGTTCCCTTCCTGCCCGGCAAGATAAGCCTGAACCTCACGGTTCATCACTTCCAGCGTCGTGTGGTCGCCAATCAGATGATGCAGTAGTTGCAATACGCTCCAGCGGCCATCCTCCTCCTGCGCTATCGCAAAGCGCAACAAGGGAGCTTGGTTCAAGTCAAGGCGATGATGACGTGGGTCAAAATGTTGAGCTAACTGGTCACGGATCGCTCCATTAACTGGGTCTAATGTCAGTTCAGTGACTGATAATTGAGTCTGGCGCCAAACCACTTGAGCCGGCTCTGATAATCCTTGCCAAACAAAAGCGGTACGCAGAATATCATGACGGTTAATCACCTGTTGCACTGCCGCCAGATAACGATCCAGCAATGAACGATCAGCAAAAATCATTTGGCTGACCAATAGATACGGATCACCTTTATTCGTCAGCAAATGGTGGAATAGGATGCCATCCTGCAACGGTGACAGGGCATAAATATCCTGAATATTGGCAACCCCACCCGGCACCTGTTCAATGATATGGTCAATTTCAGACTGAGTTAAATCAATTAACGGCAACATTTCGGGTGTAAGTGCTGTGATTGCCGAGGTAATGACATTTGTCGGCACTATCACCGCCTGTGACTGCCCTATTGTTTGGGCAAATTCAGATAACACTGGGGATTGGAATAAATCACGCACCGCAAGTGTTAACCCTGCATTACGCAGACGTTCAACCATCCGTACCGCCAGCAACGAATGACCGCCCAAGGCAAAGAAGCTGTCATGCCGACTCACCTGTTCAACGCCCAACAACTCGCTCCAGACAGCGGCCAATAAGGTTTCTGTCTCTCCTTGAGGCACCGCATAAACCTGACGGGCAAAAGCTTCCGCCCCCGGCGCAGGCAACGCCCGGCGATCCAGTTTGCCACTTGGCGTCAACGGCAAGGTATCCAAACGCACAAAGGCCGCTGGCACCATATAATCCGGCAAAATAGCACTCAGATAGACACGCAAGCTGTTAACTAGTCCGTCATCCGCTTCTGCCACCACATAAGCCACCAACCGTTTATCCTGATCGTCGCCCAAAGCCAGCACCAACGCTTCACTCACCGCGGGGTGTTCCAGCAATCGAGCTTCGATTTCTCCCGGTTCGATGCGGAAACCGCGGATTTTCACTTGCTGGTCATTACGCCCCAAGAATTCCAGATTGCCATCCGGCAAGTAGCGGGCTAAATCCCCGGTTCGGTACAGGCGAGCATCCGACTTATCGCTAAACGGATCGGCCAGAAAACGTTCTGCCGTCAAATCAGGGCGATTGAGATAACCTCGCGCCACCCCCACACCGCCAATATAGAGCTCACCGACCGCGCCTAGCGGCACGGGCTGGCCGTCAGTATTTAGCAAATAAACCTGTGTGTTAGCTGTCGGACGCCCAATGGCAATGACGCCCTCAGCATAATCTGACGGACAACGCCAGGCGGCCGCACACACCGTGATCTCCGTTGGGCCATAGGCATTAAACACCGTCGCCCGACGACTCAATGCCTGAAGCAGTGTTGCGCTGGGTGCCTCACCACCGAGTATCAACGTCGGTCTTATTGTCATCTTCGGCAGATCAGTTCCCTCCCGGAGCAAGGCTGGTGTCAGGCAGGCATGGGTTATCGCCTGTTCTTCCAGATAATGCCAGAGATAACGAGGCTCCTGGCGAACCGTATCAGCCGGGATCGCCAAAATGGCCCCACTGCACAATGCCATCATGGTTTCCCAGACACTGGCATCAAAGCCAAATGAAGCAAACTGCAACATCCGGCTACCCGAATGAATATCAAACTGAACAATTTTTTCCTGAATCAGGTTAACCAGCCCACGATGTTCGACCATTACTCCCTTTGGTATGCCGGTTGAACCGGAGGTATAAATTACATACGCCAGATGGCGTGGGGTTAATGCCGGTACTTGCGGATTGTTATCCGGTTGGTTTGGTAATGAATTTGGGTCCAGTACAGTTAACGCCGCCAATACTTTTTCGCCTAACGCGGCATATCCAGTATTATCCGCCAGCACAATAGTCGGCGCAGCATCGGTTAAAATATGAACCAGACGTTCCCCCGGATAAGCCGGGTCTAGCGGTACATAGGCCCCCCCGGCTTTCAGTACTGCCAACAGCCCCACTATCCGCGCTGGCGAACTCGCGACGCAAATTGCCACCCGCTGCTCTGGTGCGACTCCCAACGTAATCAGTTGATGTGCCAGCCGATTCGCACGGACATTTAATTCGGCATAACTAAGGGCTTGCCCTGCATACACCAACGCCGTCGCATCCGGGGTTTTCTCTGCCTGTTGCTCAAACAGCCGGTGAATACCATCGTGATCTGGATACGACGTTTCGGTCGCATTCCAGATTTCCAATAACAACCTGCGTTCCGCTACAGTCAGGATATCGATTTTCCCAACCGGCTGTTGAGGGTTAGCCGCCATCGCCTGTAATACGGTGTGGAGATAGCCCACTTGTCGCTCAATGGTCGGTTGATCAAATAGCGCGGTGGCATAATTCAGATAACCGACAATTCGACCATCAACCTCAGACAAGCTCAATTCAAGATCAAATTTAGCGATATCGATGAATTGATCGGCAGATGAAACCGCCAGTCCCGGCAGCCGCCATTCTGTATTCTCATTGTTCTGCCAGGCAAACATCACCTGAAACAGCGGAGTATGCGCCAGTCGACGTGGCGGTTGCACTATTTCTACCACTTGTTCAAAGGGTAGATCCTGATGCTCCTGTGCCGCCAACGCAGTTTGTCGCACCCGCGCCAGCAATTCCGCCACATTCGGCGCACCGGACAAGTCCATACGCAACGCCAGCGTATTCACAAAGAAACCAATCAGGGACTCCACTTCCTGTCTACTGCGACCGGCGCTTGGCGTACCGATAACCAGATCTTCCTGACCTGATAGACGCGACAGAACCGTCGCCCAAGCCGCCAACAGGATCATAAATAACGTGACGCCCTGTTGTTCACTCAGGCGCTTAAGAGATTGAGTTAACCCCGCATCCAGACTGACGGGCAATAAGGCCCCGGTAAAAGATTGATGAAGCGGACGTGGCCGGTCAGTAGGTAAATCCAAAAGAACCGGAGCATCAACCAGTCTCGTGCGCCAATAGTCAGATTGGGATTGTATGCGTTCAGCCGACAACCATTGACGCTGCCAGGCGGCGTAATCAGGATACTGAATCGCCAACGGCGGCAACGGATCTGACTGCCCAGCCAGAAACGCGGTGTAAAGAGTGCTCAATTCACGCATCAACACACTGACAGACCAACCATCAAAAACAATATGGTGCAAGGTCAGTAAGAAAACGTGTTCATCGTCAGCCAGTTGTATCAGACTGGAACGAATTAATGGACCACAGGCAAGATCAAACGGCGCTTCAACTTCCTGAGCAGAGAGAGAGGCAAGCTGCGCATCCACATCAGGCGTGTCACGCAGATCATATTTTTTCATCAGCAAACCTGATGACGCTGGCAACAACTCCACCTGTGGCTGGCCGTCGACAGCAACAAAAACAGAACGCAATGCTTCATGGCGGGCAAACAGCGTATCAAGCGCCTGTTGCCAAGCGGTGATATCCAATCGACCACGCAAACGCAGGGCCAACGGAATATGATAGGTCTCACTCACGCCGTTAAGCTGGGCCAGGAACCACAGTCGCTGTTGCGCAAATGACAACGGCAATTGATCCTCGCGGGATAGCGGAACGATAGCGGGCAATGCCTCTCCTGACTCATCAAACCGGGCACGCATCACTTCAGCAAAGGCCATCAAAGACGGGAATATAAACAGCGTTGACAGCGGTAATTCAATCCCCAACGCGGCTATCCGGTTCATCATCCGCACCGCCAACAGCGAATGACCACCTAGTGCGAAAAAGTTGTCATACCGACTAATCCGCTCAACACCGAGTAATTCACGCCAGATAGTCGCCAGTGTGGTTTCCATCTCCCCTGACGGCACAGCGTAAATCTGCCGGGCAAAATCTTCTTCCCCTGGGGCTGGTAATGCCCGCCGATCCAGTTTGCCGTTTGGCGTCAACGGAAACGCATCCAAACGCACAAAAGCGGCCGGCACCATATAATCCGGTAAAACCATACTTAAATGAGTATGCAGACGGTTAACCAACGCCTCATCCGCTTCTGCCGCCACATAAGCCACCAGCCGTTTATCCTGACCGTCGCCAAGCGCCAGCACAACCGCTTCACTCACCGCCGGGTGTTCCATCAACCGGGCTTCGATTTCCCCCGGCTCAATGCGGAATCCCCGGATTTTCACCTGCTGGTCATTACGGCCTAAGAACTCCAGATTGCCATCCGGCAGGTAACGGGCCAAATCTCCGGTGCGGTACATCCGGGCATCTGGAAGATGACTAAACGGGTTTGCCAGAAAACGCTCCGCGGTCAGTTCAGGACGATTGAGATAACCCCGTGCCACACCGGCCCCGCCAATATATAACTCACCCACGCTGCCCAGCGGTACTGGCTGACCATACTTATCCAACAGATAGAGGGTTAAATCCGGGATACGCGTGCCAATAGGACTCGTTGTCTGTTCTGCATCATGGCGACCCAGTGCCCGGTAAGTGACGTGAACCGTGGTCTCTGTGATACCGTACATATTCACCAAC
>NZ_RCWB01000056.1 GCF_018448885.1 Photorhabdus caribbeanensis
AATCTGATATCTTTCTGTCTCGGTCAGTTGTGTATAGGCCATAGCGCATTCTCCTGTGGCGGGAAAGATGCCTACTATAGCAACTGACCGCCTTTCTGAAAAATTGCGCTTATTAGTCGAATCCGCCATTGTTTTTTATATAAAAAGCGGTATAATACCGCTTTAATTTAATATTCTATTTTTTTTGTGATGAAATTACCCAAGTGTTTCTAACTTACACCAGCGGCCAATTTAATATTACTACGCAGTCATTGTAATTATTCTTGGTACCATTTTCAGCGCCAATAATAACTGAACCGGGTTTTCCATCAAGGGTATTATAGGCATAACGGAGCTTGCAAGGTTTGTTATCTCCTTCAATCTCAATACAGATTTTGCCTGTCCCGGATGTATAGGCTTTAGTCGCCATTAGATTATCTGTTCCTTTGCCGGTTAATGTATCTACCAGAAGATTGTCAATATAGACTTTTACCGTCTGCCGATGAATATCGGTATTAGAATAGGCTGTCAGGCCAAATCGAATACTTTGAGGTAATTGGAAGCAGTGTTTACCGGTGTCATTGGTGCCACATGTTCCGCCACAACTTCCACTATTATTTCGGTCACTGCCTAATAAATCGATGTCAATCAATACTGCTGCTTGAGCTGTTTTGAAGGCTCCTCCGGTATAATTAGTAACAGGAGCTGGTTCATATACAGTATTTGATGGTGGATTAAATACCATATAATGATTATCTTTGAAGAGAGCAATCGCAGAATTTATTCTCCATGCAGCAGCATCCAGGTTTTTACTAAATTCTGGGTATTTCTTTGTTACTTCCCATCGGTCTGAGATAGATTTTCGCTTAATCGTATGTGAGTTTACGACATAATCAATGCAATCACTGCCTTTAAAGAAACAAACGCTATTTGTCGTTAATTCTATGGCTGCATCTATGCCATTTTCGAATTCGGTTCCTTTCAATCCGGGCCACCCCTCGGCAATAGATTTCGGTCCATCAGTTACCTTAGCTTTTGCGATATTGAATTTAACGTATTGCGAGCCTTTAAAAAAATATAAATAACCATTTAAATTAATCACGTCATCAAGATGTCTTTGAAACTCGATAGGGAGATCAGGCCAATCGTTACTGATAGGTTTAGGGTAGTTTGTATCTACTTTACGTAATGTGTCATTATATCTGCCGTTATCTGCATTAAGGAATAAATAAACATGTAGATTCATTAATATATATCCTTCATTGTTTTTAAGTTTGTGATTGATTTTGCATATTTGTTAAATTTTCTGTTCACAGATAAAATATAGCAATAATATTAAAACCATTTGGCGAAACAGAAAAATTTACACTGTGAAAACTAATGTAAAAGATAGATTGTGACAATGTTATATATTGATAAATTATTTATTGATTTAATAATGTTGTTTTTTTGCGAAAATATAAATATGTACTAAGAGATAAGAATTATATTGTGCAATTAAAGTGTAATGCGCTATTTTGTATTTTTATTTAATTTTTTTGTATTTTAATAATAATATATTAAATTAATTATATTTTTATATGAAAAGCGGCGTAATGCCGCTTTAATTTATTAATGATTTTTTATGGTGAAATTAATAAGGTATTTTAAACTAATTCACCAATGGCCAATTCAATACCACCACACTGTCGTTGTAATTATTATTGGCGTCATTTTCGGCGCCAATAGTGACTGTTCCCGGTTTTCCGTCAAGAGTATTATAAGAGTAACGGAGTTTGCAGGGTTTGCCATCCCCGATAATCTCGATACAGACTTTTCCTGTACCGGATGTATAAGCTTTAGTATCGGTTCCTTTGCCGGTGAATGTATCTACCAGAAGATCATCAATATAGACATTTACCGTTTGTTTATGGGCAGTTGTATTAGTATAAGCGATCAGACCAAATCGAATACTTTGAGGTAATTGGAAACAGTGTTTACCTGTGTCATTGGTGCCACATGTTCCGCTACAGTTTCCACTATTGCCACGGTCACTGCCTAATAAATCGGGATCAATTGATACTGCTGCTTGAATTTTGTTGAAGGGACCTCCGGTATAATGAGAAATAGGGGCAGGTCCATAATCAATAGCATCCGATTTTAGATTAAATCGGATATAATTACCTCCTTTGAAGAGGTCAATACGAGAATATATTCTCTGTACAGCAGCATCCAGATTGGCGCTGAATTCTTTGTATTTCTCTGTAATGTCCCATCTGGCTGAAATAGAATTAAGCTTAATCGTATGTGAATTCACAGCGTAATCGATACAATCACTACCTTTGAAGAAACAAACAATATTTGTTGTAAATTCTGTGGCTGCATCTATTCCATTTTCAAATTCGGTACCTTTCAGTCCGGGCCATCCCTCTGCAATAAATTTCGGTCCATCAATCACCTTAGCTTTTGCGATATCGAATTTAATGTATTGCGAGCCTTTAAAAAAATATAAATAACCATTTAAATTAATTACATCATCAATATGTCTTTGAAACTCGATAGGGAGATCAGGCCAATCATTACTGATAGGCTGAGGATAGGCAATATCTGATTTTTTTGATATTTCATTATATCTGGTGTTATCTGTATTAAGGAATAAATAAACATGTGAATTCATTAATATATACCCTTCATGGTTTTTAAATTTGTCATTAATTTTTCATTTGTTAAATTTACTGTTTATAGATGAAATATAGCAATAATGATATTAATACTATTTAGCGAGACAGAAAAATTTACGCGGTGAAAATTAATGTAAAAGATAGATGATGGCAATGTTATATGTTAATAGATTATTTATTGATTTAATTATGTTGTTTTTTTGAAAAAATATAAATATATGCTAAGAGATAAGTTTTATATTGTACAATTGAGAGGAAGAGCACTATTTTATATTTTTATTTAATTTGTTTTTGTGTTTTAATAATGGCGCATTGATAATGTTTTTATATAAAAAGCGGTATTATACCGCTTTAATTTAATAATCATTTTTTGTGGTGAAATTAACAAGATATTTTTAATTAATTCACCAGAGGCCAATTCAATACGACTACACTATCGTTGTAATTATTATTGGAATCATTTTCGGCACCAATAATGACTGAACCGGGTTTGCCATCAAGAGTATTATAGGAATAACGGAGTTTACAGGGTTTGCCATCCCCGATAATTTCAATACAGACTCTTCCTGTGCCGGATGTATAAGCTTTAGTCTCTGTTGCTTTGCCGGTTAATGTATCTACCAGAAGATCGTCAATATACACTTTTACCGTTTGTTGATGGATAGTTGTATTCGTATAAGCTATCAGACCAAATCGAATACTTTGAGGTAATTGGAAGCAATATTTACCGCCGTCACTGGTACCGCATTCTCCAGCACAATTGGAGGGTTTGGTTACTGGGAGGCAAGGATCTTTAACTTGTGTCATTTTCCACAGGCCGGTATAAGGTTTGCGGAGGTTATTCGCGGAAGTATATACATGACATACTGTTTCAGGGATTCCAACCCAACCATTAGTATCAAGAAAGCCTCTGGTTCCCCAACGGTTATATAGCGTAATACTTTCATCTTCTTTGATTTTTCCATCGATAGATGGCATGTCGGAATAAATAATCCACTCTAATGTTTCTGGGCGGATGTTTTTATTTGATGTGTGTATCGGGTATATTTCACCTTCTGGAACTTGTTGGTTTGAGGATTGATAATGCCCTAAATAGCCGCCATCACATTGATAAAGATTATGCAGTAAAATAGTATCATTGTTAATGACTTCACTGCCGACAGGTTTGCCTGTTCCTGATTCAATCCGCCAGAATGTTCCTGCCGCCGTGGTGGTTATCACAGAATGTTTTCCATCTGAAATACCACTTGCTCCATATACACTAAGATATCCGCCATCCCAGTTTCTGAAACTATTTAATATTTTTACGGTATCGCCATATTTAAGTATATTTGCCATAATTTCTCCGATAAATCGATTATTTATTTCTAACTGTTGATATATTATTTAATCTACGATATGCCTATCGTGGCATGTAGTAATTAAGTGGCATTATATCGCTTCGATTTATTGATAAATCTTTTATTCACACTAGCGGCCAATTCAACATTACTACACTGTCGTTGTAATTATTATTGATGCCACTTTCAGCACCGATAATCATTGAGCCTGGTTTTCCATCAAGAGTATTGTAGGAATAACGGAGTTTACTGGGTTTTCCATCCCCTATAATCTCGATACAAACTTTACCTGTACCTGATGTATAGGTTTTAACTCCAACGACATTATCTGTTCCTGTTTTGGTTAATGTATCTACCAGAAGGTCGTCGATATATACTTTGATTATTTGCTGGTGAATATTTGTATTCACATAAGCTGTCAAACCAAATCGAATACTTTGAGGTAACTGGAAGCAATATTTACCGGTGTCATTGGTTCCACATTCCCCGCCACAATTGGATGGCTTATTTGGCGCACAAGGGTCATTCACTTTTTCCATTCGCCACAGGCCAGTGTAGGGCAGACGAGGAGTTGAACCAGAGGTAAATATCTGGTATTTCGAATTTGGAAAGGTAGCGTCATTACAGGTATCAAGGAATCCCTTTTGATTATATAGATTAAAAAGAGCGAAAATACCTTCCTCTGTGATTTTTCCATCAGGAGAAACAGCTCGTTGATTGATAGTCCATAACATTGTTGTTTTGGAATAGATATTGATATCTGATGTATTAACCCGGTAGATTTCTGTCGGTGCTTCGTTACCTGCTTCGCCATAGCAGGTTAAGTAGCCGCCATCACATAAATAGAGGTTGCGAAGCAAGATAGTGTCATTGTTTATTATCTCACTGCCTATAGATTTTCCTGTGCCCGACTCTATTCGCCATATTCCTCCTGAATTAGCATAAGAAGGAATGGCAGTGACTACGTTATATTTTGCTCCAGTTCTTTTATCTTCTCCGTATACACTGAGATATCCACCATCCCAGTTTTGATAGCTATTCAACATTTTTACGGTATCGCCATATCTAATTATATTATCCATTATTTCTCCATGAAATTTGTTATGTGTTTCTGATCGTTGATATATCCCTTGAAATTGTTCTGAGCTCATCCTATTACTGCTCAATAATCCTTTACATTGGACCATTGTGGTAAGTCGGGGGGCACTTTTTGTGATTCTTAATCGGGATAGCAGTAGCGATAAACGCTTGCTGATTGAGTATCAATCCTAATGATTATTCGGTAAAGGCAGTGCCTTTGTTACTTACTTCTCACAATGAATTAGGCTGCTGAAATTGTTGTTGCTTGACTATTCTACTTTACCGCCAATCAGCTTCATCTCAAGCCTGATTACGTAGTGCATTCACTGGATGATACACGGTGCTTTTTTTTGCTCTGCATGTGATGTAAATTGCTTACCACGTCGATGAAATTTAAGCCAACAGGAATTAGGATTCATAATGTCGAAGTTAATTGGAAATAATCAGAGCGTTGGGACTAATCAGGTAGTTGGAACTAATAATATAGTTGTTATTGCGATGGTTGTTGCATTAGTTCAATTTATTAATGCATTAGAGTACATGATGGTAACTCCGCTTTTTGTTTATATGTCGAAAGATTTTCACATGCCGGTTACGATGGCGGGGGTGATTGCGGGTGTTTATGTTTTCTCCTCCGTATTTTCTGGCCTGACATCCTTTTTCTTTATTGATCGCTTTAATAAAAGAAAGGTTCTCATTTTAAACACACTGTTGCTCGGTTTGATTACGTTCCTGACGATTTTTTCTTCGGAACCCTACCAACTTATTCTGCTACGTATCATTGCCGGTCTGTTTGGTGGTGTAACATTGGGAGTAGGTATTGGGATTTTACTTAATAATTCCCCAGAAAGTATGCGGGGAAGGGTATTAGGCATTGCGTTTTCATCTTTTTCATTCGTTAGTATTTTAGGTATACCATTGTGCTTATATTTAGCCGAAAGCTTTAATTGGAAAGTCTCTTTTTTACTCATCGTTATTTTATGCATTGTGAGTGTGCCTCTGATCCTCTTCTTTATTCCTGGTGCAGAGAAAGTAAAAAATAGTCAGAAAAAAATTGTACTAACTAAAAAAATAACATTAGCCGGGATGGCGAGCGGCGTCAGTAATTTTAGTCCCTTCATGCTGATTCCGATACTTGCTCCGCTATTAATGAATGTATTTTATATCCCGGAAAATCAGGTTTCTCTGGTATTCTTTTGCGGTGGTATTGCTTCTTGGTTAGGCACTTATTTAACCGGAAAACTTTGTGATAGATATCCGCCTCAGAGAATTACCATCGCTGCGGCGACGTTATTTATTGTCAATATCTTTCTAGGATTGACGGGAAAAGTAAATGGATACGTTTTCTTCTCACTTTTTATGTTCGCGACTTATGTGCAGGTGATGGCGGCAAACGTACTTGCTTCTTATGCCTCGACGCCTGAAAATCGTGCAGGCTTTGGCGCCCTCCAGATGGCATTTTCCAATTTGGGCGCCGGTGTGGTGTTCTTCTTCTCCTCTATCTTTTTAGACGGTAAGGAGATTATTGCTGAGAATGTGCGGCCTATTTTCATCCTGACTATGGTTAGCGCCCTGATATTACCTATATATGTAATGAAATTAGCTCAGGTGATGAAAAACGGGACGAAAAATTTAATGAATAACGCTTAGCGTAACCGTTAAGGGAAAATAACGAGAGATATGTGATCTGGCCTTAATGGTAAAATAAAGATTTTGCGCTATATTTGAATTTAAGGCTAATCATTGATATAACAAGACAGGTGTGATTAATCATAATTAAATGTTGTTTGAAGTGAAATATCACTAGAGGAAATTAATATTATAAGGATAATTCTGGTCGACAGTGTGCGAAAGGATGAAGTTATTATAAATCCTATCATAATTATTATTTAACTTATTAATTGATATAGGTGAATAAAATGGAACGAGAATCAAATAACACTCAGAATAAACCAGTCATGAATATTATCGCGGGAGTGACAAATATTAAATCTATTTATAATAAAACGCCTTGTAAAGTTGTTATTGAACATGGATATGTTGCCAGGAGAAATTTTTCTGTGGACAAAATGTCTGAATGGCATGGCGATTTATGGGCGCCTTGGATCGGTGATAAATATGAACCTAATAAAGCAATTCATATCTATACTGAAAAGGGGGTGAGATCTGAATTCAGATTTAATATTTGGATATTTCAGGATTATTGGAATCCACCAAATGAAAATGCGGTTAAATATTCCATAAATAGGGAATTTACTTACGATGATGCATTAGAGATTCCGGGTAATAATCGAGGGGGTGGAAATAAAATCCTAACGTTGGAATTTAATGATCATAATATTAATTTGGAAATGATATAGCGTTATGGGTGAATATATCGGATAACGTTTTGTATCAATAGACAGTCGTTGAAATGACAGCATTTCTTCGCGTATTGTTCAGTATTTTTAATTACCCCATTGATGGTTCATTAGGTTGACTATCAAGTGGGTTTTTTATTTGGCCTAATTAGCTTATTGAAATACTGATACGCGCAGAAAACGCTTATCTCTCTAATAATTATCTTCAAAATATTTTTTTATTAAACTATTTCATTTATTGATTATTGTAGTAAAGAATCAATCTGCTTAACAGGGTGAATGATGTAAATCATTTGTCATGTATAGCATGTATGTTAATACGCGGGTTGATAGAGGTCTTTATATAATAATGTAATTAATAATCAATCTCATTTGAGAAATAAGATTAAATAAAGTCGTGAGACAAAAATAACAATTACACGATGTTTATTTCATATTTTTACTGATTATTACAATTTGTTACAATTTGTAACAAATTGAGAGTTAAAAATGGTAATAATTATAATTAGTTATGAAATGTCATTAAGAATTTTATGAATTTAACTTATTTTTGTTTAATTAATTCTTGTTTAACTTCTGTTGATGTTTGCTCTTTTATTATCTAGTAAGCTTAATTTTTTCTTTGTTGGATGTTTTCTACGGTAATTCTTTCATTAGAGTGAGTATAAGTTGAGGTTATTTTGCATTGGTTGAGTTTGTTAAGCAGTTCGTTAATTTAGGTGCCATTATTCATTCCCTCATATTTGGTGTTTTTCTAGTTATCGGATTCGTAACTATCTGATAAAGCGTGTTATTCCATAAAAATATCATGCCATAACATATGATGTTTTTATTTCTGTTTTTGGTCGTAAGGAGTCATCAATGACTGCAAGTTTTCAAAATGAAGTTCCTAAATCGCGTATTAATATTAAATTGGATCTACATACCGGCGGGGCTAGGAAAAAGGTTGAGCTACCGTTGAAATTACTGGTCATAGGTGATTACAGCAACGGACAGGAACAGCGCCCGCTTTCGGAACGGGAAAAGGTTGCTATCAATAAAAACAATTTTGACAGCGTATTAGCTGAGTTTAGCCCTGTGGTTAATTTGACAGTGGAGAATACCTTGGCCGGAGATGGGAGCGAAGAAAATATCGCTTTCACTTTTAGGCAAATAAAAGATTTTGAACCTGAACAAGTGGCTCGCCAAATTCCACAACTGCGGGCGTTGCTTTCTGCGCGTAATTTGTTGCGCGATCTGAAATCTAACCTGCTTGACAATGCCGCCTTTCGTCGAGAACTGGAACGTATTCTCCAGGATGAAATGTTGAGCGATGAACTGCGAGCTGAATTAGCCGCACTGACGCCGCAAGAAAGGTAATGGTCACATTGTTTTCACGAGATTTAAGTAAGGGTATTTGAATGACTGTACAAGAGCAGGCGACATCTTCTGTCGCGACGGCAAACCATCATGTCGGTGGGGTTTACCCGTCTTTGTTTGAGAAAATCAATTTACGTCCGGTGGAACGATTAAGTGATGTTGCATGCTTTCATAGCAGTGACGCATTGGCGGGTGTGACGGAAGATGAACGGGTGACAGTGGCTGTGAGCGTTCTTCTCGATCTGCTGAAAGACTCGGATCAAAAAGTTGAACAGTTGGATAAAACATTGCTGGATTATGAGATAGGCAAATTGGATCGCAAAATTGGCCGTCAACTGGATGTGGTGATACATCAGCCGGGATTTCAGCGCATAGAATCTGCCTGGCGAGGTTTAAAATTTTTGGTTGATCGGACAGATCTCGGTCAGAACGTCAAAATTGAAGTGTTGGATGTGGCCAAGGATGATTTGCGGCAAGATTTTGACGATGCGCCGGAAATTGTTCAGAGCGGTTTCTATCGTCATGCTTACATTCAGGAATATGACACACCGGGTGGCGAACCGATTGGCGCAGTGATTGCCGACTATGAATTTAGCGCCGAATCGCAGGATATTGCCTTATTGCGCAACATTGCCAAAATCGCGGCAGCGGCGCATATGCCATTCATTACTGCCGCTGCGCCAGCCTTTTTTGGCAAAAAGAACATGGATGAAGTGGCGGTGATGAAAGATATTGGTCACTATTTTGAGCGTGCAGAATACTCGAAATGGAGAGCTTTCCGCGACAGCGAAGATGCCCGTTATATTGGCCTCACCCTGCCAAGAGTGTTGGGACGTCTGCCATATGGTCCGAAGAGCGTGCCGGTGCGAACGTTTAATTATGCCGAAGAAGCAAGAGGGCCAGATCGCAGTAAGTATTTGTGGACCAATGCCGCTTTTGCTTTTGCCGCCAATATGGTCAGGAGTTTTGTCAAGAATGGCTGGTGTGTGCAGATCCGTGGTCCGCAATCCGGTGGCGCTATCGCCGATTTGCCGATCCATTTCTATGATTTGGGTACTGGCTATCGGGCGAAGATCCCATCAGAGGTGTTGATCCCGGAAACCCGTGAATTTGAATTTGCCAATTTAGGTTTTATTCCGCTCTCTTACTATAAAAATCGCGATTACGCCTGCTTCTTTTCGGCTCACTCCACCCAGAAGCCCGCAGTGTATGACACCGGGGAAGCCACGGCCAACAGTCGTATTAATGCGCGTTTGCCCTATATCTTCCTGCTATCGCGCATTGCTCATTACTTAAAACTGATCCAGCGGGAAAACATTGGCACCACTAAAGATCGGCGTCTGCTCGAAATTGAACTGAATAGCTGGATCAACACACTGGTGACGGAGATGAATGATCCGACTGATGACATGCAGGCATCTCATCCGCTGCGTGAAGCTCATGTGGTGGTTGAGGATATTGATGACAATCCGGGGTTCTTCCGCGTGAAACTGTATGCGGTGCCGCACTTTCAGGTGGAAGGGATTGACGTCAATTTATCTCTGGTTTCTCAGATGCCGAAAGCGAAATCGTAATTATTTATTGGGAGTTATGATGAAAATTCTACGTCCTCTCTGGATTGAAGACGCCTTTTTAGCCCCTCAACAGTTTCAGCAACAAGCGCGTTGGGAGGCATTGACCAACAACTGTATTGCACATCTGGGGCTGATTAATCCCTGGGGAGTGCTTGATATTCGGTTTGATCAGGAGGCACTGCGCTTAAACCGTCTGAAAGTTCAGCATCTCAAAGCCCGTTTACAGGATGGGACGCTGATTGATACCGATCATGCTGACAATCTGCCTGCGGCTTGTGATTTACAGCAGGCGGCGTCGGCGGATATGCGTGCTGTCGAGGTATTGCTGGCGTTACCGCTGGAGCATGCCAATGGCGGCAATTGCCGCCAGGGTAGTGAGAGCGTGGGGCCGGGACAACCGCCGCTACGTTATCAGCAAGAGTGGATTGAGATACAGGATAAGTACGGTGATGGGCGTGAATCCATTGCGGTTGAACGCCATGCAATTTCCCTGCGCTTTCAGCATGACCAGAATGAGGCTTATCTGACATGCCCGTTGGCGCGTTTGGTGCGTGACGGGCAAAGCGGTTGGATGCTGGATAACCGTTTTGTTCCGCCATTGCTCTCTTTTGCGGCTCATCCTCCGTTGCTGGAACAGCTTGATCTGTTGTTGACTCAGCTACGTGCTAAGCGCACCCGTCTGATGGGAATGCGCCGTGAAAGCCATCAACGCATGGCGGATTTTGCTGTCGCGGATGTATCGCTGTTCTGGCTGTTGAATGCGCTTAACAGCTATGAACCGGTGTTGAATAATTTTAAAGCCGCGCCTGCGCTGCATCCGGAAATCATCTACCGTGAACTGGTGAAGTTAGCGGGGGCATTGCTGACGTTTTCACTGGAGAGTGATCTCGATGCGATCCCTGATTATCAACACAACCAACTAAGTGACGTTTTCCCGCCGCTGATCCGGCTTATCAGCACATTACTTGAGGCGAGCCTGCCATCAAGGGTGATTTCCATTGAACTGGAAGTGGTGCGTGAAAATCAGTGGAGAGCATCACTGCATGACAGGCGATTGTGCGAAGAGGCCGATTTCTATCTCTCTGTGCGATCGTCAATGCCGGCTCACCTGCTACAAACCCAGTTTCCGCAACTGTGCAAAGTGGGGGCGCCTGATGATGTTGAGCGACTGATTAACTTGTCACTGAGCGGCATTCCTTTACATCCACTCAGCCATGTACCGGCGGCGATCCCGTTGCGGTTGGAAAACCAATATTTTGCTTTCGATCTGAATAATCCAATGGCGAAAGCCATGCTGGAGGCGGGAAGCTGCGCCTTCTATGTGCCCGGTACGTTATCGGGCGTTCAGTTAGAACTGTTTGCGGTGTTACGTACATGAACAAAGAAATTTCAATTGATGACCTGATGCTTGACATTGGGATGTTAGTCATTGCACTAAAAAGCGGTAATAAATCGCTGCACGGAGAGGCGTTATATCAAAAAGGGGTTGAGTTGGTAGACGCGGCACGGCAGCGATTAAGTACAAGTGGTATCAGCGAAGAGAACATGGCTCACATCATTTATGCCTTGTGTGCGTTGCTGGATGAAACCGTACTCAGACGTCCTGAGCGGGATAAAGGCTATGAAACCTGGTCGAAAACGCCGTTGCAGACACGATTTTGCAATAGCAACCATGCGGGAGAACGGTTGTTTGAACGCATACGTCATGTGTTGGATCAACCACAACCCTCGCTGTTGGTATTAGCGGGTTTCCAGCGCGTATTGGCATTGGGCTTTCAGGGCGGCGACCTGGAAAAGATCTCTCAGGAACGCCAGTTATTACTGGACGTACTGACTGATCGTGCCGGTGTGATGGTGGTGCAACCTTATCAGATGATACATCCCAATGCAGACAGTCATCAGGACCGATGTTGGCATGCACGCTCTCCGTGGGGTTGGGGATGCTTGGCCGTAGCCGGAGTAACTTTGGTGTGGTGCGGTCTGCGTCTCTACCTTCAACAATATTTGTCTGTTGGATAAGGCTAAGGAGAGCAAATTGAGTTGCGTACTAAAACGAGCGCTGTGGCTTTTAGCTGGTGTTCTGGCGGCGCTGTTATGTCTGTTTTTCTTGCCGCTAGGGAATGTGTCTGTTGCGTGGTGGTTGGCCGCGATCTTGATGGCGGTGGCGATTGCTTGGTGGCGGGTGGGACGTACCACATCTGGAATCTCCCATCAGGACAGTGTTTGCCGTTTGCTGGCGGCATTGCCTGCGGCCTCGTGGCGTCAGCCTGTGGTGCTAACTTGCGGAGATAACGTGGCGACGCTATTTGCGGAAGAGCCGGTACGCTGTACGCCACAGGGCTGTTTTATCTGTGTGCCGAGACAAAGTGAGATGAGCGCACTGGTAGAAGCGATTATTGCCGCCAGACCGGATTGGGGTAGGCAGATCAGCGTGCTATTAACACTCTTTCCTGAACAGCAACGAGATCACGCGGTGATGACGGCGAAGATCAGAGAATTTCGCTATCAGGTTGGCCGTGTTGCGCAACTGACCGCCTGCCATACACCGGTATTGATCGCCGGTTATCTTGATGGCGATATCAGCCCGTGGTTCGAGTTACAGGCAGACAGCCCGACAATGACGGTATGGGGAGAAAAACATGCCGCTGTTGGGATGAATATCTGGTTGACCGAAGGGGATGCACAGCAACGCGCCGCACGTTTACAACAAACGATTGCGGCGGCGGCATGGCAACGCTGGATGGTAGAAAACATCTTGCATGAATGTCGATCACAGGAGCTGGTCAGTCGGCCTTGTTTTCCCATCGCAATGGCGCTGACGTTTTTGCCCCAAACGCCGCAGGCAAACAACTTATGGACGAAATGGCTGATTGACCGTACTACTTTACCTCGCATTAGCCACAGCATAGCTGAGGCGGAGAATGTATCGCCATTTCCCGATGCCATGTTACGCCTGTTGCCACATTATGTTGGTCATACACCGCATCGACGAGCGGTTATCTGGGGCATCGGCTTGCTGAGCGGATTTGTCTGTCTGGCATTGGTTTCCAGCGCCTGGAACAACTGGCGCCTGTTACGCCAGATACGCAGTGATTTACAGCATTATCGAGTCATTGACGTGAAAGATAATGGCGCGAAAGTTCAGGCTTACCATCAACTCAAGCTTGATGCGACATTGCTGGAGAAATATCAACGTGATGGCGAGCCGGTGCGCTTAGGGTTAGGGCTTTATGTAGGCGATCGCCTTTATACGCCGTTGATGGATGTGATCAACCATGCGGCGTTACCGGTATCTCCGCCTCCTATGCCGAAGAGCGGCAAGCCGTTGCCGCAGACATTGAACCTGAGCAGCATGTCGCTGTTTGACGTTGGACAGTCACGTCTTAAGCCAGACGCGGCCAAAGTGCTGGTCAACGCATTGATCGACATTAAAGCTAAACCGGGCTGGATGGTGGTGATAACCGGTCATACTGACTCAACCGGTGATGCCGCAAAAAATCGCGTGCTATCACTGGCGCGGGCAGAAGCAGTACGAGATTGGATATTACAAACCAGTGACGTATCACCGGCTTGTCTGGTCGTAAAAGGTGAAGGCGCAACGCGGCCGATTGCTGCCAATACAACCGCTGCGGGGCGTGCTGTCAACCGTAGGGTTGAAATCAGTTTAATGCCGCCGAGCGTAGCCGCCTGCCAACGGCCGCAAAGAGAAACACGATCTTTGGGAGCACATTGAATTTCGCGATCAGAAAATCACTTGGGCTGATAAAGACGTCAGCACCATTCACTCTGATGTTTGGGAACACAATCAGACCAACGCGCTAACAGGCTGCCATGCGTGGGTATGGCGACTCTTTAAGCAACTCTTTTAATTCAGCGGATGAAGTGTTTGTTAAACGTAGAACTGGCTAGGGGAACCTCGCCAGATAGATAAATTTTTACCTGAGAATGGGGGCTTGTTGAATGCTGCCTAACCTCTTAATGACAACTGGAACTTTAATATGGATACCATATTTACTGCACTATTGTGCCGTTTAAACCCCTATTGCGCGCAGGCATTGGAAGCTGCCGCTGCATTTTGCCAGACACGGGCACATGCTGAAATCACGGTGGAACACTGGTTGCTCAAGCTGCTTGAAGGCGGCGAAGGCGATATTACAGTGATTGCTCGACGTTATGAGTGGGATATGGATGCGCTGTGGCAGTCGTTGCTGACGACGATTAACCGTTTGCCGCATAGCATCAATCAACGTCCGGGGTTATCAAGCGGCCTGTGTAGTTTGCTACAGGTTGCCTGGTGTGTGGCTTCGCTGGAAGAGGGTAATGAATCGATTCGCTCGGTGCATCTTTTGCAGGTACTGCGCGGTCAACCGGCTTGGTTGCATACCCATCATAGCTGGCCGTTACTCAACCTAAATGTGACGCAACTACAACGTTTGCGTCCATTGCTGGATCAACAATCGGACGAACGCCCGGAGATACAGGCAGCGGCGTCTCTGACGACAGGGAGATCAATCGCTGAAATTGAGGATAGCGACATCGATAAATATGTACTTAATCCTCAACCATTATCATCGGTTTTGCAGAACGTATTGGACAAATTCACGCTGGATATCACAGCCAGAGCCGCTGAGGGTGCCATTGATCCGGTATTTGGCCGTGACAGCGAAATCCGCCAGATGATCGACATCCTATCCCGTCGGCGTAAAAACAACCCGATTCTGGTGGGAGAACCGGGAGTAGGGAAGACCGCGCTGGTGGAAGGATTGGCACTGCGTATTGTTGAGGGCAATGTCCCCGACAGCCTAAAAACCGTCAGCGTGCGGATGCTGGATCTCGGCTTGTTGCAGGCAGGCGCGGGGGTAAAAGGCGAATTTGAGCAACGACTGAAAAACGTCATTGAAGCGGTACAACAGTCACCTACCCCCATTCTGCTATTTATTGATGAAGCGCACACGCTGATTGGTACCGGTAATCAGGCGGGGGGCGCTGATGCTGCTAACCTGCTAAAACCTGCGCTGGCGCGGGGAGAATTACGCACGATTGCTGCCACCACTTGGTCGGAATACAAACAGTATTTTGAACGGGATGCTGCACTGGAACGACGTTTCCAGACGATCAAAGTCGATGAACCGGACGACGAGACCGCTTGCCTGATGCTGCGTGGACTGAAAGCGCGTTATGCCCGTTATCATGGCGTACATATTCAGGAAGATGCGGTGAAAGCGGCTGTCACTTTATCTCGCCGTTACCTGACAGGGCGACAGCTGCCGGATAAAGCGGTAGATCTGCTGGATACCGCCAGTGCGCGAGTCAGGATGAACCTGGATACGGTACCGGAGGCATTGACTCAACTCCAGTCCCAATTGACTGCACTTGAGATAGAGCAACAGGCGATATTGGAAGATATCGCACTGGGGCAATGCCATCACTCAAACCGTTTGGCACAGATTGAAACGCAGCGTCATGAACTGTGTCGACAGCAACAACAGCAGGATAAACAGTATCAACAGGAAAAACAGCTCACGCAACAATTGCTCGATGCCCGGCAGGACATCAGCCGACAGGATGATATAGCTCTGTTGCAACAGCAACTGGCGACACTACAACAAGGACAGCCGTTACTATCATCGGATGTTGATGTGCGTTCTGTAGCAACAGTGATCGCTGATTGGACCGGCGTTCCACTAAGTAGCTTGTTGAAAGACGAACAGACCGGTTTGCTGCAATTGGAGCAGCATTTGGGGGCGCGGGTTATTGGTCAAGAGGCGGCGCTATGGGAAATCGCCCAACGCTTACGTGCCGCTAAAACCGGATTGACGCCGGAACAGGGGCCATTGGGCGTATTCCTGTTGGTTGGGCCGAGTGGCGTAGGGAAAACCGAAACCGCGCTGGCATTGGCGGATAACCTATTTGGTGGAGCGCGTTCGCTAATCACTATCAACCTATCGGAATATCAGGAACCGCATACGGTATCTCAGCTTAAAGGTTCACCACCCGGTTATGTCGGATATGGTCAGGGGGGGATCTTAACGGAAGCGGTACGTAAACGCCCGTATAGTGTGGTGCTGTTGGACGAAGTGGAAAAAGCCCATCGTGACGTCATTAACCTGTTCTATCAGGTATTTGATCGCGGCTTTATGCGCGATGGTGAAGGACGAGAAATCGATTTTCGCCATACGGTAATCTTAATGACCTCTAATTTGGGCAGTGATCAACTGATGGCGTTACTGGCACAACAACCTGACGCCCCGAACGCCGTATTGCATGAGCTGTTACATCCGATGCTTCGTGATCACTTCCAGCCGGCTCTGTTGGCTCGCTTTCAGACCGTGATTTACCGCCCGTTACAGGCTGATGCGCTCAGACGCATTGTTGAAATCAAACTGGAGCAAGTAACTCGCCGTCTTCATACCCACTATGGTTTGACTTGCTCGGTGGAAAGCAGCTTGTGCGACACCTTGGTGAATGCTTGTCTGTTGCCGGACAGTGGGGCACGCAATATCGACAGCCTGCTTAACCAGCAAATTTTACCGGTGCTATCACAGGCGCTGCTGGAACGTCTGGCCCATCACAATAAACCTGCTGGCGTGACGTTGGGGTTTGACGAAGAAGAGGGGATCACCCTTGCTTTTATTGATGTTGAACCGGTCGCTTCATTGGATATCGAGGAAAAATAGGTAATGGCTGAATGAATTTGTATGAAACTGCACATAGGGTACGGCCCTATATCTGATGGAATAAGAAGTTCAAACATAAGATAACTGGCATCTCGCCTTAATGAAAAGGTATTAAAGATATGAAAGTAAAAAATGTAACGATAAAAAAAGAGTGGAATTCATCGAATGACGAAGCAATGACGGGTACGTCCCCTCTTCCTGAAAAACACAATTGGTTGGCGCGTAAATGGAAATTGATGATTGTCTGCTTTATTCCTGCTTTTATCGTAGGCGCATTTATGATTGTCATGGGAGTAATGAAATCTTCGGAGCCATATAAAAAAGCTTTATCGCTGGCACAAAGTAATCCTGTTGTGAAAGATATTTTAGGCCAGCCAATTGAAGTGGGTTGGTTTGTCTCTGGCAGTGTTAACGAGAAAGAAGCGGAATTGGACATTCCTATAAAAGGAAATCGGTCTGGTGGTACGGTGCATGTTGATGCAAATAAGCATGCAGGACATTGGCGATATAAAAATATTACTGTTCAACCAGATTCAAGTGGGCGATTGATTGATCTACTGGCAATTGATAATCCCATGAAATAAAGATTATTTTCTTTGTGGTGTATTATTAAATACGCTCTTGAGCCGGTTTAATTGGAAAGTAATGATAATCATTCTTAAAAGAGAAAATTAAGCAACGTAGAGTCAATGGTATTTTATTCTGTGCCATAAAATATCGTTCTCTCTATGTGGTTTTTAGGTTATTGCACATGTCTTCTATAAAGGTAAGAGTATGATCTGGAATAACGCCGTCAGCGCAATTCAGTAGGAATTGGGTTCTCCTGTATTATGGCATTGGCTGGTTTCAGGCATGATTATTATCTGCATCGGTATGACTGGTTATGGTCTGGATAAATCAGAATGAGTCTATTATCAATGGAGTTATTCTCAATAATGAAATCTGTTCTCATTCGCATAATATAACTGAGAATTATTCTTTTTTACGTGTCGGTAACGTATTGATGATTAATGAATCTGAGTCATGGTAAGAATGGGATAATGCCGGTGTTGTATCTTTGTCTTTAATTAACATATTGAAAATAAAGTGAAAATATATTTTATTGTTAGGGGTGTGAGAAATGTAAATATCTGTATGATGAGTCGCTATCATATTGTTTTAATCAATGCGATCTTTTCATCTAAACAAATGACATTCTGTTTAGGTTTGGTTTAAATATAATGAACTTTGCCGTTTTCATTAAACATTTTGTGCTGTTTGATAAAAAAAGACTTGATTTTAATATGCACCCGCAGGGAGGATTGAATTATTCATTAACCGTGTGTGAAATTAATGAATCTATTAATTCGAAGGCTTATTACTG
>NZ_RCWB01000057.1 GCF_018448885.1 Photorhabdus caribbeanensis
CCCCCTGATAAGCCAGCGTATCCATCAGAGCAATCAACGGGGACTGGCGCACATCCGCCATCAGGGTTAACTGGTCGATGGTGTCGGACAGGTTATGGGTTTTATGCCAGCGCAGGCTGTTGAGGAAGTTCAGCCACGCCCCGGCGAAGTCGGTAAAATAACGCTCTGTCAGCCGGGCTTTCAGCTCCGCCGGGGACACCGCCTTCAATACGGGTTGACGGCCATCACTGAGCACCCAGTCAATCTCCTCCTGCCGGGAATCTGCCACCTGCGCTATCGCTTTTTGTACCTGCCCTTCCCATGCCTGACGGGTAAACATCCCCGGCACTACCTGACGGGTGGTAAACAGGCGATTTGCATCAGTAGCGCCGGTCATCTGCGCCAGGGTTAAATCCCCGTAACTGTGGGCCACCTGTTGCAGCACTTTCTGGTACAGCATGGTTTCCGCATGACGCTGCCCCAACTGATTGAGCAGTATCTGACGCACTTCACTGACCAGTTCGTTATCCACGCTGATTTTCCACTCCGGGTGACGCGGTAAATTCTCCGCATAAAACGTCAGTAACGCCTCGCCGCTGTTCTGCCATAAGCCATCCGTCACCCCGGCCCGGCGCGGCCAGTCCGCCATCAACACCCGGCTCATCACCGCCGCCTCCGCTTTCTCCGGCCGCGCCATCATCAGGTACACTTTCAACTGGTCGTAGGCCAATTTGATACGCTGATGACGCTGTGCACTGCCCGCCGGCAGATTCACCAGTTCCGTCAGGCGCTGATGAAGCAGCCGGGCAGCGGCATCACGTATCAGTTCGGCATTGTTGCGCTGATACACCGGCCACATCGCTTTCAACAAGGCTTCATTTTGATTAAATCCGAAACGGCTGTACCAGGGCGCCCCCCGCTCTGACTGAGACTGCAACCGGTCAATCTCCCGTTGCAGCCCATGCTGACTGAGCAAACGGGCCGATAAATCTCCCTGACGGTCGCTGGCCGCGCTGATGCGTTCTCGGCTCACCGCTATCTGATGCCGGTTAACCCAAAACGAGGTTACACTGCCGATTCCCCACAACGCCGCCAGCGCTATCACGCCCCACTGCGCGCTTTTCTCCCACGGGAAACCCACCGCCTGCCCCCGGCTATCGCGCACCTGTTCCAGCACCCCGCCCCAACTGGCATCCACCAGCCAGCCATGCTCCACCATCCCTGACGGTACCGGCAGCGGTAAACTGAACGTCACGCCAGACAACTTTATCGGCGGCCGGTCCAGCAACGGCGTCAACTGCCGGACCAGACGTGTCACCCCCTCATCCCGCAAAGACTGCGCCAGTCGCAACAGAAAATCGTGACGGTTCTCCGCTATCGCCTGTTCCATGCCCCGGTTCGCCAGCGTGGGTATCAGGCTGTGCAGGCTCTCTGCTAACATCTCAGGCGTATACTCCCCGGACAGAAAACAGCCCACGGTCTGGGTTGGCCGGTCGCGCTGGTCCCAGTCGCTGTGACGCACATTCCACACATACACCGGCGCCTGCCAGCCTAGCTGTTGCCCCTGTTTCTCCAGCATGCGCAGCGCGGTCTCTATCTGCGTTCGCTGGCCGAGCTGGTCTTCGGTTATCGCCCACACCACGCCATCCAGCGGGCGACGGCGACGCAACCTACGCAACGCCTGTAACTGCGCTTTATCCGGCTGAACCTGCAAACTGCCGCCCCACAGCAACAGGTGGCGCTCGCCTTCTTGCCAGTGCTGGGCTGTCAACCCGGGGACAATCGCTTCCACTTGTTCCGGTTCACCTGTAACCATTAAGATGCGAACCTTAAACCGCCAGAAAGAACCATAACGACGGCGCAAATGGCGGGTCAGTTCTCCAAATGCCGGGTCAGATTCAGCAGATGCAGATATCGTTTTAGGCGCCTCATTTTGTCGCCGCCAGTAACGAAACGCAGTACGGGCATCATGGACAAACAAGCGCGTTATCAGAACTGAAATCAGTAAAAACAGCACACCGGCAATCAATGCATAGCACTGAAATGCCAGTTGTTTTTCTAATAACGGCTGCCCCTGTATGTTTAACCACGCTGGCTTAAACCATATCATCAGACTACAGACGGTTATCAGCACCAGCGGTAATCCAAAAATACCCCAGAATAACGTCATATATTTCTTCATACTGTCTCCAGTGTTTCTACCGGTTTAATCACCATAAACCAGGGAATAAGCCTATCGGGCGCAGGCGTGCTCATGACTAATTGCGCCTGCTTTTGGGTGGTTACAGCATCAACAGCAACGGCCGCCGCTAACCAAGGGGAAGCTATGCCGGTAAAACCGGTTTGCACGTCAATATCACACTGCCTTTCCGTCTGTTTCCCCACATTGGGCAGTTGATCAATTAATGGCGTAAATATCGCCTGAGATTGGTTATCGCAGCCCATGCCGGAGAACCACAATTGATAAATTGAGTCGGCCGGAATATCAGCCCATAGCAACGCCTGCGACAATGCATATTTCATGTCATCATCCCGGGTTGGTTCAGGCCGGTGTATTATGGCTTGTACCGCAGAGAGCGGTTCAAGTTGTGGTACGAACAGAGTAGATTGGCGAACGGGTGTTGAATTCAGCAATAACGCAACGTCAGCATCACCTTGACCGTCCACCACTTCTGTCGCAAACCGAATAGCGACTATCAGCAAAACGGCATTATGGCGGGAGGTATCCAGCCAGCTATCAATAATATCCAGCCCCGCTCCCGGCAATATTGATAACGGAGTACTGATGCCCGAAGCTTCCCAGACTGACTGCCAGACCGCTTCATACTCCGCCGCATCTAAACCCGCATCAATCTGTAACGACGAGAAAACCGTATAATTAACCGGTAACTGACGCAATGCGGTAGTCAGTGTCTCATCAGCTAACAGCGCCGCCATTTTTTCGTAAAGCCGCTCACGGTTCGGGCGTTCTGGCATATCGAAACGTATCTGACGCACAACCTGACCATGAGCCATATCCACCCATGAAGGTAATACAGCCTTTTGTGTCATTAATTGTGTCGCCAGTGAACCTGTCATTACTGTTTGCGGAAGCTCCACCACATGAGCCAACACATTTAAATGTCGCTGACCTCGCTGTGTCTCCTGATATAAACAGACCTCACGCTCATAATCCCAACTATCAGACCATATCTGGCAGATCTGGCAACACAAGCACCTGATGCCAAAAGCACCGGCCCAGGCCAGAAATGGGAAAACCAGAAAACAGCACCAGAACCAAGGGGTATGAATTGGCACACCGGCGGGCCAGTACACAACGGTGGCGCAACCACCCAATGATATAAATATCATCAGTGCAATCAGCCAGCGTTTTATTATCGGCCCCGGTTTACGCTCTGCCGGTATAGGAATAGCACTCATATCTACGGGCATACATTAACTCACTGTCGCGGTGTTTAAAGAGGTAATCAGCGTGCAACCGCAACCACAGCGATGACCATGAAAGGCCACCGGCAGGCCGTTATCTTTTAGCGTGGGATGACCTTCGATAATCGTGGTATTACCGTGTTTCGGGCAGGAAACCGGATCGGTTTTACGTGCAACGCCAAGACCGCCGAATTTCATTTTCTGCGAACCACTCAGCACCTGACCACCGTGAGTGGTTTTATCGTGAATGCGGATAATGCCTTTCATTCTATAGCCCTTTGTTGTGTTAATTTTTTTTCAATTTCTTCAATATCGGCATGATCATCAGTGGTTCTAATCAGGTCACGCTTAATATTCACCGTTTCTTTCAATGAATCAGTCTGGATAATAAAGCTAATTGTCTTTTCACCTTTTTTCTTCATCTCCACCTGTTCACAACCTACCTGATAGGTTTTACTGAATAAGGAAGGTGTAATTACCAGTTGATCGCCATAAATACCTAACACAGGCCGATTAGTCAGGCGAATACCGTTAAAGGCAGATACGATTGCAGCAACCACTAATAATATCGCCATTGAAGCGGTAATACTGAATTGCACAACAGCCGCCACACCTAATATGACCGCAACGATATAAAAACGTTCCTGACGAAAATGAAGGCAAGGGGAAAGTTGCTTTTTATTGACTGAATTAAATAACGGTAACTCAGCAAAGCGTAAGTTATTATAACTCATAAGAAAACCGATGATATACACACATCCCAACGGAAGCGTCATAAAACCAGAAAGCATAGCCAAAAAGAGCGCCAGCTTTTTATGAACAAAAAGGAATAATACACTGACCATCTGTATCGCAATAGCAATTGCTATCAGTTGAGCAATTGGATAAAGCTCCTTAAGAGTCTCTTGATCCTGATAATTTAAACCATTTTGAGTTGCCTGTTGTAACTGCAAATAATAAAAAAACCCTCCGATAGCTATCAAATCAATAATCAAACCTAACCAAAGGACCATACTCAGCTTTTTCATAAAAATTCCAATCAATCATCTTAATTAAACTTACGGTTTCTCTTGTATTACACAAGCTTTCTTTCAGGCGAGCGGAAACCATTAACGCATTGTTAATTTCAATTTTCCCTTTCTTGGGATAACTTAATGATTATTCCTTTCGCTTTTTACTGTCTTGCTTTCTTAACTTTTAACCTCACGCTATCGAACTACTTTTACCTGAGTTTTATTCAGTGATTGATGAATGAGTTCTGCTTTTAGACTCAAGCAGAAGTAAAAAACCGTAATATTCCAAAGTAACACTATATTCACCATTATATTACCTAAATTTCAACATAACAAAGATAAAAGCCAGTAGCAATAAGGCACCCAAAAACACAATACATCCACGTTTAAATCCAGATAATGACCCAGAGGTCACTATGCGTGATTCTGGAATGCGTGTTGGCTGGTCTTGTATACCTTCTGAATCTGAATTACGGAATAAATCTAACAATATCAATATATTTTTAGAAAGCAATTCAATATTATTATTCTCATCAACGAGAACAAATTTAAAATCACAATCCTGTGTATAAGCAAGAGTATACAGATAATCACTGTCGTATTCCTTGAAGACACTCCCCGGCTTATCAACTCCGGAAATTAAATCCGGACGCTCATTTTGTCGCTGACTCAAATAGACAAAGAGAGAAGGTAGATCGTCAGGCTGTTTTGGGTTAAGCATCATATAGCCAATTTTACCTTCCTTTACAGCCTCCTCCAGCCAAATATAATAATTTTCTAACTCTGATCTAAAATCAAAAAGTAGTCTCTCCTGTTTTTTTGCGGAAGTTGCCTTTACAAGCTTCTGCAATATTTTCAATAAATTACTGACATTCTGCTTACCTTCTCCTTCTGATGTTATCCCATATTTTTTTACAATTTTCTCTTGCAAACATGTACGTGCTGATGACTTACGATTATGCAACGCCTGACGTTCTTCCCGCGTCTGATTCGCCAACACATAACGCCATAAATGCACAGGATTATTCGCAGCGCTGACATTAATCGGGTCATCAGGATCAACCTGACAATCCTCTTCCACTTCCTGAGGCCATTGCGGCATTTTGCTGGTCTGCCCCGCAATATAACGGGCAATACTAGCAATTAGAGCAAATGGCAGCTTTATGATCCCAAAAATCCAGCCCAAACGGGAATTCATCCGCATCAGATACTGTAATCCAAAAATATAACTTTCTTTCTGTTTCTCAATAGGAGGGCATAAAGCGATAATATCCGCCTGCTCCTGTAAACACTCCTCCTCCATATAGCAACGGATAAATTCCCAATAACCCTGTATTATGTCTTTCCCCCAGCCGGAAAGCCCAAGACTAAATGTCTCTAACACCGTTTCCTGATCGTCCGCCAAAATATGACCATCGACACTCCATTCCCGCCTCTTATCTATTGCCTCAGTCAAGGTAAAAAACACCTCCTTCCAAGGAGCCGATAATACCGAGCCATTAAAACGGTAAACATAGATCATCTGTGTTTTGCGGTTAAAACGAATTGGGTAGTGTGTCGTGGCAAACCATTCTTTCCGGATAAATTTACTAATAAAATACAGAGTCGGAGATATAACAAGCAAAATAATCAGAAGGCTCACCAGAGCTTCATGATCTCCCTTTATATATTGGTAAATCATACAACCAATAGCAAATAAGCCTATTCCTAAGCAACAAAAAAAGAACGTGGCACTAAAAGCACTAACAAATCCCCTCTCTCGGTAATATTTATCTACCGTTTCCATATAAGTAGAATTCATACGGATCACTGTGTCGTGATCAGTAATATACTGACTATATTTACTTGTTATCTGAGTTGGTTTTCCTTGATGAAGTTGATTTTCCTTTTCTTCCCACATCAAAGGACGATTCAGTTCATAAGGGATATACAATCCTTTTACTTGCATAATTACACCTCCGCAGGGATTTTATTCGGACAAATAGCCGCGCTGTAAGCAATAATTTCGTTCATATGCTTGCCTTTATTTATCCGTAGATGAATGAGCCATTGCAATTTTCTCTTGCAAACGGGTATATGCCGATAATTGGCGGTCATATAATGCCTGACGTTCTTCCCGCGTCTGATTTGCCAAAACATAACGCCATAAATGCACGGGATTATTCGCTGCACTGACATTAATTGGGTCATCAGGATCAACCTGACAAGCCTCTTCCACTTCTTGGGGCCATTGCGGCATTTTACTGGTCTGCATAGCAATATAACGGGCAACACTGGTAATTAGATCAAATGGCAGCTTTACGATTCCAAAAATCCAGTTTAAACGAGAATTCATCCGCATCAGATACTGTAATCCAAAAATATAACTTTCTTTCTGTTTCTCAATGGGAGGACATAAAGAAATAATATCCGCCTGCTCCTGTAAGCACTCTTCCTCCATATAGCAACGAATAAATTCCCAATAACCCGGTAACATGTCTCGTAAACCAGAAATCCCAAGGCTAAATGTCTCTAATACCGTTTCTTGATCGTCTGCCAGAATATGGCCGTCGATACTCCATTCCAGCCACTTGCCACCTCCTATTGTCAGAGTAAAAAACACCTCTTTCCAGGGAACCGATAATACCGTGCCATTAAAACGGTAAACATGGATCATCTGAGTTTTGCGGTTAAAACGGATTGGGTAGTGTGTTGTAGCAAACCACTCTTTTAGAGTAAATTTGCCACTAAAATATACAAACAGAGATATAACAGGTAGACAAATTAGAAGGCTTAACAGAATTTCATGATCTCCTTTTATATATTGGTAAATTGTGTAACCAATAGAAAATAAGGCCATTCCTAAGCAACAAAAAAACAGTGTTGCAGTAAGCGAACTAACGAATCCCTTATCCTCATAGTATTTATCTACCGTTTCCATATAAGTGGAATTCATACGGATCACCGTATTGTAATCAACAATATACTGACCATATTTACTGTTTAGCTGAGTCGGTTTTCCCTGACAAAGTTGATCATCTTTTTCTTCCCAAGTTAAAGGACGATTCAATTTATAAGGGGTATACAAGCCATTTCCTTGCATAATTATGCCTCCGCCGAAGTTGAATGCGCCATTGCAATTTTCTCTTTCAAACGCTTATGTGCTGATGACAGACGATCATTTATCGCCTGATATTCTTCCAACGTCTGGTTCGCCAGAATATGACGCCATAAATGCGCGGGATTATTAGCAGCACTAACGTTAATTAGGTCATCAGGATCAACCTGACAGGCATCTTCCACTTCCTTAGGCCATTGCGGTATTTTGCTGGTCTGCATCGCAATATAACGGGCAATACTTGTAATTAGATCAAATGGAAAATTTATCAGTTCAACAAACCAGTCCAAACGAGAATTCATCCGCATTAGATACTGTAATCCAAAAATATAACCTTCTTTCTTCTGCTCAATAGGCGGACACAATAAGATAATATCTGCCTGTTCCTGTAAACACTCTTCCTCCATATAGCAACGGATAAATTCCCAATAGCCCGGCATCAACTCCCGAAATACTCCAGAAAATCCCAGACTAAATGTATCCAATACAGTTTCCTTATCGTCTGCCAGAATATGACCGTCAATACACCATTCTGTCATCTTGCCGCTGTACTTGGTCAGGGTAAAAAACACCTCTTTCCAAGGAACCGATAATACTGTTCCATTAAAACGGTAAACATGGATCATCTGAGTTTTGCGGTTAAATCGAATTGGATAATGTGTCGTAGCAAACCACTCTTTTAGGGTCAATTTGCCACTAAAATAGATCAATATCGCAAAACCTGCTGTCAACATAAATACCCCGAATAAAGAAGGGATTATCTTTTTATAAATAATATACTGATAAGCCATTCCACCATAAGCGTATAATATTAATCCAAAACAGCTCAAAAAAAGCGGCGCAAATAGTGAACTAATAAATCCTTTATTGCGGTAATATTTATCCACAGTCTCCATATAAGTCGAGTTCATACGTATCACCGTATCGTACTCAATCATATATTCGCCTGTTTTACCTGTTAACCGTGTTGGTTTTCCCTGACAAAGTTGATCGTCTTTCTCTTGCTGAGTCAAAGGACGATTCAGTTCATAGGCCATATAAAATCGATTTAATAGCATAATTATGCTCCCGCAGTCATTAATTTATTAAAAGCGTCCATTTCCATTCTGCTATCAGGCCAGATAGAGGGAATATCCTCTTCACCCGCTGGAATCTTGCGCCACAGACAGGCCGCCAGCCATTTTTGGATTTCATTCTTCTTTTTCATCGCCAGATAGATATTGGCACCAAGGTATAGTAATAAAGCAACAAATAGACCTAATGGACCTAAAACACCGGCAAGCCACAGTCCTGCACTCACCGCTGAAATTAAATAGGCAATTCCCAAATCTATATTGCCTTTAAACACGATTTCATCTACCGCATGGCAGCTATCCCAGACTATTCCAACAATCGCAGCCCGGGCGCCAAGGAATTTCACTATCTCAATCCCTCTCATTAACTTAAGCAGGCTTTCCCGTCCCAAGATAAGACGCACCATAGGCTTTAACCGCAGGACTTTAAAATTATTCAACAACCGTTCACAAGTTTCAGCGACAGCCCCCATTGCGGCGACCAGATCCGCCGCAAATCGGGTACACGCCTCAGTCTTGCCCTCTGGCCACCCCGCCGCGCGCAATGCGGAAATCTGCAACACCATAGAGAAGGTACAGCCGATAAAGGGCAGGGCTTTTGCCAACTGCTTGGCAGCATTCTTGACAGAACTGGCCTGTAACTGCGCCAGTTTTGTAAGTAACGTCCCCGGAAACAGTTCCGCCCGGATCTCATCGACAGAATGCAAGGTTTTCACCAAAGACTTAGCCCGTTCCGCCTCCGGTAAAGCCAAGGTCTTTTCCGCTTCACCTGCGTCTGCCAGCACAATAAAGTTGAACTCCTGATCCCCCTCCATCGGCAAGCCATCAATCTTCAAACGACGCATTTCAATGTCAACGTAGTGACGAAGCTGATCTGAGGAAGGACGCCGTTTCAGATCCCCCAGCTCACTGGTCACAGCGACCACCGCACTGATAAAATGTTTACGTTTTCCGACGAACTTAATGACTTTTAATTCCTTGCCATGCAGTTTAGCTAATACGACCAGTGCAGGAAGTGGCACTTTTTCCACTGCTTTATTCATCACTGCAAACAAAGTGCTGCTCAGTTCATTCAGGTATTTTTCTATTGTGAGCGAAACCGGTCCATCGAAGTGCTCAGCGATGTCTTTAAGCCCATCCGGTATTTTATCCCAGGCGAGAGAGCCGTAGTTTCCACCGGTCTTTAAGACTCCGTGAATTTGCTCTATTTTTTTATCGCTGTTCATCACCAGCGCACGTAACAGCAGATTATCTGGCGTGATGGTGGTGCTCATCATCTGTTCTTGAAAATAACGGGATGCTCCCAATTTATCCTGCATGCCTGCAACACAATCATGGACCGACTGGACAAACAGCGCACCGCTATAATCGTCCGTGCTATCAAAGTTATGGTCAAAATAGTCCAGCAGGAGCTGGCTTTTCAGCCAGTCCAGATACATTTCGGTCATCGGAGAGATAATGGTGTTGTCATAGCGCGTCAGATCGGTGGTAAACCGGTCCATAAACGCTTTTTCTTTATCACGATCAATGTACTTCTCATAATCCGCCCAATACTTTTGTACCAATGGCTTTAATGCCATATCATTTAAGTAATGCGTAGTATCCGCTCGCTTTTCAGAGCCAGGAATATAATATTCACCATCAAAGCTGCCATACCGAGCTTCATTCTCCTCAGTTTCATCTTTAGTTAGCTGATCCCGCTCAAACTGTCGGCACAACGCCTCTTTTAGCGTGCTTAGAGAAGCCGAAAGCGCAATCCCTCTGGTGTAATGTGGATTTTCATGAAACTGCGTCTTTAACCGATAATTCGCCAGAGCAGCAATATCCTGCACCACAGCAACCGGATCAGACAGAAACAGTATGACGCCTTTGTCTGGCAGTAATTCTCTGGCAGCCCACTCTACAGCATCTTGATCAAGTACAAATTTCCCATTCCAATGAGAGCTGGTGTAATCGGCAATACGCCGGTTGGTATCTATCTGCGTATGATATTCCGCTACGGTATCCCTCAGTGACGAGAACGGCAGTGCATTCTCCCCCTCTCCACTGTTTAGCCATTTTTCCATATCAAAACGCTGCATATATCGCGCACGGTATGCCGGATCTTCATGCTTCTTACGTACCGCATCCGTCCACGCCACCGCCGACCAGGCCAGCCAAAAGGCTTTGTTTGTCACACCCTTCGGCAACACCGGTAATGTCACCAGCGAAGCACGCGCCAAATCAAATAGATCACCAATGCAAGGTTTCATTTCACCATTGGCTAGACGCGGCGGAACTTCGCCATCGGCGGGCAGAAGATAGTAGTATCCCTCATCAGTCACGTAATAATTGATCCAGCCATTGACCAGCTCATCCCAGATATACAAAAAGCCTGCACGCAACACACGGGTGGTATAACCGGTTTCGCCTTTTCTCTCTACCGGCATCTGTATGCTCGCCGGCAAATCCGGCACACCATCACCCTGCGCCTTGATGGCAGGACGAACAAGTAAAACAGGCAGTCCCTCGCGGGTACAAAAATTACAGCCAGGGTTATTCACAATAAAATCTCCTGTATTGCACACAATTTATTTCAGGTTTTCCGGGTTAAGACGGCCCAGCAACGCTCCGTTCGCGTCGCTAGCGATAATCGATGTTTCTTTAAGGTTCATCATTCATAATTCCATCGGCTAAAGTTGCAGGTAGCGGACTTTACTGGTCATTTCTTGCCACTGTTCATCCGTCCAGCTACGGGTGATACGCTGGTAATACCCCGTAACATGTTGGCACCGGCCCAACAGCTTTTTCATTCTCGGCGCTTGATGAAACTCGTCATTTAGGGTGACGCCATGTAACGCAAAAGCCGTCAGATCCTGTTTATCGGTCAATGACCACTGCGTCATGGCGATATCAAATAGCGCATCAATACGACGGCTAAGCGTCTGCCGCTGCGCAAGATCAGACGTCACCGGCAACTGAGCCAATACCTGATTAATCAGGCCAATACGCTGAATTTGAGCAAATGACGCCGACGTTTCCCCCTGCTGGTAACGGACTTTCTCCGGGAAGGCCAGCGTATGCCAGTTACCCTCCAGCCAGAATGTCCAGTGAGTAATGTCATCCGAGGCAATCCGGCGTGAAAATGCCCAAGGCCCCATCATCCAGTGCAAATGAAACAGGACGCGGGGATCGTAATAACGCAGGATATGCCCCTGCTGTTTCTCCTTGAGATACAAGGCATTAACCAGCACGTTTTTTATTGCCGCCAGAGATAAATCACTTTTAAGCAATAAGGTGAGAAACGGCGGCGAGTCAGGATCTGTTTTCAGACGCGCTTCATTGAGAAGACGGAACCAAACATCAGACGGCAACTCATGCAACGGCAACAGCCAGGGATACAAATGCGCCTGAGGAGCAAGCAGCGGTGAAACAACTTCAATCACCGGCAATGCTTCCGGCAACTGTTGTACAACCACGCGATCAATCAGCGCATATTGATGCTCGGCAAATGCCAGCGGTTCAGTCAGATAATGAGTCATCATCAATTCCTTAGCCTAATGGCACCGTCGCGTCGCCCCGATCGGTCGCTTCGGCAACCATCACGTCACAGGCAGTAAAATGGGGATAAGGCACGTCCAGCTTTGCCGGTTCGATATAATCGAAATTCGCGCTTTTGACGTTAAAATCTCCCGGGGAACCGTGTTCAATCTTGCCGGGTTCCAGCGTCAGATAGGAGCCACCGCACTGCAAAGTGATTTTCTTTTTAGCTGAGATTAGGATTTCGTCATCACTGCTAGTGATCGTTACGCCTTTCTTGGCAACGATTTCAATAGCATCAGTTTGAGCTTGCACCTGAATCTTCCCGGCCGCCGCAACCAGTTTCATTCCCAGCTCATGCACAAACACCACCATTGATTTTTTTGCCGCCAGTACCATACGTTTCAACGATGAGATTTCAGTGTTGCCACCGGCAGTCATCATCAGGTTTTTACTGGCGCTGTGCTGAATATGCTGCGGTGTTGACAGCGCAATGCCGCCTAACGCCCCCGCGACAATCACCGGTTCCCGTAATTGCTCGACATTCCGTTGTAGAAAATGCTGTTGGGTATTACTATCCAGCGGATCAATCTGTGCCGTTTGCAACAGATCAGAGAGCGATTCTGCCAATGACAAAGCATCAGCAAGCTGGCGTTTGATCTCATCCATGTCCAGTTGTTTGCCACAGGCTTTAGGCTGTGCATGCGTACTCAACAACAGCCCCTTCCCGGCCCGGATGGCTCCCCAGTCGTCGGTGCGCAACTCAAACCCTTCGCCGCGCTTGTTGGGATGCGGTCGCTTTCCATCCACCAGATGGCCCAGATTGAGCTGGCTTTTTCCACCATATTCGGTGCTCAGTTTGATGTGCTCTTTGCCGCGCTCATCATCCATGCGTAGTTTGTTGTTGCCCGGGGTGCGCAGCACATTGCGTTTGTAGTTGTAGAGAGTCACATGATCTTCATGCCGGGAATCATGCAACGCATGGGCGATGTAGGGCCGATCCGGATCCCCCTGCTCAAACGCGATCGCCACTTCGGTTCCCTGGATCAACGGCCAGTGAAAACCGTGAGTTTTACCGGCATACGGCCGGGCTAAGCGCACCCACAGACTTTCACCGCCCAACGGCCATTCATCC
>NZ_RCWB01000058.1 GCF_018448885.1 Photorhabdus caribbeanensis
TCACTGTGCTGAATCAGACCCCCAGTGCCTTCAAAGCCTTTATTGCCAGTTATATCGCCAATCCGTTACCGGACTGCTTGCGCTATATCATCTTTGGTGGGGAAGCGCTTGATCCGGGTATTTTGAAGCCGTGGTATGCCCTGCGTGAGGAGACATTGCCTCAGTTGGTGAATATGTACGGTATCACAGAGACCACGGTTCACGTCACTTACCGGGCACTGGCTCGCCATGATGCAGAACAGACAACGAGTCCTATTGGCACGCGTATCCCGGATTTGACCCTCTATCTGCTGGATAAGTATGGTCAGCCAGTACCGTTAGGCGCTGTGGGTGAGTTATATATTGGCGGGACCGGTGTGGCACGGGGTTATCTCAATCGTCCTGAACTGACCGCGGAGCGTTTTCTGGCAGACCCGTTTAGTCATCTTCCAGATGCCCGGATGTACCGCACCGGAGATTTGGCCCGTTACCTGTCGGATGGCAATCTGGAGTTCTTAGGCCGTAATGACCAGCAGGTGAAAATCCGGGGATTCCGCATTGAACCGGGTGAAATCGAAGCCCGGTTGATGGAACACCCGGCGGTGAGTGAAGCGGTTGTGCTGGCGCTCGGAGACGGTCAGGATAAACGGCTGGTGGCTTATGTGGTGGCGGAAGCGGATGAGGGGTTAATTAATCGCCTGCGTACTCACTTAAGTGCGATTTTACCGGATTATATGGTGCCGACAGCATTTGTCTATATGGATGCCTTCCCGTTGACACCGAACGGCAAATTGGATCGCCGGGCGCTACCGGCACCGGGGGAAGATGCCTTTGCGCGTCAGGTTTATGCTGCACCACAAGGGGAAACAGAAACTCTGCTAGCCACTATTTGGAGCGAGTTGTTGGGCATTAAACAGGTGAGTCGGCATGACAGCTTCTTTGCTCTGGGAGGACATTCGCTGTTAGCGGTGCGGATGATTGAACGTTTGCGTAATGCGGGGTTAACGCTGGCAGTGCGTGATTTATTCCAATCTCCGGTGTTATCGGCATTTGCCCAAACAGTAGGACAATCACCGGCGGTGGTAGTGCCGAAGAATGTCATTACCCCGGCGACTACGGTACTCACACCCGAAATGTTGCCGTTGGCTGATCTGACTCAATCTGAGATTGACCATATCATTGCACAAGTACCGGGTGGGATTGCCAATATTCAGGATATCTATGGCTTATCACCGTTGCAGGACGGTATTCTGTTCCACCATTTACTCGCGAATAAAGGCGATCCGTATCTGCTGGCTGGTCAGATGGTCTTTGCTAACCGCACCTTATTGGACAACTATTTGGCGGCAGTACAACAGGTAGTTAATCGCCACGATATTCTGCGTACGGCTTTTCTCTGGCAGGGATTATCCGCACCAGTTCAGGTGGTTTGGCGTCAGGCTCAATTGTTAGTCACTGAACTGACACTAGACCCGATTGATGGGCCAGCCTGTTACCAGTTAGCTCAACATTTTGATCCGCGTCGTTATCGTATTGATCTGCAACGAGCACCACTGTTGCACTTTGCAGTGGCGCAGGAGGACGATGGTCATTGGAGCGTACTGCAATTGCAGCATCATCTGATTGGCGACCATACCACAATGGAAGTGATGCATGGCGAGATTCAGTCCTATCTTGTCGGACAGGAAGAGAATTTGCCAGCGCCGGTCCCTTTCCGCAATCTGGTGGCTCAAGTCCGGTTGGGAGTGAGTCAGGCCGAACATACCCGCTTCTTTACTGACATGTTGTCTGAAGTGGATGAACCGACGCTGCCGTTTGGGTTGACGGAGGTCCATCGGGATGGCTCACAGGTGATGGAATCGCACCAGATGTTAACACCTGAACTGAATGATCGTCTGCGTAGTCAGGCCCGACGTCTGGGTGTCAGTTTAGCGACTTTATGCCATCTGGCTTGGGCACAGGTTTTGTCGCGTACCAGCGGACAGGTAAAAGTGGTATTCGGCACCGTGCTGTTTGGACGGATGCAGGCAGGGCAAGGGGCTGATAATGGAATGGGGCTGTTTACCAATACTTTGCCGTTGCGACTGGATATAGATGATACCCCAGTGCGAGACAGTGTACGATTAGCCCATACTCGGTTAGCTGAATTGTTGGAGCATGAACATGCCTCACTGGCGCTGGCTCAACGTTGCAGTGGGGTGCCGGGGGAAACGCCCCTCTTTAGCGCATTACTAAACTACCGGCATAGTGCGCAGTCGATTACCACGGATGCAACCATCGGCGGTATTGAATTCCTTAGCGGACAAGAACGAACTAACTATCCGTTTGTCTTGTCGGTGGAGGATTTTGGTCACGCACTGGGACTGACGGCGCAAATAGTTCAACCGATTGATCCGAAACGTGTGTGCGGTTATATGCAACAGGCGTTGGAAAGTCTGGCAGAGGCGCTTGAGCAACGGCCGGAGACACCAGTACGGGCACTGAATATCTTGCCAGAAGCAGAGAAGAAACTGTTATTGGCAACCTGGAACGCGACTCAGGCACCATATCCTGACCAGTGTTGTATTCACCGGCTGTTTGAACAACAGGCAGAAAACACCCCTGATGCGATAGCATTGGTGTATGGAGAACATATTCTTAACTATGCCGAATTAAATTCTCGTGCCAACCAACTATCCCATTGGTTAATTGGGCAAGGGGTCCAGCCGGATAACCGGGTCGCTGTACTGTTAGAACGTTCTATTGAGCTAGTGGTGGCTCAATTGGCTATCTTAAAATCCGGGGCCGTTTATGTGCCGATTGATCCCCGGGTGCCGGATGAACGGAAGCATTGGCTGATAACTGACTGTTCAGCCAAGTTATTGCTTACCGATATTCCGATTGATTTGGCGATCCCCCGGTTTTACCTGGCCGATGAGATGGGTGCTATCAGGCAGGAAGATAACCGCAATCCTAACTTATCCCGCTCCAGTACTGAACTGGCCTATATCATGTATACCTCCGGCTCAACTGGTACGCCTAAAGGCGTGATGGTACCGCATCGGGCAGTGGTTCGGCTGGTGATTAATAATGGGTATGCCGAAATCGGGCCAAATGATCGGGTGGCGTTTGAAGCTAACCCGGCTTTTGATGCCAGCACCTTTGAGGTCTGGTCGCCGTTGCTCAATGGCGGCGCACTGGTGGTGATTGATCACGACACGTTGCTGATGCCTAAAGAATTTGTTCAGGCATTACAGACGTATCGCATAACCGTGCTGTGGCTAAGTGTCGGGTTATTTAACCGACTGGCGGCAGAGTTGTCTCCGGCTCTCCCGCAGCTCAAAATCCTGATTGTCGGCGGCGATGTTCTGGATCCACATGTAATCAGGCAAGTTCTGCGTGATAACCCACCGCAACAGTTATTGAATGGCTATGGACCAAGTGAGGGCGCCACCTTTACCACTACCTACCGTATCACGGCGTTATCGCCAGAAGTAATGAGAATCCCTATTGGTCGACCGATAGCTAATACACGGGTTTATCTGTTGGATGCTTATGGTCAGCCGGTGCCGCAGGGAGCAACCGGTGAGATCTATATCGGTGGAGATGGTGTTGCTTGTGGCTATCTTAATCGTTCTGAACTGACGACTGAACGTTTCCTGGCAGACCCGTTTAGTCATCTTCCAGATGCCCGGATGTACCGCACCGGGGATTTAGCCCGTTACCTGCCGGACGGTAATCTGGAATTCCTGGGCCGTAATGACCAACAAGTGAAAATTCGCGGTTTCCGCATTGAACTGGGGGAAATCGAAGCTCGGCTGATAGAGCACCCGGCGGTGAGTGAAGCGGTTGTGCTGGCGCTCGGCGACGGTCAGGATAAACGGTTGGTGGCTTATGTAGTGGCAGAGGTGGATGAGGGATTGGTCAATTGTCTGCGTATTCACTTAAGTACGATTTTACCGGATTATATGGTGCCAGCCGCTTTTGTCTGTATGGATTCCTTCCCGCTGACGCCAAATGGCAAACTGGATCGGCGGGCATTACCAGCCCCGGGGGAAGAAGATTTTGCCCGGCAGATTTACGCTACACCATCAGGGGAGGTGGAAACCACATTGGCGACTATCTGGCGTGAATTACTGGGTGTCGAGCGAATTAGCCGATATGACAACTTTTTCGCTTTAGGCGGCCATTCGTTGTTGGCAGTACGAATGATGAACCGGCTGGCGGCGTTGGGGATTGAATTACCGCTGTCTACGTTGTTTACATTCCCTGCTTTGACCACTTTTGCTGAAGCGATAAGCGCTCAGTTTGGTGAGTCGGACAGGATATTACCCGCTATCGTTCCGTTATCCCGTGAGCGTCAATTGCCGCTGTCATTTGCGCAACAGCGTCTGTGGTTCCTAACTCAGTTTGACGGGGTGAGTGAGACTTATCATATTCCGCTGGCCTTACGTCTACATGGTCGGCTGGATATTGCTGCCTGGCAACAGGCGCTTGATACACTATTTGCTCGTCATGAAGCATTGCGCTCTGTCTTCGTTGCTGTCGATGGTCAACCGCAGGTAGAGTTGTTGCCGACGGCATCAGGCTTGCCGATGAGAAAATATGATCTGCGTGACACGCCTGATGTGGAGGCGCAGCTTGCGTCTCTCTCTGCTCAGGAAGTTGAAACGTCGTTTGATCTTGCCTGTGGCCCATTAATTCGTTCCAGTCTGATACAACTGGCTGATGATAATCACGTTTTCTTATTGACCCTGCATCATATTGTTTTTGATGGTTGGTCTGTCAGTGTGTTGATGCGTGAATTGAGCACCCTTTATACCGCGTTTCTGGCTGGGCAGTCAGATCCGTTGCCACCGTTGGCGATTCAGTATCCTGATTACGCCGCCTGGCAACGTCAATGGTTGTCGGCTGAACGCATACAATCCCAATCTGATTATTGGCACGCAAGGCTGGTTGATGCACCGGTTCTCCTGGATTTGCCTACTGATCGGCCACGTCCGACTCAACAATCTTTTGCCGGGGCCTTATTGCCCATCAGTCTGGATGCGGAGTTAACCCGATCCCTTAAGCGCTTGTGTGAGCAACAGGGCGTCACGTTATTTATGACCGTGTTAGCTGCCTGGGCGGCAGTGCTGTCACGTCTGTCAGGTCAGGAAGATCTGGTTATCGGTACGCCAAGTGCGGGTCGCGGACGTCAGGAAGTGGAATCCCTGATTGGCTTTTTTGTCAATACGCTGGCGTTGCGGATGGATTTATCCGGTGCGCCAAATGTGGCGGAATTGCTGGCGCGTGTACGACAAACTGCGTTGGCGGCACAGGAACATCAGGACCTGCCATTTGAGCAGGTGGTGGAAATCGTACAACCGCCGCGCCGACTGGCGCACACGCCGTTGTTTCAGGTGATGTTTGCCTGGCAGAACAGTGAGAACACGCAATGGCGGTTGCCGGGAGTGGCGGTTTCACCGGTTGAGCAAGCTTTTGATGTGGTTAAGTTCGATCTTGAGCTGAATTTGTTTGAAGTTGAAGGTCAGATTGTCGGTTATCTGAATTATGCCACCGCGCTATTTGATCAACCGACCATTGAGCGACAGGTGGGCTATCTCCATACCGTACTACGGGCGATGGCGGCTAATCCTCAACAGCCGGTCGGGAAAATCGATATCTTGACCGTAGCAGAGCGCAAGCTGTTATTGGAAACTTGGAACGAAACCGAAACGTCGTATCCAGATCACGATGGTATTCATCGGCTGTTTGAGCAACAGGCAGAGAAAACCCCGGATGCGACGGCGTTGGTGTATGCAGGGCAGGCCCTTAGTTATGCCGAATTAAATGCCCGTACAAATCGGTTGGCGCATCAACTGATTACGTTAGGAGTGGTACCAGAGCAACGGGTGGCAATTTGTATAGCGAGTTCGCCAGCGCGGATAGTGGGGCTGCTGGCAGTACTGAAAGCGGGTGGTGCTTATGTACCGCTAGACCCGGCCTATCCGGGGGAGCGTCTGATTCATATCTTAACCGATGCTGCGCCAGCTATTGTGCTGGCGGATGATGCTGGACGTGCCGCGTTAGGCGAAAAAGTACTGGCAGGTCTAACTGTATTGGACTCGAATTCATTGCTTGGTCAGCCAGATAGCAACCCACAGATATCGGCATTAACTCCACGCTATCTAGCGTATGTAATTTATACTTCCGGTTCGACCGGCATACCCAAAGGAGTGATGATCGAACATCGTGGGCTGGTTAACCTGATTCAGGAAAAAATCATTCAGTTTGATATTCATCCGGGTAGCCGGATGTTGCAGTTTGCTTCATTTGGCTTTGATGCTGGTGTCTGGGAAACCATGATGGCATTGTGCAGTGGGGCCACTTTGGTGATCCCTGCCGATACGGTTCGTCAGGACCCTCGCTATCTCTGGCATTATCTGGAAGAACAGGCGATAACTCATGCTTGCCTAACCCCGGCCCTACTCCGGGAGGGGACCGATGTGCCGGAAATGACAATAAGACCGACGTTGATACTCGGTGGTGAGGCACCTAACGCTGTGCTGCTTCAAGCCCTGAGTCGTCGGGCAACGGTGTTTAATGCCTATGGCCCAACGGAAATCACGGTATGTGCGGCCACCTGGCGTTGTCCGTCAGACTACACTGAGGGCGTCATTGCTATTGGGCGTCCGACAGCTAATACGCGGGTTTATTTGCTGAATACTGACGGTCAGCCGGTGCCGTTAGGCGCGGTTGGAGAGCTCTATATTGGCGGTGTCGGGGTAGCGCGAGGCTATCTCAACCGGCCTGATTTGACGGCGGAGCGTTTTCTGACCGATCCGTTTAGTGGTGAGCTCGATGCTCGGATGTACCGAACCGGGGATTTGGCCCGCTACTTGCCGGATGGCAATCTGGAATTCTTGGGTCGTAATGACCAGCAAGTGAAAATCCGCGGTTTCCGCATCGAACCGGGAGAAATCGAAGCTCGATTGCTGGAACATCCTGCGGTGAGTGAAGCGCTGGTGCTGGCTTTGGGCGACGATCAGGATAAACGGTTGGTGGCTTATGTGGTGGCAGAAGCGGATGACGGACTAGTTAACAGCTTGCGTGTCTATCTGAGTGCTATTTTGCCGGATTATATGGTGCCAGCGGCCTTTGTGCGTTTGGATACCTTCCCTGTGACACCAAACGGTAAGCTGGATCGTCGGGCGTTACCTGCGCCGGGGGAGGGAGCATTTGCCCGTCAAGTTTATGAGGCGCCTCAAGGGGAGACAGAAACCCTGCTGGCTGCTATCTGGTGCGAGTTGTTGGGCGTTGAACAGGTGAGTCGGCATGACAGCTTCTTTGCTCTGGGCGGTCATTCGTTGCTGGCGGTACGGATGGTTGAACGTTTGCGTAATGTGGGATTAACACTGGCAGTACGGGATTTATTCCAATCCCCAGTGTTATCTGAATTTGCCCAAACAGTAGGGCAATCACAGGCTGTAGTGGTACCGGCGAATGTCATTACCCCGGAGACTACGGAACTTATACCGGCGATGTTGCCATTGATTGATCTGACTCAGACTGAGATTAACCATATCATTGAACAAGTACCGGGTGGGGTTGCCAATATTCAGGATATTTACGCCTTGTCACCGTTGCAGGATGGTATCTTGTTCCACCATTTGCTGGCGAATAAAGGCGACCCGTATTTGCTGGCTGGTCAGATGGTCTTTGCTGACCGCGCCCTGTTGGATAGTTATTTGGTGGCAGTGCAACAGGTGATTAACCGTCATGACATTCTGCGTACAGTTTTTATCTGGCAGGGATTATCCACACCAGTTCAGGTGGTCTGGCGTCAGGCTTCATTGTTAGTCACCGAACTGACATTGAACCCGATTGATGGGTTAGTCCGTGACCAGTTAGCTCAACGTTTTGATCCGCGTCGATATCGTATTGATCTGCAACGAGCACCTTTGCTGCATTTTGTAGTGGCTCAGGAGGAGGATGGCCGCTGGAGCGTATTGCAATTGTTGCATCATTTGATTGGCGACCATACGACGCTGGAAGTGATGAACCGTGAGGTTCAGGCTTATCTTGCCGGACAGGAAGATAGCTTGCCTGCGCCAGTCCCTTTCCGCAATTTGGTGGCGCAAGCCCGGTTGGGGGTGAGTCAGGCCGAGCATACCCGTTTCTTTACTGACATGTTGGCTGAAGTGGATGAACCGACTCTACCGTTCGGGTTGACGGAAGTCCATCGGGATGGTTCACAAATGGCGGAGTCGCACCGGATGTTGACGCCTGAGCTGAATGACCGTTTGCGTAACCAGGCCCGGCGTCTGGGTGTCAGTTTGGCTGCGTTGTGTCATCTGGCCTGGGCACAGGTGTTGTCGCGTATCAGTGGACAGGCGAAAGTGGTGTTTGGCACCGTACTGTTTGGGAGGATGCAGGCCGGGGAAGGGGCTGACAGCGGCATGGGATTGTTTGTCAACACTCTGCCGTTGCGGCTGGATATAGATGATACCTCGGTACAGGAAAGTGTGCGGTTATCCCATACCCGGTTGGCCGGATTGCTGGAGCATGAACATGCGTCACTGGCGTTGGCTCAACGTTGCAGTGGGGTATCGGGGGAGGTTCCTCTATTTAGCACCTTATTGAACTACCGGCATAATGCGTCGGCGATAGCCACGGATGCAATCATCAGCGGTATTGAATTCCTTAGCGGGCAAGAGCGCACAAACTATCCGTTGGTGCTTTCAGTGGAGGATTTTGGTGACGCACTAGGGTTGACGACACAAATCGTTCGATCAATTGATCCAGTGCGTATATGTAGTTATATGCAACAGGCGCTGGAAAGTCTGGCAGAAGCGCTTGAACAGGGGCCAGAGACACCAGTACGGGCATTGAATATTTTGCCAGCAGCAGAAAAAAGACTGTTGTTGGAGACTTGGAATGCGACTCAGGCACCATATCCTGACCAGTGTTGTATTCACAGGTTATTTGAACAACAGGCAGAAAATACCCCTGATGCGATAGCATTGATGTATGGAGAACACATTCTCAGCTATACCGAATTAAATGCTCGCGCCAACCAACTGGCTCACTGGTTAATTGGGCAGGGGATCCAGCCGAATGACCGGGTTGCCGTGCAGTTAGAACGTTCTATTGAACTGGTGGTGGCTCAGTTGGCTATCCTCAAAGCCGGAGCTGTTTATGTGCCGATCGATCCCTGGGTACCGGACGAGCGGAAGCACTGGCTGATGACCGACTGTTCAGCCAGGTTATTGCTTACTGATATCCCGGTTAAGTTGGTTGATGAGATCGGCGCTATCAGAGCGGAAGATTACCGCAATCCTGACTTGCCCCGCTCCAGTACTGAGCTGGCCTATATTATGTATACCTCCGGCTCGACTGGTACACCCAAAGGGGTAATGGTGTCGCATCGGGCGGTGGTTCGGCTGGTGATTAATAACGGATACGCTGAAATTGGGCCGGATGATCGAGTGGCGTTTGAGGCTAATCCGGCTTTTGATGCCAGCACCTTTGAAGTTTGGGCGCCTTTGTTGAATGGCGGTACGCTGGTGGTGATTGATCATGCTACTGTGCTAACGCCTAAAGAGTTTGCTCAGGCATTACAGACTTATCGCATTACCGTACTGTGGTTGAGTGTCGGGCTGTTTAACCGGCTGGCGGCAGAGTTGTCCCCAGCTCTTCCTCAGCTCAAGATCTTGATTGTCGGCGGCGATGTGCTGGACCCGCATGTGATTAAGCAGGTTCTGCGTGATAGCCCGCCGCAACAGTTATTAAATGGCTATGGACCCAGTGAGGGCACTACCTTTACCGCCACCTACCGTATTACAGCGTTATCGTCGGAAGTGGTGAGAATCCCCATTGGTCGACCTATAGCCAATACGCGAGTTTATCTGTTAGATGCCAATGGTCAACCAGTGCCGTTGGGGGCGGAAGGGGAAATTTATATCGGCGGAGATGGGGTTGCCTGTGGCTATCTTAACCGTCCTGAACTGACGGCAGAACGTTTTCTGCCGGATCCGTTTAGCGATAAACCGGATGCTCGCCTGTATCGGACCGGAGATTTGGCCCGTTATCTGCCGGACGGTAATCTGGAATTCCTGGGCCGTAATGACCAGCAGGTGAAAATTCGTGGTTTCCGCATTGAGCCGGGGGAGATCGAAGCTCGGCTGATGGAACATCCGATGGTGAGTGAAGCCGTTGTTCTGGTGTTGGGCGACGGCCAGGACAAACGGTTGGTGGCTTATGTAGTGGCAGAAGAGAATGAAGAGTTGGTCAATCGTCTGCGGACTCACTTAAGTGCGGTGTTACCGGATTATATGGTGCCAACCGCGTTTGTACGTCTGGATGCCTTCCCGCTGACGCCGAATGGCAAACTGGACCGTCGGGCGCTACCGGCACCGGGAGAAGAGGCTATTTCCCGGCAGATTTACGCCGCGCCGTCAGGGGAGATGGAAACCACATTGGCGGCTATCTGGCGTGAATTACTCGGTGTTGAACGGATTAGCCGGTATGACAACTTCTTCGCTCTGGGCGGCCATTCGTTGCTGGCGGTGCGGATGATGAACCGGATAGCGGCGTTGGGGATTGAATTACCGCTGTCCACGTTGTTTACATTTCCGTCTTTGATGGCCTTTGCTGAAGTGATGCGTACCCGGTTTGACGAATCAGGTAGGATATTGCCCGCTATTGTTCCACTGTCCCGTGAGGGCCAATTGCCGCTGTCATTTGCGCAACAGCGTCTGTGGTTCCTGGCGCAGTTTGAGGGGGTGAGTGAGACCTATCATATTCCTCTGGCTCTGCGTTTGCAGGGGCGACTGGATATCGCGGCTTGGCAGCAGGCGCTTGATACGCTGTTTGCCCGTCACGAAGCGTTGCGTTCTGTTTTTGTTGCTGTTGACGGCCAGCCACAGGTGGAATTGTTGCCGACGGCATTGGGCCTGCCAATGAAGAAATATGATCTGCGTGACGTGCCGGATGCGGATACCCAACTTGCATCTCTCTCTGCTCAGGAAGCCGGAGCCCCGTTTGATCTTGCCTGCGGCCCATTAATTCGTTCCAGTCTGATACAACTGGCTGACGACGATCACGTTTTCTTACTAACCCAGCATCATATTATTTCTGATGGCTGGTCTTTAGGGATACTGAAATCAGAACTGGAGATGCTTTATTCGGCTTGCTTGAACCAGCAGTCGGATCCGTTGCCGCCGTTGACGATTCAGTATCCTGATTACGCCGCTTGGCAGTGCCAATGGCTGTCGGCAGAACAGGTACAGTCCCAATCTAACTACTGGTGCACAAAGCTGGCTGATGCGCCGGTTCTATTGGATTTGCCTACTGACCGGCCACGTCCGCCTCAGCAGTCATTTGCCGGAAATATCTTGCCTGTCAGTCTGGATGCGGAGTTAACCCAATCCCTTAAACGCCTGAGTGAGCAACAGGGCGTCACGTTATTTATGACCCTGTTAGCAGCTTGGTCGACGGTTCTATCGCGCCTGTCCGGTCAGGAAGATCTGGTTATCGGTACGCCAAGCGCCGGTCGCAGTCGACAGGAAGTAGAATCTTTAATCGGCTTTTTTGTGAATACATTGGCGTTGCGGATGGATTTATCCGGTGAACCCAATGTAGCGGAATTGCTGGCGCGTGTGCGACAAACCGCCTTGGCGGCACAGGAACACCAAGATCTGCCGTTTGAGCAGGTGGTGGAAATCGTGCAACCACCACGCCGACTGGCGCATACCCCATTGTTCCAGGTGATGTTTGCCTGGCAGAACAATGAGAACACGGAATGGCGGCTGCCGGGACTGGTGGTTTCACCGGTCGAGCAAGCTATTGATGTGGTTAAGTTCGATCTTGAGCTGAATTTATTTGAGGTGGAGGGCCGAATTGTTGGTTATCTGAACTATGCCACCGCCTTGTTTGATCAAGCGACTATTGAGCGACAGGAGAGCTATCTCCATACCGTACTGCGGGCGATGGTAGCTAATCCTCAACAATTGGTCGGAGGAATCGATATCCTGACTGTAGCGGAGCGCAAGTTGTTATTAGAAACCCGGAATGTCATTGAAACCCGGTATCCTAAGCAGTTATGTATTCATCAGTTATTTGAACAACAGGTGGAGAATGCGCCTAATGAGGCGGCAGTGGCATACGATGAACAGATCCTCAGCTATGCCGAGCTCAATGCTCGTGCCAACCGTCTGGCGCATCAACTGATCGCGTTGGGCGTTACGCCGGACCAACGGGTGGCGGTTTGCGTGTCACGTTCACCGGCAATGGTGGTGGGGGTATTAGCCGTGCTGAAAGCCGGGGGCGCCTATGTGCCGCTGGATCCGGTTTATACCGGTGAGCGCCTGACACATATTCTGACCGATGCGGCCCCCGCTATTTTGCTGGCGGATAAAGTCGGGCGTGATGCGCTGGGTGAGAATACGCTGGCAGGGCTGACGGTACTTGACCCGAATAATCTGCCAAATCAGCCGGACAGTAACC
>NZ_RCWB01000059.1 GCF_018448885.1 Photorhabdus caribbeanensis
TCAGCTGATGCTGTTCGCAATACTGTTTTCGGGTCAGGTCACTGTGGCGCCATTGGGTCACATGTTGCTGTTTTTGTTCCGGGGTATATCGGCTACGGCTCATGGTGTCAGTCTCCAGGTGAAGATAAGGAAACGGTAGCGTGCATGGGACAGGGAGGAAGAACAAGGTGAGATGACCGGACGTTTACTAACATCACCACCTATTTCGATGCCGAAGGCGGCTGTACCCGCTACCACTATAACGCCGACGGCTTAGTGACCCGCCAGGTCGACCCGCTCGGCCATGACACCCGGACCGAATGGGATTTCAGTCACAAAGTCGCCGAAACCGACCCGCTGGGCCGGACCACGGCTTATGAGTACAGCCCTTACGGCGAACTGACCGGCTGGCTGTCACCCGCCGGGGACCTCACCGCTTACGATTACGATGAATACGGCCAGCTGACCCAGGTCACTCAGCCGGATGGCGCCCGCTGGCGGCTGCATTACAGCGAACAGGGCAACCTGGCCTCGGTTATCGACCCTCAGGGACGGGTTGAAGAGACCCGTTACGGCCCGCGCGGGGAAATCCTGCGCCAGGTCCTGCCCGACGGCCGCACCTGGCGCTACGGCTATGAACGGCAGCAGCTCAGTGAAATTCGGGCCCCGGACGGCGCCCTGACCCGGTTTGACGCCGACGGCCTGGGCCGGCTGCTGCGGGTCACTGACGCGTTACATCAGCAGACCCACTATCACCACAGCCCGTTTCACGCCAGCCCGGCGGGCAGCGTCAGCGAGATTCAGCTACCGGACGGCATCCGGCAGACGATTGACTACGACAGCGAGCGCCGGGTCTCGGCGGTGACTGACGGGGAAGGCCGGACCACCCGCTATACCTATGACGCCTTCGACCGGCTCAGCCGCCTCACCCGCCCGGATGGCACCGCCCTGACCTTCGGCTACGACCGGCTGACGCGCCTGAAAACCGTGACCAACGAAACCGGCGACACCTACCATTACACCCGTGACCCGGCCGGGCGGGTGATTAGCGAAACCGATTTTACCGGCCGGACCATTCATTATCAGTATGACGCCGCCGGGCGCCGCCTGACTGCCCGTTACCCCAGTCACCAGCTGCTGCGCTGGTGTTACACCGACGACGACCGCATTACCCGCCAGGAAGCATGGCAGGAAGAGGATGACCGGTGCACGTTATGCACCGTCACCACCTACGACCACGACGCGCAGGGACGGCTGGTCCGGGCCACTAACCCGGACGCGGTGGTGGCGTTTGCATACGATGAGGCCGGCCGTCTGACCCGGGAGACGATTAACGGGCGCGCCGTCAGCCATCAGTGGGACCCGATGAGCGGCCTGCCCGCCGGATACCAGGCGGACACCCTGCCTGCGGTCAGCTGGTACTACGGCCTTAACGGCCGACTGATGCAGTGGCAGCTGGACGGCCATGCCCCGTTGCAGATGCAGCATGACGGGCTGGGCCGGGAAATCGCGCGGGAAAGCGCCGCCGGTTTTATCCAGTCACAGGCTTACACCCCGGTCGGGCTGCTGGCCCATCAGACCGCTGGCCGCAGCTCCGACTGGTTCAAACAGACCCTGTACGAGGCCGACCCGCATTTCCCGCCGCGGGGCAGCGCAGTCACCCGCCACTGGCATTACACCCCGGCCTACAACGTGGCCTGCATTGAAGACCCCCGCTGGGAGGAAACGCGCTACGGCTACAATGCCAACGACCAGGTGGTGACCGCCCAGTTTGGCGGGCCACGGGCCTGTGACGAACAGTTTGTGTACGATGCCGGCCAGCACCTGCATTACCAAAAACGGGTACCGGAACGGCTCAGTGAAGACCTGCGCCAGAGCTACCACACCCAGCAGGCGGGGCGGGTGATTCAGCACGGGGCCTGCACGTATCGCTACGATGAAAACGGGCGGCGGACAGAGAAAACCGAACAGCGCCGGGGCTACCGGCCGCGGACCTGGCGCTACCGCTGGGATGCGCAGGACCGGCTGACCGGGGTTATCAGCCCGGAAGGGATGCGCTGGCGCTATGGCTATGATGCTTTCGGGCGACGGATTAGCAAGCGGAAAGAGACAGACACCGCCGGACCGCCGGTGAAACCGACCGCGATAATCGGCTATGATTACCTGTGGAGCGGGGAGCAGCTGATTGAAGAGACGCCGGTATATGCGGATGGCACCGTTGACTATGAACAGAGCATTCACTGGCTGTATGAGCCGGGCGCCCTGACCCCTTCGGCCCGGTTTGAAAAAGGCCAGCTATATTATGTCGTAAGTGATCACCAGGGGACCGTGCGGGAAATTCTGACCGAAGCAGGGGAACTGATCTGGGCAGGACGATTACTCACCTGGGGCGAGCCGGAATGCTGGCCGGTGCTGACGGTCAATGACCCGCGGAACCTGACGTGTCATCTCAGGTTCGCCGGTCAGTACGAAGACGAGGAAAGCGGGCTATACTATAATCGTTTTAGGTATTACGATAACGAGATCGGGCAATACCTCTGTGCCGATCCAATTGGATTAGCAGGTGGATTTAACCCGTACAGCTATGTCCATGATCCAGTCAATTGGATTGACCCACTGGGATTAACTGGATGTCCTGGGATAAAGAAACCATCTCCAGCATTGAAAGGTGATCCTTGGCATCCTGATAGTGTAAAAGCTCGTCAAAAAGAATGGCAACAACTATATGGCTCTAAACCGTCTACGCCTGGAGCTATGCAAAAACAAGTCGAGAGAGGCCAAGCCCCAAGAGATATCGAAAGGGTAGATAAAGGACATATTCCAGGTCAAGAACCACATGTCCACTATAAAGATGGAACTTCATCCAACCAAAGTGGCGGTGTCCATGACGCTCATCGAGGTATTCCAAATCCCAGTAAAAAAGCGATTGAATGGCTTCGTGATCATGGATGGACGCCACCAGATTAATATCTTAGTTAATAGTATAGGGTATAACATGAAAATATATGGTTATGAGTCAGAAGATAGTGACTTGGTTAGCTTGAATGAAATCACATTTCAAGCATCTGTTGATGAACTTAAGGAATTAGTTTTATTCATAAATAACTCTATTTCTCTAATTGAGCTTAATGGCGATAAATTTGGTCATGAGCACCTTAGTGATTTTATTAAAAGTAAAAAAAACAAGAAACCAGATGTAATAATTACATCAATGAAAAAGCAATAATTTAGTTTTACGTTGCATTAAATAATAAATAAAGCCGGAAAGTTCCTTCGAGATCTTCCGGCCTTCTTATGATATCTACCGTGGCGAATATCCACTGTATGCTAGAGCAGATTGAAGGTAATACTCCGGCGAACTGGATAGACCTCTGGGTCTGGATGGATAGATACACATGGATTAGCTGGATATAGTGCATATCTGAGAGACTGGAGAAGAGGTAAAAAAGGTTTTGAAAATTTCTGCGATAACTCAACTCAAGAGCAATTTATGAAGGCTTGGGATAATCCTAGATTTAGAGACAACATAAAGGATCGTCTCCGCAAAAATGGTGGCTCTAAAGATGGAGGATTTCATGAATGGTTGCCAGTATCTCAGACTGATAAATTTAAAGAAATGGGAGTAACATTTAATGAATATATGAAATGGAGAACTTCTACAGGTAAAATTAAATTCTTGGATGATAATGGCGTTATGGGAACACATACAATCCCTCATTCCAGTAGTGTTTCTCCTCAATCTTCATTAGCTCACCGCAAACTGATAGCAATGGCCGATAATGCAAAAAACATCAATGGATATCTAGCTGCTGTAAGAAAATGGTCTAGTAGACGACTTACTTTTGGCCCACTAGACTTGCCTTTTTAATTAGGTGTACTGATATGACTATGAAAGAACAATATGCTGTTTAGTGTTCAACTTCAACCGACTATACATCCATTTTAAATAATTTTATTAATACGGATAAAAGTTGCAAATTTGAGCGTGATTTTAATTTGAAAAATAGTTTAACAGATTATGATCATGCAATTGTTATTTGGTATGGAAAAGAACAAGGTGAATTAGGATAAATAGATAGAGAAGATAATCCTGCCTTAGATCCAGGTTTTGATTTTATAACTCAGCCAGTCGCAATAAAATTAAAAGAAAACAATATAGATAAAATAAGTTATCTTTTTGCTATTCTTGATTTTGAATATGATTTAGATATAAAAAAAGTGATCTGTTTTTCTTTTTCGGAAATATAGAGTGTGAGAGGAAAAATAGTAGTTGGCTAGATGAAATATTAAAAAATATGTAACAGATAAATTAACTTGCATATTACAAGCCGAAATTATTTAGCCTATCCATTTTAAAAAGCCGGAAAGATCCGCGTGATCTTTCAGCTTTGTTATTTTTATGTTTAAAACAAATAGCTTACAGAGTTGGTCTTATATATTAAATATATAACTTAAAATCATAAAAATATAAAATAAATAATAAGACAAAAAAAGGAATGATACAGAAAAATATAATATTCATAGTAAATATACATATAGGCTATATTTCAGATATTTTATTCTGTTTCTCTCTGAAACAGTAAAAGACGGAACCGCTTCCGGTTGGCTTCTTTCTTACCGTGGGTGAATACCCATCCACGCCAACGCCGAATGATTAATGCAATGGCAAGGCATCAAGGTAATCACAGATATACTGATGCAATGCTCTGGATAAAATAAATCTACATCAATCAACTGATGCCATATCGAAACAAATAGCTAACATTCAAAATATAGCTAAAAAAAGCATGGAGAATGGTAATATTATTAGATCCAAAGATATGTATAACACTAATATTCAGAGAGTCCCGGCGTTCCTGAATTTGTTCATAATAGTGTGCACCCTGCTATTCGTAAAAGATTAGTTAATGGATGGACTAACCGTGATCTGATGCAAAATGGTTATGCACCTATCGGCCCTGATGGGAAACAAATAAACTTGCATCATGTTATCGGACAGGAACCTGGTCCAATGGTTGAAATTGTGGCCTCAACCCACAAAAAATACCATAAGCCATTACATGGATTAATTGAAAATGGGAAAAGTTTTAGACGAAATGGGAATCTTGCTTCACAATATGATACTTTCAGGAAAAATTACTGGAAACTTAGGGCAGAAGACTTTAAATAAGGCTTTGCATTATGAATAAAATAGAGCTATTAATCAAAGAATTATCTTCATCAGAAAAACACGAGGTTGACTGGTTAGGTGGTGCTGACCAGGAGCAAATTACTATATTAGAGGAAGCATTATGTGCAAAATTGCCAGAGGATTTCAAAATATTCCTAAATAAGGTTGGTGGTGGTGGTGTAGTTGACCAAGAATTATCTGGAATAGAAAATAATGATGCCTTAATTGATTATGGTGGAAATATATATTACGATACTATTTATTGTAGATCTGAATTTTCTTTACCTGAGAAATTAGTAGTAATATATTTCTATGATGACGATATCTGTTGGTACATAGATACTTCTGAAAGTAACTTTGGAAAAGTAGTGAATTATAATTTATTTGATAGAAAAGTAGATGGCATTTTATCTTCTAATTTCACAGAGTTTTTTGAAGAATACGTTAAATTAAGGACACAGTAACCTGATAGAAATAGGCCGGAAAGATTACAGCATCTTTCCGGCATTCTATTACTGAATAATGATCTCATTAAATGCCTGTCTAAAAGGGATTGTTCATTCAGTTAGCTAATCCACTCTCTATAATCGCTTTAGATATTACAATAACGGGACCGGGCAATATCTCTGTGCCGACCCAATTGGATTAGCAGGTGGATTTAACCCGTACAGCTATGTCCATGATCCGGTCAACTGGATTGACCCATTTGGGCTATCAACTGCCACGGTTGGTCGTTGGATGAGTCCCGAAGAACTTCAAAAAATGCGTGATACTGGCAAAGTGGTTCAAAGTACTACGGGAACAACACATGTTGGTTATCCAGCAAATATAGATGCCTTTGGTAAACAAGCTAAACCGGGAACAGTGTATGTTGAATTTGATGTCCCTGAAAAATCGTTGATAAAAACAAATGATGAATGGGTAAAAATAGTAGGTCCAGATTCTTTAGAAGGGCGTTTAGCAAAACGTAAAGGATTGCCCGTACCAGAAATGCCAGAAGTAGCCAATATAGAAATTAAGGCACAGAAAACAACAGAGGGGATAATGACAGTATGCAAAAAATAAGACTATGGATTATATCTAATTACAATTATCCCGTGATTGTAAATAATGAAAGTTTAGTAGTTGATATTGATACTGATAAAAGTATTGCTCGGTTTACTGTATGGGATGATTTGTCATGCATGTTAGAAATTCTTGATGTAGATACTGAAAAATATATCATCAATGAAAGAAGAGAGCTGGCCTCTGACAATGAAGTAATTGAAGCATTCAAAGAATTTCATAGCCTGCTAAATTAAACTTAAGCCGGAAAGATCCCCGTGATCTTCCGGCCTTCTGATGATCTATCTTAGCGTACAGCTATGTCCATGATCCGGTCAATTGGATTGATCCGATCGGGTTAGCCGGTGGCGAGAACCCGTATAGTTATGTTCATAACCTGACCGGATGGATTGATCCTTTCGGGCTGACATCTTGTCCAGAAGTATTGGCTAAAAAAGATGACCGCAGAAGAAGATACCATTCTCGATCTGCTGCATATGAAAAGCACACTAAAGCTAGAACTCAAGAAAAAGCTAAATCTCTTTCTTCAAATGGAGGGACAGCACAATATTGGGGGGATAACTTACCTAACAATGCAACAGCACAACAAGTTACTGCTTTTAGAAATAAGGTAGAAAAAGATGCGTTAAGTAATGGCGCAGAAATTAACCTAGGCGATAATAAAGGTTCATCTTATTATATTCACGATGCAGGATCTCCAATTGGATATAATAATGGCAAGCCAACTCAATATTTGAGAGTGGAAGTTACCAATTCTCCTAACCCTGAATTTCATGGACACCCAATATCACAAAGTGATTACAATGCGTATATGAGATCTAAAAAATGAATATAATTCAGAAAATACATAACTTGTTTCCTTTAAAAAAAATGTATGCGCCATCAGGATGGCTTATAGCTAAAAACCACCTAATTGACGCTGATCTAAATATATTTAATAAATTAAGTAATGATGATAAATTTTTGATAAAAGATATTTTTTTCTCATCCAATATATTTTATTCATATAGTGAATGTTTTGTTGGAAATAATATATACATGAAAGGTGTTATTGATGTTGGATGCTTGTTCTACAAAGAAGATCTTGATTCAGAACAAGAAGATATATTTAATTATGGTGCAATCCGTTATCAAATAACATTATCTTTATATAAAGGAAAATCTAAAGTAAGCTTCTATTCATTTGATAAAATAGTTAATGAAAGAAATTCAATGATCGATGAAGTTAATTTTTTGATGCAGTTTTTTTCTGAAAACGTTATCGATGCAATAAATCAATATGGTTTTAAAACTGATTTGGATCACCATCTGAATATGAAAAGAGAATTATTAAATCACTTGTATGATAAAAAAATCAATTTTGATATAAGTTAATATAAATAAAGCCGGAAAGATCCCCGCGATCTTCCGGCCTTGTTATGATCTATTTTGGCACATACCCACGGTAAGCCCGCGCCGATTGGAGCTTATCGATGATATATTTATAAGAGAATGAATCCAATGGTTTAATTCCGTCTCAAAAAATCCAGTTTATTGTCAAGGTTATATTTTTTAGAAAATGAAATTTTCTTTTTTATATGAATAAAAAAGCATCGAACAAAATGAAATATATTACGCCTGATGTTGATCAACATAATGGTGGTGTCTGGAAGGCTGCCGATAGTGTGAAAAATCTAGGCAGTAGACGAACAAGATCGGGAACGTATGATGCTGACCTGAATAGGATAGGTGACTAATGAAATATTCATACAGAATAACAAAATATAATAATACCAATGAAAATGGCGATATTTTTTCTAGTTCTGATGAATGGACTAGTTTTTTTGATATTGGTCAAAAGGTAGAAAAAGATGAATATGAGAAGATTGAAAATCAATATATAGATTATGTTATTAACTTATGTCACTGCTTGAAAATTAAGCTCCTCAGAATCAAAGAGCTAGAAGTAAATATTGACGAAGTTTCTTATCTTGACGGTGAATCTATAGATATCAGCCAATTAAGAAACATAATTCAGTCAATTTTGAGAGAAGATATATGGTGCAAACTCATATCAGATCAATGCGAATTTCATTTTGGATATGATTTTTATATGTATTTTGTATCAAAAATAGATCCACAGGAATGCATAGATAAAATAAATACTTTACTTACAGTACAAAGATATAGATCTCCATATTTAGATGAATAATATCTAATACAATATATAGGCCGGAAAGATCCCACGAGATCTTCCGGCTTTCTGATGATCTATCTTGGCATACAGCTATGTCCATGATCCGGTCAACTGGATTGACCCGCTGGGGCTAGATGGGAGTCCGAATCCGTACAGTTACGTGCCTAATCCGGTAAACTGGATAGATCCGTTCGGGTTGACTGATTGTCCGGCAAGTCTTACTAGGGAACAAAGGCAGGCAAGGATCAATGAGCTTGCAGAGGCTAATGCACTCAGACGTTTACAAGAAATGGAAAGTATGAATCCTAGATCTCACTTCCTTGAGAGACATGGTGCCCAAACGTCTTTAGAATCCCAGCTTGGACGAGCAACTAATGGAGCGAATCCTACTACGGGAGTTCAGCAGCGTACACCGATGGCAGCAACTCGATTTGATAGTCATAGAGATCAATTAAATGCTATTCAGCGACAATCAGGTGGCGCTGTGACTAAAGCTACAATTCCGTATGGAAGAAGAATCGGTGAAGGGTATAGCAAGACTGGCCCAACATATGGCACTTCGAGTACCGCAACAGTGATCTTAACTCCAAATGGGCAAACAATCACTGCATATCCTGTATGGGGGCGATAATGAATAAATTTGATTTAAAAACTAAAAATGAAATTTCTATATTAGTAGGTTTTCTTTCTGCTCTTGATGAGGAAGTTATCAGTGATAAAGATTATTTGTTAATTAACAATAAAAATGTTAATAATAAAGATGATCTACGTTCTGTTTCAGAAATTGTTCTCAAATCTTGGTTTTTAGAATATATACCAGCCAATAGAGATAAAGTGATTCAGTCTATTAACTTTATTATAAATGGAAAAGTTAATCTTGTTGATGTTGTTTTTTCTGAAATGAATTTTATTTTTGACTATGAAATAGAAGATAAGTCTCTTTTTTTGACAGAAATAAAAGGTTTTCTTGAAGAATATGTCAGAGGTAATGACTAACTATTTGGATTTAAGCAACTGCATTGTTCATTAATAATAAGAAATAGTGTTTTTGGAGAGTTTATATCTATGGCTTATTTCGATAAAAATCAGATATAAAATATCGTTGAAATCAGCCGGAAAGATCCCCGTGATCTTCCGGCTTTTTTATCTAGTTCCCATTCAGCACATTAAACATTCCGTCTTTATAGCTACGTTCATAATCCGACGGGTTGGATCGATCCTTTGGGGTTGGCGGGTAAAGATTGTGGAAATATCAAACAAGGTGTTCTTAATAATATTGCAGCAAGTAAGGCAGCTAGAGAGTCCTCTCATTTTGGCGGCAATGCACCAAATCCTAAGGATAGGACTTTAGAAGGTTTCATGAAGTTACATGTTTCCCCTGACCGAGAAACATTATTATTCACCCAATCATCAGGTTTTAATAATAATAAAGGTAAAGTCGGTGGACAATTTAAGCGTTATGGATTGGATTCTCATGCTGGTATCAGGGCGGGATTCCACTTTGTATTTAATTTAATCAAAGATAAGTTGACTACGGAATTCCCCTGACCAAATGGCTCTTCGACGTTTAGCCGCCTGACTGTCTTTTATACTGGTATTCTGTTTAATCAC
>NZ_RCWB01000060.1 GCF_018448885.1 Photorhabdus caribbeanensis
GGAGTGATTACCTCACTGAAAGGCAATGCGATAGTATCGTTTCATCATCGATAGCCTTTGATGCCACGGTTACTAGCCTTTACCTGCCTTTACTGTGCGGCGGCAAGATCCATTTGCTCGGTGACGGTCAGGAGTTGGTTGAATTGCTCCCTGCATTGTTGTCAATGGAATCAGGCGCTTTGGTTAAAATTACGCCCGGTCATCTTTCGGCAATAGGGCAAAAATTGAACACGATGGGACGAACATGCCCGGCTCACTGTTTTATCGTGGGCGGAGAGGCACTGCCCAGTTCCACTATTGCACTCTGGCGAACATTATCCCCTGGATCACGCATCATCAACGAGTATGGCCCAACTGAAACCGTCGTGGGTTGTACGGTGTTTGATATCAATCACTCGGGCTGTTTTGCCGATAACGTACCGATTGGCCGCCCAATATCCAATACCCAGATTTACATTCTCGATACCCACGGGAAACCTGCCCCAATGGGTGTCACGGGTGAACTTTACATTGGGGGAGTCGCTGTCGCGCGTGGCTACCTGAATCGGCCAGAATTGACGGCTGAACGTTTCCTGATAGATCCGTTTAGTGATCGACCGGGCGCTCGTATGTACCGTACCGGGGATTTAGCGCGTTACCTGCCGGATGGCAACCTGGAATTCCTGGGCCGCAACGACCAGCAGGTTAAAATCCGCGGTTTCCGCATTGAACCGGGGGAGATTGAGACACGTCTGATAGAGCACTCGGCGGTGCGTGAGGCGGCGGTGCTGGCGCTGGGGGATGGACAGGACAAACGGCTGGTTGCCTATGTCGTGGCGCCAGCGGATGACGGGTTGGTGAATAGTTTGCGCACTCACCTGAGTAAAATGTTGCCTGACTATATGGTGCCGTCAGCCTTTGTGCGGCTGGATGCTTTCCCGCTAACGCCGAATGGTAAGCTGGATCGTCGGGCGCTACCGGCCCCGGACGGCGAGGCTTTTGCCCGCCAGGTTTATGAAGCGCCCCAGGGGAAAGCAGAGATCGCCTTGGCGGCTATCTGGTATGAGTTGCTAGGAATAGAACAGATTAGCCGACACGATAGCTTCTTTGCGCTGGGCGGCCATTCTCTGCTTGCTGTGAGGATGATCGAACGTCTGCGTCACTTGGGGCTGACACTGGCGGTGCGTGACCTGTTCCAGTCGCCGGTGTTATCTGAACTGGCCCAAACATTAGGGCAATATCGGGCTGTGGCAGTGCCGCCGAATGTGATTACGTCAGCGACGACAACAATTACGCCGGAGATGTTGCCGCTGATAGATCTGACTCAAGCTGACATTGACTGTATCGTCGGGCAAGTGCCGGGCGGGATGGCCAATATTCAGGATATTTATGCCCTGTCGCCGTTGCAGGACGGTATTTTGTTCCACCACTTATTGGCAAATGAAGGTGATCCCTATCTGGGGATCGGTCAGATAGCCTTTGCTGATCGCGCTTTGCTGGATCGCTATCTGGCGGCGGTACAACAGGTGGTTGATCGCCATGATATCCTGCGTACCGCCTTTATCTGGCGAGAGTTGTCTGTACCGGTTCAGGTGGTTTGGCGTCAAGCCACTTTGTCAGTGATGGAACTGGACTTGAATCCGGCTGATGGGCGAGTTTGTGATCAGTTAACCCAACGTTTTGACCCTCGTCATTATCGTCTCGACTTGGGCGAGGCGCCGTTATTGCGCTTTGTGGTGGCACAAGAGGTTGATGGCCGCTGGATTGTACAACAATTGTTGCATCATCTGATTGGCGATCATACCACGCTGGAAGTAATGAACCGCGAAGTACAGGCTTATCTGAGCGGGCAGGAGGAGAGTCTGCCAGTGCCGACACCTTTCCGTAATCTGGTAGCACAGGCCCGGTTAGGCGTTAGTCAGGAAGAACACACTCGCTTCTTTACTGACATGTTAGTTGAGGTAGATGAACCGACCCTGCCGTTCGGTTTGACGGAGGTGTACCGTGATGGTTCGCAGGTGACGGAATCGCACCGGATGTTGTCAGTCGAGCTAAATAACCGTTTACGTCATCAGGCGAGACATTTGGGGGTCAGTCTGGCGGCCTTGTGTCATCTGGCCTGGGCACAGGTACTATCGTGCACCAGCGGGCAGGAGCACGTCGTGTTTGGCACGGTGCTGTTTGGGCGCATGGCAGCGGGAGATGGGGCCGACAGCGGCATGGGGCTGTTTATTAATACCCTGCCGTTACGGCTGGATATCGATGGGACCTCGGTACGAGACAGCGTGCAGGCCGCTCATACCCGACTGGCTGGATTATTAGAGCATGAGCATGCGTCACTGGCGTTGGCGCAGCGTTGCAGTAGTGTTGCTAGTGGTACGCCGCTCTTCAATGCATTATTAAACTACCGGCATAACCTGTCTCTGGTGACGCTGGATGAAACAATGAAGGGCATTGAATTCTTAGGCGGACAGGAGCGGACTAACTATCCGTTTAACCTGTCAGTGGAGGATTTTGGCGATGCTCTGGGGCTGACGGCTCAAGTTGTCCAGCCGTTTGATCCGGATCGTATATGCGGTTATATGCAGCAGGCGCTGGAAAGTCTGGCGGAAGCACTTGAACGGCGGCCTGAGACGCCGGTGCGGGCATTAAATATTTTGCCAGAGGTGGAGCGAAAGCTGTTGCTGGAAATGTGGAATACCACTGAAACCACCTATCCTGAGACGTTATGTATTCATCAGTTGTTTGAACAACAGGTGGAGCAAACTCCAGAAGCCACGGCGTTAGAGTATCAACAACAAATCTTCAGCTATGCTGAACTCAATAGTAGAGCTAACCGCCTTGCTCACAAGCTAATAACGCTGGGAGTCGTACCGGACCAGCGGGTAGTGATTTGTGCAACACGCTCGCCAGCGATGATAGTGGGACTGTTGGCGATATTGAAAGCCGGAGGGGCGTATGTGCCGTTGGACCCAACTTATCCGGGGGAACGTCTGGCGCATATCCTGAATGATGTTGCCCCGTCAGTGGTGCTGGCGGATAAGATTGGACGGTCGGCTCTGGGTGAAAAGGCGTTGGTCGGGTTAACGGTATTAGATCCGAATATTCAGCCTGACCAGCCGGACAGCAATCCGCAGGGGATTGCACTGACTCCACAACATCTGGCGTATGTTATCTATACTTCTGGCTCTACCGGCACGCCGAAAGGCGTAATGGTGGAACATCAGGCCATTTATCAACGTTATTTCGGTTTTAATCAGACCTATGCTGTTACTGCACAAGACCGGATGCTGCAATTTTCCTCTTTTGCCTTCGATGCGTCCGTCGAAGAACTGTTTTCGTCATTATGCAATGGCGCCACGTTGGTGATTCGTGATGATAGTTGGCTGGCTTCTGTGTCGGCGTTTATCACCTTGGCCCGACAGAATCAAATTACCGTGATGTCTCTGCCAACCCTATTTTGGTCTGAACTGGCGGCCAGAGACAGGGCGTTATTACTACCGGATTGCCTCAGGTTAATCATGATTGGTGGCGAGATGGTGAAGAAGAGCGCCATTCAGGCGTGGTTTACACAGGAAATGCCACGTCCACGGTTGTTAAATACTTATGGCCCGACGGAAAATACCGTCATTGCGACCTGTCAGGAGATATTATCCCCAGAAGATGCGTGTTCTATAGGCCGACCAATTAGCCATACTGGCATATACTTGCTGGACAGATACGGCCAGCCTGTACCATTAGGCAGTATTGGCGAAATATATATTGGCGGCGTCGGTGTGGCGCGTGGCTATCTGAACCGCCCTGAATTGACCGCCGAACGTTTCCTTGTTGATCCATTCAGTAGTCACCCGGATGCCCGCATGTACCGCAGCGGGGATTTGGCCCGCTATCTGCCGGACGGCAATCTGGAATTCCTGGGCCGTAACGACCATCAGGTTAAAATTCGTGGCTTCCGTATTGAACCGGGGGAAATTGAAGCCCGCTTGGCGGAACACCCGGCAGTGAGTAAATCTGTGGTATTGGCGCAGGGTGAAGGACAAGAGAAACGGCTGGTGGCCTATGTCGTGGCGCCAGAGGATGATGGGCTGGTGAACAGTCTGCGTGCTCACCTGAGTGCTGTTTTACCTGATTATATGGTGCCAACGGCTTTTGTGCGGCTGGATGCATTTCCGTTACTGCCGAATGGTAAGTTGGATCGTCGAGCGTTGCCGACACCGGACAGTGACGCCGTTGCGCGTCAAACTTATGAAGCGCCACAAGGGGAAACGGAAATAGCCTTGGCGGCGATTTGGCGTGAAGTCCTGGGTGTTGAACAGATCAGCCGGTATGACAATTTCTTTGCTCTGGGCGGTCACTCGTTACTGGCGATGCGAGTGATGAATCGGGTAGCCGCTTTAGGTGGAGAATTGCCGCTGACGACTCTGTTTAAATCCCCTTCGTTGAAGGCGTTTGCTGAGGTTATGCAGGCCCGGATGGGACAACCGGACATGATTCTGCCGTCCATCGTGCCGATATCCCGTGAAGGGGAATTACCGTTATCATTTGCTCAACAACGCCTGTGGTTCCTGGCGCAGCTTGAGGGCGTCAGTGAAACTTATCATGTCCCGATGGCTCTACGCTTGTCTGGTCAGTTGGATATCATGGCCTGGCAAAAGGCGTTGGATACCTTGTTTGCCCGTCATGAAGCGTTACGTTCTGTCTTTGTTTCTATAGATGATCAGCCGCAAGTGCGACTGTTGGAACCGGATAGCGGCTTACTGTTATCGCAATATGACCTGCGCGGCGTTTCGGATGCTGATGAAGTTCTTAAACGCCTGAGTACGGAGGAGGCCCACGCGTCATTTGACCTCGAAAGCGGCCCGCTTATTCGCGCGGCTCTCATCCGGATCACCGATGACGAATATCAATTTTTACTGACTCAGCATCATATTGTTTCCGATGGCTGGTCTGGCAATGTACTGATACAGGAATTGAATGCGCTCTATACGGCGTTTATGAATGGACAGCTCGATCCGTTGCCGCCGTTGGCGATTCAATACCCAGATTACGCCGCCTGGCAGCGTCAGTGGTTGTCGGCTGAACGTATTCAGGTTCAATCCGACTATTGGCGTGCAATGTTGGCTGACGCCCCGGTTCTGTTGGATCTGCCGACAGATCGGCCTCGTCCGCCGGAGCAGTCGTTTGCCGGAGATGCCGTGCCGGTTAACTTAGATGTTGAATTAACGACAGCCCTTAAGCGTCTGAGTGAGCAGCAGGGCGTCACCTTATTCATGACGCTGTTGTCAGCCTGGGCGGTGGTTCTGTCACGTTTGTCAGGTCAGGAAGATGTGGTGATTGGCACGCCGAGCGCGGGCCGTGGTCGTCAGGAAGTGGAACCGTTGATTGGCTTCTTTGTCAATACGTTGGCGTTGCGTATTGGTTTATCAGGTGAGCTGACTGTGACGGAATTACTGGCACGGGTCCGGCAAACCGCATTGACGGCGCAGGAGAATCAAGATTTACCGTTTGAACAGGTGGTGGAAATCGTACAACCGCCGCGCCGACTGGCGCATACCCCGTTATTCCAGGTGATGTTTGCCTGGCAGAACAATGAGAACTCGGAATGGGAATTACCGGGGCTGGCAGTCTCACCGGTCTATCAAGCTTTTGATATTGTCAAGTTTGATCTTGAACTAGGCTTGTCGGAGGAGGAGGGCAGGATTGTGGGGGCGCTGAATTATGCCACCGCCTTGTTTGATTCGGCAACAATGGAAAGACAAGTGGGATATCTGCATGCGGTGTTGCAAGCGATGGTGGTTAACCCTCAACAGCCGATCGGAAAAATTGATATCCTGGCCCCGGCGGAACGCAAGCTATTGCTAGAAACCTGGAATGCGGCGGAAACCGCCTATCCTGAGGCGTTATGCATTCATCAATTGTTTGAACAACAAGTGGAGCAAACCCCGGAAGCCACGGCGCTGGTGTATCAGGCGCAAACCTTCAGTTATGCCGAATTAAATGCCCGCGCTAACCGGCTGGCCCATCAGCTTATCGCATTGGGTGTCGTACCTGATCAGCCGGTGGCGATTTGTGTGTCACGCTCGCCGGTAATGGTGGTAGCGTTGTTGGCAGTGTTGAAATCCGGTGGCGCCTATGTGCCGCTGGACCCCGCCTATCCGCTGGAGCGTTTGGCATATATCCTGAATGATACTACTCCGTCAGTGGTATTGGCTGATGCGACTGGACGGGCAGCACTGGGTGATGAGGCGTTAAGGGGGCTGACGGTACTGGACCCGAATACCGTGCCAGACCAATCGGAGCGCAACCCGCAGGTAGCTGCATTGACGCCGCAGCATCTGATTTACATCATCTATACCTCCGGCTCAACCGGGCAGCCGAAAGGGGTGATGGTGGAACATCAGGCGGTGTACCAGCGTCATTTAGGTTTTAATGAGTCTTATGCGGTCACGGCGCAAGATCGGCTGTTGCAATTTGCTTCTTTTGCATTTGACGTTTCGGTGGAAGAGTGTTTCTCGACATTATGCAACGGGGCCACGCTGGTCATGCGTGATGACAGTTGGCTGACGTCGATGTCGGAGTTTATTGCCTTAGCCCGACAGAACCGTATCACAGTGCTGTCTTTGCCGGCATTATTCTGGTCCGAACTGGTTGCCAGAGACGATAATGCATTACCGCTGCCAGATTGTCTCCGGCTTATTATCATTGGCGGTGAGGCGGTCAAAAAGAGCGCCATTCAGGACTGGTTTGTACGGGAAGTCCACCGACCCCGACTATTGAACGCTTATGGCCCGACGGAAAATACCGTAACAGCGACTTGTAAGGAGGTTTTATCCCCAACCGATGATTGCTCTATCGGTCGGCCTCTTAAAAATACCTGCGTTTACCTGCTGGACAAATACGGTCAGTTAGTCCCGGTGGGCAGTGTTGGCGAAATGTATATTGGCGGCGTGGGTGTGGCGCGGGGTTATCTTAACCTGCCGGAATTGAGCGCGGAACGTTTTATACCGGATCCTTTTAGCTCGGTATCTGGCGCACGGATGTATGTTACTGGGGATTTGGCCCGCTACTTGCCGGATGGCAGCCTGGAATTCCTGGGGCGTAACGACCATCAGGTTAAAATTCGCGGCTTCCGGATTGAACTGGGGGAAATTGAAACCCGGCTGGAGGAACACCCGGCGGTACAAGAGGCGGCAGTGCTGGTGTGGGAGGATGAACAGGGCAAACGGCTGGTCGCTTATGTGGCGGCAGAAGCGAATGAAGGGCTGGCAGCCCGTTTGCGTGAACATTTGAGTGCAGTTTTACCTGACTATATGGTACCGGCAGCTTTTGTGCGGCTGGATACTTTACCGCAGACCCCGAATGGCAAGTTGGATCGCCGGGCGTTACCGGCGCCGGGGGAGGCGGCGTTTGCCCGTCAGATCTATGAAGCTCCGCAAGGGAAGATAGAAACGATGCTGGCGGCTGTCTGGTGTGAATTACTGGGTGTTGAGCAGATTAGTCGACATGACAGTTTCTTTGCGCTGGGTGGTCATTCGCTGCTTGCTGTGCGCATGATTGAACGATTGCGGCGTATTGGTCTGAGTATATCGGTAAAAACGTTATTCCAGCATCCGACACTCTGTATTTTGGCACAGTCTCTGGTTCAGCATAATGAAATTCAGGTGCCTGACAACCGTATTACACCGGATACGACGGTGCTGACGCCGACGATGTTGCCGCTGATTGATTTGACCCAGGCTGACATTGACCACATTGTCGGGCAAGTGCCGGGCGGGATCGCCAATATTCAGGATATCTATGCGCTGTCGCCGTTGCAGGATGGCATTTTGTTCCACCATCTGCTGGCAAATGAAGGCGATCCCTATTTGTTGACCGGGCAGATGGCTTTTGCTGATCGGGCGCTGTTGGATCGTTATTTGGCGGCGGTTCAACAGATAATTGATCGGCACGATATTCTGCGTACCGCTTTTCTCTGGCAGGGATTGTCAGTCCCGGCGCAAGTAGTCTGGCGTCAGGCCCCATTGTCGGTGACGGAACTGACATTAAATCCGGCTGACGGTCCGGTCAGTGAGCAGTTAACCCGGCGTTTTGATCCGCGTCATCATCGTCTTGAGCTGAGCGAAGCGCCGTTGTTGCGTTTTGTCATCGCTCAGGAAACCGATGGCCGTTGGTTGTTGCTGGAATTGCATCATCACTTGATCGGCGATCATGAAACGATGGAGGTGATGCACCGCGAAGTGCAGGCGTACCTGACAGGCCGGGAGGATAATCTGCCTGCGCCGACACCTTTCCGCAATCTGGTGGCGCAGGTCCGGTTGGGGGTAAGTCAGGAAGAACATACTCGTTTCTTTACTGACATGTTAGCGACGGTAGATGAACCGACCCTGGCGTTTGGTTTGACGGAAGTGCGTCGTGATGGTTCGCAAGTGACGGAAGTTCACCGGATGTTGCCAGCCGGATTAAATGACCGTTTGCGTCATCAGGCGAGACATCTGGGTGTCAGTCTGGCGGCCTTGTGTCATTTGGCTTGGGCGCAGGTGTTGGCGCGTACCAGCGGTCAGAAGAATGTCGTGTTTGGTACGGTGCTGTTTGGGCGTATGCAGGCCGGAGAAGGCGCAGACAATAGTATGGGGCTGTTTATTAATACCTTGCCGTTGCGACTGGATATTGATGAGACCCCAGTACGGAGCAGCGTGCAGACCGCCCATGCTCGACTCGCCGGACTATTAGAACATGAGCACGCGTCACTGGCGCTGGCACAGCGTTGCAGCGGCGTGCAAGGTGAGATCCCTCTCTTTAATAGCTTGCTGAACTATCGGCATAATACCTTGCTGGCAGCGTCGGATGACATCAGCAGCGGCATTGAATTTATTGGTGGGCAGGAGCGGACTAACTATCCGTTAATGCTATCAGTGGAAGATTTTGGCGAATCTTTGGGGCTGACGGCTCAGGTCGTGCAACCGTTTGATCCGGAAAGTTTATGCGGTTATATGCAGCGAGCATTGGAAAGTCTGGTAGATGCCCTTGAGCAAGTGCCGGACGTGCCTGTTAGGGCATTGGAAATCTTGCCGAAAGCGGAACGTACGCTGTTGCTGAAAACTTGGAACGCGACGGAAACTGTCTACCCTGAGATGTTATGTGTTCACCAGTTGTTTGAACAACAGGTGGAGAAAACCTCTGATGCGATAGCATTAGTATATGAAACTCAGACCCTCAGTTACGCCGAATTAAATACCCGCGCCAACCGCCTGGCCCATCAGCTTATTGCGCTGGGCGTGGTACCCGACCAGCGGGTGGCGATTTGTGTGGCACGTTCACCGGCGATGGTAGTGGGATTGCTGGCGGTAATGAAAGCGGGTGGAGCTTATGTGCCGTTAGACCCGGCTTATCCTAGTGGGCGTTTGACACATATTCTAACTGATGCTGCCCCAACAGTGGTGCTGGCGGATGAGGCTGGCAGGGCTGTACTGGGTGAGGAAGCGCTGGCTGGATTAACGGTACTGGACCCGAATACCTTGCCAGATCAGCCGGACAATAATCCACTGGTGCCTGCGCTGACTTCCCGGCATCTGGCCTATGTGATTTATACCTCGGGTTCGACCGGTATGCCGAAAGGGGTGATGATTGAGCACCGCAATACGGTTAACTTCCTGCACTGGGCTCAACAGGCTTTTGACGTGGAAGAGATCCGCGAAGTGCTGTTCTCAACGTCGATGAATTTCGACCTGTCCGTTTTTG
>NZ_RCWB01000061.1 GCF_018448885.1 Photorhabdus caribbeanensis
ACTCCCCGGACAGAAAACAGCCCACGGTCTGGGTTGGCCGGTCGCGCTGGTCCCAGTCGCTGTGACGCACATTCCACACATACACCGGCGCCTGCCAGCCTAGCTGTTGCCCCTGTTTCTCCAGCATACGCAGCGCAGTCTCTATCTGCGTCCGCTGGCCGAGCTGGTCTTCGGTTATCGCCCACACCACGCCATCCAGCGGGCGACGGCGACGCAACCTACGCAATGCCTGTAACTGCGCTTTATCCGGCTGGACCTGCAAACTGCCGCCCCACAGCAACAGGTGGTACTCGCCCTCTTGCCATTTCTGCTGAACAAGGCCAGGAACTATCTGATCTACTTCTTGATCTTCGCCCATCACCAGTAAGATACGCACTTTGTTACGCCAAAAGCGACCATAACGCCGACTGAGGTGAAAATTGATCATCTCCCTATTTTCATCCTCAGAGGTATAAATTTTTAACCGTTCTTCTCTGGCCGGACGCATACCTTGTTGTTCGATTTCCCTTCTGAGGTATTCCTGCCGATAGATCCCAACGATTACCGGGAAAAGACGCAGTACACTAAAGATCAATACAGACAATCCCCAGGCAAATATTTTTTTATCATTTTCATTCAATCCGATTTTTTCACCGTAAAACCAGATACAAAATGCCGATACAGCAGCAACGACGATAAATAGCAGTGCGTTACCGATTTTGGTCCATTTATTACTAATCATTTTGATTGTTCCTCCCATGCCTGAACTGTATTTACAGCCCAGTTACGATCATTTTTCGCTAAAACTAAATAATTCCCTGAATGATATTGAGATAAATCAATAGCCAACCCAGTTGCCAACCAATAGGCATTTGGGCCAAGCACACCAATAAACTTTTCAATATTTTTAATCCGTTCCAGTTTTAATGCTGCATTCTGTTCCTGAATCGCTGGCATAATTTGTGAAGTATAGGAATATATATCGTTATCATCCCCTAACATACCGATGGCTTCTTTCGCAGATGATTGGGTATTAATAAAGGTTTTAAATTGTTGCTCAAAATTTTCAGCGTCAATTTCCATCGGTCGATAAATTCTGGCTTTCTCAGTCAATGCAAATTTTTGTGTCAAATCATCGGTTGCCATAAGCAATACTCCTAAGCCTTCTGAAAATCGCCCGGTGTTTTCAATTTGCAGCAATATCAGTAATTGCACTTCACTAGCCGGATCTTTTAACCAATGTTCAATCTGCATTGCCGACAAATAAGGCACCAGATTTAGTTGAGATAATGGCTGACGTGCAGGAAAAATCGATTGCCACTTTTCTTGCAATATTATTTTTAATTTCTCATATTCTTGTGCAGAGCCATGAGTGATAACCGTTGCGCAGATTTGTCTGTCCGGCGGGATATCAGAGATCGCCTTTTCAGCACTGTGTAATAATATCTTCACTGAATCATGCCATTTATTCTCTGACCATGAAAAATAGTCTATTACTTTTTTTTCACCATATTGAACGGCAATTTTTGGCTCTTCCTGCACGATAGTCCCGGCGGTTATTTTCTCCGGTAAAAATACACTATTGTGTAACACAGACATATATCGACTGGCCCAGATTTTCCACTCTCTATCAATAGATAGTCGCTCTTGATGCCAAAAATGATATATCCCCAACTGATAACCAAAGAGATATAGCCTCAGTCCAAATGCAGCCAGCCATATTAGGCCAACCGCACCAAAAATTATCCACCATTGTTGCAGCCTGATATATCCAGACCATAACACATAGCAAGCCATACCGATGCAAATAATAAGCATGCCTGAAACCAGCCAATGCCATAATACAGGAAAGACAGGTTCCTGCTGGATTGCAATTACAGGTTTATTCCAGCTCATACTTTTACCTTTATAGAAAACATTTGCAATAACCTAAAACCACATAGAGAAAACAATATCTTATGGCACAGAATAAAATACCATTAACTCTACGTTGCTTAATTTTCTCTTTTAATAATGATTATCATTAACTTCCAATTAAATTGGCTCAAGAGAATTTCAATAATACGATACAAAGAAAATAATCTTTATTTCATGGTATTACCCACTGCCAACCGAGTGTTAATCTTACTTTTCAGATTATTTACCAAACGGCTCAACTAGCGCCTACATTTACCTGCCGCCAACCATGCTGATCAACCATCACCTGTGTACAACTACCTAATAATGCAACATTTACTGGCGTCAGTGGCTCATTAGCATTTGCGTGAAGAGAAGGCAGTGAACGATAAATGTCTCGCAAGTTTTCAGCATAATGGCTTGGCTGGATGGTAACTTTCGCGGCAAAAGGGATAAAGTTATCACTACGCCCATAACTTCTCGGCGTTTCCCCCCGGCTTAAAAAGGCAATGACTTTTGCTTCATTCGCTCGCCAATCGGCTTCGCCATCAACCATCGGCGCCATCTCTGCATGTTGCATAACATTTTCGTAGCCATGCTTTGATTGTACCCATTTTAACGCAGCCAATACTGCACGCTTACGTGCATCAACGATTGTCCCTTCTTCACACTTCTGCTCATGGTGTTTTAGCGGATTTGCCACGCCATCCCATAAATTATTATCAATCAGAACCGCAATGATTTCTCCTTTCGTTTTTGATGATGCATATTTTAATATGTCCCCCTGACTGGCATTGATTTTCTCCATCAGTTTAACCCGCTCGTGTTTGTTATCGCGGAGGCTTGTTAAATTAAAATTGCCACCAGACATTGCCACTTCTTTTACCGAAGCCTGCGGCTCCGTTTGAGTTTTCTTTTCATCTTTACAACCTGACAATGCCAGTAATACTAAGCCTACTATTATAGGATTTACGGATTTATTCCGGCCCATACTCTTACCTTTATAGAAAACATTTGCAATAACCTAAAATCACATAGAGAAAACAACACCTTATAGTACAGAATAAAATACTATTAACTCTACGTTGTTTAATTTTCTCTTTTAAGAATGATTCTCATTACTTTTCAATTAAATTAAACCGGCTCAAGAGCGTTTTAATAACACTTCACAAAGAAAATAATCTTTATTTCATGGCATTACCGCCTGCCAGTAAATCGATAGATTCCCCTCCTACATCAGGTTGAACAGTAATATTTTTATATCGCCAATGTCCTGCATGTTTATCTGCATCAACATACACCGTACCACCAGACCGATTTCCTTTAATAGCAATTTCAAATCCCGCTTCACTCTCGCTAATACTGCCAGAAATAAACCAGCCTGCTTCAATGGGTTGACCTAAAACACTTTTCACCGCAGGATTAGATTGTGCCAGCGATAAAGCTTTTTTATAGGGCTCCGAAGATTTTATTGCGTTCATGGCAATCATAAATATACCTGCGATGAAAACAGGAATAAAGCAGACAATCATTAATTTCCATTTACGAGCCAACCAACTACGTTTTTCAGGAAGAGAAGGTACACCCGTCATTGCTTCGTTATCCGATAAACTCCGCTCTTTTTGTATCGTTACATTTTTTTCTTTCATCTCTTTAATACCTTTTCATTCGGGCGAAATGCCACGTTATCTTATGTTCGAACTTCTTATTCCATCAGATATAGGGCAGAACCCTATTTACAGTTTTTTACAACTCATTTAGCTATTGCTTATTTTCCTCTGTAATCGTGAAAGCAAAACCCATCGCCATTTCATAATGGTTATCATTATCCTTTCCTCATATAGCGACGTTACTGTTTTGTTTATTTAACTGTTTTTCTCCTTTTCAAGGATCATTCTATTCAGTTATTGGCTTCTCCTTACAACCATAAAACTAGTTAGATTCAAAATCGTGCTTTTAGTTCAAAAAAAATTCATTACACAGAGAATATTTTAACTCACAGATAAAGTGTGTCTTTTTTCAATACCCTTTTACCCTTACTATTGCTGTACTTCGGTGAATGTTGATAATCGCTTTCTGAATACTCGTCATTATCCAGTTCAGCTCCGAGTATGCTTTTCATGATTTTGCTATTCCCTGTTTATTAAGCTGGTTCATTGTCGGCTTTTCTCCGTCATGTGAATCTTTTAAATCTAAAGTTGAATGCTGGGTTTCAGGGTAGTTAACTACACAACGGAAACCATAGCCTGGAGAATTAACTTTATATTTTTTTAATGACACACTATTTCTTGCCACCGTTGTGCTATTCAGTACCCCCCCAACTCCTAGTCCTACATAGCCTCTCACAACCTTTTTATCACCATGCTCAGGCCCTTGTGGGTTATGTTCTGGTGAACGCTGATAATAGTCTTCTGCATACCAATCATTGATCCAATCAATGCCATTACCCATCATGTCGTACAACCCCAGAGGATTCGGTGGAAAAGATCCCACCGGGCTATTACTTGAAGAGAACCCCTTTTCTTCATCGTAATAGTTATCACTGCTAGCAAAGATAAATAATTGACCTCGACTGCGCGCCGCATACTCCCATTGCGCCTCTGTCGGCAAATCTCCCCTCTTACCGCTTACTTTGCCCAGCCATTGGCAATAATCTTTAGCATCCTGCCAGTCTACTGAAGCCGGATAGTTATCACCTGTACTCTCGACAAAATACTGAGAAATCCTATTTTGTCTCAGTTTGTTATACGTTGCCGTTTTCGGCAGATCCAGAATCTCTCGGTAGCGATTAAATTGCCCCCAAGTCACCTTGTATTTAGCAATGCTAAAACTGTTCAGTGTTACTTTATGTTCATATTTATTATCTATATCTGAGTTGTAAAACAGGTTGTCACCGTCGCGCATGCCAAAATCCCCCATCATAAAACTGCCCCCTTTCACCGGCACCATTTCCGCCAATGCTTCTTTCACCAACGCCTGCTGTTCTGTCTGAATTTTCTTTTTATCTTTACAACCCGCCAATGTTAGTAATACCAAACCAGCCACTAAGGGATAACAAAGTATGCTTTTCATGATTTCGCTCCTCCCTGTTTATCAGACTGACTCATTGCCGGCTTTTCTCTGTTATGAGAATCTTTTAAATCTAAAGTTGGATTCTTGGTTTCAGGGTAGTTAACTACACAACGAAAACCGTAGCCCGGTGGAATGAGTTTCCCATTTTCAAACCAATCCTTATCCCGAGTAATAGTGGTACTGAATACTCCATCCCCTCCACTCATTCCCCGCATCACCTTTTCGTTTCCGTGCTCAGGACCTTGCGGATTATGCTCTGGAGAATGTTGGTAATAATCCGCTGAATACCAATCATTAACCCAATCGGTACCATTACCCATCATGTCGTACAATCCCAAAGGATTTGGTGGATAAGAGCCAACTGGACTAATTCTAGAAGCAAAATTCTCTTTATAACCATACTTGTTATTATTACTGGCAAAGATAAATAACTGCCCGCGACTACGAGCTGCATACTCCCATTGCGCTTCTGTCGGTAAATCCACTTTCTTACCACTGATTTTTCCCAACCATTGGCAATAATCCTTGGCCTCCTGCCAATACACCGAAGCAGGATAATTATCTCCAGTACTTCGGTTAAGATATTCGTAGTCAGGATCTGAAGATTTCAAGTCATTATAGGATGCCGTTTTCGGTAACCCTAGAATCGCCCGATAACGATTAAACTGCCCCCAAGTCACTTTATATTTTGCAATTTTAAAACTGTCCAGCGTTACCTTATGTTCCAACCTATTATCCATATCAAAACTATAAGGCAAATGTTCTGCTACCCGGCGACCAAAATCCCCCATCATAAAACTGCCACCTTCCACTGGCACCATTTCCGCCAGCACTTCTTTTACCAACGCCTGCGGTTCTGCCTGAACTTTATTTTTATCTTTACAGCCCGCCAGTGTTAGCAATACCAAGCCAGCTACTAAGGGATAACAGAGTATGCTTTTCATCATTTAAATATTCCTCACATAACCGTGCTGCTCAATCACCACCTGTGTAATACTTTTAAACAACTCTGCATTTACTGGTTTCAGAGGTTCATTTAAGCTTTTCGCTACCTCAGCACTAGCAGGTAACCAGTTATAAATATCTTTCAAATTTTTTGCATAATGACTAGGTTCAATAATGACTTTAGCAGCAAAGGGAATAAACTTATCACTACTCCCATAGACTTGTGGCGCTTCACCTTGACCCAAAAAGGCAACCACTTTCGCCTCTCCTTCTTTCCAGTCATTTATTGCTACATCGGGATCTTTCCCTACTTCACCCGGTACCTTATGCAAATTCTGCATCACCTTTTCGTAGTCGCGTTTTGACTGTACCCATTTTAATACTGCGAGTATTGCCCGTTTACGAGCACTGAATACCGTCATGAATTCACCCTTTAATTCACGGTTACTGGCTGGACTCGCTACTTCATCCCAGAAATTAGTTTCAATTAGCGCAGCAATCATTGCCCCGCGAGTTTCCGGTAATGCATATTTCAGTACGTCCCCTTGGCTGTCATTAATCTTCTCCATCAATGCCACCCGTTTTTCTTTATCATCCCAAGATTGCTTTAGATCGGTAATTAAGCCACTAACATTCTTAGCTATTACTATTTCTCCCAACTTCAACAACGGCATCATACAAAACGCGTAATAATGCTCCTCAGCCATCAGCTCCAACATCTTCACATAATCCATATTGCGCAACATATAGGCCAGACATGGCATAAACTCTTCCCATATCGCCTCGCCATCAATATCAAAACTGACCGCCCCTTTACCGCCAACACCCCAACACAGACCACCTTTGGCAACGACGCGAATACGGCCCCCCCGATAACTAAACGACACAATGCCACTGAAACCTCCACCAACCTGCCCTGTAATACCAACACTGACTTTCGCCAGCGGCCGAAATTCCATTGGATTCTTTTCCGGGTTTTTCCACATCAGGCCGCCACTGACATTGGCACCGCACTCTGCCCCGACAAACATGCCTAGTTCCTCCCCGTTATTCGATCCCTCCAGCAGCTTGGAGACATCCACCTTGCGACGTCCCGGCACACCATTGCCATCCAGCGCCATCTGTACCGGTACCCCTTTCGCCACATCCCCTTTCAGATTTACTCCCACTTCAATCCCCAAACTGGCCCCCACGCTGCCCGATAGTGTCAGCGTCAGGTCAAACCGCCACATTCCCAACACGCCTTCGCTGCCATCCTTGCGCGGATAGCACAGTTTCACGCCGGTCCTGTCCGGCAGATGGAGCGTCGCTCTGGTTCGCGACTCCGCCAACGCAAAATTGGCATAAAAATTAATCTTCCCTGATGCGTCCAACAGCCCTTTCAACCCATTCTTACTGATTTCCAGCGGGTTCCATGCGGCTTTGGCTCCCGCACCATAAGACCAGCGCATCAGTTGGGATTGTGAATCAAACGCAATATGTTCCCCTTCATACGGCGATGTTTTCAGGCTGTTATTCAGGTCTTGCGCCCACTTCCCCCAAACACCGCTGTGATCATCAATCAACTTCACATCCAGCACCGTTAATGAAGGTTTGAGGTTTTTAATTTGCGATTCCAGCTTTTTGCCATCTATCTCCATTCGGGTACGGCTGTTGCCCTCTTTATCTGTATACGGCACTTCCCGTAAAAAGCTTTTACCACCACCTTTCTTATCCTGTTCATTCAGCTTATAGCGCCGCCAGTGGCTTTTGATTTTGTCTGACCGAACGTAGGTGTATTTGTAACCCTGATAGCCTTTATCCATCGCTATCAGTTCCGTGATACCAATCGCGCTTTTTTTGGCGTTTTCATCCAATAACGTCGTTTTAGGCAAATTTTCTGGTGGACTTAAGGTAGTTAGCTGATTGCGTAACCGTTCACAAGCACCATTCAATTCGTCATAAGCTGCTTTTAGCTGCACTTCTTGCCCGTAAGCAGGCACCATTGTCTGCTGAGTACACTGTTCTGTCAGAGCGTCTAACTGACGTTCCGCCTCAATGCGCTGTTCCACACAGTGACTCAGAAAGTTATGCTCCTCCATCAATGCGTGGACATCTTCTTTATCCACAAAAATCAAGGTTTCACTGTCAGGGTGGAAATATATTGCTGGCTCCGCTTTGATATACACATCGGTGTTTTGCGGTTTTACCCCGGTTTTTCCGGTCGATACGGCCATACGGTTTTCCTCTCAGTAAGTTAAAAGTGTTCAATATTTAGTTTGTCCGGCGTGGCGGTATGAATTTCAACGGTTTTACCGTTTTCATCACTCATCCCTTCAAACACTTGCCCATCTGCGGTGGTAATGCGGTAGCGCCTGTGAGGTAAAACTTCCCCGCTGTCCTGATCCTTTAAGGTAAAAAACCCACTGTATCCCCGTGGCGGCACCGGCGCTGGTGTATGAATATTTTCAGCGCCCATTTTTTGTATATTTGCCGCTTTCAACAGGATGTTGCCGGGGCAACCTAATTCGATATTGCCGTCTTTGATCCGAATATAACCACCGCCACTGGATAGCAAGATTTCCCGATCAGCACTGAGCGTGACTTTTCCCTCTATGCTGGCGATAGCAATATCCTTTTTAGCCAGCGCTGACAGTTCATCATCCTGTGCCTGTATCGCCAGCTTTCCCTGATGAGCAAATAATTGCATGCCGGATTTTTGCGCAAATAGATTCACCGATTCACCACCAATCGCCGTGATGTCTTTCAACGCGCTGATATCGACATTTTTCCCCGCTATCACGCCAACACTGCGATTACCCGATGCCACTCTGACCGATTCAGGACTGACAATCCCTATCCCTTGTGGCGCATGCATCAATATTCCCGGCTTTTTCAGCCCTTCCAGCGTCTGGTTAAGGTTAGTCTGTGCTGTACAATCCCCCGGTTTACCCTGGCCGATTTCTGCTGCCTGTGATAATGATTTTGCGATAGACAAGGCCGTTTCTAACTGTTCGATCACCGCCGCCATATCTAACTGCCGGCCCGAGGCTTTAACCTGCTGATCGGCGCTGATAAACAGCCCTTTCCCGGCCCGGATGGCTCCCCAGTCGTCGGTACGCAACTCAAATCCTTCGCCGCGCTTATTGGGATGCGGTCGCTTTCCATCCACCAGATGGCCCAGATTGAGCTGGCTTTTCCCGCCGTATTCGGTACTCAGTTTGATGTGCTCTTTGCCGCGCTCATCGTCCATGCGTAGTTTGTTGTTGGCCGGTGTGCGCAGCACATTGCGTTTGTAGTTGTAGAGAGTCACATGGTCTTCATGCCGGGAATCATGCAACGCATGGGCGATGTAGGGCCGGTCCGGGTTCCCCTGCTCAAACGCGATCGCCACTTCGGTTCCCTGGATCAACGGCCAGTGAAAACCGTGAGTTTTACCGGCATACGGCCGGGCTAAGCGCACCCACAGACTTTCACCGCCCAACGGCCATTCATCC
>NZ_RCWB01000062.1 GCF_018448885.1 Photorhabdus caribbeanensis
CGAAACAAAATAATTCCCATTGAGGAATAAAGAAGCGGCAAAAATCATCGACATCGCAGAAAATTTCAACTAACTTGTTCATAGCCTGTTCCTCCCCGGAGCTGTTTCGGCGTGCACCAAAACATTGCTCCTGGAACAGGCTTCATGTCAATTTCTTATCCAGAATTCGGGTTAAATTAATCATGGGGCGATATCTTAAAATATCGCCCCATCTTTTTTATGGCGTAGAAGTACAGGATACGTCTTCCAATGCTAACAACTCTTCAATCGTTTGACGGCGGCGAATTAATTGAGGCTTACCATTAACAAACAACACTTCAGAGATAAGCGGACGGCTATTGTAATTGGAGGACATTGACGCACCATACGCACCAGTATCATGAAAAATTAGATAGTCGCCAACCTGAACAGGCGGCAACGCTCTTGGCGCAATCCCCCCGCCTTCAACCTGGGTAAAGATATCACCGGATTCACACAACGGCCCCGCAACTAACGTTTCCCGCAATGGCAATTGCTCAATCTTACGTCCATCAGCAGGCAAAACTGAGATATGGTGATAACTGCCATACATTACTGGACGCATTAAGTCATTGAACCCCGCATCCACCAGAACATAATTACGGCTCCCCATCTGCTTAACCGCCCGAACTTCTGTCATCAGAATGCCAGATTCCGCCACCAAAAAACGCCCCGGTTCAATTTCTAGTTCAACTTTATGACCTAAATGCTGCTCAATCCTTTTACGAGCATCATCCCACAACCCAAAATAATGAGCGATATTGATTCGCTCATCTCCCTGATGATAAGGAGTCGATAAACCACCACCGGCTGAGATTGCCTGAATATCTTCACCACAGAGAATAACCTGTTCAACCATCGCATTGCACACACTGGCAAGGTGATGATAATCAACACCAGAGCCAATATGCATATGTAAACCAAGCAATTTCAATCCATAGTGGCGGATTTTCTCAATTGCCCGTGGAAGATCCTGATACCAAATACCATGTTTACTGTTTTCCCCGCCTGTGTTCGTCTTCTGGCTATGACCATGACCAAACCCAGGATTGATCCGCAACCATACCGGATGCCCTTTTTTACATTGACCAATCTGTTCCAACATATCGATAGAGCCCGCATTAACTGGAATATCCAACTTGGTTACTTGTTGCAACGTCGGCACATCGATTAAATCAGCAGTAAAAACGATGTCTGACACTTCTTGTTTTGGGCAAAATCCGGCCCGCAAAGCACGCTCAATTTCCCCTAGCGAAACAGCATCAACTTTTACACCATACTCACGCATTAGGCGCAAAATATGAGTATTAGAACAGGCTTTCTGAGCAAACCTAACTACATCAAACTGACATAACAATTTGATTTTTTGGATAATTGTTTCACTATCGTAAACCCATAATGGAGTACCATACGTTTCTGGCAAACGCCCCAAACTCTCCGGTATCAGATTAGGACAACTATTACGGGTAAAATTGGAGGTAAAAGTACTCATCAGGGTTTCTCTCATAAAGTCAGCAAATAACCCATTATTGGCAGTAAAAAACAGGAATAAAAATATCCATTTCGTTATAGTCTATTCATCTGTGATATAGAATTATCATTTGAAGGAACAATTTATGTCTTCTTGTTCATGGCGCCATATTGAAATCTTCCATGCGGTAATGACGACAAAAAACCTGACAGAAGCGGCTATTTTATTACAAACATCACAACCAACCGTCAGTCGTGAATTAGCACGATTCGAGCACCTAATAAGATTCAAACTATTTGACCGAGTAAAAGGCCGCCTGCACCCAACAGCGCAAGGATTACGCCTTTTTGAAGAAGTTCAACGCTCTTATTATGGACTTGAAAGAATAATGAATGCGGCTGACAACATACGTAAATTTCAACATGCTCAGCTTTCCATCGCCTGCCTGCCGGTATTTTCTCAATCACTATTACCGCAAGTTTGCCATCACTTTATCCGTCAATATCCTGAGACTAATTTAACCATCATTCCACAGGAATCACCGCTATTAGAAGAGTGGCTCTCAGCTCAACGCCATGATCTGGGTTTGACAGAACATTTGCAGACGCCACCGGGTACACAGAGAGAAACATTGATCACACTGAATGAAATTTGCGTATTGCCCGCCGCTCATCCTCTCAGTCATAAACCGTTATTGACTCCCGAAGATTTCAGCGAACAAAACTTTATCAGCCTTTCGATAACGGATAGCTACCGGCAGCTCATTGATGGAATATTCGCAGAGCACCGTATTCGCCGCCGCATGATTATGGAAACTCACAGTGCTGCATCAGTATGTGCAATGGTGCGCGAAGGCATCGGTGTTTCTATTGTCAACCCACTGACTGTACTCGATTATCTGGACAGCCACGGCAAATCTGAAATATGCGCTCGCCCATTCAGTATTAACATTCCTTTTACTGTCAGCCTGATAAAGCCCATTCATCGCCCCTCTTCTGTCCCAGTCGATACTTTTATTGAACACCTAAAAGCACAAATTGCCCTGTTTCCTCAAAAACTAAAGTCAGCCTTTCAGCATTAGTGCTTGCCAGTACGGAGAAGAAGCAAACCACTGAATCAGAAAATCCAGTAATGCCCTCAGCGTTGCTGGCATATTTTGACGGCTGGCATAAATACCATAAATTCCCATCGCCTGAGGTCGATATTCTGGCAACAACTGAATCAATTTTCCTGACGCCAAATGCGAAGCAACAGAATAATAGGGTTGCATGGCGACTCCCGCTCCTTGCAATGTTGCTTCCATTAACACCATCGATTCATTAGCACTCAAAGTACCGCTAACAGGAACAGAATATTTTTCTCCCTGGCGTTCAAATAACCAAAGACTTTTGCCAAAAAAGTTATAAGTCATACAGTTATGCAGGGCTAAATCAGCAGGCTTTTGAGGAAGCATTTTTCCCATCAGGTAGGAAGGGGCAGCGCAAACCACAGAATGACATGTCGATAACGGTCTGGCGATCAAATTTGGCTCCAGATTATTGGTGATGCGTAACGCTAAATCTATCCGCTCCTCGACCAAATTTATTGCCTTATTACTCACTTGCATATCAATAGCTATCTGAGGATAAATCTGCATAAACTCAGGAATCGCCACAGACAATGCGCTCACCGCCAGAGATTGAGAACTGCTTATTCGCAAAAGGCCACTCAGCTCCTGCGCTTCTACTGGTTGATGAACAGGTATCTCTTCCGCCAATTGCAATAACTTACGACTACGCTGGTAGGCGATCTCTCCTGCCGATGTCAGGTTGATCTTTCTCGTCGTACGATGTAACAGACGTACTCCCGCCCATTTTTCCATTTCAGCCAGATAACGGGATACCATTGCCCGCGACATATCTAACCGTTCCGATGCAGCAATCATGCTGCCTTGTTCTACAATTATAGTGAACACTTGCGCAGCAGTGACTCTATCCATCAATTAGCTCGATTTATGCAACAAACAATTGCCAATTATGCGGTTTTTTCATCGAAAAACGCAACTTATTATGAACCTTGCTACACACAACATCAGGAATTCAATCATGACTCGCAAAACAACACTAAATATTGCGCTGGCAGGTATCCTTTCCTTGGGTACTATTTCTCTGGCACAAGCCACTAACCTAAAACTGGATGTTTTCAATCCAGGTGAAAGAAGCATATTTCCCGTCTCTTCTGAGCTCATCATCGGTGATAGAGAAGTTGTACTGATCGATGCTCAGTTCCAAAAAAATGACGCTGAAGCACTAGCCAGAAGAATTAAGTATACCGGCAAAAAACTGACAACTATCTATATCAGTCAGTCTGATCCTGATTTCTATTTTGGCCTTGATACACTGACCAAAGCGTTCCCTAACGCCAAAGTCATTGCATCACCAGAAACCATTAAAGAAATCAAAGAGACCAAAGATGGCAAACTGGCTTATTGGGGAGGTATCCTGAAAGAACAGGCCCCAAAAAAAGTTATCGTGCCGCAACCGTTGGAATGTAACACTTTTACAGTTGACGGTGAAAAGTTGATTGTCGAAGGTCTTGATGGCCCTGCGGCTAACCGTACTTTTGTTTGGATACCAAAATTAAAAGCAGTAGTAGGCGGTGTCACCGTTTCAGGCAACATTCATGTCTGGATGGCAGATACACAGACTAAAGAGTCTCGTAAAAACTGGATGCAAACATTAAATCGTATGAAAGAGCTGAAACCGACAATTGTGGTTCCAGGACATTTCATTGGTAATACACCAATGACGTTAGAATCCGTTAATTTCACGCAAAAATACCTGACTATTTTTGAGAAAGAGCTGGCAAAAGCGAAAGATTCAAAAGCGCTAATAGCCGCAATGGAAAAGCACTACCCGACACTTGCAGACAAATCCAGTCTCGAATTAAGTGCTAAGGTGCTGAAAGGCGAAATGAAGTGGCCCCAATAAGTGAATTAACTCTTTTTCAGGAATAAGTAATATGCCCGGAATGATTCTGCATTACATCTATGATCCACTATGTGGCTGGTGTTATGGCGTTTCCTCTCTGATACAAGCAGCAAAAGAGGTCGCAAATGTGAAAATTGAATTGCATGGCGGCGGAATGCTGACAGGTGATAACAGACGCCAACAAATAGACAGCACATGGCGTGATTATATCCTTAGCCAGGATAAACGGATCGCAAGCCTTACCGGGCAAACTTTCAGTGAGCAATATGTCGCACTGTTAAATGATAAATCACTGATTATGGATTCATTACCACCAATATCAGCCATTCTTGCAGCAGAAAAGTTGGCTGGCAAAGGTGTCGAAATGTTACTGGCAGTACAAAAAGCGCATTATGTTCGTGGATTAAAAATCAGCGAAACTGAAACATTATTGAATTTGGCGAATGAGTTGCAGCTTGATTCAGAACTGTTTCAGCAAGAGCTGACACTGAATAATGAATCAGAAGGTCTCCAACATATTAGGAAAAGCCGTGAACTATTGACAACAGTTGGCGGCTCCGGCTTCCCTACATTTATTCTAGAAAATGACAGAAACGAGCTATCTATTATTTCTCTTGATAAATACTTGGGACATCCCAAACGTTGGCAAGATGCACTGATTCACTGTCAATTTTAATCCCACAGTTTTAATACCACAATTTTAACTACTGGCGCCCATACATTTTCAGCTATTGGGCGCCATTCACGATAACCCATCTATTGCCAATACGTGCATATAGATCATTATGACCGCAGAAATGGCTATATATGGGCCAAAAGCAACGGACTCTTGGTAATTTTCTCGTATTCTCCACATCCAAAAGTATCCAATAAGACCAAACAGTGAGGATAAAAACATTAATAAAGGAATTGCGCCAATCCCCAACCAAGCACTAACCGCCGCCATTAACTTAAAATCACCATATCCTAACCCTTCTTTATGACAAATTATTTTGAATAACCAATAGAGCGACCATAAAATTAAATAACCAGCAATCGCACCTGTCACAGCTTGTTCAATAGGCACAAAAGTTTGATTCAAATTTAATAATAACCCTATCCATAACAGTGGATAACTTATTACGTCTGGCAATAACTTAATTTTTATATCAATAAAAGACAGTATAATTAACACCCAAACAAATATCAAAACAAACATTAAAACAATATATGAATGAAAACTCAATGGAAAATAAATAATAAAAAAAGCTGTTATAAACAGTGTCACTAATTCAACCTGAAAATAACCAAAAGCTATTTCTTCACATCCATAAATAATTTTAATGAAAAGAGATATCACTTTATTCAGAATTATTCCAGACACTATTCCAACAAGAATAGCGAAAACAACAACCTTAATATTAAAATCCACTTAATAAAACACCCCCAACTTAATTAGATAATGAATATTTTCACAAAAAAGTAGAAAACATTAACTCTATTTTTGGCATAAAAATATAATAATAAACACCTATACTTTAAAACAACAAAAAAAATATAAAACAGTCAAATTAAATATAAATATGCGAACAAACTCGCAACATTTATTCAGAGATAACAATCTGTCTAGAGATAGCTTGATAATTGGATTAAGCCTACCTTATCATATCCTCCATTATTTATTGCCTTATACCCCGCAGGAAGGACAGGAAAACATGCGTATACCCCGCATATATCACCCAGAATTACTCTCATCGAACACTGAAATTTATCTGAGTGATGAGGCGGCTAACCATGTCGGGCGGGTACTTAGAATGAGTCATGGTCAACAGTTGCAACTGTTTGATGGCAGCAACCAGATCTTCAACGCTCAGATCACCGAAGCTAGCAAAAAATCTGTCAAAGTACATATCAGCAATAGCGAACTTGCCGATAATGAATCACCACTTAATCTCCATCTAGGGCAAGTCATATCCCGCGGTGAGAAAATGGAATTCACCATTCAAAAATCTGTAGAACTAGGGGTAAATGTTATTACGCCTTTAATTTCTGAACGTTGCGGTGTAAAGCTGGATGGAGAACGGTTGGCTAAAAAACTTCAACAGTGGCAGAAGATTGCTATTGCTGCCTGTGAACAATGCTGTCGCAACCGTATACCTGAAATTCGCCCAGTGATGCAACTCGAACACTGGTGTGCGGAAGATGATGGCAGTTTAAAATTAAATCTACATCCACGAGCCAGCCAAAGCATCAATACCCTGCCTTTACCTGTCGAAAAAGTGCGTTTGCTGATCGGCCCGGAAGGCGGATTATCGATAGATGAAATTGCTATGACAGCTAATTACCAATTTACTGATATCCTATTAGGACCACGGGTACTGAGAACAGAAACGACAGCGCTCACCGCAATTACTGCACTACAAGTGCGTTTCGGCGATTTGGGTTAAGGAGAAAGAATGATCAAACTCGGCATCGTGATGGACCCTATTTCATCCATCAACATCAAGAAAGACACCAGTTTTGCCATACTATTGGAAGCGCAACACCGCGGCTGGGAACTCCACTATATGGAGATGAGCGATCTCTATCTGCACCAAGGGGAAGCCCGCGCACGTACCCGCTTATTGCAGGTAGAAAACAGTCCACAGCAATGGTATCAGTTCGATAGAGAACAAGATCTGGCACTGGAAACATTGGATGTCATCCTGATGCGTAAAGATCCACCATTTGATACTGAATACATTTACGCCACTTATATCTTGGAACGCGCTGAAGAGAAAGGCACTCTCATTGTCAACAAACCACAAAGCCTGCGCGATTGTAACGAAAAACTATTCACAGCTTGGTTCCCTGAATTAACACCAGATACATTAGTGACTCGCAATGCTGTTCAGTTGCGTGAATTCCACCAGAAACATGGTGATGTCATCTTTAAACCACTAGATGGTATGGGCGGCGCATCGATATTCCGCCTGAAAAAAGATGATCCAAACGTTGGGGTTATTATTGAAACCCTGACGGAACATGGCAATCGCTTCTGTATGGCGCAAAATTTCTTACCGGCCATCAAAGAAGGCGATAAACGAGTATTAATTGTCGATGGCGAACCTGTTCCTTATTGTCTGGCTCGTATCCCTGCCCAAGGTGAAACCCGAGGTAATCTTGCTGCGGGCGGCCGCGGTGAAGCTCGCCCGCTTTCAGAAAGTGACTGGTCTATCGCCAGAGCTGTTGCTCCGACTTTAAAAGAAAAAGGGTTAATTTTTGTTGGCCTGGACATCATTGGTGACAAACTGACTGAAATTAATGTCACCAGCCCAACCTGTGCACGCGAGATAGAAGCCGCTTTCCCTGATATTTCAATCATTGGCATGTTAATGAATGCGATTGAAGAACGGTTAGAGAAATAAAAAATTCTTTTTGCGAATTTGCCTGTCAGGGTTTGTCATTTATACTTTTAGCCCACATACTGTGGGCTAAATAATCCTTACATAGCAAGGTTAATTACTAGAAACAAAATGAATCTACAGCACCATTTTCTTATCGCCATGCCCTCATTATCTGATCCCTATTTCAAACGCTCAGTTGTTTACATTTGTGAACATAATGAAAATGGGGCAATGGGATTGGTGATAAATAAACCTATTGAGCAAATCTCCGTTCGGAAAGTTTTACAAAAGCTGAAAATATCACCAGAAGATCGGGATGAAAGTATCAATCTAAACAAACCTGTCATGACTGGCGGCCCACTGGCTGAAGATCATGGTTTTATATTGCACACACCGAAACCAGGTTTCAGTTCAAGCATCAAAATTTCCGATGACACAATGATCACCACATCCAAAGATGTCCTTGAAACCTTGGGTACACCGCGCCAACCAAAACAGATATTGGTCACGTTGGGGTATGCCAGTTGGGAAAAAGGCCAACTTGAAAAAGAGATAATGGAGAATAGCTGGCTAACAACAAATGCTGATCCACATATTATTTTCAACTCCCCTATTGCGGACCGCTGGCGTGAAGCCGCATCTTTGCTCGGTATCAATATCTACAATATTGCGCCACAAGCAGGACATGCGTAGATGAGCAACCGTACAATAATGGCTTTCGATTTTGGCACCCGCAGTATCGGCGCAGCCATCGGACAAGAAATCACGGGTACCGCCAGAGCATTAACCTCATTTAAAGCCACAGATGGTATCCCCAATTGGCAGCAAATCGAAAAATTGCTTAAAGAGTGGCAACCCGATCTAGTTATCGTTGGTCTTCCCCTCAATATGGATGGCACTGAGCAATTTGTCACAGCGCAAGCACGTAAATTTGCAAACCGGCTGCATGGCCGGTTTGGCGTACAAGTTCAACTCCAGGATGAACGCCTGACAACGGTTGAAGCCCGTGCTCATCTGTTTGACCGAGGTGGTTATAAAGCCTTAAACAAAGGCAAAGTAGATGCTACTTCTGCTGTTATTATTCTGGAAAGCTGGTTTGAACAGCACTATTAACAGCGTAATAGCTAATAAATGTAATAATGATCAATTAACGGTAACGGCGATCAATTAACAGCAACCGTATAACCTCGATTCGCGATTAACTGATATACCCGTTATCTTTCAAATTGCCTCTTTGTTGGCTGCACTCGCTCATCCCAGTCACATAGTTAACCTGAGGTTTGCTTAAGAAGGGAACTCAGTGCCTGAGGCACGATCAAAGTTTTTGTCAAAGAAAACAAAATCGTGGAGATCCTCAGGCATGTTTAATTTAGAAGAACTTTACTGCTGCGTCGATGACTTTTGCCAAAAATTTATTCCTCTCTGG
>NZ_RCWB01000063.1 GCF_018448885.1 Photorhabdus caribbeanensis
ATTAGGATCGCTTTTTTATGGAAGAGAGAGATCTTAACGTTTTAATGAGAGAAATACCTATAAAAAGTCATGTTCTGATTTTTATTTAACCAAAATAACCTTATTAAAAGTGTGAGATCCCACCCTGACCTGAACCCGGAGCGCGGTCCGGCGAAATAGCCGTGTATACGTTATATTTTGCTCCTGGCGCAGTTGCATAACCATTAGTGTCCAGATAGCCACCATTAATAAGGTAGTTATTTTCAATATGAAGATTATCTCCATATAAAATTTCATTAGCCATTATTGTTTCCTTAAATACTTTCAAGAAGTTATATGTATGTTATGTGTGTTCTATAAACATTTTCATGCCATTAGGAGTCAAAATTATCAATTCTTTTTACAACCACTCGCCGTGGCTAAATATCCTTGATTTCCAAACTCCGTAAAATTATATAACCTCTAAAAACAAGCAGATCTATTTTTATTTCTCAAAATAACCATCAAATATATGTCTTTAACTCACATTCCAATTATGCTTTTCTAATAAAAAATATATTTCTTATTGAGCCAAAGATTTATTTTTATTAGGAACACTCACACCAAAAATAATAAAAACAAACCGTAATGAATTTGTATTTAATTTAGAGAAATAATTTAATGAGGATAATAACATTAATTAATTATTGGTGAAAATGGCGATCGATAACAACAATCGCCAAATCTCAATAAAATCAGGCTGCAACTTTGGCAATAGAGTAAGTTTCTATCTCAATACATTGACTGAACCGCTGTAATTTTTTCTTGCTCTGTCTTTTCAGGCCAATAAATTCAAATTAATTTATCAGTCAATACAACAAAATAATCACAAAACTATTTAACTAGTTTGAAAATAATATCAATGAAAAATGAGACCAATAATCCGAAAATAATTATATTTCCGGATTATTATATATACCCTATAGATTTCAAGATGGATCGCGACAGCAAGGGAGTGAATCCCCGGTAACATAGGTAACTATGTTACCAGGGTGAGCGAGTGCAGCCAACAAAGAGGCAACTTGAAAGATAACGGGTATATAGAAGGATTAATTAATGGAACATTAATCGATGAATATCATCCTGATTAAACCACTTTTGATAAATTCCAAGTACCAGTTCCATTGCCTCGGTTAGAAAAAAGTGAAGTATATACATTATATAATGCACCATAAGCAGTAGCATTGAAACAAATATCAAGGAATCCCCCATGTACGTTACTGTAACCATTAAGAAAACGGATTATATCGCCTTCACGCACCTTACTATCATATCCACTCGTTGTATCCGAAAAAATATACCATGTCAGGGTATCAACCGGACGTGCTGCTTGATCAGCCGTATAAACATTATAGAGTTCAGGTGATGGCGCATAACCATTAGCATTAAGATATCCCCCATTATTCCCGTAAAGGTTCATTAGAAACACTGCATCACCACTATAAACCTGTGCTCCTATGTCTTTTCCGCTCGCAGACAAAATTTGCCATGTACCTGTACCCACATCACGGTTCGGCGAAGCAGCCGTGTATACATTATATTTTGCTTCTGGCACATTCGCATAGCCATTGGCATCTAGATAACCACCATTTCCATTATTATAGTTGTTTTTAATATGAATTTTATCACCGTATAAAATTACACCAGCCATGATTATATCCTTAAATACTTTCGCGAAGTTATATGTGTGTTATATGAGAATTTTCATTTAATTAAGAGTCAAAATTATCAATTATTTTTATAACCACTAGCTGCGGCTAAAAATCCTTTATTTCTAAACCCCATGAAATTATATAGCCCCCAAAAATAAGTGGATCTATTTTTATTTCTTAAATAAATCATTAAATATATGTTTTTAACTCACATTCCAATTATACCTTCCTAATAATAAATATATTTCATACAGAATCCCAAGTTTATTTTTATTAGGAATATTCATACCCCGCACAAGAAAAAACAGGAATTAATTTATATTTAATTTAGAGAAATAATTTAATGAGGATAATAATATTAGCTATTGGTGAAAATGGCGGTTACTAACAGCAAACGCCAATTCCCAATAAAATCAGGCTGAAACTTTAACAATAGAGTAGGTTTCTATCTCAGTACGTTGACTGAACCGCTGTTTGCGGCGATACGCAAACACATCTTCCACATGACCACTTCTAATCCGTTCCTGTAACGCCCGCCAGTAGTCTGCTTTAAATAAATCACTATGTATTTCTTCAAAATAGCAACGAATACGATTGTCAGTGCAAAGAAAATGTCGGAATTCTTCAGGAAAAACATCATTTGGCGCCACGCTGTACCACGGTTCACCAGCAAGTTCATCTTCTGGATAACGCGGCGGCGGGATATCGCGGAAGTTAACTTCTGTCATATAACAGATTTCATCATAGTCATAGAACACTACCCGCCCATGTCGCGTTACGCCAAAGTTTTTAAACAGCATATCTCCAGGGAAAATATCCGCCGCCGCAAGTTGTTTAATCGCATTACCATACTCTTCAATGACATCTTTCAGCTTCTGCTCTTCCACCTGTTCCATATAGATATTCAGCGGTGTCATTCGCCGTTCCATATACAGATGTTTAATCAGGATTTTATCACCCAGATCCTCCAGCTTTTCCGGCACTTCTTTCTGCAACTCTTCCATCAGTTCAGAACTGATGCGAGCTTTATCAATAACGAAATTTTCAAATTCTTGCGTGTCGGCCATTCTTCCCACACGGTCATGCTCCTTGACCAGACGGTAACACTCCTGTACCCGCTCCTGTGTCACCTCTTTCTGCGGCGCAAATCTATCTTTAATCACCTTGAAGACTCGATCAAATGAAGGCGAAGTGAATACCAACATCACCATCCCTTTAACACCGGGAGCAATCATAAATTTCTCTTTAGAGAAGGTAATAAATGCCAGATATTCCCGATAATATTCCGTCTTACCATGCTTCTGGCAACCAATTGCCATATAAAGTTCAGACGTTGATTTAGCGGGCAAAATTTCTCTCAACCATTCAACTAAAGCCGCAGGCAAAGGTGCATAAACCATAAAATAGGAACGGGCAAAACCAAATACAATGCTGGCATCTGCATAATCAGTCAGGCAGGTATCAACAAAGATGCCACCAGATTCGTTATGATGAATCGGCAATAAGAAAGGATAAACCTGACTGTCCATGCGGATTTTACCGACTAACCAAGCCGCTTTGTTGCGATAAAACAGTTCATTAGCTATTTGAAACGTCGCTTGTAGTAATTCTTCGACTAGAAATATCCGTTGCAAGTAATCTGTAATATAACGAATATCTCTCTCTAAATGTTCCCAAGGTAAACGCAGCGGCAGATCATTAAGTATCGTCCGCAACATTGAGGCAAGATTGCCATTAGGGAAAAAGTCACGTGATAACGGACGAGGAATATCCCGAAATCTACGCGCAGGCTGCGAGGTAAAAATAAATAATTTATCCGGTGTCAGATTGCGATGCTCAAACAGACGGCAATAAACAGAGTTAAAAAAACTTTCGGCAATTTCAAACCGGGGATAATCCGGTAATAAACTGGTATAAACAACCTTCACTTTAGCAATGTACTCTTCATCATATCCAAAAGCACTGTGTATACATTTAAGCTGCTCAACCACCAGCCCAACATGATGATCATAAAGATTGATGCGCTTTTTCATAGCTTGCTGAACAGCGAGCCAGTCAGCCTGTTCAAAGCGTTGTTGTGCTCCTGAAGTCACTTCCAAAAAGCGACCGTATTGTGCATCGAATCCCTGTAAAATAGTCTGTGCTATCAGATGTGCCGAATCTATCCCCATCGCAACTCCTCAATATATTCAGCCTGCAATAGGCAGGCTGAATAGAAACAATCAGAACTGCTGCTCTTCTGTGGAACCTGTCAATGCGGTTACTGACGATGTTCCCCCTTGAATAATCGTTGTGACTTTATCGAAATAACCCGTGCCAACTTCCTGCTGATGAGAAGAGAAGGTATAACCACGGTTTATTGATTCAAATTCTCTTTCCTGTACTTTCTCCACATAATGTTTCATGCCTTCACCCTGAGCATAAGCATGCGCCAGGTCGAACATGTTGAACCACATACTGTGGATACCCGCCAGAGTAATAAATTGGAATTTATAACCCATTGCTGACAGTTCATCCTGGAAACGCGCAATCGTCTTATCATCCAGATTCTTTTTCCAATTGAACGATGGAGAGCAGTTGTAAGCTAATAACTTACCGGGATATTTAGCATGAATCGCCTCAGCAAAACGACGGGCCATTTCAATATCAGGTGTTGATGTTTCACACCATATCAAGTCAGCATACGGCGCATAGGCCAAACCACGACTAATCGCTTGATCGATACCCGCTCTGGTACGGAAGAACCCTTCAAAAGTCCGTTCGCCAGTAATAAACTCACTGTCATAAGTGTCACTGTCGGAGGTTAGCAGATCGGCAGCATCCGCATCCGTACGAGCAATCAACAGCGTCGGTACGCCAGAAACATCCGCCGCCAAACGCGCAGCGACCAATTTCTGAATAGCCTCTTGTGTCGGAACCAGAACTTTACCGCCCATGTGACCACATTTTTTCACCGCAGCAAGTTGATCTTCAAAGTGAACAGCCGCAGCACCCGCTTCAATCATGGCTTTCATCAATTCAAAAGCATTCAAAACACCACCAAATCCGGCTTCCGCATCCGCCACAATTGGCAGAAAATAATCGATATATTCCTGATGATCAGCACCGACGCCATTTGCCCACTGAATTTGATCTGCCCGACGGAAACTGTTGTTAATACGTTTTACCACCGCCGGGACTGAATCCACCGGATACAAGGACTGATCAGGATACATACTGGATGCCGTGTTAGCATCAGCCGCAACCTGCCAACCAGAAAGATAAATCGCCTCAATACCCGCTTTTGCCTGCTGTAAGGCTTGCCCGCCAGTCAATGCCCCCAATGAGTTGACATAGCCTTTCTTAGCTTTGCCATGTAGCAGTTCCCACAGCTTTTTAGCGCCAAGCTGTGCCAATGTATGTTCTGGATTAACCGAACCACGCAATTTAACGACATCTTCCGCGCTGTACGGGCGGATAATCCCATTCCAACGGTCACTTTTCCATTCTTGTTCCAGTTGAGCGATTTGTTGAGTTCTGGAGATTGTCATAACTTCTACTTCCTACCTTTGTTAAATTAATCGGATAATGGTGTTTTGTTATTATTCGTTGCTTAAACTTCTCTAATGGAATTGGCTCTAATCAAGCAATTGATATCCCGGCAACGTTAGGAAATCTATCAACTCGTCCTGAGTGGTAATGCGCTCCATCAATTTGGCCGCATCGCTAAATCGCCCTTGACTGAAACGTGTTTCTCCAACCTCTTGCTTAATAACCTCCATTTCCTCTGCCAACATCTGCCTGAACAAACTTTTGGTCACTTTCTTACCGTTAGATAATGATTTTTCGTGATGCATCCACTGCCAAATGGATGTCCGGGAAATTTCGGCTGTCGCAGCATCTTCCATCAAACCATAGATAGGAACGCATCCATTTCCTGAAATCCATGCTTCAATGTATTGAACCGCTACACGAATATTGGCCCGCATACCTTCTTCAGTACGATCGCCTGGGCAAGGTTCCAGTAATTGAGCCGCAGTAATCGGTGCATCTTCCTCACGGAAAATATCTAACTGGTTTTGCCGCGCTGCCAAAACCTTATCGAAAACCTCCATCACTGTGTCGGCAAGACCTGGGTGGGCAATCCATGTACCATCATGACCATTACGTGCTTCTAGCTCTTTATCCGCCCGGACTTTAGCTAGTACCCAATTGTTGCGTTCAATATCTTTACTGGGGATAAAAGCAGCCATCCCCCCCATCGCAAATGCTCCGCGCTTATGACAGGTTTTGATCAGCAAACGGGAATAAGCACTGAGGAAAGGTTGATCCATCGTGACAGATTGACGATCAGGCAAAACTCGATCACTATGATTTTTCAGTGTTTTAATGTAGCTGAAAATGTAATCCCAACGGCCGCAATTAAGGCCAACGATATGGTGCCGAAGATGATAAAGAATCTCATCCATCTGAAATACAGCAGGCAAAGTTTCAATCAATACCGTCGCTTTGATTGTGCCTCTCGGCAGATCAAAACGATCTTCTGCAAAACTGAATACATCACTCCACCACTGAGCTTCGTGGTAAGACTGAATTTTTGGTAAGTAAAAATAGGGACCGCTCCCCTTTGCCTGTAATTGTTTATAGTTGTGGTAAAAATAGAGCGCGAAATCAAACAATCCACCGGCGATTGGCTCATTCTGATAGAGAACATGTTTTTCCGGTAAATGAAGCCCTCTTACCCGTGCGATCAGAACAGCCGGGTCTGGTTGCAATTGGTACTGTTTACCTTGCTCATTAACGTAAGAAATTGTGCCATTAACCGCATCACGCAGGTTGATTTGCCCTTCAATCACCTTATCCCAAGCCGGTGCTAAGGAATCTTCGAAATCCGCCATGAAAACTTTTACGTTAGCATTCAAAGCGTTGATAACCATTTTCCGTTCTACTGGTCCAGTGATTTCTACTCTGCGATCACGGAGATCCGCCGGAATATTTTGAATTTCCCACTCACTTTCACGAATGGAACTGGTTTCCGAAATAAAATCAGGCAATTCACCATCATCAATTTTCTTCTGCCAAATATCCCGATCGACTAACAATTTTTTCCGTGTATCAGTAAACCGAACAACCAGATCTTTCAGAAAATCTACCGCTTCAGGTATCAAAACCTCCTGCTCTGCTGCTCCAAATCGTTTAATAAACGATAATTCAGTCGCTAAAGTTTGCTGCGTCATTCATCTATCCTCATTTTAAAGCACACCTGAATAAGAGTAATAGATATTTAAAATAAATCAAAAACGATTTCCATTTTTTTAAAAATTTATTTTTATCCAATTAAAAACAATAGGTTATACGCAATATTACCTATTTTAAATTAGAGAAATTAATTCCATAAATTACAAGATCATTTAGTTAAGTTTTTGTTATATAAGATAAACTACAAAAAGTGCGGTATTTTGACAGGTGTTAATAACAGGAGAGTAGAAAAAATCAGAAGGGTTAAATGGCTGAATTTCAGCCATTTATAAGATATTAATCCAGTGTTGGATTCATGTAGGTAAGATCATATGGCGTGATTTGGTACACATAATAATTCAACCAATTCGAAAATAATAAATGCCCGTGACTACGCCATGATGCCAGTGGTTTTCTTTCTGGATTATTATCAGGAAAATAATTTATTGGGATCTTTGGCGCCAAACCGGCGGCTAAATCGCGTAAATATTCACTAGCCAACGTTCCAGCATCATATTCCGGATGACCAGTGACAAACACCATGCGCTTATCTTTACTCGCCAGTAAATACGCCCCTGCATCTTCAGAACTGGAAAGAATATCCAGATCAGTATGTTCACGAATAACCTGCTCAGGAAAATCGGCATAGCGAGAATGAGGAGCAAAAAAAGATTCATCAAAGCCACGAGTCAGTAATGCTAAAGGATCTAAAGTAGAGTGATAATAAACACCTGATAGCTTTACTTCTCTGGTAAGCTTCGGTAAACCATACAAAATATTCAAAGCGGCTTGCACTGCCCAACAAATAAATAGAGTAGAAGTGACATGCTCCTTCGCCCAACCAATTATTCTTTCCATCTGCTCCCAATATGCCACATCTTCGAATTCAACTAATCCTAATGGCGCACCAGTAACAATTAAACCATCAAAATTTTGGTGTTTTATCTGTTCAAAATCACAATAGAAGTTATTCAAATGCTCCGTGGGAGTATTCCTGCACTTCCGATTATCTACTCTCAGTAGCTGGATATCTACCTGTAAAGGCGTGTTGGATAGTAATCTTAGAAATTGATTTTCAGCCTCAATTTTCTTTGGCATCAGGTTAAGCAGCAATACCTTTAGTGGGCGTATATTTTGAATATTCGCACGAGTAGATGTCATCACGAACACATTCTCGTTTCGTAAAAAATTCACTGCGGGTAATTCATCCGGTATACAAATTGGCATGCTATGACCTCGACTTTTATCCATTTACACGTTTAGACTTCCAGACAGCTAAATCTAACTAAGTATTAACAGAATGTCGAGGCTTTACAAGTCAGCTGAAATTATTTCATTTTGGGTCATATTTCGATTTTCGATATATAAATAATTAATAATTTTTAATATTATAAAAATGAAATAATTCCAATTTTATTTTTAAAATAAAAGACAGCTAACTGGCATTACTTAAATATCGAAATAAATATCTTAAAATTCAATGATATAATTATTAAGCATTGGAGAATTCAATATAAAAAGATGAAATATATAAATAATTTAATTTCAAAACTATAAATATAAAAACAATATACTCTAATAAAGCAACAAAATTATTTTATAAACCTACCATGTCTTAAAATAATTTTAGGATGAAAAGTATCGAAGACAACATAGTCACAGCAACTGTAGGAACGGCTCGCAAGGGAATCAATCCGAAACTGCTAGCCGCAGATGGTGAAGACACCAGAGATAAAGGTATAGTCAACAAAAGCAAATGTCGACAAATATCGTAACGTTTATGGCACCAAAGCAACTGTCGTATGCATCGCATGTCGTATAAACGCAAAAACCCCCAGCTTACGCTGAGGGTTTCCACTGGATTGAAAGCCTGGCAGTGTCCTACTCTCACATGGGGAGACCCCACACTACCATCGGCGCTACGGCGTTTCACTGCTGAGTTCGGCATGGGGTCAGGTGGGACCGCCGCGCTATCGCCGCCAGGCATATTCGGTTTCCTTCCGGCCG
>NZ_RCWB01000064.1 GCF_018448885.1 Photorhabdus caribbeanensis
TTATGGGACGGCGACGTGCCGGCGGAAATCCGCGAATACCAGCACGGCCGGCTGAAAATGATCCGCCATCTGGTGTTTGACGGCTGGGAGCTGATAGCGCAGCAGACGCAGCAGTTCACGCTTAATCTGGACAACCGGGTGGAGCTGATGGCCGGGGAGGTGCAGACTCAATATGCGGTCAGCGCCCCGACCGGCGAGCCGCTGGCGCTGTTCGACCCGGAGGGCAAGCGGGTGTGGCGGCGGCCGAAGCAGTCTCTGTACGGGCTGCGGCTGGGCGGACACGGCGAGAATCCCCAGCTCGATCCGGGCCTGAGATTTGCCGGGCAACTTTTTGATGAGGAAAGTGGTTTATTTTATAATCGATTCAGGTATTATTTGCCGGAAGCGGCGTGCTACCTCAGCCCGGATCCTGCTGGACTCGTAGGGGGTGAAAATACCTACAGCTATGTGCAAAATCCCACCGGATGGGTTGACCCATTCGGGTTAGAATGTAAAAACCCTCACGGATATAAAGCTGGTGATGTAGACTTGCATGGTAATTTATCTCCGGGCGTTAATAGAGCGCCAGGTCACAGTAATACTAAAGCTGATAATCTTGTACAGAGTCATCACCCAATACAAGATCATTGGGCTAAAAAACGCATAAAGGGCTATAGAAGAAATTCAGCGCCCGCCACATTATTACATTCAACTTCTGGGATGCCTCATGCTCAAATCAGTGCAGCACAAAGGACAAGGAGAGCGATGCCTGGAGGATGGGACAAGACATTAAAAGAGGAGTTTCATACAAGTTATAGAGAGATGATTGATGCTGGTGTACCTCAAGCTCAAGCAAGAAAAGCCCTTGGCGATGCTTATAAATATTTTGATAAGCTTAGAGGCGCGAATAAAAACAATCCATTCTTTGATATCTAGATTTATTAAGAGGCAAATTTTATGAAGAAAGAAGATATTTTAGAGAAATTAAATTCTATTGAAAAAGAATTGAATATTAAATTACCTAATTTTTATAGAAAGTTTTTATCCGAGAAAATTCAAAATGAACCTTATATTGAAATAACCGGCAAAGATCAAGAAAACATATATGTTTATAATTGTGAATATGTTATTGAGAGAAATAAAACATATAACATTCAAGATGTTGAGCCAAATTATTTTTTAATCGGTCAAGATGGTGATCTTGGTTACTTTATATGTGCAGAAAAAGATAAGGAAAGTGATATTATTTATAGCCTAGACTTGGGGGCTTTAGGTAGCGTAGAAATGGATAAGGAAGCGGACAAAGAAGCAAATGATATTTATAGTTTAGGAATATAAATATCTAAAAGTCAGCCAAGATAATTAATTAGGACTATCTTGGCTGAATATTTATATAAATCGCATTTTAATCGATAAATATGAGAAAATTAACTCAATATCCTGCCTTATACTTCCAAATCAGCTCCAGACAGCTATCCATGATCTTTCCGGCCTTGTTATTTCTATGCTTAAAATAAATATTTTACAGGGTTGACCTTATATATTAAATATATAATATAAAATCACAAAAATATAAAATAAATAAGAAGATAAACAAAGGAATAATACAGAAAAACACAAGATTAATGGTAAATATATACATAGGGTATATTTTTGCTATTTTATTCTGCTTTCTCTCTGAAACAGCAAAAAGCCGGAATCGCTTCCGGCCTTATTTATGATCTATCTTGGCGAATACCCACGGTAAGCCAGAGCAGATTGAAGCTTAGCGATCGCATCCTTAATCTGATACGCTTCCTCGTCATTCACGGCACAGGCGCGTATCTCCGCCCAGTTCAGCCGCTTAACCAGTTGGGCTAAGGCCAGCGCTTCAATGTGGGTTAACTGAATGTCCTGTAAATGTTCAATCGCTATCGTCATCTCATGCTCTCCCCTTAACCCGCAAAACCGGTTATCAGCGCCTGCATCTGCTGCTTAATCTCCCGCAGTTGGGCCTGTTGCCGCTGGTACTGCTGATGCTGTTGTTGCGTGGCTTCACTGTCAGGAATCAGAACCAGACAACCATCCATCACCTTCACCGTAATCTGGCCGCCAGTATTAAATCCCGCCTGTCTCAGCCACTGCCCCTTAAGGTGTATCGCCGGGGTGGCGTTGTTGACCTTATTCCCGTTCGGCACATAGCCCACCGTATAATAACGTTCTGTTTTCACGGCTTTATTTACTGCCGCTTCTGCTTTAGAATGCGCCTTAGCCATCATTCAACTCCTTCTTAGTTGCTTGTGGTGAGCGGCTGTGACAGGGGGCAACCTGTCTCAGTCGCGCTATCTCTCTTTACTCTCTGTTATGACCAATTACCGTATCCAGCATCTCCGAAACGAACTTCTGTCTGGCTTTTGGTAACTGACTGATTATCTCAATCTGTTGTTCCAGTCGGGAACTGGGTCCTCGTTTACTATTACGCCTGACCGAGGGCAATCCAAGCAACTCATCCAACGATAAATTCAATATCTGCGCCAATAATGGCAGAAGAGCCGCTGACACCTTTAGTCGCCCGCCTTCATAATGCGCTATTGTCTGCTGAGCAATCCCCAACTGTTCCGCCAGTTGTTGCTGAGTGAGTTGTTGCTCTTTGCGTGCCAGCGCAATCCGTGCGCCCAGCTCTTTAAAGAATGTCTCATCCTTCGTCTTCATGGCCTGTATCTGCCTGTGAGTTAACCGTGCCATGAGGATACTCCCTGTTTTTAATCTTGCAGTTGACAATACTCTATTTTAGAGTACTCTGCAACAGAGTTATTTTTACTCTTTTCATCTTGACAGGTTTTTTTGGAGGAACAGCGAATGGCACGGATACCCGAAGCAGAATTGCAGCACCTGAAAACGGCCGTCTCCTTAGTCGCCGTGGCGGAACAACAGGGGCGAAAGCTGATTAAACGCGGCAAAGATTACGTGCTGCTGTGCCCGTTCCATCAGGAGAAAACCCCGTCAATGGTCCTCAGCCCGGAAAAAAACCTCTATCACTGTTTTGGCTGCAACACCGGCGGTTCGGTGCTGGACTGGGTAATGAAAACCGAGCGCCTGAGCCTGCGGCGGGCGGCAGAGCACCTGCGCGGGATGCTGGGGAATAATCCGGCTGTCGCGCCGCTGGTTCAGCCGAATGAACCCACCGTGCTGGCCGAAGACGAAGCCGGACGGCAGGCGCTGCTCAGCCGGGTGGTGGAGTTTTACCATCATACGCTGCTGAACGCCCCCGAAGCCGTGGCCTATCTGGAAAAACGCCGGTTACATCATCCCGAATTAGTCGCCGGTTTTAAGCTCGGCTTTGCCAACCGAACCCTGGCTTACCGGCTGCCGGAGAAACAACTGAAAGCCGGCGCCGCTATCCGGGCCCGGTTGCAAGCGGTGGGTCTGATGCGGGAGTCCGGTCATGAACACTTTAGCGGCTCGCTCGTGATACCGGTACTCGACAGCCACGGGCAGGTACAGGAAATCTACGGCCGGAAAATCACCCAGCGCCTGCGGGCGGGCACCCCAAAACATCTCTACCTGCCCGGCGAGCACCGCGGCGTGTGGAATGAAGCCGCCATGATAGCGTCCAAATCGCTTATCCTGTGTGAGTCGTTAATCGATGCCATGTCGTTCTGGGTGGCAGGCTACCGCAACGTCACTGCGGCTTACGGCGTCAATGGCTTTACCCCCGACCACTGGCAGGCACTGCAACGGCATCAGGTCCGGCAGGTGCTGATTGCCTTCGATAATGACCCCGCCGGCAATGAGGCAGCGGTGAAACTGGCCGCCGAACTGACTGCCGCCGGCATTACCGTGTTCCGGGTGGTGTTCCCCGAGGACATGGATGCCAACGGCTATCTGTGCCAGGTCGCCGAGCCCGAACCGGCATTCGGGTTATTGCTCGATGGCGCGGTGCCGATGGCTGACCCGATGCAGGAAACCGATACCGCAGCACCGGCCGAGCCGGCATCGCAGCCGTCACCGGCAACGGACCCCCCTGTTGCTTCAGCCGCTGAGCGGGCGACAAGACCGCTGTCTTTGCCCGGGGTGGTGTGGGAGACAGGGCCAAACGGTGAAATTATCGTCTCACTGGGCCCACAGCGCTGGTGTGTTCGCGGGCTGGCGCAGGTCAGAGCCGGGGCCGCAGTCATGAAAGTCAATGCGCAGGTGACTGATACCGACAGCGGCGTGATGTTCGCCGACAGCGTGGACATGATGAACGCCCGCAGCCGGGGCGGGTATGCGCGGCTGGCCGCCACCGAACTGGGACTGGCCGAAAGTGACCTGCGCCGGGCTTTGGGACAGGTGTTGCTGGTACTGGAACAGTGTCAACAGGTCGGTGTCGGCGAGCAGACAGCCACCCGACCGGTTCCCGAACTCAGTGAGGACCAGCGGGCCGCGGCGCTGGCGCTGCTGCAAGACCCGCAACTGAGCGAGCGCGTCACCGCTGATTTAGCCGCCTGTGGCGTGGTGGGCGAATCCACTAACCTGCTGGCCGGTTACTTAGCCGCCGTCAGTCGCAAGCTGGACCGTCCGCTGGCGGTGCTGATACAAAGCAGTTCGGCGGCCGGTAAAAGCAGCTTAATGGATGCCGTCCTCAATCTGATACCGGAAGAGGAACGGCTGCAATACAGCGCTATGACCGGCCAGAGTCTGTTCTATCTGGGGGAAACCAATCTCCAGCATAAAATCTTAGCCATTGCCGAAGAGGAAGGGGTGCGGCAGGCCGCCTATGCGCTTAAGCTGCTGCAAAGCGACGGCGAACTGACCATTGCCAGCACCGGTAAAGACGACGCCAGCGGGAATCTGGTCACCAAACAGTACACAGTGAAAGGACCGGTGATGCTGATGCTCACCACCACGGCGATTGATGTCGATGAAGAGCTGTTAAATCGCTGTTTAGTCCTGACCGTGAACGAATCGCGGGAACAGACCGAAGCTATCCACGCCTTGCAACGTCATAAGCAGACCCTCGAAGGTTTACTGGCCGAGAATGAAAAGGCGTATATCACCGAACTGCATCAAAACGCCCAGCGGCTGTTACGCCCGCTCAATGTGGTTAATCCTTATGCGTCACAACTGACGTTCATGAGCGATAAAACCCGCACCCGACGCGACCACATGAAATATCTCACCCTGATACAAAGTATCGCGCTGCTGCATCAGCACCAGCGCGAGGTGAAGACCGCGGAACACCGGGGCAAACGGCTTGAATATATCGAAGTCGCCAAAGAAGATATCCGTCTGGCGAACCGGCTGGCCCACGAGATATTAGGCCGCACGCTGGATGAGATGCCGCCCCAGACCCGCAAACTGTTGCTGCTGATACAAGCCTGGGTAAAAGCCAGCGGGCAGCCGCGCCATGAGTGGCTGTTCACCCGCAAACTGTTGCGTGACGCCATCCAGTGGGGCGATACCCAGCTAAAAATCCATCTGTCACGGCTGGTCGAAATGGAATACCTGCTGTTGCACCGGCGCGGACTGACGTTCGTCTATGAACTGTTGTTCGACGGTGAAGATAACGACACGGCGCACCTGTGCGGTCTGATAGCGCCCTGAAAGCCGGCGTATGATGCCGTCCGGTCGGGGTTATCACTCAGACGGTCGCCCGCCTGTCGTGGGCAGGTCGGGGACCAGTCGGACAGCATTAATCTCCCCAGAGGCCGGCCATACAAGGCCCCGACGCCAAATCGGTCGGGGTAAAGGAAAAAGCCCTGTTCCGGCAGGCAATAAAGAAAAACCGCATCGTATCGTAGTCAATGATTACCCCATAACAACAATCCATGTACCTTACAGGAAACCCCATCATGACTCAGACCATCGCTTCTACACGCCCTGCGCATCTCACCACATTACGCCAGCAGCTTGAAGCCTATCTGGACTGCCTGACCGCCAGACACTACAGCGTCTGGACGCTGACCGGCTATCAGGAACGGTTGCTGCCGTTCGTTAACTGGTGTGAAGCCCGGGGGGTCATGTCCGCCCCGCAAGTCAGTCCGCCGTTACTGGAAAGTTATCAGTCCTGGCTGAGAGCCTATCGTAAAGCCGACGGCAACCCGCTGGCCGTCAGCACGCAGTCAAAACGGCTGAGTGACCTCCGGGTCTGGTTCCGCTGGCTGCGACAACGCCAGTACATCCTGTACAACCCGGCTGAGGAACTGGTGCTGCCCCGAAGAGACAAACGCCTGCCCGCTCAGGTGCTGAGCGAGGACGAAACGCAGACGGTATTGCAGGCTATTGATATCAACAGGCCGACCGGCTTAAGAAATCGGGCCATCCTTGAAGTGCTGTGGAGCAGCGGTATCCGGCGGATGGAACTGTCCAACCTGCGGTTAAGCGACATCGACTTTGGGCGCGGCGTACTGCTGGTGAGACAGGGCAAAGGCCGTAAAGACCGGGTAGTGCCCATCGGGGAACAAGCCCTGCACTGGTTACAACGCTACCTTGACCACGTGCGGCCCCGACTGGCCCACCGCCATGACAGCGGCCACCTGTTTATCACCCTCAATGGCCGACAGATGTCACGTGACAGACTCACCCATTTGACGGGGGCCAGCATTCGCCAAAAAGCGCAACTGGAGAAAGCCGGAGCCTGTCACCTGTTCCGGCACTCAATGGCAACCCAGATGCTGGACAACGGGGCCGATACCCGGCACATCCAGGCGATATTAGGGCATGCGAGTCTGGAAACCACCCAAATCTATACACGGGTGGCTATCGGTCACTTAAAGGAAGTGCATGAGCAGACCCACCCGGCAGAACGGCAGTCAAAGCAGGCAACGCCGCCAGACGACAGGCAGGCAAATAACGACAAGCCGGACAGCGCGAAGCCGGTCTGAAACCTGAGTGCGGCTGGACAGTCCGAAAGTTAGCAGGCTCTCTGTTAATCGCGTGGGAAAGGTGAAAGGCAGACTGCGCGCGTCCCTGCGCACAGACTGCCTCCCTGCCTACGGCGTGCCCGGCAGTAAATGCCGGCCGCCCGGCGCTGAACCCCGGCGTTCTCTGTGACCGTCGTTGCCGGTCAGCCGCCATTCAACATAATGTGACATTAAGCGCAATGGGCCTGAACGGCCCGCCGCGCTTAACAAACATTATGTCGGCGCCACCCACCCACGGGCGCTGCGCGGCCACCTCAACCCCGGTGCGCGGCTGGCCGCCGGGTGGGGCCGCTTAGCCCCCGTGGCGCACCGGGCTGCGCCCGCTGCTGTCAGCCTCAATGCAAAATCCCACCGCCGCAGTCGCCGCCATCCGTGGCGGCTCCGGGGCGAAAATCTGCCTTAACCCGTTGTCGGTCAGTCCGTCAAGGTCAACCGCCCGGAAGGCAGGCCAGCAAGCTGGCCGCGGTTTATTGCCCCCGCCCAACCCTGCTGCGCTGGCTGCGTCCGGCTCGCAGTCGCAGGCTCCTCGCTCGTTACCGTACTCGCCATCTCCGCCCCGTCCGCCCCCGCGGGCGGGGGCTCCCCGCTGAAAAGCTTCACCTGCGGGCCTCGCCGGCCCGCGCCCGGCCAACCCGCGTCAGCGGCGCAGGCAAGCTGCCCCGCCGCCCCGGGTTATCGATAAAACCTGGTTCCGGCAGAAAAAGCGGGCCAAAACCCGATTATGACATCGGGGAAAAAGTGAGCTAAAATCGGCAAAGTGCCCGTCGGGGCGAGTTGATATGTTCTTTAACAGGGTGGGAAAAAGCGGTGAAGAAAAAGGCTGTTAAATCAATGGGAAAAGTCTGCCCGTCAGTATGATGACATCAGGATCCGCCAGACTTATGGGACGGCGACGTGCCGGCGGAAATCCGCGAATA
>NZ_RCWB01000065.1 GCF_018448885.1 Photorhabdus caribbeanensis
TAACGGAGCTTGCAGGGTTTACCATCGCCTTCAATCTCAATACAGATTTTGCCTGTACCGGATGTATAGGCTTTAGTCGCCATTAGATTATCTGTTCCTTTGCCGGTTAATGTATCTACCAGAAGATTGTCAATATAGACTTTTACCGTCTGCCGATGAATATCGGTATTAGAATAGGCTGTCAGGCCAAATCGAATACTTTGAGGTAATTGGAAACAGTATTTACCGGTGTCATTGGTGCCACAGGTTCCGCCACAACTTCCATTATTGCCTCGGTCACTGCCTAATAAATCGGGATCAATTGATACTGCTGCTTGAACTTTATTAAAAGTGACGCCAGGCCAATAAGTTTGGATGAGTCTTGGTTCAATATCAATAGTGTTAGATTGCGTATTATATTGGATATAATGACTGTCTTTGAAAAGGTAAATAAGAGAACCTGCAATATTCTTCCATAGAATAACTGCATCCAAATTTTCACTGAATCCTGCGTACTTGCCGGTAGCTCTCCATCTCTCTGAAATAGTTTTTTTACTAATCGTGTGTGAACTGACAGTATAATCAATACAGTCTCGCCCTTTGAAGAAACAGACAATATCTCGTTTTGTATCGACAAACTCGGTAGCTGCATCTATCCCATTTTCAAATTCGGTGCCTCTCAATCCAGGCCATCCTTCTATAATGTGTCTTGGTCCCTCACTTACCTGAGCTTTTGCGATATCGAATTTAAGATATTGTGAGCCTTTAAAGAAGTATAAATAACCATTTAAATTAATCACATCGTCAATATGTCGTTGAAACTCGACAGGAAGGTTAGGCCAGTCTTTACTGATAAGTTGGGGAGTATCCCCTTTGTTGATTTGTGGGTCATCATAATATTTAATATTTTCCGAGTTAAGAAATAAATAGGTATTTGTATTCATTATTACATCTCCTTTATGGTGATTATAGCTTAAAATTTTATTTTCAAATAAAATTGAACAAGAGTAATATTAAGAAATATAATTTCAATTCTTTTGAATTACATTTCTAATTGATTCAAAAGGGTAACTTACATTAGTTAAATTAATTTTATTTTGGTGAAATTTACCAAAGTGCTTTTAATTCACACCAACGACCAATTTAATATTACCACGCAATCATTGTAATTATTATTGGCGTCATTTTCAGCGCCGATAATGGCTGTTCCCGGTTTTCCATCAAGGGTGTTATCGAAATAACGCAGTTTGCTAGCTTTGCCATCTCCTTCAATTCCAATACAAACTTTGCCTGTGCCTGATGTGTAGGTTTTGGTCGCCATCAAATTATTTGTTACTTTACCGGTTAATGTGTCTACCAGAAGATCGTCAATATACACTTTTACCGTTTGCTGAATGTTCGTATTATTGTAAGCTGTCAGGCCAAATTGAATATTTTTAGGTAATTGGAAACAGTGTTTACCGGTGTCATTGGTACCACATTCTCCACCGCAATTTGAGGGGTTGGTAGGCGGACAAGGATCATTAATTTTTTCCATTTTCCACTGCTCTACCTTAATTGTTTTACGAGTGCTATTACCAGAAAGAGATACACCATATAACGTGTTTGGTTTGTTGGCATTACCATAACTATTAAGGAAACCTTTATTCCCCCATCGATTATGTAAGGTGATAATTGCTCCTTCTATGATATTTCCGTTTATGGAATAAGGAGTCTCGCAATAAACAATCCATTCTAATGTTTTTGGAGAATAAGTATTTATATCTGATGTGATTATCGGGTGTATTTCTCCACTTGGTACTGGTTGATTTGGACCATCATAATATCCCAAGTAACCACCATCGCAGAAAGACAGATTATGAAGTAAAATAATATCATCATTAATTATTTCACTGCCGATAGCCTTTCCTGTTCCTGATTTTATTCGCCATATTCCTCCTAGATCAGAAAAAGAGGGAGCTACAGTTAATACGCTATGTTTTGCTCCTGGTATGTCATTACCTCCATATGTACTGAGATATCCCCCTTGCCAGTTATTGTAACCATTTAATATTCTTACTGTATCGCCATATTTAAGTATATCAGCCATCGTTTATCCTTAAAGGTTTATGGTTTATTTTTAACAATGAGTATGACACTGAAATTACCCTAGATTAATTATTTTGTTTCATAACTTTCTGGGTTATATCAGAATAGGTTATTAAAATAAGCTAAATTATTAACTTTTTGTAATCCTAAAAATAGTGATTAACACTTGATTTGGTTAATTATGAATATTAAAGGTTGTTGAAGAAAGGCTGAGGATTTGTTTCTTGTTCCTGACAATGAATATATAACTAAAGTTTCCTTTGCTTAATTCCCGATACTTCTATTTTGAACTGTGAAAAAATCGAATTTATCGATTTGTTTACTAAGTTAAATTATTTAATTGTGATGGGGAAGTAAAACTTAATTTTTATTAACATGAAGGTTACAAATTTAATAAATTAATGGTTTAATATAAATAATGTTTAGAAGTAATAGAACATCTGTATGGAACTCAGTCCAATTTTTTCGATCTGAACATCTAAGATTAACGGAAATATAAATAATCTATATTTTGATAAAGGGATTATTATTATGCGAATGAAAGTTAAAAACTCATTGAAATGAATGTCTTTCATAAATTAATTATTGTAAATATAATGTTTTCTCATTTTTCCTTTTCTGATATTTGATTCTTTAGGCTCTTCTATTAATGCATTCGGTAAAGATTTGCCTGAGGAAATCTGAGACAATGTTTTTTGTGACTTGGTAGAAATACTATACCTTATGGATTTCAAGATACATCGCGGCGGCAAGGGAGTGAATCCCCGGGAGCATAGAGAACTATGTTACCGGGGTGAGTGCAGCCAACAAAGAGGCAACTTGAAAGATGACGGGTATATACCTTGACAATGAATGGTAATGACTAACTGATAAGACAGAGAAACAGATTGTGGCAAAGAAAGAAAAACGGCCTCACCATGACTCGTTATTTAAGTATTTTTTAACGCAACCTGAAACGGCCAGAGAGTTTCTATCCCTTTATCTGCCCGAAGAGATCCAGTTGTTGTGTGATTTAGCCACATTGAAACTGGAACCCGGCAGCTTTGTGGATCGGCATTTACGTCAACTGCACAGTGATGTGCTGTACTCGGTTGAAACGGCTCGGGGGCAGGGCTATGTCTATTGTCTGATTGAACATCAGTCCACTCCTGACCCATTGATGGCCTGGCGGTTGATGGGTTATGCCATGTCAGCTATGACGGCGCACCTGAAAAAAGGCCATACTGAACTCCCTTTGGTGGTGCCTTTGCTGTTTTATCATGGTGAGGTTCGTCCTTATCCTTACTCAAACCGGTGGCTGGATTGTTTTACGTTCCCTGAACAGGCTGCCCGCTTGTACTGCCAGGCGTTTCCGTTGGTGGACGTCAGTGTACTCAGCGATGAAGAAATCCTGACGCATAAAGGGGTTGCCCTGATGGAACTGGTGCAAAAACATATTCGCTGCCGGGATATGCAGGAATGGGTCCTCCAATTGGTGGAACTCTTGAATGCAGGGTATAATACAACCGAGCAGCGCAATGTGGTGTTACGCTATATTTTACTGAATGGGCATACGCTGGATCTCTCACACTTTGTCCATCAACTGATTGAACAATCTCCGGAGCATGAAACAATGTTGATGACTATTGCAGAACAGCTTGAACAAAAAGGGCTTGAGCGAGGTATCAAGCAAGGTATCAAGCGAGGTATTGAGCTAGGCCGAGAGGAAGGTCGAGAGGAAGGCCGAGAAGAAGGCCGAGAAGAAGGCCGAGAAGAAGGTAAACTGGAAACGGCTCGTGCCTTATTACGGCATGGCGTGAGTTTGGACATTATTGTCACCAGTACCGGACTGAGCCGGGATAAAATTGAAATGTTAAAGCATTAAATTCATCTTCTCTTTCACAGTAAAATGCCGATATTCAAGCTCGGCATTTTTGTTCTTATTCAGGATGATGGCTATACAAGGGACTTTTACGTTTTCCCGGCGAAGCTGAAACCGGTCAGACTGAAGTAACAATCTCCGGAGCATGAAACGATGTTGATGACTATTGCAGAACAGCTTGAACAAAAAGGGCTTGAGCGAGGTATCAAGCAAGGTATTGAGCTAGGCCGAGAAGAAGGTAAACTGGAAACGGCTTGTGCCTTATTACGGCATGGCGTGAGTTTGGACATTATTGTCACCAGTACCGGACTGAGCCGGGATAAAATTGAAATGTTAAAGCATTAAATTCATCTTCTCTTTCACAGTAAAATGCCGATATTCAAGCTCGGCATTTTTGTTCTTATTCAGGATGATGGCTATACAAGGGACTTTTACGTTTTCCCGGCGAAGCTGAAACCGGTCAGACTGAAGTAACAATCTCCGGAGCATGAAACGATGTTGATGACTATTGCAGAACAGCTTGAACAAAAAGGGCTTGAGCGAGGTATCAAGCAAGGTATTGAGCTAGGCCGAGAAGAAGGTAAACTGGAAACGGCTTGTGCCTTATTACGGCATGGCGTGAGTTTGGACATTATTGTCACCAGTACCGGACTGAGCCGGGATAAAATTGAAATGTTAAAGCATTAAATTCATCTTCTCTTTCACAGTAAAATGCCGATATTCAAGATCGGCATTTTTGTTCTTATTTTGGATAACTACAGTATTCATAAAAGCCGACTGATCAGTGATTGGCTGGCCCGTCACCCTAAATTTAACCTATTGTTTTTACCTGTTTATTCTCCCCGGCTGAATAAAATTGAGCGTCTGTGGCAATCCTTGCATGAAACGGTGACACGAAATCATGGCTGTCAGTATATGTGGCAGTTGCTTGAGAAAGTGAAAACGTTTTTAAATTTATCCTCCTATATGATATGTGATAGCCAGCCTGTTTATTATCTTTATGGGCGGAATATTAGTTTGGTTATTTGGACGTTCGGTTATTTATATTGGCGCCAGCGGATGGATTTTTGGCTTATGAGGATTGTGTTTGGCCTGTTACCGTGGCAAGAGAATATTTCAACAGAAGGCTATATTTTTGGCGCGATATCTGGGCTAGTTTTCTCTTGGCTGTCGAAGATATGGGTAATAAAGCGTCATTAGTTTTATGGTGTTGGGGATAAGTAGATTATTCCCATTTTGAATACTCATTATCAGTAAACAGTAAAAAAATAAACCTGGCTACCTTTATTCCGAGAATAAATGAGTTACCATTTAAAATAGAATGCGACTTAAGATATTTAGGAATGTGATATTGCGATTTTAACCTTAATTTCATTTCTGAAATCTAATTAATAACAATTCACTGCCCGTTGATGATAACGGGCTGGTAATAATAAATATACCCGTCATCTTTCAAGTTGCTTCTTTGTTGGCTGTACTCACCCCGGTAACATAGTTATCTATGCTCCCGGGGATTCGCTCCCTTGCCGCCGCGATGCATTTTGAAATCAATAGGATATATAGCCACTGATTTTTTAATTTCGTGCGGTTATGACCATTTCAACGCGGCATCATCGACAGGCTGTCCCAAAACTTGTTTATCTTTTTTGTAATCATGTGGAGTCTGCCAATTTGGACTATATCCCTGACGAGGAAGCGAGTCGTTTGCGCGTTTTACGTAACCAGATCGCAAAGCGCCAAAAATATGTTCATCCTCCTGCATCTCACCCGGCTGAGCATGTGGTGTTACAACGGCAGCATCGCGACGCTTCATTTCGTTTAATAAACGGCAGATATAATCCGCAGATAGATCAACTTTCAATGTCCAGGCGTTATTGATATAACCAAACAAACAGGCAATATTAGGGATATTCTGTATCAACGTTCCCTTATAAAGCATGCGATCATGGCTTTGTTGCTTTTGCCCATCAATAGAGAGTTCAATTCCACCAAGAAAATGTAATTTCAGCCCAGTTGCTGTAACAATAATATCTGCGGGTAATTCCTCGCCCGATTTTAATAAGATACTGTTTTCAGTTATACGTACAATATGGTCAGTAACGATAGAAGCTTTACCTTCTTTTAGTACCTTAAATAGGTTATTGCTGGGAATAAGACAGAGCCGTTCATCCCACGGCATGTATTTTGGCGTCAAGTGCTTCATGTCAAAATCTGGGCCGACACGCTTGCGAGCCAATGCCAGTAAAAACGATTTCAATAATGTAGGTAAATGTCGGCTTATTTTATAAATTAAGCTAAATAGAAAAAGATTGCGCTTTCTACTCAATGTGTAAATCCAGCGCTGTGGAATAATGCCTTTGCAAAGCTCTGCCATCTTATCCCTGCCAGGCATTGAAAAGATATAACTGGGAGAGCGCTGTAGCATCGTAATATGTTTAGTATCATGTGCCATTGCCGGCAGTAAAGTAACTGCTGTTGCGCCACTACCAATGACAACAACCCGTTTTCCTTTGTAATCCAACTCTTCAGGCCAGAGTTGAGGATGAACTACCGGGCCTTTAAAATCTTCAATACCGGGGAATTTAGGTAAATAAGGTTCATCATAGTTGTAATAACCTGTTGCAGAGATGAGAAAGCGACAGGTAAATTGCCGAGTTTCCCCACTGATTTCGTCAATCGCGGTAACGGTCCACTGGCGAGTCGCATTTGACCAGTCAGTATGAGTAATTTTTAGCCCAAACTCTATTTTCTTATCAACTTCATACTCTTTTGCCGTTGCATTGACATAACTTCTGATTGAGGGACCATCGGCAAAAATACTGGTGTCTGTCCAGGGGCGGAATTCATAGCCATAGCTCATCATATCTGAATCTGAGCGAATGCCGGGATAGCGAAATAAATCCCAAGTACCGCCTATCCTCTGGCGACGTTCTAAGATAATAAACTTCTGATCAGGACATTTCCTTGTTAAATGACATGCTGTACCAATACCGGCAACACCCGCGCCAATAATCAAAACATCATAATAGTTATCCATTGTTATTTCTCCTGCAAAGTATTTTTTAAACAGTTGAAACTTACCTAGCTAAAGCAATGTGATTCTTGTCGTCATTGACAGTAACATAGCAATATGAAATTGCTTTAGTCTTACATTGCTCATTACCCGTGTTTAACGTGTCAATATTTCCTACCGCCACAAATAAATAATTAGCCTGAGAATATTTTCAACCCTTAAATATGAATATTGG
>NZ_RCWB01000066.1 GCF_018448885.1 Photorhabdus caribbeanensis
GTTTTGGCGCGCACAGCGAAACCCTGCCTGCCGGTCCCAAACGCAGTCAGTTTGAGGAAGATGCCGATACCGATATCGCGGTGCTGGAAACCCAGCTGTCACGCCTGCATATCAAGGAAAACGCGACCCCGGTCCAGCCTAAACGTCAGCCTTTGCCGGCGACTTTACCCCGTGAAGATATCCGGCTGGCGCCGGAGACGGAGAGCTGCCCGGATTGCGGTTATGCCCTGCGCTTTTTGCGTGATGAAATCAGTGAGCGACTGGAATACCGTCCGGCCACGTTTATCGTCCGGCGCTATCTCAGCCCGCAGTCCAGCTGCGCGCGCTCTCAGTGTGTGCATGCCAAAGCCCACCCCGCCCATCTTATTGAAAAGGGCCTTCCAGAGCCGGGGTTGCTGGCTCAGGTGGTGGTCGCCAAATATCGTGACCACCTGCCGCTCTACCGTCAGCAGCAAATCTATGCCCGCAGCGGTGTAACCCTGGCCCGCAGCACCCTGTCGGACTGGGTGGGGCAGGTGGCTGTGGCGTTGCAACCGTTAGCCGATGCCCTGAAGCAGACGCTGCTGACGTCCCCGGTGCTGCATGCCGATGAGACGCCGTTGCCGATACTGGCCCCGGGAAAAGGCCAGACCCAGCGGGCTTACCTGTGGACGTCTGTCACCGGCCCCGATACCTCGCCCGCAGTCGTGTACTATGAGCTGCATCCCGGCCGCAGTGGCCGTTATGCCCAGAGCCTGCTGAAAGACTGGTCGGGCGGCACGTTGGTGACGGATGATTATGCCGGTTACAACGCGCTGCATGCCCGGGCGGATATCACCGAAGCGGGTTGCCGGGCTCACGCCCGCCGCAAATTCTTTGACCAATACAAAGCGAGCCAAAGTCCGGTGGCGAAACAGGCGCTGGATGGCATTCGCGACCTGTACAAGCTGGAGCGAAAAATCAAACACCGGCCGCCGGATAAACGGCGTCAGTGGCGGCAGCGTTATGCCCGGCCGTGGCTGAATGAGTTCCGGTCCTGGTTGCAGACGATGCAGACCCAAACGGCCCCCAACTCTGGGTTACGCAAAGCGATAGATTACACGCTGAAGCGCTGGCTGGCGCTGGTGTGTTATCTGGATGACGGCCGGGTGCCGATAGACAACAACCGGGCGGAGAATGCGGTCCGGGGTGTGGCACTTGGTCGAAAGAACTGGCTTTTTGCGGGCTCGCTCTGCGCGGGGCAACGTGCCGCCATGATAATGAGCCTGCTGGAAACGGCCAGAGCCAACGGACATGAGCCCTGGGTCTGGTTGCGTGATGTCCTCAGTCGCCTGCCTGTCTGGCCGAACAATCGGTTGAATGAGCTGCTCCCCTGGCCTGAGAATCGCTTTGCTTAAAAATCGCTTTTTTTGTCAAGGTGAGATGACCGGAGTATTACTGATGAAACGGGGTACCCGTCAAGACGGTTTGACGGGGTGCAGGAGATTATGGGGGAAACCCTCTATCAGGAGGGCCACCGCCTGAACTGAGTGGGCTCGCACCGGTTTGTTTACGACCGGGTCGGCCGCATGCAGGAGAAACAGTTTTTAGCGGAAGGGTGTCGGCTGGCGCTGACGAAATACCGGTGGAACAGCCAGAATCAGCTAACCGGGCTGATTACCCCGGACGGGATAGCGTGGGAATATCGCTATGACGCCTTCGGACGGCGGACAGAAAAACGGTGTATCCAGAGCGGTAAGCGGACCACGTATGTGTGGGATGGCGACGTGCCAGCAGAAATCCGCGAATATCAGCACGGCCGGCTGAAAATGATCCGCCATCTGGTGTTTGACGGCTGGGAACTGGTGGCGCAGCAGACGCAGCAGTTTACGCTTAATCTGGACAACCGGGTGGAACTGATGGCCGGGGAAGTGGAGACTCAGTATGCGGTCAGCGCCCCGACCGGCGAGCCGCTGGCGCTGTTCGACCCGACGGGTAAACGGGTGTGGCGGCGGCCGAAGCAGTCCCTGTACGGGCTGCGGCTGGGCGGATACGGCGAAAACCCGCAACTGGACCCGGGCCTGAGATTCGCCGGACAACTTTTTGATGAAGAAAGTGGTTTATTTTATAACCGGTTCCGCTATTATTTGCCGGAAGCGGCGTGCTACCTCAGCCCCGATCCAACCGGCCTCTGGGGTGGTGAGAATACCTATAGCTATGTGCAAAATCCTACCGGATGGATTGACCCGCTCGGCTTGAAGCAAGACGAAATCATTCGGTACATGAGTCAACTAGAGGCTCAACGTTCAATGGCAGCCAGAGGTGGAAAAGGGGGGCTTATTCCTCATAAAGACGGCGAAAAAGCTGTTTGGGTAAACCACGATAGCAACCCAGGATACAACCCGGGCAAAGAAAAATATCGTGCGGTTATTACTGTCAAACAAGATGGTGTAGATATACTTAACAAGCATACAGATATAGCTAAAGTCGATTATAAAGAAACAGGACTTAAAGATGGAGTTCTATCAAAAATTAACGAACCTAAAGCAAAAGGAATAGGTTTTAAAATTTTGGATAAATTCAACGCAACTATTAAATCAATTCAAATAGAAACCAGAGGAAAAGATGGTAAGTGGAAAAAATGTCCGAAACCATAAAATGAATATTTATGATATATTCTCGTACAAACTAGAAAACTTTCTTAATGTCAGATCCTGTAAGAAAGAGTTTGATGATCTCTTCTATATAGAAGATGAAGAAGATGTTTTTTTGATTGGAGCGAAAAAAAGTAACGGTAGTACCGTTAATTTTATTCGCTGGCATGACCTTGTATCATTGAAAAAATTGAAGAAAAAATTTATTGAGAAAGGGTTCAATGAGGTGGAATATGAATCGATCATATTAATACTTTCCAAATTCGCCTATCTGTTTCAAATTAATAATAGAGAAAGAATGAATCAGGATTTATTTATATTTTATTATGTCCTGCAATTAGCTTGTTGTAATGGCGATCATGACCATAGTATAGATGATGAAACAAAAAATTTTATGTTTCGTTTTCTTCTTTTTGAATTAAGCATGGATTATGACTCATATACGAGATTTAAAATTGAGGAGGGTGATATATTCTTTTATTCTCATGATGGGGAAAAAACCAAACTTTCCAGTGTGATAAATCTCATATATGACACTTTGCAGGAGGAAGAAAATAAAGAGTTAAACTTACTACTTTTGATTAAAGAATTTCAATTAGATGTAATTGATTTACTGACAAAACCAAGAGATATAGAAGAGGTTGTAAAGTTAAATGATTATAACTTACATTTAATAGATCCTTCTGTTTTTGTGAAGACCTATAAAAACAACTATAAAAAAATAGTATCGTCATTAGTGGAAGTGACAAATAAGTGGCAATCTACCAATAATTTATTTATATCTAATATGATTATTATGAATTATTCATATTATATCTTGAGGGATAATTCAATGAATATCATGAAGCTAAAGAAAATTATTAAAGATGATAGAATATTCTCAGATATTTTAACAGCAATAGTAAAAAGGAACTTTCATGTAAAAGAAGAGTTCTTGTTTAAAACGGAGTTACAAAAATATATTAAAAAACCAACAAAAAATGAAGCCTTTTTTTATAATATAATATATAGCCAACAATGAGTTGATTTATTTTATGGCTGGCTCGCATAAAAATAAAAGGTATTTTCATTATACGAGACAGCCATTATTACTAACAAGATGAAAATATTGACCTATATATTAAATATATAATTTAAAATCACAAAAATATAAAATAAATAATAAGATAAACAAAGAAATAATACAGAAAAATATAAAATTCATAGTAAATATATATATAAGCTACATTTAAGATATTTTATTCTGTTTTATCTCTGAAACAGTAAAAAGCCGGAATCGCTTCCGGCTGGCTTCTTTCTTACCGTGGAGAATATCCGTGATACGCCAGTATCGACTGGAGCCGCCCTATCGCAACCTTGATAACCCAGGCTTCCGTGTCATCAACCGCACAGGCGCGTATCTCCACCCAGTTCAGCCGCTTAACCAGTTGGGCTAAGGCCAGCGCTTCAAGGTGGGTTAACTGAATGTCCTGCAAATGTTCAATGGCTATTGTCATCTCATGCTTTCCCCTTAACCCGCAAAATTGGTTATTAGCGCCCCGACCGGCGAGCCGCTGGCACTGTTCGACCCGACGGGTAAACGGTGTGGCGGCGGCCGAAGCAGTCTCTGTATGGCCTGCGGCTGGGCAGACACGGCGAGAACCCGCAACTGGACCCGGGCCTCAGATTTGCCGGCCAAATTTTTGATGAGGAAAGTGGTTTATGCTATAACCGGTTCCGCTATTATTTGCTGGAAGGCTGTTGTTACCTGAGTGCCGACCCGATTGGGTTAGAGGGAGGCGCTAACCATTATGCCTATGTGGAAAATCCGACATCTTGGTTTGATCCTTTGGGATTGACTCCAGAAAAAGGAATAGCAACTGTGTTGTGGCATGATAATCGAGGCCCCGGTAATAGTTTTGGACATTATTCAGTAAAGATTGAATTTGGTGGTCAAACAATACATACACATCAGTTTGGTGGACTCGGTCCAAATGGGCCATCACAAACAAAAATCAGTACGCGGGGGATACAAAATGTCCCTGTTGATAAGATAGGTGTATTTGAATTACCAAATGGAAAAGCTGCATTGGATTTCCAAAAATCTGTTCTAGAAAAAGTAGGACCGCTGTATGACACAAAAACGAGAAGTTGTGTGACCCATGTTATGGAAGTATTAAAGGCAGGAGGAATGGATGTTCCCAATGAAGCAGGGGGACAGTTTAAATTCTTGTTGAAAAATATGAAAAAATGCCAAAAACCAGGAGAATAATATGTTTTTATATTGTGATAAACATGACATGCCGCATACTTTTTCTGTTTCTAAACGAATTGCAGAATTAATTGATCGCAGAGAAAGTATCCAGACAAAAGATATAAAAAAAATATATATAGATTCGGTAGAAAATTCCAGTGAAATATGGATTGATAATGATATGTTCGAAAAATACTTTCCTAACGTAACTGAAAACAAGGTTATTTTGAAAGATAGACATAAGCATCTTCATGAAATGAATGACAGGTTATTAATCAAAGAGATTGATAGGGAAATATTTTCAGTTTGTAGGAAATGTCTTTTAGAATGTTTATGTGATGAATGACTCTTTATTAATACATTAACTTTATTATAGATATAAAAAAGCCGGGAAGATCCCCATGATCTTCCGGCTTTTTAGTAATGTTCCGGTGGACTCACCTTGCGTTGTCAGATAACAACAAAATGGGATGTTAACGGAAGGGATTCTCAGGCCAGGGCAGCAGCTCATTCAACCGACTGTTCGGCCAGACAGGCAGCCGACTGAGGACATCACGTAACCAGACCCAGGGCTCATGTCCGTTGGCTCTGGCCGTTTCCAGCAGGCTCATTATCATGGCGGCACGTTGCCCCGCGCAGAGCGAGCCCGCAAAAAGCCAGTTCTTTCGGCCAAGTGCCACACCCCGGACCGCATTCTCCGCCCGGTTGTTGTCTATCGGCACCCGGCCGTCATCCAGATAACACACCAGCGCCGGCCAGCGCTTCAGCGTGTAATCTATCGCTTTGCGTAACCCAGAGTGGGGGGCCGTTTGGGTCTGCATCGTCTGCAACCAGGACCGGAACTCATCCAGCCACGGCCGGGCATAACGCTGTCGCCACTGACGCCGTTTATCCGGCGGCCGGTGTTTGATTTTTCGCTCCAGCCTGTACAGGTCGCGAATGCCATCCAGCGCCTGTTTCACCACCGGACTTTGGCTCGCTTTGTATTGGTCAAAGAATTTGCGGCGGGCGTGAGCCCGGCAACCCGCTTCGGTGATATCCGCCCGGGCATGCAGCGCGTTGTAACCGGCATAATCATCCGTCACCAACGTGCCGCCCGACCAGTCTTTCAGCAGGCTCTGGGCATAACGGCCACTGCGGCCGGGATGCAGCTCATAGTACACGACTGCGGGCGAGGTATCGGGGCCGGTGACAGACGTCCACAGGTAAGCCCGCTGGGTCTGGCCTTTTCCCGGGGCCAGTATCGGCAACGGCGTCTCATCGGCATGCAGCACCGGGGACGTCAGCAGCGTCTGCTTCAGGGCATCGGCTAACGGTTGCAACGCCACAGCCACCTGCCCCACCCAGTCCGACAGGGTGCTGCGGGCCAGGGTTACACCGCTGCGGGCATAGATTTGCTGCTGACGGTAGAGCGGCAGGTGGTCACGATATTTGGCGACCACCACCTGAGCCAGCAACCCCGGCTCTGGAAGGCCCTTTTCAATAAGATGGGCGGGCTGGGCTTTAGCATGCACACACTGACAGCGCGCGCAGCTGTACTGCGGGCTGATATAGCGCCGGACGATAAACGTGGCCGGACGGTATTCCAGTCGCTCACTGATTTCATCACGCAAAAAGCGCAGGGCATAACCGCAATCCGGGCAGCTCTCCGTCTCCGGCGCCAGCCGGATATCTTCACGGGGTAAAGTCGCCGGCAAAGGCTGACGTTTAGGCTGGACCGGGGTCGCGTTTTCCTTGATATGCAGGCGTGACAGCTGGGTTTCCAGCACCGCGATATCGGTATCGGCATCTTCCTCAAACTGACTGCGTTTGGGACCGGCAGGCAGGGTTTCGCTGTGCGCGCCAAAAC
>NZ_RCWB01000067.1 GCF_018448885.1 Photorhabdus caribbeanensis
CACAAAAGCATTTTTGTCTGGGATATCTGCACCATTTTGGTTTTTTGCCAATTTACTATTAGCATTATCATAAGCTGCTTTTACCGCTTTGGGTGTTGCTGCTGTAGTTTCATCATTACTATTAATGGCACTATTAAGTTTTGTAAAACCTTTCTCTGTCAACGTAGCATCTGGGTGGTTACGGCTTTTTTCATGTTTCTGGATAGAACTATCTACATAATCACGAGTCGCCAAAACGACAGAGGGATCGATTTTTAGCGTTACCGAATCCGTATTGCTAACAATCAAGATCATTCTGATAGTTTGTGTTCTGCCTGAACCTTCCTGTAATTGTGGTTTATAGGTTTCCGGGCAATTTGCTACTGCAATTAAGTTACCTTCACTATCAAACAAACCAATTTCACGCATCCACCAACCACCCTCACTTTCAGGGATAATTTGTTCGGCAATAATTTGGTTGGTGTTTATCGGGTCGACACTTAATGTATTAATTGCAGCACGGCGCTTTTCATTAACCAATTTTGTCTGATTGACGTCAGGATCTGGTAATTTACCGCCACCGTCACCAACAGCCATGTGAGTAATATCGACTTTTGTCCCCAAAGCAGCAGCGTTCGCCAGTTTCGCCGCACCTAGGTTAGTTAAAATTGCAAAGTATTTCATGGTGAAACCCTCAATGTATCTGTCTCGATCAAATGAATTGCAGCGCCCAAAGGAGCATTGTCGCTAGTTGTGATGACGTCAGGGAGATACTGGTAAACAGTGAGGTCATCTCCACTATAACTCGTCGCAGCGCAATAAAATTCGCCCTTAACATCCAAGTTGATTGACAAACCTATCAAATGACGACTTACAGGCTTGGCATCAGAAATTAGCCGTTCCAGCTCTAAAAAAGTTTCTTCGGTGATCCCGTTTTCCTGTACTCCTATCGCCAACCGGAATGTGCCCGGTGTTTCGTTGTTTAGCCACCATTCCTTTATTTGAATGAGATAACCAAGCGGTTCTACCACGCGACGGACGGCACCAATGGTTCCTTTATGTTTGTGCAAAAACAGCGAGTTTTTTATCACGTCCCGCTTAGTGCTTACCGACCAGTTTTCGTCCCAACGATCAACCGACCATGCCCACGCTAGATAAGGTAATAATTCCTCAGGGCAAGTATCAGGATTCCAGAGTTGACGAAGCGGTACTGGAATATTCTGCAATTGCGAACACGCCTTAGCAGCAGCCAACTCCAAAACCGTAGAACCTGTTGGTAACAGGCGGTCATTCATCCGAACCTCCTACGATCAAATCTGAATTTGGCTTGGAACAATCAGCTGTTTGGGTTTTCCCTATTTCCAGTTTTGCACCAGTACAATAAGGAGCTTGATCTTTACACAGTGTTATGTCCTTAGTTGGAGCTCTCAGTTCTACCTGCTGTACTCCTGCAACATGCAGGGCAGCATAAATGGCAGATAACCGAATATCTCTCCCCAATTTATGTTGATCTAACACGTACTTATCCATATTTTGTTGAGCCAATTTACGGATAGGTTCAGATTCAGGTGTTGGATAGAGATAAAGCACAGCATCAATTTGATATTCCACAATGTTGGCTGACTGCACTTTTACCCGATCAGCAACTGGTCTGACGTTTTCGTCATTAAGTGCCGCAATCACTTTATCCAGTAACTCTTGTGAAGCTACACCTTTATGCTCTTTATCTTCTTCGTCTTCTTTATCTTTTTCCCATTTCCATTTCCGCGACAAAATAGTCACAGTCACATTGGCTGGTGACGGACTGACAACGGAAACATCTGCAACAGTTTGATATTCACCTTTGTACTCATTTCTATTAGCATGAATACTTTCATTAACTTTAAGGGCATGATATTCATACGCACCTATCGGCCCGGCAACACTGAGCCCTTCGAAAGCTCTTTGGATACGATCACGGAAGGTACTATCAGGCTCCATAACTGCCCGAGTAACGTTATAGTTCGCTCCTAACTGGTCTAAATCGCTATTGGTTGCATAGGCCAACATTACTGCACGAGCGGCTTCATTAACCCGCTGGCGCAATATCAATTCCCGGTAAGCGTTTTCCTCAAGTAACTTAACCAGAGGTTCGGATTCCAATTCCAATGTTCGAGTAATAGCATCCCGTTGCTCTTCAGGATAAAGAGATATTAATTTGGCTTTACGTTCAGCCAACAGGCTTTCATAATCCAGTGGCTCAACTACATCAGGTGGCGGCAACTGGCTTAGATCAATGGTCGGCATTGTTTTACCTCACAGGGATAGATAGAGAAACCCCCCCAGGGGACAGCTGATAATGACCAGATATATCTACTGTCATTTTGCCGTCTTGTTGGGTATTTATGGTGATAGCTGTCAGATTAATTCGTGGTTCCCAGCGGCTAATCGCTGTATAGGTGGCTGCCATCATTTGCAGGCGTAGAGCCGCATTCTGTGGCCAGTCAATTAATTCGGGTAACAGAGAACCATAAGTGCGCCGTTCCAAACGACTACCAACGGGGGTTAGTAAGATGTCGCTGACAGACTGGCGTACATGATCCAGATCCGTCAGGCTACGACCAGTTTGTCGATTCATTCCAAGGTACATCATTATACTGGACCTCCTGTTGTCGCACCGCCTGCCATGACGCCGGTGTGTTGATGCGAATGTAGAGTTACACCGTTAGAACTGAGTTTTCCGCCTGTATTTTCAACATTACCTTCCAGCTTAGTGTTTCCTTTCAACGTCAGTTCTGATGCCTTCAATTCGATTTTTTCTTCTGCTTCACACTTGACTTCATGTGATTTCAGTTCGAGCTCTTTTTTTGCATCCAGCCCAATCTTGTTGAGTGCTTCCAAACCAATTTTGTTTTTTGCATCCAGCCCAATCTCGTTGTATGACTCCAATCCTATTTTGTTGTATGACTCCAGTTTTATTTCGTTGTATGCCTTTAATTTTATATCTGTCGCTTCAAGACTTATGGAATGTGAAGCCTTTACCTCAGCAGTCTTAATACCTGTTACCTTTAAGGCACCAAATTTCGGCTCATACTCCATTACTGCCTCATCAGGGAAAACAATATGAACAGCTTGTTCAGAACGACCCGGTGGTGCCGCAGATTGGGCTGATAATCCACCATCAGGAAAATCAACATGGTCAGCTTCTGTAAAAAGAGTCGATGGTTCTGGAAATTGATTAGAGTAAATAGCTGGCAATACAAAGGAGGTGGTCAATTCACCGCCAACAGATAACAGCAAAACTTGCTCACCACGGCTGGGAGCCCACCAAGTTCGGGAATTACCTGCTCGCATTGTCAACCAAGGCCGCCAGTCAGTTTCGAGATTGCCTGTTGCAATCCGGCACACTCCCCGGTTGGTATCTACCTCGGTAACAACACCAGTTCTGATTAGGTTGCGCAATAAGCGCAGAAGTTCTGTTAGTTGTGTATCCATGTTTGGAAAAATGCCATTTGGTGGTTGTGGATTTATGTATGAAAGAATGCCAGCAAAGACCGTTGCCAACATCAAAGAGGAATTGTAAGAAAGACAAAACAAGTTTCTTGAAATGGGAAAATATAATAACATAAATTAAAAAGCCCTTCCCGTAATCGAGAAAGGCCCTTATGTAATCTATGTTACTAGGTAATTCTTTTGTTAAAGCTTGACTCTAATAGTTAAAAAATTAAGATTTTCGCTGCTTGATTATATATTAAGTATAATGTTCCAGTTCAACTTTTTATTTATCTAACCAGAATAGATAACTTTAATTTCCTGATATAGAGTGATCATTCTGTTTAAAAACCATCAATTCAGTATGGATATCTTTAATCCCATAGTTGCAAAATAGGTTTCGTTGTAGCTGTCATAATTTCTGGCATCTCAACTTCTGTACCATGTGGCAGAATCACGCCATATTCGGCCAAACCTGGGTTAACTAATAGTACCTGTTCTGTCATGCCTTGAGTCCGACCATAATGACGCCAGCATAAAGCATCAACAGTATCATGCTGCTGTGCAATTATTTTCATTAGGTATACCCTCTCTAATTTAGTCAATATTGTTAAGTTAAAGTGTTATGGTGCGCTGAATCGTGGGAGAAAAACAATGAAACAATATTGTTAAGGAAACAGTACAAATGAGAAGCAAGAAGCCACTTTTCAGTGGCTAATTTAATAGTTAATCATATCTTCCAAAATTTACTGAATTAATAGGGAAAATCTATTTTTCAGCTCATTTCCCAATGTAATCATTATCAACTTAGAAACTTTAGATTATTTATCATACAGAATTTCCACTTTTATCTACCGCATTTATTCTTCAAGCGTTTCGTGGTAGTTAATAAGTTGTTTTGCAAGTGGTGTCGACAATTCAGCAATCCAAACCAAAGCAAGTTCTTTATCCTCAGCATGATTACATTCACAGCTCGTTGCCATTCTGGCTATAAAATTAATACGTTGCGCTATTACTGATTCCATAAGAAAGTCCACTGACAAACTTACCTCCGCATAACATAACTGTATATAAGAACAGTACACGTTGATTAGAAAAATTTAAAGTGGTTTTTTATCCTTTTTGGGAACTATATTTGATAGTGTTAATATATTAATTATTGTTTTTATTGAAATAATTAATGGTTAAAAAGGTTTCTTTCTGATCACAATCCGTTGTAATTAATAAGTTTTTCTTATTTTATCGCTTGGGAGATTTTTTCTCTTTATTTAGATGACATAGTTTCACAAAGTATATAGATTGAAATTTAGATGCCTATGATGCAATATCCCTTATCGGATCTAATGAATTTATTTGGGCTCACTATAGCTCTTAGTCAGAGAGCTTTGTGGAGACGGCAAACTCACTAAGCTGTACTTTCAATGAAAAAAAACATAACTGAGATAAAAATGGGTGCAGATAGTGGAGGAAAACAAGCTATCGAACGTCTTGTTAATGCATATGGGTTTAAATCACGTCAAGCATTGAGTGACCATTTAGGTGTGTCTAAAAGCACAATGGCAAACCGTTATTTAAGGGACAGCTTTCCAGCAGACTGGGTTATTCAATGCAACCTTGAAACCAATGCTTCATTGTTATGGTTAAGCACAGGACAAGGAGAAATGTTCCCTGATGTAGAAAAGAAAAGGGAATCTTTAAAAAACATTATTACTCCGACAATACAGCGCGTTAAATTGGTTGGTGGAAATCTGAACGATGACGCTCCAGTAATTTTAGATAACCAACTTATTACTAAAGAAATAAAAAAACCTCTTATTGTAGATAACAATAACACCTGGTATTTGCTGAATACAGAAGAACCTGATGTTCAAGATGGTTTATGGTTAATTGATATTGAAGGCATGCATAGCATTAAAAAAATCACAAAAATCCCAGTTAGTAAGATCCGAGTTTGTGGTAACGATGTGACTTTCGACTGTGCAATTAATGAAATTAACTTTATTGGTCGCGTTTACCTGGAGATCACCAGGTACTGATACGCTTTTCAATTGTAAGTAAATTAATTTACTTAGATGTGTAAATTCTATACTAATGGTAATTTGTTAGCCAAAAACCTCCAGATGCAGTGGATTTCATACACAATAAATTCTTTTGCTAGCAATAATTAATTGTTAACTTATTCTGTTGTTACTTTAATAGTATGTTTAGTGCGGCGAAAGCTTTTTGCATAGATAAAGAAACGTGATATATTTTGCATAAATTAATAACCAATCAGCCTTGGGTATTACGAATACAAAATTAAATGTTTAACTAGCCGCACCACAAATACTAATTTGATCGACAATTTATTTTATTTACTGGAAAATACTTATATATTGTAGATAACGATGTGTTGTAAATTAATGATAACTGTTTTCGTGTGTGGCCTTTCGCTAGCAACCTTGCTGCTTGTTGTTGTTCAACAAATGAAAGTGATACTGGTCTGCCACCAATTCTCCCTTGGGCACGAGCCGCTATTAATCCTGCATTTGTTCTTTCAACGATTAATTCCCGTTCCATTTCAGCCAGAGCACTCATAACATGAAAGAAAAATCGCCCCATAGAAGTACTGGTATCAATGCTATCAGTTAAGCTTTGAAAATGAATACCGCGTTCACTTAAATCAGAAATTAAAGTTACCATATTTTTTACGCTACGCCCCAATCTATCTAGTTTCCAAACAACTAGAGTGTCACCTTTTTTAAGTTGTTTTAAAGCTCGTTTTAAACCTGGTCTGTTGGATGTTTTTCCGCTAATTTTATCCTCAAAAATTTGCTCACAATTTATACTTACCAATGCGTTTCGCTGTAAATCACTGTTTTGGTCATTTGTTGACACCCGAATATAGCCAATCTTCGCCATATGTAACCCTGCCTAATACCAATGTGAGACTATTATTGTAGAAATTATCACGGATTGGCGAATTTTT
>NZ_RCWB01000068.1 GCF_018448885.1 Photorhabdus caribbeanensis
TCAATGAAGAGGGGTGTATCCGCATCCATTTTCACTGGGATCGTTATGATAAAGCCGATGAAAACGCCACCTGCTGGGTACGGTTCGCCCAAGGCTGGAATGGCAGCGGTTACGGTTTTATGGCTATCCCTCGTATCGGTCAGGAGGTGATTGTTTCTTATCTGAATGGCGATATTGATCGTCCGATTGTCACCGGTTGCACCTACAACGGTTCAAACCGGCCGCCGTTAAATTTACCCGTTGAAAAGACCCGCACCACCTTTAAAACCCGGACTCACAAAGGAGAAGGCTTTAATGAATTGCGCTTTGAAGATGAGAAAGACCGGCAGGAGATTTACCTGCACGGGCAGAAAGATCTGACCGCCCATATTCAGCACGATGCTTACTGGCATATTAAACACGACCATAAACAGCGCATCGATAATAACCGCTATAGCGAAATTTCAGTGGATGATCATCAACATATCAGGGGATCGGGGAAATACAGCACCGATGGAGATGTTTCACACCGTATCTCAGGCAGTCAACATTTACAGACCGGAGATGCATTGGTGGCTGAAAGTGGTCAGGAAACACATCTAAAAAGCGGCGGTAAAATGGTGTTGGAAGCAGCGTCGGAAATTACCTTAAAAGTCGGCGGTCATTTTATACGGATAACCCCCGGCGGTATTCTAACTTCCCCGAATTTATCAGTCGGGCAAGGTTCTGCCGGTACTGGCCGTGGGTTGTCTCTGCAACTGCCGGAAGGAGTTGCGCCTCTGCCGGGGGTTAAATTCCCTGCCAAACCGCTTTGTGCTGTGCTGGCTCAACAGGAAGCAAATTGGATTATTGATAATCCGGAGGATAAATGAACAAGTCAATAAATTGGCAACAGTGGCTGAGTATCCCTAACAAACCATCGGTTTTCTTTATGCTCAATTCACTCGCGGAACCTAACCCGGCGGCGCTCTTTTATAGCAACGACTGGGTAGAGCAGGCTTTCCCGCTATACAGCAATACACCGTTGGATCACATGCTGGCGCAAAGTCCCTGGCTGGTTCAACCCAAGTCAGGCTGTCTGTCAACGATAGCTCATCTGCTTGATAGTCATACTCTGAGTGATAACAGTTGGGGTTGGGCTTACCGCAGTGATCAATCATGGATACAGCAGCTTAATCATTGGCGTTCGCGCCAGCAGGTGATTTTACAAGAAAAACCGGTGATTTTTCGCAGTATGGACCCGCGTATCCTCAGTCAGTTATTACCGGCAATGATCTTCAGCGATTGGTCAGCATTTTTGACACCGGTAAGTGAGCTGATGATCGATATGCCCGAACCACAGATTTATTATCGGCCTGAAAATTGTGGTCAAGGAGGCAGTGAATTGCCCTTTACCTTGGGCAGTCATTTATTAGATGCCTGGCATCATTCCGACTACGCCCTGCAAGGGATGGCGTCCGCGATCAGTTATAATTGCTGGGAAAACCACGGTAAATTGGCTGAGAAACTGGATAAGCCAGAGGGACAATTAGTGGAACAAATTATCAATTGGTTAAAATACCGTTTAGCAAACGGGGATAATATTAGCAAGCTTACCTGTGTCGATTATTTACAAACACTGGCTGACGACGCCCCGTCCCAAAGGTTTATTGAAAGCTGAGAGAGAAACAGCAATATAATCAATAACGTAATCAACAACACCAGCATCATGTCCCCGTAAAAACGGGGAACAAATTGTAACAAATGGTGATAATTCTGTTATTTAGCGGTTTATCCCCGTCAGTATAGGGAACACCAATCGCATCGCGTAATTAAGCGATCAGCCCTGCCTGTAAGTCCCCCTCCGGATCAAAATCAAGCCAGATTAAATCACCGCAATCAGGAATAAAACGAGAAACCATCAGAGTAATTCCTTACCAACTGGTGAGCCAAAATTTACCTTTTCATGAACGTTTTCTGGTGTGATACCGGCTAACAGTGCATCAAGAGAGTATTCTTTCGCTTTTACCGGAATAATGACAATGCGACCATCTTCGACTGTAATATTAACTGTATCATCAACGTTCAAGAATGCCGCTTTCATTATAGCTACAGGAAGTCGTACAGACGGACTATTACCCCATTTTTTTATGGTCGTCGGATATATTGGGTTGATCAGAAAGTAAAGGATTGGCTGGAACAACATGCAAAAATTACCCTGTTATTCTTACCGGTCTATTCATCGTGGCTAAATAAAATAGAATCGTTATATACCCGTTATCTTTCAAACTGCCTCTTTGTTGGCTACACTCACTCACCCCGGAAACATAGTTATCTATGTTTCCGGGGATTCGCTCCCTTGCCGCCGCGATGCAACTTTAAAGATAACAGGTATATTTAATTAATAGAGATGAGACAATGAATGCAACGTACAGTGAAATATATAGTTTTTGGTCAATAAAATCTTTTATAAGGCTATTCTTATTATGGCTAGCTGGTGCAGGAACGCGTTTGACAATATTGGCTACTCCACCAATCATTTCTGACATCCATCACGATCTAAATTTGACTGAAACTCAAGTTGGGATTATTTCTGGATTGCCAGCAGTCTTATTTGCAGGTACCGCAATTATCGGCTCTCTATTAATTGCAAGAACGAGCGCAATAAAGACTCTTATCATTGGTTTGCTGATTACCAGTTTAGGTTCTGCATTCCGTGGAGCAGCAAATGATATAATTATCATGTATACGGCGACAATGATAACAGGGTTGGGGGTTGCTTTTATGCAACCTGCATTACCTTCTATTGTGAAGGATTGGTTTCCAAAACATATTGTGATTGCAACGGCTATTTATGTTAATGGACTTCTTCTTGGAGGAGAAGTTATTCCTGTTGCAGTGACAAAATCTATTTTATTACCCATGTTGGGATCTTGGCGACTTACATATGTTTTTTGGGCTGCGATAACATTAGTAATTGCAATTTTCATATACCAATTAGCACCTAAAAATAAACATAAAACAGTATCGACAAATAAAAATATAAAGTGGGTTCCTGAATGGAATAACATTATATTGTGGAAACTAGGATTAATGATGGGATGTGTAAATGCAACGTATTTTGCAACCAATTTTTTTATTCCACGTTACTTACATGAAGCTAATTTTGAGGATTTAACATCTATTTCTTTGGTTGCTTTAAATTTAGGACAAATCCCGGCCTCTATTATTCTTATGATGACAAGAGCCACTGTAGCAAAACTACGATATCCATATTTGATATCAGGAATAGGATTAATTGCATCTTTTAGCAGCATTATGTACTTTGGTACTGAATATATAATTATCAGTTCAGCATTCATCGGCTTTTTTTCTGCTATCGTTTTAATACTAATGTTAGGACTACCTAGTATGATTAGCGAGCCACATGAGGTGCATAGATCTACTTCACTAATGTTGACAATTGGTTATACTTGTGCAGTTATAACACCAGTAATTAGCGGTTTAGCATGGGATATTTCAGGAAATCCAAGTTATGTATTTCTTCCTATGATGATATGTTCAATCATCTTGTTTATTTCAGCAATAAAAAGACCAATAGTAAACAAAGTTATAAAAAATAAAATTTAAAACCTGCAAGTGATAATTTTGGAGATAAAATAAAATGAGTGATAGAATCAAATATACCATACGTAAACTAACTCCATACTTTTGTGCAGAAATACGTGATATCAAACTAAATGAGCCATTAAATAAAGATATAATAAAAACCATTGAATCAGATCTTGAAGAACATGAAGTATTGGTATTTCCGGATCAAGATCTCACATCAGAAGATTTAATGCGTATAGGGAGATATTTTGGCCAGTTAACTGTACACCCTTTTGCAGAGAACAGTGAAAAAAATCCAGAGTTAATAGTATTTGATTATAAGAATGGTAATCCGCCTGTATTAACAGATCGCTGGCATTCGGATGAAACATATAAACTTTGCCCCCCTATGGCTACAATGCTCTATTCAAGAATTGTTCCTGAAATAGGTGGTGATACTTGTTTTAGCAGTATGACGACTGCTTATGATTTTCTTTCAATAAAAACTCAAGACTTCATCCGAGGATTGGAAGCTATACATGATTTTTCACCGTATAAATATCTTTTTCCAGACACAGAAGAAGGTAGAAAATTATTACAAAAGAAAGAGTTGGAATATCCTCCAATCGCCCATCCAGTTGTTCGAATTCATCCAAAAACGAAAAAGAAAACCCTATTTGTTAACCAAAATTACACTCGTTATATAAGAAATATGGATCAACGAGATAGTGATGCACTACTGACACAATTATTTAATACAACATCAGTACTTGAATATCAATATAGGCATCATTGGAAACCAAACATGTTAGTCATGTGGGATAATCGCTCTGTACAGCATGCTGCTGTTCATGATTACTATCCAAATCGCCGATATATGGAGCGGGTGACTATCGCAGGTGATCAACCAATTAGTGAGTCGGAACCTGCAAGTGCTGAACAATTGCGTAAATTTAAAGTACCAGCATATAACCATAACGATTCACGCCGTGCTAAACGTCAATTCGAGATTGAAAGTTAGTCCTAACTTAATTAACAAAGGGATGCTTAAAGTCCCTTTTTACTTTTCACCTGATGTATTGGTTAATAAAATGAACTCTACAATAAAGTTGAGTATCCAAGATACAATTAGATATGCAAAGATATCATCTTTGCACATAAAAATATTACTTTTGTGTTTAAGCATTCTTATTTTAGATGGTTTCGATACTGCTCTGATCGGTTATATTTCTCCTTCTATTGTTGATAGTTGGGGAACTTCAAAAACAGACCTTGGAATTGCGATGAGTTCAGCATTGGTTGGTTTATCTGTGGGAGCTGTAACATCAGGTCCTATATCAGACAAACTAGGGCGTAAACCTGTTATTGTAATTTCTGTTTTCATGCTTGGAATTTGTAGTATTGCAACGATATTTTCTACAACTGTCTACCAATTATCATTCTGGCGTTTATTAACCGGAATAGGTATTGGAGCTGCTATGTCTAATGCCTTGACATTGATTTCTGAATACGCACCAGAAAATAGAAAATCACTTATGGTTAACTCTGTATTTTGTGGGTTTCCATTTGGAGCAGCTATGGGAGGTATTATTGGTTCCTTCATGATTCCCAAGTTTGGTTGGGAGAGTATGCTAGTTATTGGCGGAATTATCCCTATACTTTTAGTTGTCCCACTTATTTTCATTCTTCCAGAATCAGTTTTATTTTTGATTAACAAAAACAAATCAGAAGAAAAAATAAATAAAATTTGCAAAAAAATAGTTGGTGAAAATTATAATAAAATAGATTCCTCAAAATTAAAGTTTATCGAAAAACAAAAAATAAAACCTATTAATGAAATTTTATCCCATGAACATCTATCATCAACCTTGCTTCTTTGGAACGCATATTTTATGGGATTATTAATATTCTATGTTGTCACAAATTGGATGCCTACACTTATCAAAGACTCTGGTTTTGAATTAAGTTATGCAACTATTTTAACTGCTTTATTTCCTTTAGGTGGTGGAATTGGGACGATAATATCAGGAATTATCATGGATAAACTATCTCCTCATAAGACAGTATCATTTAACTATCTTATGACGGGTATTTTGCTCTTCTCTATAGGGTATGTTGATAATATAATCAGTTTAGGAATATTAATCCTCTTAGCCGGAACGACAATGAATAGCGCACAAGCATCTATGGGAACAATAGCTACACTTCATTACCCTACAACCTCCAGAGCGACAGGTGTATCATGGATGCTTGGAATTGGTCGTGCAGGAGGGATATTAGGTGCGATGTTTGGAGCATGGCTAATGCAACTAGGATTAGGCTATCGAGGGATACTTATGACTTTATTCATTCCATCTGCTATTGCATCTATTTCATTACTTAGTTTACTTATAATATTAAACAATAAAAATACTAAAACATTTTCATCATAAATTATATTGTATTTATACCCTATGAATTTCAAGATGCATCGCGGCGGCAAGGGAGCGAATCCCCGGGAGCATAGAGAACTCTGTGACCGGGGTGAGTGAGTGCAGCCAACAAAGAAGCAACTTGAAAGACGACGAGTATATATAGATTAACCCGAATTCTGCTTAAGCCATCATTGAAATATCTTTCTCTGAGTAGAAAATTTTCAGTGATGGCTTTTTCAATTTAAGGCTGTAAGCAATCAATCCACCTAAAACACACAACAGAAAGCCTTTTATACTTCGGTGGCGCGAGTGCTCAATTTGAGAAATGGTCTTTAATTGCCCATTAATCGTTTCGATG
>NZ_RCWB01000069.1 GCF_018448885.1 Photorhabdus caribbeanensis
GACCCGTTCGGGTTAACTCCATGTCCGAGCGCTAAGGAACCTAATTGGACAAATCATGGATACAAACATGTGCCTCCCAAAAATGCTTCTTGGAACGATATAGTCAAATCAACGAAATCTGGGCCAGCAAAATATAAACCAGAAATTAACATCGAAGCATTAGAGCGTTCTGTTTATAAAACTGGGCAACCAGTTACAAATGGTAAGCCTTGGAAAGTTCAAGATATGGGAGAAATTATCGGGGCTAGTGAAGGTAAACCAAGTCAATGGATAAGAGTTGAATATAGCGGCGGTACTATTCACGGACATCCAATATCTCTCAATGAATTTAGGAAACTGACAAAATAATGAACATTGATTTTTCAGAAAAAAGTGGGGTGATCGTTTTTAATGATTTTTCTATTAGTGATGATATTCCACTTGAGAATCAACTTGATGAATTAAAAGAAGATATGTTGCAGGTAGAATTTCCTAATGGATATCTTTTAGACATTGGCTGGAGACCCTCATTCGAAATTAATGGACAGTTTAACTTGGCATTAATTAAAGATTTTAACTGGGAAAGTCCTGTTTATTTAGGTTCAGCAAAAAATTTATCTGAGTTAGAAGAAAAGATTCAATCAGCAATGCATAAATTATAGTTGATGAAATTTAATAGCCGGAAAGATCCTTCGAGATCTTCCGGCCCTATTCATGATCTATCTTGGCGCATACCCACGGTAAGCCAGAGCGGACTGAAGCTTAGAAATCGCATCCTTAATCTGATACGCTTCCTCGTCATTCACGGCACAGGCGCGTATCTCCGCCCAGTTCAGCCGCTTCACCAGTTGGGCCAAGGCCAGCGCTTCAATGTGGGTTAACTGAATGTCCTGTAAATGTTCAATGGCTATCGTCATCTCATGCTCTCCCCTTAACCCGCAAAACCGGTTATCAGCGCCTGCATCTGCTGCTTAATCTCCCGCAGTTGGGCCTGTTGCCGCTGGTACTGTTGATGCTGTTGTTGCGTGGCTTCACTGTCAGGAATGAGCACCAGACAACCGTCCATTACCTTCACCGTAATCTGGCCGCCGGTATTAAACCCCGCCTGTCTCAGCCACTGTCCCTTAAGGTGTATCGCCGGGGTGGCGTTGTTGACCTTATTCCCGTTCGGCACATAGCCCACCGTATAATAACGTTCTGTTTTCACGGCTTTATTTACTGCCGCTTCTGCTTTAGAATGCGCCTTAGCCATCATTCAACTCCTTCTTAGTTGCTTGTGGTGAGCGGGGTTAAAGTGTTGGCAGCACCTTAGCCCCGCGTTAAATCAAAGGGTGTCCTTTTATCTTGCCAGCGCCTGTAACTGCTTCTTAGTTAAAAAAGCATCCAGCAACTTCTTAATCACTTCCTTGTCTTCCTCCGGTAGCTGTTCCACGGCCTGAAACTGTCTCAGTAACTCCCGGTCCTCAAATCTTGCTTTAGCCGCTTCCGTCGCCGCCCCTTCCAGCAAGTAATCACTGGTCACACCCAGCACATCCGCCAGACGCTTTAACGTGTCGCTTCCCGGTCTGGAAGTCCCCCGCTCAAAACGGCCAATATGGGTGTAATGCAACTCCGCCAGTCTGCCCAGCTCAGACTGAGAAAACCCCTTCTGCCTGCGTAACTCGCGTAAGCGTTGGGCAAATCCGGTCTCTGTCGCCGCTGTCATATCAAGCACCTCAGTCATCATAACGGTATCAAATAGAGCTATGTTGCCGTAATTATCTGCCATCTTCCATGCTCCGGTGCGTTGATATCGACTTTACATGCTTGACATAATAAAGCCTTGAAGCTACCTTATCAAGCATAAATGCTTTATTGAAAAATATTTTATAAGGACTGCTTACATGGCCCGGATACCCGAAGCCGAATTACAGCACCTGAAAGCCGCCGCCTCCTTAGTGGCCGTGGCGGAACAACAGGGACGAAAGCTGATTAAACACGGCAAAGACGATTACGTGGTGCTGTGTCCGTTTCATCAGGAGAAAACCCCGTCAATGGTGCTCAGCCCGAAAAAGAATCTGTATCACTGCTTCGGCTGTAATGCGGGCGGTTCGGTGCTGGACTGGGTGATGAAAACCGAAAGCTTAAGCCTGCGCCATGCGGCGGAGCGGTTGCGGGCTTTATTGGGCGAAAATCCGGCGGTCGAACCGCTGGTTGCGCCGTCTGAACCGACATTGCTGGCCGAAGATGAAGCCGGCCGGCAGGCGCTGCTGCATCGGGTGGTTGAGTTCTATCACCACACATTGCTGAACGCGCCGGAGATGCAGGCGTATCTGACCCAGCGGCGCCTCAATCACCCGGAGTTAGTCGCTCACTTCCGGCTGGGCTTTGCCAACCGCACGCTGGGGTATCGCCTGCCGTCGAAGAAACTCAAGCCGGGCGCTGAAATCCGGGCGCGACTGCGGGCGGTAGGGCTGATGCGTGAATCGGGTCATGAACATTTTACCGGCTCGCTGGTTGTGCCGGTTATCGATCCTCAGGGGCAAATACAGGAAATCTACGGGCGTAAAATTGGTGACCACCTGCGGGTGGGTACGCCGTCGCATCTCTATCTGCCGGGTACGCATCGCGGAGTCTGGAATGAGGCGGCGCTGATGGCCTCGAAAAGCCTTATCTTGTGTGAATCGCTGATTGATGCGATGTCGTTCTGGGTCGCCGGTCATCGGAACGTGACCGCCGCTTACGGGGTCAACGGGGTGACGGCTGACCACTGGCAGGCGTTTGAGCGGCATGGTATCAAGCAGGCGCTTATCGCCTTCGACAATGACAGCGCGGGCAATGAAGCGGCGGTAAAACTGGCAGCGGCGCTGCTGACAAAAGGTATCACCCCGCTGCGCGTGATGTTCCCGCCCGAAATGGATGCCAACGACTATCTGTGTCAGGCGGCCGAGCCGGAAGCCGCTTTCGCCCTGCTGCTTGAGAGCGCGACGCCAATGTCAACCGCAGTGACAACGCGCACGGAAGCGGAGGTATCCGCCGAAGCCGCCCCGCTTCCGGCTTTAGCCGCTGCTGTGGCGGCAGTGCAAAACCCGACGCCCGGCCTTATCTGGGAAGCAGGGGCAGGCGGGGAACTTAAGGTCTTGCTGGGCAGCCTGCGCTGGTGCATTCGGGGGTTGTCTTCCGTGAAAGCGGGCGCAGTTGCCATGAAACTCAATGCGCAGGTCATTGATACCCAAAGCGGCGTGATGTTCCTGGATGGCGTTGACCTGATGAGCGCACGCAGCCGTCAGGGTTACGCGCGGATGGCCGCGGCTGAGCTGGGGCTGGCCGAGGGGGATATTCGCCGCGCGCTGGGGCAGATATTACTGGCGATTGAGCAGTGGCAGCAGCAGGGGGAAATGGGGACTGAGCAGAAAACGCCAGAAATGAACGACGCCGAGCGGTCCGCGGCGCTGGCGCTGCTGCAAGACCCGCAGCTGAGTGAGCGCATCACCGCGGACTTAGCCGCCTGTGGCGTGGTGGGGGAAAGCACCAACCTTCTGGCCGGTTACTTAGCTGCCGTCAGCCGCAAGCTGGAACGTCCGCTGGCCGTGCTGATACAGAGCAGCAGCGCTGCCGGGAAAAGTTCACTGATGGATGCGGTACTCAATCTGATACCGGAAGAGGAACGCCTGCAATACAGCGCCATGACCGGCCAGAGTCTGTTCTATCTGGGGGAAACCAATCTCCAGCATAAAATCTTAGCCATTGCCGAAGAGGAAGGCGTCAGGCAGGCTGCCTATGCGCTTAAGCTGTTGCAAAGCGACGGCGAACTGACCATTGCCAGCACCGGTAAAGATGACGCCAGCGGTAATCTGGTCACCAAACAGTACACGGTGAAAGGGCCGGTGATGCTGATGCTCACCACTACCGCGATTGATGTCGATGAAGAGCTGTTAAACCGCTGTCTGGTGCTGACGGTAAACGAATCGCGGGAACAGACCGAAGCTATCCACGCTTTGCAGCGCCATAAACAAACCCTCGAAGGCTTACTGGCGGAGAATGAAAAGGCGTATATCACCGAACTGCATCAAAACGCCCAGCGGCTGTTGCGCCCGCTGAATGTGGTTAACCCTTATGCCTCACAGTTAACGTTCATGAGCGATAAAACCCGCACCCGGCGCGACCACATGAAATATCTCACCCTGATACAAAGTATCGCCCTGCTGCATCAGCACCAGCGCGAGGTGAAGACCGCGGAACACCGGGGCAAACGGCTTGAATATATCGAAGTCGCCAAAGAAGATATCCGCCTGGCGAACCGGCTGGCCCACGAGATATTAGGCCGCACACTGGATGAGATGCCGCCGCAGACGCGCAGGCTGTTGCTGCTGATACAAAACTGGGTCAGGGAAAGCGGGCAGCCGCGCCATGAAATGTTGTTTACCCGCAAAATGTTGCGTGATGCGGTGCAGTGGGGCGATACCCAGCTGAAAATCCATCTCTCACGGCTGGTTGAAATGGAATACCTGCTGTTGCACCGGCGCGGGCTGACGTTCATCTACGAACTGCTGTTCGACGGGGAAGACAGCGACGCCGCCCACCTGAGCGGGCTGATAGTGCCCTGAATGGCGCAGTATGAAATCGCCCGGTCGGGATAAGGCGTTAAGCGGTCGCCTGCCGGTCGGTATCAGGTCGGCAAGCGGTCGGGTTAAAAATATCAGCGCAAAGTCAGACACAACAAGGCTTCACAGCAAAGCGGTCGGGTTAAGCAAAAAATTACTGTTCCGGCAGGGCAGGATAAAAAAACCGTAGCATACCGACAGACCCCCCATTAAGAGGCAGACAATGGAAACACAACCTGTTTTTACCCTTGCGACCTTACGCCAGCAGCTTGAGGCGTATCTGGAAATCCAGACCGCCAGCGGGCACAGCACCCGAACGCCGGAAACCTATCGGGAATGGTTAACGCCGTTCGTCGACTGGTGCGAGATGCGGGCGGTCTACCATGCGCCGCAGGTCTCCCTGCCGTTGCTGGAGAGCTGGCAGCGTTATCTGCGCCGTTACCGCAAGGCAGACGGACAGCATTACGGCAATAACAGCCAGTTACAACGGCTCCGCGCCTTACGGGGATGGTTCCGCTGGTTATTGCAGCGTCACCATATCCTGTATAACCCGGCAGAAATGCTAATCCTGCCGAAAGAGGAGCAGCGGCTGCCCGCGCAGGTACTGAGTGACGCGGAGACTGAGCATGTGCTGACCAGCCTCGACACCCAGACGCCCCTCGGCCTGCGTAACCGCGCCATGCTGGAAGTGTTCTGGAATACCGGTATCCGGCGTACAGAACTGATTAATCTGAGACTCGGCGACATAGACCGCCATCGCGGGGTGGTGGTGGTGCGGCAGGGAAAAAACGGCCATGACCGGGTGGTGCCGATAGGAGAACGGGCGCTGGCGTGGCTGGAGCGGTATCTGGCCAGCGTGCGCCCGCAACTGGCCTATCGGTATGACAGCGGGCATATGTTCATCACCGTCAGAGGCAGACCGCTGGCACGCAACACCTTAACGCAAATCGCAGGGCGAACCATCCGGGAGCAGGCAAAACTCGACAAACCGGGGTCCTGCCACGTGTTCCGGCACACAATGGCAACGCAAATGCTGGAGAACGGCGCGGATACCCGGCATATCCAGGCGATACTGGGGCATAAAAAGCTGGAGACCACGCAAATTTACACGCGGGTTGCCATCGGACACCTCAAAGAAGTTCATCAACAGACGCACCCGGCAGAGCGGAAACCAAAGAAAAAGCAGACAACGCGGCCAGACGACAAACAGGCGAATAGTAACAAGCCGGACAGCCCGAAGCCGGTCTGAACGCGCTGTGTTGCCGGACAATCTTAATGTTAGCCGGCCCTCTGTCAGTCTCGTGGGAAAGGTGAAAGGCAGACTGTGCGCGTCCCTGCGCACAGACTGCCCCCCTACCTGCGGCGTGCCCGGCAGTAAATGCCGGCCGCCCGGCGCTGAACTTCGGCGTTCTCTGTGACCGTCGTTGCCGGTCAGCCGCCATTCAACATAATGTGGCATTAAGCGCAATGGGCCTGAACGGCCCACAACGCTTAACAAACATTATGTCGGCGCCGTCCACCCAAGGGCGCTGCGCGGTCACCTCAACCCCGGTGCGCGGCTGGCCGCCGGGTGGGGCCGCTTAGCCCCCGTGGCGCACCGGGCTGCGCCCGCTGCTGTCAGCCTCAATGCAAAATCCCACCGCCGCAGTCGCCGCCATCCGTGGC
>NZ_RCWB01000070.1 GCF_018448885.1 Photorhabdus caribbeanensis
AAAACCTTGGTTTGATGGAAACGGTGAATTTGGCGAAAAGTGCTGTGCCAAATAGTCGGAAAATTAATGGGAAACCTTTGACTGGGGATGTCAGTTTGAATGCCGGGGATGTGGGGGCCGTATCGGCAGATGGAGGAAATTATCCAGAGTATTTTAGATTTAAACAAGTCGAGACGATTCCAAACGAACGTAATGTAACGATGTTAGTTTCTGAATCAGGAGGGAAACCGACAAATACGATGGTTGCGTTTACAAGTTATGCTTGGTACGACAATTATATTAAGACGGGTATTGTGCGTGGCGGCGGCGCGGATACACTCGGATACGCAATAGATATTAATACGAAGCGTGTGTTAACAGTGTCGCCTGACGGGAAAGTAAATGCCACATCATTTATTACCGGTAGTGGTGGTATGCAAACAGGCGCAAAAGATGCGGCTAGTTTTGATGGGAATAATGTTGAACTTATATCGTGGTTTGGTATCGGGTTGAGAGCAACAATAGATCAGAAGACACGAATTTTTTTTAATACGCGCAATGGTGATATTTTCACGAAAGGGACAATTCATATTGGTGATGCAATACACTATTACGATGGGAACACTACGGGATCAATATGGGGTGGTGACTTACATAGCTATATAAACAATAATTTTAGCAGAAAGAATGATGGCATTCCTGTCGGCTCGCCCATCCCTTGGCCGTTACCGAATGTACCTGCTGGCTATCTCGCATGCAACGGTCAAGCATTTAATAAATCGCTATATCCGCAATTAGCGACCGCTTATCCATCTGGGAGGCTTCCTGATTTGCGCGGTGAATTTATTCGTGGTTGGGATGATGGGCGCGGTGTCGATGGCGGCCGTGGGATTTTGTCGTGGCAAGCTGACGAGTTTAAATCCCATAACCATACTTTGAATGGAGATGATGCAGGTTCATCGGGTAACCGAGTTGGCAGAGGTAATAGAAACCCGCGTAGTTTAGGCCCAACTAACGAAACAGGCGGAAATGAAACCCGCCCCCGCAACGTCGCATTTAACTACATAGTGAGAGCAGCATAATGACAGAGCAAAAATATTCTTTAGAACCGGAAAAGGCAATCTTAGGTAAAGATGGATTGGCAGAAAAAACGGGCTGGCTGACAATCTACCATGCAGCGCCTCATTCAAGGGAATTTATCGGTTCGACACCAGAATACCTGATGAAGGGAGTTGGCATACCGGCGAGTTCCTATACAGATGTTCCGACACTTCCTGAATCCGATTCTCTGGCTGTCAGGCGCACAGCAGACGGAGAGCTCTGGGAAATTGTCCCCGATTACCGGGGAAAAACAGCTTACAACACACAAACTCGCTTACCGCAAGAAATTACTGAGCTGGGTGAATTACCCGAAACCCTGACATTCGAACAACCAGCTACTCATTTTGATCGATGGGATGGCTCAAAGTGGGTGACTGACAAAGCAGCAATAAAGGACAGTGAGATTGAGCAGGCAGAACAATTACGTGACACACTGTGTACACAAGCTAATGAAACCATTACGTTACTCCAATATGCCGTTGATACGGAATTGGCTTCGGAAAAGGAACAGGCACTGTTACTTGAATGGAAAAAGTATCTGGTATTGCTGAACCGTATTGATACTTCATTAGCTCCTGATATTGAATGGCCAGAAATACCAAAATAAGTACAGGGCCATAAGGCTCCGATTACATTATTTTGCTGTTTTTCCTCAACAGAAAATGCATTCATAGGAAAGTTTAAAATCAACGGCTTATAGTAGTAGTGAATATCAAAAAATACAGGTTTTGGTTTTCTAATGCTGTAAGCCAACATAGGACTTAAAATAAATGTATATATTCTGTTTATAAACATATAAAAATTTTGTCTTTATATTGAATTATGTATTAGAATGGTAACATTGATAAATCACATTTTGGTATTACTAATGACTATTGAATTAATAAAGAGAAATATACCGTGGAATACTTTTCTAGTTGGTGGTTATATTTCTCTTATCTATTTAATTGATGTTACTAGATATAAAAATCTCTTTCTTATACTGATGGTAATTACATCGATTTTTTATCAATGTGAATATCCTAAAATATACCTAAATGCAGTAAAAATAAAATATTTTTTGCACTATGCATTTTCTCCCTGACGGTTACTTATTCTATTTTTATATCGAAAAACTTTACAATTAGTTTTAGCGAAGTGAAGATTCCGTTTTTTAGGAGTGTATTTATTGTTGCTACTTTAATATCAATTTCATTATTTAAAGAAGGTAGTTTAAAAATAAAGAAAATGTTTTTATGCTTTTTTCTTTAGCGATGAATAATAATGGTAGCCGTCTTGATTGACGGCCTTATTCTAGAACCACTCATTTAAAACATCTACGAGTTTATTACTTATATTTTCCCAATCATATCCATTAAGTGCAGTTAATTTCGCTTTTTCAGCAATAGTTTTTATATTTGGATTATTCAAGGTTTCAATGATATCTAAAGAAATACTTTCGACGGATAGGGGTTCCTTCAAGTGAAAACCAGTTTCATTATGTATGACAAACTCTTTTATCCCCCCTCTAGGACTTACAAGAACAGGAGTTCCACTAGCCATTGATTCTAAGGCAACCATACAGAAAGCTTCATCTGTCAATGATGGAGCCACGGTTAAGTTGGCTAATGGGTAGATTTTGTGCATATCATTAGGAGGAATATTTCCCGCAAGAATACAGTATGAGCTCATTTCCTTAGCTTGTTCAATCACTTTTTTTCTATAATCTTTAAGTCTTCGTCTTTTCTTGGTTTTATAATCTCCTACAATAAGTAATTTTATGTTTTTTATTGTATTTTTTAGTATGGCTATTGATTTCATTAATTCAATAACACCTTTACCTTTATCTAATCTTCCTGCATAAAGAATCACAATATCTTCATCTTGTAAGTTAAATTTTTCTCTATTCCAATGCTGATTAGAATTATATATATTTTTGCTAATACCATTAGGAACCACTTTTACATCAATATTTGACACCTCTTTTTTAAAAAAATCAGCTAAAAATATACTTGGTGTAATTAATTTTGTCCTGTAATCTAGATGTTCTGTATTTTTTTTATTATGCATGTGAAGAACCATTAATTCTTCTGGATAAAAATTTTTTATTTCATTGTATAATGTAATAGAGTTATGAACTATTAATATTGAATCATTTTCTTTATTTATCTGATAAATTTTTGAGGAGATTCTTTTGCTATAAGGAAATGGATCTAACCTTGTCCACTTTTTAAATATTCTTTTATAGACACGGCTAATTCTGATTCTATATATAGTGGAATTTTTATTTATTACCTCTATTTTATTTTCATTACGTTCACCTTTACAAATTATCATATTTTTGATATTTGATTTTCTTGCAACATTATAAATCCACCATTCAACAGCAGAAGAATAGGTAGGGGGGAGGGAGTGAAACTCTGGAGCTATAAATATAATGTTTTTCATAATAAAACTTCCCCCTTTGATGGATATCGATAATTTATGATTATTGCATCCAATATATATTTTAACAACACGGTTCACTGTTATAATTGATATCGTACTTATAGCACGAAACAAAGATTGACCCTGGTTTTACCGTTGTTAAAGAACATTGGAATAACAACAAAAGCATCTTATAATTTTATTAAAAATATGTCCAACAATATTAACAGGGTATACGTCATCGCGTGGCGAAGTTTTCCTTCCATTAGAGCAATTCTGAACAGTTTCATGCTCTCCTTTCGACTAAATCATCTCTTAGAATAGTAGGTCATTTTGAGGGTGCGCCAATTTGATCTGAGTGATCTGATGAATTTGTCAAATCCAACAAACCACTCATAGAAGATTTTTTACCAAAAGATGTAACTTATTTTGGTATTTCCGGCCATTCAATATCAGGAGCTAACGAAGTATCAATACGGTTCAGCAATACCAGATACTTTTTCCATTCAAGTAACAGTGCCTGTTCCTTTTCCGAAGCCAATTCCGTATCAACGGCATATTGGAGTAACGTAATGGTTTCATTAGCTTGTGTACACAGTGTGTCACGTAATTGTTCTGCCTGCTCAATCTCACTGTCCTTTATTGCCGCTTTGTCAGCCACCCACTTTGAGCCATCCCATCGATCAAAATGAGTAGCAGGTTGTTCGAATGTCAGGGTTTCGGATAGTGCACCCAGATCGGTAATTTCTTGCGGTAAGCGAGTTTGTATATTGTAAGCTGTTTTTCCCCGGTAATCGGGGACAATTTCCCAGAGCTCTCCGTCTGCCGTGCGCCTGACAGCCAGAGAATCGGAGTCAGGAAGTGTCGGAGCATCTGTATAGGAACTGGCCGGTATTCCTATCCCCTTCATCAGATATTCTGGTGTCGCGCCGATAAATTCCCTTGAATAAGGTGCTGCATGGTAGATTGTCAGCCAGCCCGCTTTTTCTGCCAATCCATCTTTACCTAAGATTGCCGTTTCCAGCTCTAAAGAATATTTTTGTTCAGTCATTATGCTGCTCTCACTATGTAGTTAAATGCAATATTGCGGGGACGGGTTTCTGCACCAACAGCGCCATTGTTTGTAAATCCTTGAAAATCACTTCCGTTATTTGTGAACGGTAAAGTTTGCTTTGAATCATCATGATATGAACCAGGATGGCCAGCTAGATTTGTTACACCGAATGCTCCTTGCGATCGACCACCGTGACCACCAAGGTGCTGGTGCCACTGAACTTGTTGTGGTTGCCACGACAAAATCCCACGACCACTGTCCACACCCCGCCCATCATCCCAACCACGGATAAATTCACCGCGCAAATCAGGAAGCACACCTGATGGATAAGCGGCGGCTAACTTCGGATATAGCGATTTATTAAATGATTGACCGTTGCATGCGAGATAACCAGCAGGCACATTCGGTAACGGCCATGGAATTGGAGCACCAATTGGATAAATTTCGCTTTCTCTTCCAGATAATAAATAAGAGTAGACTCTCCCCTTAACTGCTCCATTAGGGACTTCTGATAACTCTGCCATCTTAATTAATTGATTAACAGTTGCATTATCTGACACAAAAGCATTTAAAATTATGTTTTGAGCAAAAGGACCAATGAATATGTAAATATCATAGTTATCACCAGATGTATTAACAGTTGCTAAGTCAGTAGGTGCATTGGTATTAACTGTATACATCACCGCATTGATTCCATTCGGGTATCCATTCCCTGTTCTTAAAACTATATTAGTGATAGCACATTGCTCAAAATTCCCAACGTTATACCCGGAACCACCAGCGATATTAATATTGATAGTGCTCATCACTTTCATTGTTACTTCAGCAATTTTTACCCAAGCTGATGTTTGTACCGTCAGACTACTAATATATTGTTTACCTGATAAAACCCCCACATCCTCAGCAGTAGGCTTATTTTTTGTACTATATTGAATAGTCCAGGGTAGGTATTGCCCCGGTCCACCCCATGTTTGTCGCGTCGCAATATCGCCTTGATGGGAATAATATGTTTGATGAATTTGCTGATCATTATTTTTAAATACAACAAGAAACCCATACGAGTAAATTTTCACGTTGTTATAAGCGGGTAAATCAGTTACAGAATTAGGATTAGCAATATATACAATATAGATACCATTTTCGGACGCGTCCGAAAATCGGCCATTATCGGTTACACCAAAGAGTACTCCCGGAAAAGCCCCCACATCCCCGGCATTCAAACTGACATCCCCAGTCAAAGGTTTCCCATTAATTTTCCGACTATTTGGCACGGCACTTTTCGCCAAATTCACGGTTTCCATCAAACCAAGGTTTT
>NZ_RCWB01000071.1 GCF_018448885.1 Photorhabdus caribbeanensis
TAAAATCCGTGGCTTCCGCATTGAGCCGGGGGAAATTGAATCCCGGTTGATGGAACACCCAGCGGTGAGTGAATCTGTGGTATTGGCGCAAGGGGAAGGGCAGGAAAAACGGTTAGTGGCCTATGTGGCGGCGGAAGCTCATGAGGGGTTGGTGACAAGCCTGCGTGCTTACCTGCAAGCTATTTTACCTGATTACATGGTGCCGTCGGCCTTTGTACGGCTGGATGCGCTGCCATTGACGCCGAACGGTAAATTGGATCGTCAAGCGCTGCCAGCGCCGGGCGATGAAGCCGTGGCCCATCAGGTTTACGAAGCGCCACAGGGAGAAACGGAAATAGCTCTGGCGGCGATTTGGCGTGAAGTCTTAGGTGTTGAACAGATCAGCCGGTATGACAATTTCTTTGCTCTGGGCGGCCATTCGTTGCTGGCGGTGCGGGTGATGAACCGGGTGGCGGCTTTGGGTATCGAACTGCCGCTAACGACTCTGTTTAAGTCTCCTTCGTTAAAGGCGTTTGCAGAGGTTATGAAGGCTCGGCCTGGTCAACCGGATAATATCTTGCCGATATCCCGTGATGGGGCATTACCGTTGTCATTTGCTCAACAGCGCTTGTGGTTCCTGGCGCAGCTTGAGGGCGTCAGTGAAACTTATCATATCCCGATGGCCCTGCGTTTATCTGGACAATTGGATATTATGGCTTGGCAAAAAGCGCTGGATACCTTATTTGCCCGTCATGAAGCGTTACGTTCGGTCTTTGTTTCTGTCGATGGTCAGCCACAAGTACGTCTGTTGGAGTCAGATAGCGGCTTACTGTTATCGCAATATGACTTGCGTGGGATACCGGATGTTGATGTTGTTCTTGAGCGTCTGAGCGTGGAGGAAGCCCATGCGTCATTTGACCTTGAAAGCGGCCCGCTTATCCGTGCTGATCTCATCCGGATCACCGATGATGAATATCAGTTTTTGCTGACCTTACATCACATAATTTCCGATGGCTGGTCTGCCAATGTGCTGATACAGGAACTGAACACGCTCTATATGGCGTTTATAGACGGACAATCCGATCCGTTGCCGCCGTTGGCGATTCAATACCCGGATTACGCTGCCTGGCAGCGTCAGTGGTTGTCGGCTGAACGTATTCAGGTTCAATCTGACTATTGGCGTGCCATGTTGGCTGATGCGCCAGTCTTGCTGGATTTGCCGACAGATCGGCCTCGTCCGCCGGAGCAGTCGTTTGTTGGGCAATCCGTGCCGATTAACTTGGATGTGGCGTTAACGACCGCCCTTAAGCGCCTGAGTGAACAGCACGGCGTCACCTTATTTATGACGCTGTTATCAGCCTGGGCGGTGGTTCTGTCGCGTCTGTCAGGTCAGGAAGATATGGTGATTGGCACACCGAGTGCGGGTCGCAATCGTCAGGAAGTGGAGTCGTTGATTGGCTTCTTTGTCAATACGTTAGCGTTGCGCATGGATCTATCGGGTGAACTGACGGTGACGGAATTACTGGCGCGAGTCCGGCAAACCGCACTGACGGCGCAGGAGCATCAGGATTTACCGTTTGAACAGGTGGTGGAAATCGTGCAACCGCCGCGCCGGTTGGCGCATACCCCATTGTTCCAGGTGATGTTTGTCTGGCAGAACAATGAGAACACGGCGTGGGGATTACCGGGGCTGGCGGTGTCTCCGGTTGATCAAGATATTGATGTTGTCAAGTTTGATCTTGAACTGAGCTTGTCAGAGGCGGAGGGCCGGATTGTTGGCGCATTGAGTTATGCCACGGCCCTGTTTGATCCAGAGACAATGGAACGGCAGGTGGGATACCTGCACACAGTGCTGCAAGCGATGGCGGCTGACTCTCAACAGCCGGTTAGAGAAATTGATCTCCTGTCTGCGGCGGAGCGCAAGTTGTTGCTGGAAACCTGGAACGCCACGGCAACCGCCTATCCTGATGAGTTATGTATCCATCAGTTGTTTGAGCAACAGGTGGAGAAAACGCCTGATGCGATAGCATTAATGTATGAAGAGCAAACGCTCAGTTATGCCGAATTAAATACTCGGGCTAACCGGCTGGCTCGTCAATTGATCGAACAAGGCGTTTGTCCTGGTGATCATATTGCGCTCCTGCTAGCGCGTTCGATGGAACTGATAGTGGCGCAATTGGCGATTCTTAAAGCCGGCGCCGTTTACGTGCCGGTTGATCCCAATGTACCGGATGAACGGAAAAACTGGCTGATAAGTGATTGTTCCGCCAGATTGCTGCTCACTGATACACGAGCGGATATTCCGGTGAACCTGGCTGTGCCGCTGCTTCGTCTCTCGGATGAGACGGACATGGGCTGTGAAGAAGAAGATCGCTTTAACCTTAACTTAGCGCGTTCCAGCACCGAGTTAGCGTATATCATGTACACCTCCGGTTCTACCGGGATGCCTAAAGGGGTTTTAGTGCCGCATCGTGCGGTGGTCCGGCTGGTTATCAATAATGGTTATGCTGAAATCGGACCGGATGATCGGGTGGCTTTTGCCGCTAATCCGGCGTTCGATGCCAGCACGTTTGAAGTCTGGGCGCCATTGCTCAATGGTGGCGCGTTAGTGGTTATCGATCATGACACTTTGTTGACGCCGCAGGCGTTTGTACAAGAGCTACAGGTTCAGCGAATCACTGTTCTGTGGTTGAGTGTCGGATTGTTTAACCAGTTAGCGACGGAGCTGTCTCCGGTTCTGCCACAGATAAAGCTGCTGATTGTCGGCGGAGATGCCCTTGATCCCCATGTTATCGGCCAGGTACTGAACACCAGTCCGCCACAACAGCTATTAAATGGCTATGGACCGAGTGAAGGCACCACCTTTACAGCAACATACCGTATCACTGAATTAGCGCCGGGAGCTGCTCGCGTCCCTATCGGTCGACCAGTAGCCAACACGCGGGTTTATCTGTTGGATGCCTATGGTCAACCGGTGCCGTTAGGTGTGGTCGGTGAAATTTATATCGGGGGAGATGGCGTGGCCTGTGGTTATCTTAATCGGCCTGAATTGACCGCTGAACGTTTCCTGATTGATCCGTTCAGCGATAACCCGGATGCTCGCCTGTACCGCACCGGGGATTTGGCTCGTTATCTACCGGATGGCAATCTGGAATTCCTGGGCCGCAATGATCAGCAGGTTAAAATCCGTGGTTTCCGTATTGAACCGGAGGAAATTGAGGCTCGGTTAGCAGAGTACCCAACGGTGCGTGAGGCGGCGGTGTTGGCACGCGGAGAAGGGCAGGAAAAACGGCTGGTGGCCTATGTGGCGGCGGAAGCCCGTGACGGACTGGTAAGCAGCTTGCGGGCTCATCTAAGCGCTATTTTGCCTGACTATATGGTGCCAGCGGCCTTTGTACGGCTGGATGCATTTCCGCTAACGCCGAACGGTAAATTGGATCATCAAGCATTGCCGGAACCGGACGATGAAGCCTTTGTTCACCAGGTTTACGCTGCGCCTCAGGGAGAAACAGAAATCGCACTGGCGGCTATCTGGCGTGAATTACTGGGGATTGAACAGGTCAGCCGGTACGACAGCTTTTTTGCTCTGGGCGGTCATTCGTTGCTGGCAATACGGATGGTTGAACGCCTGCGTCATCTGGGATTGACGCTGACGGCGCGTGATCTGTTCCAGTCGCCGGTACTGTCAAACCTGGCCCAAACGTTGGGACAGCATCAGGCTGTGATAGTGCCGCCTAACGTCATCACTCCGGCAACGACAGCCCTGACGCCGGCGATGTTGCCGCTGATTGATTTGACTCAGGCCGACATTGACCGCATCGTCAGGCAGGTGCCGGGCGGGGTGAGCAACATTCAGGATATCTATGCCCTGTCGCCGTTACAGGACGGTATTTTGTTCCACCACTTACTGGCAAGCGAAGGCGACCCCTATTTGTTAGCCGGGCAGATGGCCTTCGCTGATCGAACTCTGCTAGATCGTTACCTGACGGCGGTACAGCAAGTTGTTGATCGTCACGATATTCTGCGCACTGCTTTTGTCTGGCAAGAGTTGTCTGTGCCGGCTCAGGTCGTCTGGCGTCAGGCGCCTTTATCAGTCACTGAATTGACGCTAGACCCGGCGGATGGGCCAATTTGTGAACAACTGATTCAACGCTTTAATCCCCGTCATTATCGTCTTGAGCTGGATCAAGCGCCATTGTTGCGGTTTGTGGTGGCGCAGGAAACGGATGGTCGTTGGGTGGTACTGCAATTGCTGCATCACCTGATTGGCGACCATACCACGCTGGACGTGATGAACAGTGAGGTTCAGGCGTATCTTACTGAACGGGAGGAGAGTCTGACTTCTCCAGTCTCTTTCCGTAATTTAGTGGCTGAGGCCCGGTTGGGCGTGAGTCAGGAGGAACACACCCGTTTCTTTACCGGGATGTTGGCGGAGGTGAGCGAACCGACGCTGCCATTTGGATTGACGGAGGTGCATCGTGATGGTTCACAGGTGACGGAATCTTACTGGATGCTGGCGTCTGAACTGAATGACCGTCTGCGTGGTCAGGCCCGGCGTTTGGGGGTCAGTCTGGCGGCCTTGTGTCATTTGGCCTGGGCGCAGGTGTTGTCACATACCAGCGATCAGGAGCAAGTGGTGTTCGGTACCGTGCTGTTTGGACGGATGCAGGCGGGTGAAGGCGCCGACAATGGCATGGGGCTGTTTATCAATACTTTGCCGCTGCGGCTGGACATCGATGATACGCCGGTACGGGAGAGTGTGCTGGCCGCCCATACCCGGTTGGCCGGATTATTAGAACATGAACATGCGTCACTGGCGTTGGCCCAGCGTTGCAGTGGTGTGCAGGGTGAGATCCCCCTCTTTAGCAGCTTGCTGAACTATCGACATAATGTGTCTTCGACAACCTTGGATGAACTTGTAAACGGTATCGAATTCCTTGATATGCAGGAGCGAACCAATTATCCGTTAGTGCTGTCGGTGGAGGATTTTGGCGAATCCTTGGGGATAACCGTTCAAGTTGCCCAGCCGTTTGAACCGGAACGGGTATGCGGCTATATGCAGCAGGCATTGGAGAGCCTGGCAGAGGCATTGGAACAAACCCCGGAAACGCCGGTACGGACATTGAATATTCTGCCGGAAGCGGAGCGCAAGTTGTTGCTGGAAACCTGGAACACAACGGAAACCGCGTATCCTGATGCATGGTGTATTCATCAGTTGTTTGAACAGCAGGTGGAGCAAACTCCGGATGCGACAGCATTAGTGCATGAAGAGCAAACCCTCAGCTATGCGGAATTAAATGCCCGTGCTAACCGTCTGGCTCATCAGCTAATTGAACTGGGCGTAGCGCCGGATCAACGAGTGGCGATTTGTGTGTCGCGTTCACCGGCAATGGTGGTAGGGATATTGGCAATACTGAAAGCCGGTGGTGCTTATGTGCC
>NZ_RCWB01000072.1 GCF_018448885.1 Photorhabdus caribbeanensis
ATTAGGATCGCTTTTTTATGGAAGAGAGAGATCTTAACGTTTTAATGAGAGAAATACCTATAAAAAGTCATGTTCTGATTTTTATTTAACCAAAATAACCTTATTAAAAGTGTGAGATCCCACCCTGTGCTGGTATTAGTCCACATGTTCATCAGCCAGTAAGAAATGTTTCACCTAAAACTGGAGATATATACGGCTCACAAGGAACAAAAACTAGTGATGGTGGAGTAACATCACCTTCTACGAAAGATATAAAACAGCTATATGATCATGTATATAATGGAAAATATAATCAATGAAAGGTAATTTTGATTGTTCTCAGTTAATATCATTTGATTGGGATAAAAGTGATCCACCGTCATCAATGTCTTTATTTGAGGATATTGGCTTTGAAGTTAAATTTAATGATGAAATTCAATGCGTGAAATTGGATTACTTTAAAGAACGTAGTAATGAGTATTTTATTGATCTTATAGATAAAACATTCTCCGGTGAGTTTGAGGATTGGAAAGAATATGAAAAACCTACAAAAAGAATAATAGATTTTAGCGATGCTGTTCAAAAATTCATATTAGCTAATAAATTGACATATGTTAGGCTATTTATCAGTTTTTTTGCTGAAAAGGATCTCAGTGATAATCATTATGAAAAAATAAAGTGTTCTGATTTATTGGATGCTCTATTCTTAATGTCTAAAAATAACTTTGACGTATGGGTTGATAACTTAATAATTGAAATTGAATGATATATAGATAATTAATAAAGTCGGAAAGATCCCTGTGATCTTCCGGCCCTGTTCTGCTTGACTCTCAATAAAGGGCGGAACTTGATGTATCATCTTCGGTTCGCGGGCCAGTATGAAGACAAGGAAAGCGGGCTATACTATAATCGTTTTAGGTATTACGATAACGAGACCGGGCAATACCTCTGTGCCGATCCAATTGGGCTTGCGGGCGGGTTTAATCCCTATTCTTATGTGCATAATCCGATTGGGCGTGTTGATCCTCTTGGGCTGAATTCAGAATTAATTGCGACGCAGGAAAAGATCAATTCAATACTTCGTGAGCATTTACCGGAAATACGTAAAATCGACCCGAATGCGGAGATTGGTTATCGAGGTAGTGCAGCGAGTGGAATTAGTAAGGCTCATGATCCGAGCATAGCAAGACCTGTTAATTTAAAAAGCTTTGATGTGGATGCGTTTATTAAATCCGATTATCTAGCTTATAACCCAGTATTTGATAATAGGCGTCGTGATGCTAATAAAATTGAAGGAATGAAAGAAATAGAGGCATCTATAGATAAGAAGTTAAAAGCAACAATTCCTGGATTAAGGGACGAGCCTTTCGGCTTCAGAATTTTTAAATCTCATGAACTAGATAAGCTTGCAAGAAAAGGCGATATTCAACAGATGGTTAAGTGTAAATAGGTTAATAAATATGTACGCAAAAAAATCAAGGCAATTAAATTTTGTTTTACTGGAAGATATTTCTTTTGAAGAATTAATATCTAAATTAGAGAAGGCATTCAATATTGAATTGCCTTATAAAGATATTAAAGGACGTTATATTGCTAAAGCAAATCAGCAAGAGTTTGATATTGAAGTTGTTGATAAAATTGACCAGTTAGGTGATTTTTTATGTGATGATTATCATGTGATGTATATAACTATTGACTCTGATAAATACTTTAATTTTGAATTTGAAAATAAAATTATTTCGATTTTAAAAGATGGACAAATAGAATGGAGATATGCAACTTGGTCAAAATTAGAAGATTCTGAACATTGGAGAAGAATATATCCAAATTAAATAAAAGATAGCTTAAAAAATATAAAGCCGGAAAGATCCCCGGGATCTTCCGGCCCTGTTCTACTTGACTCTCAATTGAGGGAAGAAATACCAGGAGTAAATATGGCAGCTGAACATATAGAAGATAAAAGCAAAACTATAACTATTACACAGACTGAAATTAATGCATTGAAAAAACTTATTATGTACATTAAATTCTCTTGTGAAGAAAATGAATCTCTACAATATGCCAGTAGTTATTCCATTAATAGTTTTCTTGATAAATTAATTGACATTGATTGCTTTGGAAATGCAGCAAGAGCATTTTACAGCAAGAGAAATATTGACAACGAAAAATTTGTCACAAAAAAAATCAATGACGACCAAGAGAGAAGCGTAAATAAAATGGATAAAGATATATATCAGGAAGTATTTAAAGAAGCACTTTATCCATTTAAGAGTAAATAAATCAATAAAGCCAGAAATTTTTTATTAAGATCTTTCTAGCTATCTTTGTATCTATAAATTAAGCTTACTATTTCATCATTTGCATCCTAACCTCTAGCAATCAGATTTGCTCACTGAAATGGTTGTTAATCCTCTTCACTATCCAAATAGCTGTCCCTAATACAGCTACAATTAGCTTATTTGAGTGCTTTTTAACGCAAACCTGAGTTACCCATATGAAACATTCGGCACGAGGCTTCAAACCAGAACTCACTCAAGTCCTGATATGACGAGGGTTACAGAAAATGATTTACTATTTTAGAATATTTTATTTAGGATTAATATTAGGAATTATTTAATCACTCTCATACAATTACTGACATTAAATATAGACTCCTTAATTTACCTATTTTCAAGCGCATGAAAAAAATTAAGTGATATTTATTATATAGCTGATGTTCAATTATATTTTATTTCTAAAAAACATTATCAGATTAACTTTATATCAAACAATCACCAAAGATAATAGAAAACCAAAATCATATGATCATGAATAATGCAATTTATTTCTACAAAGTTAATGAACCTTATGGCTGCTTTTCTAATTTTTCAAAACACGGGTTAGCGGTAAATGGTGTTTATTGGCCTACCGTTGAACATTACTTTCAAGCAAACAAATTCTTTGATTTCAATATCAGAGAAAACATTCGCAAATTAAATTTACCAAGAAACGCAGCAAACGCAGGCCAAGACAGAAAGAAACCATTAAGAACAGACTGGGAAGAAGTGAAAGACAATATTATGCAGTTTGCTGTTTTAGAAAAATTCAAGCAGCACAAAGAAATACGAGAAATATTATTATCTACCGGTAATGCTCGTTTAATTGAACATACGAAAAACGATTTTTATTGGGCTGACGGTGGCGATGGTTCTGGTAAGAATATGCTTGGCGTTATCTTAATGGAAATTAGAGAACAATTAAAAAAGTTTTAATTATTTTAACTGTATAATTTAAGTCGATAAAGCTCCAACAATTTTTCTGTCTTTTAATGATTAAACCAAGTCTGGAAATATGTTCCTGGAGCAAAATAAAATGAGTAAATTACAGCCATTAAGAATACATCAGGATGGTCTATTAATAATTTTTATGACGTTAAACCAATGGAAGAAAATACGGCTATGTCCATGATCCGGTCAATTGGATTGATCCGTTTAGACTTAGTAGTTTTGACCTATTTATACATGGTGACATCACAGATTTTCCTAAAGATCTTCATTTTGATCAACATAGAATAGCTCCAGACTTTAGTAGTATTGGAAGTCAGGCAGACCCTTTGATAACAGGGAGATTTATTCTGGATGTAGTAAATGATATTCAAGGTTGGGAAAATTAGCCCTGACATTTTTCTATTTCATATACGATTGATCCTGCGACAGGTAAACCTGTAACACTTAATAACCGTGGTTTAGCCGCTATAGTTGAATCTAAAGATGGCTCTGGCCTTGTTAAGACAATTGGCTGCAAAAAGAGTTAGGAAATAATATGACAATACAGTTAATGCCAGAAAAAACAGAGTTTAAAATATCAACTACAGACCTTGAAACTGTTTATACAGAATCAGGTGGAGTTAAACTTAGACTTAATGTACAAGATATTGATAATTTCAAGAGTGATACATATCGTGATATAGAAATCCACTTTTTGACTGTGGCTGAGCTCAGGTGTATTACTATGAATTTCTTCGATCTGAATCATCAAAACTATTCAATAGAGGGGCAGAATTTTACAGTAAATAGAATTGATTTTTGGGAAAAAAATGGATATCACCCTAATTCAGGTTTTTATCAAGTAACCAATTCAGATATATTGAGCAACAAAAGATCATTATATGACCCAAGAAATAGATTCTATTTAAAGCATTTTTTAATTAATGGCAATGATAGTCATATAGAAATAATTGCATCTAAATATGAATATAGATATTTATAAATAGTAATTAAAGCCGAAAAGATCCCCGTGATCTTTCCGACTTTGTTATTTTTATACTTAAAATAAATATCTTTCAGGGTTAACCTTATATATTAAATATATAATTTAAAATCATAAAAATATAAAATAAATAAGAAGATAAACAAAATAATAATACAGAAAAATATAAAATTCACAATAAATATATACATAGGCTATATTTTAGCTACTTTATTCTGTTTTTTCTCTGAAACAACAAAAAGCCGGGATCGCTTCCGGCTGGTTTCTTTCTCACCGTGGTGAATATCCATGCCACGCCGACGCCGACTGGTTAGTACAATGGGAAAGAATCAAGGTAATCACGAATATACTGATGCAATGCTCTGGATAAAATAAATCTACATCAATCAATTAATACCATATCGAAACAAGTGACTCACATACAAAATTATAGCTAAAAAAGATATGGAGAATGGCAATATTATTAAATCCAAAGATAGGTATAACACTAATATTCAGGGGGAAGACGTAAATTAAAAATTAAGACAAAGCATCTTTGATCTCTGGAGTAAAACTGTAGGATAATTCAATATGGGTGAGACAATAAGTTTTCATATGGAACCGGTTGAATTTTTTAAAAGTTCGTATTTTTTATCCGGTTCTATTGAAGAATTTAATGAATATGAAGCTATTGATAATAAAGATAGGGCATTAAAACTTCTTTTTGATCAAGACATACCAGGTAACTATATAGTTTGGAGTGATTTTTTCTCTGATCTGGTATCCGAGTTTTATCTTCATGAAGATTATAAAAAAGCAGAAAAGGATATCCTTGACAGAATAAAAATATCTACCCAAGATCAAGTTAAAGAAAATATTATAAAAAGAAAACTATATCTTATAAGAAAGAAACAAGGGTTAATTGATAACATAGAATAACCCGAATTCTGCTTAAGCCATCATTGAAATATCTTTCTCTGAGTAGAAAATTTTCAGTGATGACTTTTTCAATTTAAGGCTGTAAGCAATCAATCCACCTAAAACACACAACAGAAAGCCTTTTATACTTCGGTGGCGCGAGTGCTCAATTTGAGAAATGGTCTTTAATTGCCCATTAATCGTTTCGATG
>NZ_RCWB01000073.1 GCF_018448885.1 Photorhabdus caribbeanensis
GTTATATCAGAGCTGGTTTTTCTGAGGATGAATTAAATACCACAGATAAAACGATGATGAAAATGAGGAATTTATTATCCAGAATCAGCGGCCGAAAAGATACAGAAATACCTACAGAGGCAGGTACCTGTATTCCTGATGGTTTTATTACTGGCAGTCATGATGAGAAAGAGAATATGACTTTTGTCTATAAGCGAGATGAAAGTGATCATTTTACTTTCAATGTTGAAATATTGAATGATCTTCAAGAGAAAGACCATCTGTTAGAGCGTCTGAGGGGAATGGAAGGTATGTTTTTGTCCATGCATGCTAAGATAATAAGGAAAGGGAAACGGGAAATTAATGGCACTTATACGGAGGAAGTTTTAACAACTGCACCGACAGAAAAAATTGAAGAACCGGAAACCAAAATTCCGGGATATAAATTTATTTTAATTGCTAATGAAACAATCGGGGATTATAAGAACCCTTTTGTTAGAATTAATCTGAGAAATGACCGGTTATCTGCAACACCGTTCAGTGAAAATGAACTGATAACGTTTTGGGATGCGGTAACGAGTACTTTTCGTAAAAGGCCCGGTGCTTTTAAACGGCAATAACATGCTTCAAATAAAACCCCTTATAGGGATGTAAGGGTTAACAATCAGCGGAAGGAGAAACCAGATGTTTAAAGAAATAACCAGTTAGTGGGGGTTGATATGATTCATTTTGAGCTTTGGCAACTTGTATTAGGCATGTATCTTTTACTACTATATTACACTTGGCCGATAATTCTGATACTGGATGTATTTACTCTTTATCGGATAAAGAAATGCATTAAAGATAAGGAATACGGGCGTGCGTCACGCTTGATTTTTGCTGCTGTATTCATGAGTGGTTCCCTTATCGCCTTAATAATATGGATAAATTTATATAATTAAACAGATGAGGAGATGATTATGTTTAATATGATTGGTTTCAGTCATATCACTGATCAAAGTAGAATCGTAAGCGTGACAGCGTTAACGTTCTATGATAAAGACAAATCGGTTAAATTAATCGGTGGCCTGATTTTTTATTTAAATGCGAAACAGGGTATGCATTCAATGGTGATATATGATTGTTGTTGCCCGTTTTCGATTCCATTCCCTAGGATAATATCGAGTTATTATTATGAGTTGGCCCATACCTGAAATATTGGAACTTAAAGCAGTGGTGCCTTTGCGTTATCGGTTGTGGTTTATCATTTTACTTTTGGTTGAGATGTTGAATGATCTTCAAGAGAAAGACCATATGTTAGATCGTATTGTCAGTATGGAAGGTGTATTACTGGCTATGCATACTAAGCTCATAAGGAAAGGAAAACGAGAAATTCACGGCACTTATACAGAGGAAATTTTAGCGAAAGTGCCGACAAAAGTCATCGAACAACCGGAAATTGAAATCCCGGGATATATGTTTAATTTAGTTGCAAATGAAACGGCTGGGGATTATAAGAATCCTTTTGTTAATATCGAATTAGTGAATGATCGGTCATCCGCAACGCCGTACAGTGAAAATGAACTGATAACGTTTTGGGATGCGGTAACGAGTACTTTTCGTAAAAGGCCCGGCGCTTTTAAACGGCAATAGCATGCTTCAAATAAAACCCCTTATAGGGATGTAAGGGTTAACCATCAGCAGAAGGAGAAACCAGATGTTTAAAGAAATAATCAGTTAGTGAGGTTAGATGTGATTAGTTTTGGTTTTTGGGGATCGGCATTATTAGTCTATCTTTTAATATTATTTTACACTTGGCCGATAATTGTGATGCTTGATGTATCTGCCATTTGTCGGATAAAGAAAAGCATTAAAGATAAGAAATACTGGAGTGCGTCATTCTTGATTTTTGCCGCTGTATTAATGAGTGGCTCCCTTATTTTCTTCATGGTATGTATAGGTTTATATGGTTAAACGGATGAGGAGATGATTATGTTTATCAGTCATGTTACTGATCAAAGTAGAATCTTAAGCGTGCCAGCGTTAACGTTCTATGATAAGGATAAACCGGTTAAATTAATCGGTGGCCTGATTTTTTATTTAAATGCGAAACAGGGTATGCATTCAATGGTGATATATGATTGTTGTTGCCCGTTTTCGATTCCATTACCCAGGATAATATCGAGTTATTATTATGAGTTGGCCCATACCTGAAATACCGGAACTTAAAGTCGTGGCGCCTTTGCGTTATCGATTATGGTTTATCATTTTACTTTTGATATTGATTGTCGGCACATTGGTTTACGCTGTGCTAAAAGATACCACCGATTTCTATCACGCGGCGATTTATAGCAGCTTACCGTCCTTTCTGGTGTGGTTGCTGTTATTTGGTGCGGTATTAAATCGCTATGAGCAATATTGCGCGGCAGCATACGCTTGGGAAGAAGCCAGTGCTGAAACTCGTTTCCAATGGCAGCAATGGAGCAGAAAACAACTGGCGGTGATTGGTAATATTATTCTGACGCCTGAGCAACAAGGTATTGCGCCACTGTTAGGTGATGCGAAAGAGATTCCTGCTTTTCCTGAACAAGGACGGGCATTATCTCTGCCATCGAGCGATAAGCGGCAATTATTAGCTAAAATTGATCAGGATTTTGAAAAACAATGTCCGGGTTATCGTTCTCTTTTACGCCAGATTTATATTGCTTCCGACGATCACTCTTTGTATGAATCTGCGATATATCGACAGTGGAAAATGAACCCTTTACCTATAATAAACCGAGATGAAATCGATAAATTATACGATGAGGATGATTTCGAAGGGCTGATAATGGTTATTGCATTCCAGTGCTGGCCTTCTGAAAACAATAAGAAAGCCTACAGTGAATTTGTCTCGGCTCAATTATTTTCGTCGACAAAATTTGCCACGCAGGAAAAACTTACTGTCTTTGCCGGTATGGGAAGAACATTACCTTCATTACCCGGAGAGATAATCAAAGACTTACAGATATTGTTTGAATATAACCGTATTGATAAAAATAACATGCGGCACCTTTGGATAACAGGTGTCACGAATGATGTTCTGACTGAACTGGCAATTAACAGTCATGACTCTGAGTTTAATCTTTTCACCGAAAATTCGGTTCATTTAATCGATCATACTTTTGGTCCTCCGGGGCCGCTATCGATATTTTTGGCATCAGCCATGCTAACTGAGGCAATTAGCCTGACCGGTAGCGATCATATCGTTATCAATCAATTACCAGAGGGGAGCGCTAGCCTCTATTTAATGACTAAGGAATTACATCAATGAAAATTAATCGTCATCACCAATATGGCTATTTTGGGTATATTTTTATTACCCTTAGCCTTGCTGGGATATTTCTCATGTTGATCTACTTGAATAAAACATTACTTGAGGAAAGGGGGCTGCTTAAATCCGCATTGTATGCCTACGCCACAGTTTTTCCGCTCTTATTAATAGGCTTATTTGGCAATGCTGTCTGGTGGCATATTCGGCAGAATAAAGCGCAGAAAAAACTCAGACCTGAAACCGATCGGGCATCGGATCGCTCCAGCCAGTCCGCTTTGATATTGAGTGATTTGGGCGATCGCATGCGCCTCCGTTACGGGCGGTTCTGGTGGTATAAAGTCCGCATTTTACTGGTGGTGGGCGAAGTGGAGCAGGTGGAAGCCATCGCGCCGGGGCTGACGACTGCGTATTGGCAGGAGGGCTATCGCTCGTTGTTGCTCTGGGGCGGCAGTTTGCAGACGGCGGAACCGGATACCGCTCAGCTGATGGCTTTGCGTCGCTTGCGCCGTTACCGCACGCTCAATGGCATTGTTTGGGCGCTGACCGAAAACCAAAGCGCGCAGCCGGTGTGGATGGATAAAGCTTTGCGGATGTTGCAAAAACAGGCCCAACAGTTGCGCTGGCAGGCTCCGGTCTACCTGTGGCAGGTGTGTCACAGCAACTGGTCTCAGGAAGATCGTATCACTCAGGCCGTCGGCTGCTTTTTTCCTGAACGTTGTACCCCGGATATTGTGGCGACACAGTTGCAAGAATTGGTTGACCCGTTGCGCAAGCGCGGGATGCAGCAACTGTTGGAGAAGACGGCCCATGATTTTCTCTGTCGTCTGTCTGCCAACTTAAAACAACGGGGGATTGCGCACTGGCAGCAGGTCCTGACGCCGTGGTTAGCGGAGTATGGCGATGTAGTGTCGCTGCGCGGTCTGATGTTCAGTTTGCCGCTCCGGGCGATAAAGACCAGCCTCCCGCAGATCTGGCTGCCCGATACCGCCTGGCAGGGGGTGCTGGAGGGCAGTCGTCGTTTCCACGGTCGGCGGGTGGGCATGCCCCGCGCACAGACCGTCTGTCGTGGCCTGATGGTGCTGGGCTTATTGTGGGGTGCCGGAATGGTGCTCTCCTTTTTCACCAACCGTGACCAGATAGCCGTGGTGCAGGCGGCGGTGACTGACTTGAAAACTCAGCCGGAAGGCTCTGATGCCCAATTGATGGCCTTGAAGGATCTGCGTAACGAGGTGGACCGGATGCAAGACCGGGCTGAACATGGTGTACCGTGGTATGAGCGTTTTGGTTTGAGTCAGAATCAGAAACTATTGACGGCAGTGCTGCCCTATTATGCGCAGGCTAATAACCGCCTGATCCGGGACAGAGCCGCCGCGGTGCTGCATGCGAAACTGAGTGCGCTGGTGAATTTACCGCCGGGCAGCCCTTTGCGGGCTAAATGGGCGCAAGCCGGTCATGACCAGTTGAAAGCCTATCTGATGATGGCGCAGCCGGAAAAAATGGATGCCGCGTTTTTAACCCGGATACTGAATGAAAATGAACTTGAGCGGGCCGGTATTACCCCTGATGTCTGGCTGGATACGGCGTGGGGTTTGTGGAGTTTTTATGCGGAGAATCTGCCCGCGCATCCTGAATGGCGGATAACCCCGGATAAGGCGTTGATTAAACAGGCGCGTCAGTTGTTGCTGCTCCAGTTAGGTAAGCACAATGCCGAAGCGGCACTTTACCAGCAGATGCTGCAATCGGTGGAGAAAAATTATTCTGACCTGACGTTAAGACAAATGACCGGCGACACCGATGCGGCGCGATTGTTTACCACCTCTCATGTGATACCGGGGATGTTTACCCGTCAGGCGTGGGAAGGAGGGATACAAAAAGCGATAGCGGAGGCGGTGGCGTCACGTAAGGAGGCGATTGACTGGGTGCTGAGCGATAACCGTCAGACAGTCTCGGCGTCGGTATCCCCCGAAGAGCTGAAAGCCCGGCTGACCGCCCGTTACTTTACCGATTTCGCCGGGGCGTGGCAGGATTTTCTCAACAGCCTGCGCTGGAACAAAA
>NZ_RCWB01000074.1 GCF_018448885.1 Photorhabdus caribbeanensis
TATCACGGCAGGTGTGATGGCGGTGTTCAAGTTCGGCTTTTTGTTCATCGGTAATGAATATTTTCATGACGGATACCATGAACCTCATTTGGGCGAAAATCAAGCAGTTTCAATGAGCACGGGTATATCACGGACAGTCAAGGATAGTATGAACTTATTCCGCATCATTTATAGGAGTAGAATATATGACTTTAGATTTTAACGATAAGGTGGCAATCGTTACTGGCGGTGCAATGGGTATTGGTGCTGCAATCTGTCGCAGACTAGCGGCAAACGGCGCAAAAGTTGTCGTAGCCGATATCGACGGCAATGCAGCTCAAGCCCTTGCCAATGACCTTGATAAGGCTATCGCCATTCAGCTCGACGTCACCCAAGCGTCCGCAGTGGAGCGCTTAGTAGCCCAAACGGTAGAGACCTTTGGGGCACTACACCTGGCAGTCAACAACGCAGGGATAGCCGGCTCGTTCCATCAGACCGCAGACTATCCGTTAGATGATTGGCATCAGGTCATCAACATCAACATGCACGGTGTACTGTACTCAATGAAGTACGAGATCCCCGCGATGTTGGCTTCCGGCGGTGGTGCAATTGTTAACATGGCCTCGGCCGCAAGTAGTGTTGGTCTCACCAATTCAATTGCATACGTAGCAGCCAAGCATGCGTTGCTAGGCATGACAAAAACTGCCGCACTGGAATATGTAAAACAAGGGGTCCGGATTAACGCCGTCGGGCCCGGTTGCATCGACACACCATTAATGTCTAGGATCGACACCAATACAGTCCAAAAAATGCTCAAGCATCAGCCTATCGGCCGTCTCGGCATACCAGATGAAGTCGCTGCACTCGTCTGCTTCCTACTATCTCAGGATGCGTCTTTCATTACCGGTAGTTACCACCTCGTTGATGGTGGATATACCGCGCATTAACTTCCTTAATATCTTAGAGTTTAACGGAGCATCATCATTCCGCTCTAAGCCATATTAAAACTGGGCAAAGCAGACAGTGGCCTCCTTTAGCCGCAATAAGCCCGACGAAGAGATTATTGTCGCTTTGTCCGTATCAACTTTTCAGAGCAAAATATATTTAGATTGTTTGTAACAAATTGACCATTTAACTATCAATTTGTAATTCTAAATACGACATTTCATTTTGGTTTCTATTTTATAAATAATTCCCTTTCATTTTATACAATTTTCATTAGTAAATAATGAATTTCACCATTAAAATCGAAACTGTTATCTGCATTTATTATACATGAATACTAAATCAGACTATACTTTATTTCACTCCCATTAATACCAAAAAAAATTATTAAAAAAACATCAAACAAGATTAAACAAAAAATTAACTTTAATTATAAAAAATTTTATTTTGATCACTATCTAAAAATAAACCATACATTCTAAAAAAACTGGCACAATATTAACTAAAAATACAACTTATTCAATATTCACAAAATCATCCAATATACCAAATCACAAAATAATATCAGATTAGTTGAAAAAAAATTTATCAGATATTATTTTACGACAATAAAATAATATCATTAACGTAAATAGGAAAAAACCAACTCAAACTAATTAATTTATATCACTTACAGGAGTAGAATATATGACTTTAGATTTTAACAATAAGGTGGCAATCGTTACCGGCGGTGCAATGGGTATTGGTGCGGCAATCTGCCGCAGACTAGCGGCAAACGGCGCAAAAGTTGTCGTAGCCGATATCGACGGCAACGCAGCTCAAGCCCTTGCCAATGACCTTGATAATGCTATCGCTATTCAGTTCGACGTCACCCAAGCGTCTGAGGTAGAGCGCTTAGTGGCCCAAACGGTAGAGACCTTTGGAGCACTGCACCTGGCAGTCAACAACGCAGCGATATCCGGCTCGCTCCATCGGACCGCAGACTATCCGTTAGATGATTGGCATCAAGTCATCAACACCAACATGCACGGTGTGCTGTACTCAATGAAGTACGAGATCCCCGCAATGTTGGCTTCCGGCGGTGGTGCGATTGTTAACATGGCCGCGGCCGTAAGTAGTGTTGGTCTCGTCAACTTGATTGCATACACAGCAGCCGGGCATGCATTACTAGGCATGACAAAGACTGCCGCGCTGGAGTATGTAAAACAAGGGATCCGGATTAACGCCGTCGGGCCCGCTTGCACCGACACACCAATGTTATCCAGGCTCGACACCAATGTAGTCCAAGAAATGATCAATGATCATCCTATCGGCCGCTGCGGAACACCAGATGAAGTCGCCGCACTAGCCTGCTTCCTACTATCTCAGGATGCGTCTTTCATTACCGGTAGTTACCACCTCGTTGATGGTGGATACGCCGCACAATAACTTCCGTAATATCTCAGAGTTTAACGGAGCATCATCATTCCGCTCTGAATCATATTAAAACTGGGCAAAGCAGGCTGTAGCCTCCTCTAGGCGTAATACGGCTGATATGATCCACATTGTTGATGCCTGTTATAAAAAGAGTATTCAGGCCGCTGACGAACCTCGCGATTTTAAACGCGGTTTATCAGCGGCCTGGAACTAAAGGCGCCTTTGGTTTGTTATTATCTTATTTCAAGTTGTGAGTGAAAAATGATGTAATCTTGTCAAATGGAATGAATTTCGTCCGATCATATAAGTCCACATGCAATGCGTCGGAAACAATGTAAAGTTCCTTAGGCTCAGCCGCCAATTTGTAAGCATCCTCGCTGAAATAACGGGAATTAGCTTTCTCACCCGCAATGAACAGAATCGGACGGGGCGAGAAAGGCGGCATGTCGTGAACGATTAATTGTGTATTTTTGCATGAACTCAACCGCATGCTCACGGGGGATGGAAAAAAACACCGAAATACGCTTTCTTACAGGAAGCTTACACCGATAACCTTCAACAAAAACTGAAAGACTGACATGGGGCATGGCGGCGTTGCTTCGATAAAACACTGGCAGCGAAAGTGCCTGTATGGAAACGAAAAAATGACGGCAGGGATTCAATCCGGTTCGTCAATTTTGAAAAATATTGTCTCCTTGAAAATCGCCGAGTCAGGCTTCCTTCCGGACTCGGATGGATAAAGTTCCGGCAATCGAACGAGGTTCACCACCGCTCTCGCCGTTATAGGATGCATCCCAAGCCAGAGTGACAAAACCACGCTCTGCCATTGACTGGGCGTATAAATCTGAATTCTGCTCTTTGACGCCCCCAAAAGGATGACCAACAATAATAGCTGGGTGCTTTTTCGACATATCCAAGTTTCTTGGAATATACATATCGGCAACCAGATTAATTCCCAGACGGTTATAGAACGATACCTTCTGGTGAATTACTTTAATCGCTTTGCGCATAATGTTTTATCCCAGGCCAGCGTATCCGTGGCAGATGCTATTGCCGATGTTGATAACATCATACTCAGAGCTATTGCTGAAACTATCTTTTTCATGTTCATATATTTGCCTTTAATGAAATATAAAAATCAGTACATTTTTCTCTGCTATTGCCCATGTTTACCCATGAGCAATAACGTCTGGATGGGCTGAACGTTGCGCAGCCCAGGTAAAAATGGCAGATAACGACAGTAATACCGCGCCAAAGACGAAGAGGATTTTCCAACCCATGACATCAAACATCGCTCCGCCGAAACTGGCTCCTAACGTAATAGCTAGCTGAATAGTCGCGACCATCAGGCCACCACCAACTTCCGCATCATCCGGCAGTGCGCGGCTCAACCAGAGTCCCCAAGCAACCGGTGCTGGCGTGGCGACTAATCCCCAAGTTGCCAGTAACGCCGCAACCGCTATGCCAGAATTTCCGAAAATGGTAAGGACTACCGCAACCACTGCCATCGCGAGAGGGATAGCAATCAGGTAAGCAAACAACCGTTTTTTCAATAACAATCCGATGAAATATGTTCCAACCAAACCGCTAGCACCCAACAGAAGGAGCGTGAGGGATAATTCAGTAACACTGATGCCAGTAATCGTTTCCAGAAACGGCCGCAGATAGGTAAAAACAGCGAACTGCCCCATGAATAACAACATGATGCCAACCATACCCAGAGCAACCTGCGTTCTTTTCAGCAACCTGAATGGATTGACTACTTCGTTTTTTTTACTGGCTTCCATTGCAGGAATCCTCCGCCATTGCCAGGCAACCGCCAGTATGGCAAGTGGGATTACCATAAAAAAAGCGCCTCGCCAGCCAATATACTGTCCCAAAAAACTGCCTAGTGGGGCTGCAATGGTCGCTGCCAGCGCATTGCCACCGTTTATCAGAGCCAGCCCTTTCGCAACAGAATCAGGTGGAAGCAGCCTCATCACAGTCGCCGTCGCCATTGACCAGAAACCACCAATAGCGATGCCCAATAAAGCCCGTACGACCATGAACTCCACATTACTAGCAGCCAGTGTCACAATCACTCCGGATGTCGTCAGAAGCAGCGTGAAACTCAGCAGCACTTTTTTCCGGTCGAATTTACCTGTCAAGGGAGTATTCAGCAGGCTGGTCAGCACGGCAAAAAAGCCTGCAACTGAAATAGCCTAACCCACCTGCCCCTGGCTCATCTGCAAATCCTGTGCGATTGGACTTCTTAGCAAGCTGACGGGCATAAATTCTGACGCAATCAATACAACAACACAGAGAGCCATCGAAAAAACCGCTCCCCATGCAGAGGCTGCGTTGAATGCGTGTATGGTCTTACATCAATATCAACAGTTTTCATTGTTGCTGAAGCAGCGCCAGTGCCCGCAGGCGGAACTGGCCGGGGTCATCCAGCGCGATTAAGTCATTGAGCGTCATACCGACAATGTACCGGATAATTCCCCGTCGTTATCCGGTAAAAGTGTGACCGGGGCGGCAGAATTAACTTCGCCAGCCGGACAGGTCATCCCCCTCGACCTGTTGCCAGTGAATGCCGCGGATGAGCCAGTCAAACTGGGCGGGCGTCATGACCCAGCTGCGCTCGCCCTGCTTCGGCCAGACAAAATGGGCCCGGTGCAGACGGCGGGTACACAGCCAGACGCCGTGTCGGTCCCAGCGCAACACCTTGAGACGGGAGCGGGCCTTATTGCAGAAAACAAAAGCGGCTTCGT
>NZ_RCWB01000075.1 GCF_018448885.1 Photorhabdus caribbeanensis
AGTCAACGTGCGCATAGTGGCGGCTTGGGGTATCGTATTCTACGTGAGAAGTAGAGATGGTGATACCACGCGCTTTTTCTTCTGGCGCGTTATCGATTTGGTCGAATGCACGAGCATTACCACCGTAAGTTTTAGCCAGTACAGTAGTGATAGCAGCAGTCAGGGTTGTTTTACCGTGGTCAACGTGGCCGATAGTACCAACGTTAACGTGCGGTTTTGTACGTTCAAACTTTTCTTTAGACATTAGATTGTCCCTCTAAGACACGGAATCGGTGGTTCCACCACATCAACCAAGCATTTGCTCGTTGAATATTGCTTACAGGAATAAAATCGGGAGACAAGGACATTAAGGAAGTGGTGCTGATAGGCAGATTCGAACTGCCGACCTCACCCTTACCAAGGGTGTGCTCTACCAACTGAGCTATATCAGCACATCTTGGAGCGGGCAGCGGGAATCGAACCCGCATCATCAGCTTGGAAGGCTGAGGTAATAGCCATTATACGATGCCCGCATTGAACTCGGCTACCTGACTTTAATCAGCTGTATGTTGATCTCGATACACTTCTCTTTTAGCAAGCATAAAAATAATATCAAGATTAAATCTGATTCTTTGGTGGTGGGGGAAGGATTCGAACCTTCGAAGTCTGTGACGGCAGATTTACAGTCTGCTCCCTTTGGCCGCTCGGGAACCCCACCTCTTCCAAATTTTAATGGTGCCGGCACCAAGAATCGAACTCGGGACCTACTGATTACAAGTCAGTTGCTCTACCAACTGAGCTATGCCGGCATCAAGTGCTGCGCATTCTAGGCAGTGTGAGCGCACTATGCAACAAAAAAATTGCTCCCTTTGATCATTCGGTCACAAAACACTCATTTTTATTCAATTAGCTGTTTTTTTCAATATATTCAGCTTAAATAATAAACACAAAATTACCTGTAACTATCAAGGAACTGATCACAGAGCCCGATAAAACTTGATAGGTCACTTCATCTTGTGTCATTTAAATTTCCATCATGATAAACAAACAGCTAAAGCTAACATTAAGTAAATCAACTCAATTTTTTACGATTCTGCATTTCTCACAAAAAAAACCGCTAAAAATATAAAAAAGCCTACGCCTGCCGCTCATCAATCGATATCATGCGATTTATTTTTTGTCGGGTACAAGTTGTTTATTACAACTTGTCCAACCTGCACAAACAGGCAGATGTTGGTTTATGAATAAAAAAGAACCTTTTTTGGCTACTCCATATTTGCAATTCAATCGTGAACAATGGGCAACCCTACGTGATTCAGTTCCACTGACATTAACAAAAGAAGAATTAATTGATTTAAAAGGAATTAATGAAGAAATTTCTTTAGAAGAAGTTGTTGAGATTTACCTGCCTTTATCTCGTTTGCTCAATTTTTATATTAGTTCAAATTTACGTCGTCAAGCAGTACTCGAACAATTTCTAGGCACTGATGGACAAAAAGTCCCTTATGTTATAGGAATTGCTGGCAGTGTTGCTGTTGGTAAAAGTACTACCGCACGTCTATTGCAAGCTCTGCTGAGCCGTTGGCCTGAACACAGAAGTGTAGAATTAATTACTACAGATGGTTTTCTACATTCCAACAGCGTGCTGAATGAACGTGGACTGATGAAAAAGAAAGGGTTCCCGCAATCATATGATATGCATAGTTTAGTGAAATTTGTATCTGATATTAAATCGGGGTCTCAACAAGTATCTGCACCAGTTTACTCCCATCTTACCTATGATATCGTACCAAACGAGCAAAAACTCATTAAACAACCGGACATTTTAATTCTAGAGGGTTTGAATGTATTACAAAGCGGTATGGATTATCCTCATGATCCACACCATGTATTTGTCTCTGATTTTGTCGATTTTTCTATCTACGTTGATGCACCAGAAAAATTACTCAAGAGTTGGTATATCAGTCGTTTCTTAAAATTCCGTCAGGGTGCTTTTTCAGATCCAGACTCTTATTTCCACAGCTATTCCAAGCTATCAGAAGAAGAAGCTATAAATACTGCATCTGGTATCTGGCAAGAAATCAATGGTCTGAATTTGCGACAAAATATTTTACCAACTCGAGAACGCGCAAGCCTAATCATGACAAAAGGAACTAACCACACTATTGAAAGCGTAAGGTTACGTAAGTAAAAATAGTTTCCGAACCCGGAAGACATTTCTCTTCCGGTCGTTTCTAACAACCTCTTAAAGAAATCTCCCCACCGATATATGGGGTTATAACGCCATTCTGATCAAGTAACAAAGCACCTTGCTGATTAATACCCCTCGCTATACCATACACTTCTTGACTACCAATAATTAATTTTACCTGCCTATCCATAAAATTATCTAATTCAAACCACCGAGAAACAAATGAAGACAAACCTTCATTTTCAAACTGAATTAGAGCTTTCCTTAGACCAAGTATTATTTCTACAGCCAATTTATTACGATCAATTTCAATTCCTGCTTGCAACAAATTAATCCATTTCTGATTAATAGATTCTTCGTCCTTATGATCCATCGAAATATTTATACCCGCACCTATCACAACCTGAGCAGCATCACCAGTCTTTCCTATTAGTTCAACTAAGATTCCCGCTAATTTCTTATCATCAAGATATAAATCATTTGGCCATTTTACCCTAATTCTATCAGCGCCAAATCGATGTAATACTTCAGCGATAACAATGCCAACAACCAGACTCAATCCGATTGCAGCGGCAGGTCCTTGTTCAAGGCGCCAATACATAGATAAATAAAGATTTTTGCCAAAGGGCGAAACCCATTTTCTTCCTCGCCGCCCTCTGCCAGCATACTGATACTCCGCAACACAAGCATCCCCTGATTTCAAATCAGATAAACGTTCAAGCAAGTACTGATTAGTCGAATCAATAACTGGCAAAACAGTTATACGATCCTGGGGTAAGCATTGAAAAATAGCAGATTCATCAAGTAACTGCATAGGTGCCATAAGGCTATAACCCTTACCTGGAGTTGTTTCTAGCTCAATTCCCCATTCACGAATTGTCTGTATATGCTTATTAACTCCAGCTCTACTCATCCCTAAATCTTGTCCTAACTGTTGGCCAGAATGAACATCACCGTCAGACAAAATCTTAATCAATTGTAATGGCACGGTTATATCTTTCATGAAATACATTCCACAGCATCAATTTCGCCTTTAGAACCAATAAAACGAACCTCAGGTTCAAGTAATACACCAAACTTACTTATCACCTGCTGGCGAATGTAAGCAGCCAATGAGACTACATCCTTGCCTGTAGCATTTTCTTGATTTATCAATACCAGAGCTTGTCTAAGATGCACAGATGCACCTCCAATGCGATAACCTTTTAAATTACAATGTTCAATGAGCCAACCCGCCGCTAATTTGAACATTCCATGAGCGTAAGGATATTGGGGGCTATCAGGATAATTTTCTTTTATTTTCGCCGCAACTTCCGCACTGACAATTGGGTTTTTGAAGAAACTCCCTGCATTCCCTGTTATTGCAGGATTAGGTAATTTACTAGTGCGCATTGCACACACTGAATCAAAAATCTGCTGAGGAGTTACATTATCTTTCGACAGCCTGGTTAAATCACCGTAGTTCAATATTGGTTGCCAATTCTTCTTCAACAATAATCCTACGGAGATGATAGAATAATTTGTTTTATATTTATGCTTGAAAATACTATCCCGATATCCAAACTGACATTCACCAACACTAAGGCGCGTTTGTTCCCCAGTTTCTAGATTAAGAATATCTACATATTCACATACATCTCTAAATTCAATGCCATATGCACCAATATTTTGAATTGGTGCCGCACCAGCGCAACCAGGAATTAAAGCCAGATTTTCTAATCCATAGATTTGATTTTTAAGAGAATGGCAGACTAATTCGTGCCAATTTTCTCCTGCCCCTACATGTAAATGCCACGATTCATCTGTTTCCCGCTGTTGAATCCCCATAATTCTATTCAGAATCACAGTTCCTTCAAAATTTGCAGTAAACAAAACATTACTGCCACCACCAAGCAGTAACACAGGTTGTTTTTCGCTTTTGGCTTCCTGCCATAAAGCTAATAAGGATTCCGCAGATTCAGCTATATCTAAACGTTTAACATAGGCTGATAACCCAAAGGTATTAAATTCTTTAAGAGAAAGCATTTACTCAATACTCAATAAAGCTATTTAGTAAATAGTTTATCAGCTATAGGCGTGGAAAACAGTTGGAAAACTAAGTTAGTTCTTTACTAAATGCAAAAAGGCCACCCCTATGGATGGCCTTTTTGTTTCAAAATAAAGTCTGGCAGTGTCCTACTCTCACATGGGGAGACCCCACACTACCATCGGCGCTACGGCGTTTCACTGCTGAGTTCGGCATGGGGTCAGGTGGGACCACCGCGCTATTGCCGCCAGACAAATTCTTTAATCCGTTATCATGTGGTGCTGATACCCAGATTCGAACTGGGGACCTCACCCTTACCAAGGGTGTGCTCTACCAACTGAGCCATATCAGCAATAGTTGCCCAAACTCACTGTTGGCGCAAAAAATCAAATGTGCTTCATGCTGCTTTTCTGTCGCAACACAACGCTAAATTAAAGCCTGGCAGTGTCCTACTCTCACATGGGGAGACCCCACACTACCATCGGCGCTACGGCGTTTCACTGCTGAGTTCGGCATGGGGTCAGGTGGGACCGCCGCGCTATCGCCGCCAGGCATATTCGGTTTCCTTCCGGCCG
>NZ_RCWB01000076.1 GCF_018448885.1 Photorhabdus caribbeanensis
CCACCGTGGGTCCCCTCACCAACGGCACAGCAAGCCTCAATGCCAGCCGCAATAAACTCCACAGCAACTATGACAGCGTGCAGGAGCAGACCGGGCTGTTTGCTGGCAAAGGCGGCTATCAGGTTAACGTCGGCGACCACACCCAACTGGACGGCGCGGTGATAGCGGGTCAAGCCGACAAAACCAACAACACCCTGAACACCGGGACGCTGGGCTTCAAGGAGATTCAAAATCAAGCGGATTTTACTGTTGAGCAGCAAAGTGCGGGCGTCAGCCTGGGCCAACCGACCGCCGGTCAGGTCCTGAATAATCTGGCGGTCAATGGGCTGAGTGGTTCCCATAACCAGGGCCATGACAGCAGCACCACGCACGCCGCCGTCAGTGACGGCAACCTGATTATCCGGGATAAGGCGCACCAGACGCAGGATATCGCGACCCTTAGCCGTGATACCGATAATGCCGCCAATGTCCTGAGCCCAATATTTGATAAGGAAAAAGAGCAGCAACGGCTGAAACAGGCGCAACTGATTGGCGAACTCAGCGCCCAGATGACCGAGATAGCCAGTACGGAAGGGAAAATTATCGCCACCAAAGCGGCGAAAGCGAAGCTGGACCATATCAGTGAACAGGATAAAGAGACAGCCAGAAAAAAACTGGTCGACAGTGGCAATCCACACCCGACATCGGCGGATATCAATAAGCAAGTTTATGACACCGCTTACACACAGGCGCTGAATGACTCGGGCTTTGGGACCGGCGGCACCTATCAGAAAGCCCTACAGGCGGCCACCGCAGCGATTCAGGGCTTAGCGGGCAACAACCTCGGTCAGGCGCTGGCCGGAGGGGCTTCGCCTTATCTGGCCGGGGTGATAAAAGCGCTGACGACGGACCCGCAAACCCATCAGGTGGATATCGCCACCAATACGCTGGCCCATGCGATTTTAGGCGCGGTAGCGGCAGAGGTCAGCGGCAATAATGCCTTGTCAGGCGCAGCCGGTGCGGCTTCCGGTGAGCTGGCCGCTCAGGTCCTGATTAAGCAACTTTACGGTGATGGGGCCAAAGTCAGTGAGTTAACGGAGGAGCAGAAACAAACTATCAGCACCCTTTCCACCCTGGCGGCTGGGTTGGCAGGCGGCATTGCCGGTGACTCCACAGCCAGTGCCATTACCGGGGCTCAAGCCGGGAAGAATGCGACCGATAATAATGCCCTAGCTGTACCAATGCCACCACCACCGATAGCCGGTTCAAACACGGGTGAAGCCGTGAACGAAGCAAACCAGACAATAGCTTCAGCTTTGGACAAAAAATTGAAGGAAATGGGAGAGTCTATAGATAAAGCTACCCAATGCTCTTTTGGCCGGGTATGTTCGTCAGATTATGTCGATAATGAAAGCCAACCAAATGTAGGGAAGGATCTGACAAATGAAGAAAAGTCTCAGTATGGTGGAGTTGGTTCTGGATCACCTAGTGGTTGGGAACCACAGGATGAGGAGAATGCGAGAACTCAGCAATCTGATTCCAAAAATTTTGATGATAAGTTTAAAAAGAGTGATTTAGTATCTTCTGCTAATAAGCCTATTAATAATCAAGGATTATCTGCTGGGGCTCGTGCTTGGGAAAAACACGCAGGAAGACCAGGAGGAATATTTGAGCCGTTAAAAGGAAATGTTACTCAGAAAAATGAAGCAGCTAGCCGGTTCGTAAATGAAGTGTTGAATAATAAGAATACTGTCCGAACCGATTTATCCAAGGGTGGTATAGAATACCGTCTACCTGATGGTAGAGGTGTCCGCTACAACTCAGATGGTTCTTTCTCAGGTTTTTTAGATCCTAAAAGGTAAAAAAAATGGCTAATAATTTTGAAGTGGATTTTTTTAGTGACTCCAGATACGAAGAGCTGACAGCAGAAATTTCGTATAGGGGGCAAATACTTTGTCAACTTAACAAAGACAAGGGAATTGATTCTATTGAGATTGAATTTTTTTCAGATAGTAGGATTTTGGAAAAACCAATAGAAATGAAATTCCCGTTAGACGAGTTTATAAATGTGTTGATGAATACAAAAGTAGATCTCATTACATAATTAAAATCTCGGTTTTTAAGTTGGGATTTTACTTTTAATTATCGGTTTAGAGGAGGCCTCATCTAGATGATTGGTTCCTCCATCCGCGATGACCGAGACCAACTAACCGGTGGTAAAAGTCGCGTCGGGGCATTATGGGCCGGACATCGAACTACCCCGGGAAAAATCGTTTGTAACCGACTGAGTACATTGGAGTAATTGGTGTCCGGCGGTCAACTTCGCAATGGAATGCGTTGTTATTGAGAATAACTATCTGAGTGTGAATGAGCTGGACAGTTTTGCGCACCAAGCCCGCACCTGTGAAGGCGAAAGCTGTAAGCAGGTGATCAAGGATATGGTAGAGACTAATATCCGCAATCAGCAGGAAATGATGGACTTCTGCAACAGCAACCCGACCCAGTGTGCGCAGAAGTATGGTTATCTGGTTGATCAGTGGCCGGTGTTTGAACGTACCCTCAAAAATATGGACCGGGATGGCACATTGCCGGTTGAGCTCAGAAATTACCTGTCGGCAGTGAATACGTTAGGTCAGGCGGCCACAGGCAAGGTAGGCGAACTCGGCTGGACAAAACGCTTTGAGGCGATGGGCATGAGCAAGGAAACGGCCGCTGCGATGGCGATGACATTGCCAATTGTGATGGAGGGGGCTAAAGGGCCGAAGTCATCGCCAACAACAAAGGGAAGCACAGGCGCGGCTGTTAATACAGAGAAAACGGCGCGGGAAAAGATTGGGAAAAACAGTCAAGGCACAACGAATCTGGGTGATAAATCGGCTAATACTGTTTATCATCAACAGCTTATCAAAAATGCTGAAAAGATATCTACCGCGAAACCAGGACAACAAGTTGCTGCGCCAAGGGATCTGAATGAGCAAACTTTCTGGAAACAGGTTGAATCAAATCCGTCACAGGGAAGTAAATTGTTAGGTATGAATAAAGATCCCCGTTTTCCTACGGCGGCTGGTTTTCAGAAAATGGAAGCAAAACATAGGCTCCCTAATGGACAAACAATAACTATCCATTACCAGTACAACTCAAATACTGGTAAAGCCTATGACATGAAAATTACTACTCCTCAGAGAATCCAACAGGATCCTAAAAAGGTAATAGATTCAATAAAGGATAATGTTAAATGAAAATACAAGAATCAGATGGCTCTATTGTTGATGTTTTTGCCATATATTGGTTTGGTGATGAAACATATTTTTATGGGTTACCACCAAATTATGGAGGTTTACAGGCATATAAGTCTCATGAAGTCTCAGTTATCGATACAACGATAGGTTTTAAAACTGTTTTTTTCTCAAATGATGATGCTAAAAGTGTTCATCATTGGGCATTAATAGAAGAACAGTTGCTGGATGATCTACTTGAGTTAGATGAAACTGCTTATCAACGCTTTTTGGCAATCCTAAAGGCAGAAGGTAATATAGAACAGGATTTTTGTTAATTAGACGTCCCGGTCAGTGGCCGGGAGCTTCCTGCTTTTAGCCGTCAGCTGTTCTCAACAAGCCGGATAATCAACTGACCGTGCTCAGCACTGACCTGCACCGGCGGCTCAGAAGAAACGACCCAGGAAATCGTGAAGATTATGGGGCAGACGGGAATTGCGGCGTCTGCGGGAGTGGCCGGAGGGATCAGTAAGGCTGGAGCAAAAGGAGTCAAGGGAAGTGCTATACCGGTTCCTGATCCTGTGACAACTAATAATGGATTAGTGTATAAATCAAACCCTAAACATACTCCGGGACAAATAGGTTATCACCGTAATGCCGGGACTGAACCTAAGAATTCAGTCGAATTGTTTAGCAATTCAGTTACAAGTGGTAAAAAAAGATACGCATTGGATAGTGATGGTAATGTACATCAATTTACCAATACTAATGATGGTACGTGGCATTGGTCCGGTAGCACAGGTGATA
>NZ_RCWB01000077.1 GCF_018448885.1 Photorhabdus caribbeanensis
ACCAGCAAACAGAAGTGGCGCATAACCGCACCGCGATAATTAAAAACGATGATGATGAAGCCGTACAGGGCGGCCAGACGCTTGAAGTCGGTCAGAATCAAACGGTGACTATTAAAGGTCAGCAAGCCATTTCCATTGGTAAAAGCCATCAATTAAACGTCGCCGATAACCAGCAAATTACCGTGGGTAAACATATCACGGTGCACTCTGAAAGCGGGCAAATCATCATTGGGAACGCAGGCGGACAGATAGTTATTGATCCGATGGGCAATATTCGTATCGAAGGGGTCAGCATCACCATGACTGACCATATCACCGGTAAGAAATCCGCCGGTGCGCTATTTGACTACTCCGCTCGCTATACCTTGCTCAGTGAACAGAGCGGTAAACCCCTGGCGCATACCCGCTATACCATTACCACCGCTGGCGGTCAAACCCTTTCCGGTAAAACCGATGCGCTGGGTAGAACGGTGACTGTACGGAGTGAGGCGGAAGAAAATTTGCAACTGCATTCACCGGAAACCCCACCGAAACCGAAGCAAACCTTATACGAAGTCGGTGATAACACTCCGGTAGAGTATGTGATGGAATTTACGGAGAAATAAATATGGCAATATCCAACAACGGCAAGATGTGCCCGGCTGTCACCTCAATTAATTGTACAATGGAAATAGGCGTCTTTCCTGCCGATGAAGATCCCTGTTATCTGGCGAGAAAAGCCGAATACGCCCAGCGGCTGCCTGCCAGGATAATCACAAAACTGGGAGAGATACGTTCTCTTAAGCAGATTGTCATGAGTGGGTTAATTAAAATTGAAGAGTATAAGCACGATTTCCTGTGGCCTTACAAAGCAGAAGTGGTGTTTGCTATCAGAGCGGCTAAAGACGTTCCTCTGCCCATGCTGGCGACCAGTCAAGTCTCTAAGCAGCGTTATGGTGATAATTTACCACAATCCAGTAATCCGTTTGCCCGGCCTTCTGACGCCGATATGGAAAAATTTGGAATTGTTGGTATTCGGCGCCCCGATATTATTCTGGTTAAAGATGAAGCTCTTCGCTGGCCGGGCAGAAGTGCCACCTACTTTGATGGCTCTGTGCATCCTGATAACCTAAAAATGTTGATTGAAGTGAAATTTCCGGGTGATGAGCTAAGTAGAGATCAAGAAAAAGATTATATCCAGATTGCTACCCGTGATCGTTTTGGCGTAATGCGAGTCAGCGATAGTCGTACAGAAGAGCAAAAACAGTACGATGAAGCGTGGCGAAAACTTTATCAGCCCGGTTCCCAACACTATAAAAATCCCATCCCACTGGCCCCGCTGCCGCCCGATTCGCCGCCTGATGAGGAAGCTTTACCTGCTCCTCCCGCAGAGGGAGTGCCGGGGACTATTTCGCAGCCGCTGACAAAAAAACTCCCGCTGGTCAGTACCTCCCCGTGGTCTTTTTTACCCAGCTATGAAGACTGGGTTATCCTCGGGCAGGAGGTGGCGGGTCTGACCGAAAATGGGTTGAATTATGTCCGCGACAGTACCCGGGAGCTCCTTGCCCAGTTTGGTACCTGGTTCAATCAAGCTGGCAAGTGGGTGTGTGAAGAAATTATTGACCCGATAAGCCATCAGGTCAGCTACGCTTTTTCCTGGGTCAGTGCACAAACGGGGAAAATCGTGACCTGGACTGAAAGTGAGATAAAAGCCTGGTGGCAGACGGTGCAACAGGGTTCAGATATCACTCTGGAAGAGCTCAAAAACATTAGCTGGATGCAGATACTGAAAGAGGTGGGTGAAGGCATGCTGGGAATGGTGGTGATTATTGCCGGTGTCGCCGTTGTTATCCTTGTCACCCTTGCCGTCGCTGCCGCGCTGATTGCACTGGTGGAAATTTTAGCCGCTGCTGCTGCGGTAAGCGCCGCCGCGTTAGCCGCTGTTCTGGCAATATTGGCGAGTGTGACATTCGCTACCGCTTCATAATTAACGGAGAGAATATGGATACTTCAGATTACTTTGCCCAGTTGAGATCACAACTGACCTCTTTTCTTTTTAGCAATGCCGATGGACTGACTGTTTCCCGCCTGGGTCTCTCAATTACCCTGTTTTTTAAACAGGGTTACACCCCGGAGAAAAAACAGCGCATTCTGGCCTGCTACCGGCGCTTTCGCGAAGAGTTTGGTACTCACCTGCGTTTTCACCGCCATGCTCTAAAAGGGTTAAAAAAATATTCACCGGAACATATAGCCAAAGTGGAAGAAGGTATTCTTAATCAGAAAAAAAATCAGCTTTCTACTTGGGATATTAGTGACGCTAAAAACATCTATGAAGCCCCTCACTATCTGATGCATTACTTGGATTCTCGAGAAATCGATGGTGACGACAGTAGTTCTTACCTCAGTCTGGTATTGCCCTGGGATTATCTGAAGGAACAAGAGGGCATGACCCGGTTTATGGCCTGGCTGGACTTTCTGTGTGAACAACTCGAACCTGACTGGGGAGACTGTGGTTACTGTCTGGTCTTACCCAGAGATTATCATGACTATTTTCCTTTGGAGTACCAATTGGCCCTGCGTTACCCTTCCCTGCAAGTCAATTCCACTGTTCACACCACACTGGATGATTATGCCCATTCCATCCGAAGCATTAACTGGATCACCTTGCTGTCCAAACGATTTGTAAACCGACTGGGTGGGGAATTCTGGATACGTCAGGTGCTGCGCCGCTACCGGGATGTGGAGATTACCCCTTATTCCAATGGTCTGATGATCCGAGCCGGTCAATATCCGGACTTAACGCCACTACCGGGCAGTGTCCCGGAGAGTTACTTTGCCATTAACCAGTTGATACGTCCGATACGTTTTGTTCCGGGAGAAGGTGATTCTCTGCACTTTTATGGCGAAGGTCATTTTGATGATATTTCCACACTGGCCTGGTATGCCCGTTATGACCGGGGACCGCTACAGGTGACGCCTTTGAGAAGTAACCATCCGGCACTGGTCAGCGGGATCTGGCAAACCGATAGCTTGCCTGGTCGGCAGTACTTCTTTGCTCAGGGTGCGATGTCTTTTGATGTTGAAGGTGCAGAACCGGGCACAACCCTCTGGCATCTGGTACGGGAAGCGGCAAGTATGTGGGAATAACAGATTATCCACCGACTCATAACTTACGGAGAAAATGATGGAAACTGTAGATGACTTTGCCCAGTTGAAATCACAACCGACCGCGTTTACCTTCCTCAATGGCGATGGGCTGACTGTTTCTCGTCTGGGTCTCTCAATTACCCTGTTTTTTAAACAAGGTTACACTCAGGAGAAAAAACAGCGCATTCTGGCCTGTTACCGGCGCTTTCGGGAGGAGTTCGGCACTCACCTGCGTTTTCACCGTCATGAATTTAAAGGGTTAAAAAAATATTCCCCAGAAAATATTGCCAAAGTGGAAGAAGGCATTCTTAGCCAGAAAAAAAACCAGCCTTGTGGTTGGGTCGTCAGTGATGCTAAAAATGAAGATGAGGCACCTCGTTATCTGATGCGTTATCTGGATTCCG
>NZ_RCWB01000078.1 GCF_018448885.1 Photorhabdus caribbeanensis
AGTGAGTTTTGAAAAATCTTGGTTTGATAGAAACGGTGAATTTGGCTCAGGGAGCAGTGCCGAATAGCCGGAAAGTGAATGGCAAAGTTCTGACTGAGGATATCAATATTACGTCTCAGGATATCTTTAATGGGCAGGCAATATCCATCCCCGACAAAGCCGATTTAAATGATTATCAAACACCAGGGCTTTATTATCAGGGGTTAGATGCACAAGCGGTATCAGGTAATAACTATCCTGAACCGCTTGCAGGTTCACTTGTCGTTTTACAGGCCGCAGGGATCATTCAGCGTTATTTTGTTTATAACAGTAGTCGGATATATACACGTTCTCTATATTCTTGGAATAATCCTGGTGCAGCATGGACTCCTTGGGCGCGAGAATATAATACCCTGAATAAACCCACTGTGAGTGAACTCGGTTTAATGGAAACCGTTACTAAAGCCTCAGATGCGTTGCAACGTAGCGGGGGCAATGTAACAGGCGACATAATTATTGCTACTGACTCTACGCTGAGTTGGAACAGAAACACCGACTTTGCCTCTATCGGTTTTAAAAACACCGGAGATGATGATGCAGACTCCTATATGTGGTTTAGAACGGGGGATAATGGCAACGAATATTTCAAATGGCTGCATGCACATCATGGAGGGCCAACCAATGAATGGATGAGCCTTAAATCTGATAATCTTCGGGTTAGAGGGTATCAAGTCTATCATGAAGGACATAGACCAACCGCTGCGATTATTGGCGCTTATACAAAATCGGAATCAGACACACGTTATATTCAAGACATTCGCTTCGGCGCCAAAGAGAATGCGCAATTACGGGAAAGTTCTGGAGATACAGACGCAAGTGGGTATGCCATTACTGCTGTAATCAATGGAAATAGAGATGAGTTAGTTGACACTGTAAACCGCAGGCCAATACAGAAGAAAGTTAACGGCATATGGATGAATATATCCAATATTTAGTAAGGTGATGAATATATGCAAAACATTAAAAATTTTTCCCAATATACACCTGACTCAGAACAAGCCAGAAAAATCATTGAAGATTTTAATGTCATTTATTTGCAATCAGAAGACGGTCAGGACTGGTATGAATGCCAGAAAAGCTTTAACCCTGACACAATCAAAGTAATGTATGATTTTAATAATGTAATCCGTTCTATATCAGGAGATGTATCGGCTTTTAACCCAGAGGGAATGAGTGTGGCTGAGGTAAATAATCTGCCTGATTCTTGTGATATTTCTGGCAAATGGCAATATATAAATGGGGCTATTGTTCCGCGTAAGTACACAAAAGACGAGTTAGTTGCTCAAGCGGAGAGACGTAAAGAAGAATTGCTAGCCCTTGCCAGCAATACTATCGCTCCCTTACAGGATGCCGTTGATCTAGATGAAGCAACCTTGGAAGAGATAGAGCGGCTCAAAGCTTGGAAAAAATACCGAATGCAAGCAAACCGCATTGATCCCACCATAGCACCAGATATTGAGTGGCCTGTACAACCAGTATAAATAATCCAGGCCCGCAGTTCACAAACCGCGAGCCTTTTTCTACTCTGGCTTTTTAGGATAATCAATTAGTGTTTACCTAAATGCGTCAAGCCAGTCTTATTAGAATGGAAAAATACCAAGTCATACTTAACCGTGTTGATACTTCAAAGGCATCGGAAATAGACTGGTCAACATAGCCTATCATCACAGAAAAAAGACCGGAGACAGAATAACGCCCGGTCTTGATAATTTTATTATTCTGGTATTTGTGGCCACTCAATATCTGAAGCCATTGAAGTATCAACACGGCTCAGTAATACCACATACTTCTTCCAGGCAAGCAATAATGCTTTCTCTGTGTCTGAGGCCATCTCAGTCTCAATAGCATATTGTAATAAAGTCATGGCTTCATTAGCATGTTGGCGGAGAATGACACGTTGTTGCTCTGCCTGTTTAATCTGATTAGCTTTTTGAGCCTCAATGTCCGTTACCCATTTTTCACCATTCCACTTATCAAAATCGGTGCTTGGCTGCTTGAATGTCAGCGTTTCTGATAATTCACCCGGTTTAATGATTTCCTTCTGTTCCCCAGTTTGTATGTCGTAGGCTATTTTTCCTCGGTAATCTGGTACGATTTGCCAACTGGTTAAATCAGATGAACGGCAGGCGATATATCCCTCTTGGGTATCAGGTGGCGCGTCTGTGCAGGAATTAGCAGGAAGACCGATACCAACAGGAAGACACTCATCAGAACTGTTTAAATATTCCAGCGTAATTGCGTCGTAGTTAAACACAACAATACTTCCGGTACTGATGGCAATATTATTCTTATCCAGTACAGCCTTATTCATCAGGCAATCCTCACAATGTAATTAAATGCCACGTTTCGTGGACGGGTTTCTATTCCTGTTGAAGCAGCGATCGCATTATCCATATAACCGAAACCACCCGCTCCCATCCCGATAGCGATACCTAGTCCGCGAGGATCAATGCCGTAGTTAACGTCTTGGTGGACACTATTGAGAATATAACTTGGTGTACCCATCCCTTCGGTTCCACCATTTGAGTTGGACCACATCCTCCCAATCCTGTGACTATGCGGAGCAATATCTGCCAACTGGGAGGATAGGAGATATCGACCAATATCCACCCCACGTCCATCATCCCAGCCACGAATAAATTCACCTCGTAAATCTGGTAATCTACCACTGGGATAAGTTTCTGCTAATTTTGGATATAAAGACTTATCAAAGATTGCCCCATTACATTTCACCCAGCCATTGGGTGGTATGTCAGTCGGCCAAGGTAGTGGTATTCCTACCGGGATCTCTTCAAGTGCAGACGTGAGCATTATGCTGCCCTTACAATATAGTTAAACGCGACGTTACGTGGCCTTGATACCCCTATATAAGCGGCATTGGTATTCCAAGTTGTTGCTGTACCGACAGATCTAGCTCTCAGTGGAATATCTTTATTTTGGGGAGTATCCCATTGTAATTTCGTACGCTCGTTGAGTGAGAAGTTAACAACATTATCAACTTGACCAACTTCCTGTAGTAAATAAGACCCTTCTTGCCATACCAATAATGTACGATCCGGATCAACGCCACGTTTGTCATCCCAACCGCGAATAAATTCTCCGCGCAAATCGGGCAAATTACCACCAGGGTAAGCCTTAGCTAATTCCGGAAATTTCGCTTTATCAAAGGCCGCACCATTGCATTGCAACCATCCATCCGGCAGTGTGGCCGTAGGCCAAGGAAGTGGCACACCTATCGGAATTAGCTTTTCCAATAAACCAAGGTTTTT
>NZ_RCWB01000079.1 GCF_018448885.1 Photorhabdus caribbeanensis
AACCTATCAGATGAATGAAGGCTCACTGGCTATCCCGGACAACTGGCGGGATGAATCCATGAATGTATTTGTGCTGCCGGACGACAGCGGCATCAATCTGGTGGTCAGCCGCACCCCGGTCCCCGCCGGCATGGATAACCCCGCTTACTATGAACAGACCCTGGCACAGTTTTGCACCCATCTGCCCGGGTACCAGGAGCATCAGCGCAGCGAAATCACCCTCAGCCAGCAACCCGCCCGCCGTCTGGATTACCAGTGGAAAAGCCCGGAAGGCGACATGTACCAGACCGTAATACTGCAAATCCGGGGGCCGCTGCTGCTGACCTTCAACCTGACCTCCCCCGCGCCTTTTGAAGACGGCCAGCGTGATGCTCTGCTGGCCATTGTCCACAGTTTTCAGGCGGCCTGATGACCTGACAGGAGGAACACCATGTCACTTGGTGATGAAATCGTCACCCGGATAGCGCGGGTTGGCGCCCGGCACGCGGTGCACGTCTCCCCGCCACAGGGCACTCCCGGTCCGGCCGCGGCCCGTGAGGGCGACCCGATTAAACATGCCAGCTTCCTGGGGGCGCTGGCGGGCGCCATTACCGGCGCGCTGATAGGGGCAGCGGTCTTTGCCGCGGCATCGGCACTGGTGGGGCTGACTATCCTTACCGGCGGGCTGGCCACTGTCGCGGTCATTGCCCTGGGGACCGCCGCCACATTTGCCCTTGGCGATGTCATCAGCGCCGCCAGTTCGGCCGTCACGAAAATGGTGGACAGCATCGGCCCGCCGAGCGGCGCCCTGGCGAGTGGCTCCCCCAATGTCTTTATCGAAGGCAAACCGGCGGCCAGAGCCACCACCGATACCGCCGTTTGCAGTAAACACCCGGCGCCGCCCCTGATTGCCCAGGGCAGTGAAACCGTGTTTATTAACGGCTCGCCGGCGGCCCGGGTGGATGACAAGCTGGCGTGCGGCGCCACCATAAAATCCGGGGCCAAAACGGTGTTTATCGGCTCCGGTCAGGGGACTTACCTGGCAGTCGCCGAAGAGTTTTCCGCCTGGGAGCGGGCGATACTGATGGCGGTTGAATTTCTGGTGCCGCCGTCACGCGGCGCCCTGAAAGGGCTGGGTAAACTGTTTACCAAACAAACCGGGGCAAAGGTGGTCAGCGGGGCGATTGCCGGCGTCAGGCATGCCGCGAAGATAATCACGGGGAAAACCCTCTGCTGTGCCAAAACCGCCTTCCGGGAAACTCAGGGCGTGAAACGTTACCGGGAAGCGACGAAAAAATTCTTTACCGGCGACCCGATTGACGTCACCACCGGCCAGCTGTTTGACCAGCGGACCGATATCACCCTCGGCCAGACCCTGCCGCTGGTGTTTCTGCGCAGCTGGGCGCCGGAGGAACAGGGCCTGCTGGGGCCGGGCTGGACGGACAGCTTCTCCGAATGCGCCCTTGCCACCGGCGACCGGGTAGAAATCCGCACCACTGAAGGGGCATCGCTTTACTTTGCCTTACCGGCCGCTTATACCCACAGCGTCAACCCGGACCACCCGGATTTCACCCTCAGCCGGGGAGAACAGGGATATATCCTCCGTCACCGGGATTCACCGGTTCGCAAATATTTTGCGCTGTCCTCTCCGGCCTCATCCGAAGGGACGCAGCGCTGGCGGCTCACGGAACACCGGGACGTGTATGACAACCGGCTGCGGTTTATCTATAACGAGCACGGCCAGCTGACACAGGTTCTCCACAGTGACGGGCCGGCGCTGACGCTGCTTTATAACCTGCGCGGACAACTGACAGAGATACGCCGCACCGATGAAGGGTTACAGGAAGTGATGGCCCGTTATCACTACCATGATAACGGCCGGCTGGCGGAAGCGGACAGCGCCCAGCAATTTCATCTGTACTATGAATATAACGCCCAGGGCCTGATAAGCCGCTGGTCCGATGGCGACCAGACCTGGGTGGATTACCGTTATGATAAACAGGGGCGCTGTACTGACAGTGTGGGAGCCGGCGGCTTCTATCCGGTCCACCTGGATTATGCCCCCGGCATAACCCGCTCCACCACCCCACAGGGGCACACCACCACCTGGCATTACAACGACCAGCAGTTAGTCACGGCAATCCACACCCCGCGCGGCGGCGTGACCCGTTATGACTATGACCGCTGGGGCAATCTGGTCAGACAGATATTACCGGAAGGGGAAACCCTGACGCTGACTTATCTGGCCGATACCGGCCGGGTCACTTCGCTGACGGAGGCCACCGGCGCGGTATGGCAATACAGCTATGAGGCTGACAGCCTGCAACTGACCGGCATGACCGACCCGCTGCAACGCACCTGGCTGCCTCAGTATGATGAACAGGACCAGCCGGCCGGATTTATTGCGCCGGACGGCCGGAAAACCACGCTGACCCGCAATGCTTTCGGGCTGGTGACATCCGAAACAGACCCGGACGGCAACAGCCGCACACAGGAATATGATAAGCATCAGCGGCTGGTGCGGGTGCTGGATGAAGAGAACCGGACCGTCAGTCTGGGTTATGACAGTCAGGACCGGCTGCGCAGCCTGACTGCGGCGGGGGCGCTGTGGCGCTGGCGTTACGACCGTCATCACCGGGTGGCGGTCAGTGACCGGCCGGACAACCAGCTGGAACACTTCACCCATGACCGCCACGGGAACTTAACCTGCTGGACCGATGCCCGCGGCGTAAAATGGCAGGTGGAGTACGGCCCGTTTGACCTGCCGGTCGCCCGGCGTGACGGCGAGGGGCATCGCTGGCAGTATCGTTATGATGCCGACACGCTGCAACTGACGCAGGTGATTAACCCGCAGGGAGAAACTTACAGCTATACCCTGGATGCGGATGGCCGGGTTATCACCGAGCAGGATTATGCCGGCACGCAGTGGCATTATCGCTATGACCGGTCGGGGAACTGCATTGAAAAGCGGGACGGGGAAGAGCACGTAACCCGCTATGATTATGATGCCGCCCGCCGGCTGACGGCCCTGCACGCCCCGGAAGGGACCACCCGTTATCATTACGACAGCGTGGGCCGGCTGTTAACCGTGGACTCCCCGGACAGCACCCTGCATTTTGAATACGACGAGCAGGACCGGATAGTGCGGGAAATCCAGCCGCACGGAGAGATTCTGCGTCACTACCCGGATACCCGCAC
>NZ_RCWB01000080.1 GCF_018448885.1 Photorhabdus caribbeanensis
CCACCGTGGGTCCCCTCACCAACGGCACAGCAAGCCTCAATGCCAGCCGCAATAAACTCCACAGCAACTATGACAGCGTGCAGGAGCAGACCGGGCTGTTTGCTGGCAAAGGCGGCTATCAGGTTAATGTCGGCGACCACACCCAACTGGACGGCGCGGTGATAGCGAGTCAAGCCGACAAAACCAAAAACACCCTGAACACCGGGACGCTGGGCTTTAAAGATATTAAAAATCAAGCGGATTTTACTGTTGAGCAGCAAAGTGCGGGCGTCAGCCTGGGCCAACCGACCGCCGGTCAGGTCCTGAATAATCTGGCGGTCAATGGGCTGACGGGGACTCATAACTCAGGCCATGACAGCAGCACCACGCACGCCGCGGTCAGTGACGGCAATCTGATTATCCGGGACAAGGCGCACCAGACGCAGGATGTCGCGACCCTCAGCCGCGATACCGATAACGCCGCCAATGTCCTGAGTCCGATATTTGATAAGGAAAAGGAACAGCAACGGCTAAAACAGGCGCAACTGATTGGTGAAATCAGCGCCCAGATGACCGAGATAGCCAGTACGGAGGGGAAAATTATCGCCACCAAAGCGGCGAAAGCGAAGCTGGACCATATCAGTGAGCCGGACAAAGCGGCAGCCAGAAAAAAACTGGTCGACAGTGGCAATCCACACCCGACTGCGGCGGATATTAATAAGCAAGTTTATGACACCGCTTACACACAGGCGCTGAATGACTCGGGCTTTGGGACCGGCGGCACCTATCAGAAAGCCCTACAGGCGGCCACCGCAGCGATTCAGGGCTTAGCGGGGAATAATCTCGGTCAGGCGCTGGCCGGAGGGGCTTCGCCTTATCTGGCCGGGGTGATAAAAGCGCTGACGACGGACCCGCAAACTCATCAGGTGGATATCGCCACCAATACGCTGGCCCATGCGATTTTAGGCGCGGTGGCGGCAGAAGTCAGCGGTAATAATGCCTTGGCGGGAGCAGCCGGTGCGGCTTCGGGTGAACTGGCCGCTCAGGTCCTGATTAAGCAACTTTACGGCGATGGGGCCAAAGTCAGTGAATTAACGGAGGAGCAGAAGCAAACTATCAGCACCCTTTCCACCTTGGCAGCAGGATTGGCAGGCGGTATTGCTGGTGACTCCACCGGGAGCACCGTTACCGGGGCCTTGGCCGGGAAGAATGCGGTTGAGAATAACTTTTTGAGCGCAGATCAGATAGACGACTTTACGGCCAGAGCCAAAGGGTGTGAGGGACGCGGCGACTGCAAACAGATCACGAAGGAAATGGAAGATCTGAGCCTCAAGCAGCAAAAAGAGCTGATCGCGGTGTGTTCCTCCAACCCCGCCGCCTGCAAGGAAAAATACGGTGATATCCCGGCTAATGGTATGCTGGTACGTCAAGCCATCGATCGCGTACTGGGTGACGATGTGCCTTCACGGATGAAGAATGACATGTCTTCTCTGTTGGCCCAGCAGATTGAAGCCGAAGGCGTCGTTTCAAGTACGGAATTTGCCAATCAGTTACAGAGCCGCTATGGTATCGATAAGCAGCAGGCAGAAATTTTGGCGGGGGCTGCACTGGGTGCTGTGACTGGAGGATTGGGTAAAGGTAAATCTGGAAACTCTGCAAATAATACAAACTCTGGGGCTACTCTCCCTATGGGAGGTAAACAGAAGCAGATGAATCAGCCTAAAAATCCCTCTTACCAACCCGTAAGGAATGAACCTGCGACTATTAATAACAGAGAGTATTCCGGTCATGCCTTGGATCGTATGCAAGATCGCGGAATCACTCCATCTGTTGTAGAAAATACCATCAAAAATGGAATATCAACCCCGAGTAGAGGGGGAACGACTGTTCATTATGACCCAATGAATAATGTATCTATTGTTACTAATGAATCAGGTAAAGTGGTAACGGTGAAATATGGAAAATAAAGAATCCTTGATAAAAGATGCGGTTAACTCATTAGATGACTTAATGGTGTTCTCTAGGTTCATTCATTCATCAGAGGATCTGTACGATGATGAGCGATATCAGAAAATATGGTTTGAATTAGAAATAATTAATTCTGTTGCTTTAGCTGAATGGGAAGATCAAGGTCGACCAAGTGATTGGACTAAAGAATGGAGCATTAAATTTAAAGAAGAAGCCACTGAGGTGATGGCTTCACTTATTAATCGAATAAAAGAATGTTAATAAAATTCCCGGCTTTATGAATTGACCAAAATCTTTCTTTTAGCCATCAACCGTTCTCTACCAGCCGGATGATCAACTGTCCGGCTTCGCTGGTAATAGTGATCAGCTTCCCTGTGGTAAAGCCCAACGCAGCCAACCAACGTCCCTTAATGGTGAGCTGCGGGTATGATTTGATGTGGCACAACAGTAATCAACGTCGCAATGGAATGCGTTGTTGTAGACAACAACCACCTAAGTGTGGAGAAGAATCAATCGCGCAGTGAGGAACTGGTTAATTGTCAGGGTGATAGCAGTTGCCGCTCTGCCGTTAGGGATAAATATCGGCAGGAATATGACAAGGTTCAGGAACGGATAGCAACGTGTTCAGGGGCTGACCAGTGCGTTGCCGTTGCTAAAGAGCTGCGGGCATTGCAAGGTGATTACAGTGCTCGGATAGGCGAAATTCAGGAAAAAGCCAGAATGCAGGGACTGGATTCCCTCACGCCAGTAGAAGTGCGGGAATGGGCAGATTTACGCGGTGCGATGTCGAATATTGACGCATCACGGAATTTAGTGCTCCATCGTGCCCAAATCACTGGAGGCTCAGAAGAAACCACCCAGGAAATCGTGAAGATTATGGGGCAGACGGGAATTGCGGCGTCTGCGGGAGTGGCCGGAGGGATCAGTAAAGCTGGAGCAAAAGGAGTCAAAGGAAGTGCTGTACCAGTACCTAATCCAGTGACAGCGAATAATGGGTTAGTTTATAAATCAAATCCTAAGCATACTCCGGGACAAATAGGTTATCACCGTAATGCCGGGACTGAACCTAAGAATTCGGTCGAATTGTTTAGCAATTCAGTTACAAGTGGTAAAAAAAGATACGCATTGGATAGTGATGGTAATGTACATCAATTTACCAATACTAATGATGGTACGTGGCATTGGTCCGGTAGCACAGGTGATA
>NZ_RCWB01000081.1 GCF_018448885.1 Photorhabdus caribbeanensis
TGATTGCCTGCGGCCAGATTAACATCCTGAGTGCCTGCCACGTTACTGCCGGTGATATTCAGGTTATTCCCGGCCTGTACAGTCACGCTGTCGCCACTGAGCGTGGTGCTCTGTGCGCGGCGTTCATACACTTCGTCGTGAGTTTCGACGGAGGATTTGGAGAGTAAACCTTTACTGGTCTGTTTGCTGTGTTCTATCAGGTCTCATGAAGCGGTTCCCACTTAAATGTGAGCGAATGCTTTCCTGTGCTTCTTCATAGAAAACTTTCCCCTACTTGTTGGGTGTCCAACTTTCGGGGGCAGTTCACTTTAGTTGGGATCTTTTTAACATTATGACGACATTAAACTTTTCCTAAAATCTTTTATGTTGAAGATAATTTATCAAACAAATAACACCACCTAGGAATATCCCCATAACGACACCTATTCCAATAGCCTCAACAATATCTTTATAACCGATGAAGAACACGCCAGTTTCAAAATAAAGAACAAATTTAACTAACAGTTTTACCGCCATGACCGTGATGAACACACCTACGCTCTGAACTAAAGACCAATATAAAAAATAGATTATAAATTTCATTTTTTATCCTTAGAGCTTAACTCATCCATAATTACTTTATTTGCAGTTTCAGAACCAACAGCTCCTACTGCACTACCAACAATGCTAGGAGCAGGGGATACTAACGGTGGTGCAGATATCGAAGGATTGATTAAATTGAATCTTTCTTTAAATCCATTTGACCAAGGATTCATTTTATTATCCAAATAGTTAGTAGTTCCCTTTGTCACTCCATAACCTACTGATGATCCTACAAACGCCCCTCCCATCGGTAACCACGGAGAATTTCCATCAATTACGCTAGAAACACCTGCGCCTAATGTGTTAGTCGCAGCAGTACCCCAATACCCCATTCCTGCCGTTGCACCGCCTGTAATCAAAGATGTCCCGAAACTGGTATAGCTAAAGTTTTCTTGAGGATTGTTGTAGATGTTGTAACCTTGCATTCCTAGGTTGGCTAAGCCTGTAGTACCTACACCTATAGCTCTGTTTGCAATAGTCGTACTTCCAATCCAATTAGTAACAGCAGGTGTAGCCGTTTTAGCTAATGTCGGTAAGGCTAGAGAAATTGTTGCAATTACTGCCCGTGGGATATTATTGCTTTTCTGCAATGTATCGTAATTATCAATTACTGGGCTAATCTGGTTAAGGCTATATTCTGTTAATTTTGTACAGTCAGCGTCACAATTTGATGATTGAATAAGCTTGATCAACTCTTCCTGTTGTTTCATCAGATAATCTTTTGAAATCTTAGTTTCAATAGCTTTCTGTTGCTGATCTTGATCAGCTTTACTAGCAACCTCAATTAAGCGATTCTTTTCTTCATCAGTAGATGATGCTTTATATTTTTCCAACCATGAGGTGATCTGACCTGCCTTCAGGAAATTATTCTCCACCGCATTCTTCCCGGCCTGGGCCCCGGTGACGGCGCTGCCGGTGGAGTCACCGGCAATGCCGCCTGCCAGCCCTGCCGCCAGAGTGGAAAGGGTGCTGATGGTCTGTTTTTCCTCTTCACTTAAGTCGCTGACTTTAACATTCTCACCATGAATATGCTTCATCAGTTCTCGTGCGGCCAGTTCACCGCCCGCCGCTCCTGCTGCCCCCGCCAGCGCATTGTTACCACTGACTTCGGCGGCCACTGCCCCCAGAATGGCATGGGCCAGGGTATTGGTGACGACATCGACCTTGTGAGTTTTCGGGTCGGTAGTCAGGTCTTTAATCACCCCGGCCAGGTAAGGGGAAGCGCCGCCTGCCAGTGCCTGACCAATATTTCCGCCCGCGAGTCCCTGAATGGCCGCGGTAGCCGCCTGTAAAGCGGTGTGGTATTTCCCACCGGTGCCCAGGCCAGACTCATTCAATGCCTGGTTATAGGCGGTTTTGTAAATCTGGTCTTTAATGAGTTCCGGGGTGATATCGGTTTTACCTTTATCCTCCAGTACTTTTATGGCCGCTTCTCTATCCGGGTCACTGATGTTCTCCAGTTTGGCTTGGGCTGCTTTGGTGGCGATAATTGCCCCTTCGGTACTGGCGATATCAATCACCTGCGCACTGATTTCGCCAATCAGTTGGGCCTGTTTCAGCCGTTGCTGCTCTTTCTCTTTGTCAAAGATAGGACTGAGAGCATTATTGGCGTGGTCGGTATCCCGGCTCAGGGTGGTGACATCCTGTTGCTGGTTGCCTTTGTCCCGGATAATCAGGGTGCCGTCGCTGACCGCGGCGTGAGTGGTGCTTTGGTCATGGCCTTCCCGGTTAACGCCGCCCAGGGTATTGGCTGCCAGATTACTGAGAATCATGCCGCCTGTGGAACCGCCTGTGCTGATACTCACGCTGTGGTGCTCGGTTTTAAAATCCGCTTTGTTTTTGATATCGCCAAAGCCGAGAGTGCCGGTATCGAGGGTGTTTTTGTCTTTGTCTGCGGTACTGGCAATGACTGCGCCGTCAAGCTGGGTGTGTTCACCCACTTTCACTTGATAGCCGCCTTTACCGGCAAACAGTCCGGTCTGTTCCTGTACGGAGTCGAAGTTGCTGTGGATTTTGTCGCGGCTGGCGCTGAGGTTCAATGAACCGCTAGGTTGTGGACCGAGAGTAACACTGACACCGGCACTGGCGTTCTGTTGCTTCATATCGTAGCGGTTGCTGTCCTGCTCGCTGCTGAGCGTCAGGTGGCGTTTGACGTCGGCGGTAATCTGTTCGCCGCTGACCTGAGCGCCTTTGAGCGAGGCATCCCGGCCAGCGTTGAGGGTGACGGTTTGCCCCGCATCCAGCGTAGTTTCGTTATGGCTGACGCCGTTACCGCTTTCACGGCCTTTGCCGCGGTTAACACTGGCGGAGAGATTGATACCCGTGCCCCCCGGTCCGGCGGTGAAACCGACGCCCAGTGAGCTGCCGCGACTGCTGTTTTTGCCGGTGGTCTGTTCGGTGTTCTGGCTGGATGAGAGCTGGATATCCCGGCTGGCATTGAGTTGCAGGTCTTTGCCCGCCTGCAACTGGCCGCCCTGAATGCGGATATCGCCGTTCTGG
>NZ_RCWB01000082.1 GCF_018448885.1 Photorhabdus caribbeanensis
TTTACAGATCCCTTCTCTTTTAACATGGTCAACTTTCTCTTTTTACTTGTATTTCCCGTTCTTAGCGATTGCAAGCGATTTTTTATCGGTAATTAACTCAGCTAAGTATTAAAAAAGTAGGTATCCCATTAATAACAGCTTTTTAACAGGGATTAAAGTGCATAAAAAAGCGCTTATTCCTTGCTGTGGTCATTTAAAAGTGAGTATACAGAGAGATTAAAAATTTATATAAAGGGAAAATATGGATTTAACGCAATAAATGTACTTTTTATAAAGGCAGTTAATTACATTTAATCAAATGCTATTAACCATTACACAGAGAGTTGAAAAGCAATCAGCAGGTTACCCGGCTTGTTGATATTAACGTGTTTTCTCACTGTTATTTGACTCAGCAAGTTATAAACATAACGCAATAAAAAGAGGGGTAAAACGGTTAATGTGGCAGGATTTAAACTTTAAACAGCACGTTGATTATCCGAAAAAATATAAATGGGTATCTTTAATATTATCAGGCTAAATAGCCTCAGCAAAGATAAAAAGCGAGTATGATTAATGTTTGTTAAATGTAAAATACGATATGCCATGATGATTAAACTGAATAAAAATCAGGTAGTAAATGTGATAAAAACAACGGTTAAAACCTGATACCGATTAAAATCAGAGATTAAAACAAGGTTTTTAAAAACAGTTTAAAACCTGCCTACCATAAAGCCATCAGTGAAAAATGAAAATCGGCTTTGTTTTTGTTAATGCGCATACACCTTGGAGAAAAGGATAAACAAGAAAAATAATCCGGTATAAAAAGCATATACCGGATTATCATATCAAGGTTAAATTATTCAGAACTTCTGACTATATCAGTATTACGATGTCTCCTCATCACAACTGATTGCCAGCGCCCTATTTAAAGCCTGAGCTAAAGCGGTTTTATTCTCATCATCCTCCAATAAACTAAAATGGTTGCCCGGTATCGCAATCAGTTCAAGCGAAGTATCAGACATTATCTGCGCCCAACCCAAAGACGGTTCCATGCTCACTGACTCCGATTTTTCATCATCATCTATAAAAGCAATAGCGGGAGAAGGTTCTACCGCATAGAACTGATGCAGCGTTATTGCTAATGCTGGCGGCTCATAATTCGCAACTATCTGCGCGTAACGTTCGATCTGCTCCCAACGTTTTGCGATCACATCAGCATGCAGATTTGCAGGATATAACGCCAATTCTTGTGCCGATTCAATAAACTGCACAAAATTCAACTCATCGATTCGCCGGTATAACTCCGCAATCTCTTCCGCGTACTCCTCCCCTGTCTGTCGAGCCAGTTCAATAAAGAACCGATATTTAGGTTGTATGATCTGTTCCCCTAAATAATGAGGCGCAGGCACATCAATCAACCCCAGGAAATTGACCACTTCACCCGCATTCAAAAGCTGCTGAGCAATAGCATAAGCCAATATTCCACCAGAAGAGTAACCACATAGCCGATAAGGCCCTTCCGGCTGGACGGCCTTTATCAAGGTGATCATTCTCGCCGCCTGCTGCTCCATCGTTGCCATCGGTTTTTCATTAATAGACGGCCAAGGCAGCGCATAAATCGGGTGGTCCGACGGAATATGTCGAGCCAGCCCGAAGACATAGGAGTAATCACCCATGCCGCTAGGAACAAAGAACAGCGGCAACCCTGTCCCATCAAGTCGTACCGAGATGGCGCTGTTTTGCGGTTGAGACAACAGATCTGAGGTAATTTTCGCAGCCAGTTCAGTCAGCACCGGGAATTGGAACACCGCATTCAATGTGCAAACCAAACCCCGACCAGCAGCAAGATTTATCATTCGCATGGCAAGCAGTGAATGCCCGCCCAACGAGAAGAAGTTATCATGCCGACTTATTTGCTCAACCCCTAGCAATTCACACCAGATAGCCGCCAATGCAATTTCCGTTTCCCCTTGAGGCGCTTCATAAATCTGACGGACAAACGCTTCATTGCCCGGGGCCGGCAAGGCCCGACGATCCAATTTACCGTTCGGCGTTAGCGGGAAGGCATCCAAACGCACAAAAGCTGACGGCACCATATAGTCAGGTAAAGTGACACTCAAGTGGGTACGCAGGTTATTGGTCAGCCCCTCATCCGCTGACGCCACTACATAGGCAACCAGCCGTTTGTCCTGTCCATCCCCCAGCGCCAGCACCGCCGCCTCACGCACCGCCGGGTGCTCTATCAGACGTGTCTCAATTTCCCCCGGTTCAATGCGGAAACCACGAATTTTAACCTGCTGGTCGTTGCGGCCCAGGAATTCCAGGTTGCCATCCGGCAGGTAACGCGCTAAATCCCCGGTACAGTACATACGAGCACCCGGTCGATCACTAAATGGATCTATCAGGAAACGTTCAGCCGTCAATTCTGGCCGATTCAGGTAGCCACGCGCGACAGCGACTCCCCCAATGTAAAGTTCACCCGTGACACCCATTGGGACAGGTTTCCCGTGGGTATCAAGAATGTAAATCTGGGTATTGGATATTGGGCGGCCAATCGGTACGTTATCGGCAAAACAGCCCGAGTGATTGATATCAAACACCGTACAACCCACGACGGTTTCGGTTGGGCCGTACTCGTTGATGATACGTGATCCAGGGGATAATGTTTGCCAAAGTGCAATAGTGGAACTGGGCAGTGCCTCTCCCCCCACAATAAAGCAGTGAGCCGGGCATGTTCGTCCCATCGTGTTCAATTTCTGCCCTATTGCCGAAAGATGACCAGGCGTAATTTTAACCAAAGCGCCTGACTCCATTGACAACAATGCAGGGAGCAATTCAACCAACTCCTGCCCGTCACCGAGCAAATGGATCTTGCCGCCGCACAGTAAAGGCAGGTAAAGGCTAGTAACCGTGGCATCAAAGGCTATCGATGATGAAACGATACTATCGCATCGCCTTTCAGTGAGGTAATCACTCC
>NZ_RCWB01000083.1 GCF_018448885.1 Photorhabdus caribbeanensis
AATAACATCACTCCCATTAAACTTCGGTAATTAACGGCAGTAATCCCAAATTCACCAACTGAATTTCAACATCATTGGATTTATCAATATCATCCTGATTCCTTCCATCAAAAATGCCTTTTTTGGTAATAATCAGGGTGCCTATCTGTTCATTATTTTGATACACAGGAAGCACATCCTCCGCCATAGGAAGATAGGATTTATCAATAATGCAGGGCTGGTAAAGCATCCAGCCAACACTTAAGCGATCAGGGAAAACCTGTTTGCTTTTTACGGTATAACCATTATTTTCGACTTGAATATAAGGAAAATCACGGCTGGCCGCTAAATATTTGACAAAATCAATTAATCGAGAGACATCAAACTGATGACTGTCAATCCTTAGGTTCATTTCCAGCCAGACCCAATTAGGGCGATCAGTTAACATTTTTCTATAACTCATGCCACTGGATAATTCATCCTTTTCACCATCCCATATGCCATTAATAAGAGCAGGAAAATTTTTCTTATAATCTTTTTCGAAACTTTTTATAGCAACCTCAGTTGGCCCCTGATCATCAAACACAAGATGTTTTAAGGCCTCCTTTCGGGAGTAGCCAGTTAAGTACCAAGCTTTTCCTTGGTTAAAAAAGACATCAATTTGCCGTGTAATATGAAACAAATCCATCAAAGCTGTATGGGCGGTAATGGTTTCTCTCTGCTCATAATATACATTAATTTTTATACGAACTATTGCCATGTTTACCTCGTGTTAAACTAAACTATCGCAAGGGGTATAGTGAACACTGATATTCTTATATTTACTAAATAGTACTTTAAAATATCCATAACTGATGGGCTGTAAAAAGTACCATTCCACGTGAGGAGTGCTATCCAGTACATCACAGACGGCCTGATGTCTGACAGCCTGATTTTGTGCTGATTTAACACCTTTCCACCAACCTTTAGGCTCATCCTCACTAATAAAAAACTGGTCATACCGCGCTTTGGCCTCTAGAAATAAGCAATACGCTGGCCGCCAACCATCAAAGGTGACTTTCAGGCACTGAAACTCCTGAATCATTTGTGTGGTCGGGTCATATTTAGTTTTAGCAATAAATCGCTGATAGTTAATCGTGATGGCGCTCCAGCGGCTAACTTTACGATACTTTTCACTCGTCACCGGAATAGCAAGACAAGCCTGACACTCTTTTTTAGTTTCCGTTTTTTCACACTCTTCCGTCTTAGACTGTGCTTTAGCCTGAACAGCACTGGTATCAATTGATTCTTCCCCTAAATCATCGTCCTCCCAAAAATCCGCATAGACCTCAGCACTCCAGACAATATTTCGATCTTCATCCGTGATGTCAGGGTTGATTACAAAATCCGTTTTCTTATGTTGAATGTTATCATCGTCTATAACGGATTTATCTTTACCCGCTTCCATGATACCGACTGCAATTAATACCCCGGCACAGGCGCTGGCGACATATTCAGCCGCACCCACTACAACAGGGGCTAATAAGGGTATTGGCATATTAACGTCTCCTGCTTATCTTATTTTTTACAATAATAGGAATATCATTGTGAATATATTCATCAATAGCGGTAATAACCTTACCACCATGATCTGTCGTATCACCTAACAGAATAACTGCTTTTGACATTAAAACCCTCCATCGTTTTTCAATTGGGAAATAATATCCCTATTAAACCTCGGTAATTAATGGCAGTAATCCCAAGTTCACCAACTGTATTTCAACATTATTAGACTTATCAATGTCATCCTGATTTCTTCCATCAAAAATGCCTTTTTTGGTAATAATCAGCGTGCCAACCTGTTCATTATTTTGATACACAGGAAGCACATCCTCCGCCATAGGCAGATAGGATTTATCAATAATACGGGGCTGGTAAAGCATCCAACCAACGCTGAGACGATCAGGGAAAACATTTTTATTCCATAAAGTGTAGCCATTAGTTTCTATTTGGATATAAGGGAAATCACGACTAACAACTAAATATTTAATCAGATTAATTAATCGGGAAATATTGAACTGGTCACAGCCAATTTTCAACCTTAGAGTCAACCAAACCCAGTTAGGACGATCCATTAACATTTTGCTGTAACTAATACCACTAGCTATACTATCTTCTTCACCATCCCATATACCTTCATTAAGAAAAGGAAAATTTTTTTTATGGCTATTTTCAAAACTCTTTATTGCTGCTCCAGTTGGCCCCTGCTTATCAAAAACTATATGTTTCAATGCCTCCTTCCTAGAATATCCTTGTAAAAACCAAGTTTTCTTCTGGTTAAAAAAAATATCAAGCTGCTGAGTAATATGGAATAAATCCATCAACACAGTGTTGACAGTAACCGTTTTATGTTGTTCATAATATACATTAATTTCTAGACGAACTATTGACATTTTATCCTCCTTTTACTTTAAGCAATGCCATTCAATTCAGGGCACGGCGTATAGTGAACACTAATATTTTTATAAATATGAAATATTCGTTGAAAATAACGATAACTAATCGGTTGTAAAAAATGCCATTCCACATTAGGTGTACAGTTTAGTAGATTACACACTCCCTGTTGTCGTGCTGCCTGATCTCGCCCAGAACGTTCACCTTTCCACCACTCTTTGGGACCACCCCCATTATCAAAAAACTGGTCATACCGCGCTTTGGCCTCTAGAAATAAACAATACGCTGGCCGCCAGCCATCAAACGTCACTTTCAGGCATTGAAATTCCTGGATCATTTGTGTGAGCGGGTTATATTTAGTTTTCGCAATAAATCTCTGATAGTTAATCGTGATGGCGCTCCAACGACTCA
>NZ_RCWB01000084.1 GCF_018448885.1 Photorhabdus caribbeanensis
TCAGCTGATGCTGTTCGCAATACTGTTTTCGGGTCAGGTCACTGTGGCGCCATTGGGTCACATGTTGCTGTTTTTGTTCCGGGGTATATCGGCTACGGCTCATGGTGTCAGTCTCCAGGTGAAGATAGGGAAACGGTAGCGTGCATGGGACAGGGAGGAAGAACAAGGTGAGATGACCGGACGTTTACCAGATGACCGGACGTTTACGATTAAGGATGCGATTTCTAAGCTTCAATCTGCTCTGGCTTACTGTGGGTATTCACCCCGGTAGATATTAATGAGGTTGGAAGATCTTTGAGATCTTCCAACCCTTCATATTTATTTATATGACATCAATCGCTTATATAAAAACTCAATGAAATTGCTTGCATATAATTTATTTTCTGTTCCTAATGATATGTAAACTTCGACCAGATTATTTATGTTGAAATAAAACTCTTCTCCGAAGTCTGTATTTGAGACAACTAATTTGCCTTCATTAAGGTAATTATTAGCTATTGTATTTTGATATACTAAATCACCGCCAATAGCTTCCTCAAACGGAATGCAATATATGCTATATATCTCATCTCCACATATATCACCACCACCAAAATTATTCAAAAACCATTTATAATCATCAGGTAATGTTAGTGATAATGCTTTTTCTGTTTTATTTATCCATTCAGGAGAGGGTGCATCACCTGAACTTCCCATATTCAATAAATCGGGATGCTCCGCGAATAAATCTATTAATTCGTCTCTGTTCATTTAAAATCTCCAGCTCTATTAATCCAATACTGTTCTCGCCATTTATTAAATGTAGCTCGATCTATTCCTGAAGGAATCGTATTAGGATTTATATGAATTGCTTTGTGATTAACTTTATGGAATGTTTGGCTCATTTCAGCAATAGGACCGTTTTGAGTTTGTAACATATGATGTAAGTTTACAGCTTTTCCATCATGCCCAACAGGGGCCCTACCTGAGGCCATCCGTTCAATATTAGTTCCTCGAATCACTTTCCCTTGATCTCGCCATGCCGACATATGTTGAGGATCAAACAGATCATTTCTTTGATATACCTTATTCCCTTTAAATGTAACCGGATTTGATGACCAATATTCTCTCTTTTGACTATAGTCAGTTGGACAGCCAGCAAGACCCAGCGGATCGATCCAACCCGTCGGATTATGCACGTAACTGTAAGGATTTACTCCTCCTGCTAACCCCAATGGGTCGGCACTCAGGTAACAACACCCTTCCGGCAAATAATACCTGAACCGGTTATAGCATAAACCACTTTCCTCATCAAAAAGTTGTCCGGCGAATCGGAGGCCCGGGTCCAGTTGCGGGTTTTCGCCGTATCCGCCCAGCCGCAGCCCGTACAGGGACTGCTTCGGCCGCCGCCACACCCGTTTACCCGTCGGGTCGAACAGCGCCAGCGGCTCGCCGGTCGGGGCGCTGACCGCATACTGGGTCTGCACCTCCCCGGCCATCAGTTCCACCCGGTTGTCCAGATTAAGCGTAAACTGCTGCGTCTGCTGCGCCACCAGTTCCCAGCCGTCAAACACCAGATGGCGGATCATTTTCAGCCGGCCGTGCTGGTATTCCCGGATTTCTGCTGGCACGTCGCCGGTAACGGCTATTCCTGCCGCGACCCTCTTTTCCGACATCTGCTTTCATGGCGGATTTACTGCCCGGAAAAGGCCGGAAGATCTCGAAAGATCTTTCCGGCTTGGATTATAATTTCAGTATCATTTATTTTCACGTAACTTAGCCAAACCTTTTTCAAGACGGCTAATATTCTGATATTTCTCAGGTTTGGTACTTTTATCAAGATAACTAAGCCAGCCAGGAATTACTTTTTTAAAAAGTTCTAGCCCTTCTGGTGTGACATGAGACATTTTCAGTATAAGATCTTTTTTAACATCTCCATTTTCAGCAAATGGTTCCATATTTATTAGTAAGTTATTATCTTTTAAGAAATACATTAATGCATTGGATAAGCTAATTATTTGCTCTTGATAATCTTTACTTTTATTTGCTCCCAGTAACATTGGGATATTATGTAAATCGAAATCAGTCATTATCTTGCCCTAATCACTTTTGATATATCATTTATTTCTATTAACTCTCGGGTATTTGGATTTCTGACAAATATCCCTCCAGCTTGTTGAATGCGTTGTTCTTTAGCTAATTGTCCGACTTTTGGTGCTGTTTGACTAGTTATTTCAACAGGGCTCCATTTTCCATCTTGCCCCTTGATCACAAAGTCAATCCTCCTCCTTTCTCCAGTTAAAGGATCCTTAACTGACTTGCCATTAGCATCACGTAAGTAACGTTCACTTATGACGTTTTCCTTGCCATAACGTTTTTCAAATATAGCTTGCGCTCTTTTTTCTCTGGCTGTCCCTGCTACTTTATTCGGTATACACTTCTTAGAAGACAATCCCAGAGGGTCGATCCAACCCGTCGGATTATGCACGTAACTGTAAGGATTTACTCCTCCTGCTAACCCCGAAGGATCAGGGCTGAGGTAGCACGCCGCTTCCGGCAAATAATAGCGGAACCGGTTATAAAATAAACCACTTTCTTCATCAAAAAGTTGCCCGGCGAATCGGAGGCCCGGGTCCAGTTGCGGGTTTTCGCCGTGTCCGCCCAGCCGCAGCCCGTACAGGGACTGCTTCGGCCGCCGCCACACCCGTTTACCCGTCGGGTCGA
>NZ_RCWB01000085.1 GCF_018448885.1 Photorhabdus caribbeanensis
CCTACTCTCACATGGGGAGACCCCACACTACCATCGGCGCTACGGCGTTTCACTGCTGAGTTCGGCATGGGGTCAGGTGGGACCGCCGCGCTATCGCCGCCAGGCATATTCGGTTTCCTTCCGGCCGTTGCGGCTACCCGCCCACAACCACCCGAAGCAATCTGTTCAACAAGCTGAAATTCGTCTCTCTACTCTCATCCCGACACCCGGCTTCCGCCCGCTGTCGTCTGCACGCCAAAACCCCTTCGGCGTTGTAAGGTTAAGCCTCTCGGTTCATTAGTACTGGTCAGCTCAATGCATCGCTGCACTTACACACCCAGCCTATCCACGTCTTCGTCTTAAACGTTCCTTCCGTGACCTAAAGTCAGGGGAAGACTCATCTCAAGGCAAGTTTCCCGCTTAGATGCTTTCAGCGGTTATCTCTCCCGCACTTAGCTACCGGGCTATGCCATTGGCATGACAACCCGTACACCAGCGGTGCGTCCACTCCGGTCCTCTCGTACTAGGAGCAGCCCCTTTCAATCTTCCTGCGCCCACGGCAGATAGGGACCGAACTGTCTCACGACGTTCTAAACCCAGCTCGCGTACCACTTTAAATGGCGAACAGCCATACCCTTGGGACCTACTTCAGCCCCAGGATGTGATGAGCCGACATCGAGGTGCCAAACACCGCCGTCGATATGAACTCTTGGGCGGTATCAGCCTGTTATCCCCGGAGTACCTTTTATCCGTTGAGCGATGGCCCTTCCATGCAGAACCACCGGATCACTAAGACCTACTTTCGTACCTGCTCGAACCGTCACTCTCGCAGTTAAGCTGGCTTATGCCTTTGCACTAACCTCACGATGTCCGACCGTGATTAGCCAACCTTCGTGCTCCTCCGTTACGCTTTGGGAGGAGACCGCCCCAGTCAAACTACCCGCCAGACACTGTCCTCAGCCCGGATCACGGGCTTAAGTGAGAACATCGAACATTCAAGGGTGGTATTTCAAGGATGGCTCCATGCAGACTGGCGTCCACACTTCTCAGCCTCCCACCTATCCTACACATCAAGGCTCCATGTTCAGTGTCAAGCTATAGTAAAGGTTCACGGGGTCTTTCCGTCTTGCCGCGGGGACACTGCATCTTCACAGCGAGTTCAATTTCACTGAGTCTCGGGTGGAGACAGCCTGGCCATCATTACGCCATTCGTGCAGGTCGGAACTTACCCGACAAGGAATTTCGCTACCTTAGGACCGTTATAGTTACGGCCGCCGTTTACTGGGGCTTCGATCAAGAGCTTCGCCTTGCGGCTAACCCCATCAATTAACCTTCCAGCACCGGGCAGGCGTCACACCGTATACGTCCACTTACGTGTTTGCACAGTGCTGTGTTTTTAATAAACAGTTGCAGCCAGCTGGTCTCTGCGACTGGCTTCGGCTCCGGAGGCAAACTCCTTCACCTAATGCCAGCGTGCCTTCTCCCGAAGTTACGGCACCATTTTGCCTAGTTCCTTCACCCGAGTTCTCTCAAGCGCCTGAGTATTCTCTACCTGACCACCTGTGTCGGTTTGGGGTACGATTCAATATGACCTGATGCTTAGAGGCTTTTCCTGGAAGCCGGGCATCAGCCACTTCACTGCCGTAGCAGCTCGTCATCACGCCTCAGTGTTTAAAGAAGAGCGGATTTGCCTGCTCCTCCCACCTACACGCTTAAACCGGGACGACCGTCGCCCGGATGGCCTAGCCTTCTCCGTCCCCCCTTCGCAGTCACATTCAGTACAGGAATATTAACCTGTTTCCCATCAGCTACGCCCTTCGGCCTCGCCTTAGGGGTCGACTCACCCTGCCCCGATTAACGTTGGACAGGAACCCTTGGTCTTCCGGCGAGCGGGTTTTTCACCCGCTTTATCGTTACTTATGTCAGCATTCGCACTTCTGATACCTCCAGCGGGCCTCACAGCGCCGCCTTCAACGGCTTACAGAACGCTCCCCTACCCAGCAACACTTTCATGTCGCTGCCGCAGCTTCGGTGCATGGTTTAGCCCCGTTACATCTTCCGCGCAGGCCGACTCGACCAGTGAGCTATTACGCTTTCTTTCAATGATGGCTGCTTCTAAGCCAACATCCTGGCTGTCTGGGCCTTCCCACATCGTTTCCCACTTAACCATGACTTCGGGACCTTAGCTGGCGGTCTGGGTTGTTTCCCTCTTCACGACGGACGTTAGCACCCGCCGTGTGTCTCCCGTGATTACATTCTTCGGTATTCGCAGTTTGCATCGGGTTGGTAAGCCGGGATGGCCCCCTAGCCGAAACAGTGCTCTACCCCCGAAGATGACTTCACGAGGCGCTACCTAAATAGCTTTCGGGGAGAACCAGCTATCTCCCGGTTTGATTGGCCTTTCACCCCCAGCCACAGGTCATCCGCTAATTTTTCAACATTAGTCGGTTCGGTCCTCCAGTTAGTGTTACCCAACCTTCAACCTGCCCATGGCTAGCTCACCGGGTTTCGGGTCTATACCCTGCAACTCATTCGCCCAGTTAAGACTCGGTTTCCCTGCGGCTCCCCTATCCGGTTAACCTTGCTACAGAATATAAGTCGCTGACCCATTATACAAAAGGTACGCAGTCACCC
>NZ_RCWB01000086.1 GCF_018448885.1 Photorhabdus caribbeanensis
GAAGAAAATCTGCAACTGCGTTCACCGGAAACCCCACCGAAACCGAAGCAAACCTTATACCGTGCCAGCGGTAACACGCCGGTAGAGTATGTGATGGAATTTATGGAGATATAAGTATGGCAATATCTAACAGCGGCAAGATGTGCCCGGCCGTGACCTCGATTAATTGTACGATGGAAATAGGGGTTTTTCCCGCCGATGAAGATCCCTGTTATCTGGCGGAAAAAGCCGAGTATGCCCTGCGCCTGCCAGCAATGATTATCACCAAACTGGGCGCTACTCGCTTTCTTAATCAAGTCATTATGAGTGGGTTGATTAAGGTTGAAGAGCTTAAGCATGACTTCCTGTGGCCCTATAAAGCAGAAGTAGTGTTTGCTATCCGGGGGCCTAAAGATGTACCTCTGCCCATACTGGCGACCAGTCTGGCCTCTAAACAGCGTTATAGTGATAACTTACCGCAATCCAGTAACCCATTTGCCCGGCCTTCTGCCGACGATGTAGAAAAATTTGGTGTTAAACGTATCCGTCGGCCCGATATTATTTTGGTTAAAGACGAAGTTCTCCGTTGGCCAGGTAGAAATGCTACTTACTTTGATGGCTCCGTACACCCCGATAACCTAAAAATGTTGATTGAGGTGAAATTTCCGGGGGATTCTCTCAGTAAAGGTCAAGAAAAAGATTATATCCGGATTGCTACCCGTGATCGCTTTGGGGTGATGCGTGTTGATGATAACCGCACAGAAGAACAAAAGCAGTATGATGAAGCGTGGCGAAAACTTTATCAGCCCGGTTCCCAACACTATAAAAATCCGATACCGTTAGCCCCGTTGCCACCCGGTTCGCCTCCTGATGATAAAGCTTTACCCACCCCTCCCACAGAGGGCGTGCCGGGGACCATTCCACAACCCTTGACAAAAAATCCACCGCTTCTCAGCACTTCCCGCTGGTCGTTTTTACCCAGCTATGAAGACTGGGTTGTCCTCGGGCAAGAGGTGGCGGGTCTGGCCGAAAACGGGTTGAATTATGTCCGCGACAGTACCCGGGAGCTCCTTGCTCAGTTTGGAGTATGGTTCAATCAAGCCGGCAAGTGGGTGTGTGAAGAAATTATTGACCCGATAAGCCATCAGGTCAGCTACGCTTTTTCCTGGGTTAATGAACAAACGGGGAAAATCGTGACCTGGACAGAGAGTGAGATAAAAGCCCGGTGGCAGACTGTACAACAGGGTTCAGACATCACCCTGGAAGAGCTAAAAAATATCAGCTGGATGCAGATATTAAAAGAGGTGGGTGAAGGGATGCTGGAAGTGGTGGTGATTATTGCCGGTGTTGCTGTTGTTATCCTTGTCACCCTTGCCGTCGCTGCTGCATTGATTGCACTGGTGGAAATTTTAGCTGCCGCTGCCGCAGTCAGCGCTGCGGCGTTAGCCGCCGTCCTGGCAATATTAGCGAGTGTGACATTCGCCACTGCTTCATAATTAACGGAGAGAATATGGAAACTGTAGATTACTTTGCCCAGTTGAAATCACAACTGACCGCGTTTACCTTCCTCAATGGCGATGGGCTGACCGTTTCTCGTCTTGGGATTTCTATCACTCTGTTTTTTAAACAAGGCTACACCCAGGAGAAAAAGCAACGCATTCTGGCCTGCTACCGCCGTTTTCGGGAGGAGTTTGGTACTCAACTGCGTTTTCATACTCATGAATTAAAGGGGTTAAAAAAATATTCACCGGAAAATATAGTCAAAGTGGAAGAAGGCATTCTGAATCAGAAAAAAAACCAGCCCTCTAGTTGGGATGTTAGTGACGCTAGAAATCTCTATGAAGCCCCTCGCTATCTGATGCATTACCTGGATTCCGATGAAGCTGATGGTGACGACAGTAGTTCTTACCTCAGTTTGGTATTGCCCTGGGATTATTTAAAGGAACAAGAGGGCATGACCCGATTTATGGCCTGGCTGGACTTTCTGTGTAATCAACTCGAACCGGACTGGGGAGACTGTGGTTACTGTCTGGTCTTACCCAGAGATTATCATGATTATTTTCCCCTAGAGTACCAATTGGCCCTGCGTTACCCTTCCCTGCAAGTCAATTCCACTGTTCACACCACACTGGACGATTATGCCCATTCCATACGAAGCATGAATTGGATCACCCTGCTGTCCAAACGATTTGTAAACCGACTGGGTGGAGAATATTGGATACGCCGCACGCTGGCACGCTACCCGGATGTGGTGATTACGCCTTATTCCAATGGTCTGATTATCCGGGCCGGTCAATACCCGGATTTAACGCCACTACCGGGCAGTGTCCCGGAGAGTTACTTTGCCATTAACCAGTTGATACGTCCGATACGTTTTGTTCCGGGAGAAGGTGATTCCCTGCACTTCTATGGTGAAGGGCATTTTAATTCAACTTCCACCTTGGCCTGGTATGCCCGTTATGACCGGGGACCGCT
>NZ_RCWB01000087.1 GCF_018448885.1 Photorhabdus caribbeanensis
GATGACCGTGGCGATTGTCCAGCGGGCCGCTGGTGACAGTGGTTTTTCCATCACCGAGAATATGGCCCTGCTGGTTATCCAGCAACTGTCCGTCAGTATCCAGAGTCAGGGCGTCGGCGGATTGTAAAGTCCCGTTGCGGTTGGTCAGTTGTCGGCTGTGAATGACCAGTCCGCCATTTCCGGCTATCTGTCCCTGAGTATTATTAAGCGCGGTGCTGGTCAGCACAGTTTTGCCGTCCGCCGCGATTATCCCGCCAGTGTTATTGATATCGCCGGTACGCAAAGTTAAGTGTCCGCCGCTTAACAACCGGCCCGTTTTTTGGTCGGCGTGGTGAGTGTTAGTAAAACCATGCCCGTGGGTATCAATAGCCATCTCGCGGCCAGATTGTAATAGCCCCGCGGTATTATCCAGTTCGCCGCTGTTTAAAGTCAGGTTGTCCTCGGCTATCACCTGTCCCGCAGTATTGGTGAAAGGATGGCCTGTGGTCTGGCTGTCAATGTTTTGCGCCAGCAACACGCCCTGTGAGTTATCCAACGTCTGGCTGGTTGTAGTCAGTCGGGTTTTGGCTTCAAGACGACCGTTAACGTTTTGAATGGCTTTGTCAACAGTGAGGGTGGCGCTGTCCCCGGTTGCCACGATGCTCCCCCGGCGATTATCCAGTTGAGTGGCGCTCAGTTGGAGCGCGTGGCCCGCTTCCAGTCGGCCCGACTGATTGTCCAGCGTGTCTTTGACTGCCAATGTCAACGAACCTTGGTCGGCGGCTACGATGTTGCCGTGACGATTATCGACGGTCGCTGCTTTAAGGCTCAGATTACCGTTGCCCGCAAGGGTACCGCGCTGGTTATCCAGCTTCCGGGTGGTGAGGGACAGGGTATCTTTGCCCTGTTGTTGCATCACGCCGCCTTGATGACTCAGGGTGTTGGCGTTGACGGTTATCTGCCCGGCCTGAGTTTCAGCCTGGTTGAGTTGCAGTTCACCGGCCTGTATCGTCAGGGCGCCATTGGTGAGCAGCTTGCCCTTATCACCCAGCCACCGTTGCGTGTTGAGCGATAATCGACCCTGACCGGCCAATTGCACCGTCCCCTGGTTGTTATCGGCCTGATGCGCGGTGAGATGCAGGTCCTCGCCCTGACTGGCAATATTGCCCTGACGGTTGTTAAGCCGGTCAGTGGTAAGGGTCAATTTCCCCTGATTGAACACTGTCCCCTCACGGTTATTCAGGGTGCGGGTATGGAGCGCCAGTTCACCGGTCCCGGTCTGGTTAATTTTTCCCTGCTGGTTGGATAAATCCGGGGTCGTCAGGTGGATTTCCTTCGCCACTAACTGGCCGCCGTCGTTGTTAAACTGGCCCGGCGTTTTCGCAATAAAACGGTCGGCGTTGATGGTGGCGCGAGCGGTACTGATGCCCGCTTGACCGGCTGTGAGTTGAATCTGCCCGGCCGCCGTCTGGCTGTCGCTCAGGTCAATCTGTTGGCTGTGGACAGCCAGCGTATCGGCGGCCAGATTTTTCCCCTTCGCCTGAACGTGCTGCGCGGTCAGAGTCAGTGAGCCGGGACGGGTAGTGTTGCCGTTATCATCCAGCCCCGCGGCCCACACGCTGTCATGGCTGCTGTGTATTGTGCCTGCGTTGACCGTGGTATCGCCGCGAGCTTCCACCCGGCCCTGATTGCGCAGTGCTCCTTTGGTCTGTAAATTCACCGCCGATTGTGACAGCAATTTGCCGGTGTTAGTGACATCGGCAGACGAGGTTAATTGTAACGTATCCCGGCTGCTGAGGGTGCCGCGGTTCTCTACCCAGCCATCGGCGGTGATATGGATCTCCCCGGCAGACGCGCCGATATTACCGGCATTATGCACGCCCACCCCCGTTTCGGTGCCTATCAGCCTGATTTTATGGGCATACATGCCGCCCAGCGCCGCCACATCCAACGCAAACGCCGGGTGCTTTTCATCGTCAATCGATTTTTTCTCCACCTGCTGATGCGCCGCATCCACAATATTGCGCCCGGCGGTCACTTTCAGGTCTTGCGCATGTAATTTGGCGTTAATCGCCACGGAGCGGGCGATAATATCGGTGTAGCTTTGCTGTGTGCTGTCCATGCCGCGCCCGTCAATCCGCACGTCCCCCTGATTGACATCAAACCCTTTCAGTCGGCCCCGTTCCATCAGGGCTTGCCCGGTGGTGAGCGTAGTGCGATGCGCGTTAATAAAACCGCAACCGTTACAGGTGATGCCCGAAGGATTGGCAATAATTACCTCGGCTTTATGCCCGGCCACTTCAATCCAGCCGTTGAGGTGACTACGGTTATGGTTATTGACCTCATTGAGGATAATGCTGGCGTCCCCTTTGGCTAACCACGGATTACCGGCCACCATGCCGCCGAGTTGCGTCTGGG
>NZ_RCWB01000088.1 GCF_018448885.1 Photorhabdus caribbeanensis
TAAAATCCGTGGCTTCCGCATTGAGCCGGGGGAAATTGAATCCCGGTTGATGGAACACCCAGCGGTGAGTGAATCTGTGGTATTGGCGCAAGGGGAAGGGCAGGAAAAACGGTTAGTGGCCTATGTGACGGCAGAGGCTCACGAGGGGTTGATTAACAGTTTACGCGAACATCTGAGCGTTCAGTTGCCTGATTACATGGTGCCGTCGGCCTTTGTGCGGCTGGATGCGCTGCCATTGACGCCGAACGGTAAATTGGATCGTCAGGCGTTACCGGCGCCAGACAATGACGCCTTTGTCCGCCAGGTTTACGCCGCGCCACAAGGAGAAACAGAAATCGCGTTGGCGGCTATCTGGCGTGAGTTGCTGGGGATTGAGCAGATCAGCCGGTATGACAGCTTTTTTGCTCTGGGCGGTCATTCGCTGCTGGCGATACGGATGGTTGAACGCTTGCGTCACTTGGGATTGTCGCTGACGGCGCGTGATCTGTTCCAGTCGCCAGTGCTGTCAGACCTGGCGAAAACGTTGGGACAGCATCAGGCTGTGATAGTGCCGCCTAACGTCATCACTCCGGCAACGACAGCCCTGACACCGGCGATGTTGCCGCTGATTGATTTGACTCAGGCTGACATTGACCGCATCGTCAGACAGGTGCCGGGCGGGGTGAGCAACATTCAGGATATCTATGCCCTGTCGCCGTTACAGGACGGTATTTTGTTCCACCACTTACTGGCAAACGAAGGCGATCCTTATTTGTTAACTGGTCAGATGGTCTTCGCTGATCGGGCTCTACTGGACCGTTATCTGGCGGCAGTGCAACAAGTTGTTGACCGCCACGATGTTTTGCGTACCGCTTTTGTCTGGCAAGAGTTGTCTGTACCGGCTCAGGTCGTCTGGCGTCAGGCGTCTTTATCGGTCACTGAATTGGATTTAGATCCGGCGGATGGGCCGATTGGTGAACAACTGGCTCAACGTTTTAATCCCCGTCATTATCGTCTTGAGCTGGATCAAGCGCCCTTGTTGCGGTTTGTGGTGGCGCAGGAGACGGATGGTCGTTGGGCGGTGTTGCAATTACTGCATCACCTGATTGGCGACCATACCACGCTGGACGTGATGAACAGTGAGGTTAAGGCGTATCTTGCCGAACGAGAGGAGAGTCTGACTTCTCCAGTCTCTTTCCGTAATTTAGTGGCTGAAGCCCGATTAGGCATGAGTCAGGAGGAACACACCCGTTTCTTTACCGAGATGTTGGCGGCGGTGGACGAACCGACGCTGCCATTTGGATTGACGGAGGTGCATCGTGATGGTTCACAGGTGACGGAATCCCACAGGATGCTGGCGCCTGAATTGAATGACCGTCTGCGTGGTCAGGCCCGGCGTTTGGAGGTCAGTCTGGCGGCTTTGTGTCATCTGGCCTGGGCGCAGGTGTTGTCGCGTACCAGCGGGCAAGATCAAGTGGTGTTCGGTACGGTGCTGTTTGGGCGTATGGCGGCGGGAGACGGGGCTGACAATGGCATGGGGCTATTTATTAATACCTTGCCGTTACGGCTGGATATCGATGAAACCCCAGTACGGGATAGCGTACAGACCACTCATACCCGACTGGCGGGATTACTGGCGCATGAGCATGCTTCATTGGCGCTGGCTCAACGTTGCAGTGGGGTTGCCAGCGGTACGCCACTCTTTAGCGCGCTATTGAACTATCGGCATAATGCTTTGTCGGCAACGTCAAATGAACTGATCAACGGTATTGAATTTCTTGGCGGACAGGAGCGGACCAACTATCCGTTAATACTGGCGGTGGAGGATTTTGGCGAATCCCTGGGGCTGACGGCGCAGGTCGTGCAGCCGTTTGATCCGGAAAGTCTGTGCGGTTATATGCAGCAGGCATTGGAAAGCCTGGCGACAGCGCTGGAACAGGCCCCGGAAATGCCGGTACGACAGTTGGACATTCTGCCGGAAACGGAGCGTACCTTGTTGTTAACAACCTGGAACGCGACGGAAGCCGCTTATCCTGACCAGTTATGTATCCATCAGTTGTTTGAACAACAGGCGGAAAGAACACCTGATGCGACAGCGTTAGTGTATGAAGAACAAACGCTCAGTTATGCGGAATTAAATGCCCGTGCTAACCGGTTGGCCCATCAGCTGATTGCGCTGGGCGTAGCGCCGGATCAGCGAGTGGCGATTTGTGTGTCGCGTTCACCGGCTATGGTGGTGGGAATATTGGCAATACTGA
>NZ_RCWB01000089.1 GCF_018448885.1 Photorhabdus caribbeanensis
CCGGCCTGTACAGTCACGCTGTCGCCACTGAGCGTGGTGCTCTGTGCGCGGCGTTCATGCACTTCGTCGTGGGTTTCGACGGAGGATTTGGAGAGTAAGCCTTTACTGGTCTGTTTGCTGTGTTCTATCAGGTCTGATGAAGCGGTGTCCACTTAAATGTGAGCAAACACTTGCTGTAATTCTTCATACAGAGCTTCCCCTACTTGTTGGGTGTCCAACTTTCGGGGTGCAGTTCACAAGGTCGGGATCTATATTTTTATTTACTCTGAGTACATTTGCGTGAAATAGGTATTGATAAGATCATTATCCAGTAAACGATCAACAGTAAAATCTACAGTATTAGATACAGCAATCCCTCTGTGTAGCTCTTTTGGGAAATCATCGATTGATGCATAAACCGTTGGTATCAGATACCTAAAATAGTCTCCCATTTTTGTTTCACCATCATAGCCTATTGGATAGTCTTCTCCTTCATAACTACCCTCCACACCATGATAAACAAAAAAACCTTTATTAACAGGTAAGTTAGTTTCACTGTAATGACCTGATTCAACTAAACTATTCTCAAGGTTTTCAGAAATGTCTGCTTTGGACAGGTTATCTCTGTTACGCCAAGATGAATATAAATCAACCGAAAAATGCCCATTTTTATTTTGAGGATAATTAGTAAAACATGATGACTCTTCCCACATATATTCCGTTAATTGATCAAGAAGTGACTCTGCATCGCTAATTGATAATATTTTTTTAGGTAAATCGCCAAAACAATTATTAACCATCACGGCAATTCTTCCATTCTTATCCATCGCAAACCAAGTAAATATTGTTCCAAATTCTGGCTTCCAGTTTTCATTTAATATTGTCATGTCTATTTTCCTTTTGGCCAACTTACCGCACAGTTTGCACACGGTGGGATTATAGCATCAGAAGGAATATTGTCTTTCCTCCAGACATCTCTGGGCCTTAGTGCATCAGTAAATTTAATTCTAGATGGATTTACACCTTGTCTGACTAGTTGATCCGCAGCAGAAACTTCAGCACAAGCACCCGCTTTGTTTTTACAAAAACTTGTGAATTCTCCAATCTTAACATTTAACTGTTTTTCAATGTACTTAACAGTGTCCGGATGTAATGCTTCTGCTGTTATTTTAGCGTTGCTACTACCTGTAGCTATTTTTCCTGTCACTGGATCATATGCGCCAACCATTGTTGCGTTCTTACTTGCCTGTGACTTAGATGTAAATCCATTAATTTCATTTAAGAGATTTTGCTGTGCTTGAGCTGCTATCTTATCAGATTGAGCAGCGCTAATCCCTTTATTAACATTAGGCACAGACTTCCTATCATACTTACCAACTGGGTGTTCAACATTCGTCACCGTGCCTTGATTCTTCTGACTGTATTGCCCTTCACCGGCTTTCCAATTAGTGCCTTGGCTGTTTGCCGCGACTTTAGAAGACGATGGTGAGGATTTCGCTCCTCTGGTTCCCTCAACCACAATCGGTAATGTCATCGCCATTGCTTGGGCCGTTTCAGGACTCATGCCCATCGCCTCAAAGCGTTTTGACCAGCCGAGTTCGCTTATCTTGCCTGTGGCAGCCTGACTTAACGTATTCACTGCCGACAGGTAATTTCTGAACTCAACCGGCAATGTGCCATCCCGGTCCATATTTTTGAGGGTACGTTCAAACACCGGCCACTGATCAACCAGATAACCATACTTCTGCGCACACTGGGTCGGGTTGCTGTTGCAGAAATCTATCATTTCCTGCTGATTGCGGATATTGGTTTCCACCATATCCTTGACCACTTGCTTGCAGCTTTCGCCTTCACAGGTACGGGCTTGGTGCGCAAAGTTGTCCAGCTCATTCACACTCAGGAAGTTATTCTCCACCGCATTCTTCCCGGCCTGGGCACCGGTGACGGCGCTGCCGGTGGAGTCACCGGCAATGCCGCCTGCCAGCCCTGCTGCCAGGGTAGAAAGAGTGCTGATGGTCTGTTTTTCCTCTTCACTTAAGTCACTGACTTTAGCATTTTCTCCGTGAATATGCTTCATCAGTTCTCGTGCGGCCAGTTCACCGCCCGCCGCTCCTGCTGCCCCCGCCAGCGCATTGTTACCACTGACTTCGGCGGCCACTGCCCCCAGAATGGCATGGGCCAGGGTATTGG
>NZ_RCWB01000090.1 GCF_018448885.1 Photorhabdus caribbeanensis
CCAGAGAGGAATAAATTTTTGGCAAAAGTCATCGACGCAGCAGTAAAGTTCTTCTAAATTAAACATGCCTGAGGATCTCCACGATTTTGTTTTCTTTGACAAAAACTTTGATCGTGCCTCAGGCACTTAGTTCCCTTCTTAAGCAAACCTCAGGTTAAGTAGGATCTTAGGCCGGGTTATCAGCCCGCATGTCGCCGGTTTAGCCAGACAATTAGTGCATTTCAGCGTCGCCAGACCTGTTTTTGAGCCGATATTTAGTGTTCTCGGCGGGCTTGCGGGTGGCATTGGAACTGGCCTGCACAGAACGATGGGAAGAGATAGTTGGATTTCCAGAGCGTTAAGTGCTGCCGGTAGTGGTATAGATCATATTGCTGGCATGATTGGTAATCAGATCAGAGGCAGAGTCTTGACCACAACCGGGATCGCCAATGCGATAGACTATGGAACCAGCGCGGTAGGCGCCGCACGACGGCTTGTCTCTTTGTAGTTAATATTTTGTAGTCAATATTGCCGGAAATCTCCATCCAATATTGGGCGGAGATTTCTGGGTGGAATGCGGTTACTTTAATATCAAAAACAATTTAATTTTTTAATGTGTTTATAATGCTCATGGCTTGCTCTTTATCTTTTTCCCCCATTCTGAATGAAGGACTTAAAGGAGTTTGAATAGTCGCCGTGACAAGATGAGTACCTTTAAATGATACTGTCATTTGGGTGCCGATATTTTTATTGATTAAAGCATCAAAATGAGGAAAGCATTGTTTATCGTTTTTTATCGCTATTTCTATCTGGTCATTACCCCCTTCATCTGGCCCTAAATAATCGATTTTATCGGTACAAACGTGAGTTAAGATAAAATTGCCACCGGATGAAAATGCAAATTTCAATCCCTCTTCTGCTTGTGTTTGTCTGTTTGGGATATTTTTACCGGAGCACCCGGTTATGACAGAGAGCAGTAACATAATAACAAACAAATTTTTCATGATTTCAACCTCAATTTAAGGTGGAATTACTTTGTCCACGTAATGATCTCGATATACTCGTCATCTTTCAAGTTGCTTCTTTGTTGGCTGCACTCACTCACCCCGGTAACATAGTTATCTATGCTCCCGGGGATTCGCTCCCTTGCCGCTGCGATGCATCTTGAAATCTATAGGGTATAATATAGTTAGAAAACTGACGAGAAACTTACCTGATCCAATATATCGTTTGAGATCTTTTCAAAGGTTGCAAAACAGGTTTTAAAGTCGTGGGGTTGTTGATTGTAAACCATAGGAGCTACATAATCCTCAAAGCGTTGAGCGTACTTTTTATTATTTTTTAGCTGTAACAATGCATATCTCATCTCGTCAAATGGGTTATCAGTAAACTCAGGATGTTTACGGCCATATTTAGCAATATCTTCGGAAACAACTTTGATAAATATTGAAAATACATTAGCTAAATCTAGCTTGTAGTTGGTGGCTATCAGATGTACATCGTAGATATGCCTTATTAAAGTTTCATCATCCTTTTCTGGATTACGCTCAGATAATGCTGTACGTCTTAACATAGATACTATTTTTTCTACAAATGTCGATTCGATGTTAACACATAAAAACTCTTTTACCTCGGTATCACGTCTATATAGTTCAGCTACAAGCGATGAAATAGCCCGGGGATCTGGCTTTTCAAATAAAGTTGTTTCCATTAACTCAAGTTTAATAATAGGTCTTAAACAAGGGGCAATCTGATATTGTTGAGGATATCTAATTTCAATTTCTATACCCACTTAACTTGAAGATGCAGGATTCAGAATCTGAAAATTGTCATTAATACGGCGTGACAGACTCCCGGCAAGTTCCGGTAATATTTCCGTAAAAAAGTGATGTATTGCCTGCCTGAACAAG
>NZ_RCWB01000091.1 GCF_018448885.1 Photorhabdus caribbeanensis
GCGCCAACACCGGGGTCATCTCCGCGCCATTACTGCCGATAACCAGTCCAACCATTCCATCTTCACCGGTTTTCATCCTTTTATAAGTCATGGGTGAACCGGTATCAGGCATCACCCCATGCACAATACCTAAAATTTTATCTCTGCCATTCAGCAGTTCTGAATAATAACGAGCAACCAGCCCCCCCATTGAGTGAGTGACTAAAATCACCTTTTTAGTTACGCACCGTTTACCATAGAAAGTTAAGACCTTATCCACATATTGCGCCAGCCTCTTGGCAGACTCCTTATTAGATTGCAACCAGTTATAGCCCATCACATGTACCGGGTAGAGAAAATCATAACTATGGTCAACCTCTGCCTCGGTCAGCGGCTCTTCCCCCCACTCCGCATTCAGGTTCATATCAACCATACGTTGCCGAAGGGTTTTTTCCCCCTTCCCTGCCAGGCAGTACCAAAGGCCAAACGCTCATCATCCAACACCGCCTGAAGCCAAGGCAGGAAAGTGCCATAGCTCATATGGGCTATCTCCCCCCAACCGCGCTGCTGGCAAGTCTGGAATTTATTCTTCTCAGTGTGATCAGGCGTAATATCCCCAGAATCATCAACTTCTGTATTACTAGGATCTAGTGTATCTTTCCTATAAGAGGCTCCTCTGCACATCCAAACTAAAACATCAAAACTCCATATCTCATTTAACCGCCAGACCGACTTACCCTCTTTTGATTTTAAATTACTCCCCATCACCCCCGGCAGGAAAATTACCGGGATCACTTTAGTCGCGTACTTCAAACAAGTCGCCACCAGATTTTCTTCAATTCTGGCATTCGGCACGTTGTAATAAGGGAGGCCCAGTTCATCATATTCAGGGTGAATAAAAATCTCATTTTCCTTCGGTTCACTCATCATTGACTCCTCATCTTTTATTTTCAATTGACTAATTTCCACATCAACTTGCTTTGGCAAGGAGCTATTTCCATTCTGTACATATGATCATCCGTTCGGATCAAAGATATTTACACAGGCCATTCACCTTTTCGCAATACATCATGCATAAACAGGGTGAGCGATTTCTGAATTTTTCTATCTTCTCGGCGGGTGCTTATAAAAATCAACTCTTTTTTTCAAAAAAATACGATTTTTAATGCACACCCCTTTATCACCACCGATATAACAGCATGTCGAACAAAATATTTAAACTTCATGACAATAACATGACATTTATTGACAAAAGTAAACTGGCATTGATTGCCATAAAATGAAGGCGGCCTGAATACGCGATTTTAATCACATCCCTATGATAACAATGGCTATTTTCATGTTATCCAATAGATTATCGCTGTTTCAATCTCATCAATCCTTTTTAAATCTCAATTACCCCATCACGATAAAGAAGAATAATTCCTCTTCATGCCATACGAATAATAAGACAGCCAATAACATCAATAACACCATAGCAGTATTCCTTCCTCACTGAGAAAAGTATAATCACGGCTCTCACCCATATAGCCAAACATCTTCATCGGAATATCTGTAGTAATATTTATCCTGACAACCATTCTGTTAACGAAAACAGTTAACGATTACGCTATTTTCTCATTTATCCCTAATCGCATGCACTATTCCTCTATCAAATCATCGTCATTTATCGCTGATATTGCCGTATGCTTACCCGGCTTCGTCACAAAGATATTTTTCGGCAATTTAAATCCGCGCAGTTTTAATAACGCCAGCGGCCCTTCGCC
>NZ_RCWB01000092.1 GCF_018448885.1 Photorhabdus caribbeanensis
TCATTAAACATTTTGTGCTGTTTGATAAAAAAAGACTTGATTTTAATATGCACCCGCAGGGAGGATTGAATTATTCATTAACCGTGTGTGAAATTAATGAATCTATTAATTCGAAGGCTTATTACTGTCCTTTGAGATTATTTTTATTCTGGTTAGCTCTCAATGAAGCAGTACCGGCATCGATTGACTGTTCCCCGTATTTATCAGGGTTAGCAACCGAGAATATATTCGGTTGGATTTTCGGTAGTTGAATTGACATAACCGCTTATGACGACTGGCACTTTATTGAAAGAAGTGGGGGCCTTTCTTGCTGAGTGAACAGACCGTTTTATCTGATATCCGAGGAAAACTTATTAATGGATAGAAAAATGCTTCGCGCCCGTCAGCTTCAAGCGAGTAAAGCTGTGCTGCCGGGCCATGCCCGTTACCGGCTTGAAGTCCGGCGCTGTGGCGCTGAGCTGGAGGTATTCAGCTTCACCGGCGAAGAGCGCCTGTGTGCGCCGTATTGCTACACCATTGATTTCACCAGTCCGACCCGGGATATCGACCCGGCGGCGATGTTGAACAAATCCGCCACATTTATCTTGCAGGCGCCGGAAAACCCGGAACAGGTGCGTAAAGTGCACGGCGTCATCACCCGTTTTAACCGGATTGCCACATCGGCGGATGAAACGCGCTATCAGGTCTGTCTGGAGCCTTATCTGGCGTTGCTGCGCCACACCCGGCGCTGTGGGATTTACCAGCACCAGTCAGTGCCGGAAATTGTGGAAAAGATCCTGCGTGACCGACACGAATTTCGCGGGCAGGATTTTCTGTTCACGCTGGTGCGGGAGTACCCGAAGCGGGAACTGGTGGTGCAGTGGCAGGAGAGCGATCTGGACTTTATCCAGCGCATACTGGCGGAAGTGGGGATCTGGTATCGCTTTGAGATGGACAGCCGTCTGGGAATTGAAGTGGTGCGGTTTGGGGATAACCAGCGCAATTACCAGTACGACGTGCGTTTGCCGTTGCGTGACCCGGCGGGCATGAATCACAACGACCAGGATTCGGTGTGGGATTTGCACGTTGAGCATCAGGTGGTGACGCAGGGCGTGAAGGTGCGGGACTACAACTACCGGGAAGCGGGCAATGACCTGCAATATCAGATCCGCCGGGATCGGGATGCCACGATGGTTGGTGAAGTCTATCGCTATGGCGATAACTTTCTTGAGAAGGGAGACCAGATCCAACCGGCGCCGGAAACGGCGGGATTTTACGCCCGTTTACATCACGAGCGCGACCTGTACCAGCAGCACCTGATCAGCGGCAAAAGCTCCTCGCCGATGTTGATCCCCGGCTTAGTGCTGGAACTCGACGGAGAGAGACCGGCCGCGGTGGGCAAAGCGGGGGTGTTGATTGTCGCTATGCACAGCAGCGCCCGGCGTGACAGCAACTATCTGGTCAATTTTAGCGGCGTCCCGTACAGCGAAGTATTGAGCTACCGACCGGCGCTGCGGGAACGGCCGGTGATTGCCGGTACAGTTCCGGCGCGGGTGACTAGCAACTGGCCGAACGACACCTACAGCCATATCGACGTCAAGGGTCGCTACCGCGTCAAATTTGATTTTGACCTGGATGAATGGCCGTTGGGCGGTGAAAGTCTGTGGGTGCGCTTAGCCCGGCCGTATGCCGGTAAAACTCACGGTTTTCACTGGCCGTTGATCCAGGGAACCGAAGTGGCGATCGCGTTTGAGCAGGGG
>NZ_RCWB01000094.1 GCF_018448885.1 Photorhabdus caribbeanensis
CGCAGGGGCAGGTGACGGCGACCTTAACCAGCACGGCGGCGGTGAAGAATGTGCAGGTATCGGCGAAGGCGGCGGCGAACCCGTCATGGGTCAAGGCCGATAGCCCGGTGAGCTTTGAGGAGCTGAGTAGCAGTTATCAAGTCACCGGCGTGACGGTGGAAGTGGATAAAGACAAGAAGCGCTATAACAACGGCACGGACAGTTATACCTTCACGGCGACGGTGGTGGACGCGCATGGCAAGCCGGTAGCGGATAAACCGATTGAGATTGACTGGCAGACAGATCTAAAGGTTGACGGGTTAACCCTGACGAAACAGAACAACTCGGTGAGTAACGCGCAGGGACAGGTGACGGCGACCTTAACCAGCACGGCGGCGGTGAAGAATGTGCAGGTATCGGCGAAGGCGGCGGCGAACCCGTCATGGGTCAAGGCCGATAGCCCGGTGAGCTTTGAGGAGCTGAGCAGCAGTTATCAAGTCACCGGCGTGACGGTGGAAGTGGATAAAGACGAGAAGCACTACAACAACGGCACGGACAGTTATACCTTCACGGCGACGGTGGTGGACGCGCATGGCAGGCCGGTAGCGGATAGACCGATTGAGATTGACTGGCAGACAGATCCAACGGTTGAGGGGTTAACCCTGACGAAACAGAGCAACTCGGTGAGTAACGCGCAGGGACAGGTGACGGCGACCTTAACCAGCACGGCGGCGGCGAAGAATGTGCAGGTATCGGCGAAGGCGGCGGCGAACCCGTCATGGGTCAAGGCCGATAGCCCGGTGAGCTTTGAGGAGCTGAGTAGCAGTTATCAAGTCACCGGCGTGACGGTGGAAGTGGATAAAGACAAGAAGCGCTATAACAACGGCACGGACAGTTATACCTTCACGGCGACGGTGGTAGATGCGCATGGCAGGCCGGTAGCGGATAAACCGATTGAGATTGACTGGCAGACAGAGCCAACGGTTGATGGGTTAACCCTGACGAAACAGGGCAATTCGGTGAGTAACGCGCAGGGGCAGGTGACGGCGACCTTAACCAGTACGGCGGCGGTGAAGAATGTGCAGGTATCGGCGAAGGCGGCGGCGAACCCGTCGTGGGTCAAGGCCGATAGCCCGGTGAGCTTTGAGGAGCTGAGTAGCAGTTATCAAGTCACCGGCGTGACGGTGGAAGTGGATAAAGACAAGAAGCGCTACAACAACGGCACGGACAGTTATACCTTCACGGCGACGGTAGTGGACGCGCATGGCAGGCCGGTAGCGGATAAGCCGATTGAGATTGACTGGCAGACCGAGCCAACGGTTGAGGGGTTAACCCTGACGAAACAGAACAACTCGGTGAGTAACGCGCAGGGGCAGGTGACGGCGACCTTAACCAGTACGGCGGCGGTGAAGAATGTGCAGGTATCGGCGAAAGCGGCGGCGAACCCGTCGTGGGTCAAGGCCGATAGCCCGGTGAGCTTTGAGGAGCTGAGTAGCAGTTATCAAGTCACCGGCGTGACGGTGGAAGTGGATAAAGACAAGAAGCGCTATAACAACGGCGCGGACAGTTATACCTTCACGGCGACGGTAGTGGACGCGCATGGCAAGCCGGTAGCGGATAAACCGATTGAGATTGACTGGCAGACT
>NZ_RCWB01000095.1 GCF_018448885.1 Photorhabdus caribbeanensis
CCATGAAGTCGGAATCGCTAGTAATCGTAGATCAGCATGCTACGGTGAATACGTTCCCGGGCCTTGTACACACCGCCCGTCACACCATGGGAGTGGGTTGCAAAAGAAGTCGGTAGCTTAACCTTTTTTGGAGGGCGCTGACCACTTTGTGGCTCATGACTGGGGTGAAGTCGTAACAAGGTAACCGTAGGGGAACCTGCGGTTGGATCACCTCCTTACCTGAGATAGGTTGCGTGCAGTGCTCACACAGATTGTCTGATGAAAGAAGAGAATAACGTTATCGTGATAGGCTTGTAGCTCAGGTGGTTAGAGCGCACCCCTGATAAGGGTGAGGTCGGTGGTTCAAGTCCACTCAGGCCTACCAACTCTACTTATCCTGGTGTCTTTCAGACGCTGCGTGACTCATGTGCTGGCGCACACTGCGTTACTCGCGTTGAAATACCCGGCGGCTAAGCGAGTTGGCTGAACAGAGATGATAACGGCATATTTCTGTATGGGGCTATAGCTCAGCTGGGAGAGCGCCTGCCTTGCACGCAGGAGGTCAGCGGTTCGATCCCGCTTAGCTCCACCATACTGAATGTAGTTCAGAGTATATTGGCGACAGTATGCTGCGAATTATTTTGCTCTTTAACAATCTGGAACAAGCTGAAAAATTGAAATGCTCAATAATATCGCCGAGGTATTATTGAGGTATCTCTCAAGCTGAACAATCCGAGACTCTTTCGGGTTGTGAGGTTAAGCGAATAAGCGTACACGGTGGATGCCTAGGCAGTCAGAGGCGATGAAGGACGTGCTAATCTGCGAAAAGCGTCGGTAAGCTGATATGAAGCGTGATAGCCGGCGATGTCCGAATGGGGAAACCCAGTGCAATGCGTTGCACTATCATTAACTGAATCCATAGGTTAATGAGGCGAACCGGGGGAACTGAAACATCTCAGTACCCCGAGGAAAAGAAATCAACCGAGATTCCCCCAGTAGCGGCGAGCGAACGGGGAGCAGCCCAGAACCAACATCAGCGATAGCATCAGAGGAACGGTCTGGAAAGGCCGGCGAGAGAGGGTGACAGCCCCGTACTCGAAGATGGTATGGCTGGGAGTTCAATGAGTAAGGCGGGACACGAGAAATCCTGTCTGAAGATGGGGGGACCATCCTCCAAGGCTAAATACTCCTGACTGACCGATAGTGAACCAGTACCGTGAGGGAAAGGCGAAAAGAACCCCGGCGAGGGGAGTGAAAGAGAACCTGAAACCGTGTACGTACAAGCAGTGGGAGCCCCACCACCAAAGCGTTTCGCTTTGCGTGGCGCACAAAATGCGTAACGTCATCTCGGATGACGGTTGGCGGAGCGACAGCGACGCCCAACACACAAATCAAGCAGTGGAGCGTTTTGGGGTGGGGTGACTGCGTACCTTTTGTATAATGGGTCAGCGACTTATATTCTGTAGCAAGGTTAACCGGATAGGGGAGCCGCAGGGAAACCGAGTCTTAACTGGGCGAATGAGTTGCAGGGTATAGACCCGAA
>NZ_RCWB01000096.1 GCF_018448885.1 Photorhabdus caribbeanensis
TGGGCCGGCTGTTAACCGTGGACTCCCCGGACAGCACCCTGCATTTTGAATACGACGAGCAGGACCGGATAGTGCGGGAAATCCAGCCGCACGGAGAGATTCTGCGTCACTACCCGGATACCCGCACGGCAGAACGGCAGTTGCTGACCGGCGAAACAGCGCCGGTGGCCGGTCCGGCCCGGTTTAGCGGCCAGACCCGCCTCTGCCGCTGGCAGAGCCGGCGGGAGGTTAACCGGGGGGGGGAACTGATTAAGCTGACGCTGGCGGAGCAGGCGCCCCTGACTCTGGAACGGGATGACGCCGGCCGGGATACGGGCCGTTATGTGGACGGAGGATTTATTCTGCGCCAGCAGTACAGCCTGATGGGCCAGTTAACCGCGCAACGGGCTGGCCGCAACCCCTACTTTTTCAGGCCGGCTGAACCGGACGAGATTGAGGGACCCGCTTACGCGGGGGTGGCGCGCCGGTATGAATACGATGCCGCGCTGAACCTGACCGCCGCCAGTGATGACGGACAGCCGTTAAATTATCTCCTTAACGGCAACGGCCAGGTGATTTCGGTGGGGGAAGGCCGGACACTGCGGGAGTATTATCAGTATGATGAAACGGGGTACCCGTCAAGACGGTTTGACGGGGTGCAGGAGATTATGGGGGAAACCCTCTATCAGGAGGGCCATCGCCTGAACTGGGTGGGCTCGCACCGGTTTGTTTACGACCGGGCCGGCCGCATGCAGGAGAAACAGTTTTTAGCGGAAGGGTCCCGGCTGGCGCTGACGAAATACCGCTGGAACAGCCAGAATCAGCTGACCGGGCTGATTACCCCGGACGGGATACCGTGGGAATATCGCTATGACGCTTTCGGGCGGCGGACAGAAAAACGGTGTATCCCGAGCGGTAAGCGGACCACCTACCTGTGGGACGGCGACGTGCCGGCAGAAATCCGGGAGTATCAGCACGGCCGGCTGAAAATGATCCGCCATCTGGTGTTTGACGGCTGGGAACTGATAGCGCAGCAGACGCAGGCGTTTACGCTGAATCTGGACAACCGGGTGGAACTGATGGCCGGAGAGGTGCAGACTCAATATGCGGTCAGCGCCCCGACCGGCGAGCCGCTGGCGCTGTTCGACCCGACGGGTAAACGGGTGTGGCGGCGGCCGAAGCAGTCCCTGTACGGGCTGCGGCTGGGCGGATACGGCGAAAACCCGCAACTGGACCCGGGCCTGAGATTCGCCGGACAACTTTTTGATGAAGAAAGTGGTTTATTCTATAACCGGTTCAGGTATTATTTGCCGGAAGGGTGTTGTTACCTGAGTGCCGACCCTACGGGCCTCTGGGGTGGTGAGAATACCTATAGCTATGTGCAAAATCCTACCGGATGGATTGACCCGTTCGGGTTAACTCCATGTCCGAGCGCTAAGGAACCTAATTGGACAAATCATGGATACAAACATGTGCCTCCCAAAAATGCTTCTTGGAACGATATAGTCAAATCAACGAAATCTGGGCCAG
>NZ_RCWB01000097.1 GCF_018448885.1 Photorhabdus caribbeanensis
TCCAGTACTAGTATGGCCCGGGGGATCCTACGTTCCAAATGCAGCGAGCTCGTATAACCCTTTAAGAGTTGCTCTTTTTGTTTGGTAAGTTGCAAATCGAAGTTTTAGATTGAGTTCTACGTCGAGCGGCCGCGATATCCTGCAGATGCATCCAGTACTAGTATGGCCCGGGGGATCCTTATCTGTCAAAACCGCTAATGTCCGTTCTAAGACCGTCTGGAGAACACTTGCCCATCAGTGCTTTTGAACCTTTTTTTCACAGGTCCCTTCCGATTACACTGAGAAGCTGACCACACCTGCTAGAAGATGGAGGTATGCAGCCCGTTAGTAGGAGTAATACTACCCAGCTTATAACCCTCAAACGTAGGGCAGATGGCGGCCGCGATATCCTGCAGATGCATCCAGTACTAGTATGGCCCGGGGGATCCTAGAGACCATTCGCGATTCCATGAGACTCCAAGGGTTCTGCACAACTTATGCACCTCTATTAGATCATTGTGTTCTACGAAGCCTGGACTGCATTACATATTCACAACCAACATGAGAAGAGCGGAATAGATGGCCGGATGTTTGGTGGCTTTGATATATTGTGAGGAGCATTGCGAACCCTAGAGCTGTCCGGTCAAATAACCCCCTCACAATAAGTGTAATGTCATGGGATAATCAAAAGACTAAGGGAGGGCTTTTATAGAAGGCGTGAGGTCATGCTATCCCCCTCTGAAGACGCGGCCGCGATATCCTGCAGATGCATCCAGTACTAGTATGGCCCGGGGGATCCGTATACGTTTCTAATTTGTAGTTAACGGTTGGATACCACTTTGAGGCATGTAATATGGTACTGAGCTTCGGCACAGGGCTCAAATTGCATCATTAAATGTCTCCGATGTGGCTATATGTCATGGATAAAGGCAGCCCCCTATATCTTTTTTTGTGGCAGCATGGGTCCATCAAAGCAATTATTCAGGGTCTTAATGACCTCCACAGCTCTAAACGTAATTCATCTGGCTTTGCCTGTACTTACTTCCTCCATGAAAAAAAGTGTTGATAATGCTCATAATGCTGCCCAGCAATTTCCTCCCTTCTCAAGACTATTCTGGCTTCCTGGGTACTTAAAAACAGGGCTTAGAGTATGGCTGCTGACAAAATTGCACTCTAAACGCTAGCTTAGGTCTTCTGCGGCCGCGATATCCTGCAGATGCATCCAGTACTAGTATGGCCCGGGGGATCCGTTAGCTATCGTTCGCGAGAAAGTTAGTAGACACACAGGACCCAGGCGTGCAAGTCAATTTCAGCTGACTACACCGATTCTGGTTAAAAGAGCCTATGGCCACCCTTATTTTAGAGAAAAAAAACCACACCTCTAATGTGTTGGGCACTAGAAAAAGCTAACTACCTAGTCCGTTTCTGGACGACTTCATTGGGAATAACATACCCCCCACTGTGATTAAGACTGGCACTGTCCTAAT
>NZ_RCWB01000098.1 GCF_018448885.1 Photorhabdus caribbeanensis
GTACCTGCCTCTGTAGGTATTTCTGTATCTTTTCGGCCGCTGATTCTGGATAATAAATTCCTCATTTTCATCATCGTTTTATCTGTGGTATTTAATTCATCCTCAGAAAAACCAGCTCTGATATAACTTTTCCTATCACTCGCATATTTAGCATCAGACAAATCTGTTATATTCATTATAATTTTAAATGCAACACCATTGTCGTATAAATGTGCTTCCAGCACCCGGCCAAAACCGGGCTCACCAATATCCTCATTCCTATCGAAAATTACACCTGTTTGCTCCCCCTGTAAGCGATAAATTTTTTTCAAAAATGGCATATCTTTAGGATCAATAGTTTTATCCTCCTTTAACTCCTGTTCTCTTAGCCGTATCCGCTGTTCAAATGCAGGTGGATATAAACGCTCAGTTTCTATTTGCGCATCACCAATAAATATCCCATCATGAATAATATTGTCAAATCCAGCAGGAAGATCTATCAAATAACGGCCCACACATCGGGTCTGCATATTTGCTAACATTTCAGTTGTCATTTTCTTTTCCTTTTCAGTTAAAATCGGGTAATAAAATACGGGCATATGCCACCACAAGATATAAATAACCGCTAAAGTCAGTAAGGTCGTTTTCCTATTCAATTTTCACCTTTCACCACCTGCACCATCTTCACAATTGAGCGTAAGGTGAATAACCGGGCAAAAGTCTCTTCCGTCTCGTTATTTCCTTTATATGCACCTTCATGGTCAACTTCCGTTGCCAACTGACTGCGTAATCTTCTAGTTGGAATACGGCCAGCCCGTTCCGGCACGGTACCATCCCCTTTATCCTTTGGCGGTGCCAGCTTAAAAGTTTTCGCCGCAATATCCTGAAAAGAGGGACCAACAGAAAACTGCACCATACGTGTAGTACTAATCTCCAAGTTATAAGGATCATAGATCGGCTGATTAAAGGTCAGGCCGGAATAATCCTCCGTTTTATTGTAATAATCTTTACTGACTTCCTCCCAAGAGATAACCCCATAGGATAGATGTTTCTCACTGGCGCCATAAAAGGCATAGGTATTAGGATGGTATTTACCACTCAATCCTTCAATAAATGGCCTAACTTTTTTCCCTATAATATGTGTATAATTTTTCCAGCTTTCATTATCTTTCCACTTCTCCTTTTTATCCGGGTTTAAAAACCGGGTTTCACATAATCCCCACCAGTACTCCTTTTCCAGATAAATCTCCTCATACGGATCTAATTTCGGCAGTTTATGCGTCATTTTACCATCAGCGATATGTAACCAGCCTCGACCATACTCCTTTCCCGGCAGAAGCTGTAATGGGCCGGGAGATTGCGCCAACACCGGGGTCATCTCCGCGCCATTACTGCCGATAACCAGTCCAACCATTCCATCTTCACCGGTTTTCATCCTTTTATAAGTCATGGGTGAACCGGTATCAGGCATCACCCCATGCACAAT
>NZ_RCWB01000099.1 GCF_018448885.1 Photorhabdus caribbeanensis
ACTATTCCTCTATCAAATCATCGTCATTTATCGCTGATATTGCCGTATGCTTACCCGGCTTCGTCACAAAGATATTTTTCGGCAATTTAAATCCGCGCAGTTTTAATAACGCCAGCGGCCCTTCGCCTAATTCTGTGCGCAAAATCCAGGTTAATGGCAATCCATCCGGGGCAGTAAATATCAGTCGGTAACGGCTTTCATCCAGTCTCTCCGCTTTTGCCTGCACCAGCCAGCGGATCAGCCCCCAGTTCCCCTGATAATCACCGAACAACCGCGCCCCGGCATTAACACTGGTCCAGGTCAGCATCACGCCCGGTTTATAGGTCTCTCCCGGCCAGCGAAAGCTCTGCCAGCTTTCCATCTGGTTAAAATAGCGCAGTTTCTGCCCGTCTATCGTCAGGTCGGTTTCCACCACATCCCTCACCGCTCTGGCCCGCAGTTCAAACCGCAATCCCTGACTGCCATCCGCAAATAACAGGTCCGATAACTGACTGAGCTGATTTATCGCTTTCAAAAAATCCGGGTTAATCTGCACGCCCTGACCGTTCACTTCATCCACCACCCACTGATTACCCGATTTATGCAGTATCCCGCCTAACTGACGCGCCAAAAACTGCTCTATCCGCCCCGAATCTGACCGGATAAACTGCCCCAACATCGGCAATGAAATTTCACTGTCGCCACCGGCAAACGGATAACGGCCCGCAAATACCCGATTCCAGTTGTCCACTATCGCCCTCTGCCACTGGGTGTTCAGATTCTCCTCCGCCGGTTTCAGTACGCCCTGCCACGCCTGCGCTAACGGCTCGACAAACAGCGTCTGCCCCAACCCCCGCCATTGGCCGCCCAGACTGGCGGCTATCAGGCGCCCATAGCCCTGCGTATCCGTCAAATCGGTGCTTTTCCCTTCAAATACCGTCTTAGCCAGCATATTCGCCATTGCCGGTGGATCATCGCTGTTGTTCATCTGTTGCAGTTTCAGCCGCACTTCGGTTACTCGCGTAAGAAAGGTTTGTAAATTCAGCGTGCTGTCGGCCTTGATTCCCCCGGCCGCCCGGTTTTCGCCCATCAGCATCAGCAACGGCCCAAAGGTTTCATCCATCGGCCCGCGTACGCCAGCCACCTGTTGGCTCATCATTGGCGGCGTGTTTTTATTCAACAATGTCTTGGCGGATTTCACCAATGAATCCGATAACGTCGGTCCCTGTTGCCCGGTTTCGCCCTGATAGGCCAGCGTGTTCATCAACGCAATCAGCGGAGACTGACGCCCATCGGCCATCAGAGTTAGCTGGTCGATGACATCCGACAGGTTACGGGTTTTATGCCAGCGCAGGCTGTTGAGAAAATCCTGCCACGCCCCGGCGAAATCGGTAAAGTAACGGGCGGTCAGCCGGGCTTTCAGCTCTTCGGGGGATACCGACGCCGAGACTGTCTGACGGTTATC
>NZ_RCWB01000100.1 GCF_018448885.1 Photorhabdus caribbeanensis
TAACGGAGCTTGCAGGGTTTACCATCGCCTTCAATCTCAATACAGATTTTGCCTGTACCGGATGTATAGGCTTTAGTCGCCATTAGATTATCTGTTCCTTTGCCGGTTAATGTATCTACCAGAAGATCGTCAATATAGACTTTTACTGTTTGCCGATGAATATCGGTATTAGAATAGGCTGTCAGGCCAAATCGAATACTTTGAGGTAACTGGAAACAGTGTTTACCTGTGTCATTGGTGCCACATGTTCCGCCACAACTTCCATTATTGCCTCGGTCACTGCCTAATAAATCGGTGTCAATCAATACCGCTGCTTGAGCTGTTTTGAAGGCTCCTCCGGTATAAGCAGTAACAGGAACAATTCCATGTGCAAGAGTATGTGATTGTGGATAAAATCCGATATGTTGATCGTCTTTGAGGAAATCAATAAAAGGATTATCTTGATGAATTTTTCTCCATGTAGCAGCATTCAGGTTTTTACTAAACTCTGGGTATGTCTTTGTTATTTCCCATCTGTCTGAGATAGATTTTCGCTTAATCGTGTGTGAGTTTACGGCATAATCAATGCAATCACTGCCTTTAAAGAAACAAACGCTACTTGTTGTTAATTCTATGGCCGCATCTATCCCATTTTCGAATTCGGTTTCTTTCAATCCGGGCCACCCATCTGCAATAAATTTTGGACCATCAGTTACTTTGGCTCTCGCTATGTTGAATTTAAGATATTGAGATCCTTTAAAAAAATATAAATAACCATTTAAATTAATCACATCATCAATATGTCTTTGAAACTCGATAGGAAGGTCGGGCCAATCATTACTGATAGGTTGATGGTAGTTTTTATCTGGTATATTTAATGTGTCATTAAATCTAGCGTTCTCTGCATTAAGGAATAAATAGACATATGGTTTCATTAATGTATATCCTTTATGGTTTTTAGGTTTGTCATTAATTTTTCATTTATTAAATTTCTTGTTTATAGATGAAACATAGTAATAATGACATTAAAACTATTTGGAGAAACAGAAAAATTCACACTGTGAAAACTAATGTAAAAGATAGATTGTGACAATATTATATATTAATAAATTATTTATTGATTTAATGATGTTGTTTTTTTGCAAAAAAATAAATATATACTAGGAGATAAGGCTTATATTATGCAATTAAGGTGTAATACGCTATTTTGTATTGCTGTTTAATTTGTTTTTTGTTTTAACAATAACATATTAAAAATATATTAAATTGATTCTTGGATTCACATAATAAGTGCAACATCGTTAATCCGGAAGTAAACATGTTCGTATTCCTTTAAATAATTCATTCGGGGTTTTCCCTCCCCGGGTTTTTCGGGGGCGATTATTTAATCGGTTTACCACAAA
>NZ_RCWB01000101.1 GCF_018448885.1 Photorhabdus caribbeanensis
TTTGCGGTTAACGCCTCAGACAAATATTTTCGAAAACTGATTGTCGATTACAAAATCCGGCAGGAACAGTTTGCCAATATCAAAGCCATCATTGAAAAAGACATCAATGAACTGGATTTGGCTGATGTCAGTATTGATACGCTGACCACTCAGGACAGCTACGAAATGGACGCCGGTAAGATTATCCAGGAAATCAACAGTTATCTGCACTTCAATGAACAGGCGCGGATTGTGATCCTGCATGACCCGGTAGGCCGTCAGCGGGACATTGTGGAAGCCTACTCTATCCTGAATTTGTGGCAACAGAGCTATAACGCCTCCAATATTTACCCATTGACCATCGGTTTCTATGTCGAAAAGCTCAAAGCCACCAAAAACCCGGAGCTGAAAAAGAAAATAGATGACAGTATTCATCAGGACCGCTGGAACAACGACTGGCCGAAACTGAAAAAAGTCACCGAAGATTTTGAAGCGCGTCAGGCGATGTTTATGAAACTGTTTGAAGCCTTTGCGGATAACCCAGACCTCAGTTATCAAGTCGGCGGGCTGCAAAATTACTTTCACTACTTCTTTTCACTGCAAGATGAAAAGGAGACGCTGGAAGAAGAGGACGCGCTGGAGTTCCGGTTTTTCAGTGAAATCCTCTCCGGCCTGCTCGGCAACCTGCAATCATCCTTGCCCGGCCAGCAGGTTTTAGCGAAGCTTGCGGCCAAAGAGTCAGACGGCAACGGGGATGGCAACTTCTGGCGCACCATTACCACCGGGGTTGTCACCGTACTGAATAACGACAAAGTAAAATCACCGATGCTTAAGGGCCCGTTTATTAGTGGCGTCGATAATATTCTGCTGGGGATGGGGACCTTTCTGGCAACCGTCTGCGCCTATACCCATCAGACAATTTATCAGGGTTCAAGTTATGTCCGGCAGCTTCCCCAGAAAGCGATTGACCAGATAACCCAACAACTGGTTCCGGCCCTGTTATCCACGCTAGGCGTAGTGATTGAACCGGATGGCAGAGTGGCGCTCAGTGAACAGAGCTATCAGGAAGTGCTTAAGCGACTGGAATCGAAAACAAATCGCAACCGACCTGATCCGGCGGTGCGTCAACAGGCTATCGGGGAACGGATGATTAACTGGAGTAAACGCCTGGAATCACTCGGCAATAAACCGGTGATAACTCTACCGGAAGTTAAGACCAGTGTGGACTCGCCGGTTCAGCTTTTTACCTTAGAAGGGGCTAATAAAGCCTCTATTGGTTTACTGTTTGATTCTTCATTGACCGGTGTCAGCCTGTTCCTGAATGCATTCACCCTGTCCGATGTGATCATGCAGACAGAATATGCCCGCAACAACCCGTTACAACCCGGA
>NZ_RCWB01000102.1 GCF_018448885.1 Photorhabdus caribbeanensis
CAGACCAGCCATCGGAAATAATGTGATGCAAAGTCAGCAAAAACTGATATTCGCTATCGGTGAGCTGGATGAGAGCCGCACGGATAAGCGGGCCGCTTTCAAGGTCAAATGATGCGTGAGCCTCCTCTACGCTTAGACGCTCAAGAACAACATCAGCATCCGGGATCCCGCGCAGATCATATTGCGATAACAGTAAACCGCTATTCGGCGCCAACAGCCGTACTTGCGGTTGACCATCAATAGAGACAAAGACAGAGCGTAACGCTTCATGACGGGCAAATAAGGTATCCAGCGCCTTCTGCCAGGCCATGATATCCAATTGCCCACTCAAACGCAGGGCCATCGGGATATGATAAGTTTCACTAACGCCCTCAAGCTGCGCCAGGAACCACAAGCGCTGTTGAGCAAATGATAACGGTAATGCGCCTTCGCGAGATACCGGCACGATGGCTGGCAGGATAGCATCCAGTTGCCCCTTCCGGGCCTGCATAACCTCCGCAAATGCCTTTAACGAAGGAGATTTAAACAGGGTGGTTAATGGCAGTTCGATACCCAAAGCGGCTACCCGGTTCATCATCCGCACCGCCAGCAACGAATGACCGCCCAGCGCAAAGAAACTGTCATACCGGCTGATCTGCTCAATCCCCAGAACTTCACGCCAAATCGCCGCCAGCGCCATTTCCATTTCTCCCTGGGGCGCTTCGTAAACCTGACGGGCAACGGCCTCATTGCCCGGTGCCGGTAGCGCCTGGCGATCCAATTTACCGTTCGGCGTTAACGGAAACGCATCCAGCCGCACAAAAGCGGATGGCACCATATAATCCGGTAACACGGTACCCAAGTAGGTATGCAGACTATTTACCAACCCCTCATGGTTTTCCGCCACCACATAGGCCACCAGCCGTTTGTCCTGACCTTCCCCCTGTGCCAATACCACAGATTCACTCACCGCGGGATGTTCCACCAACCGGAATTCAATTTCGCCCGTTTCAATGCGGAAACCGCGGATTTTCACCTGGTGGTCGTTACGGCCCAGGAATTCCAGATTGCCGTCCGGCAAATAACGAGCTAAATCCCCGGTGCGGTACATGCGGGCATCGGGTTTATCACTAAATGGGTCAGACAGGAAACGTTCAGCCGTTAAGTCAGGGCGATTGAGGTAGCCACGCGCCACACCAACACCACCAATGTACAACTCCCCTATTGCCCCCAACGGCACAGGATGACCATCGTTATCCAATAAATAAAGACGGGCATTATCTAGCGGACGACCGATAGTCGGATAAGGGTGCGACGGCTCTATACAGGCCAACGTCGTATCCACGGTACATTCTGTTGGGCCGTAGACATTAT
>NZ_RCWB01000103.1 GCF_018448885.1 Photorhabdus caribbeanensis
AAGACCAACCATCGGAAATAATGTGATGCAAAGTCAGCAAAAACTGATATTCGCTATCGGTGAGCTGGATGAGAGCCGCACGGATAAGCGGGCCGCTTTCAAGGTCAAATGATGCGTGAGCCTCCTCCACGCTTAGACGCTCAAGAACAACATCAGCATCCGGGATCCCGCGCAGATCATATTGCGATAACAGTAAGCTGCTATTCGGCGCCAACAGCCGCACTTGCGGTTGACCATCAATAGAGACAAAGACAGAGCGTAACGCTTCATGACGGGCAAATAAGGTATCCAGCGCCTTCTGCCAGGCCATGATATCCAATTGCCCACTCAAGCGCAGGGCCATCGGGATATGATAAGTTTCACTAACGCCCTCAAGCTGCGTCAGGAACCACAAGCGCTGTTGAGCAAATGATAACGGCAATGCACCTTCGCGAGATACCGGCACAATGGCTGGCAGGATAGTATCCAGTTGCCCCTTCCGGGCTTGCATAACTTCCGCAAATGCCTTTAACGAAGGGAATTTAAACAGGGTGGTTAATGACAGTTCGATACCGAAAGCAGCTATCCGGTTGATCATCCGTACCGCCAACAGCGAATGCCCCCCCAAGGCAAAGAAATTGTCATGTCGGCTTATCCGCTCAATGCCAAGTAACTCACGCCAGATAGTCGCCAATACGGTTTCCATCTCCCCTTGCGGCGCTTCATAAATCTGATGGACAAAGGCTTCCACCCCCGGCGCAGGCAACGCTCGGCGATCTAGCTTGCCGTTCGGCGTTAACGGAAACGCATCCAGACGCACAAAAGCGGACGGCACCATATAATCCGGCAAAATGGCACTCAGATAGGCACGTAAGCTGTTAACCAGCCGGTCATCCGCTTCTGCCACCACATAAGCCACCAGCCGTTTGTCCTGACCGTCACCCAGAGCCAGCACTAACGCTTCACTTACCGCCGGATGTTCCATTAAGCGGGCTTCGATTTCCCCCGGTTCAATACGGAAACCGCGGATTTTCACCTGGTGGTCGTTGCGGCCCAGGAATTCCAGATTGCCGTCCGGCAAATAACGGGCTAAATCCCCGGTGCGGTACATGCGGGCATCGGGTTTATCACTAAATGGGTCAGACAGGAAACGTTCAGCCGTTAAGTCAGGACGATTGAGGTAGCCACGCGCCACACCAACACCACCAATGTACAACTCCCCTATTGCCCCCAACGGCACAGGATGGCCATCGTTATCCAATAAATAAAGACGGGCATTATCTAGCGGACGACCGATAGTCGGATAAGGGTGCGACGGCTCTATACAGGCCAACGTCGTATCCACGGTACATTCTGTTGGGCCGTAGACATTAT
>NZ_RCWB01000104.1 GCF_018448885.1 Photorhabdus caribbeanensis
TTTGTGGTAAACCGATTAAATAATCGCCCCCGAAAAACCCGGGGAGGGAAAACCCCGAATGAATTATTTAAAGGAATACGAACATGTTTACTTCCGGATTAACGATGTTGCACTTATTATGTGAATCCAAGACTCCTGATTTAACTAACAAATGCAATATTATGACTCTATGAATAAATAATTTCACATTCCTTTAAATCATTCATTAACTTTTCCATTCCATATTTTTTATAGCCAATTATTTAACCCGATTATAAATAAATTTACCCATCAACAAGAAACTTTATTAAATCCTAATGTTTTAAAAAGACAACTTTAAATCACTCATACTATTGCAAATAAAAACCATTTAAACAAATTGATTTTTCATATAAACAAAATTAATCATTTGCATTAAAAAACCTATAAACCATTATTTTTAATTCTAAAAAATCACATGCATTTCAATTAAAATCAATTATAAAAAATCATTTTGAATTTGTCTAATATAAAGATTAATAAAATAAACTGTTATCAAGCATCAATTTGTAGTCATTATCATCAGAAAATCAAGACAAATTCACATCCATGTGATTTTATATTGTTTCATTGAGCCACTTAAAATATCAGAGTTTATTAAAAAACAATTTATTTACAATGGATTTTCATTAACTATTTTGAGATTTCGATGCATATAACCAATAAGTATATTTCTCATGAAATTCTTTCCTGAGTTGTTTGGGTAGTCTCTTAGCCAACTTTTCTATTTCTATGCGGTAATAGCTTTCAATCTCATTAACCGTTTTTTCTGGATTGGATTTAATTAATCGTTCCGTTAATTCTTTAATCTGATCTTCAACCAGCTCGTTACCGTCTCTCCCCCACCGATAAAATGAAAAAGGAGCAAGTTCTGATGGAGTGAAACTTTTAAGTTTTTCTAGCTCCATTTTCTCTTTTTTTAGTTCCATTTGTTCTTTAATCTCAGACCCGCAATGCTTACATTTAATAGCCATTGGGTTAACTTTTTCAGCACAAAATGGACAGTTTACGTAGTTCTCTTGATTATCCTTTTTTCTGTTACCGAACAAGATCATTATTAAGCCACAAAAAACAACGAAACAACCTATCAAAATAAAATTTTGCCTTTGTGCTATTAACCCTATGTTATTAACTCGACCACCCAGGGTGGGATCTCACACTTTTAATAAGGTTATTTTGGTTAAATAAAAATCAGAACATGACTTTTTATAGGTATTTCTCTCATTAAAACGTTAAGATCTCTCTCTTCCATAAAAAAGCGATCCTAA
>NZ_RCWB01000105.1 GCF_018448885.1 Photorhabdus caribbeanensis
TTCTCCACAAAAATCGTTTTCGGCAATCTAAACCCCCGCAGTTTCAATAATGCCAGCGGCCCTTTCCCGACTTCGGTCCGCAGTACCCAGGTCAGCGGCAACCCCTCCGGCGTGGTAAATCTCAACCGGTAACGGCTTTCATCCAGCATCTGCACTTGTGCCGCCTCCAGCCAGCGAATCAATCCCCACGTCCCCGGATAGTCGCCATACAGCCGCGCCCCGGTATTCACCCCGGTCCAGGTCAGCGCCACCCCGGGATTATCCTCATCCCCCGGCCAGCGTAAACGCTGCCAGCTCTCCATTTGGTTAAAGTAACGCAGCCGCTGGCCATCTATCGTCAGGTCCGTTTCCGCCACATCACGCACCGGTTTCGCCCGCAGTTCAAAGCGTATTCCCTCGCTGCCGTTCGCAAACAGCACATCCGCAACCTGACTCAGTTGATTTATCGCGGTTAAAAAGGCCGGGCTGACATGCAGTCCCTGACTGTTCACCTTATCCACCACCCAATATTTCCCCTCTTTATGCAGTACGCCGCCTAACTGACTGTGCAGGAACTGCTCTATCCGCCCGCTGTCGGCCCGGATAAACTGCCCGAGCATCGGCAGCGAAGCCTCATTTTGCCCCGCCACAAACGGGTAACGGCCGTCAAAATCGGTCTGCCAGTCCGCCGCCACCGCCGACTGCCATTGCGCATTCAGGCTGGCCGCCGCTGGCTGTAACACCGTCTGCCACGCTTCGGTCAACGGTTGCACGAACACCGCCTGACCAAACCCATTCCATTCCGCCCCCAGACTGGCGGCTATCAGGCTGCCATAGGTCCGCGTATCTGTCAGCGCCACGCTTTTCCCCTGAAACACACTCTGCGCCAGCGCTTCCATCACCGCCGGGGGGTCATCGGTATTCGCCAGTTGTTGCAGCGCCAGACGCACCCGCGTCACCCGCGTCAGGAAGGTTTGCAGACTCAGTGACGGGTCCGCCGTCAGTCCATTTTCCTCAGTGCTTTTGCCCATCAGCGCCAATAACGGACCAAACGTGTCATCCAGCGGCCCCGGCAGAAGTCGGCTCTGGTCAATCATCGGCTGCTTATTTTTCTGAAACAGGTTTTGCGCCGATTTCACCAGCGAATCCGCCAATGCCGCGCCCGGTTGTCCAGCTTCCCCCTGATAAGCCAGCGTATCCATCAGGGCAATCAACGGGGACTGGCGCACATCCGCCATCAGGGTTAACTGGTCGATGGTGTCGGACAGGTTATGGGTTTTATGCCAGCGCAGGCTGTTGAGGAA
>NZ_RCWB01000106.1 GCF_018448885.1 Photorhabdus caribbeanensis
ATTTTATAACCGGTTCCGCTATTATTTGCCGGAAGCGGCGTGCTACCTCAGCCCCGATCCAACCGGCCTCTGGGGTGGTGAGAATACCTATAGCTATGTGCAAAATCCTACCGGATGGATTGACCCGTTCGGATTAGCTGGGAAAGATTGTCAGGATGTTGGAAAAGATATAAAAAATAAAGAACCTGAACCTTTGTTATTACTCCCTCATAATCCCAAGAAAAGAATCTTCAAAGGAGATGAAGCAGTTAAGCACTTTGAAAAACATGGTTCTGAAATGATGCAAGCCCTCAACCGAAAATCTTATAACCTGAAAGATTATATAAATGATGCGAATCATGTAATTGAACATGGAAAATATGTTCCTGAAATGAATGGCTATGCTAAGTTTATTGGTGGTCAAGGATCTGCAAAATATGCATTTGTAGGGCTAGATAGAAAAACTGGCCATATAACAACACTCCATGTTAAATCTGTCAGTGAACTATCACGAAAAGCACCAAGTTTAGGATTATCAAAATGAATATTCGAAAGATTGAATGGCTTTCTAAAGATGCAGAAGAAGCAATACTTTTTATTACTGATGGTCAATATGAATGCATTGCTTTTTCACATCCTTGTAACTATAACGAAGGCGATTATATCAATAGTCCGCTTTTTGCGATTACTGTGAAAGGAATACAAAAAGAAAAACAACACCCCCAAGGCATTATAAAAAACCAAAACGATACATTTTCGCAATTTGTTATAGCGGAACTTCTTGATAGGAATTCTAATTTAGTTAAGGTTGGTAATATTGTTATTGAGTTAGATGAACCTATTCCGAACGATATTAGTTCAGGTGAAATCATCAGCTTTGGTTGTGGTCGCATTGATACTATGTGATAGACCATATTGATTAATATGTCAGAAAAGCCGGAAAATCCCTGTGGTCTTCCGGCTTTCTGCTTTTTTAAGTGTCGCTCAGTCCCTGCCCTTAGTTGCTGTTGTAGTCGCCAAGCAGCTCACGCATCCTCGTAAATGCCCGGTCATCTCACCTTGTTCTTCCTCTCCGGCCCATGCACGCTACCGTTTCCTTATCTTCACCTGGAGACTGACACCATGAGCCGTAGCCGATATACCCCGGAACAAAAACAGCAACATGTGACCCAATGGCGCCACAGTGACCTGACCCGAAAACAGTATTGCGAACAGCATCAGCTGA
>NZ_RCWB01000107.1 GCF_018448885.1 Photorhabdus caribbeanensis
GTAGCTGAATTTTCTTTGCAGGAGGAATTATCCGAACTCTTTACCCTATCTTTAATGCTGGTCAGTAAACGGGCCGATATTGATCTGGAATCACTGTTATTACAGTCTGTGAAATTCCGGGTGGTTTTCAACGACGTTGAGCAACGTCAGGTTAGCGGCATTATCACACAGGCTACACGGGGGGATACGCATGCGCGTCGCACCATTTATTACCTCACCGTCCAGCCCGCTCTCTGGCGGATGAATTTGAATCAGGACAGCCGGATTTATCATCGGCAAAGCGTACCGGAAATTCTCACCAGTTTGCTGAAAAAACATTGCATCCTGTTCGATTGCCAACTGGATGAGTTTCATTACACACGGGAGTATGTGACGCAAAAACGGGAGTCCGATTATGCCTTTTTTGCCCGGTTAGTTGCCGAAGAGGGGCTGAATTTCTGGTTTGAAGACGACAAGCTGTTTTTCAGTGACAGCCATTTAGGGATGACGGCCAATTTACCGCTGGTCTACAACCCGCAGATAGAGACGGCCACCGAAATGAATGTGATGAATCAGGCGCGTCTGGGCGTCTCCATGACCCCGGCGCGGGTCATTTATAAGGACTACAATCCCCAAAGTCCCGATTACCGCCTGACACACCGGGCCAATATCGATCCGCGTGTGGAAGGGCAGAAAACCCTGTTTGAACTTTTTGAAAGCTACGGCCGTTTTCAGAAAGACGCGGAGGCGAAACCGTTTGTCCAGCGTCGTCATCAGGCCGTCGAGAATCAACGTCAGGCCGGTAGCGGGCAAAGCAACTGTTTTAAACTGATGCCCGGTAAAATCTTTACCCTCAGCGAACACCCGGTTGATGCCATGAATACCCGCTGGCAAATCGTCACTATCCATCATCACGGCAAGTGTCCGCAGGCACTGCAAGAAGAGAGCGGAGAGTCAGGCACTTATCTGCATAACGAATTCAGTTTTATGTCGGGCTATAACGACTGGCGAGCGTTATACCGTTACAAACCGTTGGCGGATGGTGATGAAGTGGCAACCGTCGTTGGCCCGGAAGGGGAAGAGATTTATGTCAATGAAGAGGGGTGTATCCGCATCCATTTTCACTGGGATCGTTATGATAAAGCCGATGAAAACGCCACCTGCTGGGTACGGTTCGCCCAAGGCTGGAATGGCAGCGGTTACGGTTTTATGGCTAT
>NZ_RCWB01000108.1 GCF_018448885.1 Photorhabdus caribbeanensis
AATAGTCTACCATTCTATATCTTCCTTCAATATGATTTAAATAGTATCTGCATCACCATAAGCTTAAAGATTATATTTAACTTTCAACAATTACAACTTCTTTCTACTTCTATCATGTGCAATCATATATGTAATACTACACAATATAGCCAATACAATAGAACTATAAAACACAAAGTCATCATCTAAAGTAGATACATAAAAAAACAGAATATAGTCGAAATGAAAGGCATATAAATGAAACGTAATAAATGCTATCAAAAGCAGTGCTGTTGAAAAGTTAACATAGACATCATAAGACATTAACAGCTTTTTAAAAGAAAAATATAGAGGATAAAGTTTGATAACAACTCGTATCACTATTATATCAGGAACGAAGCTTAAATAACCTAAAGCTAAAGAGTAACAATGTAAAAAGTCATTGTCAGTGATATCCACATTAAAAAAAGTATTGAATCGAAATTAAAAACATAAAGATGAAATGCTGAAAAGACCAATGGTAATATTATTGCGTAAAAATGGGGATAAAAATTAGATGACATCAATAGTCTTTTTATGCAGAAATAAACAGGTAATAGAAGAATTAAGGATAATGAAACATAAGAAAAATTCATCAATAACTCCTCGCCTGACCATATATAGTGTTTAAATCACCATTATCAAATAAAGCATAAAAATAAATTATTATTTACATCCTTAATATATCTGATGAATAAATCATTAATCTAGGGTGAGTTTATTCTATTTGCAAAATTACCACTTGTTTTTCCTATAATGTTTGCCGCATGCGATCATAAATGTAATGGTACACAAGAAAGATAGTATAAAAGAAGTGTATAGCATAAAATCATTATCTGATGTGGATACACTAAGAAATGGAATTTGACCAGTATAGGCAACATTTAGATGAAAAATATTAGACGCCATCATAAGTAATATAGCTAATAAATTAATATAAACATCATAGGGAATTAAAAGTTTCTTAAAAGCACAATATAGTGGATAGAGTGCAAGTAATGAAAAAATAACATATAAATAGTCTACCATTCTATATCTTCCTTCAATATGATTTAAATAGTATCTGCATCACCATAAGCTTAAAGATTATATTTAACTTTCAACAATTACAACTTCTTTCTACTTCTATCATGTGCAA
>NZ_RCWB01000109.1 GCF_018448885.1 Photorhabdus caribbeanensis
CAACTCGGTGAGTAACGCGCAGGGACAGGTGACGGCGACCTTAACCAGCACGGCGGCGGTGAAGAATGTGCAGGTATCGGCGAAGGCGGCGGCGAACCCGTCATGGGTCGAGGCTGATCGAAAGGTGAACTTTGAGGAATTGAGTCTCAGTTATCAAGTCACCGGCGTGACGGTGGAAGTGGATAAAGACAAGATGCGCTATAACAACGGCACGGACAGTTATACCTTCACGGCGACGGTGAAGGACGGGCATGGCAATCTGGTGGTGGGTCAACCGGTCGACATTGACTGGCAGACAGACCAAACGCCAGCCGGGTTAACCCTGACGAAACAGAACAACTCGGTGAGTAACGCGCAGGGACAGGTGACGGCGACTTTAACCAGCACGGCGGCGGTGAAGGATGTGCAGGTATCGGCGAAGGCGGCGGCGAACCCGTCATGGGTCAAGGCCGACAGCCCGGTGAGCTTTGAGGAGCTGAGTAGCAGTTATCAAGTCACCGGCGTGACGGTGGAAGTGGATAAAGACAAGATGCGCTATAACAACGGCACGGACAGTTATACCTTCACGGCGACGGTGAAGGACGGGCATGGCAATCTGGTGGTGGGTCAACCGGTCGACATTGACTGGCAGACAGACCAAACGCCAGCCGGGTTAACCCTGACGAAACAGAACAACTCGGTGAGTAACGCGCAGGGACAGGTGACGGCGACTTTAACCAGCACGGCGGCGGTGAAGGATGTGCAGGTATCGGCGAAGGCGGCGGCGAACCCGTCATGGGTCAAGGCCGACAGCCCGGTGAGCTTTGAGGAGCTGAGTAGCAGTTATCAAGTCACCGGCGTGACGGTGGAAGTGGATAAAGACAAGAAGCGCTACAACAACGGCACGGACAGTTATACCTTCACGGCGACAGTGAAGGACGGGCACGGCAATCTGGTGGTGGGTCAACCGGTCGACATTGACTGGCAGACTGATTCAACGGAGGCCGGGTTAAAACTGACGAAACAGAACAACTCGGTGAGTAACGCGCAGGGGCAGGTGACGGCGACCTTAACCAGCACGGCGGCGGTGAAGAATGTGCAGGTATCGGCGAAGGCGGCGGCGAACCCGTCATGGGTCAAGGCCGATAGCCCGGTGAGCTTTGAGGAGCTGAG
>NZ_RCWB01000110.1 GCF_018448885.1 Photorhabdus caribbeanensis
TATACCCGTGCTCATTGAAACTGCTTGATTTTCGCCCAAATGAGGTTCATGGTATCCGTCATGAAAATATTCATTACCGATGAACAAAAAGCCGAACTTGAACACCGCCATCACACCTGCCGTGATAAGCGGGAGTGTGATCGCATCAAAGCGGTCCTGCTGGCCTCTGAGGGCTGGAGTTCTGTCATGATCGCTCAGGCCCTGCGTCTTCATGAAACGACCGTTAATCGTCATATCAGTGATTACCTTAATCACCGCAAAATCAAGCCCGAAAATGGCGGCTCTCAGAGCCATCTCAGCGAAACACAGACGCAGGAACTTATCGCTTATCTGACCGCGAATCTTCTGCCCACCACACAGGCTGTTATCCGCCTTGTCAAAGAAGCGTGGAATATCAGTTACACCGTTCCCGGCATGAATAAATGGCTGCACCACAATGGATTCAGTTATAAAAAACCGACCGGCGTGCCACACAAGTTCAACGCGGAACAGCAGCGGGCCTTTATAGAAACCTACGGGAAGCTCAAGCAGGAAGCCGGAAACAATGAGCCCATCCTGTTCATTGATGGCGTTCATCCCACGCAAGGGACGAAACTGGCTTATGGCTGGATGCGTAAAGGCCAGAAAACCGTAGTGAAAACCACAGGAAGCCGTACCCGTCTGAACCTGATGGGGGCCCTGAATCTGGCCGATATCGGTAAAACGGTGGTACGCGAGTATGACCGTATCGACAGTTATCACATCGCAGAATTTTTCATTGCCCTGCGTGAAACCTATCCGGTCAGTCAGAAGGTTCATATTATCCTCGACGGAGCCGGTTATCACCGGAGTGAGTTGGTGAAAGACTGGGCTTATGTGATGAATATTGAACTTCATTACTTACCGCCCTACAGCCCAAATCTGAACCCGATAGAAAGGTTGTGGAAAGTGATGAATGAAAAAGTCAGAAATAATCGTTACTTTGCCTCGGCGGCCTTGTTCAGGCAGGCAATACATCACTTTTTTACGGAAATATTACCGGAACTTGCCGGGAGTCTGTCACGCCGTATTAATGACAATTTTCAGATTCTGAATCCTGCATCTTCAAGTTAAGTGGGTATA
>NZ_RCWB01000111.1 GCF_018448885.1 Photorhabdus caribbeanensis
GGCGGATTCGACTAATAAGCGCAATTTTTCAGAAAGGCGGTCAGTTGCTATAGTAGGCATCTTTCCCGCCACAGGAGAATGCGCTATGGCCTATACACAACTGACCGAGACAGAAAGATATCAGATTTCCAGTTTAAAGACAGCGGGTTTTTCACAGCGTTTCATTGCTGAGTCACTTAAGCGAAGCCCGTCGACCATCAGCAGAGAATTGAAAAGAAATCAGGAAGCTCAGGCATACTGTCCTAAACAGGCTCATTTGAAGGGATTAGCTCGTCGTCATTTTGCTAAGAAAGCCGTGAAAATAACGCCGGAAGTCGAAAAATGGATAAAACGGTTAATTTGGAAAGATTTAAGCCCTGAACAAGTGGCTGATTATTTGAAGCGACATAAAGGGATATCTTTGCATCATGAGACGATTTATAGGTTGATTTACCAAGATAAAATAGAGGGAGGTGATTTATGGCAACATCTCCGGATTGCCAGAAAACCTTATCGCAAACGCTATGGTCGCTATGAAAGAAGAGGCAAAATTAAAAACCGGGTCAGTATTGATGTTCGCCCGGAAATCGTTGATAAAAAAGAACGTATTGGCGACTGGGAAGGGGATACGATAATGGGGAAAGACAAAAAAAGCGCCTTATTAACCCTGGTTGACCGCAAAACGCTGTATACCCTTATTGTTAAACTTGATAGCAAGCAGGCATCAGAAGTCGCAAAAGCGGTAGTGAAAGTATTATACCCGTTAAAACAAAGGGTTAATACCATCACATTCGATAATGGTTTGGAGTTCGCAGAGCATGAAATCATGAGTAAAAAATTAGAAACCCAAATTTATTTTGCTCACCCTTACTCGCCCTGGGAAAGAGGGATAAATGAGAATATCAATGGACTCATCAGACAATACTTTCCAAAGGGAACTGATTTTAATGAAGTCTCTGATCAGGAAATAAATTTTGTGGTAAACCGATTAAATAATCGCCCCCGAAAAACCCGGGGAGGGAAAACCCCGAATGAATTATTTAAAGGAATACGAACATGTTTACTTCCGGATTAACGATGTTGCACTTATTATGTGAATC
>NZ_RCWB01000112.1 GCF_018448885.1 Photorhabdus caribbeanensis
GAGGAGGCTCACGCATCATTTGACCTTGAAAGCGGCCCGCTTATCCGTGCGGCTCTCATCCAGCTCACCGATAGCGAATATCAGTTTTTGCTGACTTTGCATCACATTATTTCCGATGGTTGGTCTTTCAATGTGCTGATACAGGAATTGAACACGCTCTATACGGCGTTTATAGACGGACAATCCGATCCGTTGCCGCCATTGGCGATTCAGTACCCGGATTACGCCGCCTGGCAGCGTCAGTGGTTGTCGGCTGAGCGCATTCAGGTCCAGTCTGACTATTGGCGTGCCATGTTGTCTGACGCGCCGGTTCTGTTGGATCTGCCGACAGATCGGCCCCGTCCGCCGGAGCAGTCGTTTGTCGGCGATACGGTGCCGGTTAACTTAGATGTTGAATTAACGGCCGCCCTGAAACGCCTGAGTGAGCAGCAGGGCGTCACCTTATTTATGACGCTGTTGTCAGCCTGGGTAGTGGTTCTGTCACGCTTGTCAGGTCAGGACGATGTGGTGATTGGCACCCCGAGTGCGGGCCGTAGTCGTCAGGAAGTAGAGCCGTTGATTGGTTTCTTTGTCAATACGTTGGCATTGCGCATGGATTTATCCGGTGAGCTGACCGTGGCCGAGTTGCTGGCGCGAGTCCGGCAAACCGCATTGGCGGCCCAGGAGCATCAGGATTTACCGTTTGAGCAGGTGGTGGAAATTGTGCAACCGCCGCGCCGACTGGCGCATACCCCATTGTTCCAGGTGATATTTGCCTGGCAGAACAATGAAAGCACGGACTGGAAACTGCCGAAGCTGGCCGTCTCACCGGTCGATCAAGTGATTGATGTTGTTAAGTTTGATCTTGAGCTGGGCTTGTCAGAAGAGGAGGGCAGGATTGTCGGGGCGTTGAATTATGCCACCGCCCTGTTTGATCCATCGACAGTGGAACGGCAGGTGGAATATCTACGCGCGGTGCTGCAAGCGATGGTGACTAACTCTCAACAGCCGGTTGGAGAAATGGATATTCTGTCTCCGACGGAGCGCAAGTTGTTGCTGGAAACCTGGAACGCGACGGAAACCGCGTATCCTGATGCAT
>NZ_RCWB01000113.1 GCF_018448885.1 Photorhabdus caribbeanensis
GATGACCGTGGCGATTGTCCAGCGGGCCGCTGGTGACAGTGGTTTTTCCATCACCGAGAATATGGCCCTGCTGGTTATCCAGCAACTGTCCGTCAGTATCCAGAGTCAGGGCGTCGGCGGATTGTAAGGTGCCCTCGCGGTTGGTCAGTTGTCGGCTGTGAATGTCCAGCCCGCCATTTCCGGCTATCTGTCCCTGAGTATTATTAAGCGCGGTGCTGGTCAGCACGGTTTTGCCGTCCGCCGCTATCATGCCGCCGGTGTTATTGATATCGCCGGTGCGCAAAGTTAAGTGTCCGCCACTCAATAACCGGCCTGCTTTTTGGTCGGCATTGCGGGTATTGGTGAATCGGTGGCCGTGGGTATCAACGGTCATCTCGCGACCAGATTGTAACAGCCCTGCGGTATTATCCAGTTCGCCACTGTTGACCGTTAGAGTGTCTTCGGCTATCACCTGTCCGGCGGTATTGGTGAAAGGATGGCCTGTGGTCTGGCTATTGATATGCTGTGCCAGCAACACCCCCTGCGTGTTATCCAGGGTCTGGCTGGTTGTAGTCAGTCGGGTTTTGGCTTCAAGATGGCCGTGAGCGTTTTGAATGGTTTTGTCAACAGTGAGGGTGGCACTGTCCCCGGTTGCCACGATGCTCCCCCGGCGATTATCCAGCTGGGCAGCGCTGAGCTGGAGCGCGTGGTCCGCTTCCAGTCGGCCCGACTGATTGTCCAGGATGTCACTGACGGTCAGTTTCAGCGAACCTTTGTCGGCGGCCACGATGTTGCCGTGACGATTATCGACGGTCGCTGCTTTAAGGCTCAGATTACCGTTGCCCGCAAGGGTACCGCGCTGGTTATCCAGTATTCGGGTAGTGAGGGACAGGGTATCTTTGCCCTGTTGTTGCATCACGCCGCCTTGATGACTCAGGGTGTCGGCGTTGACGGTTATCTGCCCGGCCTGAGTTTCAGCCTGGTTGAGTTGCAGTTCACCGGCCTGTATCGTCAGGGCGCCATTGGTGAGCAGCTTGCCCTTATCACCCAGCCACCGTTGCGTGTTGAGC
>NZ_RCWB01000114.1 GCF_018448885.1 Photorhabdus caribbeanensis
TTACAATCCGCCGACGCCCTGACTCTGGATACTGACGGACAGTTGCTGGATAACCAGCAGGGCCATATTCTCGGTGATGGAAAAACCACTGTCACCAGCGGCCCGCTGGACAATCGCCACGGTCATCTGCAAGGCGGACAGTTGGCTATTGACACCCGACACGCCGCGCTGGATAACCGGGACGGCAAACTGTTATCCACCGACATGTTAACCCTGAACACTCATCAGCTCGACAATCGTCACGGGCAGGCGCAGGCGGTGGGCGACACTCAGCTTCATGTTGACACTCAAACCGATAACACCGGCGGCCTTATCCGTGGCGGTCAGCAGTTGACCCTGAACACCTCTCGCCTGATTAACCGGGAAACAAAGCAGACAGATAACGGGCTGGAAGCACAAAACCTGACGGTCAACGCCCAACAGGTGGACAATACCCAGGGCGCTTTACGGGCGGCCAATCACCTGCAAGCTCAGGTGAGTCACACGCTGGAGAATGCTGAGGGGCTAATCTCCGCGGGCAAACAGCTTACCGTAGACGACAAGAGCGGGCACACCTCGCTGGTGATTAACAACCGGCAAGGCACCTTAATTGCCGGGGAACAGGCCACGATTAACGCACACTCTCTGAGCGGTGACGGCCAACTGTTATCGCAGGGCGATATGGCGGTCACTTTAACCGAGGATTTTCATCATACCGGCAACACCGCGGCCAATGGCAATCTGACCCTGAAAACAACCGGCAATCTTATCAATGACCGCCAGATAAAAGCCGGTCGGGCGCTGCATCTTGACGCACGCCATCTCACCAATAGCGTCTCCGGTGAAATCAGCGCCGGGCAAACGCAAATCCAGGCTCACGATACCCTGAGCAACACCGGACTGATTGACGGCGGTTTGACTCATCTCACGGCCAACACCCTGAACAATACCGGCACCGGGCGCATTTACGGGGACCAGCTGGCCCTCCAGACGGGTACATTGAATAACACCGCCCAGGACGGCAAAGC
>NZ_RCWB01000115.1 GCF_018448885.1 Photorhabdus caribbeanensis
CCCGGCGTTAACTGTTGCTGTTTGCCAAAGGCGACACCGGCATCCATCAGCGCTTTAAACTGCGCTTCGTCGTTGTTGTAGCCCGGCAGATAGCGCTGGCCGGTCAACTGGGTGATTTGGTCGCGCACCAGCCGCTGTTCGTAGAACCCATCGCCCAGGCGTTTGTGAACCAGCGCCGGGTCGTGAGTGAGCTGTTGCCGCATATAGTCCGAGCCCAGCCACTGTTTGTACTGGGTGAATTTCGGGTCGGTCTCGACCAGATAGTGGCTGTCACTGCCCGGTTGCACGGTATACAGGCTGTTATTCGGCAAGCGGGTATCGGGCGTCACCACGCGTATCACCGGGTCGACTGTTTGTCCTTTGACGGTTTCCGGGGGCAAACTCAGTTCAAACGGCTGACCGGGCGGCAAGACCAGCGGCTGATTTTTGATACCGTTCACCGGCGTAACCGCCGTGGGGGCAGCGTGTATCTGACCGGTTTGTCGGTCGGCGATGGTGATACCGGGGGCCGCCGGGCGGGTATGCGCCTGCCAGGCCAGCGTTTTCAGGTCGAGGGTTTCTATCACTGGGGCGGGGGCATAATTGCTGCGGCTTTTTCCCTGCGAGGTTTTGGTGCCACCGAACCCGAACTTTTTGTGTTTGGTCTTTTTGGCGTACCAGTGGGTCTGGCGACCTTTATCGGTGGTGATACGTTCGCCCTGAGTGGCAATATTGTGCAGTTCGCCGATTTCTCCATCCAGCGCCCCGCCGGCGACAATCTGGCTGTCGTGATTAGTGACCTGCGCACTGTTGAGCGTCATATTGCCCCCGGCCAGAATTTTACCGGGGTCACTCTGTTTAACCTGAGTTTCCTTGACGGTCCGGGTGTACTGATATTCGTAAAAGTCATTACTGCGGCTGCCATCCGGCATGATGGCATCGTGCACTTTGTATTTATTGCGGTGGGAAGTGTCCACCTGTGACCAGTC
>NZ_RCWB01000116.1 GCF_018448885.1 Photorhabdus caribbeanensis
TAACCTCAGCTTCGTTTAAAAATAGCGATATCACAATCCCGTAAATTCAAGCTCGGTTTTTTAGGTTGGAATGTATAAGCAATTAGGCCAGCGACGATTTCCAATAAAAAACCGAGCTGACTGCGGTGTCTTGAATGCTCTATCTGAGAAATATTTTTAAGCTGATCCACGACCGTTTCTATCAAAAATCGCCTTCTTAACATCAGCTTATCCCAGAGAGATAATGCTTTTGCCTTCATGTTATTACGGACATGAGTGATTAACGTTATTCCTTCTGCTTCTAGTTCATCGCACAAAGCCTGCGACAAATACCCTTTATCGCCATATAAACATCCGGTTAACCCTTGTACCAGCGCTTTGACGGGATGGCGATCATCCTTATTTCCTGAAGTCAACTTCACTGCCAGAAGTTCACCACAATCATTGATAACCCGATGAAGTTTAAAGCCATAAAACCAGCCGGTACTGGTTTTCCCTCGCTGTGCGATGCCCTGAAATACGCGATGACGGGGAATACGGAGATTGTGGCAAACGGCAATTTTGGTTGAATCAATAAAAGCGATCCCCTGGGTTTCAGCCTTGCGTGACGAGAGAAAAGCACAAAGAGGAATGAGCGCCCTTTGCTTCAAGGTTAACATCCGGGTGTAGCTGACCAACTGGGGAAAATCGGCCTGAAGATAGTGTTTAACATGCAGAATATAAAACGTTTTAAAATCACGATAATGGCTCATGTGGAATAGAATGAGTATCGTCATGACTTCACTGAGAGAAAGGGAAGCTTCGCGGCGACGTTTGAGCAAACCATTTTCAATTAACTGTTGATGCCAGAGAGGAATAAATTTTTGGCAAAAGTCATCGACGCAGCAGTAAAGTTCTTCTAAATTAAACATGCCTGAGGATCTCCACGATTTTGTTTTCTTTGACAAAAACTTTGATCGTGCCTCAGGCACT
>NZ_RCWB01000117.1 GCF_018448885.1 Photorhabdus caribbeanensis
GGCGCCTTATCGCTGAGCGCCATTAACAATGTTCAGCTCACCGCCAGTGACGTTAAAAATGCCGGTAAAGACGGTCACACCGAGATAACGGCAGGCCATAACCTGACGCTGGACGCCTTAAGCACGCGCCGCACAGAGCAAGGGAATTGGGGGAAAGATAACTATCGCTATCTGACCCAGCAACAGGATATCGGCAGCCAGATAACCGGCGCCGGTGATGTGACCCTGCAAGCCGGGCAGGATTTGAACGCCACCGCCGCTCATGTCAACGCCGGTCAACAACTGACGGCGCAGGCCGGGCATAACCTGACGCTGACCACCGGGACGGCCTCATCCGACTTAGTGGAGCACAGCAAGCAAACCAGCAAAGGCTGGCTGTCGAAATCGTCAGTGGAAACCCACGATGAAGTGCATGACCGGCAAGCGCTCAGCACCACATTCAGTGGCGATAAAGTGACTCTACAGGCCGGTAAAGACCTCAATATCCGCGGCAGCAATGTCGCCGGTACGCAGGATGTCAGCCTGAACGCCGGTCATCAGCTCACCGTCACCACCGCTGCGGAAGCGCACGATGAAACCCATTTGCGGCAGGAGAAAAAATCCGGCCTGATGGGCACTGGCGGCATGGGTTTCACCGTTGGCAAAGCCAGCCAGAAAGTCACCACCGACAGTGACAGCCAGCTGAGTAAAGGCAGCACGGTCGGCAGCAGTCAGGGTAACGTGGCCCTCAACGCCGGAGAACAGCTCCGGGTTCACGGCAGCGAGGTGATTGCCGGTAAAGACCTGACGCTGACCGGTCAACAGGTCGATATCACCAGCGCGGAAAATCGCCATCACACCACGACAAAAACCGAACAAAAACAGAGCGGCTTAACCGTGGCGCTGAGTGGCGCCGCAGGCGGGGCCGTCAACAGCGCGGTGCAAACAGCCAGAACCGCCCGCA
>NZ_RCWB01000118.1 GCF_018448885.1 Photorhabdus caribbeanensis
TTTCAGCAACTCAGAAGCTTGTTTCCGATGTAAATAATAATGCTAACAATAGGTTGTCTAAAAGCCAAAATGGTGCAGATATTCCTGATAAAAATGAGTTTGTGAAAAATTTGGGTTTATCGGAAACGGTGAGTTTGGCTAAGAATTCAGCCCAACGCGACTGGGTAAGTGGAAATTATGCGTTAAAAAAATCTCAAGAACAATTCACGTGCAGCAGTTTAGATGTAGATGCAAATCATGAATATGCAGGCATCCGGCTAAAGAAAAAAGATGGATATTATGTCCAGATGGCAACGAATCCTGACGGACAAGATCCATTGACTATCTATTACAGAGATAAAAGTGGCAATACCATCTATTATGCAAGCTTACAAAGGAAATCTGGAACATTAGCAATGATTGACGATGTTAGTGCTGTAAATATTCCAGTTGGCGCTCCCATCTTGCATTCTCCAAGATATACCCCGAAAGGGTATCTTTATTGCAATGGTCAGACATTTGATAAATCTCGATATCCGCAATTAACGGCAGCTTATCCTGATGGTAAGGTGCCTGATTTGCGTGGTAAATCTGATACATTTAATTACATAGTGAGAGCAGTATGCAGTATAACAACTGAACAAAAATACGCTTTAGAACATGAAACAGCCGTATTGGGTAAAGATGGGTTAGCGATTCAGGCGGGTTGGATAAAAGTTTATCACACTAATCAAGTTACACGAGAATTCACACACTCTGGTATTGAGTACGTTATGCTCGGTGTCAGTTTGTCAGCCGGTGCTTATCCCGATGCGCCAGATTTTCTCGATTCTGATGATATGGCTATTTGTCGCAGTGAAGATGGTAAACGTTGGGAAATTGTCCCTGACCACCGAGGGAAAATCGTTTACAACAAACAAACCC
>NZ_RCWB01000119.1 GCF_018448885.1 Photorhabdus caribbeanensis
GAATTAAATGCCCGTGCTAACCGGTTGGCCCATCAGCTGATTGCGCTGGGCGTAGCGCCGGATCAGCGAGTGGCGATTTGTGTGTCGCGTTCACCGGCTATGGTGGTGGGAATATTGGCAATACTGAAAGCTGGTGGCGCCTATGTGCCGTTGGACCCCGCTTATCCGGGTGAACGTCTGGTGCATATCCTGCATGACGCTGCGCCGACAGTGGTGCTGGCGGATAAGACCGGCCGGTCTGCATTAGGCGAGGAAACGCTGACCAGACTGACCGTACTTGACCCGAATACCTTGCCAGATCAGCCGGACAGTAATCCTCAGATACCTGCGCTGACTTCCCGGCATTTGGCCTATGTGATTTATACCTCGGGTTCGACCGGTATGCCGAAAGGGGTGATGGTTGAACATCATTCTCTGTTAAATCTCCATAGCACGCTGACAGCGCGGGTGTTTGCGCCTTCATCTGCCTCTTACCGGGTTAGCCTGAACGCGAGTATGGCATTTGATGCGTCATTGCAACATATACTGGGTCTGTTGAATGGCTATACGCTGGTGATTGTTCCGCAAGATGTGCGAGTCGATGGGGCCGCCTTATTGCAGTTTTTAACCACGACAGAGCTGGATGTGCTGGACTGTACGCCAATGCAGTTAGAGATGTTGTTGGCGGCGGGTTTGTCTAACCATAAAAAAGCGTTGACGCTGTTGATTGGGGGGGAATCCATATCCACACAAATCTGGCAGACGATAGCCGGTATACCGCAACTGACGGCCTATAATGTCTACGGCCCAACAGAATGTACCGTGGATACGACGTTGGCCTGTATAGAGCCGTCGCACCCTTATCCGACTATCGGTCGTCCGCTAGATAATGCCCGTCTTTATTTATTGGATAACGATGG
>NZ_RCWB01000120.1 GCF_018448885.1 Photorhabdus caribbeanensis
CAATGTTTTGGTGCACGCCGAAACAGCTCCGGGGAGGAACAGGCTATGAACAAGTTAGTTGAAATTTTCTGCGATGTCGATGATTTTTGCCGCTTCTTTATTCCTCAATGGGAATTATTTTGTTTCGAAAAAGGGTACCGCCAGCGTCATCGGCAAGGCCATATGCATCCCAGTGAAATCATGACTATTTTGATCCTTTTTCATATGGCGCATTACCGTGATTTTAAACATTTTTATCTGGAACATATTTGGAAATATCACCACAAAGATTTCCCCACCCTGCTCAGTTATACCCGTTTTGTCAGTGTGGCCCCTTCCGTTTTGGTCCCACTATGTAGTTATCTGACTCAATTAAAAGGAAAACCGACCAAGATTGCTTTTATTGATTCCACGAGTTTGTGTGTCTGTCATAACATCCGTATCCCGCGTCATAAGGTTTTTAAGGGAATAGCCCAGCGCGGAAAAACATCAATGGGCTGGTTTTACGGCTTCAAATTACACTTGGTTGTTAACCATCAGGGCGAAATTCTCGCGCTAAAAGTGACTCCCGGTAATGTGAATGATCGAGAGCCTGTACGCGAATTATCAAAATCGTTAACGGGTTATCTTTACGGTGATAAAGGTTATCTCAGTCAGGAACTGGCCGATGATTTAGCCAAAATCGGTGTGACTTTCATCACGAAGAAACGCCGTAATATGAAAGCACAAGCGCTGTCTGAGTGGAATAACTTAATGTTAAAAAAGAGATTTATCATCGAAACGATTAATGGGCAATTAAAGACCATTTCTCAAATTGAGCACTCGCGCCACCGAAGTATAAAAGGCTTTCTGTTGTGTGTTTTAGGTGGATTGATTGCTTACAGCCTTAAATTGAAAAAG
>NZ_RCWB01000121.1 GCF_018448885.1 Photorhabdus caribbeanensis
TACGGTGGTAATGCTCGTGCATTCGACCAAATCGATAACGCGCCAGAAGAAAAAGCGCGTGGTATCACCATCTCTACTTCTCACGTAGAATACGATACCCCAAGCCGCCACTATGCGCACGTTGACTGCCCAGGCCACGCTGACTATGTGAAAAACATGATCACCGGTGCGGCTCAGATGGACGGCGCAATCCTGGTAGTTGCTGCGACTGACGGCCCAATGCCACAGACTCGTGAGCACATCCTGTTAGGTCGTCAGGTAGGCGTTCCTTACATCATCGTTTTCCTGAACAAATGTGACATGGTAGACGACGAAGAGCTGCTGGAACTGGTTGAGATGGAAGTGCGCGAGCTGCTGTCTCAGTACGATTTCCCAGGCGACGACACTCCAGTTATCCGTGGTTCTGCGCTGAAAGCGCTGGAAGGCGATGCAGAGTGGGAAGCGAAGATCATTGAACTAGCCGATGCTCTGGACAGCTACATTCCAGAACCAGAGCGTGCAATCGACCAGCCATTCCTGCTGCCAATCGAAGACGTCTTCTCTATTTCAGGCCGTGGTACTGTGGTAACGGGTCGTGTAGAGCGCGGTATTGTTAAAGTCGGTGAAGAAGTTGAAATCGTGGGTATCAAAGACACCGCGAAAACCACTTGTACTGGCGTAGAAATGTTCCGCAAACTGCTGGACGAAGGCCGTGCGGGTGAGAACGTGGGTGTTCTGCTGCGTGGTACAAAACGTGACGAAATCGAACGTGGTCAGGTACTGGCAAAACCCGGTTCAATCAAGCCACACACCACTTTCGAATCAGAAGTTTATATTCTGAGCAAAGACGAAGGCGGCCGTCATACGCCATTCTTCAAAGGCTACCGTCCACAGTTCTA
>NZ_RCWB01000122.1 GCF_018448885.1 Photorhabdus caribbeanensis
GGTGCTTATCCCGATGCGCCAGATTTTCTCGATTCTGATGATATGGCTATTTGTCGCAGTGAAGATGGTAAACGTTGGGAAATTGTCCCTGACCACCGAGGGAAAATCGTTTACAACAAACAAACCCGTGCACAGCAAGAAGTTACCGAATTGGGTGAGCTGCCAGAAATTCTGACATTCAAGAAACCTGATACCGATTACGATAGATGGGATGGTAACGAGTGGGTGGTTGATAAAAACCTTCTCAAATCCCATCAGATTGCAGAAGCAAAAAGGAAGCAAGCAGAATTGTTACGACAGGCAAATGAAACACACTCGTTGCTGCAAGATGCTGTTGATATAGGTATGGCAACAGAAGCAGAAAAATCAGCTTTACACGAATGGAAAAAATATCGGGTATTGCTCACTCGTGTAGATGTTCTGCAAGTGCTTGATATGGAATGGCCGGAAGCGCCGAGACAACAGCAGTAATAATTAGATAATTTTGGGGTGAGAAAAGCTGATTGGTAAGTGGCTATAAATGCCAGGTTTGAAATTGCAGTTTTACCAAAATTTTATCAGGCCGAACCCCAAGTATAAAAAACAACCACAAGAATTATTTTTTTGAGTTAGACTTTGGTTGGCGTGAGTTGCAGAGGGATTATTTTTACAATGATTCAAATATATTGATTATGAGATGGTATTATCTAATTTAAGGAAGGGATATGAATCACAAGAATGATTTTAAAGCTTTTTCTATTAATAATAATGCAAATGTAGTGAGTCAAGAAAGATATGAAGAAAGTCAGAGTTTAAAAACTGGATTTCCACCAGATAATATTACTGTTCATTTGCTCAATAAGGTATTACGTC
>NZ_RCWB01000123.1 GCF_018448885.1 Photorhabdus caribbeanensis
ATTTACTTTACATGAAGAGCTGTCGCAGCTTTATCGCCTGACGTTAAAAGTGATGAGCTCACGTGATGACATTCCCCTGAATGAACAGCTGGGGGACAGCGCGTCACTGACCATTACCCGCAATGGCATCCCCGAACGGACTATTAATGGGTTGATAACCGGAGCTGAACAGGATAATACCGATGGCCGTCGCACTTTTTATATTTTCACTATCCGCCCTACAATGTGGCTGATGACGCTCAATCAGGATAGCCGTATTTTCCATCGGAAGTCTGTACCGGAAATCTTAACGATCCTGCTTAAAGAGCATCGTATTTTATTTACCCGCGATACGCTCTATAAACGCCATGCCGAACGGGAGTACACCACGCAAAAACGCGAATCCGCCTATGATTTCTGGTGCCGACTGGCGGCGGAAGAGGGCATTATTTTCTGGTTTGATGAAAAACAGCTGTTGTTCTGTGACTGCTATCTGGGCATGCGGGCGGGTATCGATCTGACTTATAATACGCATCCTGAAACGGACGAGACCGATACCACGGCGTACCAATGGAGTTATGGCGAATACCTGTGCCCAAATGGTACGGTCCAGAAAGATCGTAACTTTCTTAACCCCAACTACGCACTTGAACACCGGGAAGCAACCGACGATAGCGGGCATTATTCGGTGTTTGAAAGTTACGGGCGTTTCCAGTGGGATGCGGAAGGAAAACCTTTTACTCAATTGCGGCTGGAGCAGTTACGAAACTACAGCAAAGTCGGCACCGCCAAAACCAACTGTATCCGGCTTCGGCCGGGCAAAATTTTTACCCTGCAATCTCATCCCATAGAGGCCATGAACGACCGCT
>NZ_RCWB01000124.1 GCF_018448885.1 Photorhabdus caribbeanensis
GGTTGAGATTTACCACGCCGGAGGGGTTGCCGCTGACCTGGGTACTGCGGACCGAAGTCGGGAAAGGGCCGCTGGCATTATTGAAACTGCGGGGGTTTAGATTGCCGAAAACGATTTTTGTGGAGAAGACGGGAAATAGCCTTGCTGAATCGGGGATAAATAACAATGATTGGGAAGACGAGTAAGGGCTTATTTGACAGAATAACGCTGAGGCAGAGGTAACAGTGATATTGGTATTATTCTCGACTATTGCCGGAATATGTCATTGAGTTTTGCTCTTCATTCGACTTCAATATTTTATAATCATATCGCCATGATATTCTTATTTATATTTAATGCCTTATTATGAAGCAGGGTAATCGCTGTCCTGAATCAACGGGAGGCTATTTTTGATGAAATTATTTTAAATAATGAAATCTATTCTCATTCGCATAATATAACTGATAATTATTCTTTTTTACGTGTTGGTAACGTATTGATGATAATGAGCCTGAGTCATGGTAAGGATGTGGCAATGCCGTCGTTGTATTTTTGTCTTTAATTAACATATTGAAAATAAAGTAAAAATATATTTTATTGTTAGGGTAAGGAGAAATGTAAATATCTGTATAGTGAGTCACTATCATATTGTTTTAATCAATGCGATCTTTTTATCTAAACAAATGACATTCTGTTTAGGTTTGGTTTAGATATAATGAGCTTTGCCGTTGTCATTAAACATTTTGTGCTGTTTGATAAAAAAAGACTTGATTTTAATATGCACCCGCAGGGAGGATTGAATTATTCATTAACCGTGTGTGAAATTAATGAATCTATTAATTCGAAGGCATATTACTG
>NZ_RCWB01000125.1 GCF_018448885.1 Photorhabdus caribbeanensis
AAAGGGGTGATGATTGAGCACCGCAATACGGTTAACTTCCTGCACTGGGCTCAACAGGCTTTTGACGTGGAAGAGATCCGCGAAGTGCTGTTCTCAACGTCGATGAATTTCGACCTGTCCGTTTTTGAATGTTTTATACCGTTATCTCGTGGCGCGGCGATTTATCTGGTGGAGGATGCGCTGTCATTGATGCAGCATGCCCTGCCGGTGACTTTGATTAACTCAGTCCCGTCTGCGATGAAACCGTTATTGCAGGCTCGGGCGCTGATGGCGTCGGTTCATACGGTCAATCTGGCAGGAGAACCGCTTAAAGGCGCTTTAATTGAACAGATTTTCGCAGACACGCAAATAGAGCGGTTGTGTAATCTCTATGGACCTTCTGAAACGACAACCTATTCTGCCTGGTTGCCGATACAGCGAGGCGACAGGATTATTGAAAGTATTGGTCGTCCGATAGCTAACACCAGCCTTTACTTACTGGACGAGTATGGTCAACCGGTGCCGTTGGGCGTGGTGGGGGAAATGTATATCGGGGGCGCGGGGGTGGCACGTGGCTACCTCAATCGCCCAGATTTGACGGCGGAACGGTTCCTTATCGACCCGTTTAGCGATGTGCCGGATGCCCGGATGTACCGCACCGGGGATTTAGCCCGTTATTTGCCGGACGGCAATCTGGAATTCCTGGGCCGTAATGACCAGCAGGTTAAAATCCGTGGCTTCCGCATTGAGCCGGGGGAAATTGAATCCCGGTTGATGGAACACCCAGCGGTGAGTGAATCTGTGGTATTGGCGCAAGGGGAAGGGCAGGAAAAACGGTTAGTGGCCTATGTG
>NZ_RCWB01000126.1 GCF_018448885.1 Photorhabdus caribbeanensis
TTAAATGCCGGATGATTGTCTAACATTTGGGGTACAGTTCACATGGATGGGATTTTACTTTAGGCAGTAATAATAATTTATTGTCGAAGTGACAATGTTTTTCACTGTTTCTTTTTCTAAAATAATATCAGTAATATGTGGCTTTAGTATTTCCTCCCAATGATATCCAACATCATCATTACCATTTAAAACACTCAGTTTTGCACCTAAGATTCTTATCATACCGCCATTAGATACAGCAAAAACATAACAACAGTCATTTTCTAAATTATATGTAGATGCTTGATATTTGTAAGAAGTAACAAAATCGTCTGATACTTCTTTCCCTGGTTCAGCCCGTTCAGGCAACATTGTTTTTAACATAGAGAAGTAAGCCTCTTTTTTTTCCATATTAAAAATATTATTATTTTCAACAGGTAATACCAAAGCATTCCCATCAGATAAACACAGGATATCTCCTCCTAATGTTGCTACTTTCGCACTATTTGGATACAGTTTTCCATCTATACAAAAATGAAATAAGCCATTTCTATATCCATTTTCTGTACTCCAATCAGATAAATACTCTATAAGTATGGCAAAATGATTTGGATCACCAAAAATCATAATTATCTCCATTTTCCTGGTAAACCAAGTTTCTTTTTAACGTCTGATGGAACGTCGCTCTTGCTTAATGCCGCACTTTTATCACCTGTGCTACCGGACCAATGCCACGTACCATCATTAGTATTGGTAAATTGATGTACATTACCATCACTATCCAATGCGTATCTTTTTTTACCACTTGTAACTGAATTGCTAAACAATTCGAC
>NZ_RCWB01000127.1 GCF_018448885.1 Photorhabdus caribbeanensis
CAGGGCGGGATTCCACTTTGTATTTAATTTAATCAAAGATAAGTTGACTACGGAATTCCCCTGACCAAATGGCTCTTCGACGTTTAGCCGCCTGACTGTCTTTTATACTGGTATTCTGTTTAATCACGCTTAATGCAATTCGGTTAAAAAGCGCCATTTGTGCAGCCCCATCAGGATCTTTGAGTGAGATAGCATCTTCTCGAAAAGTGACATCTAATACCCAATGCAACTCGTTTTCCACCGACCAGTGCCTTCTTATTGCCTTAGCCACGATTTCCGCCTCCAACGGTAGCGAGCTGACATACCAGCGTGAATCACGATGGGGAGGCTGACCTTTTACGCTTCGTTCACTGACTACTTCAATAACACTTTGTATTGAAGGCCATTGCTGCCGAAGGACCTCCGGCAATACGGCACGAATTTGCATGACATGCCGAAATTCTGTCCGTCCATGACCGCTATTTTTCTGCGTAAATTCAACAAGCTCATCACTCTCATAATGCGAAGCAAAATACGATTTGACCCATTCATGGAGGGTCTTTTGATTGCCTTTGAGGCCGACAATAAAATCACCGCCGCGCTGAGTAATTAATGCAAGGGTTTCTTTCTGGCAATGCAGGGCATCCATAGTGACAATCGCGCCATCAAGCGCCAGTAATTCAATCAATTGTCTGGCAACCGGACCTTCCTGACCTTTGCTTTCGGCTGCCTGATGGTATAGGGCTACACCGGATTCAACATCATAAGCACTAACCACATGCAGGGCTTCAAATAATGTCCCCTTACAGGTT
>NZ_RCWB01000128.1 GCF_018448885.1 Photorhabdus caribbeanensis
CATAGCAATATGAAATTGCTTTAGTCTTACATTGCTCATTACCCGTGTTTAACGTGTCAATATTTCCTACCGCCACAAATAAATAATTAGCCTGAGAATATTTTCAACCCTTAAATATGAATATTGGGCACGGTGCTTAAGTCACGTTATAGACGAAATAAACACAACCAAAAGTTTGCTCAAGCATTTCTGTCTGCTCTTGAGTCAATATTGTATGATGCAAGGATTTCGATGTGAACCTGACAGAACTTAGCGGAGGGGAGATTAGATGTATTTTATTGATTGAATATCTTCCCAAAGTTCCGGTCCTGGTCATTCATGGGGAAAATTTCTGGTTAATTCGATAAAATAATCCAGAGAACAGGCAATTCTCTGAATTATTTTAAACATGTGAAGTTGTTCAAGTGTTTTAACCGAACAGCATTATTTCTTAGGGATTTGGCATTTTATTTTTATTGATGATGCAATTTCTAAAGCATATGTCATTCACATTAGCGGCCAATTCAATATCACAACGCAATCATTGTAATTATTCTTGGTACCGTTTTCGGCGCCGATAGTGGCTGTCCCGGGTTTTTCATCAAGGGTATTATAGGCATAACGGAGCTTGCAGGGTTTACCATCGCCTTCAATCTCAATACAGATTTTGCCTGTACCGGATGTATAGGCTTTAGTCGCCATTAGATTATCTGTTCCTTTGCCGGTTAATGTATCTACCAGAAGAT
>NZ_RCWB01000129.1 GCF_018448885.1 Photorhabdus caribbeanensis
TTAACCAGTTGATACGTCCGATACGTTTTGTTCCGGGAGAAGGTGATTCCCTGCACTTCTATGGTGAAGGGCATTTTAATTCAACTTCCACCTTGGCCTGGTATGCCCGTTATGACCGGGGACCGCTGCATGTAACCCCTTTGAGAGGTGATCATCCGGCACTGGTCAGCGGGATCTGGCAAACCGATAGCCTGCCGGGCAAGCAGTACTTCTTTGCTCAGGGGGCGATGGCTTTTGATGTTGAAGGTGCAGAGACAGGTACAACTATCTGGCATCTGATACGGGAAGCGGCAAATATGTGGGAATAACAGATTATCCACCGACTCATAACTTACGGAGAAAATGATGGAAACTGTAGATGACTTTGCCCAGTTGAAATCACAACTGGCCGCGTTTACCTTCCTCAATGGCGATGGGCTGACTGTTTCTCGTCTTGGGATTTCTATCACTCTGTTTTTTAAGCAGGGCTACACTCAGGAGAAAAAACAGCGCATTCTGGCCTGTTATCGCCGCTTTCGTGAAGAGTTTGGCTCTCACTTGCGTTTTCACCGTCATGAGCTGAAAGGGTTAAGAAAATATTCACCGGAAAATATTGCCAAAGTGGAAGAAGGCATTCTTAGCCAGAAAAAAAACCAGCCTTGTGGTTGGGTCGTCAGTGATGCTAAAAATGAAGATGAGGCACCTCGTTATCTGATGCGTTATCTGGATTCCG
>NZ_RCWB01000130.1 GCF_018448885.1 Photorhabdus caribbeanensis
TGCGCGACCAAATCACCCAGTTGACCGGCCAGCGCTATCTGCCGGGCTACAACAACGACGAAGCGCAGTTTAAAGCGCTGATGGATGCCGGTGTCGCCTTTGGCAAACAGCAACAGTTAACGCCGGGCGTGGCGCTGAGTCCGGCACAGATGGCGCTGCTGACCTCAGACATTATCTGGCTGACTAACCAAACCGTGACCCTGCCGGATGGCACTACCGAGGTAGTGACTGTGCCGCAGGTTTATGCGCGTGTCCGTCAGGGCGACCTGCGCAGTGATGGCGCCTTGCTGGCCGGGAATACCGTGGCGCTCAACAGTCAGGGCGATATCACCAACAGCGGCACGATGAGCGGGCGTGACGTCACTCAACTGATGGCCAACAATTTGACCAACAGCGGCTTTATTCGCGGCGGCAAAGTGGATTTAGCGGCCCAACAGACGCTCACTAACCGGGGCGGCCAGATTCAGGGGGATGACCGGGTGACTCTGAAAGGCCGGGATATCACCAGCGCATCGACCGTGCGCGGAGATGAAGCGAACCGCTGGCTGGACCGTCCGGCAGGCATCTATGTGCAGAACGATAAGGGCGCCTTATCGCTGAGCGCCATTAACAATGTTCAGCTCACCGCCAGTGACGTTAAAAATGCCGGTAAAGACGGTCACACCGAGATAACGGCAGGCCATAACCTGACGCTGGACGCCTTAAGCACGC
>NZ_RCWB01000131.1 GCF_018448885.1 Photorhabdus caribbeanensis
TGCGCGACCAAATCACCCAGTTGACCGGCCAGCGCTATCTGCCGGGCTACAACAACGACGAAGCGCAGTTTAAAGCGCTGATGGATGCCGGTGTCGCCTTTGGCAAACAGCAACAGTTAACGCCGGGTGTGGCGCTGAGTCCGGCACAGATGGCGTTGCTGACTTCGGACATTATCTGGCTGACTAACCAAACCGTGACCCTGCCGGATGGCACTACCGAGGTAGTGACTGTGCCGCAGGTTTACGCGCGCGTCCGTCAGGGCGACCTGCGCAGCGATGGCGCCTTGCTGGCCGGGAATACCGTGGCGCTCAACAGTCAGGGCGATATCACCAACAGCGGCACGATGAGCGGGCGTGACATCACTCAACTGACGGCCAACAATTTGACCAACAGCGGCTTTATTCGCGGCGGTAAAGTAGATTTAGCGGCCCAACAGACGCTCACTAACCGGGGCGGCCGGATTCAGGGGGATGACCGGGTGACTCTGAAAGGCCGGGATATCATCAGCGCATCGACCGTGCGCGGGGATGAAGCTAACCGCTGGCTGGACCGTCCAGCGGGCATCTATGTGCAGAATGATAAAGGCGCCTTATCGCTGAGCGCCATTAACAATGTTCAGCTCACCGCCAGTGACGTTAAAAATGCCGGTAAAGACGGTCACACCGAGATAACGGCAGGCCATAACCTGACGCTGGACGCCTTAAGCACGC
>NZ_RCWB01000132.1 GCF_018448885.1 Photorhabdus caribbeanensis
TGGCGCGGCCGGAGAAAGCGGAGGCGGCGGTGATGAGCCGGGTGTTGATGGCGGACTGGCCGCGCCGGGCCGGGGTGACGGATGGCTTATGGCAGAACAGCGGCGAGGCGTTACTGACGTTTTATGCCGAGAATTTACCGCGCCACCCGGAGTGGAAAATCAGCGTGGATAATGAACTGGTCAGTGAAGTGCGTCAGATACTGCTCAATCAGTTGGGGCAGCGTCATGCGGAAACGATGCTGTACCAGAAAGTGCTGCAACAGGTGGCCCACAGTTACGGGGATTTAACTTTGGCGCAGATGACCGGCGCTACTGATGCAAATCGCCTGTTTACCACCCGTCAGGTAGTGCCGGGGATGTTTACCCGTCAGGCATGGGAAGGGCAGGTGCAAAAAGCGATAGCGCAGGTGGCAGCTTCCCGGCAGGAGGAGATTGACTGGGTGCTCAGTGATGGCCGTCAACCCGTATTGAAGGCGGTGTCCCCGGCGGAGCTGAAAGCCCGATTGACAGCGCGTTATTTTACCGACTTCGCCGGGGCGTGGCTGAATTTCCTCAACAGCCTGCGCTGGCATAAAACCCATAACCTGTCCGACACCATCGACCAGTTAACCCTGATGGCGGATGTGCGCCAGTCCCCGTTGATTGCCCTGATGGATACGCTGGCTTATCAGGGGG
>NZ_RCWB01000133.1 GCF_018448885.1 Photorhabdus caribbeanensis
AAGTGCAGGGAATGGCCTTCACGGGGAATGACTCGTATTGGGCGTATCAGTTGGTTAATAGCAAAATAACTCTCCGGGACACTGCCCGGCAGTGGTGTTAAGTCCGGGTATTGACCGGCCCGGATCATCAGACCATTGGAATAAGGGGTAATCTCCACATCCCGGTAGGGGCGCAGCGTGCGGCGTATCCAATATTCTCCACCCAGTCGGTTTACAAATCGTTTGGACAGCAGGGTGATCCAATTAATGCCACGGATGGAGTGCCCATACTGTAATTTAGCTGTGAACACTGCGGAGTTAACTTGCAAGGAAGGGTAACGTTGCGCCAGTTGATACTCTAAAGGAAAGTAGTCATAGAAGTCATTGGGTAAGACCAGACAGTAGCCACAGTCCCCACTGTCCGGTTCAAGTTGTTCACACAGAAAGTCCAGCCAGGCCATAAACCGGGTCATGCCCTCTTGTTCTTTCAGATAATCCCAGGGCAACACCAGACTAAGATATGAACTACTGTTATCACCATTAGCTTCATCGGAATCCAGATAACGCATCAGATAACGAGGTGCCTCATCTTCATTTTTAGCATCACTGACGACCCAACCACAAGGCTGGTTTTTTTTCTGGCTAAGAATGCCTTCTTCCACTTTGGCAATATTTTC
>NZ_RCWB01000134.1 GCF_018448885.1 Photorhabdus caribbeanensis
AACGGGTCTTAGGGACTGCCCCGACACGACCATACTTTTTGGCCGGGATTTTTTCTTTAATAACAACCTGTTAAAGAGCCACTTTGTCCCACTGCACTCACCCGTGCGAACCTAAAACCCCGATGTGCACTTTGCCGATTTTAGCTCACTTTTTCCCCGATGTCAGTGCCGGGTTTCGGCCCGCTTTTTCTGCCGGAACCGGGTTTTCTCGGGAACCCGGGGCGGCGGGGCAGCTTGCCTGCGCCGCTGACGCGGGTTGGCCGGGTGCGGGCCGGCGAGGCCCGCAGGTGAAGTTTTTCAGCGGGGAGCCCCCGCCCGCGGGGGCGGACGGGGCGGAGATGGCGAGTACGGGAACGAGCAAGGAGCCTGCGACTGCGAGCCGGACGCAGCCAGTGCAGCGGGGTTGGGCGGGGGCAATAAACCGCGGCCAGCTTGCTGGCCTGCCTTCCGGGCGGTTGACCCTGACGGACTGACCGGCAACGGGTTAAGGCAGATTTTCGCCCCGGAGCCGCCACGGATGGCGGCGACTGCGGCGGTGGGATTTTGCATTGAGGCTGACAGCAGCGGGCGCAGCCCGGTGCGCCACGGGGGCTAAGCGGCCCCACCCGGCGGCCAGCCGCGCACCGGGGTTGAGGTG
>NZ_RCWB01000135.1 GCF_018448885.1 Photorhabdus caribbeanensis
GTCACAGCCGGATTCAACCTGTATTGGCAGTATTAATTCAAATAGCAAAACTGCCGGTGGGTAGTGTTGTCTGGAGCAAAAATCATGAACAAGCAGTTATATCGTATTATCTTTAACCAATCTCGCCAGATGTGGATGGTGGTGGCCGAGATAGCGCGGGCCGGACGCGGACCAATGGGACGCCGCGCTCATCGCCCCTCTTCACCGCAGCATCGTTGCCGACTCACCGCGCTACGGTTTGGATTGTTGTTAGCCCTTGGCGGGATTTCGCTCACTGCGCAGGCGGCGATTGTGGCCGATGGACAGGCGCCGGGACGTCAGCAACCGACCATCGTTCGCAGCGCCAACGGCACGCCGCAGGTCAATATCCAGACGCCGGGAGCCGACGGCGTTTCCCACAATCGCTATCACCAGTTTGACGTGGATAAACAAGGGGTTATCCTCAATAACAGCCATCAGGCCACCCAGACGCAACTCGGCGGCATGGTGGCCGGTAATCCGTGGTTAGCCAAAGGGGACGCCAGCATTATCCTCAATGAGGTCAATAACCATAACCGTAGTCACCTCAACGGCTGGATTGAAGTGGCCGG
>NZ_RCWB01000136.1 GCF_018448885.1 Photorhabdus caribbeanensis
GAGCATGAATAAACACTTCCTCGCTTCCTCTGGCATCCTCAAAGCGCAGTTCATTAAATCCCTGCCCTCCGAGAGTCCGGGTTTTAAAGGTGGTACGGGTTTTCTCCAGCGGTAAATTAAGCGGCGGGCGGTTAAGGCCGTTATAGGTACACCCCGTGACAATCGGACGGTCGATATCGCCGTTGAGATAGCTGACGATCACCTCCTGCCCGACGCGCGGTATCGCCATAAAACCGAAACCGTTGCCGTTCCAGCCTTGTGCCACCCGTACCCAACAAGACGCGTTGTCGTCCGCTTTATCGTAGCGGTTCCAGTGGAAATGGATCCGTATCGCGCCGTGTTCGTTCACATAAATCTCTTCGCTGCCCGGCCCAACCACCGTGGCGACTTCATCACCGTCCGCCAGGGGTTTGTAGCGGTAAGGAGGCCGCCAGTCCTGTCGCCCTGGAATAAAGGCGACCTCGTTGGTCAGTGTTGTCCCTTCGCCACCGTCGTTTGATGCGACAGGTTGCCACCCATGATGCGTGACAGAGATCACCTGCCAGCGGTCGTTCATGGCCTCTATGGGATGAG
>NZ_RCWB01000137.1 GCF_018448885.1 Photorhabdus caribbeanensis
CGCCTGAGATGTTAGCAGAGAGCCTGCACAGCCTGATACCCACGCTGGCGAACCGGGGCATGGAACAGGCGATAGCGGAGAACCGTCACGATTTTCTGTTGCGACTGGCGCAGTCTTTGCGGGATGACGGGGTGACACGTCTGGTCCAGCAGTTGACGCCGTTGCTGGACCGGCCGCCGATAAGGCTGTCGGGCGTGACGTTCAGTTTACCGCTGCCGGTGCCGTCAGGGATGGTGGAGCATGGCTGGCTGGTGGAGGCCAGTTGGAATGGGGTGCTGGAACAGGTGCGCGATAGCCGGGGGCAGGCGGTGGGTTTTCCGTGGGAGAAAAGTGCGCAGTGGGGCGTGATAGCGCTGGCGGCGTTGTGGGGAATCGGCAGTATAACCTCGTTTTGGGTTAACCGGTATCAGATAGCGGTGAGCCGTGAACGCATCAGCGCGGCCAGTGACCGTCAGGGAGATTTATCGGCCCGTTTGCTCAGTCAGCATGGGCTGCAACGGGAGATTGACCGGTTGCAGTCTCAGTCAGAGCGGGGGGCGCCCTGGTACAGCCGTTTCGGGTTTAATCAGAATG
>NZ_RCWB01000138.1 GCF_018448885.1 Photorhabdus caribbeanensis
TTAACCTGATAGCCGCCTTTGCCAGCAAACAGCCCGGTCTGCTCCTGCACGCTGTCATAGTTGCTGTGGAGTTTATTGCGGCTGGCATTGAGGCTTGCTGTGCCGTTGGTGAGGGGACCCACGGTGGCACTGATGCCCGCGCTGGCATTCTGTTGTTGGCTGTCATAGCGCTGGCTGTCCTGCTCGCTGCTTAATGTCAAATGACGTTTTACGTCGGCGGTAATCTGCTCGCCGCTGACCTGAGCCCCTTTCAGCGTCGTGTCCCGGCCACTGTTCAGCCCGACGGCCTGTCCCGCCTGTAATGTGGTGTTAGTGTGACTGACGCCGTTGCCGTTTTCATGGCCGTTGCCCCGACTGACATTGGCCGAGACGCTCAGGCCGGTGCCTCCCGGTCCCACGGTCAGGCCCACGCCCAGCGAGCTGCCGTGACTGCTGTTTTTGCCGGTCGTCTGTTCGGTGTTCTGGCTGGAGGAGAGTTGAATATCCCGGTGAGCATTGAGTTGCAGGTCTTTGCCCGCCTGTAACTGGCTGCCCTGAATGCGGATATCGCCATTCTGGCCTGATG
>NZ_RCWB01000139.1 GCF_018448885.1 Photorhabdus caribbeanensis
CACAATCGGCGGTGAATTTACAGACCAAAGGAGCACTGCGCAATCAGGGCCGGGTGGAAGCTCGCGGCGATACCACGGTCAACGCAGGCACAATACACAGCAGCCATGACAGCGTGTGGGCCGCGGGACTGGATGATAACGGCAACACTACCCGTCCCGGCTCACTGATTCTGACCGCGCAGCACGTTCAGGCGAAGGGGAAAAATCTGGCCGCCGATACGCTGGCTGTCCACAGTCAGCGGATTGACCTGAGCGACAGCCAGACGGCGGCCAGCCAGATTCAACTCACCGCCGGTCAAGCGGGGATAAGTACCGCTCGCGCTACCGTCAACGCCGACCGTTTGACGGCGAAAACGCCGGGCCAGTTTAACAACGACGGCGGCCAGTTAGTGGCGAAGGAAATCCACCTCACAACCCCAGATTTATCTAATCAGCAGGGAAAAATTAACCAGACCGGGACCGGTGAACTGGCGCTCCATACCCGCACCCTGAATAACCGTGAGGGGACAGTGTTCAATCAGGGGAAATTGACCCTTACCACTGACCGGCTTAACAACC
>NZ_RCWB01000140.1 GCF_018448885.1 Photorhabdus caribbeanensis
CCTGAGTTTCCTTGACGGTCCGGGTGTACTGATATTCGTAAAAGTCATTACTGCGGCTGCCATCCGGCATGATGGCATCGTGCACTTTGTATTTATTGCGGTGGGAAGTGTCCACCTGTGACCAGTCATAGCGAGTGGTCTGGCCGCTCAGTACCGCGTCGTGATGCTGAGATTTTTCCGTTTCGACGACCTGAGTCACCAACCCGGCGTTGGTGTTGTTAATCTGGTCGGCATTCATCTTCAAGTGGCGCCCGGCTTCAATCGTCGCGGCGTGGTTATTGAGCTCACGGGCTTGACCGGAGGCCGTCAGGGTATTATCCAGCTGGCCGCCGATGCGCATGTCGCCCACGCTGTAAATCTGCGCATGATGCTGGTTGTTGAGCGTTCCGGTGCCGATGTCCAGCCGGTCACGTGCCGCAATGACCGCAGCTTTGCCGTCCTGGGCGGTGTTATTCAATGTACCCGTCTGGAGGGCCAGCTGGTCCCCGTAAATGCGCCCGGTGCCGGTATTGTTCAGGGTGTTGGCCGTGAGATGAGTCAAACCGCCGTCAATCA
>NZ_RCWB01000141.1 GCF_018448885.1 Photorhabdus caribbeanensis
CCTGAGTTTCCTTGACGGTCCGGGTGTACTGATATTCGTAAAAGTCATTACTGCGGCTGCCATCCGGCATGATGGCATCGTGCACTTTGTATTTATTGCGGTGGGAAGTGTCCACCTGTGACCAGTCGTAACGGGTGGTCTGGCCGCTCAGTACCGCGTCGTGATGCTGAGATTTTTCCGTTTCGACGACCTGAGTCACCAACCCGGCGTTGGTGTTGTTAATCTGGTCGGTATTCATCTTCAAGTGGCGCCCGGCTTCAATCGTCGCCGCGTGGTTATTGAGCTCACGGGCTTGACCGGAGGCCGTCAGGGTATTATCCAGCTGGCCGCCGATGCGCATGTCGCCCACGCTGTAAATCTGCGCATGATGCTGGTTATTGAGCGTTGCTGTGCCGATGTCCAGCCGGTCACGTGCCGCAATGACCGCGGCTTTGCCGTCCTGGGCGGTGTTATTCAATGTACCCGTCTGGAGGGCCAGCTGGTCCCCGTAAATGCGCCCGGTGCCGGTATTGTTCAGGGTGTTGGCCGTGAGATGGGTCAAGCCGCCGTCAATCA
>NZ_RCWB01000142.1 GCF_018448885.1 Photorhabdus caribbeanensis
CTGACCGATGCGGCCCCCGCTATTTTGCTGGCGGATAAAGTCGGGCGTGATGCGCTGGGTGAGAATACGCTGGCAGGGCTGACGGTACTTGACCCGAATAATCTGCCAAATCAGCCGGACAGTAACCCGCAGGTGCCGACATTGACGGCACGGCATCTGGCGTATGTGATTTACACCTCGGGTTCGACCGGCACGCCGAAAGGGGTGATGGTGGAGCATCGTCATATTCTGCGTTTGTTTGAGGCGACGGAATCCTGGTATCACTTTAACCGGCAGGATATTTGGTGCCTGTTCCATTCCATTGCGTTTGACTTTTCGGTGTGGGAATTATGGGGGGCGTTACGCTACGGCGCTAAACTGGTGTTGGTTCCGTACGCGATTGCCCGCTCACCTCAGGAACTGCATCAATTCGTGTGTCAGCACGGCATCACGGTGCTGAATCAGACTCCCAGTGCCTTTAAAGCCTTTATTGCCAGTTATATCGCCAATCCGTTACCGGACTGTTTGCGCTATATCATCTTTGGCGGGGAAGCGCTTGATCCGAGTATTTTGAA
>NZ_RCWB01000143.1 GCF_018448885.1 Photorhabdus caribbeanensis
GCATTATGCACGCCCACCCCCGTTTCGGTGCCTATCAGCCTGATTTTATGGGCATACATGCCGCCCAGCGCCGCCACATCCAACGCAAACGCCGGGTGCTTTTCATCGTCAATCGATTTTTTCTCCATTTGCTGATGCGCCGCATCCACAATATTGCGCCCGGCGGTCACTTTCAGGTCTTGCGCATGTAATTTGGCGTTAATCGCCACGGAGCGGGCGATAATATCGGTGTAACTTTGCTGTGTGCTGTCCATGCCGCGCCCGTCAATCCGCACGTCCCCCTGATTGACATCAAACCCTTTCAGTCGGCCCCGTTCCATCAGGGCTTGCCCGGTGGTGAGCGTGGTGCGATGCGCGTTAATAAAACCGCAACCGTTACAGGTGATGCCCGAAGGATTGGCAATAATTACCTCGGCTTTATGTCCGGCCACTTCAATCCAGCCGTTGAGGTGACTACGGTTATGGTTATTGACCTCATTGAGGATAATGCTGGCGTCCCCTTTGGCTAACCACGGATTACCGGCCACCATGCCGCCGAGTTGCGTCTGGG
>NZ_RCWB01000144.1 GCF_018448885.1 Photorhabdus caribbeanensis
CCGTCACCGAGCAAATGGATCTTGCCGCCGCACAGTAAAGGCAGGTAAAGGCTAGTAACCGTGGCATCAAAGGCTATCGATGATGAAACGATACTATCGCATCGCCTTTCAGTGAGGTAATCACTCCGCGCCCATAGCAGGTAGTTGCAGACACCGCGATGTTCCAGCATCACCCCTTTCGGCGTCCCGGTCGAACCCGAGGTATAAATGACATACGCCAGATGTCGTGAAGTGAGTGCCGGTATCTGCGGGTTGTCGTCCCGCTGGCTGAACAATGCATTCGGGTCAAGTACCGTGAGTTCCGCCAGTGCCTGCTCACCCAATGCAGCACGTCCGGCTTTATCCGCCAGCAAAATCACCGGAGCGGCATCAGTCAGAATATGTGCCAGACGCTCCCCGGTATAAACTGGGTCCAACGGCACATAAGCACCACCGGCTTTCAGTATTGCCAATATCCCTACCACCATTGCCGGTGAACGCGACACACAAATCGCCACTCGTTGATCCGGCGCTACGCCCAGTTCAATTAGCTGATGAGCCAGAC
>NZ_RCWB01000145.1 GCF_018448885.1 Photorhabdus caribbeanensis
TTGCCGGTCGTCTGTTCGGTGTTCTGGCTGGAGGAGAGTTGAATATCCCGGTGAGCATTGAGTTGCAGGTCTTTGCCCGCCTGTAACTGGCTGCCCTGAATGCGGATATCGCCATTCTGGCCTGATGCGCCTTTGCCATCCCCTTTGGCGGTTATCGTGAGGTTATCCCCGGCAGCGAGATGGCTGCCCTGTTGAGTGGTCTGGCGGTGCTGCTGTTCTGAACGGGAAGATTGACGCCCGTAGGACAGGCTCACCCCGGCCAGATTGTTATTGCCTTTGTCGTCACTGCCCTGAGCCTCCGCCAGTCGGCCAGCCTGCGCCGCTTGCAATCCGCTAAGGGCGGCTTGAGTGTTTTGCAGGGCTTTTACTCGCGGGTCACTTTCATTGCGGGCGGTTCTGGCTGTTTGCACCGCGCTGTTGACGGCCCCGCCTGCGGCGCCACTCAGCGCCACGGTTAAGCCGCTCTGTTTTTGTTCGGTTTTTGTCGTGGTGTGATGGCGATTTTCCGCGCT
>NZ_RCWB01000146.1 GCF_018448885.1 Photorhabdus caribbeanensis
TTGCCGGTCGTCTGTTCGGTGTTCTGGCTGGAGGAGAGTTGAATATCCCGGTGAGCATTGAGTTGCAGGTCTTTGCCCGCCTGTAACTGGCTGCCCTGAATGCGGATATCGCCATTCTGGCCTGATGTACCTTTGCCATCCCCTTTGGCGGTTATGGTGAGGTTATCCCCGGCCGTGAGACGGCTGCCCTGTTGAGTGGTTTGGCGGTGCTGCTGTTCTGAACGGGAGGATTGGCGACCGTAAGACAGGCTCACCCCGGCCAGATTATTATTGCCTTTGTCGTCACTGCCCTGAGCTTCCGCCAGTCGGCCAGCCTGCGCCGCTTGCACTCCGCTGAGGGCGGCTTGAGTGTTTTGCAGGGCTTTCACTCGTGGGTCACTTTCAGTGCGGGCGGTTCTGGCTGTTTGCACCGCGCTGTTGACGGCCCCGCCTGCGGCGCCACTCAGCGCCACGGTTAAGCCGCTCTGTTTTTGTTCGGTTTTTGTCGTGGTGTGATTGCGGTTTTCCACGCT
>NZ_RCWB01000147.1 GCF_018448885.1 Photorhabdus caribbeanensis
CTATTAAAGGTCAGCAAGCTATTTCCATTGGTAAAAGCCATCAATTAAACGTCGCCGATAACCAGCAAATTACCGTGGGTAAACATATCACGGTGCACTCTGAAAGCGGGCAAATCATCATTGGGAACGCAGGCGGGCAGATAGTTATTGATCCGATGGGCAATATCCGTATCGAAGGGGTCAGCATCACCATGACTGACCATATTACCGGCAAGAAATCCGCCGGTGCGCTATTTGACTACTCCGCCCGCTATACCCTGCTCAGTGAGCACAGCGATAAGCCGCTGGTGAATGTCCCCTACACCATTACCACCGGCGATGGTCAGGTCATCCCGGGTAAAACTGATTCGCTAGGCAGAACGGTGACTGTACAGAGTGCGGCAGAAGAAAATCTGCAACTGCGTTCACCGGAAACCCCACCGAAACCGAAGCAAACCTTATACCGTGCCAGCGGTAACACGCCGGTAGAGTATGTGATGGAATTTATGGAGATATAAGTATGGCAATATC
>NZ_RCWB01000148.1 GCF_018448885.1 Photorhabdus caribbeanensis
TGAGTTGCAGGTCTTTGCCCGCCTGCAACTGGCCGCCCTGAATGCGGATATCGCCGTTCTGGTCTGGTGTGCCGGAAGCGGTGAGGGTGAGATTATCCCCAGTCATCAGGCTGCTGCCCTGTTGAGTGGTCTGGTGCTGTTTCAGCTCTGACCGGGAGGACTGGCTGCCGTAGGAGAGGTTGACGCCCACCAGATTGTTGTTGGCTTTGTCGCCACCGCCTTTAGCGTCGGCCAGTCGGGCAGCCTGGACTGCCTGTATCCCGCTAAGAGCGGCTTTGGTGCCCTGTAAGGCTTTGATACGGCTGTCACTTTCACTTCTGGCCGCTTGAACCGTTTGAACGGCGGAATTCAGGGCCCCGCCTGCGGTGCCGGACAGCGCCACGGTCAGGCCGCTTTGTTTCTGTTCGGTTTTGGTGATGGCGGTGTGACTGTTTTCCGCGCTGGTGATGTTAATGTTTTGACCGGAAAGTTGCATATCTTGGCCCGCCACTACATCACTGCCGTGAA
>NZ_RCWB01000149.1 GCF_018448885.1 Photorhabdus caribbeanensis
CAGCATACTGTCGCCAATATACTCTGAATTACGTTTAGTATGGTGGAGCTAAGCGGGATCGAACCGCTGACCTCCTGCGTGCAAGGCAGGCGCTCTCCCAGCTGAGCTATAGCCCCATACAGAAATAGACCGTCATCGCAGAGTTTTATTCAAACCTTTTCATCACAGCCAGTTTCAACGCGAATCACGCAGTGTGCGCGAGCACATGAGTAATGCAGCGTTCGAAAATGGCAAAGAGGAAAAGCGTTTGGTAGGCCTGAGTGGACTTGAACCACCGACCTCACCCTTATCAGGGGTGCGCTCTAACCACCTGAGCTACAAGCCTATGACGATAACGTTATTCTCTTCTTTCATCAGACAATCTGTGTGAGCACTGCACTCAACCTATCTCAGGTAAGGAGGTGATCCAACCGCAGGTTCCCCTACGGTTACCTTGTTACGACTTCACCCCAGTCATGAGCCACAAAGTGGTCAGCGCC
>NZ_RCWB01000150.1 GCF_018448885.1 Photorhabdus caribbeanensis
GTTTCCGATAAACCCAAATTTTTCACAAACTCATTTTTATCAGGAATATCTGCACCATTTTGGCTTTTAGACAACCTATTGTTAGCATTATTATTTACATCGGAAACAAGCTTCTGAGTTGCTGAAAGTGTATTACTATTACCAACCACCTCTGTAAGCTGAGTTATACCTTTCTGTGCTAATGAAGCATTTGGTACTTTGGTTGCAATTTTTTGTTCTAACGCTTCATTTAATTGGGTAGAGAGTTTAATTATATCCCCATCGTCCAAAACATCACTGCCGGAATAGGTTGCAATGAAATTAGACACAACAGATGCTATTGTTGACGACTGACGTAATACCTTATTGAGCAAATGAACAGTAATATTATCTGGTGGAAATCCAGTTTTTAAACTCTGACTTTCTTCATATCTTTCTTGACTCACTACATTTGCATTATTATTAATAGAAAAAGCTTT
>NZ_RCWB01000151.1 GCF_018448885.1 Photorhabdus caribbeanensis
GCTTATTCGCTTAACCTCACAACCCGAAAGAGTCTCGGATTGTTCAGCTTGAGAGATACCTCAATAATACCTCGGCGATATTATTGAGCATTTCAATTTTTCAGCTTGTTCCAGATTGTTAAAGAGCTTATATCGCTAAACAGACTGTCTCAATCCGCTTAAAGATATTTCGACAACGCCTTTCACCCGTTATCCCGCAAGATGGCGTCCCCTAGGGGATTCGAACCCCTGTTACCGCCGTGAAAGGGCGGTGTCCTAGGCCTCTAGACGAAGGGGACCCGTTTGGCCAGCTTCGCAGACTCACTTGCGCTCTGCTTTTATCAGACAATCTGTGTGAGCACTGCACTCAACCTATCTCAGGTAAGGAGGTGATCCAACCGCAGGTTCCCCTACGGTTACCTTGTTACGACTTCACCCCAGTCATGAGCCACAAAGTGGTCAGCGCC
>NZ_RCWB01000152.1 GCF_018448885.1 Photorhabdus caribbeanensis
CGGAAGCGGTGAGGGTGAGATTATCGCCGGTCATCAAGCTGCTGCCCTGTTGAGTGGTCTGGTGCTGTTTCAGTTCTGACCGGGAGGACTGGCTGCCGTAGGAGAGGTTGACGCCCACCAGATTGTTGTTGGCTTTGTCGCCACCGCCTTTAGCGTCGGCCAGTCGGGCAGCCTGGACTGCCTGTATCCCGTTAAGGGCGGCTTTGGTGCCCTGTAAGGCTTTGATACGGCTGTCACTTTCATTGTTAGCGGCTTGAACCGTTTGAACAGCGGAATTCAGGGCCCCGCCTGCGGTGCCGGACAGCGCTACGGTCAGGCCGCTTTGTTTCTGTTCGGTTTTGGTGATGGCGGTGTGACTGTTTTCCGCGCTGGTGATGTTAATGTTTTGACCGGAAAGTTGCATATCTTGGCCCGCCACTACATCACTGCCGTGAA
>NZ_RCWB01000153.1 GCF_018448885.1 Photorhabdus caribbeanensis
TCAGCTGATGCTGTTCGCAATACTGTTTTCGGGTCAGGTCACTGTGGCGCCATTGGGTCACATGTTGCTGTTTTTGTTCCGGGGTATATCGGCTACGGCTCATGGTGTCAGTCTCCAGGTGAAGATAAGGAAACGGTAGCGTGCATGGGACAGGGAGGAAGAACAAGGTGAGATGACCGGACGTTTACGACGTTTACGGTAATATAAGCAAACAAAATGATACATACCTGAATACGCAAAAACCCCCAGCTTACGCTGAGGGTTTCCACTGGATTGAAAGCCTGGCAGTGTCCTACTCTCACATGGGGAGACCCCACACTACCATCGGCGCTACGGCGTTTCACTGCTGAGTTCGGCATGGGGTCAGGTGGGACCGCCGCGCTATCGCCGCCAGGCATATTCGGTTTCCTTCCGGCCG
>NZ_RCWB01000154.1 GCF_018448885.1 Photorhabdus caribbeanensis
ACCAAAAAAGGCATTTTTGATGGAAGGAATCAGGATGATATTGATAAATCCAATGATGTTGAAATTCAGTTGGTGAATTTGGGATTACTGCCGTTAATTACCGAAGTTTAATGGGAGTGATGTTATTTACCAATCGAAAAACGATGGAGAACTTTCATGTCAAAAGCGGTTATTCTGTTAGGTGATATGACAGATCATGGCAGTAAGGTTATTACCGTTATTGATGAATATACTCACAATGGTGTACCTATTATGGCAAAAAATAAGGTAATCAGGAGACGTTAATATGCCAATACCCTTATTAGCTCCGGTCGCAGTGGGTGCGGCTGAATATGTCGCCAGCGCCTGTGCCGGAGTATTAATTGCGGTTGGGTTGATGGAAGCCAGTAAAGATAAATC
>NZ_RCWB01000155.1 GCF_018448885.1 Photorhabdus caribbeanensis
TAAATGGCAAAGTACAGGCGAAAAATCTGACGTTGACACAAGGCCCCAGCCAGGTTGATCTCAAACATGGGACTATTGCACCTATTGCTGGAGAAGGTGATAGTCCCTGGAAAGCGATTGATACCGGGTCATTGGGGGGCATGTATGCGAATAAAATCCGTCTGGTGAGTACCGAGCCGGGTAAGGAGGTTAACCTTGCCAATCTGACTGCAACGCAAGGCGACATTAGCCTGACGGCGGATGGCAAGGTGACTTTGGGGGATGTACAGGCCCAAACGGATATCACCGTTAATGGTAAAGACATTGAAACGACGAAACTGACCGCAGAGCAAGGCGGCATCAGTCTGACGGCGAGTGGCAAGGCGACTCTGGGGGATGTACA
>NZ_RCWB01000156.1 GCF_018448885.1 Photorhabdus caribbeanensis
GGCACATAAGCACCACCGGCTTTCAGTATTGCCAATATCCCTACCACCATTGCCGGTGAACGCGACACACAAATCGCCACTCGTTGATCCGGCGCTACGCCCAGTTCAATTAGCTGATGAGCCAGACAGTTAGCACGGGCATTTAATTCCGCATAACTGAGGGTTTGCTCTTCATGCACTAATGCTGTCGCATCCGGAGTTTGCTCCACCTGCTGTTCAAACAACTGATGAATACACAATGCATCAGGATACGCGGTTTCCGTCGCGTTCCAGGTTTCCAGCAACAACTTGCGCTCCGTCGGAGACAGAATATCCATTTCTCCAACCGGCTGTTGAGAGTTAGTCACCATCGCTTGCAGCACCGC
>NZ_RCWB01000157.1 GCF_018448885.1 Photorhabdus caribbeanensis
TTAACCAGTTGATACGTCCGATACGTTTTGTTCCGGGAGAAGGTGATTCCCTGCACTTCTATGGTGAAGGGCATTTTAATTCAACTTCCACCTTGGCCTGGTATGCCCGTTATGACCGTGGACCGCTGCAAGTAACTCCTTTGAGAGGCAACCACCCGGCACTGGTCAGCGGGATCTGGCAAACCGATAGCCTGCCGGGCAAGCAGTACTTCTTTGCTCAGGGGGCGATGTCTTTTGATGTTGAAGGTGCAGAACCGGGCACAACCCTCTGGCATCTGGTACGGGAAGCGGCAAATATGTGGGAATAACAGATTATCCACCGACTCATAACTTACGGAGAAAATGATGGAAACTGTAG
>NZ_RCWB01000158.1 GCF_018448885.1 Photorhabdus caribbeanensis
GTAATATCCGTTTGGGCCTGTACATCCCCCAGAGTCGCCTTGCCACTCGCCGTCAGACTGATGCCGCCTTGTTTTGTGGTCAGTTTCGTCGTTTCAATATCTTTACCATTAACGGTGATATCCGTTTGGGCCTGTACATCCCCCAGAGTCGCCTTGCCACTCGCCGTCAAACTGATGCCACCTTGCTCTGCGGTCAGTTTCGCAGTTTCAATGTCTTTACCATTAACGGTAATATCCGTTTTGGCCTGTACATCCCCCAGAGTCGCCTTGCCACTCGCCGTCAGACTGATGCCGCCTTGCTCTGCGGTCAGTTTCGTCGTTTCAATGTCTTTACCATTAACGGTGATATCCGTTTGGG
>NZ_RCWB01000159.1 GCF_018448885.1 Photorhabdus caribbeanensis
GATTAAGCGTGAACTGCTGCGTCTGCTGCGCTATCAGCTCCCAGCCGTCAAACACCAGATGGCGGATCATTTTCAGCCGGCCGTGCTGGTATTCGCGGATTTCCGCCGGCACGTCGCCGTCCCATAAATACGTGGTCCGCTTACCGCTCGGGATACACCGTTTTTCTGTCCGCCGCCCGAAAGCATCATAGCGATATTCCCACGGTATCCCGTCCGGGGTAATCAGCCCGGTCAGCTGATTCTGGCTGTTCCACCGGTATTTCGTCAGCGCCAGCCGGCACCCTTCCGCTAAAAACTGTTTCTCCTGCATGCGGCCGGCCCGGTCGTAAACAAACCGGTGCGAGCCCACCCAGT
>NZ_RCWB01000160.1 GCF_018448885.1 Photorhabdus caribbeanensis
TCCTCAAAGCTCACCGGGCTATCGGCCTTGACCCACGACGGGTTCGCCGCCGCCTTCGCCAATACCTGCACATCCTTCACCGCCGCCGTGCTGGTTAAGGTCGCCGTCACCTGCCCCTGCGCGTTACTCACCGAATTGCCCTGCTTCGTCAGGGTTAACCCGTCAACCGTTGGCTCGGTCTGCCAGTCAATCTCTATCGGTTTATCCGCTACCGGCCTGCCATGCGCGTCCACCACCGTCGCCGTGAAGGTATAACTGTCCGTGCCGTTGTTATAGCGCTTCTTGTCTTTATCCACTTCCACCGTCACGCCGGTGACTTGATAACTGCTACTCAGCTCCTCAAA
>NZ_RCWB01000161.1 GCF_018448885.1 Photorhabdus caribbeanensis
GCGGTGCTGCAAGCGATGGTGACTAACTCTCAACAGCCGGTTGGAGAAATGGATATTCTGTCTCCGACGGAGCGCAAGTTGTTGCTGGAAACCTGGAACGCGACGGAAACCGCGTATCCTGATGCATGGTGTATTCATCAATTGTTTGAACAGCAGGTAGAGCAAACCCCGGATGCGACAGCATTAGTGCATGAAGAACAAACACTCAGCTATGCCGAATTAAATGCCCGTGCTAACCGGTTGGCCCATCAGCTGATTGCGCTGGGCGTAGCGCCGGATCAGCGAGTGGCGATTTGTGTGTCGCGTTCACCGGCTATGGTGGTGGGAATATTGGCAATACTGA
>NZ_RCWB01000162.1 GCF_018448885.1 Photorhabdus caribbeanensis
CCCGTTTACCCGTCGGGTCGAACAGCGCCAGCGGCTCGCCGGTCGGGGCGCTGACCGCATACTGAGTCTCCACTTCCCCGGCCATCAGTTCCACCCGGTTGTCCAGATTAAGCGTAAACTGCTGCGTTTGCTGCGCCACCAGTTCCCAGCCGTCAAACACCAGATGGCGGATCATTTTCAGCCGGCCGTGCTGATATTCGCGGATTTCCGCCGGCACGTCGCCGTCCCATAAGTCTGGCGGATCCTGATGTCATCATACTGACGGGCAGACTTTTCCCATTGATTTAACAGCCTTTTTCTTCACCGCTTTTTCCCACCCTG
>NZ_RCWB01000163.1 GCF_018448885.1 Photorhabdus caribbeanensis
ACTCCTCCCGAAAGCGCCGGTAACAGGCCAGAATGCGCTGTTTTTTCTCCTGAGTGTAACCTTGTTTAAAAAACAGGGTAATTGAGAGACCCAGACGAGAAACAGTCAGCCCATCGCCATTGAGGAAAGTAAACGCAGTCAGTTGTGATCTCAACTGGGTAAAGTCATCTACAGTTTCCATCATTTTCTCCGTAAGTTATGAGTCGGTGGATAATCTGTTATTCCCACATATTTGCCGCTTCCCGTACCAGATGCCAGAGGGTTGTGCCCGGTTCTGCACCTTCAAC
>NZ_RCWB01000164.1 GCF_018448885.1 Photorhabdus caribbeanensis
GTAACGCGCAGGGGCAGGTGACGGCGACCTTAACCAGCACGGCGGCGGTGAAGGATGTGCAGGTATTGGCGAAGGCGGCGGCGAACCCGTCGTGGGTCAAGGCCGATAGCCCGGTGAGCTTTGAGGAGCTGAGTAGCAGTTATCAAGTCACCGGCGTGATGGTGGAAGTGGATAAAGACAAGAAGCGCTATAACAACGGCACGGACAGTTATACCTTCACGGCGACGGTGGTAGATGCGCATGGCAGGCCGGTAGCGGATAAACCGATTGAGATTGACTGGCAGACA
>NZ_RCWB01000166.1 GCF_018448885.1 Photorhabdus caribbeanensis
CCCTGCTTCGGCCAGACAAAATGGGCCCGGTGCAGACGGCGGGTACACAGCCAGACGCCGTGTCGGTCCCAGCGCAACACCTTGAGACGGGAGCGGGCCTTATTGCAGAAAACAAAAGCGGCTTCGTCCTGCCAGCGCAGATTCAGTCCCTCCAGGTGCTGGGTCAGGGCATCAATGCCCCGGCGCATGTCGACGGGCTCTCGCACCAGAAAGAGCTGTTGCGGTTTCAGCATCGGGCCAGTACCCGCATCACGTCAGGCAACAGCGTCAATGGACAGGCGAT
>NZ_RCWB01000167.1 GCF_018448885.1 Photorhabdus caribbeanensis
ATCCTCCAAGGCTAAATACTCCTGACTGACCGATAGTGAACCAGTACCGTGAGGGAAAGGCGAAAAGAACCCCGGCGAGGGGAGTGAAAGAGAACCTGAAACCGTGTACGTACAAGCAGTGGGAGCCTTGAGCAATCAGGGTGACTGCGTACCTTTTGTATAATGGGTCAGCGACTTATATTCTGTAGCAAGGTTAACCGGATAGGGGAGCCGCAGGGAAACCGAGTCTTAACTGGGCGAATGAGTTGCAGGGTATAGACCCGAA
>NZ_RCWB01000168.1 GCF_018448885.1 Photorhabdus caribbeanensis
CCATGAAGTCGGAATCGCTAGTAATCGTAGATCAGCATGCTACGGTGAATACGTTCCCGGGCCTTGTACACACCGCCCGTCACACCATGGGAGTGGGTGGCAAAAGAAGTCGGTAGCTTAACCTTTTGGAGGGCGCTGACCACTTTGTGGCTCATGACTGGGGTGAAGTCGTAACAAGGTAACCGTAGGGGAACCTGCGGTTGGATCACCTCCTTACCTGAGATAGGTTGAGTGCAGTGCTCACACAGATTGTCTGAT
>NZ_RCWB01000169.1 GCF_018448885.1 Photorhabdus caribbeanensis
ATCGGTCAGTCAGGAGTATTTAGCCTTGGAGGATGGTCCCCCCATCTTCAGACAGGATTTCTCGTGTCCCGCCTTACTCATCGAACTCCCAGCCATACCATCTTCGAGTACGGGGCTGTCACCCTCTTCCGCCGGCCTTTCCAGACCGTTCCTCTGATGCTATCGCTGATGCAGGTTCTGGGCTGCTCCCCGTTCGCTCGCCGCTACTGGGGGAATCTCGGTTGATTTCTTTTCCTCGGGGTACTGAGATGTTTCA
>NZ_RCWB01000170.1 GCF_018448885.1 Photorhabdus caribbeanensis
CCCCCCCCCCCCCCCCCCCCCCCCCCCCCCCCCCCCCCCCCCCCCCCCCCCCCCCCCCCCCCCCCCCCCCCCCCCCCCCCCCCCCCCCCCCCCCCCCCCCCCCCCCCCCCCCCCCCCCCCCCCCCCCCCCCCCCCCCCCCCCCCCCCCCCCCCCCCCCCCCCCCCCCCCCCCCCCCCCCCCCCCCCCCCCCCCCCCCCCCCCCCCCCCCCCCCCCCCCCCCCCCCCCCCCCCCCCCCCCCCCCCCCCCCCCCCCC
>NZ_RCWB01000171.1 GCF_018448885.1 Photorhabdus caribbeanensis
CAATTGTCTGGCAACCGGACCTTCCTGACCTTTGCTTTCGGCTGCCTGATGGTATAGGGCTACACCGGATTCAACATCATAAGCACTAACCACATGCAGGGCTTCAAATAATGTCCCCTTACAGGTTTTTTTTAGCCTTCTCCGCTGTATTATGCGGCGCTTCTGGCTGGAAATCGATTCAGGAATTTGGGGAGTTACAGAGCGAGTGGCTTAAACAATACACGCATTTTACTCACGGTATTCCCCGTCGTCA
>NZ_RCWB01000172.1 GCF_018448885.1 Photorhabdus caribbeanensis
CACATCGGGGTTTTAGGTTCGCACGGGTGAGTGCAGTGGGACAAAGTGGCTCTTTAACAGGTTGTTATTAAAGAAAAAATCCCGGCCAAAAAGTATGGTCGTGTCGGGGCAGTCCCTAAGACCCGTTCGGGTTAACTCCATGTCCGAGCGCTAAGGAACCTAATTGGACAAATCATGGATACAAACATGTGCCTCCCAAAAATGCTTCTTGGAACGATATAGTCAAATCAACGAAATCTGGGCCAG
>NZ_RCWB01000173.1 GCF_018448885.1 Photorhabdus caribbeanensis
GTAATATCCGTTTGGGCCTGTACATCCCCCAGAGTCGCCTTGCCACTCGCCGTCAGACTGATGCCGCCTTGCTCTGTGGTCAGTTTCGTCGTTTCAATATCTTTACCATTAACGGTGATATCCGTTTTGGCCTGTACATCCCCCAGAGTCGCCTTGCCACTCGCCGTCAGACTGATGCCGCCTTGCTCTGCGGTCAGTTTCGTCGTTTCAATGTCTTTACCATTAACGGTGATATCCGTTTGGG
>NZ_RCWB01000174.1 GCF_018448885.1 Photorhabdus caribbeanensis
GCGTTATTGTAATCTCCGTCTGGTACAATCATTCCATTTGATGAACCAATGCCAAACTGACCAGGATAGATTTTCCAATCAATGGATTTTTCCATGCTATCAATAGTTTCTTTTAAACCGAGGTTTTTCACAAACTCATTTTTATCAGGAATGTCTGCGCCGTTTCGGTCTTTTGCCAGTTTATTATTAGCATTATCATTTATATCGGAAGCCAGCTTCTGCGTTACTGCGAGTGTGTT
>NZ_RCWB01000175.1 GCF_018448885.1 Photorhabdus caribbeanensis
GCAAAGCCAGCCAAAAATCCACTACCGATATCGACAGCAACCTCAACAAAGGCAGCACGGTGGGCAGCAGCCAGGGCAGTGTGACATTCAGCGCCGGAAAACAGCTCAACATTCACGGCAGTGATGTAGTGGCGGGCCAAGATATGCAACTTTCCGGTCAAAACATTAACATCACCAGCGCGGAAAACAGTCACACCGCCATCACCAAAACCGAACAGAAACAAAGCGGCCTGACCGT
>NZ_RCWB01000176.1 GCF_018448885.1 Photorhabdus caribbeanensis
TGCTTTTAATTTTAGTATAGGTAAAGATGATATCCTTAAAATTTGCGAAATAATCGCATATTAACTCTGTATGGTGCTGTTTTTATACAGAAAAATAGCTATGTTTCGATAGTCAAAATGGTCCTAACTGTCGTACCTTAACGCCTACCTTTTACACCCCAAACTCCTTGAAAACGTTCAACATTACTCGCGGTATAACGTACCGTATGGCGAATGTTTTTATGTCCA
>NZ_RCWB01000177.1 GCF_018448885.1 Photorhabdus caribbeanensis
CCCAAACGGATATTACCGTTAATGGTAAAGACATTGAAGCGGCGAAACTGACTGCGGAGCAAGGTAGTATCAGTCTGACGGCGAGTGGCAAGGCGACTCTGGGGGATGTACAGGCCCAAACGGATATCACCGTTAATGGTAAAGACATTGAAACGACGAAACTGACCGCAGAGCAAGGCGGCATCAGTCTGACGGCGAGTGGCAAGGCGACTCTGGGGGATGTACA
>NZ_RCWB01000178.1 GCF_018448885.1 Photorhabdus caribbeanensis
ATCATTAACTGAATCCATAGGTTAATGAGGCGAACCGGGGGAACTGAAACATCTCAGTACCCCGAGGAAAAGAAATCAACCGAGATTCCCCCAGTAGCGGCGAGCGAACGGGGAGCAGCCCAGAACCAACATCAGCGATAGCATCAGAGGAACGGTCTGGAAAGGCCGGCGAGAGAGGGTGACAGCCCCGTACTCGAAGATGGTATGGCTGGGAGTTC
>NZ_RCWB01000179.1 GCF_018448885.1 Photorhabdus caribbeanensis
CCTCGCCGGGGTTCTTTTCGCCTTTCCCTCACGGTACTGGTTCACTATCGGTCAGTCAGGAGTATTTAGCCTTGGAGGATGGTCCCCCCATCTTCAGACAGGATTTCTCGTGTCCCGCCTTACTCATTGAACTCCCAGCCATACCATCTTCGAGTACGGGGCTGTCACCCTCTCTCGCCGGCCTTTCCAGACCGTTCCTCTGATGCTATCGCTGATG
>NZ_RCWB01000180.1 GCF_018448885.1 Photorhabdus caribbeanensis
GATTAAGCGTGAACTGCTGCGTCTGCTGCGCTATCAGCTCCCAGCCGTCAAACACCAGATGGCGGATCATTTTCAGCCGGCCGTGCTGGTATTCGCGGATTTCCGCCGGCACGTCGCCGTCCCATAAGTCTGGCGGATCCTGATGTCATCATACTGACGGGCAGACTTTTCCCATTGATTTAACAGCCTTTTTCTTCACCGCTTTTTCCCACCCTG
>NZ_RCWB01000181.1 GCF_018448885.1 Photorhabdus caribbeanensis
ATCGGTCAGTCAGGAGTATTTAGCCTTGGAGGATGGTCCCCCCATCTTCAGACAGGATTTCTCGTGTCCCGCCTTACTCATCGAACTCCCAGCCATACCATCTTCGAGTACGGGGCTGTCACCCTCTCTCGCCGGCCTTTCCAGACCGTTCCTCTGATGCTATCGCTGATGTTGGTTCTGGGCTGCTCCCCGTTCGCTCGCCGCTACTG